>JBGAUT010000037.1:0-60770 GCA_044228505.1 Polyangia bacterium | reverse complement strand
GCGCCTTACGCACTCTGGGCAGTGTGTTTATCCTATGACCATTCTGGGTCACCACAATGCTTGTTAAAGCCACCGAAGTCAGCGACGTGAACATCACGAAGCCGGGACGCTGAAGGTGGGCAGCAAGCGACTCAGACCGGAGCCATTGAGAGAACAACCACCTTCACCGTCGAGTTCATAATCAGCATGTAAAAGCAAGTATCAAAAGGCTGATGATGACTTCGACGAGTGCTGGGTGGCTAGACTCCTTAACGTTTCTGACAGAGAAACTAGAGCGGTCTCTAAACTGTGTCAAGCCGGTAGCTGTTCGCCCCACGGCTTGCGCTGACGGCCTCTCTAGGGCACTGTCCATGCTGATGGGAGACGAACTGGTCATTGAGGTCCGCGCCTTTCTCGCTGAGCACGACCCTGATGTGCTGGCGGCCATCGAGGACGTGGATCGCTCGCTGATTCAGTCGGAGCTACGACGGTCGCCGCTTGAGCGGCTGGTGGCTTCGGTGCAGCAGGCGCGGTTTTATGAACGGCTCGCGGCATCACGTAAGTCAGCGCAAGGGGGCAGCCGGTGACGGGTCAGCCTGACGATCCGATCGTCCGTTTGCTGACGATGCTCATCGAGGGCAACGTCGAGTTTATCGTCGTGGGTGGCGCGGCGGCGGTTCTGTCGGGCGTTCCTGTCGTAACCAAGGATCTCGACATTGTTCATAAGCGCTCGTCGGAAAATGTCGAGCGTCTGCTCTCCGTGCTCAGCAAGCTCGACGCGCACTTTCGACCAGACTTTGCCCAGCGGAAGCTGCGTCCTCGGGCCAGTGATCTGACGGGTCACGGTCACTTGAACTTCGACACCACCTTCGGCCCGCTGGATGTGCTGTGTGAGGTGTCCGGGTCGCGAGGCTTCGATGAGCTTGTGCCGCACACCGTCGAACTGAGCGACTTTGACATGAAGCTGCGGGTGCTCGATCTG
This sequence comes from Polyangia bacterium, assembly GCA_044228505.1. Taxonomy (GTDB): domain Bacteria; phylum Myxococcota_A; class Polyangia; order Palsa-1104; family JAEUJZ01; genus JAEUKA01. The sequence goes on along the minus strand of JBGAUT010000037.1, from coordinate 59,809 downwards.
CCGATGCTGATCAAGGTGAAGGCTGAAGCCAATCGTCCGAAAGACCGCATGGCGCTGCCAATTCTGATGGCAACGCTCGATGAACGGCAGAAACTCGGGCAGGGCTGATCCGGATTGCCTCGCAGGAAAACGGGCGATTGACCGATGCTCTGGTTCGGTAGATGGTCCCGAGCCATGAACCCATGCATTCATCACCAGATGCACCAGGATCTGCGCGATCTCTTTCGTCGCGAACTAGAAAGTGCTGGATTCAAGGTTCAGGCTGACTATCCAGTCGACCCGAAGACAATGCCTAAGAGTTCCATGAAGAGAGAATACTACGATGCATGGAATCTAGCATATCAATACTATAACACGATCCATAAATTAAGGCCTGGCATACCCAGAACCGTATTTTGGTCGAAAGAGTTAATCGGGAAGCATAACGACAAAACGTTGTCGGCTCATCAGCTGGCAGCCATTAATGAGATAATTGCCGCCTCTAGCTTGGGTCAAAGTTTGTTGCGCTTTATGAGTGGGAGTATTCAATGCGCTATATTTAATGACAAATTGTTCAGTGCTTGGCGGATCGCGCACTTCCACTTAGATGTGAGGCCATCTTCTGAACCTAGGCACCGCACTAAGCTTGTACATTTCGCGAATAGGACGGGTCCGGTTCTCTTTGCCTTCCTGGACAAGACCGGGCTGTACCTGTTGGATATCCGAAAGCACGGCAAGGAGCACCCCACGGCTTTTACGGACCGAGAGCTAGTCGAAATCCTCCATAGGAACTGGCCACAGATCATTAGAGAATATGCACTGCAAAATGCTACAGGGGGATGGTGTGCTTCTAGTAAGACGATCAAGGAATTGCGAGATAAAAATTGCAATATGTCATTCGCAACCGAGGATGGTGCCATTTATTTACCTTTCGGCGGAGGCTTGACCTCAGGCGGCACTAACGCGGAGGTAACAATACTGTCTGACAAGCTGTTTTATCTGTGTGACCGTGCTTTGGCCGTAGTCGAGGATGAGTATGAAAAAATCATCAACAAAATTGAGAGTGAGCGGGGAATAAGGCTGGGTGAGTTATGGCTCACTCTGACCCTCGACCAACGAAACCGACCTGTCTTTATGGAAAAAACGCTCGGCGTTATCCTAAATGCTGCCGACGCACCGCTCGTTGCCCCTCTGCGGTATCCACGGAGCGCGTAAAAAGGGGCGTCGAGTATCTAGCGCTCTTATCATTGCCCGGCGATTCCGCAGCGATTTCCGTCCGTTGCTCTATCTGGGCAACGAAACCCGACTTCTCAGCGACGGACCCCAGCGAATCGCACTCTAGAGGCCAGGGGTTCGACTCCCCTCAACTCCACATCAAAACCCCATCGGTGAAAGCCTGTGGGATTTGTCGTTTTTGGGGTGGGTTTGGGGTGTGGAACTGGGCAGCTTCACTAGCACCCACGTCATGCAGTCTGCGGCGTAATTCGCTCCTCGCAGCGCTGGCTCGGCATCTGGGCCTACTGTGCGCCGCCCCCACAGACGAACTCACCGGATTCCCATTACCACCGTCGCGCCCACGCGGCTCGAGAGTTTTCGGACCGTCACCTTCGAGAACCCCGCCGCGGCCATCAGCTCGGTCACCTCGTCGAGGGTGTAGCTCCGGCCGCCGAGCGTCAACCAGTTCAACCCCATCATCGCCACCACGCTGTCCCGCCCCCGCGATACGCCCCGCATGTGGTCCAGGACGACGAAGACCCCTCCCGGAGCCAGGGCCGCTGCTACCTTCTTGAAGATCTGCCGCGCCTGGTCCGTATTAAAGACGTGTAGCACACTGATCATCAGCGCCGCGTCCCACCCGGTACCGAGATCGTCGGCGAGGAGGTTCCCAGCCTTGAACTCGACCGGCGGCGTGTCTCCGAGCTGCCGGGAGATCTTCTCTGCGGCGATGGCCACCCCCGGAAGATCCAGTACCGTAGCCTGCAATCCGGGGTAGCGCCGAACCAGAGCGCGGGCGTAGTCGCCGTGGGAGCCGCCCAGGTCGAGCAGACGCTTGGATCCAGTGGGCAAAGTGACCGCCTGCACCAAGTGTGGGCTCAGGAACTGCGCCATCTGCTTCATCCCGCGCACGTACACCTCTGCTTCTTGCTGCGCCTCTGCGCCCAGCGACTCGTGCGGGTTTTTGACTGGCCGGCCGGTGCGCACGCACTCGCCCAGGGTCGAGGCCCGGTCCCACACGTTTTCTTGAACACCTAGGAAGTGACCGAGGCCCATCCCGGAGTCCAGGATCCACTTCGTCACCCACCGGCCGTTTTCGAACCGGCCGCCGCGCTCTTTCAGATAGTCACACGCGACCAGCGCCGCCAGCAGCGCTCGGGTGCCATCCGACGATAGTCCCTGCTTGGTCGCCACCTCTTCGGCAGTGAGGGGGCCCGCTTCGAGCGCCTGAAAGACACCCAGCCGGTTCGCCTCGATGATCGCCCGCGCTCGCATGACGCACGAGACCGTATCGACCTGCGGCGCTGGGATGATGTCGAGCTTCTTGGCCAAGTCTACCAGGATGTTCATAGGCTCCTCCTTCGGGCCGGCTGCGGAAGCGCCGGGCGTGATGTTCTGGCGAACTTTGGGGATAGAGAGATCGGCTCAACGGCAGAGTGCGGCCATGACATGGTTGGTTTCTGCCACCAATAAGCTGGAACAGAATCCCACCTAGCATGATCTTGACGCCCACGTCCGCGGCCACAGCCTCAAACGAGAGTCTCCAGGGAAGACACCCCCGGTGTTTTGTTAAGCAGCCGTGCGGCACCAGCGCCCATAAGCATCAAGCCGACGCTTGAGCGCAGCTTCGTCCACGCCAAGCTGGGCCAGCGAACGATCCACGCTGTAGTTCGTACGCACCCGTTCCGCATGGGCGCGCGGGACGTGCTCCGACAGGTCGCGATCCAGGCATTGGCGGTAGACCTCCCGCATCGTGCCCTCCAGATCGCGCAGGTACTGGTCGAAGCGCACGACGCAGCGGCGCGGTCCCTCGGCGCGCTGGAACCACGCCATCTCGGTGTCGCAATAGGCCACCTCGGCGGTGCAGGCGTACTCGACCAGCCACGGCCAAGGAGCGGCAGGACAGGGCGGCAGGGTGGTTTGGCAGCGAAGGAAGTTGATCAAGCTCTGCATGCGCTTCTCTGGTGCTCGAAGCATGGTGAGAAAGCGAGCGTCGGGGTAGCGCTGCGCCAAGGCCGGAGCCACCAGCAGGAAGTGTCCTTTGAGCAAAAGGCGCCGCGGCTGTCCCTCCGGGTCGGGGCGCGCCACCATCAGAGCCTTGCGTCCGATGGCATCGATAAAGCGCAGAAAATCGTCTTCCCATACCTCCCGGCTGGCCTCTTGCACAAATGCATAGTGGAATTCTTCGGCCCACGCACGCGGGCCGAGAGATATGAAGATGTCCCCGAGCTGAAAAAACGCCAAGAAGACGATCTCGAAGGTGTCGGTACGCAGCAGGTTCACCTCGTGACGCTCCTGGAGTTCCTTGGGCATCAGGGTATGCGCCATTTTGTCTAGCCAGCCTTTGGGCATGAATCGCTCAACTCGCGGTGCCAGACGCCAGAGCCAGACCAGAGGGAAACTCTCTTGCAGCACGCTCGGCGCGCACAGGTGGGGGTCGTCCTCAAGGTAGCGCGACAGCTGGGTACTTCCGCTGCGCGCGGCGCTGATCTCGAAAAGTGGTGCCACGATGCGAACCCGCTGCAGATCCCGTCCCCAGATGATCTCGTCTAGGAACCAGGCAACCCCCCTGGCCCCATTGAGCGCAACGCGCCGTCCCAGTTCCAGAAACAGACTGAGTTGCATCGCGACTGTGGGGCCCTGCGCCGGCCGTTCGGTGAGGATCATGCGGGCGCAGCGCAGGCTTCGTGCGAGCGAACAGACAATCGGCGGCCGACGCCAAAACAGGCGCAGCAGCAGATACAGGGGCCAAAATGGCAAGCCCAAGGCGGCAGCCAGCAGGAGCTCCGCTGTCTTTTGCAGGAGCAAACGGAAGGTAGCCGGTGCGCCCCAGGCTCTTACGGGCTCACCGGGGAGAGCCTCGGGGTGGTGAAATGATGCGTCAAACATTAGAGCGCTCCGCTGCGTTTTGTCCTGCTATCGAGCGAATTTGTCAGAACAAGCAGTGCAAAGAAAGTGTGTATGTCTCTACGGCGAACGTCAGCACGTGGCGCGCCTGCTGGAGGCACCCCGATGAGCTCAGGGGCGAGCCCGGCGTGTTCCATGGGAAGAATTCCTTGCGGCCTGGAGCGATGATGGCTGTCCCGTTCAGGAATCATCTCGTTGCCCAGAGATTCGCGTTGATTTCAGGCACCTGCCGTTCGTGGGCAACGAAACGCCGAGCATCTCCGACGGACCCCAGCGAATCGCACTCGATAGGCCAGGGGTTCGACTCCCCTCAGCTCCACATCGGATTGCCCGTGCTTCTCCTCGGAAGTACGGGCTTTTTTTGTTTTGGCGGCAAGGTAGGTCTTGGGGCGACCTCTAGAGCTGGGCAACAACAGTACCTCGACCACGCCGCCTCGGTGGGCTACGACCCGACGAAAGATCCGCTGATCGGGAAGAAAATCGACGAGCTGCGGGTGCTCGATCTGTCGACGCTGATTAAGGTGAAGGCGGAAGCGAATCGTCCGAAAGACCGCATGGCGCTGCCGATCCTGCTGGCAACACTTGATGAACGGCAGAAGCCGCGCAGTGATGCGTAACGCCCGATATCGTTGCCCACGCGATCCGCTGTGATTCTCGACTCCTTAACTCGAATCCACGGTGCTCGGGGTGGGTTTGATGCAAGGTGATTGAGCCAAGCTGCCATCGGTTGCGCTTTGCGGGAAATGAGCCTCCGCGACTCGCCGAGCGAACCCAGCGGTGAGCGCGAGCTTCGGATGCAGTAGAGTTTTCTCATGGCGATCCTCGGCGATTGCTTTCGGAACAGGAGGGCTGGAGTGAGCGCTGCACACTGGCGATGGGTCGCGCTCCTGCTCGGTGCTGGGCTTACGAGTTGTCGCTCGGCGAAGACCCCGCCGGCGAGCGCTGGTGAAGTTCCGCCTCCTGCCAAAGCGAGCACGGCAGCCCCAGCGACCATCGCCATCGCTCCGTCCACCGCGTCTGCGACTGCTCCCACTGTAGGCTCGCCCGAGATCGACTCGCTCTTCCGCGAGTGGGAGAAGAAGCTCCCCAGGCCGGAGACGATGTCCGAATCGAATGGCTTCACGATGATCTGTAAGCGCCACGGCGATGCGACGTACAACTTGCTGCAGGCGACCGCGCAGAAGTTACCCGTGCGGCGCGACAGTGACGTGGCTGCGCTGGTTCCCTGGGCTCGCTCGGGTGACGACTGCATCCGGCAGATCGCTCTCGATGCCATCATCGCCAAGATTGGATATGCCCAGAACCGGCTGTCGATTCCCGGTATGCACGATCCCGAGCACTATCACTTCCACTCGATCCTGGTCAGCACCAAGGCGTATCTGGACGCCCGAGTGCCCGGCTACGACAAGAAGATCTTCGAAGGCGCGCTGATCGAGCTTTCGCCCAAGGATTTTTCACTGCTGCACGGGAAGTGGAAAGACAGCGAAGCGCGTACCAAGAACTTCTACCCGGTGGTCGAGATCGGCCCAGAGAAGGTGCGCGTGACGACCAAGGAGAAGGAGCCTGATCCGAAATTTCCTGACTCCACCTTCACGATCAAAATCAAGGAAGTGAGCGTCAATGACCAGGCTCAGTTCGTGGTGACCGGGTCGCCCAGCCAGACTGCGGGACGTAAGTACTCGTTCTGGCCGGTGAGTCGCGGCATCGTCTGGTTCAATAATGGTCTCATTCGTGGACCCGGCCGATGGGAGAAGCTCCTGAAGGTCAACTAGGTCGTCTCGCGGAGCTGCGGAGTTCGAAAGTGGCCCGAGGTGAACGCATCACTCCTGGGCGGCTTCATCGCCCGTTCAGGTGGTGATGGGAGAGGACGCGCAAGCGGGTATGTTCGACGGGTCGTAGCGCCGCATCCACGAACTCCTGTACCAACTTTGCGAACGCGGGTTCACGTGCGATTGGCTGTGAGTCCGCGAGCTCAGAACGAATGTCATCGATGCGCTGCCACACGGCCTCAAGTGCGCCACCCTCCGTAAAGCGCGTGATGACATGGCCGATCTGCTCGCAAGAGGTCTCTTTCCGCGGAGCGGTCAGGATCCGCATCAACCAGTCGACGTCGCTCGGATGCAGCCGCAAATGCTCAACTACGAATGCGGTGGCCTTACCCGATTGCGCCAAATCGCTGCCGGGCATGTCGCGTCCGTTGTTGCCGAAGAGATCAAGGATGTCGTCCTGAATTTGGAACAGGAGTCCGAGCTGACGGCAGCCATGTGCCAGCGCCAGCGCCTCATCCAATGTGCGACCAGCGATGAGCGCCGCCCCTTCGATCGGTAGCGCGAACAGTGCCGCAGTCTTGCCTTCCACACACGCGGCGTAGTCTTGCCAGTCGGGCGTACCCGATGACAAGAGACCGAATTCGGCCGCTTGACCCTCGACCATTCGCCGCGCTGCACGTGTCATCGCATTGGTGAGCTGCCAGCGAACTCCGTCGGAAACGGGTACGCTGCCAATGGCGGCATAGCTAAGAGCGATGCAGAGGTCTCCTGCATTTATTGCCTGCGCTGTGCCATAGCGAGCCCACAGCGCTGGTTTGCCGCGACGGAAGCGATCGCCGTCCTCAATGTCGTCATGAATCAGCGACGCGTTGTGTAGAAGCTCGCAGGCAGCACCCCATGCGATGCCAAGGTTGGCCGATGCGCCATGCGCGCACACCATCTGCACAGCCAGCCGTGCACGTAGCCGCTTTCCACCGCTGGCGATGTGCTCCCATGCTATGCGGCCAAGCTCGCGGTTGATGCCGTCGGTGCAGAGCTTGCGCATCAGCGCATCGATGGCGGTCAGTTCCGCTGCAAATGGCGGGGATACGTCGCCAGGCATGTCAGGAATAGCCATCACCTCGTAACCATCGGCTGATCTACATCCTTTTACACCGGCTGGCCAAGGAGGAAGTTCGCCATCGCAATTCGGTGCCGCCATTCCATGGCCCCTGCCGCTCCTTGGCTGTACGGGATGGTTGCGCGAACAACATCAAGCTGAACGACTGCGGATCTCGGCGGAACCCGCTGCACCCGCGCCCCAACTGGTGATGGACCAACCAAAGTGGTGGACAACGTGCAGTCCTTGTCACGCAACGGTTGAACGTTCTGATACAAGGTGAAGTCGCCGCGCACGCGGCCAAGGAAAAACGATGCCCAAGGGACAAGACAAGGCCAAGAAGGTTAACAAGCCCAAGCTCACCCCCAAAGAGAAGAAGGAAAAAAAGAAGAAGGAAAAAGAGAAAGCCAAGTAACTGCGTGGCGACTTGGCGAAGTTCGAGGTCGCAGCGGCCTACCATGGGGACTCCCGATGGTAGTCGCTGCGTCTGTTTCCAATGCGCTGTGGCCAACAGGGGCAACAGCGCGAGCGATAGATGGCTTCTGTCTCAGCTTTGGGGTTTGACAAAAGTAGACTTTAGCAAGCCCCGGAAGCGCAAGATCCATTCGCCCGTTTCGGTCTTGTGTTGACCGTTTGGGAGTAACTGCAGATAGCGCTCCATGACTTGAACTTGAGCGGACTGGGCTTGCACGGAAGTCCCTAGACTCTGTGCCCAGGCAATCAGCATGGAAAACAGACCATCATCAACCTCCCAATCTTGGAGGACATGCTCTGTCTGGTCGAGCTTGATGGCCCGACAATAGTCCGCGAAGGCTTCCTCATAGCGTCCTAGCTCTGCTCGTGCTCGCGCCCGATCGTGGTAGGGCTCGGGGTTTTCCGGATCTTGATCTGCGTGCTTATCCGCAGCGACGATTGCTTGCTCGTACTCGCCACGCTGAATGAGCTTCTGCGCAAAAGTAACGCCGTAGTTGTCTGACATGTTGCGGCAGCGTAGCGCGAAACGGCCCGAAGGTGATGGGTTTGTGGTAAGCAGGCCCCTACAATCGAACCAGACGACCCGCAGAGCAAAGGACCGTGATCATGACAGCAGAACACAGGATTCAGCGGCACCCTCGGTGGACGGTAGCGGTGTGGGCACTAACAGCGCTCGGCACACTCTGTCCCTCATGGGCGAAGGCGCACTTCATTTTGAATGAACCGGCCAGCCAATCGAACCAGGATCTCTTGGGAAGCCCACAAAAAGCCTATCCTTGCGGACTGGATGCGGCGACTCCTGGAACCCCCACCGGAGCGGTTCGTACCTATGTCGCAGGCCAGACGATCAACCTGTCGATCAACGAAACCATCTTTCATCCGGGCCACTACCGCGTCGCCATTGCGAAGGATGCGGCCTCTTTGCCTGCGGATCCGGTCGTCACTCCGGAAACCTCTCCCAACAACACTCCCTGCGGTAGCGTTCCGATCAATCCGAACCCGACACTCCCGATCCTGGCCGACGGCATCTTCAAGCATACTGCATCGTATGGGAGTGCCGCCCAGACGGTGCCCATCAAGCTGCCCGATGGGTTTACTTGTAACAACTGCACGCTTCAAGTGATTCAGTGGATGTACAATCATCCGCTCAACAATCCTGGAGGCTGCTTCTATCATCACTGCGCCACGGTCAATATTGTGGCGGGCACCGATGCAGGCATGACAGCTCCGGCGGACATGAGCGACGCTCCTGCTGTGCCCGAAGGGTGTTCCTGTCGCGTTGGGAATGGTCGAGCAACCGGTTCTGGTTCTGCTGCGGCGCTGTCCGTGCTGATCGGAATTGGACTCACCTACCGTCGAAAGCGAGCCTTGCGGCGGAACTCGGTCGCTGTAAACTAAAGAAGTACAAAGATGCGCATGAACAGCGGTGTGCAGACTGATGATGTGTTGCGGCTGCTCGAAGACGCCAGTCTACCGGCGTCCATTCGCAGCGCACTCACCGCAGGAAGTGAACTTACGCGCATTACGTTGGACAGCGAAGGTCAGTGGCGTCACGAAGAAGAGTTATTTGTGAACACCAATCTGATTACGCTGTTTCACCGCTCTATTCGGCGCACAACCGGCGGCTCCTATTTTCTGCAGATTCCGCCGTTTTCTTACCCAATTTCCGTCGTGGATACGCCACGCTATGTGCGCCATATCCGCTGGTCGCAGACCGCACACGCTACGAACATCAATCTGTTCCTGAGTGATGGAAGCGAAGAACTGCTGGACCCAAGTTGCTTGTCGTATGTCCCAGCGCGGGGTCTATATTGTCAGGTCTTGGCACCCGATGGAGGGTCTTGGCCAGCGCGCTTTCTACGACCAGCATATTACTCTATTTCAGAGCATATTATTGAACAGAACGATGAGTACTTTTTGGATCTGTCCAGTGGCAGAGTCTCGATTCCGGTAGTTTCCGGGTAGACGCTGCGATGGTGTCAGCAGGTTACAGTTAGCGCTGATTTTGGCACAGAGGGAGGGCGCGATGAGAACGGACGGACAGTGGATCAAAGACGAAACAGGACGTACGCTGCTATGGCGTGGGGTCAACCTGTCAGGTAGTGCGAAGGTGCCGCAGACTCCACTCGGCGCAAGTCACTTGCAGAGTAGTCTCCGTAGTCCTGAGTCTGCATCGTTTGTGGGGAGGCCGCTGCCACTAGACGAAGCCGATGAACACTTCGCTCGGCTGCGGGCGTTTGGTCATTTCTTCGTGCGCTTGGTGGTGACCTGGGAAGCGGTCGAACACGCGGGGCCGGGTCAGTACGATCGCGCCTATCTTGATTATCTAAGAGCGCTCGTCGAACGAGCTGCTCGATACGATCTGAAGATATTTGTTGATCCGCATCAAGATGTCTGGAGTCGCTTTACCGGCGGTGATGGGGCACCGGCATGGACGCTGGACGTGGTGGGAATGAAGCGTGAGAGCTTGGTCGATTGTGGCGCAGCTGTGGTGCATGCCTTTCACGAAGGAGCACTCCCGACCATGATCTGGCCGACCAACTACACCAAGCTTGGTGCGGCCACGCTGTTCACTCTGTTCTTTGCGGGACACGATTTTGCACCATCCCTGCGCGTGCAAGATGAGTCCATTTCCGAGTACTTGCAGCGGCACTATGTTGCGGCTCTGTGTGAAGTAGCGCGCAGCTTGCGGGGTCTTCCCAATGTCGTGGGTTACGGCACGATGAATGAACCCAGTGCGGGCTACATAGGGGTGCGCAGTCTACAGCATGCAGTGCCGGGAATGGTTGCGAAAGGTCCATCTCCATCCCCACTGCAATCGATGGCAGCAGCAGCCGGTCTGCCTGTCGAGGTAGAGGTTTGTGAGTTCTCTTCCTCTTACATGGGAACGGTTGGAACTACGATTCTGAATCCCCACGGCGTGTCGCTGTGGCGCAATCCAAGTGACGATGTCTGGCATCGGGAAGGAGTGTGGGCGGTCGTAAATGGGAAACCACAGATCCTACGCCCAGATCACTTCGCGGTTGTCAGGGATCGTCCGGTTCACTTTGCCAAGGACTACCTGAAGCCTCTGGTGTTGCGAGTGCTCGAAGGAATCCGCAAGGTCGATGAGTCGGCTCTGATTTTCTTCGAAGGTCCGCCGATGCCGATTGGAGAGCCACCTCCGTGGAATGACAGTGATCCGAAGGGAGTGGTTCATGCGGGCCACTTTTATGACGGTATGGCACTGATGGGAAAGCACTACGATCCCGAGTTTACGGTGGATACGGTTCGGATGACGCCGGTGTTTGGGCGCGAGCAAGTCCGGGCCGCATACGCCGAGCAGATTCAGTCGTTGGCCGCGCACCTGCCGTCGATACCGTTTCTGCTAGGGGAGTTCGGGATTCCCTTTGATCTGGATGGCGGAGCGTCTTTCCGTAGCGGGGATTACTCGGCCCAGGAGGCGGCGCTGGATGGCTACTTTTCCGCGCTTGATCGCAACCTGCTATCGGGAACCTTGTGGAACTACACCCCGGACAATGACAATGCGCATGGAGATATGTGGAACGGTGAGGACTTGTCGATCTACAGCCGCGATCAGCAAACCGGCTCCGGGGATCTCTATGATGGGGGCAGAGCGCTGTCCGCTGTAGTGCGTCCCTATGCCTGCGCCACAGCGGGAACTCCACTTCAGATGTCGTTCTCACGGGAATCTCGCCACTTCGAACTGCGACTGCGACGGAGTCCGCTGGTCCATGCGCCCACCGAAGTTTTCGTGCCGCGCTATCAGTATCCCAGCGGATTCTCGGTGGAGGTGTCCGCAGGATCGTGGCGCTTTGACGAGGTCCGTGAGCGGTTGTTATGGGAGTCAGAACCGAGCGAGCAGGAAGAGACGCTGCGGATCACGCCGAAGTAAATGCGGCGAGAACCAGGGATTCTGCTTCACGCTGCTGGGCCAACATGCTGCGCGCCAGAGACAACTGTCCTTCTGCACGCACTTGGTTGTGGGCCGCTCGGCTTGGGAACCGAGCAGAGTCGTAGCGGAAGTAGCTCTGGTTGATGATGTCGGCGGCGAAGCGGGCAGCAAGCTGGATGGTAATGCGCAGTGCTCCGGTGATCAGGAACTCCCGTTCTTCGACGGTGACAAATCTTCGACCGGACTCTGCATAGCCGTGCAAGATCGGCTGAAGGAGTCCTAGATCGAAGTAGGAATCGGTACGGTCTTCGCCCAGTGGATTGCACCACGACCTCAGCGCATCCCCAAGCTCTAGCCCAAGCTTGAGGTGCGCAAGGGTATCCAGATCGAGCAGACACAGACCCCGTCCCGCATCGTCAAAGCGGAGGTTGTTGATCTTGAGATCGCCATGACAGATGCGGCTTGGGCCGGGAACCTCTGCTAGCACCCGTGCCGCCATCTCGAAGATTGAATCGGCCAGAGTAAGGAATCCAGGAGGAGTCTGCTCCAGACCAGTTTGTTCCGCTTTGGCGACGGCGTTGCGTAGATTCTGTAGATGTCGCTCAAAGTCATGAGCGCCGGTTCTCACAAAGTGAAAGCGATGCTCAAGATCGGAAACAGCGGCATGAAACCGGGCGGTCAGTGCACCTGCGGGGACTGCCAGCGCAGGAGTCATGCGGGAAAACGTATGACCTGCGATGTACGTCATGACACGCCACACGCCATTGGTTCCCAGATCCAGCGCAAGCTGCGCATCCCGGGTCGGCACCAGCACAGGGGTGAGGAGCTGCCGACGCTGGAGATGTCGGGTGATCGCTTCGATGTCCTGATGTACAGCGATGCCGAACAGCGGATTGACCCGCTGCAGCACCGCCCGCGCTAGGCCATTGGCAGAAGGAAGCTCAACGAGAAACGTCTCGTTGATGAGTCCATCGCCCAGTGGTCGTATCAACTCTGGGCGATCGAGGAGCGGCGCAATCGTCACTCCTTCAATCGTTTCGTAATGGCGCAGCGCGGCGCGTGCGGATGTGAGCGCCTCGCTCACTTGACGAAGGCCCGAACAGTATCGGCAATGCGTCGAGCAGACAGACCATACACGTCGAGTAGCTCTTCGGGTTTGCCGGAGTGGGGAAGCTCGGTGACGCCAACTTTGCGGATGCGGACGTTGCCCGATTCTGCGAAGACTTCGAGAACGGCATCACCGAGTCCGCCTTCCAGCCAGTGATCTTCGACGACGATCACGCGCTGACCGGAGCTGGCGGCGGCTTCGCGAAGACCTACGGCGTCGATCGGCTTGACGCTATAGGCGTCGATTACTCGGATGTGGATTCCGTCGGCTGTGAGGAGCTCGTGGGCTTTCAACGCTTCGTGCAGGGTGATGCCCGCCGCAACGACCACACACGAGTCATTGCCGCTCTTGCGAAGGGTTTTGCTCCCGCCAATCGGGAATTTCTCTGTCGGACCATACAGGACTGCGGTTGCGCCACGGGTGGCTCGCAAATAGGACACGCCGTGCATGGCCGATAGTTCATCGACCAGCGCACAGGTGGCGTATGGATCTGCGGGATAGACCACGGTCGAGCCGTGAATGGCGCGGAACATCGCCAGATCTTCGAGCCCCATCTGGCTGGCCCCATCTTCACCGATGCTGACGCCAGCATGGGAACCACAGACTTTCAGGTTCGACGAGGACAACGCGGCCATGCGGATCTGGTCGTAGGCTCGCGACAGGAACGCGGCGAAAGTCGCGACCCACGGCACCGCTCCGATGGCACCCGAGCCTGCAGCGAGGCCAACCATGGCTTGCTCTGCGATGAAGCACTGCACGAATCGGTCGGGATGCGCTTTCTCAAAGACATCGGTGAAGGTCGAGTTTTTGACGTCCGCATCGAAGACCACCAGCGATGGATTGGCATCTCCCGCCCGTTTGAGCGCATCACCAAACGCCTTGCGGGTCGCAATCGTTTTGTCCACCGGAAAGACCGGTGTCGCTTGTGGCTTAAGTCCCTGTTCGATGTGCGGTGCGCGACGCGGGGTTCCAGTTGGTTTGGCAATCTTGCCGACGATGGTTGGGTCGTCTACTCCCAACTCTAGGAGTGCGCGGTCGGCGTGCGCTTGATCCATGGGCTTGCCGTGCCAGTTGTCCTGGTCGGCCATGAACGAAACGCCGGCACCTTTTTGGGTCCGCGCCAAGATGGCAAGTGGCTTGCTTCCTCCACCATGGCTGGCATGGGCCATCGCTCGCACGCAGGCTGGGAGATCGTGACCATCGATGACCAGCGTCTCCCACCCGAACACCTCGAACTGCGCGGCGTAGCGATCCATGTTCCAGCCGATGCGCGTCGCGATGCTCTGCTCCAAGCGGTTGACATCGACGATCGCGGTCAGATTCGACAGGCCCAACTCGGCCGCGATCGGTGCGGCTTCCCAGTTTGAGCCTTCCGCCATCTCACCATCACCGCACAGCACCCACACTCGCGCCGAGGTCCGGGCCACGTTCTTTAGGAATGCGGCCATCCCGACGGCGTTGGGCAATCCCTGTCCGAGCGATCCGGTGGCGACATCGATCCACGGGATGCGTGGCGTCGGGTGTCCCTCGTAGATGCTATCGAGCCGACGCAGCGACAGCAGATCCGCCTCGCTGATCAGGCCCGCCGCCGCCCAGGCCGCATAGAGCACCGGTGCGGCGTGTCCTTTAGACAGTACAAAGCGGTCATTGTCGAGCCGTTTGGGATCGGAAAAGTCGTAGCGCAGGGCTGTAAAGAACAGCGCCGTCATCAGCTCTGCCGCCGAGATCGACGACGAAGGGTGTCCGGATCCAGCGCGAGTCGTACTGAGAATCGAGTAGCGACGGATGCGACGAGCGAGGACGTGAAGCGATTCGAGAGAGGGAGCATCAGGGGTCATTGCCGACGATCTCCTAGTCAGGGGCCAAGTGAACTGCGGCGGATGGTACACTATCCTTTCGCCCGAATTGCCATGAGTGACGCAGACAACTCAACCCAGCCTGAACCACCGACGCTGCAATCCTTATTCGATCGAGTCGAGCAGCTGGTTCGATGGGGTCGACCCAGCGACGCGCTACCCATCTTGGATCAACTGGCCGAGCAAGTCCCCGTCGAGCCACTGGTGTACTTTCTCCGAGCGCAAGCCACCCGGCAGGCGGGGGGAGTAACGGCGGCCTTTGTCGATGTTCGTGCGGCGCTGGCGCTGTCTAGACGGCTCGGTGTGGATTTGCGTCCGATGCAAGTGCTGTCTGACGAGCTTAAGCGGGAGCTGGCCGCGGAGGTGCCTCTGCTCGCGGTGGCACGGGCGACGGCGATCCTGCGACGACTGATTCTCAGCGACAAACCGCGGGCTGCCGAAGAACTGGCCGAGTCCCTGGGTCCGCACTTGGGTAGCTATCGTTCGCTGCTGCTGCTCGCTGTTGGACTGAGTCGTATCAGTCGAGGTCGTCCGGACCTGGCGATCGCTGAGCTGGAGGCCGCGGTCGAGCAGTTCCCGTCTCTGTGGCCCGCCGCCTATGCCTGTGGACAAGCACTCTTAGAAGTCGGTGATACCGACGGTGCACTTCGAGCCTTTGCATATACCGCCGCGCAACGTCGCGAAAGCTCGGTAGGTTTTATGCAGTCGGAGGCCGAAGATCTGTTGTCATCTGTACCTCGGCTTGTTTGGGGGGCCCGCCGCTTTGCCTTTGAGCGCGCCAGCTTGCTGCATTCGCTGGATCGCAGCGAGGAAGCACTTGCGGTACTCGATGAGCTGATTGCCGAGGAAGCGGATGCCGCCGACGCCTACCTTTCCAAGGCAGTCGTGCTGACCAGGCTGGGACGCCACGAGGAAGTGCTTGCGGCGTTGCAGCTTGCGGAGTCGTCGCTGCGGCCTGAGGATCGTAGCCAGGAACCGGACGATCCGCTCGGCCGCCTGCAGCGTTTGCGGATCGATGCGTTGCGCGGGCTCGGTCGAAACGACGAAGCCCAAGTGCTGGTCGAGCAGCTAGCAGCAGGGGACGCTGGCTAGCGCTGATGCGCCTGTCTATTTTCGAGGTGACGAAGGCACGATAGGATTCCGTCGCTGAGCGTGCGAAGCGTCTGGACCTCACGCAGATCGGCTCCGACTTCGACGAGCTTGCTTGCGACCTGCGCACTGATGCCGGTAAGTACGCAGCGGGTGCCGAGGAGCTGTGCGGCCCGCACGACCTTCACAAGGTAGTCCGCCGATCGTGAATCGACCGAGTCCGCCCCGGTGATATCCAGGATGATGTAGCGTGCGGAGCGACGGGAAACCGCTTCTAATACCGACTCCATCAGAACTTGGCTGCGGGCATCATCAATGACCCCAATGATGGGAACAGCCAGCACGTCCTTCCAGACCTCGAGCACGGGCGTCGACAGTCGACGGATCAGCGCCTCTTGTCTTTCGACCATCGAGATCTTGTCGGCGAGTTCTCTCGACATCTCAAACAGCGAGGTCTGCTCCATCGAGAGAGCCTGCTTCCATGAGTCGGCCTCTGGCCCAAACCGATCGGGCGGCAGAAGATGGAACGAGCAGATGCGGTCCCCGCGAGCGATGCAGGTGGGTTCGATGGCCAGCACCGGAGAACCAAAGAATGCCGTTGCCCAACCGCTGGCGTAGCCGGTCAGGGTGTGGCAGACCGGATTCGCACTGGGTCCAAACAGTTCTAGGTGCAGCTCGGCTTCATAGGAGTTTTGCCACGTCCCACGCATCTCAAAGTGGCGCGTGGTGCGATCGTATTCGAGCAGACTGGGATCAGCGCGCACCAGTCCTTCCCAGCTGTGCATGGTCGGTCCGGCTGACAGTCGATCGAGGTCTGTGTCCCACTGCTGATTTTTGGTCAGCGACTCGAAATCGCCGGTGCCACAGCGGTAGCCGAACTGTGCAAGAAGCGCTGGTGACAGAGTCGGTCCAAGCTGTTCGAAGAGTAGCTTGCGGAGGGTTCCGAATGCCTCCTTCCGAAACAGTAGGAATCGTTCTTCACCCAATAGGAGTCGACCCGTATCGGGATCGAACTTAAGGAGCGAACGCAGATCGATATCGGAAGCACGCATCTAGCTTCTTGACGGCGAGTGATTTGGCCGACCTGCGTAGGATAACACGTTAGGAATCGGTTTTGTCGACGAGAGAAGCGATTCAAGCGGTAGGAAAAAGAGTACCGAGTGTGTATAAGTACGGGAGTGCCCGAAGCGGGAACACTCGGCTAGGAGTAGTTGGACACAGAGGGCCGACTTAAGAGGCTTTGAGTCTCCGGATCAGCTCGCGAATACGACGCGAACCTCCGCCATCTCGGTATACAAACTTGAGTCCAACCCCGGAGTCGGTCTTGGTGGCGACTTTGCCTTGGAGTGGGACGGGCACTGCACCGCCAGGCAACAGCACATCCACCACTACATCTTCTCCAACGGCGGGAAGCTCGTGATCGCTGCGCAGGAACGCGCCCCCGAGGGAGATTTCCAGCAGTTCGGCTGGCTGGCTGTCGAGAGCACCTTCGCGATGATACGTCACGGCGATCGTGACGGGCAGACGCGGGTGTCGTCGCTTGCGGGCGGTCACTTCCCCTGACAGGGCCGCCAGCATGAAGTCTTTCTTATCGGCCTCATCGGACAGGAACTCGACCACTGCACCAGCGCGCACCCGCAACCGGGGAAGCGCGGGACGCCAGGAGCGGACTTCGCCCCGTAGCAACACCTTACCGGGAAGTCCTTTGACGAACAGTTCCACCACTACGGGATCACCGCCTGTGAGCGGCGTGGTCGTCGCCACGAACATGCCACCGTTGGGGAGGTCGCGATGGTAGACCTCGTTAAAATCGTCGCGATTGTGAAAGCGGGCCTTCAGGATCTGCATGGCGCGCGGACCATATCACAAACGCTGCGAGGTACAACCGCAGCGTGCGAGTGATTGCCGATTCCTGGTAGGTGAGGGATTCAGCGTCGGCATCAGTTTTCCGGGTAGGCTGTCCAGCCCTCGGTCCAGTCATCGGAATCGCCGGGACCAAACGCTCCCAAGTAGTTTGCGGGACTGAAGAAGGTATTGGTGGGGGGCATGCTGGCACCGCTTAACGCCGGAGAAGTCTGCTGAGGTCGGAAGTCCGGTGTGCTCTGATCGTAGGGCCGACGCAGCATCGGGTTTAGTTCGCGATTGCCCATCTTGCGAAGCTCGGCAGCGAGATCGCACGGCATGGTCACCGTTGAAAGATTGGCGCTGGTGTCGCGACCGTTGTCAAAGAACAGACCCGCGTTGACTTGCAGACGGCCCGCAGTCAGCTCGGTGCAGGTGCTTTCTTGCGCGATGGTTGCGCCCATCTCTGGGTAACCGAGCACGATCACGTTTGACACTTGTCCAGCGGTTCCCTGTCGCAGCGTCATCCCAAACCGCTTCTCTCCTTTGGGATTTGAGCCTGGACCGGTTCCGATCAGGGTCAGGTTGTAGAACTGCGGTGCCGAGCGCGGTGTCAGCGAGTTGTTGGTACGGTTGTTGTCCGCTTCGATGCCATTGTTGCCATCGGCGAGCGTCTGCTGCGAGACCAAGAACTGTCCTTTTCCGGAGTACCCCTGATCCCAATCAAAGGAATCATCAAGCGACGCACTGGCCACGAGGTGACGGACATTCACGGTGCCACCAAACCACTCAAACGCATCATCTGAACCACGATGCACCTGGACATAATCGATCACGGTGCCGCTGCCAACTCCACCGAAGGTCAAACCGTTAAGTTCGTTGTCAGGAGCAACTTCTCGACCGGCGAACTCGATGCGAACGTAGCGCAGGACGCCACTGGAGTCGTCGTTTTTGAGAGTGCCGCAGGGACCGTACGGCCCCGCGTTTCCTTCCAGGCTACCGCAGGCCTGTTCGTTGCCGGGCGGAAGGTTTATGGCAGCGCGACCACGTAAGACCACGCCACCCCAGTCCGAGGTCCGACGCTCACCGACTTTGCGACTACTGGTAAAGACAATCGGCTTGTCCTTGGTGCCATCAGCAATCAGTTTGGCGTCCTGATCGATGTTCAGAAAGCTCACCCGCTGCGGATCGCTTGCGTCACCGCAAATTGTTGTGCCGGGAGCAATGGTCAGCGTGGCACGCTCTGTGACTTTGACCTGTCCAACGAGAAGCCAGCGTTTGTCGGCGCTCAGCGTAGTGTCTTTGGTGATGTTGCCACTTAGCACGGAGGCGGCAACGCCACCACACAGTGGGTCCGTCATCTCGTTCGGGTCCGGGTTGGGACTGATGGGATCGCTATTGCACGCGGAAGCCAGACACAGTGCGCTGGCAAACAACCGGATTAGAGTTTGGGAGTTCAGAATATTAGGCATGTAAAAAGACTCCTTTTTGCTGTTACAGGTCATAGGACAGCGACAGACTCACGGTCTGTCCGGTGGTATATCGAACCGTGGTTTCCTGAACCTTCGGGCCTTCCGCTCCATCGTTTCCTGGTAGCGTGCCGCGCTGGATGATCTGCACTGGTGAGTTCACCAAGTTGCGGGCGGATAGACGCAAAGACAGTCCGCTGGGCAGCTTCTGGGAGACCGTAATATCAAGCTGATGTCGCGGCTGTTCGTATTTGTCTGGGAGTCCGAATGCGCCAACCTGATCGATGCGCTCGCCAAAGACGTTGTACAGCACCCGAAGCTGTGTGCCCCAATCAGGACGATCGAGTTCCGCGAACAGGTTCACCACAAAAGGTGACTGTCCTTGCAGCGCACGAACTTTGCTCGTCTGCTGACCAGCGACTCCCTCCAGATCAACTTGGGAGTACAGTAGGGATACATTGCCACCGAGGGAAACACCGCGCAGCCCGCGCTCGCTTACGACCAGTTCTTTGCGGGCTTCCAACTCGCCACCGATGTTGTAGGCGGCCCGGGCGTTGGCAAACGATCGGATCAAGTTTCCACCCGCACTGATCGTGGTCTCAATCGGTGCATCGAAGTACTTCCCATACGCGCTGAGCGCGATCACATCGGCCCCTCCCAAGAACCACTCCCAGCGCAGATCCGCACTGCCAATTCGTGTTCGCTGAAGTTGCGGATTTCCCTGTACCAGCTCGCCACCGAAGAAGTCGGTAAACTGAAACGGTGCCAGTTCGCGAAACTCCGGCCGAGCCACGGTCATCGATACCGCAGCACGGAAGTTCATCTTGGGAGTCAACTTTGCAACCAAGTTGAGCGAGGGCAGGGGATCATAGGTATCCAGTGCCACCGCGATCGGCTGATCGGCCTGCTGCGGATCAAAGGAATACAGTCTCTGCTGCGCCGCTTCGAACCGGAGTCCTCCCGAAAGACTGACCTTGCTGCTCAGCGGAAGATCGACACGGGCGTACGCTGCGTAGACGCCCTGCTTGGCGTTGTACTTGTCGGCGGTGTTGGTGTTTTCGCGAACCTCCACGGCGGTTCCCAGATGCTCCGCAGAGAAAAGCTGCTCTGGTGCGGCGGTGTCGTCAATGTCGCCAATTCCACCAAATCCGAACTTGAAACGACGTGCCGAAAAGTCTCGAATGCGTACACGCCCAGCGACGCCGATCTTTAGCGCCGAAGCCAAGCCGTGCCATTGTTTAAATCCCTGCGAGAAGTCGATCCTCGCCGCTACCTGATGTTCCAAGTTGTTTGCAAAAAAGCGCTGACCGCTGGTTCCCTTTGGAGTGAAGTGAAACAGTCCGTCATCTTTTTTTAGGTACGTAACTTCGCGATTGTCTGGTTCGTCACGGGCTGCGGCCGAGTAGCTGGCTGCCCAGTCCAGGTCGCTCGCGCTGCGCTGCGCAGGCTCAAAGTGATGGTTTCCCCGAAGCTGCAAAAGGCCCAAAGAGCGCGCCACAAACCGCAGGCGACTGTTCCATAGCTCTGAGAACTGCTCTTGGCTAAAGCCCTGATAGATGCGTGTTTCGCGATCCGAGCTCTGCGAAAACAGAGCGGTGAGCGAGATGCGATGGAGCGGTGCAAGCTGGACGGCTACCGTTCCCAGTGCACCCCAGTTCACTCCGTCCGTGCTGCGAACGGAATAGCGACCGGCCCCCGCTGCAAACGCTCCCTCGTCGTTACCAAACTGGACGAGCGGTCGTAGCTGCGGACCTTGGCCGGTGTCGACCAAATTTAGTACTTGAACTTCCTCGGCACGAGTCTGTGAATCTGCACTGTAGTGAAGCGCGAACAGATAGCCGATCCGCTTGCCACGTACCTCTGCACGATCACCAAAGGAAGCAGACACCGCATAGTTCGGAGAGCCATTCTTTTGTCGATACGGTGACCAGACGTTCGGAAAGGCTCGTCCGAGAGCGGCTCCCGTTGGTTTTCCGGCAGGTAACCTGCGCGTACCATCGTCTATGCCAAGCCAGTCGGTGCGGCCACCGGGATAGGTCAGCATCGGCTGAAATACGGTCTGCGCATTTCCGCCAATGGAGGCACCGAAATGGGCGACTCGTTTGGTAGGAAAGTCCTGCAGCGCAATTTCGACCGCTCCTCCGGCAAAGTCTGCGGGCAGATCAGGAGTCGCGGTCTTGATCACGCTCAAACTGGACAGCAGCTCTGCGGGAAAAATATCAAACGGAACGGCATGCTGTTCCGGTTCGGGACTGGGCAGCGGGAGTCCGTGCAGGAGTGTACTTGAGTAGCGCTCACCGAGTCCGCGTACGTAGACAAAGCGATCCCCGACCACGGTTGCTCCCACGACCCGGCTCGCAACCTGGGAGGCGCTGCTATCGGCGGACTTGCGAATGTCCTCGCTGCTCACCGAGTCACTGACCGTGCTGGCCTCTCGTCGACTTTGAAGTTGAGCCGCGGCCCCTTTTTGATCAGGTTCACGGATGACGACTGTCTCGGCTGTGACTTCGGTGGGCGCTCCGCTCAACTTCAGCGCCACCGGTGCAGCCAGCACCAGATTCCCAACCGCTGGAATCGTGATCGCAAGGCTTAGCTTGTCGTAAAATTCCGAAACAAACTCCAGCGTATAGGTACCTGGTGGCAGCGCGAGCGAGAACTCGCCCTTTTCATTGGTGGTGGTTTGCTGACTTCGTCCTGCTACCTGAACCGTCAGCTCATAAATGCCATCACCGGTTGCCTTCTCTACCACTCGACCGCTGACTGTTGCGGTTGCAACAGGCGGAGGCTCTACGTTTGCCACTGATGGTGAAGGCGTCTCTGGAGGAGTGGTTGGAGCTGGAGTGGGAGTCGGGATGACCGGCGGACTCGCAGTGGTCGTCACTTCCGGAGCTGGTGGTTCCTGTGGAGCACCTCGGGCCGGCAAGGGGGTCTGCAGCAGGACATGCAGGAGTCCTCCCAAAAAGGGTAGGGCGGAGCGCAGAGACTTGTTCCACAGTGCCATAGGAATGTGAGCTCAGTTGTTTGGCTCACAGTCTAGGCACCCTGGTCAGAAACTCTGTTGCAACTCGGTGCCATCTATGTGTCAGTTTGGTGACACCGTCGGACACGTCGGCACATGTAAGCAAAGGTAGCGCGCTTTGAGCGCTCGGGGTGTTTGCTAGCGGTTGGTGGAGCGCAGGACCGCGTGCGGCAGTCCTTCGTCTTGTCCAGCGCGACTGACCTCCATAAACTGTGCTTTGCGCTGGAGATCCTTAAGATCCTTGGCACCGCAGTAGGTCATGCCGGAGCGAATTCCGCCCATCACATCGCCGATGACATCGTTCACAGATCCCTTGGCGGGTACTTCCGTGCTGATGCCTTCCGCGGTCTTCCAATCAGCCATCGATCCCATGAAGTCTTCCTGCGCCTCGCGTGAGGCCATGCCTCGGAAGACCTTCACAAAGCTTGACTTACCGTCAGCGCTCTTCTTTTCGATGCGCTCACCCGGCGTCTCATCGGTTCCTGATAGCATTCCGCCGAGCATCACACACGATGCACCGGCAGCCAGGGCTTTGACCGCATCACCGGGAGTTCTGATTCCACCATCAGCAATCAGCGGACGATCGACCTTGCGACAGTCCAAGATCGCAGAGAGCTGTGGTACACCGAAGCCAGTCTTGATGCGGGTCGTGCAGACAGAGCCTGGACCAATTCCAACTTTGATGACGTCCGCTCCCGCCGCAGACAGATAGTCCGCCCCCGCATAGGTTGCGACGTTTCCTGCGATGATGCAGATGTTGTCGCCGAACTTGTCGCGCAGCGAGCGGATCATCTGGTTGACCATCTTGCTGTGTCCGTGCGCGACATCTACACAGAGTGTATTTGCACCAGCAGCAACGAGCGCTTCAGCACGCTCCATGGCATCGCCAGAGACTCCCACACAGACTCCGACCGGGCCAAATTCGTTGGCTCGTCGAAAATCAGCGACGTTCTGTTCGATGCTCATGAACCTGTGAAGGATCCCCATTCCACCGAGCTTGGCCATTGCTGCGGCCATCTGCCAACCGGTGATGGTGTCCATGTTGGATGAGATGATCGGAATGCGAAGCTGGAGCGATTCACTGATCTGGATGCTCGTTGTCACGGACTGACGTGAGCGGATTCCGTTATAGCCAGGGACTAGGAGTACGTCGTCAAAGGTAATGCCACGCGGGAACATTCGGTTAGGCCTCCGCTGGTACGGTGTCGTCGTCGCCGCCCTCGGCTTCCGATTCAGGACTCTGCGCGAGTTCCTGCTGGGCAGCGAGCATTGCATCGGCGATCGTGGGGCCTCCGTCACTGCCCGTTTCGCCGCTCGGAAACTCTAAAGCAAGAATGGTCAGTTCGCGGGTTCCGACCGCAACCTGAACCAGGACTGCGTCATCGACATGTTTGCCGATGAGCGCTTTGCCGATCGGAGATCGATAGCTGATGCGACCATCTTTGGGATCGCTCTCATCGATTCCGACAAGCTGGTACTTGTGTAGCTTGCCGTTTTCATCTTCGACCGTGACAAGGCAGCCAAAGGTCACGCGCTCACCTTTGTGATGGCTGGGGTCGATGACCTCTGCAATGGCCATGCGCTTCATCAGATGTCGAATGCGGCTGTCGATCTGACGGAGCTGGCGTTTGCGATAGATGTACTCGGCGTTCTCGGATCGATCTCCTTCGGCTGCTGCTTCAGACAGCTTGGCGACCACCTCGCGACGGGTGGGTCCGCGCAGGCTCTCGAATTCGCGCTGGAGGCGACGAAATCCGTTTGGGGTGATGTAGTTCTTTTCCGGGGGCTTGGAATTTGAATCGTTTGCGGCTGGCACGGCGCAGCTAGTGTAGCGCGAAGTCGGCGAGGAGTGCGGCGTGATCCGAGCCGGCCAGTCCAAACCGTGTCGAATCATGCTGCGCCGAAGCACTGCCAGCGACGTAAGAGACCCTTGCAGTGCGTGCGACAAAGAGATGATCGATTGCCTGCTCGGCTCCGTTATAGGAGTAGGTTGCGACGCTTGCCGCTGGTCGGTCCTTTGCCACCCGCAGGAGATTTGGCGCACTCTCCATGGAATCGAGCGGCGGCGATCCCGGCGTGTCGTTTAGGTCACCACCCAGGATCACCACCGCGTCGGGAAACTCGGCAGCGGTCTTAAGGACGATGTCGCGAGCGGCTTGCGCTTCTGCCAGGCGTCGTCCTGGATCGTCGCTGACTTTTGATCGGAAGTGCGCAGCAAACATCACCACCCGCCGACCTTTGATCATCATGTGGACTTCCAAGAGCTCGCGTGCAAATGAAGTCGTACTGCCATCTGGTCGCGTCAGTGTTTGCGAACGATGCGTGCGTACGAGCACCAGTGAACCGGCTCCCAGCACCGCGACATCAATCGAACCTGGCAGTCCAGTTTCTCCCAGCACCACGGTTGGATACAGATCGCGAAGTCTTCCACTTAAGTCATTGAGCGCCGTCTGGTTTTCGATTTCCTGTAGCGCGACGACATCGGCGGATAGACCGCGTAGTGCCGTGGCCACCGCATCTGCTTTTGCAGAGAACGCCTGCATGGTGCGGACTTGCTCGAAGTCGCTTGGCGTGCAGCGTCCCGAGTCGCACACCGTATCGAAGAACAAGTGAGTGTTGTAGGTCAGGGCGCGGAGATCCGGTCGCCCGCTCTGGGAATCCGCAACCGAGTCAGTGACCGCCAAGTCCCGAACGACGGCGAGATCTGTCTCGGAGCGAAAGCCGATGATTTGATCGCTCGGTCGACATCCGGCCAGGCTGATGCCGGCACCCAGTGCGATGACCGCGATCGAGCGAGTGATTGCGAAAGGGCGCGTCCGCATCACGTAGCGGCTACTTTCCAGCGCACTTGCCGCTGCGGCACTTTCCAGAAGGACCGCAATCGGAATCGAACGAACAGGAACCCGAGGGAGAGTTGGCGCACTTGCCGCTGCGACACTTGCCCCCACCGCAGTCAGAGTCAAACGAACAGGAGCCATCGGCTGCGGTTGCGCACTTGCCACTGCGGCACTTTACGCCATTGCCACAATCGGAATCAAACGAACAGCCGCCCCCCGCTGCCGAGCACTTGCCACTGCGACATTTGCCTCCGCCACAGTCGGAGTCAAACGAACAGGAGCCATCGGCAGAGTTAGAGCACTTGCCGCTGCGGCACTTGCCCCCGCCACAGTCGGAATCAAACGAACAGGTACCGCCGGCAGCAGTCGCGCACTTACCGCTGCGGCACTTTACGCCTGCCCCGCAGTCCGAGTCAAAACTGCAGGTACCGCTCGAGTTTGCCGAGGTCAGCATCGGAGCAAAGCACAGCGTGAAGGCCAGGATGGAACTAGACAGGATACGCATCGGGATTCCTTTCGATGGAGGAGTTAGTCAAAATTGGAACAACCACCAACCCACGGCGGACGGTACCACAACGCATCCTAACGGTCTCTAGCCGTCATTGGTTTTTGACCGTTTCCAATCGGAAATCGCAGCGGGAGAAAGCTACTCTCACTAGATAGAGCACAGCCCTTGGCGGACTCCGGACCCGATGGGAACCGAGCACGGACGACTTCATATACGAAATCGTACCAGATCAGCGGTTCATGGTGGAGCGTCTCGGTCCGCTCACGGGCGTGCTACTTGGCGGTGGGGATCCGAACGGAGGGGCTGCATCCGTCACCGCCGCAGACATCGACGATTTGACCGGTGCGGAAAAAGGTCACCATTTGAAGGTTGTGGGAGTCTTGTCGGCGCGGTTTTTCATGGGGATCTTCCACCATGTCGTTTGGCGGAATGTTGCCTGGGGCCGGCCAGGGATTTCCGAAGTCATACAGCACGACGCCAGAGCCCTTATGTGGGTACTTCTGTTCGTTGACCAACGCTACCTTGCGTTGCTTGTCGTAGTGCTCCATGAGCGCAATCCCGAAGCCACTCCGTGCCGCAATTTCGTTCGTCAAGACCGCGACCTGATGATCTCCTTTAGCTGGCGCGAGCAGGACATGGTGTGGCTGGTTGCCAGGGAATGGCTCGGCGGACAGATGCCGAAGATGACTCACCGGATCGGTGCTATCCCACAGCATCTGAATGGTCGCCAGCGCCAGGTTCTGATTGACTGGATCGCGATAGGCAGACGCCACGACAGGAGCAAACTGGTCGAAATCTTCTGAGCGCTGCAGCAGCGTGTTGTAGTTATTGCCTGGCACGCCGAGGTGTCCGTAGGTCATGTCGGGCGTAATGGCCATGAACGACGCGCCGAAGATTCCACCTTGTGAGATGCCGGAATAGAACAGTTCCGACTTGTTGACCTGGATCTTCTTGCTGACTGCGATCGGTAGCTCACCCAATCGCTCGCGCATCGATCGAGCGAGTAGTACCCACTCTGTGAGCCCCTGATGCAGTCTATCTGCCAGCGATGGGAATCGGCTAAGCTCCGAAAGAATGCTCAACAGAGGAACTGCATCCTCCGTCGCCATTCCTGTCAAATCAGCGCTAAAGAAGATCAACTTGTGGTCGCTTGCGATTTTGCTGTTAAAGCCGCTGCGAACTTGATCTCCCTCTCCGAGCAATCCGTGTCCATACAGCACCAAACCGTGCGGTGGACCTCCGATGGCGTTGTGTGGAATGCGAATCCAGAAGCGCGGTTTGCGGGTTCCTAGGGCCGCTGGTTTTCCTTTGGCATCGCGATGAATCAACGTGCCATCAAATCCCGAGATCTTGGCGCTTTCCAGATAGCTGGGTACTTCAAAGGTGCCGGTTAGTTCGAGGCCAATGTACTGGTCTACGGGACGTCCGCTGCCATCGTTGACCTTGGCATACTCGACTACTTTTTCGACCGTGAGTTCTGGACCTTTGGCACCCACCCGGGTGAGCGCATCATCTCTCATCGCCAGCAAATCGCCATGCATCGACTCGCTGCTGGCGGTGTGAAATTCCCAAGCCAGCGTTAGGGAGTTCTTGCCAATTCCTTGTCCTTCGAGGAATGCAAAGGTCTTATCAAAGCGCGCCTGCCGATCACGAAGCGCAGCAATGCTGGCGGTCTTGCCATCACGGAGACGGGCGAAGGCGGGTGAGGGCGGAATGACGTTGCCGCTCTGGTCCTTGATCTCGCGCAGCGCCACCACATAACGGGTCGCTTCCTTCAGAATTTCCGCGGGACGTACAAACAGCGTCGGGCGGCTCGACTCCTGATCCAGAGAGTCGCGTTCCACCCAATAAGGAACCCGGCGAACAGTGCTTCCCGACACCTCGAACAAAAGCAGCGGGGCATCTTTTTCGACCGAGCGCTCGATGTGATCTTCCGACGCAAATTTCGCCAGATCGAGTCCAGGAATCACCAGCAGAATCGGTGTTCCTACGCTGTAGCCATCGCGCTTGAGATACGTCCTTGGATCAATAGAAAGCCCCTGTTTGTTTTCTGGAAGCGAGTGATTCCCAAACTGGACGGTATAGCCGGTCTTCCGGCTGGAATCTTCCTTCAGGTACAGGTTCGATGGCCATGGCAGCGCACAGCCCGGCGGGAGCCCGCCAATTTCCTTGGTATAGGTAAACCCAGGCAGGATGGCATCGCAGTCCGGATCGCCCAGATAGGAATCGAAGGGCGGGTCTGCGTTATCGCTGCCATCGGAGGGCGAACATCCAAATAGACCGACCGCTCCGTTGGTCACAAGCAGCAGCGCAGCCAGGAGAGGGATTCGTTTGGTTACGCGATGTATCATGGCGGCAACCTAGCATGCGAAGGGGCAAATCAAGTTGAAAACTCGTCGACGGAAATCTGCACTGGCAGAAGCCCTTTTGGCATAAGCTACGCGAAAATAGGGCACCTGATGAAGCCACCGAGTGATCTCGTACGAAAAACCGATGAAGCGATGGGAGTCCCTACGCCGCACGATGCGCAGCCTCCGTTTTTTGGAATGATCACTCGGGATCCGGGACTTCAGAGGGTGTTCCGGATTGTGGAAAAGGCCGCCCAGAGTCAGGCGAGCGTGCTGCTGCGGGGAGAGACGGGCACCGGGAAGGAACTACTGGCCTCGGCGCTGCATCAGCTATCGCCCCGGCAGCACGGACCGTTTCACGCGATCAGTTGTGCGGCCCTGCCGGCGAGCCTGTTGGAAAGCGAGCTGTTTGGGCATGTTCGCGGAGCCTTTACCGGGGCGGTGCGCGACAATCCTGGACACTTTCGGTTGGCCAACAAAGGCTCACTGTTTTTGGATGAAGTCGCGGAGATGCCGCTGGAAGTGCAGGCCAAATTGCTGCGCGTGCTGGAGACTCACTCGGTGATTCCGGTGGGCGGGCAAGAACCGATTTCCGTCGATGTACGTATCATCGCCGCGACCCACAAGGCCTTGCGTGGAGAGGTCGAGGCGGGTCGTTTCCGCGCCGATCTGATGTACCGCTTGCGGGTGGTTCCGATTTTCATTCCAGCGCTTCGGGAACGCACCTGTGACATCTTGCTCCTTACCGAGCACTTCATTGCAGAGCTAAACCAGCGTTCGTCTCGTCGAATCGATCGCATCTCGGAGTCCGCTGCGCAGGTGCTGTTGCAGCATGACTGGCCGGGTAACATTCGCGAGCTACGCAATGTCATTGAGTATGCGTTTGTGATCGGAGAGGGGCCTGTGCTGGAGATCGCCGATTTGCCTCCGGAGCTAAGTAGCCCGCAGACACCGGCTTCCGTACAGCGTACGTCGCCCGCGTTCCTTGAGCGAGCTCCCCACTCCTTGGAGTTTTCCAAGGATGCCGATGAAGCGGCCCGGATTGAGCACGCCCTGCATCTGAGCTTGGGGCACGTTGGCGAAGCGGCCAAGCTCCTTGGTGTGAGTCGGGTGACCCTGTGGCGTAAGATGAAACAGCGAGGCTTGTCCGGGCGAGTCTCGCGATGACGTTCCGTGGGTTCGCTCGTACTTTTTAAGAGGTGATTATGTGGTCGCTCAATCCGCATCAGCCCGGGTGTTTTTGGTATCCCTACGCCGAGTCGTTCGGGCCTCCCAACGTCAAGTGGTGTGAACAGACACTCTGTCAGGTCATCTCTGAACCGGCCAATACCTGGTCCAATCTAGGTTATGTGCTGGTCGCGATCTGGGCACTGGTAGTGGCCTATCGCAGGGGCTACAGCGTCGAGCTGAAGCAGTACGGACCGATCCTGGGCTTCCTGGGCGTGATGTCGTTTCTGTATCACCTGTCGAACTTCTACGGCTCGCAGATTCTCGACTTTGTCGGAATGTTTGCCTTCATCGGTTGGGTGATCGGAATGAACCTGATTCGACTTGGCAAGCTCGATGGGAATCGGTTGCTGAGGTTCATCCTGCTGCTCAACGTAGTCCTAATCGGGGTGATGCATGGGATGCGGATGCTCGGCCTAAAGTATCAGTCCATCATCTTGCTGGCGACGCTGCTCATCTCATTCACAGAGTACTTGGCGCGCCACCGGCGGAAGGTAAAGTACGGCTACTTTGTTCTTTCTAACCTGCTACTCACCATTGCCTTCGGATTTTCGATCTCTGACGTTACACGTCGCTTTTGTGATTCCCAGAGTCATGGTTGGTTTTCACAAGGACATGCGCTGTGGCACTGGATCGGATCGCTAGCGATGGTGACTATTTTCCTTCACTACTCCCAGCCTGCCTTGCGGGAACGGATCGACCTAGCTCGGTCACGATGAGAGCGACGAGGGCGGGCAGCGATTGCAGGAGAATCACCGTCGTACTGCCGAGCGACATCGTGCCGTAAATTCCTGCCACGATCACGCAAGCCAACTGAAACCGCCGCATCAGCGGGGATCGAGTGAGTAGCGCAGTCACAAGTCCCGCTGCCAAAAAGCCGTTATATAGACCCTGATTTTTGGCCAACACTGCACAGGTATCCGCCGCGTGTTGGCTGATGTGAAATGTCTGCAGCCCGGTCGGTGTCTGGTACAGAAACATCTCTAGGACCAAGAACCACAGGTGTTCTAACGCAACCAGCGCGACCAGTAGCAAGCCAAGGATGTGCATGGCTGAAGTATCGCTGATCGATGGGTCGTATCTGTCATGGAATTGCTGGAGGCGTTGTCGCAGCAACGGGACTTTCGTTCGTTTGCTGGCTCTGGCAGCATGCCGAGGATGAACTCCTACTGGACCCGAAGAGCGGAGGGACGGATCGAGGTTGCGCTGCGCGAGGTGCCGATTCCGCAGCCTCAGCCGCAGCAGCGACTGATTCGCGTGCGGGCAGCCGGGCTCAATCGTGGTGAGTTGCTTTCTGCGGGCACGGAGTGGAAACCAGCGGGTGTCGAGCTGGCCGGAGAGGATGTCACGACCGGCGAGCGTCTGATGGGTCGCTGCAAAGGGGGATTTGCCGAGTTCGCACTGCTCGACGCCGGCGAAGTGTTGCCGATTCCTGACACGCTGTCATTCGAGGAAGCTGCCGCCGTACCGCTCGCCTTTCTGGTCGCCTATGACGCGCTGGTCAGCCAAGGTTCACTGCGCAGTGGGGAAAGACTGCTCATCGTTGGGGCCAGCTCTGGGGTGGGCGTAGCGTGTCTGCAGGCGGGGAGGCTCATCGGCGCACGGGTCGCGGGCACTTCGTCTTCGACGGACAAGCTGGCGGTACTAAGCACGCTAGGACTCGATCTGGCGTTACCAGGTCCATCGTTTGCGGACCGATTTCTGGCTGCCACCGCAGGTGAAGGGGCTCAGCTTGTCGTCAATTCCGTGGGTGGATCGCAGTTCCCGGCGTGTCTGCAAGTGCTCGGCTATGAAGGACGCCTGGCAGTCGTTGGATCGCTAGACGGAGTCCTGTCCTCGCCGATCGATCTGGCGGCGGTCCATGAAAAGAGACTGCGCATCTTCGGGGTCTCCAATCGCCTCCGCTCCGCTTCCGCCAAGGCTGAAACGGTCGCTGGCTTTGCCAAAGACTGGCTCCCAGCGCTGGCCGAGGGTCGACTGCGCCCGCACGTACACAGCGTCTTCCCAATGGAGCAGCTCGCGGCAGCGCTTGCCACCATGGAAAACAATCGTCACATTGGCAAGCTGGTCGCTCGCTGGTAGAGCCCTGCAAATCGCTCGGGCCAAACCGATTGCGGATCCCTTGCTTACGGATCGGCGTGCGAGCGGTCGGTTACTGTCCGGTGTGATTTTCGTCGTCGCTGGCTTCTACCACAGCAGGGGCCGGAGGCTTGGCCAGGCGCTCTGCCGTCATGACATCGGTTGCTCGAATCGAGGACTCCGACAGGCGATCGCGGTGAAAGTGCAGGTCCGGCAGGCGCTTCATGATGATCGAGTCAGCCAGCCGCACTCGCAGAAATGGCGTCACCTTGAGCAGCGATTGCTGGATCAGCTTGAGTCGGGCATCGACAAGAATTCGCCGTTCTCCCGCAGATTTTTTGGCCAGCACCGCTTTGGATTCCTCGGGCGGCTTGCGAATCGCGTACATCACCTTGGCGTTGCGAAGATCGGGACTCAGGATGAGCGATGTCGGCACCACGTCCTGTAGCTGTGGATCGCTGACTTCCAAACGAAACAGTCGATACAGCTCCTCGAACATGAGGTGCTGCAAGCGAACCACCCGCGAGCCTAGCGTTTCGCCCCCATCGAGGGAAAAGGGCTCGTCTGCGTCTGCGTCAGCGCCTCGGCGCCCTCTGTGCTGTCTAGCCATGAGCACGTTGTAAGCGCACTCGGCCTCTCTTGCCAAGCGGCTACACTAGCGGCCATGAAGTTTCCCGATGAAGCCAATGTCAGTGCCGACAAAAAGGCTGGGCTGCGCGAGCGGCTGGTGCGGTTTGGCATCGACCTCGCTGCCGTCGAGGAGCAGGCTGTCAAAGGCAGCGGACCGGGCGGCCAGAAGATGAACAAGACCTCTAGCGGCGTGCTTCTGCGCTATCGGCTGGGCGAGGAACTGGTGCTGGTGAAGTGGACCCGTGAGAGGCAGCACAGCCTGAATCGGTTTTTGGCGCTGCGGGAACTCGTCGATGAGATCGAAGCTCGAGTGTCTCCACAGACGAGTGAGCGCGTCCGTCAGATGGCCCGCATTCGCAAACAAAAAGACCGAGTTCGTCGTCGAGCGAGTGCCGCAGGCGAAGGTTAGGTGATAAGGTGCGCGGCCATGCGAAGGGCGCAACTTGTGGGCTCGGTCCTGCTACTGATGGGCTGTTCGGCCAACCCAAACCTCCGGCCTCCACCGGGTCCGTCGGCTGAGCGGCTGCGTGGCGAAGACTGCGAGATTGCCATCGAGCTATACCGCCAGCGGCTGCTCGTGCCTCGTCGAGCCGGCACGATCGTTTCCAATCGTCTGACCGTGCGCACAGACGAAGAGCAAGCACTCGATCTGGCGGTGTTTGTGTCGAAGTGCCGGGTCGAGCTAACGGGGCGAGCCCGCCGGACGATCCTAGGCTGCTGGCAGGATTCGAACGACGCCGAGACCTTTGATTCGTGTAACGACCGTTTTTGAGAAACAGGGAGCGACAACCAGATGAGCAGCGAGACGATGAAGGCCGTTGTATTGGAGAAGACCGAGAGCGGTTCGAGCTTGGTACTGCGCACCGTGCCGCAAAAAAGGCCGGGACCAGGAGAAGCGCAGATCAGCCTGCATGCCGCCGCTCTCAATCGCCGCGATGTGTGGATTCGCCTGGGTCGCTACGCCGGGATCAAACTGCCGTCCATTTTGGGCTCCGATGGTGCGGGCGTGGTGAGTGCGGTCGGTGCGGGCGTCTCCGCCGATTGGATTGGCAAAGCGGTGGTGTTAAATCCATCGATCAATTTCGGCCCAAACCCCGAGGCACAGGGCGGTGACTACCGCATCTTGGGCATGCCCGATGACGGCACCTACGCCGAGAGCATCGTCCTGCCGGCGGAAAACTTGGTCGAAAAACCGGCCCACCTAAACTTTGTGGAGGCAGCGGCGCTCCCGCTCGCGGGCCTGACTGCGTATCGGGCCCTCTGCGTTCGCGGCCAACTGCGACCCGGTCAGATCGTGCTAATTCCCGGTATCGGCAGTGGCGTGTCGACGATGGCTCTGATGTTTGCGCATCACCTAGGGGCCAAGGTGATCGTGACTTCGAGCAGTCGAGACAAGCTCGCTGAGGCCGCAAAGCTCGGGGCCAGCTTTGGTGTTTCCTACCGCGATGCCGATTGGGAGGAACAGATCAGCCGTCATTTGGGCGGTTCCCATGTCGATGTGGTGGTCGATGGTGCCGGTGGCGAGGCGTGGTCAAAGGGTCTCAACCTGCTCCGTCCCGGTGGTCGCATCGTGAGTTACGGGGCCACGGCGGGGCTTGCCCAAATCGATTTGCGCAAGGTCTTTTGGAAACAGCTCAACATCCTTGGCTCGACGATGGGCAGTGCGCGTGATTTCAGCGAGATGATCGCGCTGGTCGGGGCTGGCAAGCTGAGGCCGTGCATCGACCAAGTGCTTCCGCTTGCCGACGCGACACGGGCGCATGAGCGGATGGAGCACGGCCAGCAGATGGGCAAGCTGGTGCTAACAATTCGCGACTAAGCCATGCCGCTACCGCTGCTTTCGGGGATCGAACGCTATCTCGACGTGCTGCGGGTCGAGCGCGGGCTGTCGGCTCATACGCTTGCGGCCTATGCGCGGGACCTGCAGGGTTTCACCGATTTTTTGGAGGAGCACGATCCCCAGGTGGCACACGATGTGATGGCACTGTCGGCCCGGCACGGTCTGGCCTATGCGGTGAGTCTGTCCGGACGCAAGCTGTCGCTCCGTTCACAGGCGCGGATGCTGTCGAGCCTGCGTGGCTTTGGAAAGTTTCTGCGCAGAGAGAACCTCGTTCCCTTCGATCCAATGTCCGAAGTGGTGCTGCCCAAGTCCGGGCGATCGCTGCCGCATACTTTGGGGGCCACCGCGATCGAGGAGCTGCTGGCTCGACCCGATGTGACGACTCCGCGTGGGGCGCGTGACGCGGCGATGATCGAGGTGCTCTATTCGACCGGGCTGCGCGTGAGCGAGTTGTGCAAGCTGGCCCTTGCCGATATTGGGCCGGGTTACTTGCGCACCATTGGAAAAGGCAGCAAGACGCGGGTCGTTCCTTTGGGAGAACGGGCGCAGGAAGCGATCCAGCGGTACCTCACGGAGGCGCGCCCCCTGCTGCTGTCAGGAAAGCAGTCGGCGACGCTGTTTGTGACGCACCACGCTCGGGCGATGACGCGTCAGGGCTTTCACAAGCTACTGGCGGCCTACGGACGAGCGGTGGGCATCGCCGATCTCCACCCGCACCTGCTGCGGCACTCCTTTGCCACCCATCTGCTCGACCACGGTGCAGACTTGCGGGCGGTGCAGACCATGCTCGGCCACGCCGATGTTTCGACAACCGAGATCTATACCCACGTTGCTTCGACCTCGCTGCGCCGCACCTACCGCCGACATCACCCGCGAGCGTAACGGCAGCTCAGTCCGAGGATACTTCGTTCAGATGGCACCCAGGCGAGAGGTGAGCTTCTGAAACAGTCGTACGAAATCGTCTCCCTGCACGCTCTTGTGAATGGCACCCAGGGCTCCGTGGGCACGCGCCAGGTCTTGAAGCTCGGCCGCCTCTTTGCCGGAATAGAAGATGACGGAAGTGGCTCGCTGCTTGCCTCGAATCATCTCCGCCAGAACTTCTCCGCGCAGACCCGGCATGTCTAGGTCGAGCATGACGACATCCGGTTCCATGCGAAGAATCTGCTGAGAGGTACCAAACGGAGTGCTACGCGTCACGACCTCGTGCCCGGCGGAGTACAGCCACATCCAGATCGCCTGGAGCATGGTTTCGTCATCATCCACCACCAGGACTTTCAGCTTGGCCATTTTGTTTATCGTACCGCGCCGAGGAGTCGGGACGCAATCAGGCCCCCGCAAGGTCTGGCGAGCTACGGACTGGCATCGCCTATCGAACGCTCGCTGTAACCGTGATAGCGTTTCCCGATGCTACATGTTGCTCTGCTGTCGCCGGTGATTGGTTTGGTGGCCTGGACGTTCGTGATATGGGCATGGATGTACGCCACGCGGCTGCCGGCCATGCGCAAGGCAAGGATGAAGCCTGATCCGAACGCGGCGCGTGGTGAGCAGATGGCACAACTGCCGCCAGAAGTGCGCTGGAAGGCCGATAACTACAACCATCTGATGGAGCAGCCGACGCTGTTCTATGCTGTGGCGATCGTGCTGGCGCTCGTCAGCAAGAGTCCCGGAACCGACGCTGCACTCGCGTGGAGCTATGTCGGTCTTCGGGTCGTTCACAGTCTGTTGCAGGCCACAGTGAACAAGATCGAGGCCCGCTTCGCGCTGTTTATGCTCGGTTCGCTGGTGCTACTCGCAATGACGGTGCGGGCCGCGCTGGCGCTGTGCTGATCAGCGCGTCCGGTTATCCGTCGGTCGCTAGGTACTCGGCGAGCACGGCCTTCGGGTTTCCGTCTCGAAGCAAGTGTCCTTCACGTAGCCACAGCACCCGATCACACAGCCTCTCCACGGTGTCGGCATCGTGAGACACAAACAAGATGGTGGTGCCGCTGGCGCGAATGTCTTGGATGCGCTGGAGGCACTTTTGCTGGAACGCGTGGTCGCCAACGGAGAGCACCTCATCGACAAGTAGCAGGTCGGGGTCGGTATGAACCGCCACGGAAAAGCCGAGCCGGGCCAGCATGCCCGATGAATAGTAACGAACTGGGGTATCGAGGAAGTCGACCAGCTCGGCAAAGTGGAGGATCTGGTCCATGCGGTCGCGGATCTCGCTGCGGGTGAGGCCGAGCGCGGTGCCATTGACCTCGACACACTCGCGTCCCGTCATGTCCGGATGAAATCCGGCACCCAGCGCGAGCAGTGGAGCGATGCGGCCTCGGACGGAGATGGTGCCCTCGCTTGGGTAACAGGCCCCCGCCATCAACCGCAGCAGCGTGCTTTTGCCCGAGCCATTTTGACCGACCACACCGACCGTTTCGCCACGGCGAATGTCAAAGCTGACGTTGCGAATGGGCCAAAACTCGCGGGCTTTGTGGGCTCGTCCAGTGATTCGCAGCAGCAGGTTGCGTAGCAGAAACGGCTGGTAGTCGAAACGACGGAAGCTCTTGCCGACATCGGCGAAGCGAATGATCAGCGGCTGACCGGCGAAGGCATCGGGGGTCTTCACGGTGCTGGGCGCTGCCGTCGGTATGGCGTGACTCGGGGCCACGGGCAAGGACTCGGGGCGATCAAGTTGAGGCGCGGACATAAGCTAGGGATTCCTTCCGAAGCAGTACCACTGTAGGTGGAAGTATAGTGATGAGGCACTCGACAATCTCGCACAGGGCGACTTGCCACGGCTCGGTGAGGCAGTTACGAAACAATGCGAGCGCATAATACGCACAGGCTGAACCACACAGCACTTCTAGTACACGACCGTGTCGAACGGAAAGAAACGGACTGAGTGGCAGCACCGATAGGAAATACCAGCTCTGCGCCCAGCCGTGCAGATACAGGTAGTAGGTGAGCAACCCCCACGCCATCGCTGTCGCTGGATTCTGATAGCGCCAGGCGATGCGCATGAGCCACAGCCCACCGATGATGCGAAAGCCAACTCCAACGACATAGGACAGGTCCGGGCGGTCGAAGCCATAGCGCAGGATCGACCGCGGCAGACATTCGAGAGAGCGGGTGCAGTGATCCCACGGCAGAGTGGGACTCCCTAAGACCACCGATCCGATCTGGCCGTCGAGGTGCAGCCATCTCAGCGTTACAACTGCCAGCAGCAGCAGTAAGGCTCCGAGCCCCATCACCGTGAGCGGGCGGATTCTCAGATGCGGCTTGATGGCCGTCAGCCCAAACGTTGTGAGCGCAAGCAGTGCCGACAGCTTGACCAGTAGTCCAGCGAGCAGCGGAAGCAGCGCCGTCCATCGAAAGCGACCCAGCCACAGCCACGCTGCGAGTGCGGCCAGCAGCATCAGCCACACATCGTTATGTGCCGACAGCGTTCCTTCTAGCAGAGTAAGTGGGCACAGACCGATCAGCGCTGCTCCATACGCGGCCGGCTGACCTCGACGTCGGGCAATCTCAGACGAGACGATGCAGGTCGATAGCACCACCCCCAGCGAGATCACTTGATAGGCCGCGATTCGACCGGCCACAGACAGACCCGGAATCGCCTCCACCAACCAGGCCAGGCCGTGAAAGCCGGGCTGATAGGCCGAGGTTCCGCGCTGCCAGTGTTCAGGCATCAGTCGCAGCACTTCGTCGGTCGGCCCGAGCACGTCTAGGAGCGGACGCAGCAGCGATGCCTGGGCTGCATGGAGCACCCGCCCAATTGCCACGTAGAACAGTGGATCATCGGACAGAAACGGCCGTGACAGCAGGACGGCGGAATGCCACAACAGGATCGCCAACCAGGTTTTCTGAGACGACAGCTTTCCCACCTGTGCCCGTCGTAACAGCTTCTGCCACGATCCAAACAGCAGCCCTGTTCCCAGCAGGTAGAGCAGACACAACCCCAGGCGTTCGGGCCAGGGCGGCCATCCTGCGCAGCGGACCAGATCGATGCGGAAGCGTTCGGAGACCGGCCACATCAGCAGGGACCCGAGCAGGCCGATTGCGATGGCAAGATTCGACGGGGCAGAGCGAGCTGTGATCGATACCGGCACGAGGGAATGCGGGGGAGGCAAGTTAGCTGAGCAGCGGGTTCGGTCGACCTTCGTCGAGAATGGTTCCTCGCGGTAGCGTCAGACCTGCACACAGGGCCTGGGTTGACATGCGCTTGCGTCCCGGTAGCTGCGCTTCTGGAAACACCACCGCGCCTTCGCCACAGGCAACGTGAAGACCGTCTCGATCGAGTCCTAGCACCTCGCCGGGTCGACCCCTGCCCGACGAAACCTTGGGGAGAAACAGCTTGAGCGGCACGGCTTCCGGACCGACCAAACCGGGGGGCAGCAGCGTGTAACCGCCGGGCCATGGATCGACGCCGCGCAGGTGTCCGCAGACCAGCTCCGCTGAGCGTGTAAAGTCGGCGCGACCATGCTCTTTGTCGAGCAGCGGGGCCAGCGTGGACACCGCATGGTCCTGGGGAATCGGCTGCGGAACGTGTCCCTGCGCGAGCTCTGGCACAGCTTCTTCGAGCAGTCTCGCGCCGAGCTGGCTCAGCTTTTCATGCAAGGTGCCAGCGGTGTCATCCGGTCCAACGGGAATCTCGATCGTTCGGAGCATCGGCCCGGTGTCGAGTCCGGCATCCATCTGCATCAGCGTGACACCAGTTCGCTTTTCTCCGCGTATCAGTGCCCACTGAATCGGTGCTGCACCTCGGTAGCGCGGCAGGATGGAGCCGTGAACATTCCAGCAGCCATATTTCGGAATCGCCAACACCTCGGGCGGCAAGATTCGACCGTAGGCCACGACCACCACCAGATCGGGGGCCAGGGCCTTTAGCTCTTCAACAAAGTTTGACTTGGCGGGTCGCAGGAATAGCGGCTGTAGGACCGGCAGCCCAAGCGATTCGGCAAAGACCTTCACCGCCGGGGGCTGGAGCTTTTGGCCACGACCAGAAGGCTTGTCAGGTTGGCATACCGCCGCGACCACCTGACTGTGCTTGTGCAGCGCGGCCAGACACGGAACGGCAAACTCCGGCGAGCCCATAAAAACGGTACGCAAGAACCGACTCCTAGTAAGGGTGTGGCGAGTCAGAGGGGAAAGAATGTCCGTTTGGCACGAGGAGAGAGCAGGAGCGCAGCGGAGCGTAACTTTGATCCCTGAACCGATCGAGCCACGCGGCCATCTTGGTAAGCAGTAATTTTACAGCGGGGCCTTCCGACGGAGCGCGAGCAGATACAACTCGATCGATTCTTTGCGGGAACTATCGGGTTTGACCACTCGAACTTCGGAAAAGCCAGCTTGTAGACGGGCACGCAGCCGCTGAAAATCCGGACCCTGGAACAGCTTGCCGAGAAACGAGCCTCCCGGTGACAGAAGTTCCTCGGCCAGATCCACTGCTCGCTCGAACAGACCCTCGCTGCGAGCTTGATCGACGTGACGGATGCCAGTGGTATCCGGTGCCATGTCCGACAGTACAACATCGAACGCGGACAGGCTGCCGCGTAGCTCGGTACCGCTCACTTCGAAGACATCGCCCACAACGATCCGAGCATCTTTGACTGCAACCTGGAGCGCCTGGCGATCAATTCCCACCAGCGCGCCCTTGGATCCCACCTTCTGACCCGCGTATTGCAGCCACGACCCGGGACGACAGCCCAGGTCTAGCACCCGTTGACCCGGATGAAATAGACCGTAGCGCTCGTCGATCTCTTGCAGTTTGTAGACCGCACGAGCCGCAAAATTCTCGCGCTGTGCCCGCTTGAAGAAGGCGTCGTGACGCCCTCTGCGGTCTCCTAATATGCCTGCTGATCCCATCGACGAGCTTGCTACCGGTTACTTCTTCTTGGCACCTGGGGCTGCCTTCTTGACGCCTGCGCTGCGCTTCTTCTGATCCTGCTCCGCCTCGGTTAGCCGGACCGCGCCGAGACGCTTCGTGGCATTGCGGACGGTGATGTAGCTGTTGTTGCAGCCCGGAACCGAGCCCCGCAGCACCAGCAGTCCTTCGGCGTCGCGAACCTCGATGAGAGCCACGCTCTCGACGGTGACTCGCTCATCGCCCATGTGACCAGTCATGCGCTTGCCCTTGTGGACACGGCCTGGGGTCAAACGACAACCAATCGAACCACCGTGGCGGAAGAACTCGTGGCTACCGTGGCTGGCAACCGAAGCGGCCATGTGGTGCCGCTTGACTACGCCTTGGAAGCCCTTGCCTTTGCTCTGGCCAACAACGTCGACGAAGGTAAGCGGCTTGAAGATGGCGGACGGTGCCACCGACTTGCCGACTTCGAGCGCATCGACTTGCTTCGGGTCGAGTCGGAACTCACGCACGATGCGGGCCGGCTTGACGTTCAGCTTCGAGTACAGACCAAGCTCTGGCTTGGTGCACAGACGGAGCGGCTTTTCGCCGTATCCGATTTGAACGGCAGAGTAACCATCCTTTTCAATGGTCCGCTTGCCGAGGACGACGCAGTTCCCGACGTGAACCACCGTGACGCCGATTCGGTCGCCTTGCGGGGTGAACATCTGGGTCATTCCGATCTTTTTGCCGAGGAGGCCAGTGCGATTCGAGGGCATGTTGCTTGTCTTTCCTGCGTATGAAGGTTGTGGAAGCTAGAGCCCAGCACACCGGACGCAGTTCCATTTGGTGGAGGC
This sequence comes from Polyangia bacterium, assembly GCA_044228505.1. Taxonomy (GTDB): domain Bacteria; phylum Myxococcota_A; class Polyangia; order Palsa-1104; family JAEUJZ01; genus JAEUKA01. The sequence continues at coordinate 19,941 of JBGAUT010000037.1, read as the reverse complement.
TGGGTGGCCGCAGTAGGTTTGCAGCCGTTTGAGAGCCCAAATAGCTACCGCGACTCAGCTTTTCCTGTCAAGCCGTCGTTTGGGTAACTCGCCACATCATGCAGAAGCGACCGCAATATGGGCGCTTAGGTACGATGCACGCTTACGTGGCAGGCTCGGACCGATCCTTGCGATGGGCTTCGCTCGGTCGGTTGCGAGTCACAAACGCGAAGGTGAGGAGTGCGGAAAAAGCAACCACGCCGATTCCGAAGAATGTAAACCACAAATAATGCGAGTGCGCATAGGCGCTCGGCATGGCACCCAGTCCGCGCAGCGCGAGATCATGGGCGGTTCGTTCCGCCACAGAGAGTTTCTTCGGATCGGGACAGAACGCATCGAGCAGATAGCCCGACATGATCGACCCAATCATCCATGAAAAGAACAGATTCAGGTGGGAGTAGCCCATGTACAGAGCCTCTCTCCCGGATGGCGCTTGGTGCGAGGCGTACTCCAAATAGCGAGGGCTTAGGAAGCACTCCGACAGGCCCTGCAGCGCGATTCCCATCACCATGGCCAGCGTCACTGGATGAATGGGGAGAGAGGTTCCGACAAGGCCTGGCAGAATCGCCATGCACAGGGCAGAGAGCGGAATCAGCCCCAGCGCAATCGCGATCGAGGTCAGCGGGGTGAGCTTCTTACACAGCCAGGTGATCGGCACCACCGAGATCATCACCATGATGGGGTTGACGTTGGCGTAGCGCTCTGGGCTGGCATGTTCACCAACGACTCGGAATACGTATTTGGGCATCGAGGAGTACATCTGGCTTTGAATGATCCAAAACCCAGCGGTGATGAGCACCAGCGCCATGAGTCGTCCAGAGCGAAGCACCTGAGTCAGGTCGCGCACCAGCTTGGTGACCGCGTTTGTGAGGGAGATCGGACTCTCGGAACCGGGCTCGCGAACCTCTGTAGGCCAGTAGAGCAGGGCAACACACACCAGACCAATCGCGGTCACACCCGATGACAGGAGCGGAATCATCCCCAGCCCAACGGTCTTACGAATCGGCTCCGCGGCCCCCTTCCCAAAGAAGCTGCCGATGTTGACCATCATGTAAAACAGGCTGAAGGCGCGGGCGCGGCGCTCTGGGGTCGAGGAGCGAGCGACGGTGCCGGTAATGATGGGCTTCACCAGCGAACCGCCGACCATGACCAGCGCCATGGGCAGCAGCACGATGTGCTTGATGGCAAATAGACCCAATCCGGCGTAGCCAACGGTCAGCAGCAGCAGCGCGAGTAGCAGCGCCCTCCGGTAACCGACGCGATCGGCAAATGCACCCGCAAGAAATGGCAACAGGTAGAGCAGGGCGGCGAAGCACCCGGTGATGTAGCCAGCCTGGATGTCGCTGTAGCCAACGGTGGTGGTCAGATAGACGGTGACCAGGATGAACCAGGCGTAGAAGGCGGCGCGTTCGCACAGCTCAATGATGTTGGCGGTCCAAAAGGCGACCGGAAAGCTCCAGGCTGTGCTTTTGGCCTGCTGTTCGTCGGGTGCTGCCATCGCAGCGGGTAGAGCAACCGCCACGGCTGCTGCATGGGGGGGGGCACTGAGCGCCGATCCAGGTGCGGGCATATTGTCATTATCGACCTTATTGAACGCGTTGCGAAGGGCTTGCTGATGAAGGCCATCGTTGCGAAGGGCCGGGTTGGGCTTGTATCCTGCGGCCACAATGACAAAGACACAGACCACCATCGGGGCAGGAACCAAGATCGTCGGCAAGCTTGAGACCGACGGAGACCTCGTGGTTGATGGACAGCTGGAGGGAGGACCGCTGCGCGTCGCTGGGCGACTGGTAGTTGGCCGCACCGGCTCCGTTTCTTGCGAGGATACCGAGGTCGGTGACGCGCTGATCGTCGGACTTTATTCTGGAACGCTGAAGGCACGCGAGGTGGTTCGCATCCACCAAGGCGGTCGCCTATTGGGTGAGGTAATGGCGACGCGAGTGACCTTTGTTTCCGATGCGCAGTTGGCTGGCCTGATCGGGGGCGCTCCCGCCAAGCCTGCGGTAGCGGTAACAACTCATGCGGCACCGGCAGCCGCCGTGACAGCACCGGCAGCCGTCGCACCCTCGGCGATTACACCGCCGCCGCTTGCCGGTAAGGCCCCGCCGCCATTTGCACCGCCTTCACCTGCTCCCGTGGCGATGCCTCACGCCGAGCCACCGCTGGCACCGCCGCCTGCCGCTGATCGTACGATTCCTGCTCTACCGTCGATCGGCACGCGTAGCATGCAGCGCCGCGAATAGTCACTTTCGAGCGGCGAGCCGATCGTAAACCCCAAGCAGCCGCAACCGCTCATTGTCCCACGAAAACTCGGTGACGGCCCGAAGCCGGGCATGATGGCGTAGCAGCCGTAATCGCTCACGGTTCATGGCCAGACCTCGCATCACTTCGGCCAGCGCAGCATCGTCTCCAAATGGGTAGAACACGCCGGCGCGGTCATCGAGGATGACGTGATTTCCGGGCACATCGGTTGCGCAGACCGCCAGCCCAGCCATCTGATATTCGTAGACCTTGCTGGATGTCGCGAGTCGGAAGTTGCCAGCCAAGGGTGGATGAAAAGCCAGACCCACTTCCTCGTGTCCGGCGATCGCCGCAGCCATCAGTGCCGTTGGTCCTGAGACGGGGGGCGAAAGGTCTACTCGCCCCGTGAGTCCGAGCGCTTGGACCCTTTGCCGCAACTCGACCTGTTCCGGCCCCGAAATCTGGCCCCGCAGTGTGAGATGAATCTGTACCTGACCCGACAGTCGCGCCATCGCTCTCAATACGTCGTCTGTGCCGGGCTGTCTGAGGCCAATGTGTGTCCCATGATAGAGCAGCCGCAGCGTACCTGCATGCCCGACGGGCAGCTCGTTCGGGTCGGTAGTGGCCAGTAGCGGCGGCACGTTGCGGATCACCACCGGACGCTCGATGCCGTAGCGCTGCGCCAGCTCGTCGGCCAGCAGTTCGTTGACGGTGATAACCGCCGCTGCATGCCGGCAATGCCGCTGCTCGCAGAGCTGCCGTGCCCGCCGCTCAAAAGCACGAAGAGTCGGTGACTCCTCGACGTAGAACTCATGCGCATCGTATACGTATGGTCGATTGCGAAGACGGGCAGCCCATGCCACCGCCGGGAGCGTATTGAGATCGTTGCCGTGGTAGACATCGAACGGCTGCGCGGCTGCCATCACTGCTAGTTCCACGGCCGAGGTCGCGACCGCAAGATCGGCAAGCCCCGGCATGCTCGTCAGCCAGGACTCAGGTAGCGCATGACCGAGTGCATAGGCCGCACGCTGCCGGAGCGCGGTGCTCGCCCATGTCAGTCTTGGAATGAGTCCCTGCCGCTGACGACGCAGTCGTTTCACGGCAAATGGTGTTTCCGGCGGCAGCTCACCGTCTGCATCGTTTGGGCCAATTACGCCCAGCACGGTGACTCGATGTCCCGCTTCGACAAGCGTCCGGGCATGACGAATCACTCGCCCGTCATACAGGATCGGGTTTGCGACGAGCATACAGACGTTCATGACCCACCTTACTGTGCCGTCAAAAAACGTGCGGCGCGATAACCGATCAGCATGCTGGGCGCGTTCATCGCGGACACCGGCACGGATGGAATTACCGAAGCATCGGCAATCCGCAAACCCGCGACCTTGCGTACCCGCAGCTCGCCATCGACGACCGAATCGGGGTCTGTGCCCATCCGACAGGTTCCGGCGTAGTGGTACGTAGTCATCACGTTCTGTTTGATAAAGCGTGCGATCTGATCGCGGGACTTGCTGCGGCTCCCCGGAATCAACTCACGGTTGCCATAGGTAGCTAGACTGGCGCTTCCCGCCATCTTTCGCGCTAGTTCAACGCCATGCACCATGGTTTCTAGGTCGGAATCGACCGCAAAGTAGCCCGAATCGATGAGCGCCGCTTCTGCGGGATCCGGTGACGCGATGCGGATCTGACCGCGACTTTCCGGTTTGCCCAAGATCACCACGATGCCGTACATCCGATGGACCAAACGCTGAACCGCACCGATGCGAAATGCCCCTCGGATGAGCGCTTGGAGCGCCCGCTTGGGCCAGCCTAGACGATACAGCGAGCGAGGTAGTGCCATCGTCGGTAACATTCGCAGCATGCCTTCTCGGAACGACGAGCGTGCGCTGTAGAAAACGAAGCAAGAGTCCGCCTCACCTGGCGGAACGTGCTGACCAACTCGGTGAAAGCCGTAGAGCTGTGCCCAGTGACAGTCCGTCTCTTGTTTTGCTTTGAAAAAGAGACTGACATTTGGATGGTCCATGAGGTTCCTTCCTACGTTTGGAAGGTCGACGATGGAAGATACTCCACTGGCTTTCAGCTCCCCCCCATGGCCGATTCCAGAGAGCATCAGGAGCCGTGGTGTTTCTAGGGCACCCGCTGACAGAATCACCTCGCAGCGAGCGCTCGCTCTGCGTAGCTTCCCATCCAGCAGATACTCGACTCCTTCTGCTTTGGCGATCGCGTGGGTGCCGTCTGTTGGGGACAAAAGGACTTTGCACACCTGTGCTGAGGTGCGAACAGAGAGATTGGGGCGTCCTTCATGCGGACGGAGAAACGAGACGTAGGAGCTGCGTCGTTCGTTACGCGCTGGATTGAGATTCATCCATTCGTAGCCAAGGAATCCACACAGAGCACCGTCGTTGAGATCTTCCTTGCGTTGAAATCCAGACTCCTGTGCTGCCGCGATGCAAGACTCTGTGAACTGAGTGGGAGGCAGCCGATTCACACCGAGCGTTCGCTCGAGTTCCAGGAAGTCCGGCACCACGTCTGCGTAGCGCCAACCCGGCAGTCCCCAGCTATCGTAGTCATAGGCACTGCCTCGGGTATAGACCATCGCGTTGACGGACCCACTGCCCCCAAGTCCACGTCCAGAGCCCTGAAACAGTCGTGCATTGCGGCAGCGAGACTGCGGGACCGAGAATCGTTCCCACAGCAGTTCGGGGTGAATGAACGCGTATTTATACTGATCAGCAGCCAGTGTTTCCGGACATTGGTTGGCATGGAGTCCCGCCTCCAAGACCAACACGCGCTTGTGGGGATCGCGAGAGAGTGCTTCGGAGACGATACAGCCAGCAGAGCCGCCGCCGACGACTATATAGTCGAAGGTTTCGTCGTCGGACTCGTCGCTACGGAGATGGGCAGACATGGCCGCGCATCCTACACGAAATCCCCAGACCGGAGCATCGCTAGGTGGCGGGATTTTCGGGAATCACCTCGTGGTACTCGCAGGTCGTGCCAAGATAGTTGCGGAAGGTCCAGGTGTGTCCGTCCTGGGCGAGTGTGTAGGATGGGCCAAGCGGAATCTTGCCGTTGCCGCCCGGCAAATCCAGCACGTATTGGGGAACGCATACGCCAGACAGATGCCCTCGTAGCTGGCGCATCAGAGCAAGTCCTTCTTCGATGGTGGTGCGAAAGTGAGTGAGACCCCGTGTCAGGTCGCAATGATGAAGGTAGTAGGGTTTGATGCCCAGCGTGTACATCAGCTCGCGACAAAGAGTCTTCAGCGTCTCTGCGTTATCGTTGATGCCCTTGAGTAGTACGGTTTGATTGAGCAGGACAAAGCCTGCCTCCCGAAGCGTCTGGGCTGCGACCTTGCATTCATCCACTATCTCTTGAGGATGATTGAAGTGCGTAACCACGCTGATCATCAGTCGTCCCTTGAGTGCAGCCACCAACCCCTGATCGATTCTCTGCGGGGTCACTACGGGCATGCGGGTATGAAATCGCAGCATTCGAAGATGCGGAATCGCTTCCAGTTGCTTGCGGAGAAAGGCAAGTCGCTGGTTGGATAGGATGAATGGATCACCACCGGTGACGATGACCTCCGCAACCTCAGGGTGTGCATGGATGTAGTCGAGCGCCGGACGGAGTACGTCGTCGGAAAACTGATCACTGGAATCACTTAGCGACTCCTTGCGGAAGCAGTGTCGACAGTAGACCGCACACTGATACGTTGGATACAGTAGGACTCGGTCCGGATAGCGGTGAGTGAGCCGGGGCACCGGACTGTGTGTGTGGTCCCCGATTGGGTCCGTCAGTTCTCGTGGATCGAACGCAAGTTCTTCCGCAGTGGGGATGGTCTGGAGCCGAATGGGATCGCGAGGGTTGGTCCAGTCGATTTGGGACAGATAGTGTCGTGGGATACGGACGTTAAAGGTCTGTTCCGCAGCCCGGTTCCGCTCTCGCTCCTCTGCGGCAATCGGTAGCTCATCCAAATCGTTGGGTCTGTGAATCGACCTCGGTCGTTCGCTGGTGTGTGTGTGTTCTGTAGGTCTGTGGACTGAAGACATCGGTTTGGGTTCCTGTGTATAGATGTCAGTGTAAGAGGTCTTCGCGATGCTGATGAGCGTCATTGACAGACTCGGTCTCGTGGTGCGAGTCTCAGGACGATTCTGTAAACCAAACGTAGAAAGGATCTTTAATGTCACAGCAGCAGATTGAGCAGTTTTTCCAAAAGACCATCGAGTCTTTGATTCCGTTAGTTCTGGACGTTGGCGGCAAGCTCCTCGGTGCGATTGCACTGTGGATTGTGGGCCGGATGATTATTGGGGCAGTGAGAAGGCTGGTCCGCCGGACTTCTGAAGCCCGCCATGTCGATGCGACGCTGATCCGCTACCTTGACTCGGTGGTGGGAGTCCTCCTGCAGATCCTCCTCATCATTGCCGTGTTGGGTGTCTTTGGCATTCAGACCACGACGTTTGCTGGCTTGCTTGCTGCTGCCGGTGTGGCCATCGGTATGGCTTGGTCGGGACTGCTTTCGAACTTTGCGGCGGGCGTGTTCTTGATTCTGTTCTCTCCGTTCAAGGTCGGGGATCGCATCTCGGCGGCAGGCGTGCTAGGGGCCGTTCAGGAACTTGGTCTGTTTGTGACTGCGATCGATACCGATGACGGCATTCGGGTCTACGTGGCCAACAACAAGCTGTTTGCGGACAACATCGTCAACTTTTCGACGAATCCGTTTCGCCGAGTGGATATGGGGGCGCAGCTCGCTCACGGGGTCAATCCCGTAGAGGCCGCGAACCTTTTGAAGAAGCGCTTGGCCGAGCTTCCGAACGTCCTCCAGAACCCCGCTCCGATGGTCGAGATCGACAAGTTCAACATGGCTGGCACGGTGCTTCTGGTTCGTGCCTATACCCATGACCGGACCTATTGGGATGTCTACTTCGCGATGACCAAGGCAATTGCCGATGAGTTTACGAAGGCGGGCTACCCCACGCCTGCAGAGCACCAAGTGCATCTGAAGAAGTAGCCATTCTTCGAGCGTTGGCGTATAGCCATTCTTTCCATGGCTGTTCCCCCGTCTGCGTATCTTACGCCGCTGTGGCGGCGGCTTCTTTCGTACAGCATTCCTGGCATGAGGTTGCCCCCCTCGGCGTCCCGAGGGGAGCGAGTACTCTATGGACTGGCTCAGCCAGTGCTCGGTCTGAGGATGCTTGCTTCCGACCGGACGCTGCTCGTGGAATCACTCAAGCCGGCGCTCATGCTAGCGGGCTTCTGTGCTCTGGCAGCACTACTGCATTTGCGCATTGGCGATGATCACAGCAGTGGAGAAGTCCTGCGAGAGCATGGCTTCTGGCATCGCTTCTATGCGGCATTCGCCGTGCTGGCTCCGCTGCCTTCGATTCTGCTGGCTCCTCACTACTGTCAATTGGCCGCAACGGCGCATGAGCGCCTCTGTCTTGGTGGCTGTGAGGCTCGAAGAGGATCGCTGGTCCATGCAGTCATTCATGCACTAAAGCAAGCCGCCGTTGTGGCGATTGCGGTGGCTCCGCTGTTGGGTGTACTTGGTTGGCTTCCGCTGTTGGGCCGGGCTCTCGCAGCCATGGTGGGGGCTGTGTGGGCGCTGCACTGGGTGGTGGTAGAAGCCTTTGATAGTGCACGCGTGGAGCGGGGTTCCTGTGCCACCGTCACGACCCTCGCAGGATCGGCTGGAGAGGCTGCACCCACCCCCGAAACCTGGTTTGTCCGCGCATTGGTTCATGCTGCGGACCGCCTGCCTGTGGTGGGGATTCCGTTGCGTTGGTTCGCTTCGCTGTGTCGGTTCTTGGCTAGACCGTGGCAGGAAGAGATTGCACTGACAGAACATCATCCTTGGTTCGTTCTTGGGTTTGCGCTGATGACTGCGGCACTGCTGGCGACTCCTGTGCTCAACTTGCTGTTCCGGCCGATTATCATCATTGCATCGGTTCACTTGCTGGCTCGCTTGCCACGAGCGGATGTGGCCGATCCCGCGATGGTCACGGTTGAGTCTTAACGGCTGGGGCCACGGTCTTGGGGGGACTGCGGCTGGTATCTGAATGGATGACCGTGTGTCCACAGCACTACCGAAGGTGCCTAAGACACAGCGGCCCGTGTTCACGACACCAAAGCCATGGTGTTTGGGAGGTGGAGGCTTGTGTTCAGGACACAGCGGCTTGTGTTTAGGACACGGAGGCCGGTGTTCCAGACACTGAAGCGAGTGTTCCAGACACAGCGGCCAGTGTCCAAGCCACTGCAGCGAGGGTTTGGGGTCTTGGTCAGAAGTTCTCATGAGTCGCGGACGAGGGTTTCAGACAGTAGCCTGTTGGGTGTGAGAGGCGAGGGTGGTGGGGTTAGAATCCAGCCACTTGCGTGTGAAGCGCTGAGACGCAGGGAAGAGAGCGAACCGGAGCGTGTCCAGGCGATAGAAAATGCGTGCTTGGGTCGCCGTGAAAAGCGTGTATACTCGCCGCCAACAGCGTCTGTGTCTGCGACGGCAACACAGCGGCACCAAAACCCCACACGGACAAGGCACGAAATGAGTCGGTTTGCTCGAATCGCAAGCACATCCATCGGCAAGAAGCTGCTAATGGCAGTGACTGGCCTCGGCATGGCCGCATGGCTTATTGCCCACCTGACTGGCAATCTCAAGCTCTTCTTGGGGCAGAAGGAGATGAACGAGTACGCCCTATGGCTGCACGATCATCCGGCTCTGTTGTGGCCAACCCGCCTTGCGATGCTTGCGTTTGTGCTGCTGCACATTCGCAAGGGTCTCCAGCTTACGTCGGAAAACCGCAAGGCTCGGCCGAGCAAGTATGTTGTCGAAAAGACGCTTCGGGCCGGATTCTCATCTCTGCATATGGCCCTGTCTGGAATCGTATTGGTGCTCTTCATCGCGATGCACCTTGCTCACTACACGTTCCACATTCTGCCTGGCGAATATCGCAACGATGCGATGGGCAATCCCGATGTCTACGCGATGATGATTTCGGGGTTCAAGGATCCGCTCTTTAGCGGTGTGTACGTGATTGCGCTGGGCTTTGCCGGGCTGCATCTGTGGCATGCACTTTCGAGTGCGCTCCAGACCCTCGGTATCAATCACGCTGCGTACAATCAGCTCCTACGGAACGGACTGAAGGCGCTGGTGATTGTGCTGGTGCTCGGCTTCTGGTCGATGCCCATCAGCGTGTTTTTGCACTTCAATAACATCGTGCAACTGCCGATTCCGGCCTGGAACTGAGGAGTACAGGACTACGTCATGTCTACTATCAACCTCGATGCCAAGATCCCGCCGGGACCGCTTGCCACCAAGTGGAGTGGCTTCCAATCGCAGAGTAAGCTGGTCAACCCGGCCAACAAACGCAAGTTCAACGTCATCGTTGTCGGTTCTGGACTAGCCGGTGCGTCTGCCGCCGCCACACTCGGTGAGCTGGGCTATAACGTCGACTGCTTCTGTTTCCAAGATAGCCCCCGACGTGCGCACTCCATCGCCGCGCAGGGCGGAATCAACGCCGCCAAGAACTATCAGAATGACGGCGACAGCGTCTATCGGCTGTTCTATGACACCATCAAGGGTGGGGACTTCCGGGCTCGCGAAGCCAACGTACATCGTCTGGCGGAAGTATCGACGCTCATCATCGATCAATGTGTGGCCCAAGGTGTTCCGTTCGCTCGTGAGTATGGCGGTACGCTTGCCAACCGTTCATTCGGTGGCGCGCAGGTGTCTCGGACGTTCTATGCACGTGGACAGACGGGACAGCAGCTCCTGCTCGGGGCGTATTCGGCGCTGAACCGCCAGATTGATGCGGGCAAGGTGAAGATGCACACCCGCACCGAGATGCTGGATCTGGTGGTGATTGATGGCCAGGCTCGCGGCATCATCACCCGCGACCTCGTGACCGGCAAGATCGAACGCCATGCTGCCCACGCGGTGATCTTGGCGACTGGCGGGTACGGGAACCTCTTCTATCTGTCGACGAATGCCGTGGGCTGTAACGTGACGGCGACCTATCGGGCGTACAAGCGCGGGGCGCTGTTTGCCAATCCTTGTTTCACGCAGATTCACCCGACTTGTATTCCGGTCGCTGGTGAGCATCAGTCGAAGCTGACGCTGATGTCAGAGTCGCTGCGCAATGACGGACGGATCTGGGTTCCGAAGAAGGCGGGTGACACCCGCTCTCCCGATACGATTCCGGAAGACGAGCGTGACTACTACCTAGAGCGGATGTATCCGAGCTACGGCAACCTATCGCCACGTGACATCGCTTCGCGTGCCGCCAAGCGAGTATGTGACGAAGGCCGCGGTGTGGGTCCAGAAGTGGCGGGCGAACGTCGTGGAGTCTATCTGGACTTCGCCGATGCGATTCGTCGTTTGGGAAAGGACACGATCCGGCAGCGCTACGGAAACCTCTTCGATATGTACAAGAAGATCACCGGAGAGGACCCGTATACGGTTCCGATGCGGATCTATCCGGCGGTCCATTACACGATGGGGGGACTGTGGGTTGACTACAACCTGATGAGCAACATCGCTGGGCTGCACGTTCTTGGTGAGGCGAACTTTTCGGATCACGGGGCGAACAGACTGGGGGCCAGCGCGCTCATGCAGGGACTGGCCGATGGTTACTTCATCATTCCCTACACCCTAGCGGGATACTTTGCCGGCACGCAGATTCCCAAGGTCGGGACGGACCATCCCGCATTTGGTGATGCCGAGCGACAAGTTCGAGAGCAGATCATTCGGCTACAGGCTGTGAATGGCAATCGCTCTCCCGATTCGTTCCATCGCGAGCTGGGGACGCTTATGTGGGACAATTGCGGAATGGGCCGCAATCGTGCCGGACTCGAAAAGGCGCTCAAGCGAATTCCCGAACTGCGAGAGGAGTTCTGGAAGAACGTGCGCGTGGTAGGCGCTGCAGAGGAGTTCAACCAGCAGCTTGAGAAAGCCGGCCGGGTGGCCGATTTTCTCGAGTTTGGTGAGCTGATGTGTCTGGATGCGCTGACCCGAGAAGAGTCCTGCGGAGGTCACTTCCGCGAGGAGTACCAGACGGAGGACGGCGAAGCCCTGCGAAATGATCAGGCCTTCTGCCACGCTTCGTGTTGGGAGTTTACGGGAGTCGGCAATACGCCGAACCTCCACAAAGAGATGCTCGCTTTCGAGAACATCAAGCTCGCACAGAGGAGCTACAAATGAACCTGACACTTCGTGTCTGGCGCCAGAAGGGCAATTCTGGTGCGGGCAAACTGGTGACGTATCCGGCCAAGGACGTAAGTCCTGACTCGTCGTTTTTGGAGATGCTCGATCAGGTCAATCAAGAGCTGGTCGTAAAGGGCGAAGAGCCGATTGCGTTTGACTCGGACTGTCGCGAGGGAATCTGCGGTACGTGTTCGATGGTCATCAACGGCATTCCGCACGGACCGCAGCGGGGCACCACCGCATGCCAGCTCCACATGCGGGTTTTTAAAGACGGTGACACCATTACCATCGAGCCATTCCGTGCCACCGCTTTTCCGGTGGTGAAGGACTTGGTGGTGGATCGATCGTCGTTTGATCGAATCCAGCAGGCCGGTGGATATGTCTCTGTGAATACCGGAGCGGCGCAGGATGGAAACGCAATTCCGATTCCCAAGCCCGAAGCCGACATTGCCTTCGATGCAGCCGCGTGCATTGGCTGCGGAGCGTGCGTAGCGGCTTGCAAGAACAGCTCCGCGATGCTGTTTCTGTCCGCCAAGCTGGCGCAGTACAGGCATCTGCCCCAGGGCCAGCCAGAACGAGTTCGTCGTACCGTGCGGATGGTGGAGGCTGCCGATCGCGAAGGCTTTGGCAACTGCACCAACTTGTATGAGTGCGAAGCGGTCTGTCCGAAGAACATTCCGGCGCACTTTATTGCGGAGATGAACGTCGATTACTTCCGGGCGGCGATCATTTCCCGCGAGTTTGACGATGTGAACAAGGGAGCAGAGGACGAGGGGTAATCGACAATGACCGGGCCCAAGCAGACCACGTGGCGATGGCAGCTTGTCGTAGCTGCTGTACTGTCCCTGATTGGGCTCGGGCTGTCGCTGTTTCTCACCCGCCAGCACTACCTGTTTGTCGAGTCCGGGAGTCCCAGCGCCTGCAATTTTGGCGGTGCTTGGAACTGTGACCTGGTAAGTAGTGGTCAGTACTCGGAGCTTTTCGGCGTTCCGATTTCACACCTTGGCACGCTGTTCTATCTGCTGACCGGACTGTTGGCCGTGCTCGGTCTGCTTCGCGACTCTTTTCGTCCCTATGCGCACGGTCTGTTGCTGGTGTTGGCGATACCTTCGCTGCTGGTATCGATCGGGCTGTTCGCTCTGTCGACGCTGGTGATTCGCGCTGTGTGTCTGTTCTGCATCTCGATGTATGCGGTGAACCTGGGACTTTTGCTGACCACACTGGTTGCAAGACGGGCTGCTGCGAGCGCGCTGAGATCGATTCATTGGAGCGAAGTGTTGCGCAGTCCGGCGGTGGTGTTGGTGGTGATTGGTAGTCTGTGTGGTGGGCTGGGTTCGATGTTGGCGATTCGTCATGTGCTGGAGAGTCAGCGTCTCGCCACCAAGCTCGCGGCTGCCATGGCTGCCAAAGAGATTGTCAAGACAGAGGTGAAGCCCGGTGTCCCTCCGCTAGACATTCCCTCGGCGCCCTCGCAGGGTCCGAAGGATGCCCCGATTACACTCATCGAAGTGAGCGACTTTGAGTGTCCTTTTTGTCAAAAGGCAGCCGGACTGGTTGAGGAACTACTCACTCTGTATCCCGGTAAGATTCGGGTTGTGTTCCGTCACTTCCCGCTCGATGAGGCATGCAACCCATTGGTCAAACGCAAGATTCACGACCATGCGTGTTCTGCGGCGCGGAGTGCGTACTGTGCGGGTCTGCAAGGGAAGTTCTTCCCGATGGCGAAGAAGCTGTTCGGAGGGGCCGCAGAGGAAGATGACCACACCCCGCTTGCCAAAGAGTTGGGCTTAGATGTAACGGTGTTTTCTCGCTGCCTGCTCAGTCCAGAGGCTCATAGCACCCTGCTTTCAGATATCTCGACCGCGAATCAGCACGGTGTGCGTGGAGTTCCGGTGATCTTCCTGAATGGCCGCCCCGTGAAGGGGGCCCAACCGATTGCCACCTATCGTCAGATCATCGATGAAGAGTTGGCAAAGGTGCTTAAGTAGTAAGATCACCCATTCGTCCTACTTGGTACGCCTCCGCATTCCCTTGCCATCTTGAGCGGAACAACTCTTGCCCGATGGGAATATCGTTTCCCCTAGACGGTGACAACCGGGCTGGTTCGTTTTCTTGGTTCCAACCGTTCTCTGTAGCGTGGTGTGAGTAGATTCCGAGCGACGTTCCGGTCGCCCAGCACTCGATGATGAGCCTTGAATGCTCACTTCCGTTCAGGTTACTATTCCGCCAAAGTTCTGCTCAGCAGATGAGCAGCGGAGGGGGAGGGGACTTTGACTATGAAGACGGTAGTGAGTTGGGCATGTGGGGTTAGCTTATTGGGGGCGATGGGTTGCGCTGGTCAGCCGAGTGAAGGACAGGATCCGATCAGTTCGCTTCATCAGGCCGACTTCGTCAACGGCAACTTTGAGGCCGGTACACTGAACGGCTGGACGACAACGACCAACCTCAATCCAACAATTCCGACGTTTCCGCCGCTTTCGGTGGCAAACCTGGGTCTGACGGCGGGAGGGACCAACTACACGTCAGTGAAGATGGGTGCCACGCCAGAATCAGTACTCGCGGCGGGTATTGGAGCGATGGATACGCTGAAGTATCCACGATTCGGCAAGTACTCGGCGGTCGTCAATGAGCTTGGGATGAACAACAATGCCAATACGTTGACGCAGACGATGACCACCACGGCAGCGGACGTCGATGCTTCCGATGGCAACATCCATGTTCGGTTCGCGCTGGCACCGGTTCTTCAGAATCCTGGTCACTCCCAGCAGCAGCAGCCGTACTTCTATGTGGAGATTCGCAACACCACGCAGAACAAGCTGCTGTGGACATCGTTCAACTTCTCCGGCCAGACTGGCGTGCCGTGGAAAAATGACACGGGCGGCAATGGCTCGCAGTACACCGATTGGCAGCTCTTTGATATCGCACCGGGCTCTGCTGATCTGGCGATTGGCGACAAGGTCATCGCGACGATCATCGCCGCAGGCTGTGCCCAGGGCGGTCACTGGGGCCATCTGTACGTCGATGGCTTCGGTCCGTTCATCCCCGGTCTGACGGTTGCGGCGACGGCTGCTCAATCGGCCAACGCCGATACAGATCTGGTCTACACGTTCCTTGCCAAAAATGGCGGTGGTGCTGCCGCCAGCAACGTCATCGTTGAGGAGTTCCTACCTGCTGGTACGACCTATGTGTCGACCAACGGTGGCAACTGCGTGTTCGCAGCCGGTCCTCCGCCGAAGATCACCTGCAATCTGGGCAACATGCCAGCGGGTGGCAGCAGCACGTTCCAACTGACGGTTCACATCGACAAGGCGACCACTGGAACCATCAACAACGGCAACTACAACATCAAGGCGACGGGGGCTTCGCCGCTGATCGGTCCGCTGGTCCAGACCGCCGTGACCATGAACGTCAACTATGCGGACCTGGGCGTTACGGTAAGCGATGGCGCTGCCGCCGTTGAGTGGGGCGCTCCGGTCTCGTACAAGGTTGTGGTCACCAATACTGGTCCGAAGGCCGTGACCGGAGCCAAGATCACCGACCTTCTGCCTGCGAACCTGACCGGGGCCGCTTGGACCTGTGTGGGCGCAAATGGTGGGGTCTGCGGAGCTGCCAGCGGAAACGGCGCACTCAACACCACTGCTGATCTTCCGGTCGGTGCCACCGTGACTTACACCGTCAACGCCAACGTTATCGCTGGCACAGGAGCGGGCGCGGTGAGCTATCGCGTCAACGTGATCCCGCCTGCGATGATCATTGACCCGTCGCTGCGCAACAACAGCGCAGTGGATACCAACGCGGTTGGCAAGCTGTGGACCTTGACTGTTGATAAGGGCACCAGCATTGGCTCGGGCGCGATCGTCAGCAGCCCGACGGCGATTCTGTGCGGCACGACCTGCACCACCCAGACCGCCAAGTTCCTGGAAGGCCAGACGGTGACGCTGACCGCTGTTCCCGATCCCGGCAAGAACTACTTCGATGGTTGGGCTGGCGAGTGCGCCTCGGCGGGCAAGGCCCTGCAGTGCACGATTACCATCACCAAGGACACCAACGTCAGCGCCCTGTTCTCTGTGCCGACCTACAACATCAACACTACGACCCCAGACGGTCACGGCACGGTCACATGCACCCCGAACCCAGTTCCAGACTCGAAGGACTCCGTCTGTACGATTACGCCGGCTCCGGGCTATGAGGCGGATACCGTCCAGCTAGATGGCAGCGATGTCGCAGGCCAGGTATCGAACGGTACCTACACCATTCCGGGGGTCACGGCGGAACACGCCCTGTCGATCACCTTCAAGAAATCGCTCGGCACCGCCTGCGGAGATCAGACCGAGTGTAAGTCGGGCTTCTGCGCCGATGGCGTCTGCTGCAACTCGACCTGCGATGGCCAGTGCAATGCGTGTGACGTCGCTGAATCGGTTGGCACCTGCTCGCCGGTGGTGGGCGCGGCCCCTCACGGCAGCCGAACCCAGTGCGTGGGCAACCTCGCTTGCGGTCCCGGTGGTGCTTGCTATGACACCTGCGTCAGCGGTGAGCAGTGTGCGGCTGGTAGCCTGTGCGCAAGCGGAGCTTGTGTGAGTGCTGCCGACTACAAACTGACCGGTGGTGGTCTCCTTGGCTGCGACGTCAGCGGTCAGCGCGGTTCGTCGGCTTCGACCGCCTCGGCGCTTGGCATGATGACCCTTCTTGCCTTGGCGGCTCGTCGTCGTCGCGCCCGCGCCTAAGCTGCCGGCAGCATCTTGTGCCCCAGCGACTTCCTCACCGGTTTTTAGCCGGTGAGGGGTGTCTCCGTGATATGAACTTCCTGGATGTTGCGACGGTCAGCAGTCAGCTTAGGCATCGGAGCGGCACTTGTCATAAGTCGCCCGCTTTCGTCGCACGCCGAAGATCCACATCCACCGATTCGTCGTGAGCCGTCTCGACCGCCGAGCCCGGTGCCAAGTCCCACCGATCAGAGTCCCGAGGCGAGGCTGCAGCGCGGCAAGTTGGCGTATCAGCGGGGAGACTATGCGGCGGCGGTGCTGACGCTGCGGCCACTTCTGTATCCGCAGACCCTGCTGGCGCAGGAAGACCAACTGATACTTGCCCATAAACTGCTGGCGCTGTCCTATTTCTTCGAGCACGACGAGCCGGGAGCGGAGCAAGAATTCAACCTACTTCTGTCGCTGCGGCCGGACTTTGCGCTCGATCAGTTGGTCGATCCGCTGAAAGCGGTTGCCTTTCTTGATGAAATTCGTCGTCGTAACGAGCAGCGGCTCGAAGAGATTCGCCGTCGTCAGCAAGAAGAAGAACAGCGCCAAAAGGCGGAAGCAGAGGCCCTGCAGAAGCGTGCGGAACAGCTCGCTCAGAAGCAAGCCAAGCGGGTCTATTACGAGCGCGTGGTGCATCGTAAGCTGAGCCCGCTTCAGTTTGTGCCCTTTGGGGTTCCACAGCTAGCCGATGGACGTGTCGCGGCAGGAACCATCTTCTTGATTGGTGAAGCGCTCACTGGGGCGGCTTCGGCGGGTACGTGGCTGACGGTGCGTCTACGCTATCCGGATAACACGTTCCCCGCCCGCGAATACCAGGCGGCACAAGCTCTGACGGGGACGTATTTGGGGACTGGATCAGCGTTTTGGGTGCTGGTACTGGCGGGTCTGGTCGATGCACTGTGGCATGCTCGAACCACCGTTGAGATCCGCGAACTGACCGCGCCGCCGAAAGAGCTTGTACCGACGGCACCAGAAGCCACTAGTGCTCCTGCTATCACCCCTGCCCTGAGTTTGGCATTCTAGGATCCGCATGCTGACCCTTCGCTTGACTGTACCGACGGTGTCCGAGCCTCGGTTGGTTCGGCTTGTCAAGCCGCTCACCACATTTGGACGGAGCGCCGATAACGACATAGTCGTGACTGATCCGCAGGTGAAACCGAGCCACGCCTACTTTTCTCGATCGGACAACGAACTGACGGTGGTACCTGTCGATGGGGACGTTCTTTCCGGTGGGAAGCGGAAGAGCAAGCTGCGGCTCTCATATGGTGAACGGGTCCAGCTTGGCGGCTGCACGGTCGAGCTCATTCCTGAGCCGGTGGCATCAGCAACACCGCTGCGAGCGGCCGGAGATTCCGATGTCCTGCAAGCGGTGCGCAAGCTGCATCGCTTTTCTGAGCGCCTGCTCAATCACTACGAGCCAGAGGAGATGTGGGCGGCTTTGGTCGATGCGGTGGTCGAGATCACCCAGGCGGACAACGGCTTTTTGGTGTTATCGGAGCCGGGTCTGCCACCGCGTATCAAGCTCGGCCGGGCCAAAGGGCAGCAGCCAGTGAGTGAGCCTGATGCCAAGCTGTCCGACTCGATCGTGGCCAAGGTGCTGCGGACCGAGCAGCCGGTCATTGTCAGCGATGCCTGCAAAGACGCTGAGTTTCAGAATGCGCAGTCGGTGATGTATCTGCGGCTGTCGAGCGTCATGTGTGTGCCGCTACGCGAACGGGGGCAGCTTCTTGGCGCGCTGTACGTGGGGTCTAGTGACGTGAAACGGTTGTTTCGCAGTGCCGACCTGGAAGTTCTGACCGTGATTGCCGCACAGGCCGGACTGCTGCTTCGCAATGCCAATTTGTTGGCCGAGCTAAGGCGGGACAATCAGCGACTCGGTGTCGAGCTGGAGCAGATGCGGAGTGTGGCGATTGCGAGCGTTGGCATTGGCCTGGGCGCGTCGCCAGTGATGCAAGAGGTGATGCGCACCGTTGGAAAGGTGGCGCAAAGTGATGTGTCGGTGCTGATCACGGGCGAAACCGGTACCGGGAAGGAACTGGTGGCGCAAGAGATTCATCGTCGATCACCGCGTGCCAAGGGTCCGTTTGTGGCCATCAACTGCGGCGCGATTCCTGAGCAGCTCCTAGAGTCCGAGTTGTTTGGGCATGTGCGCGGAGCGTTTACGGGGGCGGTTGCCAACAAGCCCGGTCGTCTGCAGGCGGCACAGGGCGGCACCATCTTCCTAGATGAAATTGGTGAGATGCCGATGCCCCTCCAGGTCAAGCTGCTGCGTGTCCTACAGGAGCGGGTGATTTTGCGGGTTGGCGATAACAAGCCAGAGCCGGTCGATGTGCGTGTCCTATCCGCTACTCACCGGGATCTTTCGACGGAGATTCGCTCCGGTCGCTTCCGTGAGGACTTGTATTATCGACTCAACGTCGTGCAGGTGCAGCTTCCGCCGCTACGCGACCGTGGCGATGATGTTCTGCTGCTTGCGCGGTCGTTCCTTCGTCGCTTTGCCGATGAGCTGAAGCTACCGCAGCGCACGCTGTCTCCGATGGCGGAGCTGGCGATTCGGCGCTTCGGATGGCCAGGCAACGTTCGGCAGCTGGAAAACCACATCAAGAAGGCGCTGGTGATGGCGGATCGTGAAGTGTTGGAGCCCGAAGATTTGGGACTTATGACCCAGCAAGCGACCGAAATAGTGCCACTTGCCGACGCCAAAGAACGCTATGCTCGTCAATATGTATTAGATACGCTGGCACTGTGTGGGGGCAACCGGAGCAAGGCTGCGCAAGCGCTCGGGGTCGATCCGCGCACCGTCTTTCGATTCTTGGAGCGCGAGGATTCTAGCAAGTCGGAGTAATTGCTGATGCGTACGGTGGGTCTGTTCGTAACTGTCGGATGGGTGGTCTGCGCACCGTCAGCCTGGGCTGATCAAGTGCCGCAGGCTTCTGCAGTGCAGTCAGCGGCTTCACCAAGCCCCGCTGCCTATTCCGATTCGGTATTTCGTTATGACCTGCGCGTCGATGTTCCGATAACGGTTGTGGGTATCGCGGCCTGGGCTACGACCGAGGCTCTCAAGCCACAGATTGGACCGACAGTGTGTCGCTGGTGTGATCGGGCAGCCGATGGAACAGACACACTCAACGGGCTCGATGCTGGGGTTCGCCGGCTGCTGGTTTCTGGGAACAAAGGCGTTCCTGATCAGATCAGCAATGTCACCGCCTTTGGGATGATGCCGGTGCTGATGGTGGGGCTTGGGGCCCTGTCGAATTATTCTCAGGGCTCTGCCAAGCAGGGTCTCATCGACCTGTTACTGGTAGCGGAGGCAACGGCGCTGGCGGTGGATGTGAACCAGCTCGTCAAGTATGCGGTAGGACGCGAGCGACCGTTCGTTCATGTTCTGCCAGAGTCCGAAAAGTCGCTGGTCCCAAATGCTGCCGACAACAATGTCTCATTCTATTCTGGACACACCACACTGACCTTTGCGCTGGCCACTGCGACTGGGACGGTGGCGTCGCTGCGAGGATATCGGCTGGCACCGCTTATCTGGGCGATTGGAATCCCCTTGGCTACGCTCACCGGAATCTTACGGATCAGCGCAGATCGACACTATTTCACCGATGTGATGACAGGCGCGGTGATTGGATCAGCGATGGGATTTCTGGGCCCGTGGCTGCACAAAAAGCAAAAACCAGGAGCCGTGATTTCCATTTATCCGGTGATTACGAC
>JBGAUT010000036.1:0-62986 GCA_044228505.1 Polyangia bacterium | reverse complement strand
CAAAGTGGTGATCGAGGAGTTTGGAGGTGGTCCCGACCCCCCCTGAACTGGGTAGCGAGGAGTTGTGGCTGCTGTTTAGAGATCTTCTTCGAGGATCTTGGCCTGCTGCTTGAGCGTGCCGCCGCGCTTGCGCAGGGCTTGGTCGCAGCGCATATAGTGCGTCGACCGTAGATCGGGGGCGGGCACTCGACTGAGCACGATCCGACCATGGACCGTTTTGCCTGACAGGTCATCTGCGAGGTGCTGCATCGTGTCCTGGATCTGCTCGCAGGCGTGGATCAGATCCTTGCCCTTGAGTTCGATGAGGTAAAGCGATGAGCGAGCGGGCCCCGTGGCTGGGCTCTCGCACGCAGAGTCGCAGCGCTTCTTGGTGTCATCGCAGATCGCGCCGCCGTCGATGCGGTAGCGGCTGATGACTTTGCGATGTGGGTTGCGACCTCGGTAGTCTCGCCCGTTTTCCGAGAACACCACCACCGCTCGGTCATCCTTGCCGAGCAGCCCGTCGCTAAGCGCCACCGTCGTTTCCTTCACCGCTGAACTCGATCGACGCCAGCCGATCGTAGTCTTCGGCCAGCTTGCGCGAAGCCGAGTCAATCAGCTCGACCTTATAGATGCCCAGCTCTGGGTCGAGCAGCGGCTCCATCCCCGCGTGGGTCATGAAAAAGCCGCCCGCGTGGCTCGGGTCCAGCCAGTACTCCTTGGCCACAACCTCGGCAGCCCGCTCCGGGTGCTGCTGTCCAACCCGGTAGGCGTGCAGCAAGTTGTTCAAGGACGACAGGATGTAGGGCGAGTGGGTGGTGATGGTGAACTGACAACCCAGCTCGTTGTGCATCCGCACAAACAGCTCGACCAACTGTCGCTGCGCATCAGGAAACAAGTGGGCTTCGGGCTCTTCGAGGAGCAGGTGGTCTGGAGTTCCGTCCATCGCGGTCAAGAACAACCACAGTAAGAGCCAGAGCGACTCTTGCTGACCTGAGGAGGAGAAGTTGATCTTGACCGACTCGTTCGGTGCAAACCGGATGCTGCCTGCCGAGCCTTCCTGTTCGTAGCTACCCTTAAGGATGGAACCTACGACCCGGATCACCGCTTGAACGAGAGCGTCTGGGCCCACCTTGGTCTTGGTGGCCTGAAAGCGTGCCCAAACGTCCGCTAGCGAGGAGTTGAAGGTCGATTTGACCGTATTGACATCGCGGATGAACATCCGCATCGGCCAATCGAGCAGCTCGGGGTCTACGTTCTGTAGCTGATCAGACAGGGTCGAGATTAGACTCCGCCCGGCGGGAACAAAGTAAATCGGTGGTTCAATAGCGAGAAGTTTGCTGCACCGGGCTTCCACGTACCGAAAACGTTGCTCACCCACCTGGCTTTCAGTCGGAGAGCTTGGGGTTCGAGAGGGGGTCGGTTGGTTGATGGGAAAGGCTACGCGGCATTCGGCAACGATCTCGTTCAGCTCCAAGTGGATGGAGTCACTGAGCTGCGGATCGAAGTAGGGAGTGTCTGGATTGTTTTGTCTGAAGACGATCCAGGCGTCTGCGTTGTAGCGAAACTCAATTCGGGCATTGGGGCGCGGTCGCACGGGCCCAAAGGTCGCGTCGAATCGTGCGCGAATCAGCTTGGTCAATCCGGCGTGATCTACCTGTGCTTCATCCCGCTCCAGCCCTTTGACCAAAAACTCAGTGATCCGATAGTGCAGACTTCGACAGAAGTAAATCAGCTTGCTCAGGGTGCTTTTGCCGGAGGCTTGGGGGCCGATGAAGCAGAGGATCGGCTTTACGATCAGCTCGCAGCTTTCGATGGGACCGAAGTTGCGGACGATGAGGGTCTGTTCACTGACCGGGACTGACATGCACGCACCGTCGCAGAGGTTGGGCTGCGTTGTCAACAGCGGCTCGGGTTGCTACGGTCCGCCCCATGTCGCGGTCTGAAGTGGAAAGTGGCGGTAGCGGGTCGGGGAGTGGGCGACTGAAGTTTGATCCGCAGGCACTGCCGGTGCTGGTGGTCGATGATGAGGCCGACAACCTCGACGCCTTTCGGTTCAACTTTCGCAAGGGCTTTCGCATCCTGACCGCGCAGTCGGCGCAAGCTGGGCTTGAGATCCTGGCCAAGGAGCCGGTCGCGGTGATTGTCGCTGACCAGCGCATGCCGAAGATGACGGGACTCCAGTTTCTGGAGCGAGCCAAGGCGCTGGCCCCACTCGCGGTACCGATCATTGTGACCGCCTACACCGACGTGGACGTGCTGATCGAGGCGATCAACATGGGCCACATCTATCGCTACATCACCAAGCCCTGGGACGGAAAAGAGCTACGCGGGGTGCTGCTGCAAGCGCTGGAGCGGTTCCACCTGCTGCAAGAAAATGCGAGGCTCAGCGAGCAGCTTGCCCAGTACGCGGGCTACTTGGAAAAAGAGCTACACGGCGCGTTTGACTTCGGGCAGCTCGTGGGCGAGTCGATGGCCCTGGCGGCGGCGCTCCAGCGGGTCGAACAGGTGGCGCGAACCCAGGCGACGGTGCTTTTGCGCGGCGAAAGCGGTACCGGAAAAGAGCTGGTCGCGCATGCCATTCACATCAACTCACCGCGCTCCAATCGGCCGTTTGTGAGGGTCAACTGTGCGGCGCTGGCAGCGGGCGTACTGGAGTCCGAGCTGTTTGGCCATGAGCGCGGCGCGTTTACCGGTGCTGTCGCCCGTCACCCCGGACGCTTCGAGCTGGCCGATGGCGGCACCATCTTTCTTGATGAGATTGGCGACCTGCCGATGGAGGTTCAGGTCAAGCTGCTGCGGGTCTTGCAGGAGCGGTCCTTCGAGCGGGTCGGCGGCAGCGAGACGATTCGCGTCGATGTGCGGGTGATCTCAGCGACCCACCAAGACCTGGAAGCGATGACTGCGGCGGGCAAGTTCCGCGAGGATCTCTATTACCGGCTGAACGTCTTCCCGATCTACCTGCCGCCGCTGCGCGAGCGGATGGAAGACCTGCCTGCGTTGTGCCAGCACTTCCTACACAAGTGGCGAAAGCACGCCGCGCAGAAGGTCACCTCGATAAGCCCCGAGGCGCTTCATTTCCTGGCGCAGTACGAGTTTCCCGGCAACGTCCGCGAGCTGGAAAACCTGCTCGAGCGAGCGCTCATCTTGGCGCAAGGCTCGGAGATTACCCCGGCCGAGCTGGAGTTTGCGAGGCCGGCGTCACGTCTGTTCCACGCGGCACCGCGACCGCCCCGGACAACCCCACCACCTGTGCTACCGGCGACTGCGCCCGATGCGGCTGATGCGCCTTCCCGTTCGCTCGCCGACCGCTTGATGGAGCAAGAGCGCGCCGAAATCCTGTCGGCGATCGAGCGCTCGGACGGAAACATCGCGCAGGCGGCGCGGCTGCTTGGGGTCAACCGCAGCACGCTGTACTACCGGCTCCGCAAGCACGAGCTACTACACCTTCTGCCGACTCGACCGGAGCTGCTTTCCCCGATGCCCTGAGGTGTTGCCATGGAGCCCGTCTTTCCCGCGCTGCTGTGTGCCGCGCTGTGTCTGCTGCTGTTTACGACGATTGCTGGCGTCGACGGCCTGTACTTTCACCTGTATCGCTATCGGCTCTACGCTCGGCCCGCCTCTTACTATGAGCACAAGCTGCATACGGTGAACGCAGTGCTGTTTGTGCCGCAGGTGGTGCTGCTGTTTTGTCTGCGATCGAGCGGGCTGTGGCTGTGGCTGTCGCTGGCATTGTTTGGGATCACGCTCGCCGTCGAAGTGACCGATGTGCTGTGCGAAGAGGCGAGCCGTCGCGACCTGGGGGGCCTCACTCCGGTCGAGTATCTGATGCACTTCTTGATGGCCGGGCTGCGCTTTGGCTGGGTGATGCCGCTGTTATTTGGGCGGCCTGGGGCGGCTTGGTCGATGGCTCAGACCGCCATCGGCTGGAATTCGCTGTGGCTGCTCATCTGCGGGGCCAGCATTGCGATTCCGGCGGTGGCAATCGCCGCGATCCACGTCGTGCTCGCCGTGCGGAAGTCCGAGCTTTCGGCGTGATACGATGGGGGCGATGCGCCCCGTGTCTGCCCGTCGCAAGAACCGTCCCCAGCGGCCTCTATCGAGGAATGGGCTGCCTTCAGCACTGCGTTCGTTTCTTTGTGTGGATCTGCGGGGTGTCGAAAACAACTGGAACCAGAAGCCGGTCGATGAGCTGCGCACCATGAGTCGTGGCAGTCGGCTCGGGGCGATGCTGGCGACCCTGGATTTGGACCCGCGACATCCACTTGGCAAAAACTCGCAGCGGCTTCAGCCCGAGCGGGCGTTCGCTCTGTTCGATGCCCTGTGCGAGGAGCTGGCCGACACGGTGCTGTTTGATGTGCCGGATGTGGCGTGGCGACCACTGCTCGCGATCTTGGTACCGTCCGAGAGCGCCGAGTCTCCTTATCCGAAAGAGCTACACTCCACCTCGCTTGATACGAGCGGCGAAGGATTGCTCCTGCTGGTCGAGGGTCGACTGGCCGCAGAGGCTGCTTCTGTGGCACTGGCACCTAGCTCTGTGCCGAGCAGCGAAGGACTCGATCCACTGCTGTGGAGCGACATCCGGCTGGCGGTGTTGCCAATGTTGGAGTCGGTTCGCGACAAGAACCGCTGTGTGCTGGCAGAGGTCTAGTAGCGGCTAGCGAGCGACCTGGGTTTCGAGGTAGCGGATGATGTCCGCTGACTCGTAGAGCGGCTTGCCGTTCACAAACAGACAGGGCACTTGCTTGCTACCGCCGACCTTGAGCAGTTCGGAGAGGGCCGAGGGGTCTTTGCGGATGTTTCGCATCGGTACGTCGAGCCCGAGCGAGCGAAGCGACGCCATTACCCGCAGGCAGTACGGGCAGGTTTCGTACATATAGAGCACCAGCGTCAGCGGCTGCCCCGAGCGATCACGGAAGGAAGTGGTCATGTCCTGTGGATGCTACGGGTTTGGAGCGGGCGTAGGAAGAGGCGGCAGCGGTGGCGAGGAGGTCTGCTCCGGTGGAATCGGCGGTGGCGGAGGTGGTGTGTCGGCAGACTCCGGGCAACCCCGGTGAATGGGAAGGCCTGCGACATCAGGACACAGGTCTGCGGCATCGGTGATGCCATCGTGGTCCCGATCAGAGACGGTGGGTGGGGCCGCCTGCTTGACCGCCCCGAACCGACCGAAGAGGCCGAGCGACACTTCGCCGTCCGGGACCATCACCGGACCATCGCTAAGTCCCTTGTGAAGGAGCGCTTTGCCATCGAGCCGTAGCCCCCAGTGCTTTCCCAGGTCGGCCTTCAGACCACCGCCCGCTGCGACGCTGTAGGTCGTGTCTTGCACAAACACCGCAACATCGGAAGAAGAGGTCGTAAAGCCGCCAATGCCGATGAGTACGTACGGACGAATCCGACCTGTCAACAGATGGACCAGACCCTGCAAACGGTAGCCGATACCGAGAAGCTGCGCGGGCTGGTCCCCTTTGGTGGTGGAGGGCGACAGTCCCAGCTCGGCTTCGAGCATAAAGCGTGGATGGAGCCCGATCCCAACTCGAATCCCGAACAGTCCGCCGTGTGCGACCTGGTTGTCCTCGGCACTGCTGGTTCGTCCGACCCCGCTGCCTGGGTTCCACAGGTGCCCGCCGCCGAAAACGCCCAGCTCATACTCTGGGGAGTAGTCGGCGCGTACGCTGCCCGCATAGGCCAGCCCAAGCACGAGCGCCAGCGTCGAGATCGTCGTTTTCATTGTGGTATTCTAGCGCGCTACACCAGCGCTGACAAAAACGTATCCCGAGTCGATAATCGTGGTTGGAGAAACCACATGAGCCTGTTCGGAAGTCGCTTGCTGCCGGTGTCCCTGTTTGTGGCTGCGTCGCTTTGGTCTGCCGCAGCCGACGCCAGCTTCTACCCCCCTAGCTACGTCATCGAAACGGCCTGCCAAAGTGATGGTGAGGTCGAAGTCTGCGCGCTCAATCAGCGCTATGGCATGCCGCAGCTCGTCGTTCGCTATCGCGGTCCGCTGCTTGCGACGCAGTGGGGGCGGATCTCGGCGTATGTGAAGCTCAATGGTCGGGATGGCACGTTCCGTATGCAGAACGCCAGCTACACCGAGTCGGTCAAGCTGGGCGACCCCCAGGAAGAGTACATCTGCTCGATTGCCGACAGCCTCAACCCGAGCTGGACGCCCGCCCCTCCGGGTCGTCTGTGCCCGCTGCCGGCCCGGCCCGGCGGTGGTCTGACCTGGTATTCCACACCTGCACCGGACGCCGAGCGAGCCCTGTTCTTTTACGCCCGTGACAGCTTCGGTTCCGCCAACAACTGGGATGTCGAGGTCGCGTTCGTCGCCGATGACGGAAGCTGGGATTCCAAGTTTGGCGCAAACTACCGCTTCACCTTCAACCGCTAGGCGAAGCGCTGCCGCGCCCCGTCTCCTACGGTCTACTTACATCTCGGGAGGGCGGCGGCGGCTCCGTCGGTCTTTAGCTCTCCGCCTTGGGGCTCGTCGACGCAGTTGCCCTGGCCGGTGCTGTCCCACATGATGTCCGCCCCAGTGAGCTTGACCGGCGGTGCCCCATTTACATACGCGGGATCGGGCGCTTTGCCGTTGCCCCGGTAGGTGTTGCTCGTGACGCGGGCGCGGTCGGTGTTCGGCTCGACATCAAGCTTGGTTGGATCGGAGAAGAACAGTGACAAGCCGATGATCGCGACGCCGGTGGACCCGTTGTCGGTGATCTCGTTCTTTTCGACCACGGTGTTGTCGGCACCCATCACGCCGATGCCAATGCCAAAGGGCAGCTTGGCGACAAAGGCGTTCGGGTCGGCGAAGTTCTTGAGGTTGTTGCGGTAGGTCTTGTTGTTGCGGATGGTGCAGTCGCGGCCCTCTTTGCTCGGGCTCATCGGCAGCACAAACGCCATGATCCCGGCGGTGTTGTCATGGACGTCGTTGTTTTCGACCAGCGCGGTGACGGTGTTTTCGATCTCGATGCCGGCGACGTTGCCGTAGACGCGGTTGCCCCGGACGGTGGCACGGCGGCTTTGACCGACGTAGATGCCCGCGTCGTTGATGCCGGTGGTCACGCAGTCTTCGACTAGGATGTCTTCAGACTCGACGGGGTAGACGCCGTAGTGACCGGTGTTGTCGGCCACCAGGTTGCGCAGGGTGACGCCGAGGCTCTTGCTGGTGGTGACGCCGTTGCCGCTGTAGTTCTTGACGGTGATGCCGTCCATCACGAAGCGTGAGCCGCTGACGATGACTGCATCTTTGCGGACTTTGCCACCGTCGAGGGAGCCATCAATGACCACGCGCTCCTCTGGGCGGTCAGCGGAGGTCACACCAACCAGCATGACCCCCGAGCGGTCGATGGCCACGGTCTCGCGGTAGGTACCGGGTCGAACCTTGACCACCCAGCGGGTTGCATCGGCGGGCATGTCAAACATGGCCTGACTGATCGACTGTCCGGGCTCGACTGTGACGTCGGCTTGGCCGGTGGCGATGCAGTCGCGACGCTCAGCCGCATCTTGTGCGCCCATATAGCAGTCGTACAGGTTCTTTTGAGCACAGCCGGGTAGACCCGAAAGGCCCAGTACAGCGAAACAAAGTAGGCGGCGGCTTGTGGTGGACATCGTTACCTCTCGTCAGTGGATTGCGTAGGATTGCGGGTTTGGGGAGCGGCCTTCCAGTGGGCGACGCAGGCTAGAGCGGACCCTTTGGCACCGGTAGACCGGAGGGCACCTGCTTGGGAACCTCGGGCAGCATCGATTCGTCGGTGAGGGCTTCCAGGAATGCGGTTAGGTCCGCCTTCTCTTCCGACGTCAGGTCGAACTTGCGAATCTTGTCGTCGACGTTGTCCAGCTTGTAACCACGTCCCAGCCCGCCGCCTTTGGCGTAGAACTCGAGCACTTCATCGAGCGTTTTGAGCGAGCCGTTGTGCATATAGGGCGCGGTCTTCGTCACGTTGCGCAGCGTTGGGACACGGAACGCCCGCTCCACGGAGGCTCCCGGCACAATCGCCGCCCGGCCGCGATCGTCGTCGACTTTGGTGGGATCGCCGAGAGACGGCACACCGAGAACTTTGTACTCTTTCATCGCGAACGTCGGCAGCTCGTGGCACTCGAAGCAGCGGGTACTGACCGAGCGGAACAGGTTGAGGCCGCGGACAGCGGAGTCATTCATCGCGCTGCGATCCCCGGCGGCATAACGGTCAAAGGGGGAGTTGACGCTGGCGATGGTGCGCTCAAAGGCAGCGATGGCACTGGCGATGTTGTCGAGAGTGACTGCCGAACCGCCAGTTCCTTTGAAGGCCTCGTCGAAGCGGCGGCTGTACTCGGGAATGGCCTTCAACTCGGTGAGCAGCAGCGCCGGGTTTTGGTCCATCTCGATCGGGTTTTGGATCGGACCTTTGGCTTGGTCTTCGAGGGTCTTGGCGCGACCATCCCAGAACTGCTCACCGCTCCAGGCTGCGTTCCATACAGTCGGTGCGCTGCGTCCGCCCTTCTGACCGCGAATGCCGGTTGATACGGCGCGGTTGTCGGTAAAGCCGTTGGCGGGGTGGTGGCACGAGGCGCAGGCCACGCTGTTGTCCCCCGATAGGATCGGGTCAAAGTAGAGCAGGCGGCCTAGCTCGATGCGCTCGGGGGTGGTCAGAGCACCGGGCGGGCGATTCATGGCCGGGTAGGCTTGCTCCAGTCCGCTGCGCGGGGCTCGGCCATCGCCAAGAGGGGTAATGACCTCGCACTCCCCGACGTTGTTTAGCGCGTCTAGCCAGATCGTGCGCATGCCGTTCGGGCAGTTGAGCTTGGGTCCATCGTCGCCGATGCCACAACCCGTAGTCAGTCCGACCACCAATCCGCAGGCCAGCAGGTAAGAACCAGGGACAGAAAACAGCGATCGAGCGGTACGCATGGCTGGGAACCTACGATCCCATTGAGTCTCGTGGCAACCCCTTGGAAATTCGTCACTGTCCGTGCGTATTTTTGCGGATCGACGGTGAGGCTTGCCTTGGGGGTCGTGAATTGGGCATGCTGCTGCCCATGCCATCGTCCAAGCTGGTTCGGACCAAGCGTGCCCTGAGGGTCTTTGCAGAGACTCTGTTTTCGACGGAAAGTGGGCCGCCGCCACCTGAGCGGATCACGATGGTGGTTGAAGACACTGCCGCGCTGCTGACCGCGACGACACAGAAGACGCGTCGGCTGTTTCAGCTCTGTCTGTTTGTGATGATGTGGGTCGCTCCGCTGTTTGTTCGTCGCAGACCGGGCCTGTGGCGCTTGCCATTGCCCCATCGGGTGGCAGCGCTGGAAGCGATGGAGCGACACCCGACCGGGGCGGCCTTGGTGCTGGCCGTAAAGGCGGTGCTGTGCATTCTGTTTTACGAGCAACCTGAGTCGGCGGCGCAGGTGGGGGCGGACCCGCCGTGTGTGCCGGGCGTACGCAAGTCGCTCCCCGTGCTGGTGGAAGGTGTGTCATGAGCTTGATCGAGGGACGGACGCTCGGTGAGGTGCGCAGGCCGCTGGAGCTAGACACCGACGTGGTGATCGTCGGTTCGGGCGCTAGTGGCGCGGTGGTGGCGGCCGAGCTGGCGGAGGCTGGGCAGAAGGTGGTCATTTTGGAAGAAGGTCCGCACCTCGCCCCGGCGGAGCTGGCGCGGATGCGGCCCTCAGAGACGATGCGCAAAGGCTGGCGGGAATCGGGGATGTCGTTCACGGTGCCAATGGGCGATACCCCCGCGATCAACTTGATGGTCGGTCGTTGCGTGGGCGGCTCATCGGTTATGACTGGCGGCGTGTGCTTTCGGACCCCTGACCACATCCTCAATGAATGGGTGCGCGAGCTGGGCCTGTCGGAGCTGTCACCGGAGCTGATGACCCAGTATTTCGAAGAGGTCGAGCGGCGCTGCCACATCGAGCTGGTGCCCGAGCACATGCGCTCGCGTTCGACGGTCCTGTATGGCCAAGGGGCGGAGCGGCTGGGTTACTCACTTGCGCCCAATCGTCGCAATACCAAAGACTGCGACGGCTGCTCACGATGCAACTTTGGTTGTCCACACGGAGCCAAGTGGAGCGTCGATTTGACCTATTTGCCGCGGGCGCGGGCTGCTGGGGCCGAGGTCTTTTCCGATGCGTTGGCCGAGAAGATCTTGCTCCACGGCGACCAAGCGACCGGGGTGGCTGGGCGACTGCTGGATGGCGAAGGCAAGCCGGGACGGCGGTTTGTGGTACGGGCGAGGCGGGTGGTGCTGGCCTGCGGGGGCATGCACACCCCCCGACTGCTGCAAGACTCCGGGATCTCTGAGCGGCTATCGGCGGTTGGTGAAGGACTGACGCTTCATCCGAGCATGCGGGTGATGGCGCGCTTCGATGAGCCGGTGTACGGCTGGCGGGGTGCGCTTCAAAGTGCCCACTCCGAGGCGTTTATCGACGAGCGGATCACCCTGATGAGCGTGTTTGTGCCCACCGGTGTGCTGGCGGCGACGCTGCCAGGGATTGGGAACAGCCACAGACGACGAGCTGAGATGGCTCCGTATCTGGCGGTGTTCGGCGGCATGATTCACGATGATCCGGGCGGCCGGGTGCTGTCACGTCGGTCGCCGCTAGGCTTTCTGCTCGGTAAGACCGAGCCCGTGGTGACGTATCGGATGTCACGGCGAGATCGGCAAGCGGTGAGCCGCATGCTGCGGATCTTGGCCGAGACCTTCTTTGCGGCGGGGGCCCGTGAGGTGTTTCTGCCGATCCTGGGTGGCCCGCCCGGTTTTCCAGAGTGTGGGCTTACCGCCGATGAGCTGCGGCGGGTCGACCTCGACAAGATTCCGAGCCAGCGCTTTGAGTGTGCGTCGCAGCATCCGCTCGGCTCGGCGAAGATGGGCTTGTCGGCCGATGACTCCGTGGTCGATCAGCGCGGCCAGGTGTTCGGTCTGCGGGAACTGTTCGTTGTCGATTCGAGCATCTTGCCCACCAGCCTGGGGGTCAATCCGCAGGTGACGGTGATGGCGATGGCAACCCGACTGGCGTATCAGCTCCGGGAGCGAGCTCTACCGATACGGATGTAGGTAGCCTCTTGTCGGCTGGCGCGGTGATGCCAAAATGGGCTCATGGCGATCCAGAACCTGCGGGACAAGCTGCTCAAAGCTGGTCTCGTCGATAAAAAGCAGAAGGTCGTGGCTGACACCCAAGACCGTCGCGAAAAAAAGCAGCTTGGGGCGGACAAGCTGGCGGCGGAAGAAGCCGAGCGGCAGCGGCTGTTCGCCGAAAAACAGGCGCAGCAAGCCGAGGCGAAGCGCCAGGCTGACCTGGCGAAAGCAGCCGAGCGGGCGGAGCACGAAGCAGCCAACCGTGTTCGCAACATCTGTGATCGCTGGGCGGTGCGGGTCAATCGGCCGGGACAGCGGCGGTTCTACTTTGTGCAGCGCTCAGGACGGGTCGGCTATCTGTGGCTGCCCGATGCGCTGTGCGATCAGCTCTGTCTGGGGGCGCTGGCGATCATCGAGCGCTTGCCTACCGAGGAGATCGCCGAGCTGGCGGAAAAGCCGCGACAGCAAGCGCGTAAGCCGCGCAGCCTGATCCAGCAGCTTGTCAGCCAGGTCAAAAAGGGTCAGATGCAGGTCGTCAGCGAAGAGACGCACGTGCTTCTGCCGCCTGAGCCGACAGAGCGAATCCTTGCGATTGACCCGTCTGCGGTGCGCTTCTGGGCGTGCAGCACCAAGCCACTCGGTTACGTCGTCGATGCGGGAGATGGGGCAGCGGCCAGGGCGTAGGGATCTTTGCGCAGCATCAGCCACAGCGCTAGTGCGATGCCGCCGATCGAGATGATCTGACTCGTCGACAGGAAGCCGAACAGCACGCCTCGTTCGTCATCACGCCAGATCTCGACGACGATGCGCAGGACTGCGTAGAGCAGCAGGCAGGCCCCGGCGATGAAACCTTCCTGTTTCTTGCGCGGACGCACCCAAAAGTAGGTCACAGCAAACAGCAGCATGCAGCCGAGTGACTCATAGAGCTGCGTGGGATGGACCGGGAGCATTTGCTGACCGACCATGATCTGGTGCGCCTCGTACTGGGCCCGCCACGGCGAGCTGCCGAGCGGAAAGCGAACGCCAAACAGCGAGTGGGTCACCTTGCCGTAGCAGCAGCCATTTAAGTAGCAGCCCAGTCGACCGAAGAACAGGCCGAGCAGGATGGCCGGAGCGGCCAAGTCCGCAACGCGCAGGAAGCGAATCTTGGCCTTGTGGGTGAAGTAGACGGCGTAGGCAGTGGCCATGATGAGGCCGCCGTAATAGACCAGGCCACCTCGCCACAGCTTGGCCCAGGCGAAACAGTCACGCGGTGGATAGCAGACATGTCGCGCCGTGTCGCACAGGTAGTCGTAGCCACACTCCTTGGCGACGTTGCAGTGCGAGACCAAGGCGTCGATGGCTGGAACCTTCAGCGGATCGATGCACAGGTTGACGTAGTCCTGCAGGTGTCCATCGACAAAGACGTGCAGGATGCGCGACCCGATGACCCCAAAGATGGTCATGTACAGGTTGATGTCGATGATGTCGTCGGTGTCGAGGTCGAGCTTCTTGGCCTCACGCACCGTCAAGATGGCGGCGAACAAAAGGCCAAGCGTCAGAAACGTGAAGTAGGCCGGGAACGTGACGTCCCCGATGAGCGGTAGGACAAACTTCCAAAGGAGTGGTTTCACGGTGGGCGCTTATGCCGAGGCAGGCTTTTCGGCGGCGGCTTCCGGGCTGGCCGTCGATCTGCTGCCATCGGTCTGCTCACCTTCGGGTGGCAGCGGGTCGCGGGGCCGGTCGATGAGGATCATTCCGACCCCGATCACCAGCGCCGCATCGGCGATGTTGAAGGTCGGCCACTCGTATGTCTGAGAGGCCGTCGTGACCTTCCATAAGATGAAGTCGGTCACTCGGCTATACATGGCTCGGTCGAGCATGTTGCCGATGGCACCTCCTGCCAAAAGACCCAGCTTGACGCCGAGCCACTTGGAGTTATTCGGCAGCCGGTACAGCCACAGGCCGATGACGCCCAAGCAGCACAAGCCGATGCCGAACAGGAAGTAGCGCGCCCCGGACTGATTGCGGAACATGCCAAAGGCCGAGCCGGGGTTTTCCGAGTAGCGGAAGTCCCAGTAGCCCTTGATGACCGTCTTCGGGGCTGAGATGGCCGCAGGATACCCAGCAGGCTTGAGCGTCTTCCGCGCCCAAATCTTGGTGCCTTGGTCGAGACCGAAGCTGAGTAGGAACAGGAGCAGGAAGGCGACGTATTTTGACTTCATCGTATTGTCCGCGAGTTATATCACCGTAGGTTTCTCTTCGGCAACGTCGCGCTCGAACCAATTATTCCGCTAGGCGTGCAGTGCCGCGATGGCCTGGGCCCGTTCGGCGACCTTCTGACGGAGTTCGCTTGGCTCTTGCACCTCGACGCCCGCGCCGAAGCCAAGTACCCAGCTTACCAGCCAGTCCGACAGCGGGTTCTCTAGCGTGACTTGGAGGCTGCCATCGCGACCGACCTGGACCCGGGCTGGATCGAATCGAGTCCGGACCTCGTAGGCCAGCGCCTTGTCAAATCGCAGCTCAATGTGAGGGTGCGCGGCTTCGGGCTGAAAGAGGTGATCGCGGCGGAACTTTTCTAGGTCAAAGTTCGCTGGGACCGTAAATGTGGGCACATCGCTATGGAGCACCACGCCGGACAGGCGCTCGACCTTGAACAGGCGGGGCTCATTGTGGCGATGGCAGCGACCGACCAGATACCAGGAGCCACGGTGGTTGAGCAGCGCGTACGGATCGATGTGCCGCTGCTCGGTTAGGCCACGTGACGCCGAGTGATACTTCGCGCTGAGGGAGCGCCGGGCGGTGATGGCCCGGTGCAGGTCCGAGAGCAAAGACAGCTTGTGGTGATCTTCCGTCTCGACGACCGACTCCCGCTCTAGGGCGAGTAGCTCTGGTGAGGCTTCGCCCAGGGCGGCGCGGATCTTGGCGAGTAGCCGAGCGACCGCATCCTCGTAGGGACGGACGCCCGAGCCCGCGAGAGTGCGCAGACCGAGAGTAAGTGAGAAGGCCTCGGCGGCGGTGAGTCGAAGAGGACGGGTTAGGCCTTGGGGTAGCTCCGCATACACGCAGTCATCTTCATCGTCGATGGTCAGGAGCAAAAACTCGTCGGGAGCACCGGCGGGCGGGCCGACCTGCGACAGCAGCTCGATGTCATCCCGGAGCGTGGCAACGTCGACATCCAGCTCTTTGGCAAGGTCACTAACGGGGACGCCCTGGCGTGCGAGCACTGCCGGGACCAGATACAGCAAGCGACGGAGACGAGCAGCGGTGTCCATGGCGGTTAGCTCCGAGCGGCTGCCCGAGGAAGACTGGCTTCGCTCTGGCCGGGACCAGCGTTGCGTCGTGAGATTGCACGGGCGGTCTCCGTGACTCGCTGGCGAAGGGTGATGGGGGATAGCAGGCGGAGGCTCCCTGACGCAGACAAGACCCGGCTGATCAGATAGTCGGGGTTGCCGCAGTCAAACTCGACCAGGGTGCCCTGCTGGCCATGATCGTCGGTGGGGTTGCGGGTTGCGGGACCGAAATCCTCATCGGCAACCCACGGAGTGTCGGCACTGACGAACAACCGGGCGCGAACCTTGGCCTCGCGTTCAAACCGCCAGGGTGAGATCACTCCCTGCTCTTGCAACGAGAAGTCCGATGGAATGTCAAAGTCCGGGGTCTTCGGTCGAGGAGCGACGGACAGCTTGATGATTCGGTCAATGCGGAATCGGCGTAGGCCCTGAGCGCGGTGGCAATACCCGACAAGCAGCCATGCCCCTTGGCGATAGACCAGGCCATAGGGATCGACATCGCGACTGCTGGGACCAACGATGTTGGTTTCGCCACCTGCGGCTTCGCCATCGGATAACCAACCGCTGCCGCGATGGGCGTCGTAATCGAAGGTGAGCCGCTTGCGGTTGTGAATGGCCGTCTCGATTTGTTCCAGGTGAGACGCGAGCGAGCCCGACTTATAGGTCGTCGGCAAGTGCACCATTACGTCGAGCTGAGCTGGACTTTCGGGGGTGTCGCCGCTTGTCGCCGTCTTGCGACGTGCTCGTCGGCGAGCGGGCAGACCCGACAGGTCAAACATCAGCTTGCGCACGGCCAGCTCGGCCGCATGGCGATAGGGAAAGTCGCTTTGGTGACGAACCGCAGCAGCGGTGGCGACGAGCACGGCGACTTCATCGGGGGCCAGTACGACCTCGGGCAGCCGGTACTTCTGCCGATCGATCATGTAGCCGCCTTCGCTGGGTGCGTCCTCGACATCTTCGAGTGTGACGTAGCGAACCGGTACGCCCATCTCAAGTAGCGTCGCTTTGTCTCGCTCAAAGGCACGGGCACCAGCCTCGGGCTTGGCGCTCCGGTACTCTGCGAACTGCTCGCGCAGCTCAGCAAACGAGATGGGACGGCGTGAATCGAGCAGTAGCACAACCAAATCGAGCAGCCGCTTGGTCCGAGTATCAGAGGTGGCGTGCATGGCTGCCTCGGAAGTACTGCGTCGCAGGGCTCGAAGTCAAGGACAGGTTGGCGGTTTCATGGTGGGAGCGCACTCAGCGATCTACGACTCCCCTAGGGCGGCTCGATGGACTCAAAGGGCAACAGTAGCTGGACACCCCCTCGGGTTGCGGCTCCCTCGCCGGGGTGTTTGGCGGGAACAGCAGGTGTGTCGTCATCGGCGAGCCCGTGAAGCGATACCCCGAGCAGTCGAATCGGTCGTTGACCGGCAGCAGTCTTATCCAGCAGTGCGATGGCGCGAGCGGTCAGCGTGGCTTCATCGCGACTGAGCTGATGCGCAGTTTCGCTGCGGGTGATGGTCTGGAAGTTGTCGTAGCGGACTTTGACGGTCACCGTCCGAGCGAACAGCCCGTGTCGGGTCAGCCACTCCGTGCATTCTTTGGCGAGGGTGCGAAGCTCGTCCTCGATACGGTGCTTGTCGATGAGGTCATCGGCGAAGGTTGTTTCGCTGCCGATGGACTTGCGCTCTCGATTTGGTTCCACGGGACGGTCATCTTCGCCTCGCGCCAAGTGGAGCAGCGCTCTGCCAAAGCTCCCAACGAGCTGGGTCAGCTCCTCTTCGCTTCGGCTGCGGATGTCGATGAGTCGCTCCATGCCGGCGTCGCGCAGTTTTTTGGCCGTGACGGGCCCGACGCCCCACAGCGCATCGATCGGCAGCTTGGTCAGAAACTGTTCGACCCGCTCCGGTGCGATCACCGTCAGGCCATCTGGCTTGCGCCAACCCGAGGCGATCTTTGCCAAAAACTTGTTCGGTGCGACTCCGGCCGAGGCCGTCAGTCCGGTCTGTTGCCGAACCGCTTGCTTGATGCGACGTGCCACCTCGACGCCGAGTGGCTCGTTCCAGGCGTTTTCGGTGACATCGAGATACGCTTCGTCGAGCGACAGCGGTTCTACCAGGGGGGTGACGCTCCGAAAGATCGCAAAGACCTGTTCCGAGGCCGCTTTGTAGCGAGCAAAGTCGGGGAACACCACCTTCAAGTTGGGACAAAGTCGCAGCGCTCGTGACATCGGAATCGCCGAGCGGACGCCAAACTGACGTGCTTCGTAGCTGGCGGCGGCGACCACTCCACGATGCGTACCACCCACTGCCACCGGCTGACCGCGTAGCTCGGGCCGATCACGCTGCTCGACTGAAGCGAAGAATGCATCCATGTCGACGTGCAGGATGCGGCGCAGTGTCATGGCGAGGTTCGTTGAGTATGAGTCGTGTCCGAAGCTCTGGCGCTACTTTGCGGAGTCCTTGGTGGGACGACTCTTCATGCCACGGGTGAGGCGCGCTTTGACCTGGATATGCTGGCGCTCTTTGTACGCTTCGTGGCTCGACTCGCCCTGTTCATTGGTGATGGCGGTCTGGGCGTCCATGACCTGGAACTCGGTGAGCACGTAGACCACTGCGGACGGATCGAACGGCACGTCGGTCAGGCCCACGTGATTCATGATCTGTCCAACGCGAAGAGGCAGGTCGGCGACGAAGTTGATGACGCGATAGGCTGCCGAGGAAAAGAAGTTCGGCTGAAGCTCGGGGATGTTGATCTCAGCGTCGGGCTGAAGCTCGGCGCGCAGTCGTCTAGTTGCCGGCTGGACCTCGAAGATTTTTTCGAAAGGCAGCAGGGTGTTGACCGACTGACCGGGGATTACATAGTTAAACGGTATCAGGCGATTGCACAGCTCGCGCAGCACCGACCCCAGATCTTCCCATCGACGAGTGATCAGCCGGAAGCGGATCTTGTCGTAGACATGTGCGGCGAGGGTGTCTCGCTTGGCCAGCAGCTTGGTGATCAGGCTGTCGCGTTCTTTGCGGCTCCAGGCAAACTCGACGATGGGCAGGCCCGCAGAGCGCATCTGATCGACGATCTGCACCACCTTTGATTCGATCAACCCGAACACCTGATCGTCGGATACGGGCAGCTTAAACAGGATCTCGCGCCCATCGAGGTGCTGCAGGACATGCATCACTTTGAGCACGACACAGGCATAGGTCTGATAGCGCGCCCGTCGGGAAGCGAGCAAGAGTAGTTCGTGCGCAGGAACTACCTCGGCGACTTCCTCGGGGATGCGGTAGCCAAAGTGGCGGGTCAGGTACTCGACAGCCTCCGCCCGAACGTTCTCGAGACGCTCCATGTCCTCGGCGCTGTCGGGATCGAACTCGTTGACGCGGAGGAAGCGGTTCACCTGGGCTAGGTCGGTAAAGGCGAGCTGATGCCAGTCGAGCACGGAGCTACCCGCGAGGAGCAGCCGGATCGACTCAAGCTCTGCCGCCGAGACGTTGCTGCCATCGTCCACGACCGACTCGCGACGGCCGATGGAGATGCGACCGGACTCGCTGCCCCCATGCGAGCCATTTGGTGGCACCGCAGATCGTGAGACCTCAGGCGCTTTCGATCCAGAAGTTGGCTGCGAAGCGGGGTGGAGTGTCTCGTCGTTCATGTGGTAGCCCTCGTGTGGTAGCCGCCTCGTTGGTTGTGGGCCTTCGAGCTAGCGGCTTACACGGGTCGGCTTCTTAGCGCGACCGGCTGAAAGACACAAGCGGAGTGGCCTCACTCTTACACTGTCTGACTCGGGGCAGCCTGGTAAAGCGCCGATTTGCAACCTCGGAACAGTCACCGAGCAAAGCGGCTCGTTTTCGGTCACTTGAAGGCTACTCGATGGGTCTGATCGGGCTGCGGATTGGGCGGAGATGGGCTCAATGTCTGGGAGGCGGGGGAATCGCTGGACGAGGCGGCAAAAACTAGTCGTATTTGCCGCTACTTTCAGCATCGAGTTCTTCTCTCAGCATCGCCAGGGCACGCGCATGAAGGCGAGACGTCCAGGACTTCGATAAGCCCATGCTGGCACCGACCTGCTCCAGCGTCTGGTCGTGATAGTAGTAATGCTCGATCAAGAATCGCTCTTTGTCGGGGAGACGCTTCATCACCCGTCTTACCCGCTGTGCCATCTGCTGGCGTTCGATAAGCTCGGGCGGAGGCGGCTTTTCATCGGGAATCTGTTGCTCGTCTCGCTGATCGAGCATCGTGACGAACACTGCGGCCACGCCACCAAGGGCATTGGCGAGTTCGCGAACCCGATCCTCGACTTGATTGCCGCCAGCACCGTCGGCACCACGCTCGGCCTGAGACTGGATGTAGTTATTGGCCTTTTCCTCGAATCGGACCCGCGCATACTCGCTGCGTGGCAGCCAACCCATCGAGCGCAGACCATCGAACATTGCGCCTCGAACTCGATAATAGGCAAAGGTCGTAAAGGCGACGCCGTGCCGATCATCGAACCGCTGCGCGGCCTCGAGCAGACCCTGCATCCCAAAGCCAACCAGATCATCGAACTCGATCATGGGGACTTGCTCACGGAGCTTGCGAGCGATCGAGCGGACGAACGGGATGTGGTCATCGACCAGCCGCCGTGGGTCTTTGGCTCCCGGCTTCCCAGGGGGCGCTGCTGACGGGGGCTTGGACTCGGCCATTTGATTCAGTATACCGCGTGGACGGGGTCTTTTGTGGTCTTGCTAACGCCGACGCTGAGGTGGTCCCATGCGTCTTTCGATGGCTGTGTCAGCGACGCAGTGGCCAGGTTGAAAGCCCCATCGCGACAAGCACCAGCAGCGCACCCAAATACCCCCTTGGTCCCAGTTGGGCTTCACGCAGCAACAGATCGAGTCCGAGTGCCAGCACCGGTTGGACCAGCCCGAGCGTCGATAACACCGATAGGTCCATCCGCCGTAGCAGCGTGAGATAGACGCTCCAGGCGACGACGCTACCGATGACCGCCAGGAAGATCAGCGCAAAGTGAGCCTCCATCGGGGCAGCGACAATCTTGGGAAACGCTTCACCACGCAGCGGTGCCAGAACAAACAGCGTCAGCGCCGTATACAGCAGGAAGTACAGCGTTGACACTAGCGGTGGCAGATCGTGCGCGTAGCGTTTGAGGAGCGCGCCATACACTGGCCACATCAGCGCCGCTGCCGCTAGCGCGAAGAGCATGGCCTGCACCTGATCATGGCCGAGCGTCTGACCTTCCCAGAACAGCGCGCCGATGCCAATCATCCCAATCGACATCCCAGCGATTCGCCGCAGCAGCAGCTGCTCTAGGCCAAACAACCGAGCAGCGATCAGCGTAAACAGCGGGCTCGATGCGCAGATGATCGCCGTAGTGCCACCCGAAATTTTGAGCTCGGCGACGTAAATACAGGCGTAGCCAAGACCGTTAAAGATGCCGGCTACCAGCAGAGCCAAGTGCTGCGACTTTCCACCGGGCAGCGCTAGCGGTAGCTTGCGAACTCGAACCGCGACCAGCAGCAGCACCGTCGCGATGAGAAATCGCAGGCTGGCACCATACATCGGCGGATACCCCGTAAGGCAGATGCGGATCGCCTGCCAGGTAGTCGACCAGATCAGGCACAGCAGCAGGTAGCCAAGGATTTCCACGCTGCGCAGAAGGGTACGCAGTTCGCATGGGCCTTGGCAACGATTCTTAGGATTGGTGTAGGGGACGGTGTCGTGTCACAATCGCCGCCGCTCGAGACAGCCGATGAATGAACGAAAGTGCCGCTGCGGTCACGACCTATCGCACCCCTTGGTCATTCCAGAACCCAAGTACACCGCGTGGGGCTGGTTTCTGCTGATGATGGGGGCGACGCCCAAACCGATCCGTGCGCTGTACCGCTGCGAGCGCTGCAATCAGGTCTTGGCCTCGACTCGCGATGAGTCGGTCTTGCGCGAGTTTTCGTGAATCAGGGCTGGTTGCGAGTCAATCGGTGAGTCGTTGGCACAGGAGGGTCATGCTCGCGGTGGTCGCGTCACTTGTGCTGTGGACGAAGGAGACGGGCGGCCAACCGGAACGACTGAGTAGCTCCTGTAGTCCGGACAGAGGGAATCGGCGCTGACGCAGCATCGAGAAGCGACGGAGCAGTGCGAACGGACGTTGGCGCTGGCCTCCCGATTCGACGGTAATGATCGTGTTTTGCGCGGTGCTACCGGGGACGAGCCCGCTGCCATCGGGAATTCGCTGTAGCGTGATCTGTTCGTGCCGTGACAGTCGACGTCCTTGTACTCGATAGAGCGGTCCACTCAGCCACTCACGCAGTGCGGCCGAGCACGGTGCATCGGGCCATGGCGTTGCCCCATTGCGGTGGACATCGAGATACTCCAGCGTGAGCTCCGCATCGAGCAGTAGCAGATCACCCGACTTGGCGACGCTGCCGAGTGTATCGCGGAGAAAACGAGCCTCGTTATCAAGGTGGGCCAGCGTCCCGAACAGCACAAACAGCCGCTGCCGGCCCTCCTTCTTCGACGCTGCGAACAGCTCTGTGTAGCTCGGTAAGTGGTGAAAGTTACCCGCGATGGCCAAGACGTCCGCTTCGGGCCTATCGCCAAGCATCGCCTTTGCGTGTTGATACGCAATGGTGAGAAGCGACTGACTGATATCGAGGAGCCACAGCTCAATGGCCTGAGGGCGCACCGTCAGCAGGTGTTCGACCAGGCGAACCTCGAGACGTCCATCTCCCGGCCCAAGTGCAATGACCGTCAGCCCATGTGATTGCTGATGCTGCGCGACCGCTGCGGCCAAGGCTTGGAGAGGGATGCCCTGGCGTCGGCCGATTTCCTCGGGCGCTTGGCGCTGGTACTGGAGATAGGCCAGCGCACTGTGGGGCGTGAGATACAGGCTGCTTTGCTCGATGTAACCGCCAGCCCCGTGTAGCGTGCGGTCGAGTTCCTCCACGAGGCGCAGCGGATCAAAGCCGGGCGCGAGATAGGCATTCTGCGGGGGCGGCGGCGAGGGCAACGACGCCAGATGAAACGGCAGATGCCGTCGCGGTAGTGGCAGCTCGGTGGGCAAGAGGCGCAGGTCGTTCACCAGCAGCAGGCGAAGCAGGGTGGCGCGGGTCGGGCGCGTGCGAGCAGTCTCGATAAACTTGATCGTCGCTTCGGATAAACGCGCTAGCTTGGCAAGCCGACGGCGCGAGAGCCCCGCTGCTTCTCGGCGCAGACGTAGCAACTGTGCAAACTCAGCGATCTGGGGGTCAGGGTGGCTGGGATGGCGAACCGGGATGGATGTCTCGTTGGCTGATGCTGACATGGCGACCTCTGCGGACTCCGAGGAGCCTTACGGCTGCTCAGACCTTTTTGCAGACGAGGGCACCTGCAGAAAACGACATTGAGGTATCAACGTGTCGATTTCTCCACAGCTTCTGGCCGCGTGCTATTCGCCAAATTGGTCGAGTCGAATGATTCCTCGTCGGGTCGCGACCACTCGCGTACGGGACATCGTCCGTTTGCCGCTGGTCTGATCGTGGGAGACG
Organism: Polyangia bacterium; assembly: GCA_044228505.1. Lineage (GTDB taxonomy): Bacteria > Myxococcota_A > Polyangia > Palsa-1104 > JAEUJZ01 > JAEUKA01. Next base: position 41,194 of record JBGAUT010000036.1, on the reverse strand, counting down.
AGCAGTACGTTCAGATGATAGACCTGCGGAATCTCAGCCGAGCGGAAACGGCCCGTCTCGTAGTCGTAGAACCGGACCTGGGACACCGGGTCATCGAGTCGGGTGAGCACCTCGGCCAGTGACAGACGTAGCAGGTCTTGGACCGCAAACCCGGCCGGCACTGGCGAGCTGCCTGCTCCGAGCACGAGCTGCCGGTGATAGTGCAGGATCTGCTCGGATTCCGAGGTGACGCCACGGACCGTGCGGTGCAGCAGCCGGAGCGCCAGTACCTCGGGCGGGACTTGCGCTTCCGCAAGGAATCGCACTCGCTCACGGGCCCGTCCAGCGATGCTTCCAAATCCCACTTCCTCGAGCGTGTCGAAGCTGAGCTGGCGGTCGTGATCCCATCGCAGGATGCGCGATGACAGGCTCTGCCGGGTCCACTCCTTGATGCGGTCTTTGAGTACGTAGGCCACGACCGCGAACGTAAGCAGCAGTCCTTGGTGGTCTCGCGCCAGCTCGTAGTTGAGCAGTGGCACCTGCGCCAGCGTCGCCCAGGTTGCCGCAAGTCCTGCCGCTACCATGGCGGCACTGTTTCGGTAAAACGGATCAGAATCCGACTGCCGGGTGTCAATGTAGAGCGCCCGCTCCAGCGTGTCTTTGAGTCGGCCGATTCGATACGAGTAGTACTCGGGGGCATCGCCCCACGGTGTGGCAAAGCCCTGATCGAGTCGGTAGCGATTGACCTGCTCGATGGTGCGACCTAGGCGAATCCGCAGCCTGGTGGAAGTTGCCGTGCCATCGCGAAGTTCCGGAATTCCTTCGATCAGCTCGGCCAGCTCGGCCAGCTTCAGGTCGATGACCGCGCTCACATACTCCTCCGCAAACGCCAGGGCTTGCGGGACTTCCTTGGGCTGAAGCGCGGCAAACGCTGCGACCTTGGCGCGCAGACGGTGCATGCTGCCTAGCGCCTTCAGCATATGGCTGGTCGCTTTCTCCAGGCTCTCGACAAGTCGTAACCGATCGGCAGGGGTCCGTTTGGCTTGTCCCACCAAATTTCGGAGCACCTCGACTTCCGTAGCCGCAGCATCCGCAACCTCGGCGCTGTACAACTGGGCGAGCTTGACCAGCGCACTTGCGCGAGGCGCATCCTCGGTGAGCAAAAGCGGCAATTGCTGCCGCAGCATCGTTCCGGGGTTGCGCGGACTGTTTAGATCCGCCAGATCGGCCAACAACACCGTGGGGGAGTGCAGCCGCATGCGAATCGAGGCGTCGCGATAAAAGTCGCCCATCGAGTAGCTGGTTGGACTGACTCCCCACGACTGCGGAAAAAAGAAGTAGGCGTCCAGAGTATAGGTTCGCTCGGGGCCACTCCGGTGCGGCAACGATACGAGCTGCGTCACCTCGATCGTGCGCGGATCTGGGGCCGTCAGATGTGGCGGTTGTCCCAGTCCTTCACTCGGGCGGCGAATCGGTTCGCGGCGGACCAAGCGGGCGGCGAGTAGCTGGCTTACGCGCGGGGCAGCCACAGCTTCGTCTCCAGGGCGGTCGTCTCAACCTCACCACCGAGCGGATCGATGAGTGGTCGAATCAGCTCGAGCGTGTGTGAGTGAAGACCGCAGTCGAAGTGAAGCCGGATCCGCACCGGCTCGACTGCCACGCCGACTGCGAGGCGTTCGGTTGATGAGGGATTTGTTTCGACGATCGAGCGCAGGATTTCGACAATCGCGCTGGAGAGCCGTCCTTCGGCGTCAGACACGGCGAGCGTGCCCAGGTTGGCCAATCCCTCCCAGGACACATCGAGCCTGTGACCGTTCTCCAGCAGTATGCTACGTGCCTCTTTTTCGGCTTGGTGTAACACCTCGCTGAGCGGGCGGGCCACAATGTCTTCAATCGATGGCAGCAGCGACTGTTCGACGACGTTGGTACCGCCACCAATAAACACTCGCAGAGGTGCCATACCCGGACGCTTGAGTACATGGAGCAGCCCGTGCAGCGGTTCTCCATCGGTCAGGTCCAGTGCGAAGGGCTCCGCCTGCCCGTCGTTTTCCGCAAGCTTGAGGATGCTCAGCACTTGCGGATGCTCAGCAAACTCGTTCATTCGAGCACCAGCCTCGGGACCGCTGAGGTGAAGCGCTCGTCGTCCAGCTCCGTTGCAGGCCACCATTTGACCTTTTTCCTCAAAGATTACGCACGCGCAGGGCAAGGCTTCGACGAGCTGCGACAGCAGCGCTTCGCTCATGCCCGCCGAAAGCAGGCGCCTCCGAAGCTCGGTTGCCATCTGGTTCAGGACGCGGGCGACGTCGCCCACTTCGTCATTGGTGGGCTGGAGAACCTTCACCCCGAGATCGCCTGAGGCCAGGCTCTGTGCCATGGTGCTGACCCGCTGCAGAGGCCGCACAAAGAGGATCGCTGCGATCAGTGAAAAGAGAATCGCCACCGACGTGGCAGCGGCCATTGCGTTGAGCAAAAAGCGCATCGTTCCACTCGTCACGGCCTCGATGCTGTCGACGGAAGTTGCCAAACGGAGCACCCCGAACGGCAAATTTTTGGCGTCGACAATCTGGCGGGCAACGTACAGCGTCTCAATCCCAGTGGTTTCGGAGTGCCGCCGCGAATAGCCAAAGCCCGACAGTCCTGACCACAGAGGCAGACCTTCTGGCTTGCTCGTCGGTTCCGACATCGCCATTTTCACCTCAGGCCGTGTGGCGTGGTTGATCGTGAGTGGGCGAATCACCGAACTGTCGAAGAGCACATCACCGGCCAGCGACATATAGGTCAGACGATGGGTGCTGATCTCCCCGAACTTGACGAGAAGTCCCAAGCGATCTCCCTCGGGAACGCTGCGTAACGATTCAGCCACCTTCGAAATCTGCGACGACATCCGTAGCGCTGACTCACGGAGCAAATCCCCCTGGAGCACGACGCGGATGTAAAAGAACGTCGGCCCAGCTCCCAGTAGGAGAACACCGAGGTACGAGATCAGCAGCTTGACGGGTAGTGGGATTCGCAGCATGGCGGAAAGGCGGATATCAGACACGAAAATTGCCCAGGGCGATGAGAGTTTTTTCTTGCGCGACGTACCGTGCCCACGGTATCACTCGCGCTTCCGGTTACTTAAATCGGTTTTGCGCTTGTAGCTCAGCTGGATAGAGCAACGGACTTCGAATCCGTGGGTCGGGCGTTCGAATCGCTCCAGGCGCACCAACAGGAGAGGGCATTGCCCATTTCCTGTCGCTCGTAGGCCTAGGTTGCGGGTGAGCGTGGCTTCGCGCCAGCTTCTCGACGGATGTCGCCACGTCGTGACCGAATGAGGTCGACGAGCGCTTCTGCTGCGGGTTCTCCCGGTCTTACGGTCAGGTCGGGGTGTTGCGGCGGTTCGTAGGCCATCCCGCTACCGGGAAGAGTGCTGGGAGCGCGCTGATAGAGCCCTTTCGGGTCGCGACGCTGACACTCGGCGAGTGGGGTGTCCACGAAGACCTCGACAAACTGCGGAGCCAGGGCGCGAGCGGTGTCACGGAAGCTGGCACGGTGGGCCGTCGCAGGAACGAGTACGACCAGACCTTGCTTGGCGAGCAGCGCGGCCAGTCCGGCCAGCGAGGCGTAGAAGTCGGCTCGAGCGCGATCGTCATAGCCAGGAGTCGGATGCAGAGCGGCCCGTACCTCATCGCCATCGAGCACACAAACGGGGGCTCCAGACGTGCGTAGCGCATCCGCCACGACCCGTGCCAGCGTTGACTTTCCCGAGGCTGGATAGCCCGTTAGCCAGACAACCATGCCACTGGTTTGCTGGCTCACTGCATGGCCTCGCGGCCCCAGGCCGGATCGAACTGCTCGGCAGCCAGAACGCGCTCGACGAAGGCCAGCACTCGCCGACGATCTCCTGCGGTCAGGTGCGGATACCAGAGAGGGCTCGCCAACACCAGGCCCCGCCATGCAAAGTACGGGGCTACAGCAGCCATAAGGCCCGGATCCGGTCGTTCGCTGAGGTAGACGTGCCAGAAGCGCTCCCAGAGCATGCCGAGGCCACTTGACCAGCTTGAGCGATGCTCGAGTCCAAAGAACAGGTAGTTTATCGCCAAGCACGCGACGTCATCTGCCGGATCTCCCTCTGAGCCACGACTGGTATCGAGCAATCGTAGGGTGTCGGCATCGTCGAACAGGATGTTAAATGGATGAAAGTCGCCGTGGGTTCGTCGCAGCCGCTCGGTCCGTCCGCGTAGCTTCCAGCGCCAGGCCAGACACAATTCCTCGATGCGTCGTAGTTCGTTCTGTGACACGCCCGGCGTGTCGACGGGGTATGAGTCGACCAGCCCAAAGATGGCCTCGCCATGTCCGAGCAGATCGCGAATGGCGCGGGTATATGCCGCCGGGTGCGAGCCTTTGGCCGAGTGGATCTCCACAAGGGCCCGAGCCAGCGCTGAGGCCCGCGATAGGTCGACGGCTGTGGCCAGGCCGCTGGCTGCAACCCGGCGTAAGTCTTCGGCGTAGGGTGTTCCATCGCACCACTCGGTGACGACGTAGAACTCTCCGGCCGTTGCGAGCGAGATCAGCTCGCCATCTTTGCCGAGTGCACCCACATCGATGGCGCGGGCATGCATCGGGACTTTCTCTGCCGTGTCCCATAGCAACAGCATCGACTGGGCACGATCCGAGCGACGGTCATGGCCAAAGTCATCGGGTCGTGCGGTATGAAACACGAGGCGCTTCCGACCCTGGGGACCATCCAGCTCGATCCGAACCGGCCGGCCGTAGCCGATCCCCTTTGTCGTCTCGTCGCCGCCTTCGTTATCAACCCCAAGTGAATGGATCCGAGTCACTCGCGAGCCGGGATACAGCCGTAAAACGTGCTCAGCGAGGGTCGAAATGGACGATGAGGGCACGCTCATGGGCGTCAGGATGCCACAAAGTGGGCTGCTGTGCGCTGTCAGTGCGGAGCTTCTTCAGCTTCCCCCTGTTGTTCATCGGCAGACTCGCTGTCTTCGGCTTCAGCGCTGTCTTCACTATGTGGCATGGGCTGCGGTCGTGGGGGCTGCACGCCATCTTCCCTGGGTCTAGGGGCCGAAGGGACGGCCTTGGCCGCTGCGGCGTAGACCATCGCAACCTTCTGCGGCGGCACCTCGACCGATTTGTCACCCCACTCCATCGCCACCGCCAACAGCGCGGCGCGACGATAGAGTAGTGGTACCGAAAACGTGCAGCGCCAGCGTAGGTTTGCTGGCACAAGCGCCGGGTCGCTGCCCTCGGCTGGCAACTCGACCCCAACCGGCGGTTGACATTCGGCCAGGTCCGGAACAAATCGCCGCCCACGATCATCGGACAGCACCAGCAACCGACTTTCGGGTAGGTGCTTGGTTCCGACCACCACCAGTTGGCCTTGACCCGTCACAAGGTCGAATGACAGAAACTCTATGCTCGATGGCATCTCTGGGGGTCGGTAGGTGCGCTGCTTTTTCTTGCGTCGCTGGGACCGATGCCCTTTGCTCCCTGCCGATTTGGCCGCTCGCACCGAGTGCGACACGGACGAGCTTTTCTTGCCGCGTGCCGCTGCCTCGGTTGGGAGCATTCCTCCCACCGTCCACGCTAAGAGTAGACAACACAACTGTCGTGCCATCATCGCGCTTACCCCCGGCACACCATCGACTCGGCGTGATCCTCTACTCGTAATAGTCAGCGCCGAGGTGCGTGATGAGCTCCTCGCCGCGCAGGTAACGGAGGGTGTTCTTGAGCTTCATAAGTTGGATGAACAGGTCGTGCTCGGGATACAGGCCCGGCACTGTCATCGGCGACTTGAAGTAGAACGACAGCCACTCCTGCACCCCGGCCATTCCCGAGCGGTGCGCTAGATCCAGGAACAGCGCCAGGTCGAGCACGATCGGCGCGGCCAAGATCGAGTCCCGGCACAGGAAGTCGACCTTGAGCTGCATCGGATAGCCGAGCCAGCCAAAGATGTCGATGTTGTCCCAGCCCTCTTTGTTGTCACCGCGGGGTGGGTAGTAGTTGATGCGGACGACGTGGTGGAACTCTTTGTAAAGCTCCGGGTACAGGTGCGGCTGCAGGATGTATTCGAGCGCCCCGAGCTTCGACATTTCCTTGGTCTTGAACGACTCGGGATCGTCGAGCACCTCGCCATCTCGGTTGCCCAGGATGTTGGTCGAGTACCAGCCGGTCAGCCCCAGCATGCGCGCCTTGAGCATTGGCGCGAGCACCGTCTTTACCATCGTCTGGCCGGTCTTAAAGTCCTTGCCCGCAATGGGAAGACCCTGCTTCTTGGCCAGCTCGTGCATCGCCGGAAAATCGAGCGACAGGTTGGGGGCTCCATTGGCGTATGGCACCCCGCTCTTCAAACACGCGTACGCATAAATCGCCGAGGGCGCAATCGCTTCATCGGAGGCATCGAGTCCCGCTTCAAACGCCGCCAGAGAGGAGTGGACAGCCACCGGGGTCTGATACACCTCCGTCGAGCCACACCACACCGCGACACAGCGCGATAGACCGTTGTGCTTCTTCCATGTGGCAATGTCAGCGATGAGCTGCTCGGCCATGTCGCGCTTCGACGTGCCGTTCTTTATGTGCGTGCCGTGTAGCTTTTTGACCCACTGCGGCTCGAACACTCCAGGCATCGGTTTGACGCTTTGGAGGTACGGCTTGATCTCGCTCAGGGTCTCGGCCTTGAGCACGCCAGCGTGGGCAGCCGCTTCGTACGCATCGTCCGGGAAGATATCCCAACCGCCGAACACCAGGTCATCGAGTCCCGCGAGCGGCACAAACTCTTTGATCTGCGGGTTGCGGTTCTCAGTGCGCTTTCCGATTCGGATCTTGGCTAGCTGGGTCAGTGAGCCAATCGGCTGCGCTAGGCCCCGACGGACTGCCTCGACGCCTGCGATGGTGGTGGTAGCAACGGCACCCATGCCAGGAAGCAGGATGCCCAGCTTTCCTTCGGCGGGTTTGATCTGCGAGCCTCGTTCGATGCCCATTTGCAATTACTCCTTTAGGCCCTCGTGCTCTTGCATGATGTGAGCCAATCTTCCCAGCGTCGCTTGGTCTGCCCGAATTCGGAGTCGTGCCGATTGCTCGCCAAACTCTTCATGGAGCACTTCTGCCGATTCGAAGATCTGGGCGCGAAGCTGTGACTGCTCGTAGCGCACCTCGAACTCCGCTTCGACCAGTGCTTCATCGAAGAAATCAATGATGAGCTGCCGCACGCGGGCGACGTCATCGGGATTCTTGGCCGAGATCGCGATATGGCGAGGGAACCGAGCGGCCCACTCTTCGGGCACCACTCCATCGGGCAGCCGATCAGTCTTGTTGAAGACGATGATCTGCGGCACTTCGGCGGCACCGATCTCAGCCAAGACCCCGCACGTCGTATCGACGTGACGCAGGGCCGCCGGATCAGAGGCATCGACAACATGCAGGATCAAGCCGGCTTCTAATGCCTCGTCGAGGGTGGTTTTGAACGAGGCCACCAGCTTGGTAGGTAGGTTGCGGATAAAGCCAACGGTATCGGACAGTAAGATCGTCCGTCGTGGCTCGGGATGAAGCTGCCGTACCGTGGTGTCGAGTGTTGCGAACAGCTTGTCGGCAACATAGACATCGGCCCCGGTGAGCGAGCGAAACAGCGTTGATTTGCCCGCATTTGTGTAGCCACACAGCGCCACACGACGCAGGCCCTGGCGACGCGAGCTGCGGGTCTTGTGTTCTCGGTCGAGCGCCACGATCTCATCGCGTAGTTCAGCAATGCGGTCGCGGAGCTTCCGACGATCTAGCTCAATCTGAGACTCACCGGCCCCCTTACCGCCGATGCCACCGCGCTGCCGATCGGTCAGCCCCTGCGTTTCCCGTAGCCTCGGTGCCATGTACTCCAGTCGGACCATCTCGACCTGGAGCTTGGCTTGCCGACTTTTGGCATGACGGTGGAAGATTTCCAAGATGACGGCGGTCCGGTCGAGCACAATCTCGGCCCCGGTGGCCTTCTGGATGTTACGGGCTTGGGACGGTGAGACCTCGTGGTCAATCAGGATGGCGGTCGGCTGGTCGTCCTTTTTGGCCAACTCCGCCAGATCTTCGAGCTTGCCTGGCCCCAGATACGCCGACGAGTCAAACGACCCTCTCTTCTGGGTGACCTGTCCGTCGACCTTCATGCCGAGCGTCTCGGCGAGCCGGGTGAGCTCCCCAAGGGATTCTTGGAAGCCAACCTCATCTTCATCGGGAAGATGGACACCACAGAGGAGGGCGCGCTTCGGTAGCAGTTGCGTAAGATCGGGAACTTCAGACGGAGTTTGGCTCATGGGGCTCAGGGACCGACGAAAGGCCGGCGTCCAGTAAAGAAGGCGGCACCTTAGCAGCGTGTGGTGCGGCTGTCCACCCGACCCGCATAGGTACGCTGCGTCGAAAATTCAACCATCGCCAGGCTGTGACTGATGAATACCTAACGGTTTCTCGTGCCTTGCGCAGGGAGGCGAGTGCTGCGGATAATGGAGTGGGACTGACCGTTCGCTGTGACCTCCATCTTGATTACTGATGGGCATGAGCTTGCCGGGTTGGGCGCAGCGCGCTCCATCGGACGGGCAGGGCATCGGGTCACGGTGGCGGTTCCGCAGGGACTCCTTGCCCCGGTGATTCGCTCACGCTACGTCGCCCAGGTGATTGAGTCCCCCAACCCTTGGGCCGATCAAGTCGCTTACCGTCGTTTTCTTCGAGAGGAGGCGACGAAGTACGAGGCCCTGCTACCGATCAGCGAAGCGGCGATAGTGGCAGCGGCGGCCTGTCGGCAAGAGCTTGCAGGCACCCGTCTGCTCATCCCAAGTGATGAGGCCCTGCGCTTCACCTTGAGCAAGTACCACGCGACGCAAGCCGCCCGGGCGGTGGGGCTCACCATTCCTCCAACGGTGTTTGTTTCGGACGGTAGCTGGCCCGAAGATCTGGAACCGCTGGTTTCCTCGCTGCAAGCGCTCGGCTATCCGCTCCTCCTCAAGCACGACAACTACCTTTCCGATAGCGGTCAGTACGTTCGGGGCAAGACCCAGCGGGTCGACTCACCGCTGCACGCTCGGGCTGTGTTGTGTGAGCTACGTGAACAGCGGGCGCAGGTGATTGCACAACAGGCAGTACCGGGTCATGGCGCTGGCGTGTTTCTGCTTCGTCACAAGGGCCAGACCGTTCTCCACTTTGCCCATGAGCGCCTTCACGAGGTTCCGTACACCGGCGGAGTGTCTTCCTTGCGGATAAGCTGCCACGATGAGCCGCTCGTGGCCCGCTCCGAGCGTTTGCTGGCATCGATTGGCTACGAAGGCGTGGCCATGGTCGAGTTTCGCAAAGACCCCCACGGTGAGCCGTGGTTCCTAGAGATAAATGGCAGGTTGTGGGGGTCGCTGGCGCTGGCCCTGCATGCCGGAGTCGATTTTCCCGCGGTGCTGCTCCGCTGTGCGCAGGGGGAACCGGTGCCCCCGCCGACTGACTATCCCGATGGTCTGCGCTGTCGCAACGTACTGCCCGGCGAGTTTTCTCATCTTGCCTCTGTGCTCCGCGCCCGCGAAGTCCCACTGCGTGACAAGCTGCGCGCCACCTGTGAGCAGGTGCTTCTTACCTTTGATCCAACGATCCGCTACGACCATCTCTGGTCCGACGATCCCCGTCCGGCGCTACTCCAGGCCGGCTTATGGACCCAGGACTTGGGACGCCGCTTACTGGGTCGGCTGAGCAGGAGCAAGCAGATGTCGGCTGACAAAGACCTTCTCATCAATGCCCAAAAGACGACCGAATCGCGGTTCTTGGCGCTGCCTCGGCCCGTGCAGCGAGTGCTGGTGCTGTGCCTTGGCAACATTTGCCGTAGTCCCTTTGCCGAGCACTGCCTGCGACGCATGGCCGCAGAGCGCGGCATTCAGAATCTGACCATTCAGAGTGCGGGCTTTCTGCATCACGACGGGCTCAGAACCCCGACACGGTTTGTCGAGTTGGTCCGTCCCCATGGCATCGACTTGAGCGCTCATCGGGCGCAGCGAGTCCAGCAGCAGCAGGTCGATGAAGCCGATCTGATCCTGCTGATGGATGCCAAGAATCTTCGCGCACTCCAGAGTGAGTTCCCGCACGCGACCCATAAGACGTTTTTGATAGGACTCTTATCCTCGCAGCAAATGGGAGAGATTCCTGATCCCTACCTACTGTCTCTTCCCGATGCTCAGGCTAGCTACCAGCAGCTAGCCGAAGCCTGCGCTGCGACCATCGCTCGTCTGCTGACTCTGTAGTCGCCTTAGGGCGCGGTAAATAGGCAGCGGGTGACGGGTTGGATCAGGTCAGCGAGCACGTAGAGATAGTACTGCTTGCCACTCTGGAGCGCGCCGGGTGCAGCGTCTTTCGGTGGGAACTTCTGGGTCAGTCCGGTTGGTATCTCTCCGAACTTCACCGTACCGCTTAGCACCGGCTTGCCATCGCTTGGAACATCGATTCGCCACAGCGTTCCTTCCGGCAGATCCAGGTTGGGAGGTACCGTGGGAGATGCTGCGCTTGCATCGAGCACATACAGATACCTCGCATTGCCTCCCTTCCACACCACCAGGCCATCCGCACGGACTCCTTCACCGCGTGTGCAGGCAGTCGGACGGAAGAAGCGCTGCTCATCCAGAGGCCCCGCTGCGTACTTTTCATTGGCAAAGTCTGCACGGGTCTTGCCACGAGCAGCCAGCTCTCCTTCAAAAAAGCGCCGCATCCGGGCATCGTCCGTGGTTGGGAAAATCGTGTGGGTGGGATTGCTCGGCGTGGAGCGCGAGAATCCGTTGTTTTCTGATGGTGGATAGGCACCAAAGCCCGCTGTATCAATCCAGCCCGCGCCCATGGCCAGGCCTCGCGGAAAGAAGCCGTTGATGAAGTTGCCGGGCTGATCGACATACCAGTTCGATGCGCCCTGTGGCGCTTGGCTGTTGTGACAGCAGACACAGGCTGCCGAGCGAATCTGCGATTGCACCCACGCTTGCTCCTTGGCGTATGCCGGGTCTTTCATGCGTGGATCATCGCGGGTGTTGTCCGCCGCCGCACCGGCCTTGTAGTAGGGACGCTGGGTACGGACGCGATCGCAGCTTGCGTAGTCTTCGAAGTTACGGCCTTCTTCGGTCACCCCGGAGATCATTTCCCAGGTACATACCTTGCCGCCTTCGCTCTTTCCTACGGGTTCGCCAGGCTTGGGAGCGACGCAGTTTCTGACCGGCTGAAGGAATGTTGGGAGTCCGCCGGTTCCTCCTCCGGTCGATTCAATTCCGCCGCAGATGGGAGCCGCCGAGAACACACCGCCACCGAACAGCTCGCAGCCGCGCTTGGTCGAGCCGCAGTTATCGGCGTTGTCTCCGATGTTGTTGACCGCGATATACAGACCATCTTTCTCAAGGATGCACTGGCCAAGGATGCTCTGCTCACCACAGGGAGTCCCGATGTCTGCGGTTCCGTTCCAGTCCGCGCAGTCGTCGAGGATTTTGTCAGCGGCCCAGTCTCCATGGTAGTTGCGGCACTCTGGCTCGCCGCTGAACTTGTTCGTGTAGTTGCAGTGGCCGGAGATCTCTTCCGGGAGAAGAGGAACGTCCTTGGCGCTACAGCTACTGAGAGCACAAATAGCCAGCGTAGCACCCACAGACAGCATCAATTGGGTGTTTCCCGAGAGCTTCTTGTGATCGAAGAGACTGCGACAAGTTGCCATGACAAAGGACTCCTTCAGTTCGGGCCGCGTTGGGAAGAATCGCCAGCGAGCCGGATATCATTACGTACTCCCATGGGATGCTGCCTGCCGCCACATCACGTCAGAATTCTGTGCGGGATAAGGACGACTCCCGTGGTGCGCTCGACGTTCGCAGCGCGAGCGAGAAAACACATTGATTTCCGTTAGATATCGATGTGAAAATGAAGTCCGGGGCAGCCTTGGTTCCGACGACTACACTGTGTGTAGGCATCGGTGAGAGCTGCACAGTTCGACAAACTTCAGCTCGGGAGATTGACCGTCATGCGAAAGAAATCGTTGCTTATGGCCTTGGTGTTGGGCAGTGCCGTAACCGCCCTGGGTGGCTGTCCTGATCCAGAGACTGGGACGCCGGACCTTCCGCTCGATATGACCGCACCCAAGGTCTTCCATGTGATGGGAATGGTGGTCGGGACTTCGGATATGCCGATTGCCAACGCGACCATCAAAGTGGGCCCTAGCGTCGTTGCGAGCGCGCCAGACGGCAAGTTCACCGTCGAGATTCAGAATCCGAAGCTGCCGATTCCGTTCTCGATCAGTGCTCCCGGCTACATTCCGTTTGTGTCGCAACTCACCACGGACACCATGGATGTGAAGTATCGGCTCCAGCGGCTCACCGAGACGTCGTTCCCGAGCAACCTGTTTGCGCTTACCATCTCTGATCCATCCAGTGGTGCGGTCGTGTCGGTTCCTGCGGACAGCCTGCAGGCACCTGGCGGTGCGGCACCGGAGGGCGAGATCACGCTCTCGATTCGTTTTATCGATCCATCTCGGCAGCCGATGCCCGGTGAGGACGCTGCAATTGGTCCGAAGGGTGAGCCCCTGGTCCTAGATACCTTTGGTGTCATCTACACCGCTGCTCGTGACAGCAGGGGCACCGCTCTGCAGCTCAAGCCTGGCAGCTCGATGACCATCTACATCCCGGTCACCAACGATCGGGTGGCAGGTGCTCCCACCGAGGTGGGTTTGTGGATGCTCGATCCGGTCAAGAGTACTTGGGTGCAGGAGATTACGCCGGGCGGAACGCCATCGATGCTGCAGCGCAAGCCGACGAGCTTTTCCTGCCGAGATAAGCAGGTCGACCCGTGCGACATCCTTCACTGTAACAATGTCTCGACCCAGGCGTGGGTGGGACAGGCTTCGTCGTTTGGCTTCCTAAACGCCGACGTGGCATTCGACAAGCCCGCGTGTCTGCGGCTGGAGATCGGTCAGACCCAGCAAATCTGTCTACGCTTTGAGATTCCGTCCGGTGGCTCCATCAAGGTCAAGGAGCACTGCTACGGTCAGGGCAAGCACGCGCTGTACAACCTGCCGCCGAATATGCCGGTGATGGTGAAGACGATGACGCAGGGCGCAAACTGTAGCCCTGATGTATCGATGGGCAAGATGGCCAACCCCGGCGACACCTGGGGCGGAACTGGGGTGCCGACCGACCCCGCTGTCTGCAAGGGCTCGCTCGTCATCCCCCCAAGCCCGTAAGCCAGTCGACCCGCCTACAGGAAGGCGGGATCTCTGTGCTCGCCGAACTCTTCACGGAAAACATTGCAGACCTCGCCCAGCGTGACGTGGGCGCGGACTGCGTGTAGTACCGCAATCATGATGTTGTCGTGGACGGGATCGTTGCCTCGGCAAGCGCGGCGCAGCGCGGTGATGGTGTGCTGTACGACATCCGGATCACGGCGCGCACGCAGGTCGAGAACCCGCGCAATCTGCGTTTTTTCCACGTGGGAATCGATCTTCAGAGTCGGTATCCGACTCCCTTCACTGCTCGCGTAGCGATTTACACCGACAATTACACGCTCTCCCGAATCGACCGCACGCTGGAACTGATAGGCCGAGTTGGCGATCTCGCGCTGCGGGTATCCATCTTCCACTGCGCGTACGATGCCACCAAGGTCGTCAATCTTGCGGATGTATGCCATCGCCCGCTCTTCCATTTCATCGGTGAGCTTTTCGACGAAGTAACTTCCTCCGAGCGGATCGGCGACCGCTGGAATGCCCGACTCCTCTGCAATGATTTGCTGGGTACGTAGTGCCAGAGTCGCCGCATCTTCCGTTGGGAGTGCGTAGGTTTCGTCGTAGGAATTGGTGTGCAGACTTTGTGTGCCGCCGAGCACTGCCGCCAGCGCTTGCACGGTGGTTCGTACGACGTTATTGAGTGGCTGCTGTGCCATCAGTGACACACCCGCTGTCTGGGCATGCGTACGTAGAATCCACGAGCGGGGATTTTTGGCATGGAAGCGGTCGCGCATCACCTTGGCCCAGATGCGGCGAGCGGCTCGAAACTTGGCGATCTCTTCGAAAAAGTCATTGTGAACATCGAAGAAGAACGACAGGCGCGGCGCAAAGGAATCGACATCCAGGCCCGCATCGAGCCCCATCTGGACGTAGCCAATGCCGTCTGCGAGTGTGAATGCTAGCTCTTGAACCGCTGTCGCTCCCGCTTCTCGGATGTGATAGCCCGAGATGCTGATGGTGTTCCACAGCGGCATCTCTTTGGTGCAGTACACCATCATGTCGCGCATGATGCGGATCGCCGGACGGATGGGGCTTATCCACTCCTTTTGGGCGATGTACTCCTTCAGCATGTCGTTTTGGAGCGTGCCGCGTAGCTGACTTGGGGCCACTCCCTGCCGTTCCGCCATCGCGATATAGCAAGCGAGTAGGTAGACCGCTGGTGCATTGATGGTCATCGAGGTGGTGACATCCGCGAGCGGGATGCCGTGGAACAGTCGTTCCATGTCCTCGATGCTGGCGACGTTGACGCCTTCGCGACCCACTTCCCCGAGCGAGCGGTCAGAGTCAGGGTCATGTCCCATCAGTGTGGGCATGTCGAAAGCCGTCGATAGGCCCGTCTGTCCTTCTTTTAGAAGGAAGTGGAAGCGGCGGTTCGTGTCCTCGGGGGTTCCAAAGCCCGCGAACATCCGCATCGTCCACGGTTTGCCTCGGTACATCGTCTCGTGAACACCGCGAGTAAACGGGAACTGCCCGGGCTCTCCAATTTCCGCATACGGACGCACATCTTGAGGCCCGTAGTGGTTTTTGATGGGAATGCCGGACATGGTCTCGTAGCGGCGATTTTTCGTCGGGTCAGCCATAGCGCGAGTTTGCTCCGCCCTCGCCGGGTCCGTCAATACACAGACCGGTTGGCCGTGCGTGCCCACACGCCACGACCTTCCTGCCACAACCGAAGGGCCCGTCGCGCCAGCTCAATTCGTCGCTGCAGGTGCAGTTCGTCGTGAAACACCGTCGATACCATGGTGCGGCTGACTTTGTAGGTGCGGCGCAAACGGTCGCGTCCCAGATCGCCGAGCCGTGGGGTGGGGCTGGTGGCCGATGCGGTCTGCATCGCCCCAGGATGTGCGGACAGGGGCAACAATACCGACGGTACCGGGAAGCCGGGCGAGCTATTCCCTGGGGGATATCCTTCGGTGGTCAGGTACTCGGCCTCATCGCTTACCAAGTAGAACGTGTTGGTCAGGTCGCGAACGATTCGGCGCACCGTCTCATGGTTGAACGCGGCGATGAAGTCCTCGTCGTGACGGGCGATCCGTTGCCGATCCCTTTGGTCCAGCGTCTGGAACCACAGGTGCAGGTATTCAACGGCGGTATCGACCGTAAACCACGGCTCCTCGACCAAGCTGAGCAGTACGAAGCTGCACTCTGGCCCCAGCATGTACATGCCGTTTTCGCTCTGCAGGGCCGCTCGTTCTTCGGCATAGACCTTTTCGAGCGCCAGCAGGATGTCGCGGTCGGTGATTTTCTGTTCCTCGCGACGGGAGGACCGGAGTCGTTCATCGATACTTTGGATGATGAGCGCTCCGCAGTGCTGGAGCCACGCCGGTACGCGGAAGGTCTTTTCCAGCAGCAGTTGCTCGACAGCTTGCGACTCGAAGCGGAGGCCTAGGCGCGCAAACGGCTCCCGTACCATCCGCTCGGCACTCGACTCATCGAGCGGTCCCAGAAGCCGAAGCTTGGCGAAGTTGAGCAGCGGACCAAACAGATCCCAACGTGCTTCCACCAGCTCGGCATGGCCAGCCAGAATCACTCGACACACCGCTCCACCATGAAGCAGCAGCGCAGAGGCCGAGCGCAGCTCTTCGAGCAGCGGTGACTGCCGACGCAGCTCCGGTGGGGTGGTGAGACCCTCTAGCATGCCGTCGACGACGTCATGTGGCAGATCGAGCTGCTCTAGGCTTTCCCTGAGCTTGGTGGTCGCCACCTTGAGAATCGGTGGTGTGCCCGGGGGCATCAGTGATGCCAGCGCTTGGCCAATCGTTGCCGCTTCGCGCCACTCGCCGAGTAGGTACGCTCGCCTTTCGGTTCGCAGGATGGTGTCGATTTCATCGAGCACGATCGCGATGCTGCGGTCCGGATTCTTGCGAGTCCACAGGTCCACCACGGCCCGGAGCGGAGGAAGCGGCTCGCCCAGCGCAAAGCCAGCCTGCGCCCGTGCCGGATCGATGTCCTCGAACAGCTCTAGGATCATCGACTTGAGCAGCTCGCGACTGGTGGGGGCCGTGGTGTAGTCCATGCCACGCGGGATCACCCGGTAGCCCTGCTGTTCCAGCTCGAAGCGTACCCGCTGCAAAAGCGAGGTCTTGCCGATCTTTCGTGGACCGACCACCAGGAAGTTCTCCTGGCGCTGACCCCGAATTTCCTCCAGCAGCGCCCGACGGCCGTAGAACATCTCCTCGATGAGTTCCTGGTTGGCCAGACCCATCTTGGAGCGAAACGGCGACAGCGCGGCATACGACGCCGCAGCAGCCAGGCGACGGATCAGCTCCTCGACCGGGTTGTCATGAAGCGCTGCGTGCTGGATATCGGTGATATCGATGGCCGCGACGTGAAATAGGTTGCGGCTCCAGGACAGCACCTCGGGGGATAGCTCCGGGACCACTACGATCGCAGAGAGCGAGGTATCGCTGATCGTGGCTTCGATTCCCGCGAAGGAGGCGTCCGAGCGCGTGAGCAGATTGGGCCCCGAACCTCCACTGAGCATTGGCAGCCGCTTGCGCAGGTCGAGCTGCACTTGCTCTAGCGTTGGACGATCCGGCTGACCGGACGGTAGATACAGCACCACACGCTTGAGCCATGGGAGCTGCCGCTTTTCGCGGAACCGTATCTGCACCGAGCGCAGGCTGAGCTGCCCTTGCTCGCTGGTGCCGTCCTTGCCGGTACCGTCCACCAAGTCTAGCCGGAAGTAGCGTGCCACCGCTTCGACAAAGCGCGGCTCGTCTAGGCCATCTACCCACTTGCGACAAGCCCGCGACAGCTCCATAAACTCCTGCCAGCGGCTCTGCCCTCCCTGTACGTTCGGGCGATTCCAGCCGAGCACGGTTCGCAGTTGGGCTGCGTTGCCGCCCAGTGTCCGATCGACGGCTGCGGCATCCCACAGAGGCAGCCCCCGCGTCAGGTTTCGGCCATCAATCGTGCTCGGCAAGCCTACCTCGCCTTCGACCACCCCAAGCAGCGTCCGGAGCCACTCTCGCGATGGCGGAGAGCAGAACGCATAGAACACCCGGTCGCCACTTAGCTTGTGGTAACTGACCAGCCCCAGCGCGATTAGATCGTGCGCCATTTGTTCGAGCCAGCGCCCACTGGCTTGCTCGCGGCTGACTAGGTCTTCCACGGGAGAACGCCCACGCAGTCGTGGTCGTGGCTGTTTCAAGTACGTCCAGAGCACGCTGCGTGCGTCGTGCAGACTGCCTCGGATGCGGACTTTTTTGAGCCACATCACCCGATTCAGATCGTCGATGGTCCGTTGGTCGATGCGCACCCCTGCCGAGGCCACGACTTTGCTCGTCGGCAGCCGGTCTTTGCCCGAGATCGAGTAGACCGGCTGATCTACGACCATGCCAGCGCGTAGGTCGGCCACATCCAGATCGACCGAATCGCTGCACAGCGCCGATAGATACAGCCGGTGGCCGAGCGGCAACGCTCCCCACAGCGTGGACAGGAAGGTGCCCACTCGCGCTTCGAACGCACTGGGTGCCAGCGGTGCGCGGCTGCGTTCCCGCAGTGCTTGCTCCACCAGCGGCAGACACTCCGCGCACAGCCGCAGATCGGTCCCGGTGATATCAATCAGCATCCGCACTGCGGACTGCGCGGTCGATGGAGTCGTGACCCCCGGGAGCCCCGGACCACTCTGGGCCGACAGCGACATTCCGTCGCGATGCAGCAGTAGGTTCAGAAGGGCCTGCTCCAGCTCCATGCGCATTCGCTCATCGGTTCGCTGCTGGGACAGCGGATCGGCGACGGCGTCTAGATCCAGCACTTGCACCGAGCGCGGCTGCTGTTGTTCCGGGGAAGACCCGGTCGGCCCGCTCGAATAGGGTAGGGTCTGGAGCAGCATCGCTGCTGCTTGCGGAGACACCAGCAGCAGCACCCGGCCTCTGTATGCCAGTGCAATCCGTGCCCCCAGCATGTAGAGCTGACGCAGCTCGTTGTCTTCCAGCCGCGCTCGCTCCGCCAGCTCCGGGAGTCCCAAGATGATGAGCCCACGGCTGGCCGTACCGTTGCCAGAGACAGGAGCGTCAGCGACCGCACGTACTACGGCCTCGATCGTGTCCAAGCGGTCCGCACTGGGCAGACCGAGTAGA
Source organism: Polyangia bacterium (assembly GCA_044228505.1). GTDB lineage: Bacteria > Myxococcota_A > Polyangia > Palsa-1104 > JAEUJZ01 > JAEUKA01. The sequence goes on along the minus strand of JBGAUT010000036.1, from coordinate 22,891 downwards.
GTCCCCAGGCGATGACCAATCTGCTGAACCACCTCGCGAAGGGTCGGCGTGAGCTGGCGCTGGCTGCTCACCACCTGCGAACCGCTGCTGGGCGTCGGGGTGCGAACGGCGACGTTGACCATTCGCCAGTCTTCCAGCGTATCGAGAGGACGCTCGGGCCAGTCGAGTCCTAGCACCTCGGCGAGTAGCTCGTGGGCATGGGCCGGAAACGCGGTCGTCAGTGCCACCGCAGCTTGTGCGGACTTCAGTAGCTCTTGTAGCTCCTGTCTGCGAACGGCAAACAAGGTGGGCAGTCGTTCACTGAAGCTGTCAAACAGGGCTCTTGCCAACGCCCGTGATTCCCGACGGAACTGTCCTTCAATGGCTCGCTCGGTCCGCTTGTCGCCATCGTGCGACAGCTCGATCTCGATCCGGTAGCGCAGTCCATCAGCAGCCATCGCGGAAGGACACTCGATGACCAGACCCAGTTCTTGACCGGGCTCCAGATCGGCCGCATCCGGGTCGAGAACGCGTGCTCGGACTTCCTTAGGCTCGACAGAACGTACCGTTAGCAACACCCCGTGGGCGGTTCGTGGCGCATCGGCCGCGAGCAGCACGGCGTAGCGCAGCATTCGTCTGCCTTCCGTGATGCCCAGGTCTGACACCAGCCGCACTTCGAAGTCTGGCTCGGTGCGCAGCCGCATCGCTTCCTCGCGCAGCACCTGCCACCAAATGGTGAGTAGCGCGACCACGGTCGCTTGCGGCCTGACCCGCAGCATCCTCGATACAAAGGCCCCTGTGTGATGAGCGGGTGGTTCGGCGGATAGCTGCTGTAACAGCTTCATCCGCAAGTTGTTTCTCCGCTGATCGACTTGAGTCGCTACCTCGTCGAGGGTGTGGGCAAGCTGCGCTTTGTTGTTTTTGCGGTCCATCTCCTGCAGCGCTTGCTGTAGGAACTGCTGCTCATCAACAAACAGCTCTTCATCGAGCAGCCCCCACGCTTCATCCCGGTAGCGATAAGACAGGTGTTCATTGGAGAGCTGGTGGTGGCTCCGCAGAGAGGCCAGCGCTTTGTCGACAGCCTGCGGCTGAATAGATGCGGACAGCTCGGCGATGTTGGTAACGTCGAAGATCCGCAGCACGCCTTGCACCATCTCGTGCAGCGCCCACGCATCGGTTGGAACGCTGTCGATGCTCAGGGGCAGTGCCGAGCGCGTCAGCTCATCGGACAGGCGCTCGTAGTACATCTGGTCGAAGCCATTTTCGACCGCAACCTCGAACAGCCACGCCAGGTTTTCCCCGGCGGCAATGCTGGCGATGACTTCGTCGTTTTCGTCGGCTCCGATCGTCGGCAACCTCGGACCCCAGCGCCGCGACACCCCGAGCAAAAAGGCACGGACTTCCGGGTCGGGCAGGATCTCAGGTTGACACATGGCCTCAATGACTTGGTGTGGCAGGTACAGACGGACCCGTCCCAAGTCTCCGGCCAGGTAGATTCGTTGCCAGCGCAGGGCGGAGCGGAGCAAAAGTGCCAGGTTGGTCAGCAGGAACCGGCTTGGCAGCGTCGGACCCACCGCTTCCAGAACCGTGACGATGTTGCGGAAGAACGTCGGCTCGGCGTCATCGAAGAGCTGGGCACGATCCATCCGCTGCAGGTGCCGCAGAAACAGCGCCGCGACCCCATCCACCGTTAGGGGCCAGGGCACCGGGCGAGTATCAAATCGGGTGTCGTAATACAGGATGAGCTGCGGCAGCCACAACGAAAGCTCGTCGATGTGTTCTGGTCGCACGTGCGCTTCGATGCACTGGAGCAGATCACCGCGTACAGCTAGTGGATCGTCGCAGAACTGCACCAGTTTGCCGAGTAGCTCACGGGCCAATCGCGATTGCTGGGCATCGGCGCCACTGCCCGAGCCCCCGAGCGCGATCGGTACGAGCGAGTCAAACAGTTGCGCCACGAGCAAGCGATGACGAGGGGGCCTTGGGAGCGGCCATGCGGCGACATCGAACACCTCGGACCGCCCTGTGGGCCGTGGCGGAAGCTCACCGCCGGGGGCGGCATCTCCTTGCAGCATCAGCTTGCATAGGTGCAGCACGCTGGCTACCGCTGGGGTTCCGCGTTCCACCACGGACTTGTTGGTGAGCGGCATCCGACTGGCGCTGGTCAAGGGCGGAGCTTTGGGTTCGGTGGAGGTGAAGATTGAGCCTGCGATCCGTCCATCGCGAGCGTTGCGCAGAAGCTCGCGCATCGCCACCGCCCGGATGTGAGGTCCAAGCCCGCGAAGAGCGGCCCGGAGCAGTCCCACCCGTGACCCGGCTGCCCGCGTCCCCTGTTCCAGTAGCCGCTGGATACTGAGGTTGTGGTCGTCATCGGGGTGCGCTTCCCAGCTCGTCAGCACTCCGCCTGCTAGAACAATCAGCAGACGGAAGCCACCCTCGGCCATGGGTCGACACATCATCCGCTGTGGCGTGCCACCAGCAGCCAGTCGAGTCACCTCCTGCCCGTCATGGCGGAAATCGATGGCGACTAGGTGAACTTGTTCATCCTCGGTGCCAATCGCGAGACACGGTACCCCAAAGACCCCATCGGGAACAAAACACAGCGCCGAGATTCCCTTCGGTAACAGATACTGCGCGTGCAGCCGCAGCGAGTCTTCTTCGAGGTGGAGTACCTGGACCTGTCCGGTCGAGGTACCTACCGCCATCGTCATCGCCGTTTCATCCAAGGCGGCACAGCACACGCCAGCCGGGGATGGGGCCCATAGTGGCTTTTCGCCGGGTCGATGCAGCTTGATCCGGGCCGACGCTAAGTAGAGAGAGCCACCGGCCGTGGAAACCACCGCCAGCAGGTCACTTGGGAGTAGGGTTGAGCGAAGCCGCAGACCGCCGCCGTGAGTGTCGAGCACCAGCACCTGTGGACGAGTTCGCTCCGACGTGCCTGGCAGACGGAGCACCAGTGATTCGACCCCACTTGGGGTTGGCGTGCCGCTGACTTCCTCTTCTTCAACGTGGCAGTCATAGCCAATCGGGTCGACCGAGACTCCACCGCAGCGGGCCTCGCCGCGTAGCAGCAGACGGCCATCGGCGAGCGGCGTAAACACCAGCAAGCGGGTATCGCCAGCCTCTTCCGCACCAACGATTACCGTCGGCAGGATGCAGTCGCCTTCGCGCCACAGGCGGCGAGCCTCGACAAAGCGAATTTGGCCGGTGATCTTGACCTCTGGCCCGCCTTGAGAGGGCAGCCATGGCCAGGCCATGATTTCGCTCTCCGGCGTCTTGCCGTCCCAGGTGGTGTGCGCTGGATGGAGCGGTTCGATCCGCAGCGCTCGATGGCGACCGATGCCGACGACAAAGCAGCGCTCGGGCCACACCTCGGATGGCATCTGCGGTGCGCTCCCCGACAGATCAATGGGATCAATCGCTGTCGCCGACAGATCCAGTCGCTCTAGCTCAATCGAAAAACGGTCGGTGCGCAGTTCTTCGGTAAGACCAATCGCTCGCAGGACCCGCACCACGACGTCGCTGTTTTCGTCTAACCTGGGTCGCTCTCCTTCGGGGAGCGACTGCAAGTGGTGAAGTCGCGATTCCGACTCAATGGCCAGCGTCAGTGAATACTCACGGGCCCGTAAGCTGCGGACGTTGAGGAGCTTGCGCAGCTCAGGCGGTGGCTGGTCTGCCCCAACCACGCCCTCATCATCACTGCTTAGGCTGGGCGCAAGCTGCCAGTATTGTTCGAACAATCGTCGAGAGATGCGGTCGATCTGGTGACGCACCAGGCGAGGTGCGCCCAGGTAAATCTCCACCAGTTCGGCCAGCACCGTGCGTGCGAGCTGGAGCTTGGTGGTGGGATCGAATACGCCTTGCGGAAGAAGGTCACCGGGTCCGCCCTCTTGCATCTGACGAGCGGTCAGTAATGGCAACGGTCCTGTCGGGGTCGAGCGTCCTTCGAGTGTGGCAAGCTGCGGCAGGTGGAGCAGCAGGAAGTGCTCCATGCTCACGACTGCCTCACGCTGGGCTCGCTCGGGCAGCGTGTGCCAGCCGGGTTGTCCTAGGGTGAACCAGCGCACTAGCTCGACCACCGCATGCGTTGCTGGGCCGTTGCTTTCCAAGACACGGCTCAGTAGATAGAGCTGGACCGCCGGGTGAGCCTCATGCCGAGGTGGTGCTAGCTCCAGGAGCTTGTCTCCAGCCTTAAAGCCAAGCGATTGGTAGAGCTGCCGGCAGCGCTGGTTCAGGAGCTGCGGTTCAGTCAGCTCATAAATACGCATGCCTCCATCGATTCCACCCAGGACGAGATCGATGCGACCGCTCGACTCCACATCTGCCAGCGTCATCGATGAAAACAAAAAGCCTGCATCCATGCGCCATTGCACACCGGAGTGCGACTGAGACAGGTCCATCGCAAACACGTAGCCAAACGAGGTGCCACCGAGCAGCAGACCTCGGCCCTGCTGGGATGAACGCTCGGAGAGCTTGCGGGCCGGTGAGTACGCCAAGCAGACAAATCGCCACTGCGGAAACAGCAGTGATCGCAGTCGACCATCCCGACTGATCCGCTGGAGCCCTCCTCGCGAATAGGCAACAACCAGCTCATCTTCGGCGAGCACCATGTCGGTGACTTCGCCGGGCAGAAACGAAACCTTGCTAAAGTCGGTGCTAGCGGAACTGCGAGGCCCGACGCGGTCATCGAGGATTTCCACCCACAGTCGGCCATCGTCGGGGCGGCCGCGCAGCACGGGCACCCGTCCGACCTCACTGGAGTCGCCGATCAATCGAATCTCGCCCAGCCCCATCGTGCTGACGCTGCGATGTTCCAGCTCCGAGACATCCCACTGCTGCCCATCGCAGGTGAGCTTTAGCTCGCGATATACGGCGCTGCCTTCATTTTCCTCGACCGAGGTGACGATGGCTTCTTGGCGGTGAAAGACGCCAAATGGGCTGAAGCTAACCCCGAGAAGTCGGCCTCGATAGCGATGGCTGCCGATGGTCCACGAGGCGATCTCGCCGCTTTCAGTCTGACGGACCGCAAAACGTGGCGTGTGAACGTTGCGGTCACTGTCGATAACCAGGATCTCGTTTTTGCCATCTCCATCGAGATCCGAGACTCGGATGAGGAGCAGCTCACGGCCGAAGCGCAGACGCGAGCGCAGCAGCGCGGGCCGGTTGCGGAGCCGACACAGCCTCGTTAGTTCCTGCGCTGCCTCATCGGAGTTCTGTGGCAACGCGGCCTGGGCCAGCTTGACCAAGGCGCGGTACTCCTCGACATCCTGCGTGGACAGCGGCGTTTCGGTACGACGGACACGCGGTTCAGCCATGGGCGCATCATAGCAGCCGGGGAAGACGGCGCATCCCACACCGCACGATCTCGAACAACCGGAGCGCTGGAGGTGTTTCGACTAGGCCGTTTGTCCAGGTCGACTACGCCGAGCGGCGTGGACAAATTGAATTTGTGCCGGGTGCCCTAGGGAGGGGTGGGTGGACAAATTGAATTTGTTCGAGGTGCCCTAGGAAGGGGGGGGTGGACAAATTGAATTTGTGCCAGGTGCCCTACAAAGGCGTAAGTGGACAAATTGAACGGGTTCCAGGGGGGCTTAGCCGCCGAAAGGATCTGCAGTGATGACGTCATCGCGCAGGACGTTCGGGTGCAGGACCTCGCGTTCCTCATGGCGCATGTGATCCAGCAGCGAATCGAGCAGCTTGCGCAGCTGGGCAGCCCGCTCTGGACGCAGTTGGGTGCTAAACGACTGCTCCAGCGCCTCCAGTGTCAGCAAGTGTTCATCGTGGTGGCGACTGTCCATCAAGGACTCACGCTGCGGACCCCATGCATCTAGCTGGGCAATCACCCCACGCAGACTGTTTTCTTCAAATCGGTTGTGCTCGCCGAGCGCCACCGTGAGCTTTCCAAGCGTACGACGAAGCTCCTCATCACCTGCTTGATCCTGGCTGCGCTGGTTTTGGGCTCCAACCTCAGCGATGAGCTCTCGCAGGGTGGCGTGTTGCTGGAGTAACTGCTCTCGGAGCTTGCTAAGCTGCATGGACGCTCTCCTTCCGACGAGAATGGACCCATCCTAACACGGGCCGGGGCTGGCCATCGTGCATAAGTGGAATGAGATGTGCCGGAAATCAGCAGGTCAGGAGCGCTGCAGGCTGGTGGGGCTTACAACGCCCAACAGAGCATAGCGAGGAACCTCGGATGCCTCACAGAGGAGCAACGAGCGCGACAGGTGCATCGGCTAGGTCGATGCGAAGTCGGTCGTGACGGTCAGGAATGAGGTCACCACCGCTCTGCATCGGGACCGGCTGCGAGATGCGCATTTCGACCGCATCGCACAGAAAGTCGTGCAGCGATGGACTGCGGTAGTCTCCGCGCAGCACTGCCGGCAGATGCGCCAGCGTCTCGCTTGCACTGGCGTCGGTGCAGCGTAGGTGAAACTTGTCCGCCCGGAGGTCAGCGAACGGAAAGATCCGAACGCCAAAGCCATAACAAGGCACCGTGGCCGCTCCCGCAAGCGTACACGGACCTCGATACAGCACCGTGCCGCGTGGCAGTGGTGTCGGGTCTGGCTGGCCATCGAGTCCGATGGAAAAGGCCGGTCCACCGACATTGACCACCTCGACCTCCGGAAGCTTGCGCAGGACGAAACGGGGAACCGAGCGCAGCGCTACCGCCAGCACATAACGCAGCGGCGAGCCGATGAGTCGTCCCAGACCCATTGCATCTAGGGTCTTGGTGGTCGCGCTGTAGTCTTCGAGAATCTGCGAGTCGAGCCCTGTCCCAGCAAACGGCGACAGGCGGCCATTGACCCGCAGAAGTGGTAACGATTGGGTCGGCCCGTGGAGTTGGTTCGCCCTCTCGATTTGTGATGCCAGGCCGCGCAAGGACGGAGAAATGCCCTGATAGTAGCCAATCGCGTTGCCTGTTCCCATCGGTAGCACTCCGACGCGGGGCAGGGGTCGGCCGTACTTGCGGCAGGCTTCCTGTAGGTCGTTCAGGCAACAGACGAACGTGCCATCGCCACCGCCGAACAACACGGTGTGGTACGGGCTTTGGGCAAGCTGAGCGGCGATCTCACGGTTGTGGTCGAAGCTTTCAGATAGAAACAGGTGCTGTCGTGGGTGTAGCTCAGCTAGCCGTTTTATCATTCGACGGGTGACGGCACGGGCGCGGCTGTTCAAGACCACCGCCACTCCGTCTAGGGGGAATCCCTGGTCAAGCGGAGCGTGGCGAAGAGCTGGGCGGGACGTCTCAAGCTGCATGGTCGGCGATGTAGAGCATTTCCTGGGCCAGCCGACCGCGAACGATTCCTGGTCCGACCTCTCGACGGGGCGGCGCTCCCGTAGGCGTTTCCCCGCGCAGAAATCTCCCTGGTTTGCCGCGTTATAGAGGTGTCAGTGCATAGCCGCTTACGCAGCCGAGCAAGGATGCCTGGTCATCAGCGCAGGCTGGCGGTGACGCCTCGCAGCATGGCTGCCGTGCGTTCGAGGATCTGCTTGGCGTCGACGAGAGCGACTGTTTCGCCACGGATGATGGCGATTCGGGCTCGTTCGATCGCGGAGCGGGCGCGGCGCATCGCATCTAGGCCTAGTTCGCTGCCGGCCACGGCTTGTTCGGCGCGGGGCAGCATACCCAGGATGTCGTTGATGAGCTGCTCGGTGCGTGCCTGATTGCGTGACAGCTCATCGGTGCGCTGGGCCTCAAGCTCGTAGGAGCCAAGTGGACTCTTACTGCCGCCATCGGTGTCACCGCTGAGCAGGGGGGCCGAGAGACGAAAGGTGTGCTGTTCCCGGCGCTGTTCCCGCAAATCGGTTGCCGAGACGGTGAGGTCGCCGTTTTGGGCGGCCGAGAAGCGGACCTCGACCTCGGTGTTTTCACGTGCAGCCGCCAGAAAGCCTGAAAACACGAACTCACCCAGGATGCGGCACTCGCTCGCCTGCTCGCTGTCGCCCTCGATGATGACCAGCCGTAGCGCAGTCTGCTGATCGCGAGCCGTCGTAAAGATGTGGGCTGCTTCAAAGGGTAGCTGCGTTCCCGCCGTGATGAGTCGGAATACTTTTCCTCCCCCAATGAGCAGTCCCAGGTGATGCGGGCTTAGCTCGAAGGTGGTACTTGCCGAAGGTGTCTGCGATAGGGCCGCGCCTTGTAGCGCAGCACCGATGGCCAGTGCTTCCTCAGGGATGACACCGCTCATCGGCTGACGACCGAACAGCTCCGTCAGCGCCCTTTGTATCTGCGGCACCCGACCCATCCCGCCAACCAAGATCACAGCATCTACCGAGGTCGGCTCGACACCTGCCTCGGACAGCGCCCCCTTAGATAGCTGAATGGTGCGATCGACCAGGTCTTCGGTCAGCTCCTCAAACTTGCTGCGGTCAATGGTTCGCTTGAGGTGCAGCGGCTCCGATGTCCCCGTCGAGATAATGAACGGTACCTCGATGGTGACCTCTTCATCGACCGATAGGTCACATTTGGCCTTCTCGACTGCATCGCGCAGGCGCTGGAGTGCGGTTCGGTCCTGACGCAGGTCTATCTTGTGGTCCTTGGCGAAGCCGAACACCAGATAGTCGAGGAGTCGGCGGTCGAAGTCTTGGCCACCAAGGAACGGGTCCGTGATGTTGGCGCGGATTTCGTGAACACCGCTGCTCATCTCCAGTAGCGCGAAGTCGAAGGTGCCACCCCCCAGGTCAAAGACCGCGATGCGCTGGGCGCGGTGCTCGCTCGTGCCGATGCCGTGGGCCAGTGCGGCTGCAATAGGGTCCGCAATGATCCGCATCACTTCGAGGCCAGCCAGACGTGCTGCATCCCGAAGGGCAATCCGCTGAGCGTCTGAGAACGCAAGCGGTGCGGTGAGGACGGCTCGGCTGACGGGCTGGCCCAGATACGCCTCAGCAGATTGCTTAAGGTCCAGCAGCATTGCCGCCACCAGCTCAACGACCGAATAGGGTTCGTTGCGGAGCACCACGCGCAGCTCGTCCGCAGGGCCGGGGAGGATCCGGTAGGCGACCATATCGGCGAGCTGTCGCACCTGCGGATGACCGAACCGCATGCCGAGCAGTCGTTTGAGTGCGGTGGCCGTGTGTTCGGCGTTGAGAACGGCCTGGCGACGTGCGATCTGCCCCAAGCTGCGCTGTCCATTTTCGTCGATGGCCAAGACCGCAGGAAAGCCACGCTGGCCACTTGGGCCGGGTAGCACCAGGGGCACACCTCCTTCGACAATGGCCACGCACGAATTGGTGGTGCCCAGGTCGATGCCGATGACGCGCTCCATGGTCGTAGGTGGTACCCGCTAGATAGGGAGAGTCCGCTTCATAGTACACGACTTCCTTCCGGAAAACGGTGGCCTGTTCGTGTTAATAGACAGCTACATGGCGGATGTTCCATCGTCGGTGGCTGCAGTCGGCGCAGAATCGACCCTCGCTGCGCGGGTAGAACCTGCGAACCAAGGGGCTGCTGCGGAGTCTGCTCCACCATCGGTACGCGTGGTTCGAGAGTTGCTCGGCGCGCTGCGTTCACCGATCGATGAGCTGTGCTCGCGGGGCCTGCCGAGCTTGGCCAATCCCGAAGGGGAAGTACGGCTGATCGAGCTTGCCGCCCAGATCAGCCAATCGGCGCGGGCGCTGGCGGCTGCCTTCGCGGGCAAGAGCACACGACCCACCAGCGATGCAGAGCGTGAACGTCGCAAAAAAACCGCAGAGGATCTGATACAGCTTGCCGATAGTGCTGCTGGCCTTGGGCGGTTGCCGCTTGCTGATCGCCAGCGGGTGGTGGCACGCGGGCAGCGTCTATGCGCTGGCGTGGCGATGTATCTGCCCAACCAGACCGAGCGTCGTCCGGTCAGTGCGGTGGCTCCCACCCCGCTGGCCAAGCCGGAGCCTAGACCTCGGCGTGGGCAGACAAGTCCTGCTGGTCGTGCCGTGACTCCAGAATCACCAGCCACCGCCAAACCGGTGGCTGCACCGCAGTCGGGGCCCAGCTCCGAGCTCGTCGTGGTTCCTGTTGAGCCAATCGGCGATCCGCTCCTGCAGCCGCTGCTCGGTCTGTCCGGTGTCGGTCCCGTGACGGCCCAGAGACTCGCCGACAAGGGACTGCAGCGAGTCATCGATGCGTTGTACTTTTTGCCAAAGCGGTACGACGATCTGCGCCACGTTGTGCCGGTCGGGCAGCTTCAGCCGGGCGTTCTGCAAGCGACGGTGGTCCTGGTCGAACGCACTCGCGTGGTGTGGGCTCGCAAGCGATTCCTTGAGGCGACCTTTCGGGGTGAAGACGGCTGCGAGCTGCTGGCCCGCTGGTTCTACTTCCATGGCGGCTATCAGAAGCGCTTGTTGCCGGGGAAGCGGTTTCTGCTGACGGCGACGCCGAGCAAGTATCGCGATAGCCTGCAGGTGACGCACCCCGAGCTGACCGACTTGCCGCCTCGCGGCGAGCACAGCGATGGCGTGCTTCCGGATGGCAACGGTCACATCCGGATTCGCTATCCCGATGTGGAGGGCGTACCGGGGCGGCTGATTGAACGGCTGTGCCAGGGTCTGTGTAGCCAGTACGCGGAGCAGGTTCCTGACGGAGTTCCAGCGCAGCTCCTGGGCCGGTTGAGCTTGCCGGTGCTTTCGCAAGCACTGCGCGATCTGCATCTGTTGCCGACCGAAGCGACGCCCGAGCTACTCACTCGACTGAACGAGGGGTTGGCTCCAGCGCAGCGTCGGCTGATCTTCGAGGAGCTATTTTTTCTTCAGCTTGGTCTGTTGCGGCGGCGTCGAGCGATTGCTGCGGATGACGCCACCGTCTGTCCTACCGATGAAGAATCGCTGCGTAGCCTGCGCGCCGTGCTGCCGTTTCAGCCGACCGGTGCGCAGGAGCGGGCGATCTCCGAGATTCGGGCCGATTTGATGCAGCCTCATCCGATGCAGCGGCTGCTCCATGGTGATGTGGGGTCGGGAAAAACGCTGGTAGCGTACGCGGCGTGTGAGCTGGTGATGGCGACTGGGCACCAGGCCGCCGTGATGGCTCCCACTGAGATTCTGGCTGAGCAGCACTTCAAGACCCTGCGAGTGTGGGCCCAAGCAACCGGGCGGAAACTGGCACTGCTCACCGCCACGACCCCCAAGACGGCGAGGAAGACCACGGTGGCGCAGCTCCAAGCGGGCCGTTTTGAGGAGGTGCTTCGGATCGCCCAGGTGACCGGGCAGCCCCTTGATCGGGAGTCGATCCTGGCGATGTTGCGCGCAGGATTTCTCGATATGGTGGTCGGCACGCATGCCCTGATCGCGGAAGCTGTCGAGTTTAAGGACTTGGCGCTGGTGGTGATCGACGAGCAGCATCGCTTTGGGGTGAGTCAGCGAGCCGCGCTGCGACGAAAGGGCCGGCAGCCGCATATCCTGGTGATGACGGCAACCCCGATTCCTCGGACGTTGGCGCTGACGCTGTACGGGGATCTGGATGTCAGCCAACTGGATGAGCTACCGCCGGGGAGAACGCCGCCCGTAACCAAGGTGCTGCCGGGACGCAGTGGGGAGGCGCGGGCACTCGCGTCGGTCCGCAAAGCGGTTGCGGAAGGACGGCAGGCGTACTGGGTCTGTCCCCTGGTCGAAGAGAGCGACAAGCTAGAGTTGTCGAGTGCGACCGCTCGGCACGCGGCCTTGATGACCGCGCTGCCCGAGCTGCGGGTTGGACTCGTTCATGGGCGGCTGGGCAGCGATGAGCGGGACGATGTCATGGATCGATTTCGGCGTCAGGAGCTCGATGTTCTGGTGGCGACGACCGTGATCGAGGTGGGAGTGGACGTGCCGAATGCCTCACTGATGGTGATCGAAAGTGCCGAGCGATTTGGGCTGGCCCAGCTTCACCAATTGCGAGGGCGAGTGGGCCGAGGCAGTGCGGCCAGCGTGTGTCTGCTGCTGCATGGCAGTGCGCTGTCGGAGGAATCGGGGGCGGTGCTTCCGATGGCGGTTCCCGCTGAAGCTGAGATGGAGGAAAGCGCTGCGAAGCCTCGCAAGCGGCGCAGCAAAGCGAGCGAGCCAGAACCACCGCCGCCGGGGGTTCCGACCGCCGCCCATCGACTAGAGGTGGTGGCGGCGACAAGCGATGGCTTCAGACTGGCCGAAGCCGATTTGCGCATCCGAGGTCCAGGTGAAGTGCTCGGTACTCGCCAATCGGGACTACCTCCGCTGCGGTTTGCCGACCTGCTACGGGACATTGACTTGCTCACGATTGCTCGTCGTGAGGCCTCGGCCTTGCTGGCTCGCGATCCCGACCTGAGCCGAGCCGAGCACGCCGTGACCAGCCGCGTGCTCTCCGAGCGCTGGGCCCATTGCGACCTAACACTCGAATAAACCCGCAGCGGTGGCGGCGGGCGGGGCTGCTTAAGGCACCCGCTGCTTACGGACGTACCGACTGGTTATCGTCGTCGTACCGATAAGCGGACTGCGCTTCGAGTCGCTGTTCCGGCGGAATCTGTAGCGGCAACCTCGGCGCGTCGAACCACATGCCTTCTAGGTCGTAGAACTCACGCAGGGGGTGCTCGAACACATGGACCACGAGGTCGCCGAAGTCGAGCAGTGCCCACCGACCCTCGCGGAGCCCCTCTGCACTGAGCAGGCGGGCCCCACGTTCCTTCATCACCTCGACGATGCCATCGGCAATGGCGCGCACCGTTCGATCGGCTTGGCCCGAGGTGATGAGCAGGTAGTCAGTGTAGCTTCCGGATTGGGTGAGATCGAGTAGGACTGGCTCTATGCCCTTCTTGTCGAGGGCGGCCTGAGCGGCGGCGAGCGCATCCTGTCGGTATTTGTCGTTTGGGGCAGTGGTGGTCTTGCGTGCTGGCAAGTCGTTCTTCCTCTAGTTCGGTTTTTGACTGACGGTGATAACGGCAGGCCCTGACCATTTGCGATCAAAGTGCTCCGTCAATTTCTTAGCGTAATTCTGAAGTCGCAGATCGGAAAGGAGCTTCTGCGCACTTTGAGTCAGCGCATGAAGCTCGGGCAAGGTCAGAGCGGTGCCGCCTTGACTCGCTACCCGCGCCCAGACGTAGCCAGGTAGCGCCAGCGCGACTTGTCCAACGGCCATCGCTAGGCCGGAGATGGCATCGCTGAGCAGCTCCTGCTCGGTGGAGCGGCAGGACTCCAGCAGGGTCTTGCGAACCGTGCGGGCCTGATCTTCCGAAAGGCTCTGACCCATGTGATAGGTCGACAGGTAGTGGTCAAACAGGGTTCCGAGTTCAAAGGCTCGAAAGCCGGCTTCGGCGGCGTTTAGCACCTGGAGACCGGTAAACAGACGACGTAGCTGTTTCTGCCTGCGCAGCAGAGTGCCCAGCTTGCTAAGCGATGACAAGATGCCGAGTCGTTGGACGGCGGGCGCTTCTTCGAGCAGAACCGACGACACGCCTGCATCCAGCTCAATCCGGTGTTCTCGTGCCAAGTGCTCGATGAGTCCCCGGCGGGAAAGATCGACCAGGAGTTCGGAGATGCCTGGTAGCGGTACTACGTTGGCAACCGCGACCAAGACACTGCGCACCATCACCAGTCGTTTGTTCTCGCCAACATGAGTGGTGCTGTCCTGTGAGTCCATCGATGGGTTTCTCCTTGTACCTGCAAGCCTAGCGGAACGATGAGATCAGGCCACCGAGGAGCTCTTGCCGGTCCAGCCAGGGACGAGGCCGGGTCGGCGGCTCGGCGTATTCGGTCGGTACCGCGATCTTCACCGCTTCACTTCCCAAGGCTACCACCTGCATTGCATGGGTTGCCTCCACCTGTACTCGTTCGTCGGGGACACCCGGGCGTGGGGCCACAAAACGGACGGTGAGCTCGACCGCAATGGGGACACCTTGCTCACGATCGACGGTGGCTGAACCCTGGATGGCTTCGACGTTGACCGCTCCTCTCCACGATGAGCCTTGGGCATGGAGAGGCACCGATGCGGTTTCGGCCATCCCGAGCGATACCTGCCAGGTTGCCCGGCCTTTGCTGTCACCGCTCTGTGGTGTTCCTAGCTTCAGTCGATGTCCAACCGCTTCCAGCAGCGCCGCGCCGGTGTCAAAGGCCATCGAACGCAGCCGGTCGACCTGACTGCCCTCTGTCCGATAGCGGATAAAGGGCTGGTAGCGCATCCTGGTAAAGACGTGCTGGGCATCGGAAATGGCTTCTATGCCAGTCCCGTGGTCGTTTTCGCTGCCAAGGTGCAGTCGGCCGCTCCCATCGACCTCTACGAACCGAGATTCCTTGAGCGAAACCGGGGCCACTTCGTAGGCGTCTTCACCGGCAAATGGCTGAGCGGGGCTTCCCAGACGGAAACCGGGCTGCACCGGCTGCACTTGGGCGGAGCGAGGCGACGGAATGGGGGTGATGGTCCAGCGCGTCTGTGACTCAACGCGATGCGCGCCGAGTCGAGCAGCCACTTCACCGTGCGGTAGCGACAGCACCTTGAGGAGCCGATCGCCACGTACGAGGTCGTTTTGGGCGCTGATCGAGACGGTGGACGATTGGGCAGCCGGCGCAGGTGCCTTGTGACACCCAACCTGGCACGCCAGATGGGCGATGCAGAGCAGCCTAGAAACCGACAGCGACATGTACTGCGCGCTTAGCGCCATTTCTCGCCGGTGTCAACCGCTACTTGCCCTTCTTACCGTTGGGCTTCTTCTTCGGCTCTTCTTTGTTGATGACGTTGCAGCCAGCGATCGAGAAGCTGGCTCGAGCGATGACGCAGCTTACCTTTGCCGGTGCCCCGGCGCAGCCCTTCCAGGTGCTTTGGAAGCCGTCGCAGACGAACGTGCCGGAGATGGTGGCTCCGCTCGTTCCATATTGTAGGCCACCGTCTGAGTTTACCTCGACCGTGCAGCTAGACTCCGGGTGAGGGCCGCTGTTGCCGTTCCAATCGAGACACATCGTGCCGTCCCAGTTGCACGCGGACTGGCGCATCTTGGCCGTCCCAAACGACAGCTTGCCAAGGGCCGAGGTGTTGTAGGTACCCGGTCCTTTGTAGGTGGACACCGTCAGAAGGAAGCTTGGGCAGTCGGCGCTGCTGCCATCGGTGATCATGAGTTCTTTTTTGGCCCAGTCGAGCTCGCACTTGGTGAGGTCCGTACTGAGCACTCCCTTGCCCTCTGCTCCTTGACTGTGAGGAACTCCACAGTCAAACAGTACGCGGGCTTGGTTGCTGCCCTGCTGCACTGCATCCGTGATCACATCGCCGCGCTCTCCGGCGCTGGTGCCAACCTGACCGAGCTGGGGAACTTCCTTGGGCGGCATCTTTGGCGGTGGTGGTTTCGGGCAACCCGCCAGCATCAGCATGGACAAGGCAGCTAGGGATAGGGGGAGAGCAGGCTTTCGGAAAGAGCGCATAGGGCGATTTTACACGAGCCAAGCGATATGGGCCACAATCCTAGGATGTGGATTTAGGTTTCCAATCGATCTCGCCCTCAACCCAACGGACTCAACCGAGCGGCTGGGGATGAGTGAGCGGAAGCATGTTGATGAATGCAGACCGGAGGTACGGCACATGGCAGAGCTGGACTATGACTACCTGATCATTGGCTCTGGATTTGGGGGCAGCGTCTCGGCGTGTCGGCTGAGCGAGAAGGGCTATCGCGTCGGAGTCATCGAGCAGGGCAAGCGCTTTGCTACCGAGGACTTCGCTCGCAGCACCTGGGATCTGCGCAAATACCTGTGGATGCCAGGCCTATCGTGTTTTGGCATCTTTGCGATGAAAGTCATGAAGGATTTGGTGGTCTTTCATGGCGCGGGCGTCGGGGGCGGCTCGCTGGTCTATGCCAACACCCACTTGGAACCGCCCGATAGCTTCTACCGTGACGCCAAGTGGGCGGGCTTGCTTGACTGGAAGACCGAGCTGGCCCCGTACTATCGGGAAGCCAAGCGGATGCTCGGCTCGGTTGAGCCACCCGAGATTTATGAGTCTGACGAAGCGCTGCGGGACGTACTCGGAGAGATGGGCACAGCGCACACCTTTAAGAAGCACACGGTGGGAGTCTTTTTTGGTCCGGCAGGACAACGGGTGGCCGATCCGTACTTTGGTGGGCGTGGTCCTGAACGAACCGGCTGCACGACCTGTGGCGCGTGCATGGTCGGCTGTCGGGTCGGTGCCAAGAACACGCTCGACAAAAACTATCTGTACTTTGCCGAGCAGCGGGGGGCCAAGGTGATGGCCGAGACTCGGGTGGTGTCGGTGCGTCCGCTGGGGGCGCTCGATGGTTCGGACGGCTATGAGGTGCATACCGCTTGCTCGACCAGCCTGCTTGGTCATCCACGACAACGAGTTACGGCCAAGAACGTGATCTTTTCGGCTGGCGTGATGGGAACCGTGAAGCTGCTGTTTGAGTGTCGGGAGGCGGGGCATCTGCCCAATCTCTCCGCTCAGCTTGGTCGCTACGTACGCACCAACTCGGAGTCGATCACGGCGGTGGTTGCACGAGGGCGGGATCTGTCACGCGGCGTGGCGATTAGCTCCGGTGGGCATACTCCGGATGGCACGCACGTCGAGATCTATCGCTATGGCAAGCACGCCGACTCGATGGGACTACTTGGGACGGTACATACCCGAGGGGGCAAACTGCCACGGCAACTCTACTTCTTGGCGGCGCTGCTACGGCATCCGCTGCGAGCGCTTCGTTACGCGCTCTGGCCATTTGGCTGGTCGAAGGGGATGGCTGGGGTGTTGGCCATGCAAGCGGTCGATAACTCAATGGAACTTCACTACAAACGGCGCTGGTACTGGCCGTTTGGCAAGGGTCTGAGCAGCGATTGGGGAGATCGACCGAAGCCACCGACGTTCTTGCCGCAGGCTCACGAAGTGACAGAGCGGCTGGCCAAGCGGTTATCTGCTGAGCCGGGATCAGTCGTGCCAGAGGTGTTACTAGACACAACGACGACCGCTCACATCCTCGGCGGTTGTTCGATGGGCCGGAGCGCAGCCGATGGCGTCATTGACCGAGACAACCGGGTGTTCGGCTACCACGGATTGTTCGTGATCGATGGATCGATGATTGGTGCGAACTTGGGGGTGAATCCATCGCTGACGATCACGGCGTTGGCGGAGCGAGCGATGGCACAGATACCTGCGAAGACGTCCTCGTCAACCTGAAACTCGACAGCGAAGCTCTGCGCACCAGGGACTCGCTGTCGTGCGGAATGGCGACGGTAAGCGGGAGAGCAATGGCTAGTAGAGCTGGGTCCAGTTGGTGCCATCCCAGGCCCACAGATCCTTGGTCTGGTCGGACACCTGTGGGTCTCCGCCAAACATCAGAACCTGCTTGCGACCTCCGTCATAGAACATCGCCGGATACACGCGAGTCCCTGGCGGCGTGCCCGGGTTCTTCTTGGTCCACTTGGTGCCGTCATACTCCCAGGTGTCGTTGGCCAAGCTGGAAACACCGAATTGGTTGACGACCTCGCCACCGAAGATCACCGCAACCTGACGGACTTCGTCGTATGCCATTCCAAACTTCACGCGACGACTGAGCGCCGTATCATCAGGAAGCTGGGTCCAGTTGCTACCATCGTAGGCCCAGGTTTCTCGGCTGTACTGACCCCCCACGAACCCACCGTGCATCAGGGCTCGCTTGCCCTTGGTGTCATAGACCATGCGGTGGTCGGAACGAACATTGGGAATCGTGGCAGTGGAGCGCTGGAGCCACTGGGTGTTGTTCCATTCCCAAGTCTCATCGACAGCCAGGCCACCTGGGGTGATTCCACCGAACATGACGGCGACCTTGCGCAGCGAATCGAAGGCCATCGCATGGGCGTAGCGTGCGGTCGGTCCGGTCGCTGGTGTTTTCTTGGTCCAGGTTGAGCCATCCCACAGCCACATCTCATTGGTCTGGGAGTTGGTGTTGTTAAGGACGGTCAATCCTCCCCACAGCAGGAGTCCCTTGGCGTTGTCGTCCCAGATGAACGAGGCGTCAGAGCGGGCCGCCGGGGGGTTGGCCACGGTCTGGGGATCCCACGTAGCGGCGGTGAGGTGCCACTGATCCTGACAGAACACGTCGATGCCACCACTGGCGCAGATGCCGGTCCGGGTCACCGAGCGATCGCGCAGCTTGTCATAGGCCATGACGTGACGGGTTCGGCCTTGGGCGGGCAGTGAGCAGCGGGTTTCACCGCGTGGACCTGGCTGGGTCAGGCAGGCCTGAATCGCGGCACAGCAGTAGGTAGCCCCGGCGCACGACACTGGATGGTTGACGTCGCAGGTGCAGCTTCCTCCGCTATAGGTTTGGCCGAATCCACAGGCGGGGGTCAGGTCGGGAGGCAACATGGTCAGGTCCGGCGGGTCCGATAGATCGGGCAGAACGGTCATGTCGCTAGACTGGTTAGCCAGGTCTGGAGTGTCTCCACCAGGCGTCGTTGATTCTTTGCACGAGGTGATCGCGATCGTGCCAAACAGTAAGACTGCAGTAAGCGAGGGCTTGGATTTGAGCATGGGGACTTCCTCCTATTCGAGATGTCCGCACCGATTATCACCATGTGGGCGCGATCCATCCAATCTTCTCTAGTAACGATTGTAGGAATTCGTCCCAGATGCCGGATGGTTTGGGAACCCTCACAAGCAAGGCGGTCGTGGTGCAGGGGGGCGATCGAGAGGCTTCGCATGTGCTCCCGGCTGCGAGCACGGGAGCACACGGAGTCGTTCGGTAGGTCGTGGTTCGGTCTACTTGACCGAGACTGCGCACATGAAGTTGGCGACCTTGCCCGATGGGGTCTGGTGCGGATCGGCCTTGATCCACAGACCCGCTAGCGCGGTGTCCTGGTTCGCGCTGTCCTTGCAAGCCACGTTCGAGGTCGGGTTCGGCACGGCGCAGTAGCAGTCCGGGTCGGCCGAGCAGGCGGCGATAACCGTCGAGTCGTTCGGGATCGGCTTGGCCATCGGTGCAGTGGTCGAGCCAGCGACCGCCCAAGCCGTGCAGCACTTGGCACTGCACTGTGGCAGGGAGACGTCGGGCATGGCGGCCGGGGTGTTCGCATCGACCAGACCGACAATGCAGATTGGCTTACCATTGCTGTCGGTCTTCGGCTTGCCGCTGAGGCAGTTGGCCGAGATCCGGTTGGTGATGCGGTCGGCGACTACGTCGAGAACCGTCGCGTAGTTCTGTGGCTCGCAGATGCTCTGCTCCACGCGGGACTGGGCATCGAACTTGCGGATGAACGACGACAGCCGGATCTGCGCCTGGCCGAAGAAGTTGGCATCGGTGGCGTTGAGGCAGGCCGCCTTCATACCCTTGCCTCGGTTGAGCGCTTCGGTCGAGCAGGTGATGCCCGGACCCGGCACGCAGACCTGATCATCGTAGTCGACGATCAGCTTGCCGGGCTTGGCAGCATCGCTGTTCGGGTTGTCGAGCATGCTCGGCGTCCAGATGCCGGCGAGTACGATCTTGTTCGACGAGCGCAGGTTCGAGAAGAAGCGGACGTACTTGTCGATCGACTCGAGATAGCCGTTGCCGTTTTCGGTGCAGCCGGTCTTGGCACCGGTGGTCGTCATCGGCTCATTGCACTTGAGGTTGTATGCCAAGCAGCGGAAGTCGTTCTTCCAGCAGTTGTAGGTCGACATGCCGCTCTTGGTGCAGTCGATCGAGTTCGGGTTGTTCTGCGTGCGGTTCGCCATCGCCACCGAGCAGTCGTCTTCATCGGTCACGAAGATGACCGCGAGCACGGAGTTCGTACGAAGGAAGCCGGAGTTGACGGTGCTGTGGTTGTCGAGCGCGCGCTTGGCGGCTTCCAGCGGAGACTCCAGACCGCAGCCAACGTCGCCGATCGGCGCGATGCACTTGAAGGTACCGATGATGTCGTTGTTCGGGGCGTTGGTGATGCCGTCCTGCTTCCACAGATAGACATCGCCGTTGGTCGGCTCCAGCTTGGTCGGGCACAGGGTCGTACACGCGCCCTTGGCATCGACCGACCACTTGCTCTGATCGCGGCCCGAGCATGCAAGCTTCTGCAGCTCTCCATCGTTGCCTTTGTAGGACTCACAGCCAGGAATGTTGAGGTTACCGGGCTGGAAGGCCGTGTTCGGAGCCTGCTGCGCGCCGATGTCCGTGCTGACGACGCCGACGTGGTAGTTCGAGCCGCTCATATCGATCTTCTTGATGAAGTTGTCGATCGCGGTGCCAAGCTGCTTCTGCTTGGGCGACATCGATGGCGAGGTGTCGACCACAAACAGAATGTCCACGTCCTGCTTGGCGCGGGTGTTGACAGGAATGGCGTCCATCTTGCCAAAGCAGGAAGACAGAATGGTGACTGCTTCCGCTGGAGTTGCACCAGGAGGAATCGGACACGTTCCGGCCAGATCCGGCGCAGTACATGCCGAGATGGAAACAGTGACAGCTGCAGTCGCCAGTGCGCGCGTAAGCGTCGAGCGGATCATTGGATTCTCCTTGCCCCCATAGAAGTCATCTTGGCAGCTCCCTACGGCACTCCCGTAGTGGTCACTGCTCATGGTCGAGGTACTTGTCCCAATCGTACCCATGACCTTACAACGACTGCTTCGTTTGAATCTAGATTTTCTAGCCAGCAGAAGGAGTCCACTTTTCGCGGGGTTAGGAGTGCTCCTACTGTCTCCTAGGCTGTAGGTATTCCGTCGCTGTATCTGTTCGATGTACCTACCCTGACCGCACCTTGATCCTACAGCTAGGAGGACGGTACAGAGCGCTCTACCTGCACCTACAGAGTGTCTGTCTATCCCCCCAAAAGGAGTCTGTCCGGAATCAAAAATGCCCTGTACGTTCCGCCACTTAGCGTGACAAGATGGGGCGGTTCGGAAGTTGTCTACACGACTTCCCAAGGACCCCAAGCCCACCCGGCAGAACGACCCCCGGAGACTATGATGAGTGAGGAGACAGAGACGAATACCGAGGCTGCTGAGCTGCCACCGTTCATCCTGGAACAGGGCAAGCGGTTCTCCCAGTCGATCATGTGGAAGCTCACCCGTGACTTCTACGAGCAGCGCGGCATCAGTGCCTGGGACTCTGGCGTGGTTCCTTCCTACGTCACCAGCAATCCATTTATCGCGCAGACCTATGCCCAGGTGGTTTGGCAGTATGTACGGGACTGTCTGCACGATCGATCCGCCTGCCGCATCGATCCCAGTCAGCCGATCTACATCGTCGAGCTAGCCGCCGGACACGGTCGCTTTTCCTATCTGTTCCTAAAGAAGTTCCTAGCGCTGAAGAACACTTCTTCGCTCAAGCACCTCGACATTCGCTTTGTGATGACCGACTTCACAGAAACCAATGTCAAGTCGTGGGCACGGCAGAAGCTGTTTCAGGACTTCATCGAGCAAGGAGTCCTACATCTGGGTCTGTTCGATCTGGAAAGCGATGAGCACATCCGGCTCTATCCCTCGGGGCAGCTGCTGTCTCAGGAGTCGATTCGGAATCCGCTCATTGTCCTGGCCAACTACATCTTCGACTCTCTGCTTCAGGACTTCTTTCGCTACGAGAGCGGCAAGGTCAGTGAGTGCTTGGTCACCACCCGCCACAGCGAGCCGCTGGGCGATCAGCCGGTCAATCCCGAGGTGATGTCGAACTTTCATCTCGACTGGGAGATGAATCCGATCACGCCCGATGGCTACTACGGAGACGCGGCGATCGAGCAGGTCCTGTCCGGCTATCAGGGTCGCTTAAGTGATACCACGGTGGTCTTTCCGGTGGGCGCGATGCGGACGATCCGGAGGCTCGGGCGGATGTCGGGCAACCGACTCCTCATCCTGTCATCGGACAAGGGCTACACGCATGAAGACGAGCTGTTCTACATCAACGGACAGTACGTCCAGTTCCATGGCGCGCTGTCCACGATGTCGAACTACCACGCGATGGGACAGCTGGTGCGCTCGCTGGGGGGACACTACCTGGCAACGAATCAGCGGCAGATGAGTCTGAAGACAGTGGCGTACGTGATCGGCGGCTCGGCAGAGCAGTTTGCTGACACCATCACCTGCTTCCGTACGCAGATGGATGTCTTCGGTCCGTACGACTTTTATACGCTCCTCAACAGTGTGCGGACCTCGGCTCCCAACCTGCCGCTTGAAGGGGTGATGGAGCTGATGCGCCTGTCCCACTACGATCCGCAGGTGTTCTTCGATTACGAGAAGACCATCCTGGATGCCGCCCACGGCCTCAGCGAGACGCAGCGGGTCGAGCTGATGATGAGCCTTGATCGGACCTGGACCAACTTCTATCCGCTCGGGCGGGATCTGCCGTTTGAGCTGGGCCGGGTCTATCTGTCTCTCAAGCGTCCACGAGAGGCGCTGCGCTACAACCAGCTGTCGATGGACATGTTCGGCGAGCACCCGGTGACCTACTGCAACATGGGAATCTGCTACTACCAAGCAGAGGACACCGCCAACGCGCTGGTCTGTTTCGAGAAGTCGCTGGCGCTCAATCCTGACTATGGTCTTCCCAAGGCCTGGCTCGCCCGCATCGTGGCTGAGCAGCACCGCCACTCCGAACACCGCTAGCAGGTGAGGGTAGGCCCGGGTGGGCTGCGCTGCTATGTTGCGCGGATGAGACGTTCTGCGCGCTCTTTGCGCCCAACAGCTGGGTCTGCTTCGCTCCTCTTGACGAGCCTCTTGACCTTCCTCTTCCTCGGCGGCTGTGCCAAGCGACCGTACTATGCCGGCTTCATGTTCGACTCGCCGATCCTGGTGGAGTCTGATCGCAGCGACATGGTCCTTACGCTGGACTGGATCTTGGAGTCGAAGCGGCTGCAGAAGCTGACGATGATCACGCCCGACAAGGGAATCCAGAGTCTGTATCCCCGCGATGAGACTTCGCCAGGTACGACCGACTGGCTGCCGCTGCCCGTGCTGTTTGCCGCTCAGTATGTGCTTCAGAAGAAGTTTCGCGGGCTGGAGGTCGATCTGCTGGCGAAGACCGAGGCCGAGGGCTTCACTCCGGTGTCTGCCATTCATGATCTGGATGGC
>JBGAUT010000035.1:0-64396 GCA_044228505.1 Polyangia bacterium | reverse complement strand
GTCATGGCGACGTCGTTACGTACCGGGATTCCAGTCAGCATCGAAGTCAGCGCAACGAACATGGTGATTCCAGCGCTCGGTCCGTCCTTCGGCATTCCACCGGCCGGGACGTGGACATGCAGATCGGCCTTGTCCAAGAAGTGCTCATCGATGCCGTAGATCTTGGCGCGGCTGCGAACGTAGGAGGTCGCCGTCTGAGCCGACTCTTTCATCACGTCGCCGAGTTGGCCAGTGAGCGTCAAGCTGCTCTTCCCCGGCATGCGCGTCGCTTCGATAAACAAAATGTCGCCGCCAACTGGAGTCCATGCCAAACCGGTCGCCACGCCGGGAATGCTGGTGCGCTCCGCGACTTCCGACATGTACTTTTGTGGGCCCAGGTAATCGGCGATCTTGTCGGCGACCACGGTGGTTCTATCGGTGACTTCGCCCTCGGCGACTTTGACCGCCACACCGCGACACACACTCCCTAGCTCTCGCTCCAACGTCCGAACGCCAGCTTCCCGGGTGTAGCTGTCGATGACCTCGCTGACCGCTGCATCTTCAAACGCGATGTTGTCTCCGGTCAGCCCATGCTCATCGACCTGTTTGGGGATCAGGAAGTTCTTGGCAATCTGGAGCTTTTCACTGCGCGTATAGCCAGGAATCTCCAGCACTTCCAGTCGATCACGGAGCGCCGCTGGAATCGGATCAAGCACGTTCGCCGTCGCAATAAACATCACCTTCGAGAGATCAAACGGCACCTCGAGGTAGTGATCGCTAAACGTGTTGTTCTGCTCCGGATCGAGCACTTCCAGCAGCGCACTCGACGGGTCTCCGCGGAAATCGTGACCCAGCTTGTCCAGTTCATCGAGCACAAACACCGGATTGTTGGTACCCGCCCGCTTCAGACCTTGAATGATTCGGCCCGGCAGCGAGCCCACGTAGGTCCGTCGATGACCGCGAATCTCGGCCTCATCCCGAACGCCGCCCAAACTCACGCGCACGAACTTGCGACCGACCGCCTTGGCAATGCTCTTGCCGAGCGATGTCTTGCCGACACCTGGCGGGCCAACAAGGCAAAGAATCGGCCCCTTCTTGTCGTTCTTGAGCTTGCGAACAGCCAGGTACTCCAAAATGCGCTTTTTCACTTTTTCGAGGTCGTAATGATCCTCGTTGAGGATG
The DNA here is from genome assembly GCA_044228505.1 of Polyangia bacterium. Taxonomy (GTDB): domain Bacteria; phylum Myxococcota_A; class Polyangia; order Palsa-1104; family JAEUJZ01; genus JAEUKA01. Next base: position 63,235 of record JBGAUT010000035.1, on the reverse strand, counting down.
TTGCGCGCTTCTTGGATGTCGATCTTGTCTTCCGTCGACACAGACCACGGCATATCAACCAACCAGTCAAGGTAGGTACGCGTCACCGTATATTCTGCCGACGACTGCTGCATCTGCTTGAGACGGTCGAACTGCTTGAGCGCAACCTTCTCCACCTCCGGCGGCATCTTGGCTTCGAGGATCTTGGTCTTAAACTCCTCGGAATCGCCGCCCCCTTCATCCAGTTCACCCAGCTCTTCTTTGATGGCCTTGAGCTGTTGACGCAGCACGTACTCGCGCTGGTTGCGGCCCATTTCTTCTTGGACCTGGGTGTTGATTTTTTCGCGGACCTTGAGCACCTCAAGCTGGCGCGTCAAAAACTGGAGAACTTTGCGCATCCGCTGCTTGAGATCGAACGTCTCCAGCAGATCCTGCTTCTCTTCGACGGGGATATCGAGCTGCGAGGTAATCAAATCCGCCAGTTGACCCGCCTCCGTCACACTCTCAACGAGCGACGACGCTTCCTTCGGAAGCTCTGGCATCAGCTTGATCACTCGCTTGGCAATGTCCTTTAAGTTCATCACCAGCGCGTCGAGTTCCACATCCGCCACCGTCGGATCGGGAATCGCCGTCACTCGCCCATTGAGGAATGGGTCGGACCCTTCGTAACCCTGAACGCGGAAACGGACCACGCCCTGGAGAATCACCGAAAAGTTGTCCTTGGCGAGCTTGATTACCTTGAGGATACGCGCCGCTGTGTCCACGGCGTACATGTCCCCCTCGCCCGGATCTTCGGTGCGAGCATCGCGCTGCGTAAGGATGCCGATGACCGGCTTCTCCTTCGCGATGGCTTCCTCGATTAACTTGACGCTCTTCCGCCTCCCCACATCAATCGGAATGATCGAACCTGGGAAGAGCACCGAGTTGCGCAGCGGCAGAATCGAGATCACGTCCGGGATCTCGACTGGGCCACTCTGGTCTGGGGTTCCCCCCTTGGGTTTGGTCATCGAATCGCTCCTTCACTTTCCAGTTGGCCGACGGCGCGACCTGGGTGGGAGGATGTACACCCAACCCTGTCGTCGGCACCAACCTTCGGCTCAATGCGGCCTATGATAGTGCCTGGATTTCTCCACGCAATACCCGGCACTCTTACTGACATGGTAGATGTCACCAGCATGCAGCTATTGCACTACCCATGCCGAGATTTGCCCATTGTTAGCGAAGAATGCGTGGTGCCACCCGAAATTGAGCGCATCGACCGCCGCACTGCCTTGGCTTGGGCCAAAGAGATTTCGATTGCTGAGTACCTCCGGCGAGAACGATTCTTAAAGACCCGACCCTTTTCACGAGGGCTGACCATTCATGCGTTGGTCGACAAGGCCAGTGACACCATCTTGGCCAGTTGCGAAACCTACCGTGTGCCGGTTCACGTCCCCGGTCGCAGCACGGCCAGCTATGGACTCGGCATTGCCAGCGTCTTCGTTGATGAAGCGCAGCGCGGACACGGCTACGCCGCCGAGTTATTGCGACGCCTACATCGTCACTTTGCCGATGATGGTGCGGCCTTATGCTACCTGATGAGCGAGATTGGTCCGACGCTGTATGCCAGGCTTGGCTATGTCGCCCTCACCCTCCGACTGCGACGGTATCCGGCCTGCGCATTGCCCAGCTCGGCGAAAACGCGATTCTTGACGACAGAGGATCTCCCCGAGGTGCTGGCCAGCCACATTCCTCCCACGGGCAGTCCGTTACACATACCACCGTCGCAGGAGCAGCTCGACTGGCACCTCGCTCGTGGACGGTACTACGCGCAGCTTGCCGGTTTCCAATTTCCTACTGAAATTGGAGCACGCTGTGACGACGCTGCGGTGGTCTGGAAACCAGACTTTCGCAGCGAGGGAATGCGGCTCCGGGTACTCCTTCTGTCCGCGAACGCACCGACTCCGGCGGTATCCGCAGTCATCGCTGCAGCCCAAGCCGTCGCGCATCAGCTTTCGTTGCCGATGGTGGAGGTATGGGAAAGCGATGCCCAGACGCCGCGACTCACAGGTGGCGAGCTACACGAATCGTCCGATGTACCGATGATGTTGCCGCTCGCCGATGATGTTCGAGTAACCGATTTCCACGACGTGCAGCGCTATCACTGGCTGTGAATTTGCCGCGCATCGGCTTTTTGGCGATGCTCCGCGCATGCGGATTCCCAAGCAGCCGACCGTTATCATTCGTCACTGCCCCGACTACGACACCGCGAACATTCAGAAGATCTTTCGTGAAGGCCTGGCGACGCTGGGGCTTAAACCGACCGGGCGAACCCTGATCAAGCCCAATATCGTCGCGGCTGGGCCGCTGTTTCCGCATGCTCACACGCGACCTGAGGTTGCCGAAGGACTGATTCGGGCGCTGCAAGAGCTGGCCGATCACACCCTATCCGAGATTGCCGTTGGTGAGCGCTGCGGAATCACCGTTCCCTCGCGGGCTGCCTTCGCCGAGTCCGGTTTCGACGCAATGATTGAGCGCACCGGCGTGAAGCGCTACCTCTTCGACGAAGTACCGCAGGTCGAAATCCGCTACACCCACGAGGGACGACTGCGCGATTACGTATTCACTCCCGAGCCCATCGCCAAAGCCGACTTTTTCATCAACCTCCCGAAGTTCAAAGCACACCCGTGGACAACGGTGACGTTCTGTCTGAAAAACTACATCGGAATCCAAGACGATCGACACCGGCTGATCGACCATGATCACCGTCTGAACGACAAGATTGCGGACCTGCAATACATCGTGCAGCCGTCGTTCTGTGCGATTGACGCGATCATCGGTGGCGAAGGCCGAATGCTGACGCCAAAGCCGTTTCCGCTCGGGCTTCTCATCATGTCCGACAGCCAACTCGCGCTGGACGCGGTGTGCTGCAACATTGTTGGACTGAGTCCACGCAGCGTCGACCACATCCGACTCGCAGAAGACCGAGGCTTTGGCACGACTGACCTTGCCAACATCCAGGTTCTCGGCGATGTCACGCTGGCTGAAGCCAAACAGCGGGCGAGCGGATTCCAGGTCGGACTCATCCGCATCGAAAAATACTTCGAGGGCAGCCGCATCACCGCCTACGCCGGACCGCCTCCCGAACCGGAGCACAGCGAGTACTGCTGGGGCGGCTGTCCCGGAGCGCTCCAAGAAGCCATCGAAGTCCTGCGCCTGTATGACGAGCAGTGCGATAGCAAACTACCGCGCATGCACGTGGTATTCGGTGCCTATCGTGGTCCGATCCCCGCTCAGCCCGGCGAAAAGGTCATCTTCATCGGCGACTGTGCGGAGTGGGAGGGCAACATAAATGGCGAACTCGTCCAGATCCGCAACGTCTACCAAGATGGCCGAAAACGCGACCCGTACAAGGCCAGCCACGACGACGTGTTTGCGAAAATGGCGTCGGTGTCGATGAAGGTTTTGTGGAACGAGGGCACGACGCACATCCGTCTGCGAGGTTGCCCGGTCAGCGTCTGCGAGCAAGTATTGGCTGTGGTCGCACTGTCGGACGTCAACAATCCGTACCTCGACATGGAACACGCGGTGCCGTTCCAAAAGAACTACCTGTCCTGGCGAGCCAATCAGGCCTTGCAACGAATCCGGGGGATTCCGTATCAGCGGCCTGGGGCGTGTGCGCGAGGCGATGCGGCTCCGGATGTGAGAACCGACGACCAGAGCGGATCCCACTGAAGTCGTCGCAGAGGCTTGTGATGGCCGACATTGTATGTTACCTGCGCAGTTCATGGCGAGTACAACACCGTCGGAACGGACCTTTCCCGGACTCCCCACCACAGCGGTCAGCTCGACGGCAAGGTCAAGAATCTGCATCGTCACCGATGATCTCGTCGGGCCGATCCAAAACGGCGGCATCGGCACTGCCAACACTGCTCTAGCAGAGACGCTGGCGCGAGCCGGTCATCACGTTACGGTGTTGTTCGCCGCCGGTTCCTACAGTGAGCGACACGGCATTGAGCACTGGATTGCCGACTACGGTACACGCGGCATCGAGCTGGTACCGCTCCCCACGCTCAGCCAGCCCTACGTAGGCGGAGATCACCTCTCCCGCTCGTACGAAATCTTCCTGTGGCTGAAATCACGCAACTTCGACGTCATTCACTTCCATGAGTGGCATGGACGCGGCTACTACTCGTGCTTGGCCAAACGGCAAGGATTGGCCTTTTCGCAAACGAGGCTGTGTGTCACGACTCATAGTCCGCTGCTGTGGCACAAGCTCCAAAACCACGAGTCGATCGATTCCCTGTGGGAAATCGAAATGGACTTCATGGAGCGACAGTCGGTCAAACTGTGCGACGTACTGATCAGTCCGAGTCAGTACATGCTGCGCTGGCTGCTCGCGGAAGGCTGGCATTTGCCGACGCACGCGTTTGTTCAGCAGAACCTGCTGCCACCGCTTCCGTTTGGTCTGGCGACGCCGAATCCGACGATGGAGCCCGTGCGAGAGCTGGTGTTTTTCGGACGGCTGGAACCTCGGAAAGGATTGCTGCTCGTCTGTGATGCCCTGGACAGACTGCCCACCGAGAGACAGCGCGGGCTGCTGGTGACGTTTCTCGGCAAGGACAGCACGGTCCACGGGATGCCGAGTAGTGAATACGTGCACCGTCGCAGCAGAGGATGGCAGTGCCGCCATCAGTGTCTGACCGACCGAAGCTATGCCGAGGCGTTGAGCTATTTACGACAGCCGGGTCGGGTGGCGCTCATGGCATCACTGGCCGATAACTCACCGTACACAGTGCTTGAGTGCCTGCACTCGGGCATTCCGTTCCTGGCAAGCCACATCGGCGGAATCCCCGATTTGATTGCCGATGAGGATCATGAGCTGAGCCTGTTTTCACCGCAGCCGGCAGCGCTGGCGGACCGACTGAGCACCGTCCTGACGAGTGGCCTGCGGACCAGCAAGCCCCGCATCGATGTCGGCGCAAACGAGCAAGCGTGGATTCAGTGGCACACCGCCCAGCGTTCTGTCGAGGACAAGCCACTGCCTTCAAAGAAACAGCCCCGCCTGACAATCTGCATCGTGGACCTGAACTCGACCGTCGCAGAAACTTCGACGCTGGGTCGGCGGCTAGCGTCGGTGGCGATGCAAGCGGGACCACCGGTGGAAGGACTGTTGGTGGTCACGGCAATAGATGCGGCCACTGCAGGATCGATGCTGGAGCAGGCACTCGGGCCAGCGGCCAAGCACTGGCGCGTGCTGGCTCAACCTGGGCTCAATCACGCGACGGCCCGAAGGTGGGCAGCGCAGACAGCACTTGGGGAGTATGTCTTGATGCTCGATGGTGCGCTGGCAACGCCACAAGCGGTAACCATCCTCCGCGAGGCGGCTGCGCACGCCGAGGCTGTCGCGTTCACTTGGATTTACGACGAGCTAAACAGCCCCTCCGCTTCTAGCAACGTGCTGACTCGGCGGCTCCCACTCGGCGGCTGCGCGGCAGCGGGACTCTTCCGTGAATGCTTTGGTGGTCCAAGCTGGCTGATCCGCCGTGATGCACTGCTCTCCCTGTGCGAAGAGGCGTTCGATGCGTCAGGCGATGATGTCCCTGCCCTATTGGCCAAGCTGGTGCTGTCGGGACAGCGACTAGAGGTCATCCCGGTGGTTTTGAGCCAATGCGTGCAAAGTGAGACTCAGTCCAACGAATCCAGCAATAACCGCAGCCACATGCAAGCGTATGAGCAGGTGACTCCCCGTGAGCTCTGGCCCGCTCTGCGATTCGCTCGCAGCCTGTTCGCGGGTCAGAAGCAGGCCGGACTGTCGCCCAACATGTCGCAGGTTCTGTCGGAACTGGTCCGTCTAGAGCATGAGCTACGACGATATCCACGCCTCTACGGCGCGGCGCGACAGCTCTTTCAGCAGGGTGTACGGGTCTCGCGAAGCGTACTTGGCAAAAAACGTAGCGCTGGTGAGTCGACCCTTGGCCACTAAACCGATTGTCTCGGTGCTGTTGCCGGTTTTTAACGCGGCCGCCTACGTCGAAGAATCCGTGCGTAGCATCCTGGCGCAGACGCTCTGCGACTTCGAGCTCATCGTCATTGACGACGGTTCGACGGATGAGTCGGGCACGATCTTGGAACGATTGGCCGCCGAAGACTCGCGAATCCGACTGATCCGGCGAGCCAATACCGGCATCGTCGGGGCTCTCAATGAGGCGCTGTCGCTGGCTCAAGCTGACTTGGTCGCCCGAATGGATGCCGATGACATTGCCTGGCCGCAGCGACTGCAAAAGCAGGTGAACTATCTCGATGCGCACCCCGATTGTGTGGCGCTTGGCTCGGCGATTTTGGTGATTGATCCACAGGGCGACCCCATCAAGGAACCGTCGCAGGCCATCACACACGATGAAATCGATGCGCAACTGTTGGCCGGTTACGGCTGGGCGCTGGTCCATCCCACCGCCATGATGCGCCGCCAAGCGGTCCTTTCCATCGGCGGATATAGGACTCAGTACAACAAGGTAGAGGATCTCGATCTGTTTCTGCGGCTGGCGGAGCACGGACGGCTCGCCAACCTGCCGGAAGTGCTGCTGTCCTTCCGTCAGCACTTCGCCAGCACCTGCGTCCAGCACTCCGACGTGCAGACTCGACTCAAGCTGGCCGTGGTTACAGAGGCGTATCAGCGACGAGGTTTGCCACGCAAGGAGCCGCTGCAACTCCCCAAAGAGGTTCGACTGATGGGCTGCGCCCAGCATCTGTCCTGGGCGATGTTTGCTCTGCGACGAGGACAGACCGCCCAAGCCTTACGGCACGCCCGAAACGCGCTCCACACAGCGCCTCGCAACGCTCGCGAAACCATCGATACGGTACGTGCTTTGAGCGATGCAGCGTCAGCCATGCTGGAACGCTATCGGGCTCTACGGTAAGAGCGTCGGCTAGCTGCGGTTGTAGACGCCAGCGCCGGTGGTGTTGCCCTGCTGGTAATACTCTGCGGTGAGCTGGCGGTCGGTAACCTGATTGCCGAGTGCATCTTCGAGGAACTTGGTTTCCTCGACGCACGACTGACCGGGAATGCACTTCACCTGGACGGACACCTCGCCTGTCGGTGAGATGGTGATTTCAAGCTCTTTGCGCTGCGCCATGTTGGACTCCTTGTGGCAAGCAATGCTTGGGCGTTAGCCCCACTTTGATACCGAGAGCTTGATCGTACCGTCCTCGGCGACGTTCTGCTCCTCGATTCGATAACCCTGGGCCTCGCAGGCGACGACCACGGTCTGGTAGGCGTACTCGCGGTTTATCTCGTCTACGACTTCTTGCTCAGTCTTGCCGACAGTGGTTTCGATGCCCCACCAGTCCGCCTGCAGACCGTAGGTGCCGTCTTCGTTTTTGACGACGCCGATGTCGTAGCGACCCATGTTGATCGACGCTTCAGCGGTGCTCTTTTGACCGCGCCAGCCTCGGACCTCGACGCCCTGCTCGGAGTGGGTGTACTTGAGCTTGAGCTTGTCGAGCGCCTTCAGCAGACACTGGATGTTGTTAATCTTCGTCGCGACCGTCGTAAAGTGGCTCATCGGCACTCCTCGCTCTACAGCTCAATCCGTCCACCGGGTTCCGTCGGAACCGCAAACCGATCTTTGGTCCGTCGCTGTTGCTGCGGCTGAGCCTGCGGCAACGACGCCGTACGAGCCCGAGTCCGGGCCCACTCCCGCATATCGGCAATCTTTTCGGCCATGGTGACCGCCAGTGGGACGATCTCTCGCGCCGAGTGCAGTAGCTGCTCACTCGACAGCTCGCGGTTGTGCGGATCGGCATCGAACGCTTCGTAGAGCGCCGACACGACCACCTGCTCGACTTCGCTGCCGGAAAAATCGGCCATCGAATCGATCAGCTTGTGCATATCGAGATGTGCGACGTTGCGACCCTTTTTCTTGAGATGAATCTTGATGATCTCGCCACGCTCTTCTTGCGTCGGAAGATCGACGAAGAAAATCTCGTCAAAGCGACCCTTGCGCAATAGCTCGGGCGGCAGGCTTCTTACGTCGTTGGCGGTGGCAATCACGAACACCGGCGACGTTTTTTCTTGCATCCAAGTCACAAACGTGCCGAACACACGCGACGTGGTGCCACCGTCTGACATATTCGAGGATCCAGTCCCCGACAGACCCTTTTCGATTTCGTCGAGCCACAGAATCGACGGTGCCACCGCTTCGGCGGTCTTGAGCGCTTTGCGCATGTTTTCTTCGGACGCACCGACGAGGCCACCAAAAATTTTGCCCACATCGAGTCGCAGCAGCGGCATCTGCCAGGCGGCACCGACGGCTTTGGCGGTCAGCGACTTACCACAACCCGGCACGCCAAGGAGCAAGATGCCCTTGGGTAGTGGCAGTCCGAAGTCGCGCGCCTCGGAGGTAAACGCATGACGGCGCTTCACCAGCCACTGCTTGAGGATCTCCAATCCACCGATCCCGTCGAGACTCTCCTCTGCTTCGTAGTACTCGAGGATGCCGCTCTTGCGGATGATGTGCTTCTTTTCGGCCAAGATCGTCGGCAGGTTGAAGGTCTTGTGACGGACGATCGACTTCGCGATGACGTTTTCAGCCTCGGTCAGCGTTAGACCAAGCGCAGCGTCGACGATCTGCTCGCGACCCTCTGGCTCTTTGGCGATGCCTGGCTCACAGCCCTGCGGAAGCTGGTGCATCAGCGCTTCGACGACCTTGGTCAGCTCGGGACGATTGGGAAGATCCCAGTCGAGGATGCACAGATCCTTTTCCAACTCCGGCGGAATCTTGGTCACTGCCGAGAGGATGAAAATGTTCTTCTGGGTCTTGCGCAGATCATGAGCCAGGTCGCGCAGCTTGCGAACCACCGTTGGATCGTTCACAAACGCGTGGAAATCACGCAGCACAAACAGACAGCGACCTTCAGCGGCTGCGATGTAGTCGAGTGCCTTGATCGGATCTTTGGCGTCGCCACCCTTGAGCGTTCCAAATTTTTGAACAAAGCCTCGCGTGATCGACCACGAGCCGAGCTTCATGTCGCGCCGACGGGCCAGCTTCAGAAGGGAGTCCTCAACTCGCTGCTCCTCGGACGAAATAATGTACATCAGCGAGTACCGCGCTCGAATGAGGTCCAGCACCTCTTTCTCGCTGCGGTTTAGCTCCTCGCTGTCCGTCGGGGGTGCAGCAGCTTGCTCTTGGGTCATGATTTCACCTGTGCGCGAAGTGGAGGCGTGAACTATTCGATGAGGCTGCGGAGACTACGTACGTGGCCCTTGGCCTCATCGGCACGGGTCATGGTTTCGTCGATGGCGTCGCGCAGCTTGCGGGCAGCGTCACGGTCGGAATAGGTACGCTCCATCTTGTTCCACGTCTCTTGCGCCATCACGATCGATAGTCGCAGCTCAGACAGAGCGTCGTTGATGCCGTCGTATGCGGTGGTAGCCACGCCCTTCATCTCGGCAAGGATGCGATCCGCATCGGGATTACCAGCCGGAGCGGGAGGTGGCGCAGCCGCAGCAGCTTTCTGAAGCTCGCGAACCATCGACTCCAGCTCGGCCACTCGCGAGCGGTACTGGTCGCGCTCACCTTTGGTAGAACTCAGCTCTTGCAGGGTCGCTTCCGACGGGGTAGCTGCCTGAAGTTGGTTCTTCAGATCCGCCACTTCCTGCGCCTTGGCGTTGTGCTGAGCGATGAGCTCTTGCTTCTCTTTGTCGGCCTTGGCCCGCAGCTCCGTCACCGCCTGCTGCACCGCCTGCTCGACGGCGGCTTGCACCTTGGCCTGGCCGCCTTTGCGCTCCTCGGCAAGCTGATCGCGCTGCTTGGACACCGTGTGGAGATCGCTCGCCACCTTGGCCAGCTCGTCATTGAGCCGACTTACCTCGGTGTTAGCGTCCGACAGATTCTCACGCAGCGCTGCCATGTCACGGGTCAGCGTCGCCAGTTGCTCGCCACCCTCGACCTGATTCGAGAGCATGTTGTGCAGACGATCGAGTTCCGAGCGAAGCTCCTCGACCTGCACCTGGGCTCGGTTTTGACGTTCCCGGAGGTTGTCGCGCTCACCACGGATCACCGATAGATCTCGCTCCAGCTCCTCGCTGCGCTTGCGTAGATCTTTGAGCTGCGACTCCTGATTGACGAGGCCAACGCGCTGCTCCTCGATGAGTCGCTCACGCTCTTTGAGGATATCGCGCAGCTTGTCGACGTCGCCGATCTGCGAGTTGATGGCACGCATCTGCTCATCGCGAGAGCGCACCATCTCTTGCAGCTTCTGGGTCAGGTTATCGGCCGCCTGTTTGCTGCGACGGACGTCTTCCTTCGCTGCCGACAGCTCACGCTCTTTGGCTTCGACCTGAATCCGCAGCTCTTCAGCCTGCGTCTTGGTCTTGTCAAACTGCTCCTTGAGCTGCTTAAGGTCGTGTCGAAGCTCCTCGTTATTGCGGCTCTCTTCGCGCAGCTCTTTTTCGGTCTGCTGCATTTGACGCGAGAGCTTCTCCGCGGTGCTTTTGGCCGCCCCAGCCTCTTGGCGAAGCTTTTTGACCTCGCCTTCCATCGACTCGATCTTGGTAACCGCCTGATCGCGCTCGGTCTTTAGCTCATCGGCAGATTTTTTGGCCGATTCCAGCTCTGAGCTGAGCTTATTGACCTCTTCCTGAACCTTTTTGACTGCTTCCTCCGAGACACTGACTTTCGCCGGTTCGGCAGACTTCGCGTCGGCCGGTTTTTCCGCATCAGTGGACACGGCGGCAGCAGCAGCAGGAGCGATCGCGTCCGGTTTGTTGCTCTGCGCCGCCGGACTCGCACCACCGGGTATGGGTGGAGGCACGGCAGGAGTCGCGGGAGTTCCCCCGGGACTCGCTGGACCAGCACCACCAGTCACTGGCTGTGGCGAACTGGGAGGCGTGGGACCGCTCGACTGCGGAATCGTCTGCCGAACTTGTTGCTCTGGCGCATCGACGAACCGGACCTGGAGCGAACCGCAGCGAATGACGTCGCCATGATTCAGCTCGTCGCGACTAATCCGCCTTTCGTTAATAAACGTACCGTTTGCGGAGCCGAGATCCTCGACGTACCAACGGGAGTTTATAAAGCTGATCTTGCAGTTTTTCCGCGACACCATCGCGTCGTCGGTACGGATGACGCAATCGACGGCACGGCCCAAAAATGAGCCGGTCTCGGGAAGGTTCACTGCGGCATCACGGCCTTGGGCATCTCGATATAGGAGCTTGGCTGCCATCTTCGCTTCTTCTCTAAAGCCAAAGTCGGTTTACAGTCGGAATATCATCTCGATGTTGCCGACGCGGACCACGTCGCCGATGGCCAACTTCTTCTTCGGCACCCGGTCCCCATTGACAAACACACCATTGGTCGAACCAAAATCTGCGACCTCATAGCCCCCGTCGACCCTGCGAATCCCGATGTGCTTCCGAGAGACACTGGGGTCGGCGATCACAATGTCATTTCCGGGCACACTCCCGATCGTCACCACCTGTTTGTCGAGGGTAGCAACCTGATCAGCAATCGGCCCGTTGATAAAGTGGAGCAGCGCAGGCTTGCCCTCTTCAAACTCTGGAACCGCCTTGCAAAATAGGCACTGGTTCCAGTCGGGCATCATCTCCTTTTTGCACTTGGGGCACGGACGCACCCCGGCCCCTTGCAGCGACAGAAACATCGTCGCTCCACCGGCCAGTCCGGAGATCGCCATTAGCAGATATGCAGCAATCGACGCCATAGCAGAAGTCCCCTGTCGCTAACCAAAGATCGACTTGAACTTGAACTCGGTCCGTCCGAGTCGAAAGTTGTCGTTGTCGACGAGGAAGTGTTCCTTTGCACGCTTATCGTTGACGATTACACCGTTGGTCGCCCCAAGGTCGACCAGCTTGAAGCCACCCTCGATCTTGCGGATCTCGCAGTGACGGTGAGACATAAAGCCGTCCTCGATCACGATGTCGCAGTCAGGGGCAGTGCCGATGACCACGCGATCCTTGAGCTTGAACGTCACATCCTTGTACTTGCCGGTGAGTCCCATGACCCAACCCATCGTGATGTCACCAGCGGCCTCGAGCGCGACGGTTTTGTTGCTCATGCGCGGGGCCGGGGCTTCAGGTTTGCCAGGCTGCGGAGCCGGGGCTGGGGCTGCTTCGACCGGCTTCTTACGAAGCTTCAGCGCGATCAAAATCGTGCCGAGCACGCCCGCCGCGATCAGCGCGTACAACCACCACTTGCTCTTTTCCTTGGCCACCGGAGCCGCGCTCACCGGAGCCTTTGACAGGAGCTTCTCTTGGATGGTGTTGCTATAGACCGGCTTGCCACCGGCCTCGTGCGTCACCTGAAACAGGTGGTCCTGATCGTCTCCGACAATGGTGAGCGGAAACTGCACGATGTACTGCTTCTGAATTTCGTCGACAATGCCGTCGATCTTAGGACCAATTTCCGTCGGTGCTTTGGCAACGCGGTCGGTGCCGTAGCAGCGCTTGGTCATTTCCTGCAAGTTGCGCAGTTTCGAAGCGTCAAACGCGTTGTAGCCAACGGTATCAATCACGATGCCGCCAAGCTGGGCGCGGTTGCCAATCTCGGTGAAGTTCTTCTTCTCGTTGTTGACGTCGATGCCATCGGAAACAAGGATGATGAGCTTGCGTCGTCCCTTTTCCTGCTGCTTGAGCAGATCGATGGCGGTGCGCAGTGCGTCGAGCATGTGCGACTCACTGGCTTCCGTCTCCAGTGCGATCTTGCCGATGCCTGCGTCGACTTCCGTGGTGGTGCCAAACTCAATGATGCGGTTGGTCTTGTCCGCGTAGGCCAGGATGCCCATGCGACCGCCCGGCGTGTTGCCAACGGCGTCATTGACGCGCCGTAAGCCGCCTTTGACCTCGGCGAGAACCCGCTCATCGACCGCACCGCCGACTTGGACGACACCGACGACAAAGATCGGCTCTTTGGCTTGATCAAACGTCGTGATGGCGCGACCCGCACCTTGATCGATCGAGTCGACTTGCAGCTTGAAGTCAGACGCTTGGCGTCCGGCGATCACGGTGCCGTCTTCCTCGACGTAGGTGATGTAGACTTTGAGATCGGGGAGCTTGTCAAAGCCGAAGCGCTCGAGGCGCAGCTTGGCGTTCTGCGCTTCAGAAACTGTTGGTGCAAGCAGCGCGCACAACACAACGAGCGCCGAGATGGCAGACGCCATCAGCCGGACAGCGAAGGAACCCGAGGTCGTAGATTGGATGGAAAGGCGGTGCATGGTCTGCCTTTAGTGCTTGGTCTTGAAGCGGAAGGTCGTTCTGCCAAGACGGATGTTGTCGCCATCCACTAATTCGGTAGAGGCAATGGCCTTGTCGTTGACATAGGTTCCGTTGCGCGAACCGAGGTCGTTGATGCGAAATCGACTGCCCTGCGACAGGACAATCTCGGCGTGACGACCCGATATCGCAGCGTCGAATAGCTTGACCTCACAGCCCTCGGCGGTACCAATGATGGCGCGAGTCCGAATCTGTAGCAGTTCACCGGTCAGCGCACCCTCCAGCGGTACCAGCCACGCTACGTTTTCAGCCCGATCGCCGGTGGCCAGCAAAGGCGCATCAATCGCGGCAGCATCCATGGCAATCGTCTTGGCCGCTCCGCCCGGACTCGGCATTGGAGCGCCATACGGAGCCCCCGGAGGTGCTCCATAGCCCGGTGCTCCCGGAGGCGCTCCATAGCCTGGCGGAGGCGCTGCTCCGTAACCAGGTGCCCCACCGGCAGCTGGAGGTGCGGCGGTGACAGGCTGGTTTTGGTTTTGACCGCAGTAGGGACACTGATCCCAACTTTTCTGCAGTTTATTTTGGCAGCGCGGACACGTCTTTTTGCTCCAAGGAAAGGACCAACCCATCTTTTTGTTTTCCGCCTGTTGCTGCGCCATTTGGGGCATCTGCGCCGCCTGCTGTGCTGGCTGCCCATAGCCCGGAAGCATCTGACCGGGCGCGACGACCATGTTTTTCATCTGGCCGACTTCAGACCGCGCGTAGTCACCGACGTTGCGGACACGGTGCACATCACTCACGATGCCCGTCTGCACGCCACGGACTTTCATGAAGTAGCCCCAGAGTTCGCGGAAGGGCCTAAGGACGGTGTCTAATAGCCTGTCTATAAACATGGCCTGTCCAGCTTACCTTATTGCCTCGGCTGGTAGAACCAGTAACGGAACATGTTGATGTCGCGACCAGCGGTCACGGCGATCTGCTTCACGTTCGGTTCGGCGCGCACCACAAACTCGGCCGGAATGATGTGCGGCCAGTTGCGCCAGCGGTTGATGCGGTCGGTCCCGGGACACTCACAGACACCCGCCTTCTTGCCGTCAACCTCAAACTCCAGCGAATAGTCACCGTAGACGTAGTCCATACGACGGACGATCAGCAGGCGCTTCCCGGGAGTGACACCCTTGACCTTATAGGTGACGAAGCCCGAGACGTGGGCACGACCGACGTCTTCCAGCGACTTGCCATCGGGGTACTTCAGGCGCTGACGAGAACGGTACGAGTCGCGGGCCTCTTGAATCTTGAGGTCGTGGGCGCTCTCGGAGTCGGTATCCATGACCTTGATCATGTCGATACGGACCCAGGTCTCACCGTTGATCTCGACTTCCATCGGGAGGTCCTGCTCGGAGATGCCCTTGATGCGCTCCATGTCGTCGGGCGGAATCTCGTTCGGCCCGTACGCGCCACGGGGCTTTTTGTCCTTGTCGGCAGCCTCGGTCTTGGCCTTGCCGTCTTCGGACGGAACGGTCTGAACCGGACCTGGCGTCGGTGGACCCGAATCGGTCGCCTCACCGCCGTAGAGCGGCGCTAGCTCCTCGGCACCCTTGGCCATATAGACGAGCATGTTGTCGAACGCCTCGGGGGTGTTGCGACGCTCGCCGAGCAGGCCTTTGACGATGTCGATGTTCTTCTTGTAGTTGCCAAACTCTTTCTTCTGACCAAGCTGCGGGTGGTTGATCTCGACATCCTTGGTCAGCTCGTCCTGGAGCTGCACCAGCATGTTCAAGATCTCGTGCCCGTTGCGGTTGTCGAGAAGATCTGCGGTGTGCAGCGTCTGGGCCGCAATCACGCCTGCCAGCGCGTCGTGCGCCGTCTCGACCTTGTTGTCACGAGCCATCGCGAGCAGCAAGCGCCGCAGCCGATCAAGGAGCAGTGCCAGCCGGATCCGGAGCACCGGATCAATCGACGAGCCCGCCACACCCGCACGCGGCACGAAGCGAAGATCGATCTCGTTCGCCTTCGGCTCATTCGGGTCACGCGCATCGCGGATACGCGTCGCGTTCTTATCGAGCAGAATCCGCGCTAGCTCGACCTCTTCACGAATGTCCGGTGCGGTCTGCGAGATTTCAACCTTACAACCCTCGAGAATCCGCCGATGCCCCTTGTAGGCCGCGTTTTCCTTATAGGCGATAAAGTCGGTTTCCTGCTCGTAATAGCGCAGGACGATGTAGATGGTCTGCGGGAGCTTGTACTCCTCTAGAACCAACGTCTTGATCTCGGCATCCCAGAGCATCAGGTCGCGGCCCTGCCCATCGACCGAGTAGCCAGGCTGAATCTCGACCGAGAGATCACCTCGTGGACGAGCCGTCACCTTGAGATCGCCGCTGAAACCGAAGACCACGCCGGGGGCGTGCATCATCTTGTTGTGGAGACGGCGCTTCTCGATGTGGTACCGCTCGGCATCATTCCAGTCGTGCTCGGTGGTGAGAAAGCCCTTAAAGAAGTTGATCCGCTTGAAGCCCTTGACTTTGCTCTCACTCTCAGTCGCCATCGTGCCCCTCGCTGGGAACCCTGGTTAGAAGTTTCCTATTTCTTGGAACCGTCGGAAGGCGTCTCGCTGCCGCTTGGCGCTGAGCCTTCATCACTTGGTACTTCGCGCTTCTCGATTTCAATCTCGACGCGTGGCCCACGCTGCTGGACGTTGCCCTCAACGCTGGCCGTGCCCGTCACCTTCGCGACATTGCTGCCTTCTGGCCGAACGACTTCTGTCCCGGGCTTTTCGACGTCTTGGATGAGATCATCCGCGCTGACCTCTTGAATCTCTTCGCCGCCAATTTCTTCGACGCTGACATCGATATCGACCTTCGGCTTCCGGCCCCGCACGCCACCTTCAACGGTTGCGCCCAACCCCGCCCGAGGAATCTCCTCGTCGTCATCCAGCGTGCCTTCGGTCTTGGTTACCGGGGTCTGGCTGCTCAGCTCATCGAACGCATTCGGTTCAACGGCCACCTCGGGTCGCGTCTCAACCGACCCCTTGGAAGCCAGCGCAGACTCAGACGCCGAGTCCTCGGCCGCGTTGGACTTCTTGTCGACCGCGCCTTTGCTGGCCAGCGCAGACTCAGACGCCGAGTCCTCGGCCACCTTGGACTTCTTGTCGACCGCGCCTTTGCTAGCCAGCGCAGACTCAAACGCCGAGTCCTCTTCGAGCTGGGTCGAAGGACTCATATCGTTGTTGGCAAGCTCGATCAGTGCCGAGCTGCTCTTCTCTTCCGCAGCGTCTGCTCCACCTGTGCCACCTGTGCCACCTGTGCCACCTGTGCCACCGTCGACACTCACTTCGACATTTTGTTCGAGGCCAGCGCGGGCCAGCAGCTCTTTCATAATGTCATCGAGACGGAACTCACGAGCTCCCTCGAAGCCGTACTTGCTCGAAGTAATCTCGCGACCCTCGACCGGAGCGTTGTCGGCCTTGGCGGCACCGGTAATCGGCGGAAGCTGCCGCTTTTTGGTACCGAACAGCTCGTACACCGATGGATTCGGTGGTGGCGGCGGCATCACCGGCTCCTTCGGGTAATCCGGCTCGCCCGTCTCAGCATCCATCGGCAGAGGCGTGACCACTTCTTGACCGATGTTGACGCCTGACGACACGCCGATTCGATAGAACTCGCGCTCCTCAACAGCCAGACGCGGATCTTCGAACTTCAGCATGTAGGTGCTGTGCGACGGCTTCTCCATCTCGATGATTTCATGAAGCCGGATGATCGACTGACTGGTGACGTCCTTGAACTTGTGCGGCATCACCACCACAAACGAGTGCGCTTTGTCGACTGGCGGCAGGATCACCGTATCGATGCCCACCGTCGACGAAGTACCGATTCGGAAGCCGTTAAACGGCCACTCGTTTTCGGCCAGATGCGGCTCGAAACCGGTAAACAGCGAAATAAACAGCTTGAGTCCACGCACCGTGCCGCGCAGACGGTAAAGCTCCATCGCCTTTTTGATCAAACGGCGCTTCTTGCCGACCGGCCAGTCGGGCTCCAGCAGCATCGCTGACCAGGCAGCCAGCCACGGTAGGAACTGCTCTGGCGTCTCGTACGAATCAAAGTACAGATGGATCGAGTCGAGCATCGTCTCGATCGAGCCGAACAGATGCTGAATGACCCACAGTAGATCGCGTACGTAGTTCCGTCCGGTCGCGTCGGAACGCTGATAGATGGCGGGCAGCCACTTGATGTAGCTCTCACGCGAAATCCACAACGTTACGTCGTCGGAAGCGTAGACCATCTGGCCGCGCTGCGGCTTCTGCTCGAGGATGGTGTCTTTTTCCTCGTAGCTTTCCTTGAACAGCACCGCACCGACCTTGAGACCGGAGTGCTGGACCAGTAGCAGAGCTTTTTGCAACGTCAGCCCAACCACGTCGGGGACGCGGACCAGGCGACGCTGCATCGGCTCGCGCTCGTGCAGCATCAGATCATCTCCTGACGGACGCGCTCAACGACGGCGACGTTCACAACGTGCGGCAGTTCATCGTCCTTTAGGCGCACGCTGTCGACGTTGATGCGGCGGTCCTCATCGTAGATCTGGATGGACTCGATCGCCTCGATGCCGGGGATGTCCTCGACCATATGCACCAAGTCGGTGCGATAGACCGGGCGTCCAAACGGCCAGCCCTTGCCATCTTTGCCACCAACGAGTGGGTGCAAGTATCGACGCATACGCTGCTCGATCTCGGTGCGCAGACGCTCGCTCTGACCAACGGTGCGACGGATCAGCGTAACCTTCAGCGAGATCTCGACGTAGTCCGGCTTGGTCACGTCAAGAATCGTCGTGATGAGCCGGCGCTCGTCGAGATAGTTGCGGACAAAGCGACATAGCTCCGGCGGCGGAACCAGCTTGCGGGTCAGATCCAGATTCTTTTCGTCGCCACGCGGAATGATGACCAAGTGAACATGGCCCGCCTGATCATCCGAGGCCAGTGCCTTGGCACGAGCAATACTCGTCGTCGAACGCAGCGCCAGCGTCTCGAAGTCTTCAGCAGTCACGGCGCGATCGCGGCTCTTGATCTGCAGCGGTGCCCGCTCTTTGGCTTGCTCGACCGTCTCAGCATCAGCACCGCCGACAGCCGGAAGGACGTTGTAGACCTTTTCGATGTACGGCACGGCGCGGGTCAGCGAGGTCAGCGTGAACGCGTTGACGTTGCCTTTGCTACCACCACCGACGCGATATTCGTTGGCAATGACGGTGTTGCGACTGACCGGTGGCACCATGCCCCGAATGCCATCACCGAAGCGCACCTGCCGCGTCAGTGGATCGATGATGTAATGTCGCGACTTCGGGCCAGACTCGAAGAAGCTTTCGACTTCTTTCCAGCGAACCATGTAGCCGCCTTCGCGATCCTCCGCGACGCGCACCGCGTGCTCACCCAGCTCCTCGATGTCTTCAGGAACTGGATCTTCGCGCTCACGCACCTCGATCACCTGACCACCAAGCAGCGGACCGTGAAGGAGCGTATAGCTCTGAAGCGGAGTCCCATCGGATGAGCCCAGGATCTCATCGCGAATGGTACGAACGTTGGCTACCTCCACCGTGTTCTGGAGAATGCGACGGATACGCGGCGGTTTGATGTAACCACCCATTTCCAGGCGCGCCCGAATCCAGAAGCGGTCCTCGGTAAACTTGAGGGTCTTGTCCATATCGTCCGGGCCGACAAAGTCGATGAAACCGGACTCTGTGAAGTTCTTGGTTCCGTCCGCGACCACCAAGGTCACCCACGCCCGCCCGTTGTAGTACTCCCAAGCAACGCGCTGTTCCGGTTCCCAAATGGTCTTGCGCTTCTCGTAGTACTGCGTCAGATGCTCGGCATGAGAGAAATCCTGCTCCAGCACTGAACTCTCTTGGAATTGAAAGTACAGGCTCATCGTTTCGTTCGGAAGACGATGATCGAAGCCCAGATAGACAGCCGCTCCCTCATCAGGAATTGCTTGGAAGGGCTGGAACGGACGGTATTCGTTTTTCTCTTCTTCAGAGTGATCGCGATAACGGAAATCGTTATACGCAACGAAGTACTTCAGGTGATCAAGATCAGTCTGATACCGAATCCCGATGCTCTTAAACGCAGGTGGGCGGAGTGGCCTTTCATCGCGCCAAACCCACTTGTCATTGTCGAGCATGTACGCCCCAGGAATACCGAAATCACCTTGCTCGATGCGAATACGAATCCAGTAATTGGGCTCGCCCGTCACCTCACCTGGTTGCAGATCCGGAGGCCGATTAAAGCGCACCGTTCCGCTCTTGGTGAAGGCATTGGTCGCATCGACAAATCCGAGAACACTCTGTTCCCAACCCTGCGGCGGCTTCCCAGAAGGAGTGCTCTTGCCGAGAATTCGCCACTTCTTCCCATCGAAGTACTCCCACGACATGATGAGGTCATCACTCGCTTTGGGAATTGGCGCGATCTGTGGATCACTGAGAGCAAAGTCGATCTCGACTTGCACACCAACCTGGCTAAGTGTCTCTTGAGAGGCCAGATACAGAACGTGATCCGGCTTCGGTTCGGTACCAAATGGATGGACGTTCTTGCCGAGATCAAGCGCGATAAAAACGTTGTTATCGAGGTTCGCAAACGCCTGATCGGGAAGGATTCCTTCGCCGGTCACTTCGATGATACCGCGAACAGTATCAACCTCTGTCTCTGCAGCGCTGCGCGGAACCTCTGCCAAACGACCCCGGAGCCAGTAGGTCTCCAGTCCGTTGACCGTGGTTTTCTGAATATCTACCACGCCTTGAAAAATGACCTCGCCGCGCTCTACTTCAAGCTGTGACAGAGTCAATTCACGCCAGCGTCGGCCGTTCCAGTACTCCCAGTTCAGGAGCCGCGCCAAATCGCGGCCGCCATGCTCAGGGGCCGTCAACCGCAGCCGGAGCACCGTTGAGTCGTTGATACCAATCAGCCGCTCGTCACCCAGGTAGATGAAACGGTCGACGCGCTCGGCACCGGCAAAGGCCAAAAAGCCATCCGTTCGCTCTCCCTGTAGGTACGGAGAGTTGTCCGAATACGCCTCATCAAAGTAGGAAAAGCAGCGATCAAGACTCGCACTGATCACGGTCAGATCGCGCTGCGTTTCGAACAGAACGGCGTCTTCCTCATCGGCTTGTGGAGTCGACACCTGCAGACCACGACGAATCGTCTGCCGTTCAACACCTTCCGCTAGCTTGAATGTAAGGAGTGCGCGTGCCGGCTGAGCCGCCTGCAGCTTGATTCCCAACATATCCAGGAAGGTCAGATAGTTCTTCTCTGGTACTTTGTTGAGACGGTACAGGATCAGCTCTGTCATCCATGAACAGAGCTCAAGGATTGTGATACCTGGATCAGAGGGATTGTGGTTCGTCCACTCTGGACAGTACCTGGGAATCAGCCGAATGGCTTCGGCGATGATATCGGCGTACGTCCGATCGTCCAGTTTCGGCGTCGGGATCATTCTTGATCGCTCCTGCGCAGATAGAACGGATAGACGAGGTTTCGAGTAACGTTCTGGCCGCGAATCTTGTACTTGATATCGATGATCAGCTTATGAGGCTCTATCGGATCGGGATTGGCGTCAGCAAAGACATCCTCAACGCGTGGTTCCCATTTCTCAAGCGCCTCGACAACATAGTGGGCAGCTAGACCGGCGGTGTTGACGTTGTTCGGAGCAAATAGCAGCTCGTGAATATCGCATCCGAAGTATGGACGCATCACGCGCTCGCCGGGAGCAGTGCCAAGGATGATCAAGATAGACTCGCGCACGAGATCATCGAGAGAGCTCTGCGCCATCCCGCCGTGGCGGTCTATCATCACCGGATAGCGCCATCCTTTTCCGAGGAAGTTGCGCGCCATTTTCTGTCCCTTTTCTCCTCACCAGCAGTGCAGCTTGTGCGTCAAAAGGAAACGCTTACACCGCTATCTGCAAGCCCCAGTAACTTCTACCCCAGCGAAGCAAGAATATAACCGATCCAGTCCCATAACTTTCATACCCAAATGACTCGGCACCCAACTTTCTTGCTTCGCTGATCACTTGATTAGGAATCGCTCGTAAGGACTCTCCGTACATCGACTCCTGATTCAGCAGAGTGCGACTCCTAAGCGACTCCCAACCGATTCCCATCGGCTTCCTACTCGGCTAGGTCCTCCGCAGAAAACCGGCCCTCAATGAAGTGGCCGCAGGTCTTGGCCGTACACCGCACGATGGTCACCCGCTCACGTTTGGTGACAGTGAGGGTGTCGCCTTGACAGAACGGGCACTTCAGGTTCGAGGCTTTCCCGGCCTGCACCAGTTCCAAGACATCCTGCCAGTAGATGATGTCGTCTTCGCTCACGCTGCCCTCCCCAAGTGAACTGACACCAGCGCCCCACCCAAACGAGTCCCTCATCGTGTCAGTCGTCGTCAGAGTCTGGGGGTGTGGTGGGAGCTATCGTATGGCGCTTTTGGTCATGAAATCAACCGTTATGCCGCACCGAGGACGGCAGCGCGATGGCGGCAGTCTGGGCTGCGCATGGTATGGTGGTCACCAGATGTCCGGTCAAGTCATCGAACGCCAACCCATTACTATTGTCGTCGACGCCATGGGCGGTGACCAAGCTCCCGAGGAAGTGGTCAAGGCGGCCTGTGCACTTTCGCTCGAACAGCCCGTCGGGGAAAAATCGAACCCGGTCAAGCCGAACAGTGACAAACCGACCACAGATAAGTCGACCAGCGAAAGATCGGACGGGAGCGAACCACTGCACCTGCTGCTGGTCGGCAACGCACCACGCCTCCATGAACTGCTGATGAAGCAGCGCTACGATGCGGAGCGACTGGCGATTCATCACGCAAGCCAAGTCATCACGATGGACGAGTCGCCCCGTGAAGCGCTCATGCTAAAGCCCGACAGCAGCATTGCCGTGGCGGCGCGGTTGTGCGCAGAGGGACGAGCATCCGCGCTGGTCTCGGCCGGTAACACCGGTGCGGCCGTGCTGTCGTGCCTGCAGTACTGGCGGAGACTGCCGGGCATCCGTCGTTGCGCACTGGCGGCGGTCTATCCGACCGAGGTCCGGCGCGGCGAAAAAGACGATCCGTTTTCGCTGATCCTGGATGTGGGGGCGACGCTCGATGTGACGGCGGATGATCTGGTGAGCTTCGCGGTCATGGGCTCGGCCTATGCCTCGCGGATCTCGAAGAACCCTCGCCCCAAGGTTGCGCTGCTGTCGAACGGTGCCGAGGCGGGCAAAGGCCCCAAAGAGGTCGTCGTCGCGCATGCCCGGCTCAAAGAGCTGCGTGGGATTCAGTTTATCGGCAACGTCGAGGGCGTCGACATTCCTCGTGGCGTCGCCGATGTCGTGGTCTGCTCGGGCTTCGTCGGCAACGTCGTCTTGAAGATGCTCGAAGGCGTCTCCGAAACGGTGGTCCGACTGGCTCACTACGCGTACAAAGAAAAGCTGATGTGGCGGGCGGGTCTTGCCATGCTGTCGGGCGGAATCGGAAAGCTCAAGGATCTCACCGACTGGAAACAGTATGGCGGAGCGCCGCTGCTCGGGTTTGATCACCTGCTCATCAAGGCGCACGGTCGCAGCCAAGCCCAGGCGATCCAGAACGCCATCAAAGTTGCCAAAAAAGGCGTCTCCAGTGGACTTTTGCCCGACATTGAGCGCGGCCTCCGCGAGGCGGGCAATCTGACTGTTCCACCGGGCGAGCAGACCTAAGTGAGCGCGGTGATGGACAAGCCTGCGCAGAGCAGCCCGAGCCAGCCAGAAGCGAGCTTTCCCAACGTGATTTATCGCTGGGATCTCGACAAGACCTACCTACGTACCGACTTTGATACCTTCATGTCGCTCCTAAAGACCGCGTTCGAGGATGCGGGCGACAAACGCACCGTGCCCGGAGCAGCCACGCTGCTGCGGGAACTGCGGCAGTCGGGCGGTGGTCGGGCGCGAATCTGCTTTATTTCTGGATCGCCTCGCCAAATGCGCAAGGTGCTGACCGAAAAGCTGCGCCTCGACGGGATCGAGTTTGATGAGTTCGTACTCAAACCGAACCTACGCAACATGCTGACCGGGCGATTTCGGGCGCTGCGCGAACAGGTCGGCTACAAGCTCCCGGCGCTGCTGGCCGGACGAGCTGGGGTGACCGCCGAGACGCGTGAGGTCTGCTTTGGCGACGATGCCGAGTCGGATGCCCTCATCTACTCGCTCTACGGGGACTTGCTCGCAGGTCGCATTGGCAGGTCGCTGCTGGAACAGATCCTGCGCAGCGCTGGCACCTACGACGATGACGCGGCGCGCACGGTGTCGATCTTCGAGTCACTACCCCACTCTGAAGCCGTCGAGCGGATCTTCATCCACCTCGATCGCAAGTCTCCCCCGGGCAAGTTCGATCGCTACGGCGGGCGGCTCGTCCCCATCTACAACTACTTTCAGGCGGCGTTGGTGCTGTTTCAGGATGGACGACTCGAAGCGGCTGCAGTAGTTCGGGTTGCGGTCGAGATGGTGGATCGGCACGCCTACAGCGTCGATGCACTCCGCAACTCGCTGCAAGATTTGCTGCGACGTCGTCGCGTCTCGGTGGAAACCGTCAACAGCCTGGGTCGCACGATCGCAGACGGTGCCGGCGAACGCGATCTGCTGCCCGCACTCGGGTCGCTGCCGGGTACCCGCGACCTGCTGCGTGCTCTGGCGCGTGGTCTTCGCGATCTCGGTCCCATGTCGGAGCAAGAGCTGGGGCCGAAGCCGATCGACTCCCCGATCGACTACCTGGCCGCACTCGCTGACTTGCCTCGCCGTCACAAACAAAAATAGGCTTTTGATTCGCCTCTTATTCAACAGCTACCCTCGCTGCTACAAGGTCTTGCCATGCCGACGCTTACTGAATACCTCGCATCCCATCCCTTCGAGCTGGTGTTGTCGTCGGGATTCTTTGGTTTTTTTGCCCACACCGGCGTGGTGATGGCACTCGAAGAGGTCGGGCTGCGCCCCACACAGCTTGGTGGATCTTCGGCCGGCGCGCTGGTTGCTGGTCTGTGGGGTGCCGGTTTGCCAGCGACGGTACTCCGCGACGAGTTGCTCAAGCTATCCCGTGCTTCATTCTGGGACGTTGATCCGCTCGCGGGATTGCCCTTTTATCTACGCACCGGGCGACTCCGTCAGCTGGCCGAGCTGATGGGCATCGATCGAATGGCCGACGAGGCCAGCGGTCCAGGTCTGCTACGCGGCAATGCCTTCGATTACATCATCCGCGACCTGCTCGATCGCGTCGACGTCCGCGAGTTTTCGGAGTGTCCGATGAAGATTCGGCTCGCTGCCTTCAACCTCCGGAGCCTCTCCACCGAGGTGCTCGAAGAGGGAGATCTGGCGCTGGCGATCCGGGCCTCGTGCTGCTTTCCCGGCATGTTTCAGCCCGTTGAGATCGGCGAACGCCGCTATCTCGACGGAGGCATTGCCGATCGGCCAGGCATTTCGACGGCCACGCCGGGAGCACGCCTACTGTTTCATCACCTACCCGCGCACTCGCCGTGGCGCAAGGTGGTAAGGATGCAAAATGACGTGCCCGATTGGCCGGAGCTACATCTGCTTCACGAGCCAGCACTGCCCAAGCTGTCACCGTTTCGCCTGGAACCCGGACGGGACGCGCTGCGCCTGGCGTACGAGATGACCCACCGACGGCTCAAAGAGCAGGTTCGCGTCAGCCGGTAAGCGGCTGTGACGGCTCAGGATGTAGCTCGGCTTCTGCGAGCAGCCCCGACAGACCCGACTCCGCCACAGCGCGCAGCACAAAGCGACGGCCAAGCGCTCGCCCCATCGCCCGTGCGCAGGGCTCGATCAAGCGCTCGACGGAAACGGCCTGTCCATCTAGCTCTGCCCCCAGCCGCTGCAGCGACGTCATCACTTGTGCCTGCATCCCGCACGGGTTGATCGCAAAGAAACGCGATAGCTCCGTGCTGACGTTGAGAGCAAAGCCATGAGACGTCACCCAGCGTCGCACCGCCACCCCAAGGGAAGCCAGTTTGCCCTGGTGATCCGCTGTCCAGATCCCGGTATAGCGAGGCTTACGGTCACAGGCGACCCCACACTCGCTCACCAGCATCAGCAGCCCCTCTTCGAGCGCTCGCAGGTATCCATGTAGATCCTGTTCCCCATACGCCGGTGCCGGGTCCAGGCTCGGACGCAACGCGATGATCGGATAGCCCACCAGTTGCCCCGGCCCGTGATAGGTCGCATCTCCACCCCGCTCGATCTCGAAGACTGGAAAGCGCCGATCGATGATGTTGCCCTGCCCGGTCAGACGTCGTCCGACGGTAATGACATCGCTGTGCTCACACAAAAGAAGCGTATCGGGCAGCAGTCCTTGCTGGCGCTGTTCGACGACCAGTTGCTGGAGCTTCCAGGCCACGCCGTAATCGATCCGTCCCAAATACACCGCCTGCCCATCGATGATCGGGAGCTTGGCGGTACTCGCAAAGTCCATGACCTGCTTGGATGTCATCTAGAACACATAGCGAACCACGGTCAGACCCGTCTCGCTCGACTGCATCACATACAAATTGCCCGCATCGTCGACCGTCACCGGCCGGAACGACTCGTCACTGCCATGCAAGGGGGGCAGCTTCAGCCGACCACGTTCGACGCCATCTCGCCCGATCTGCACCGCAAACAAGGATTCGTCGGTCAGTCGATACGGCGGCGTTGGCTCCTCCAGCGCGGTCACCGCTGCCACATAGATCCGCCCCTGCTTGTCGCTATCGAGCATCACCAAGTGCAAGATCGGCGTCGGCAACTGAATCACCCGGTCCCAGACCTGCGTACCTTTGGCGCGATCGAGCGCACGAATTACAAACTGACCACTTTGTCGCTCCAGCATCGCCGCCGCGATCACAAGCTGACCATCCCGCGATGGTCGGCCCGGCAGCTCGCGGTCTCCCGCGGTGCGATTGCCATTGGCATCGGCCACCCGCTGCACCATCCCGTGCTCGCGCTCGACATAAATTCCGTGCTCATCGGCAAATACGCCGGTCAGACTCCCAAGCTCGGTCTTCCCGCTCAGCGGCACATCGTTGAGCAGCTTGCCATCGGGACCATAGACCTGGATGCCTCGATCGACGAACCGATCGAGCAGCACCATCCGCCCCTCGGGCCCTAGCGCCAAGTCCTGCACCGTATCGCCGCCGATCGGCGTTGTGCTTGTGGAATGACCGTCTCGGTAGCGTTCGATCCGACGGTTGACCTGGTCGATGATGACGATGCTGCCATCGGGCGCTACCGACAGGGCCATCGGTCCTTCCGGGCTCGATTCAGCGGCGCGTTTGCGACCAAACTTGCCGGGTCCAGCGCCCCAGCCACCCTCGACTACCACCGAGCTGCCTCGACCCAACGTCGCCCGCACCGGCACCAGCGATGAACCACTTGTGCCTGTCTGCTCGCTCGACTTCGCGGTCGTCTGAAGCAGCGGCAGCACCGCTGGTGCCGAGCTGCCCGCTGGCAGCCCTTGTTCCCGCTGACGCTGACGATAGAAGAACACAACCACCGTCACGATCAGCACCACGATTGCGAGTACGAAAACGCGGCGGTTCATCGGCACACTCCGTTCAAAGCTGCGGCGCGCTAGAGCTCTGCTCGCGATGAAGTGACAGCGCATCGGACAGGACCGCAAACTCCGGCAGCCGCAGCGATTCTCCACGACGAGTCAGGTCAATTCCACAGCCGCCAAGGCTGGCGATCGCATCATCGGGAAACGCCGCACCGAGTGCATTGCGCAACGTCTTGCGACGCTGTCCAAATGCGGCCCGGACCACCTGGTGAAACATCGCCAGGTCACGCAGCGGAGCAAATGTAGTCGGAAGCGGATCCAAGAGCACCACCGACGAATCGACTCGCGGTGGCGGCAAAAACGCACCCCGTCCGACCTGACAGACCCGTCGGACCGCACACACCATCTGCACCTGCACCCCAAGGGCGTTCGATTCACGGCTTCCCGGCGCGGCAAGCAACCGATCGGCCATCTCACGCTGGAGCATGATCACGATTCGCCGCACCGATGCACGTGACGCCAAAAAGTGAAAAATCAGCGGCGAGGCAATTTGATACGGCAGGTTTCCGACGATCACCAAGCGACGTCCAAATCGCTCCGCCAGCGCCGGGATGTCCAGGTGCAGCGCGTTTTCTTCCTGGAGAGTAAAGCGCGGCCTGCCACCGAGTTCTTTGCGCAGCACCTCGCACATATCACGCTCGCGCTCGACAGCAACCACCGAAGCCGAGGTTGCCAGCAGTCGACTCGTCAGCGTACCCAGACCGGCACCGACCTCGACAGCGACGTCGTCCGGAGACAGTGCGCAGGCTCGGACAATTGCCGAATAGGAGCGCTCATCGACGAGAAAGTTCTGACCCCAGCTCTTTTTTGCAGCGAGTCCGTACTGACGAAGCAGCTCACGAGCGTCGAGGATGACCGGCTCCGCAGCCGCTGCTTCTTCATGCTCGACCACGGGATCGGTTGTTTCAAAGTGGGAGATTGGCAACGGCATTGAGGCCTAGCTCGGCGCGTTCACCGCGCCACAAACGGTAATACCCAGCCGCACCAACCATCGCTGCGTTGTCGCTACACAACCGGGGAGGTGCGACGAAAAACGAAAGCCCACGCGACCCACACAACTCGGCCACCGCCGCCCGCAGTGCCCGGTTACACGCCACACCGCCCGACAGCACCACGGCTGGAAGTTTGTACTGGTCGAGCGCCAGCGCGGTCTTCCGACAAAGCTGCTCGACGACAGCGGCTTGAAACGATGCACACAGATCCGCCATCGCCTGCTCGCCCTGCGGCTGGCCATTTTTTTGAAGGTGCGCAAAAACGGCAGTCTTCAGACCGGAAAAGCTCAGCTGAAGCCCTCGCTTGGGCCCGAGCATGGCCCTCGGCATCACCACCGCTCGCGGATCACCATTCGTCGACAACCGATCAATCAGCGGCCCAGCCGGATAACCGAGCCCGAGCAGCTTGCCGACTTTGTCGAACGCCTCGCCGGCTGCATCGTCGCTGGTTGTCCCCAGCACCTGGTAGCGGCCGAAGTCATGGACCAGCACCAGCGAAGAGTGACCGCCAGATACCAGCAGCCCAAGATGAGGCAGCGGTGGTCGTCGGTGCTCGCTCGTACCGTCCGACAGATAGGCCGACAATAGATGCGCTTCCAGATGGTT
The DNA here is from genome assembly GCA_044228505.1 of Polyangia bacterium. Lineage (GTDB taxonomy): Bacteria > Myxococcota_A > Polyangia > Palsa-1104 > JAEUJZ01 > JAEUKA01. The sequence goes on along the minus strand of JBGAUT010000035.1, from coordinate 34,862 downwards.
TACACCGACGAGCGGAATCTGCCGCGCAAACGCCAGCGCCTTGGCAGCCTGCACCGCCACCAGCAGCGCCCCAATCAACCCCGGCCCCCGGGTTACCGCCAGCGCCGAGATGTCATCGAGCGTGATCTCCGCCTGCGTCAGCGCCTCATCGAGGACCGGAATCAGGTTCTGGATGTGATGCCGCGCTGCGACCTCGGGAACGACCCCACCAAATCGCGCATGAATCGCCGCCTGAGAAGCCACCACATCGGCTCGAACCAGCAGGCGATGGTCGGGATGACCGTACTCGTGCTCCGCTTCGATGACCGCGCAGGCGGTCTCATCGCACGACGATTCCAGCGCCAGGATTCGACGCAGCGGACGCGCTGACTGTGGTGAAGGACGGTTCACGGCGCGGAAATCTAGCAGAAGGACCGGCCCGCCTTTGCGCTTTTCGTTTGGGAACCTTGTTGTTACATTGCGCCGCCCTTGCTAAAGGACAGCGCCACTCGGTCGCTGCCGGATTCATCATGAAGAAAGCTACTCAGACCAAATCCTCTCGTCGCGCCAAGCCGAAGACCGCCACCCATGAGGTTCCCGTGGTGCCAGCCACAGAGCCTCCTTCCGCAGCGCAACCAAGTACTCTCACCGTCGAAGCCGACCCCGTGGCCGTCGCAGTTCCTAGCGAGCCGCCAACGGAAGTCGCCCCCATCGTTAGCGAAGTCGTCACCCAGCCGAGCAGCGAACCGGCCTCGACGAGCCACGAGTCCGCGCCCGAGGTTTCCACGAAACAAGATGGCCCATCGTCGGGACCGCCGCCATCGGGACCATCGACCCCACGCACCATCATTTGCCGCAATCCCGCCAACGGTGAAGTCCTCGGCGAAGTCGCCGCGATGGATGCGGCAGAGGTCAGCGCCCGACTCGACCGTGCTCGACTGGCCCAGCGTGAGTGGAAAAAGACCAGCTTCGCCGAGCGTCGCCGTGTGCTCCGCCGTCTGCTAGATACCATCCTCGATCGCGCTGACGAGCTGTGCCGCATGCTGTCTGCCGAGGCAGGCAAGACCCTCCAAAACGCGATGATGGGTGAGATCTTTCCCGTCTGCGAGAAGCTCCGCTACACCATCCGCAGCGGCGAAGACGATCTCCGGTCCGAAAAAATCTCGTCGGGGCTGCTGCTCCACAAGACGGCGACCATCGAGTTTCATCCGCTCGGCGTCATCGGCGTCATCTGTCCATGGAACTTTCCGCTCCAAAACATCCTCGGGCCGATGATTCCGGCGCTGTTTTCGGGCAACGCCGTGCTGTGCAAAGTTTCCGAGTGGTCGAGCTTCTCGGCCCCGCGCATTCAGGCCCTGCTCGATGAGGTGTTGTCTTCGTGCGGACATTCGCCGGACCTGGTTCAAATTCTCACCGGGTTTGGCGAGACCGGTGCGGCGCTGGTCCGCTCAGGCGTCGATAAGATTGTCTTCACCGGCTCTGTCCCCAATGGTCGTCGAGTCCTCGAAGGCAGCGTCCAGAACCTCACCCCGGTGGTCCTCGAACTGGGAGGCAAAGACCCGCTGATCGTTTGTGACGATGCCGACCTCTCGCAAGCCGTCGCAGGAGCACTCGCCGGGGTGTTCATCTGCTCCGGTCAGATGTGCCTAGCTGCCGAGCGCATCTACGTCATGGACGGCATCTACGACCGCTTCATCGAGCGAGTTGTCGAGGAAGCCCGCGCCCTTCGCCAAGGCGATCCGCTCGCTGGCAATGGGGCCGATATCGACGTGGGTGCGATGACCATGCCGCACCAAGTTGAGATCGTCGAACACTTGGTCACCGATGCCGTCCAAAAAGGTGCCAAAGTTCTCGTTGGTGGCCAGCGTCGTCCCGGCGGCAATTTCTTCCAGCCAACCGTCCTCATCGACGTCGACCACAGCATGGCGATCATGCGCGAGGAAACCTTCGGTCCCGTGATGGCCATCATGCGCGTCCGTGACGATGAGCACGCCATTGAACTGGCCAACGACAGCGTCTTTGGACTCGGTTCCACGGTATTCAGCAAGGATCAAGCGCGGGCCCGTCGTCTCGCCGACCGACTCATCGCTGGGTCGACCTGCATCAACGACTATGGCCTGGCCTATATGGTGCAAGGTCTGCCCTTTGGTGGGGTTCGTCAGTCCGGCTTCGGTCGCCTAAACGGTCGCGAGGGGCTGCGCGCCTGCTGCAACGCCAAGGCGGTCGTCGGTGATCGCTTCCCGATCCACATTCCCTCGAAGATCTACCCGGTCAAGCCCGGTGACTACGAGATGGTCCGCGCCGCCGTCAACCTCATCTATCGACCGCTCGATCTATCGGGGATCAAGGCAAGGGCGCAGGCCGTGGTCGAGGTGGTTCGACACGGCCTCGGTCTCGGCTAGAGACTACGGTGCCTGAGCAGCGGTAGATGGAGCGTGTCCTGCCTCGCCGCTCGCTTCGTGCAGCCCTGGCTTTTCGATGTCGTGAAGTGCATCTACCACCGAAGTCCTCACCGCGAGCAGCGGTGCTGGCACAAGTCCCCCCGCCAGCAGCAGTCCAAACATCGCCACCGCCACCCAGCGCTCTCTTGGTAGCAGATCCGGGAACGAGTGCTCCGTGGAGGAATGCCCGACCCGGTCACCAAGGAAGACCCGCTGGAACGCCAAGAACAGCAGGATTCCGTTGAGCGCCGTCGTAACCAGCACCATCACCGCCGCGATCGAGTGATGGTCGAGCAGACCTTGCACGATCAGGTCCTCCGAGACAAAACCGAGCGTGCCCGGCGTCCCAACGGCGGCAACCCCAAGCAGCAAAAAGCCCGTCGCCATGCGCGGTGCCGTTCGTACCAGCCCTCCCAGTTTGCGAACGTCGCAGGTTCCCGTCCGCGCATAAATCGCGCCAATCAGCAGTGCCAAACCAGTGCGCACCACCACCGTCCCAATCGCATGGATCAGCGCACCACTTACGCCCGGCGCATTCATCGAGGCAATCCCCGCCAGCAAGAACCCCTGCTGGCTGATCCAGAAATAGCCGAGCATCCGACGCAGGTCGTACTGCGCCATGGCCAACACCGCGCCATAGGTGGCCGTGAGCAGCCCGAGCGGCAGCAGCAGCGGCATGGCCTGCATGAACAAGTCCGGAAACAGCGGCATCATCACGCGGGTCATCAGGAACAATCCAAGCGGCGTCGCAAAGGCGGTCAGCACCAGGGGTGCCGAGCCGCGCTCACTCAGTGGGACAATCCAAAAGTGAAAGGGGAAACAGCCCATTCGGACCAGAGCCCCCACCATCACCAGTCCCCCCAGCCAGCTCGGCAGCGGATCGTCAATTTGGCGCTGCGCCAGCGCAATCAGGTCATACGGAGTCTGCACGGCCGCCCCGCTCTTGGCTCGCAGCACCCCCAGTAGCAGCACAAAGCCAATGAGAGGCAGCGAGCTGGCCACGCCCAGAATGCCCATCATCCGCGCACCACCGCGCTCCCCACGAGCCCGCAGCTCACCGAACAGAGGCAGCAGCGAGGCAATCCAAAACAGCAGCAAGATGCTCAGGTCCAGCGAGACCAAGACGCCGAGCAGTAAGCTCTCGGTCAGCAGCATTTGTCGAATCAGCACGCTGGTCATCACCCGACGCGGGGCCGCAATCAGGACTCCCAAGATAAGGCCCGCCGAAACCGGCAACAGCACCGCGCTCAGACCATCAATGCCGACGTGATAGCGAATCCCCAGCACGACCGGTGCCCAGACCGCCTCACTGCGCGCAAACGCATGCTCTGCGCCATCGCGCACAAACGCCCACAGCGACAGCAGCACCACCACCGCCGAGGTCAAGATCGCCGCCGGTCGCACGACACGGTCGAGCATACGCCCGCGCACAGCCAGCGACACCCCCAGCGGTAGTGCCCAGATCAGCGTCATCAGCCACAGATCAGTCTTCATGGCGAACCTCCTTGGCCACGGGCGAGTGACCCATCAGCCAGCCGACCAGCGCGTCCTCCCGTCGACCAAGCGACCTCGCCACCGCCAGCATCGGCCTCGCCACCCAGCGGTCGAGCACGGACTCGATGGCAAAGCGCTCGATCGCGAGTCGATACAAAAACCGCTGAAACGATGAGGTTTCGGTGCCAGCGACGACTTCGACCGCAACCGGTCCCGCCCCTCCATCGGCCCGACGACGAGCCAGCGCGTCCTGCAACGTCGAAGGGGTTCGCAAAAATTGGTAATAGCGGAGCAGTGAGTGGGCCGCCAGGTGCAGCAGCGCCAGCTTCGGTAGCCCGAGTGCGCACTCGACGAACATCAAACCGACCTGACTGATGGTCGCGTAGGCCAATCCGCTTTTCGCATCGGCAGAGACTTGCCCGGACAAAGCGGCCATCACGGCGGTCACCGCCCCAATCACCAGCACGCCAAATCGAGCGAGTGGCGCTTGCTCCAGCACTGGTGCCGAGCGAATCAGCAAGTACACCCCCATGTGGACCGAGAGCCCCCCATAGAAGACGGCGCTGGAGGCGGTCGGCCCTTCCATCGCTCGGGGCAGCCAACCCCCCACGGGAATCTGCGCGGACTTGCCCATGGCCGCAAACAGCAGGCACAGCCCGACAAACGACGCCGTTGCCCCACCATGTGAGCCCGCGACATGCTCGAAGATGTCTTGGTACGCCGAGCTATGCAGCCAGCCGTGCAGCGCCACCGCGCCCACCAGGAGTCCAATGTCGCACAGTCGATACGTCACCAGCACCCGCAGCGCCGCTCGCACCGGGCCTTGGCGCTCTTGGAAGAACCCCACGAGCAACACCGAGGTCCAGCCCACGATCTCCCAGCCCGCCAGTAGCAGGTCGTAGCTTCCGCCCAGAACCAGCAGCAGCACGCCCACCGCAAAGGTCAGCATCAGGACAAAAAAGCGAACAAAGCCCGGCTCGCGATGGAGGTAGCGCTGCGCAAAACGACTCGTCGCCAGAATCAGAACCGCCGACACCATCGATACCACCACGCTGGCGAGATCGAAATACAGCCGCAATTCGAGGGCGTAGTCACCACTGCGGTAGATATCAAGCAGCCGCAGGTCGACCGGCTGCCGTCCCTGGCTCAGCCATAGCACAGTGCCCGCACAGACCGACCCAAAGCTGAGCCATAGCGCAAGGTGAGCAATCGCAACGACCACGTGTTCACGCGGACGATTCTGAAACAGCGCCAGCGCACCGATCAGCAGGGCACCCAGCGCTGGCCAGCCCGGCGCAAACGCCGCGAAGTGCCAAATGGCTTGTGAGGAAATCATCGGGCACCTCCCGATTTACCGACAAGCCGCGCTGGCGGCAGAAAGCTTCGATGCCCTTGGTAGTACGAATGCCACGACAAGGTCGTTGGCACCGAGTCCGCTTTTGGCACCTCGCCCCCCGCAGGCACCCAGGGCACAAAGCCCTTCTTTGGCACAAACAGCAGCATCTCGCCCGTCTCGGGATCGACCGAGATCACCTGGACCCACGCATTGTTGACAAACTCGGCAACGCCCGGCTGGCGCTTCAAGATTGCCGCCAGCACTTCGGGGCGATTCTCGATGACGAGCTGCAAGCGGATCGGTTCGTGGATCTCAACCATCTGCAAGGGCAGGCCCGTGCGCAGGTCGCTCGACGCGCCGTTCATCACCCCAAACAGCCCGGTGACGTTGTGCGGCAGCTTCGTGCCTGCGCCCAGCCGTTCGTTATCCACGGTCGAAAAAAAGTACTCGAGGTTGATACCCGCACCGACTGGCGTTACCGCCGCCAGGGTTCGCTCCAAAATCGCCCCGGTGGGATCTATCGTCGGATCGTACGACACCAAGAAGGCACGCCGATCGAGGAACAATCCCTGCGACAGCGCTCGCCGCCCGACAATTGCGGAAGCATTGGTCGCGTGTCCCAGCTCCGGGCGGGCCTGACTTAGGTCCGCACTCCGTTCGTCGACATGCTCCATGGCCAGCGCCGCACTCAGGCCGAGCGGTGCCGACTCGAAGCGTCGCGCCCTCTCCCGCGCATTGTCCGCCAGCGCCCGCGCCAGGATGTCTTTTTGCCGCTGCAAGTCAGGCCACAGTGACTCGGGCACTTCTTCCTCATCAAACAGCTTGATGGTGTCGTCGCAGGTGTCGTGAACGCCGCCGATAAATCGAGTTCCATCGGGAATGTCGATGCCACGCGTCCGCAGCAGCTCCCGCACCTCTTTGCGATTGGCCATTCGCGCAAAGAGACGCGCATTGGGACCACCACTGCGGCCACCACAGGCACCGCAGGCATAGGCTGCGAAGTGCGGGTTGTTCACGCTGTGCGAGTCGTGTCCAAGGATGATCACCAGTTTGGCAAAGCCACGGACAAGGCCAATGTTTTCCAGCAGAGCGCCCACCCGGTCCGCCTTCTCCGGAATCAAGAAGCCGGTTTGCAGCGCTTCGCCAGCGGCCGTGCTGCCTTCTCCCCGGACCGATAGGTGCGTGCGCACCTGAGGCAAGAGCCGCTGACTGACTCGACGACGCATCCGCGCCGCAATCTTGGGTGCAAAGATGGTCAGAAGCAGTGGCACCGCAGCCCACAAACCACTCGCTGCCGTCAGGATGGAACCCATCACCAGTGAGCGAGACGCCACTTTGTAGCTTTCCGAGACCCGACTCCAGCGTGCTTGTCGACGCTGACGCTTGGCGTAGTCCGCCACATCAGCCTCGTTCGGTTCTTCGACGATCTTGTGCCGTGGCGTCACCACCACCGGGCACAGCGGAAAGGTCGACGGGTCATCGATGCCTTGGTAGGCGATGGCCAGGTTGAAAAAGCCCGCGGTGCCAAATGTCTCGACCCGACTCGAAGCGACCTCGATGTGGCGGCGTAGCGATTCTTCGCGGTCATCGATGCAGCACACCACCTGAAGCTCCGGCGGCTCGGTCGCTCGCGAGATCGCTTCTAGGTGGTCCTGTCGGGCCGCCCGGTTCGCGGCCAGTCCGGTCAGCAGCTCGTCCCGATAGTTGCGCTCGAACGCTTCTTGCCACAGCGGCAAGCGGGTCTCCGGCGAAAAGCCATGCAGCCACTCGACCAGCATCTGGGCCTCGCCAGCCCCAAGAGAGCGTAGATCCTGCGGCCGAATCCCAGCGAGCTGCATCAATTGAAACAGCGACCACGTCAGCGAGGAGGAACCCGATGAGTCAGCCTCTCTGGCCATCTGGCCGTTGAGCCATCCCCGTAGTTCCCGAAGCGGTCCATCGAACCCGAGCCGCCCGGCAATATCGACAAAGGCCAGCTCATCGAGTTCCAGCCGCACCGCCAGGAAGTCAATGAGCCGCACTTTGGCCCGTTTGCTAAGGATCGGATCGTTGTTCGTTTCCAGACGAGCAAACATCCCCGCCCAGCCGGCAAGATGCAGCAGCGTCTGCGTGACGTACTCTTCCAGTTCGTCGTCCGCGATACCCAGCTCATCGAGCAGCGACAGCACCTCGTGCTCGGCGTCGTAGCCTTCGCGCTGATGCGCCCGGATCCTCCGTCCAAGCTGGCGACTCCACGCCGGACGTACCACCAAACCGGCGGTCATGATGTCTTCCCAGACGAGGTAGAAGCCCTGCATCCGGTCCGGCATGGTCCACTGCGACTCACCTCGGTCGAGGAATGCCGCCGCCAGCGGAATCAAGGTCTGATGAACCAGCTCGCTCGGGTCCTCGCCGCTCAACCGCAACAAAGGCTCGCGAAAGAACATCGGCCCCGGGGCCGCCGGACTTGGTACAGACACTGCCGCCGTAAGCTCTTGGCAGGCTGCCCACAGCGCACCAACCATGGCCGCCTCGCTGGTGGGACTTGCCGAGACCGAGTCCGCGTTTTGCACGGACAACAGCCGCTTGCGGGCGGGCTCGGGAATATCAGGCCGGAGACGACGACCGGCTGCGGTCTCGCTCAGCAGCCACGGTAGTGCTGCCACGCTCGTCTCATGAAGGCCGTGTCGCATCGTCAAAAAGGCCAGCATCTCGGGGGCTGGCACCCGCTGAGGCCAGTCCGATGGCCGAGCCGCAGCCTTGGCGCTTGCTAGCACCGCCCGCAGGTCCGCATCGCCGATGCGACCACGGTGCAGCGCATCGCGGTACGTCCGTTCGGGCAGAAACATCCGAGCCCGCAAGCGACGACCGGCAACCGAGAGCGCATCAAAAAACGGTAGCGACTGAAACGCGTGAAGCGTGTTGTGGTGAACGAAGACTTCTAACGGTGCCTGGGCGGGCAGATAGTGCGCCGCGTGCTCCAGCGCATGCTGGAGTAACGACTGGCGACTGTGGCCGTCAGGCTGGTGTTTGCGATCAGGTGACCCCATGGCGTTCTCCTTGGCCGATTCGGCCTATGGAGCTGCGTGCAATCTTTCCTCGACTGGCCACTCGCGACCCAACTGCCGCAAGGGATACCAGCCACCCCTCCATCCGCCGTGGAACGTAAGCGGGTCGCCCAAGGGACGACCAAGTAGCAACATGCAGATTTGCCCTACGTACGCACGGGTCCACGCCATAACCCTGGCGAAGGAGGACCACGCAACGGTAACGCTGCTCGCAGAAACAGAAGCAGGTCTAGACCGCCCTCCGAGCGACGATACCGCCAGCTCCGAAGGAGAGACGTACCAACCACAGGCTTTGACAGAGCCTGCAGTACCTCGCAGACCTCGACCCCAACATCGCCATCACGCGAGGCATCGTCATCGTCATCGACTTCGATGGTCGCGTTTTCATCGACCCGCTGCCGCTCAGCGCCCGGCGCGTCTTGGGGCAAATAGCTAGCGCTCGCCCCCAGCAGTGGCCCAGGGCTGGCATACACACCGCCGCCGCCCTGTACGAGCAGGAGCAGCAGAGTAAGCAGCCAGAACCGTGCCAGCACCGACCTCATCACCGCTCATGCTAACAGCCCGGACCGCAGACGCAAGAGAACTAGCCCCCAGCGATTGCGATAACACGGGCGCGCAGCTTGTCGGCCACTATCTCGGCAGCGCGCAGCTTGTCGGACGAAGTGACATACGGCACCACCTCGCTCGTACTATCCAGCACTTCGCCGTCCTGTAGCGAGGTCATCCGCGTCACCACTCGGAGCAGCTTTCCCTGCTTTTCAAAGGAGCCCTGCACCACCACCTCGGCCCCGAGCACCTTGCCAAGCTTAGCTGCCGTCGACTTGTCGATGTACTCCTCTTTGCCTCGGACCAGCTCCTTCAGGTTCTGCTCGTCGAACTGATTGCGCTCGAGCAGCTTCACCCGCTTGCGCACCGCCACGCTGTTCGCAAACGTATCGATCAGCACCTCGCCCAGTCCCTCGCACAACACACCCAGTTCGGCATCTTGGGCCAGGTTGCGAAACTTGAGCACAGCCACCCGCAACGGTCCCGTACTGGTTCGCTGAAGCGGTGCGGGCAGAGGCGACTGGGGCTGCGATGGCAGCGATGGTGCTTCGACATCCGGTCCCGAAGGGGGCAGCGGTGGCGGCAAGGGCGGTGGGTTTTGTCCCGGAGAGGGGTTCGTCGGCCCCACCACGGCTTCGGCACCTCGATCGACCTGACCAAGCGGTGCCGAAGAGTCTTGCGAGGCCCGTGCGGTAGAACTGCTGCCGTGGTTGCGACGCGAGCCTTTGCCAACTGCCAGCATCAAGATCACCGCCGCAAACAAGCCCATGGCCGCTGCGACCATCACCAGTGGTCGTGACACCATCGACCGGCGAGGTGCCGGAGTCGACTGCTCGGTGGTGCCCGAAATAATCTCGTGCGCAATCAGGGACGCTTCCCGAGACACATCCGAGCAGCTCTGCACCCGTGCTCCCACGCTCTTTTCGGTCATCCGCTCGATCAACCGTCGCAGCGAGGCGGGCACATTCGGTACTTCATCACGCAGGTCGGGCAGTGGCTCATTGATCTGCTTCATCGCCACCGCCACGGCGCTCTGTCCGGTAAACGGCGGCTTGCCTGCGAGCAGATGAAACCCGACCAACCCCAACGCATAGATATCGGCCCGCGCATCAGCGGCTTGTCCCGAAAGCACCTCTGGGGCCATGTAGTGCAGCGTCCCCGGCGTGGCCTGCGTGGAAGTCAGTTCCTCTGTCGAGGCCATGTCCCTGGCAATCCCGAAGTCGACGATCTTGACGTTGCCATGGTCGTCGAGCATCAGGTTGTGCGGCTTGATGTCGCGATGGACGATCCCGACCGCATGGGCAGCCGCAAGCCCATCGGACGACTGGCGAATCACGTCTGCCACTTTGAGCGGCGGCAGTGGTCCCTTTTCCTTGAGCAGGCTATCGAGCGACCGCCCCGGCAAAAGCTCCATCACAAAGTACGGATTGTTTTGCTCGTCACGGCCAAAGTCGTAGACCTGCACCACGTTCGGATGAGACAGCTTGGCCACCGCCCGCGCCTCTCGCTCAAAGCGCGCCAAAAACTCCGGGTTTTGCCCAAGCATGACCTTAATGGCCACGGTGCGCTGGAGCGACGGGTCAAATGCCCGATAGACGGCCCCCATACCCCCCTGCCCCAGTAGCTTCAGATCGGTATATCGTCCGAGCTGGCTCGGTGTAGCAACGGTCTGACTCATCGAATCCTTCCTGTTTCCGACCGAGGCTGAGTCTAGCATGCACACCTGACCCCGCCTGCCTGGCCAAACGCCCCAAGTCCCCCTCAGCAACGAACCGTTCGGCCCGTGGTAATATGAGCCCGCACGCTAGAGCCGCTACACAATAGGAGACCGCACCATGTCGGAAGTGCTACGCAAAGGGTCCAAAGGCGAATCGGTACGTGAGGTTCAAGAGCACCTGCAACAGCTCGGCTTTTCGCTGGAAGCAGATGGCCACTATGGAGACATCACCCACAACGTCGTCATCGCCGTGCAGGTGATCTTCGGCTACGACGTCGATGGCGTGGTCGGTCCGGCGACTCACAAGCTCATCGTCAAGCAGAGCGAACTCGGCTGGAACCTGGAACAGGCTCGCCAGCACGGCTACCCGCACACCGGTGCCCAGGTCTAAGCTCGCAGCTCCCCGCACGACGCTGGATCAGACCGACCCATCCGCCCGAACCGGCGAATCATCAGACCGCATGGCATCGTAGTTCAAAATTGAAAGGCCGCTGCGAAGCGGGTAGGTTTTGGCTCGCTCATGTCGCTTCTTAAAATTGTTCGCTTTCCGTCCCCATTCCTTCGGCAGCAAACCCACGAGGTAAAGACTGTCGACAAACAGATCCGAACCCTTGTCGAAGACATGATGGAGACGATGTGCGACGTCAACGGCGCAGGCCTGGCCGCGATTCAAGTTGGCTCGCTGCACCGCATCTTCATCATCGAGGCGCTGGCCGCTGGTGGTGAGCACACCGACCCACCGAAAGTGTTCATCAACCCGGTGCTCGAAAACCTGTCGTCCGAAACGGATGTCCGTGACGAAGGCTGTCTGTCGTTTCCCGGGGTGTTTATCTCGGTGAAGCGCTCGCTGCGGCTCAAGATTTCGGCGCTCGACATCGACGGCAAGCCGTTTTCGGTCGACGCCGAGAACTTCTTCGCCCGTGCCCTTCAACACGAGCACGACCATCTCGTCAACAAGCTGCTCTATGACCACGCCGGTCCGATCAAGCGGCAGATGATCAAGCGCAAGCTCGACAAGATGACCGACGACGAGGCCATGGACATCCTGCGTCAGAATCCCGAGTCGTAGTCGCGGCCTCGGCAGTTGCTGCACGAAGGCGGGCGGACGGGCCTTTCGTCTGGCTACTCTGCGCCAAGGAAGCCGTAACGGTAGTCGCGGGGGGGCACGAAGTTTTCTTTGATGGCGCGCAGGCTCGTCCAGCGAAGCAGGTTCATCGCCGAGCCCGCCTTGTCGTTCGTGCCCGAGCCGCGTGCGCCGCCGAACGGCTGCTGACCGACCACCGCGCCAGTCGGCTTGTCGTTTACATAGAAGTTGCCCGCCGCGTTGCGCAGGCTGCCCATCGCTTGGTCGATGATGTGCCGGTCACGGGCAAACACCGCCCCGGTCAGCGAGTAGGGCGACGACGTATCGACCAGTCGTAGTGCCTCTTGCCAGTCATCGTAGACGTGCAGCGTCACCACCGGGCCAAAGATCTCTTCGCACATCAGCTTGTGGCGGGGATCTTCGGCCAGCACCAGCGTCGGACGGATGAAGTAGCCAATGCTGTCGTCGCTTTCGCCGCCACACAGCACCCGCGCCCCTGGAATCGCGCCCGCCGCCTTGATGTAACCCGTGATCGACTGGAAGGAATTGGCGTCAATGACCGCGCCCATGAAGTTGCGGAAGTCGCTCGGGTCGCCGACTCGGATGGACTCGATCTCGGCGCACAGCTTGTCGCGAATGCGACCCCACAGCACCTGCGGAACGTAGATGCGCGAGGCTGCGGAGCACTTCTGGCCCTGGTATTCGTAGCCGCCCCGGACAATCGCGGCCACCAGCGCGTCCTCATCGGCGCTGTCGTGCGCCAAGATGAAGTCTTTGCCACCGGTTTCGCCGACCAGACGCGGATAGGTGCGGTAGCGGTCGATGTTGCCGCCGACCGTGCGCCACATCTGCTGGAACACCCCGGTCGAGCCGGTGAAGTGAACGCCCGCCAGGCTGGGATGCGACAGCGCCACCGCGCCAATCTCCGAGGCCGGGCCTGCGACCAGATTGATCACGCCCTTGGGCAGCCCGGCTTCGAGCAGCAGCTCCATGATGTAGTAGGCCGATAGCATCGAGGTCGCTGCCGGTTTCCACACCACCACGTTGCCCAGCAGCGCCGGAGCCGTCGGCAGGTTGCCCGCGATGCTGGTGAAGTTAAACGGCGTCACCGCAAACACAAAGCCTTCGAGGGGCCGCAGGTCGAGCTGATTCCAGGTCGTCGTCGGACTCACCGGCTGCTCTGCTTCGAGCAGTCGGCGGTAGAAATAGACATTCCAGCGGAAGAAGTCGGCCAGCTCGCAGGCCGCGTCGATCTCGGCCTGATAACAGGTCTTGCTCTGGCCGAGCATCGTCGAGGCATTGAGCCGCATTCGCCACGGCCCGGCGAGCAGGTCCGCCGCCTTCAGAAACACCGCCGCCCGCTGCTGCCACGGCAGCGCCGCCCAACCCGCCTGGGCAGCCAGCGCCGCCGCGATTGCTTGCTCCACCTGACTCGCCCCACCCTGATGAAAGGCCCCGAGCGAGTGCCGGTGCGAATGCGGGCTGACGATGCCACGGGTCTTGCCGGTCCGAACGCGCTCCCCGCCGATATACAGAGGCACATCGGCCTGCGCCCCGCCCATCTTGGCAAGCTCGGCCTTGAGCGCTGCTCGCTCGGCGCTACCAGGGAGGTAGCCAAACACCGGCTCGTTCTTCGGTTCACCATATCGGGCGATCATGTCCTGCATGTGGTGCTTCGTAGCACGCCCGACGACCCGTTTGAACGCCCATTCACCCAGTTTCAGGAACCCCTAGGGCTTCTTGGGCATCCTCGCGAGCATCTCCGAGAACCCCTAGGGCTTCTCAAAGAAGGTCTATTCGGCTGTTTTGGGACCGCGCAGGAAGCGCAGCACGGGCAGGCAGACCAGCAGGAAGCCCACAGCCAGCCAGGTCAGGCTCTGCGACAAGCGGGCGTCGGGATCGGTCCGCTGCGAGCGCTGCTGGAGCAGATAAAACACCGCGCTGTACCCAAAATGCGCCCCCCGCTTGAGCGAGTTAAAGCCCGAGATCACCGACACCGGCACCTGCCCACCCTGCTCCTGCATAAAGCGAATCAGCGTCGCGGCACTGTAGGGCTCGATGAAGCCCCGAATGTAGTTATAGGCCAGGCACAGCACCGCCGCACCACCAAGCAGGATTCCCGAGCGGAGCGCACTCCCATCGAACAGCCACAGACATAGTGGCAAAAGCAGCAGCAGCAGCCACGACAAGCCCGCCAGCCCGAGCGAGCGCTGCGGCACCACCGCAAGCGACTCTCCCCGGTGCCGCGCATACCGCTGCGAGCCGACGCTACAGGCATAGTAGCCAAGCACTGCCACGAGCGTATAGGTCGGCCATAGCCACGGGACTTGCGACGCAAGCTGAGTCGCCAGTCGACTCAGGGGTGACTGCACCAGATACACCGCAAACAGCGCCACCGCCGCCGCCATGGATAGCAGCCACATCTCCGCAACAAAGCGTGGGAACCGCAGGATCGCCGCAAAGCCTGCCGCAAGTTCACGCAGCCCGGGCCGCCGCACCGGCGAGTGATCATCGTGGAGCTTGGCAAGCTGATACAGCGCCACCACCTCGGCCAGCACCGTCAGCCCAAACAGCCCCGATTGCACCGCCGTACGCACCGCGACCTGGGGCAGAAGCTGTGTTGCCAGGTCATAGAGCAACGAGCCAATCAGCACCGCCACCATCGTCCCCAAGTAGCGAATCGAGCTGCCGACGCCTTCGAAGCTGGAGTGGAGCAGACCGGGAATCCCCGAGCGCTTGGCCACTTGCAGAAACAGCACCGTGTCCGCCCCGCTGAGCAGTGCCAGACTGACCCCAATTGACGCCTCCAGCAGCAGCACCACCGCCGCTCCCAGCCCAAGCAGCCCTGACGAGGCGGGCAGCAGCGCCCGCACCACCCCAAGCGCCAAGAAGCCCATCATGATCACATTGGTCGCAAGAAGCCCAAGCCGCAGCGCCGCCTTAGAGCCATGCCGATCGGCATAAAATCCCGTCGGTACATCTGCCAGCACCATCGTCAAGCTCGCCAGCCCAAGGGACAGTACCGACAGCGAAGGATCGCCCGGCCCGCTCGGCTGCCCCCCGAGTAGCTCCAGCAGTGGCACCAGCACCGGCGCATGAAACGCGAACAGATAGGCGAACCGAAAACGGAGCAGCGCCGACACCTCGGGATGCCGAATGCAGGCCTCGGCCGTTTCAGACGGCAGACCTCGCAGTAGGACATGACGGAGCAGCCAGTCAAACATCGGCGTCTAGGCTTCTTGGGCGACAGACGGTATCAGCGGCAGGGATGGGGCGGGATAACCAATCAGCCAGGTCACCTCCATCGTTAGGTGGCGGCCACGGCCTTGCTTCCAGATATAGGGAGCGCCGGTGAGGCTACCGGTAAGCTGCCATAGCTCGGCCTCGGTATAGCTGCGGAGCGTCGACACCACCGCGTCCCAGGCGATGATGAGCGGCGACAGCGGCAGCACGTAGGTCAGCAGCAGCCGCCAGGGGCGCAGCGGCCGAACAAGCGGCGTCAACAGCAGCACCAAAAACGGAATCAGCAGCGCCATCACAACCCCCAGGATGCGCCGCTGGGTGACCTCGAAGATCGCTATTCCCTGCCCTTTGTCGACGGCATCTTGCAAGATGGCACGGGCGACATCCGGCGGAAAGTGATGCAGCAACTGAAACATCGTCCGCAGACCCGTCTGCTCGGGAGGCACCGCCGTGGCATCGATCGAATCGGACAGAAACGACAGTCGCTCGGGGTCGCGCTGGGCCGCCTCGGACAGAGCCGGAAGGTTTGGAAACTTGTCCGACATCGTGGCCCGGACCAGTAGATGTTCCTTGTGGGCCAGTCCCGTAAGGAGCTGTGGTAGTGGACCTGCCCCTCCCGAGCCCAGATCGAGAAGTCGCTTGCTGCCCGTGGCCCGCAGCGCCTCGGCAAGCGGTGCCACCGCGACTTGATACGACCCGAGCACCCGAAATGCGGCCTCTAAAAAGGTCGGCGTCAGGCTACGCAGCGAGGTCGGCAGCCATGGCAGGTCGCAAAATTCGAACAGGTGATAGCGCTTCATGCGGCCTGGGTCTCCGTGAGTCCCTCGAATAGAACCTGGACAAGCCCATCGGCGATTCGCTCGACCCGCGCTCGTGACAGCAGCGGCTCGACAAATACCAAGTTGAGATTCAGCCGCTCCCCAACGGTCGTCACCGCCAGAAGAAGCTGCCCCACCACCGACAAACCGACAGTGATCTGGTAGTCGACAATCGACAGCGCGCCATACTCGAGAGGGATCGGCAGCTTCTGTAGGTTGGTCACGCCGGTGAGGGCCGGTGAGGCGGCATCAAAGCCACGCACAAAGCGCGCCGCCACGTCGCCAAAGCGCGGAATAAACAGCCCGATGAGCGGCAGGGTCAAGTACTGCTCGCCGCTTGTGAGTGTCTCGGTCAGTCGCTGCCGCGATTCACGGGCCAAGTCCCACAACAAGGGCGGCGGCGAGAGGCGATGAAACGTCGTCACCTGCGAGATATACAGCCCCATCTCTTCGCCCACGGTCGGCACAAGCTCGCCACGCAGGTTGACCGCCGAAAAGCAGCCGACAGTGGTGGGCTCGGCCCGCTTGATGCGGTCGGCGAACACCTCGCGAGTCGTCGAAAGCAACAGCGCCGCACACAGCGCCCCGTGAATCGTGGTCTGCTCGGACTTCGCCCGATCTTTCAGTCGCCGAAGCGGTTCGCCGTCGATTGAGCGATGGATCAGGCAGTTGCGCCTTTCGCTGGCCGGCACCGACTGCTCTAGCGGCATCGTGCGTGCGCGCCGCAGCGGCTTGCCCAGGACATGCTTCCAGAAAAAGTCGTGCATCGCCGGAAACAGGCGCAGACCTCGGGCAGACGGTGGCAAGAGCGCTGGCAACGGCGGACGAAGCGGCAGACTTTCAGGATCTGGACCCGCTTGGCCGGTACGCAGTTTGTCGAGATCCATCAGCAGATCCCGCACCGCGAACACGATCGAGAGCGCATCGGCAGTGACGTGATGATGCGCGATGACCAGATCGCTCCGCTCGGGCCCTTTGAGCAGCACCAGGCGCGTCAGGTGGTCTACATCCACTGCAAACGGTCGATTCAGCTCATCCTCGGCGACTGCCAACCAATCCGAGTCGCCAGCTCGCGACAGCACCCGCAGCGGCAGTGGTGCGGCCTGTTCATCGGTAAACACCAACTGGTGGTCATCGCCTCGCAGACGGACCCGCAGCAGGGGATGTCGGGCTTGCAAGCGCCGCAGCGCCTTTGACAAAAGTCCTTCGTCGAGCGGTCCGCGAACCGTGACGACCTGCACCCCATTAAATCGGGTCCCGCGATCGAGCAGAAAAAAGGCGCGTTCCAGGTCGGCCAGGGCTCGTTCCATGGCCGCGCAGGGTAGCCGTGGGTTCTATCGGGATTCAAGAAGACAGCAGGTAAAAGGCCACCAGCAAAAGCCCTCCACCGACCATGAGCGACAGGCCAAAAAGCCACAGAAGAGAGGTGCGCAGCGCCTTTTGATCGGCGGTACGACGACTCCCTGCGAGCAGCGCCAGCCTCGTCTCGACCTTGGCAATGCCGCCGCGCAGTCCGTCTAGCAGCGCATACAGTGAGTCAAAGCGGGCGCGCTTGTCTTTGTCTGGCGCGGGCTGGGGACGAAAGCAGGCCATCAGCGCACCGAGCACCAGCAGATGCGGCGACCGCCGGGCCAAGTCGGCATAATCCAGGCTGAGCGCATACAGGAGCTGTTCTCGGCGGGTGCGCAGGTGATGGTTTTGTCGACGCATGAGCCGTAGCTCTGAGCGCACTTCCCCAAGCCGAGCCGCCACCTTGTGGCTATCTCCATCAATTCCTGCCAGCTCCATGCCGACCGCGTAGCGTTCATCACTGCTGGCCTCGCCACTGCGCAGATCACCGGCCAGGATGAGCAGTCGCTGATATAGCTCATCGCGACGGTGGCGGAGCACTCGCAGCTCCGAGGCCAACATGGCTTCCTTGCGGGTCAGGGCACGCTGTTCTTTTTGTAACTTGGCCCAGAACCGCTCGGCGGCACGTTGTACCCGCTGCTGGGTCTCGTCTTTCCCCGTTGGTATCTCGTCACTACCACTCGCATCCGCGCCGGGGACGTGCCTCAGCAGCTCGACGTGCTCCCCATAGGCCAGCTCACCGAGTTGCACCAGTGCTCGGTCATAGGCAGCCAATCGCTCTCCCAGTTCGTTGCGCAATCGACCCATCAGTCGTCTCCGACGGAGCAGCGAACGAAGACCCGACACCGCATAGAGCAGTCGTCCTGGCACCGTATCTGACGATGACAGAAGCGGCAGTGGTGGCAGCGTGTCCTCGCTGGGTGGAGGCACGCTGATCTTGGGCAGGGACCGGGTGCTCTGCGACAGCGATACCTCGGACCGGCTCACTCCATCGACGGCCTGGGGTGGGACCGCTGGCATCTCAATTGTGGAAGCGGCATGAAGGGCAGCGCGGGCAATCTCGGCGGTGCTCTCGCCATGCTCGGAGGCTTCATCGGCCAAGAACGCGGCCGGCGACCCGGAGGGCGGCAGCGAGGCAAAGCGCATCGTCCGTTTGGGCGACACTGGCTCCATCCTCTGCGTCTCGGTGCTTGAGACCATCGGCAGTGGCGCGGTCGCGGTGGGCAACACCGTTGGAAAGCGAACCGTCAGCGATCGTGGTGGCAGAGGCAACTCGACGGTAGCTCCGGGATCGATCGGAGTCATCGAGTCGTGGCTGTCGCCTGCACCATGCGATGAAATGGGGTGTCTCAGATCGGCCCGATGCGATTCGATCGGGGTGTCATCTTCGCGCAGCCGTGATGGCACAAACAATGGCATCCGCTGGGTACGGTCGACGGGAAGCTCTGCCAAAACCCTCGCCACGGTGTCCCCACTCATCGCAAGCAGCGGATCAGAGTCTGGCATCGGTCGTGCCGATAGCAGGCCCTGTATCGTCGGTGTGTCCACGATGTGTTCGGGGATGGCCGAGTGCTCAACCGCACCCCCAGGAGGCCGCTCGTGCGAAGGCACCTCCATACCCGGTGCTGGCGGCGGTAAAAGCGTGTCCTCATCAAAGTCAGATGGAGGCGAGTCCGTCGAAGCGGGGGCGGGCTGGTTGCGCATGGCATTCGTTCTCGCAAAGCGGCGAGCCAAAGGGTCCGCATCCTATTACGAGTTGCTTGCTTCCCGAAAGTGGCGACGTAGAGAACCGACGCTCTTACCGACAGGTCAGACCACAGCGACGAGCTTCGGTTTGCCGACGGTGATGAGGGGCATATTAGTTCACAGTATTTTTGTGTTCTAAATCACTCTACAATTGATTAGGGCAGAAAATTTTCGTAAGGTAATTCCGGTGACTACTGCACGAAGACCACGAAGTGAGGGGCGGCTTGCGAAGTATCTTCGCCGGTGCGAGCGGGACTTCATCCTGAAGGCGCTACGAATGCACCGTGGCCACAACAGCCAGACGGCGGCTTGGCTTGGCGTGTCAAGGCGCGCTCTGTACGACAAGATGCGTGACTACGGGCTCGACGGTGAAGCATCGGCGATGCGGACCGAAGCCGGGATCATGGGACCACGGAAGGTCGATCTCGACGGCGACGATGAGGGATAGGGACAGCCGGGCCGCATGTGATATGCGTTCGGCATGTCCTCATCTCCACCGACCGACTACGAGCTGTACCTGCGTGTTCCGGAACTCCTGAGCCTTCAGAAGCGCCCGAGTGAACTCGCTTGTCCCGATGAGCTTCTGTTCCAGGTGGTCCACCAGGCCGCTGAGCTGTGGATGAAGCTCATCGATCATGAAATGGGGCAACTGGGCGCGCTGCTCGCAGCCGACCGGTTGGCAGAGTCAGGCAAGACGCTGCGCCGCATTCACTCCGTGCTCGCGCTGCTCGCGCAGAGCCTGGAGACGCTGTATACGCTCACCCCAGCGGATTACATGCGAATCCGTGAGGTGCTGGGTCGTGGCTCGGGACAAGAATCGCCCGGGTTTAAGCGGCTGCTCGCGGTTCCCGCCGAGGTCTATCCTCACTTCGAAGCGCTACTCACCCGGCGACAGATCAAGCTCATCGAAATCTATCGCAAGCCATCCGCACATGCCGACTTGTTCCAGGTCGCCGAAGCGCTGCTCGACTTCGATCTAAGACTGCAAGAGTGGCGCAATCGTCACATTCTGCTCGTCTATCGCACCATTGGTGTGGGGACCCCTTCACTCAAAGGCAAGCATTCGGAGCTGCTAGAGCGTGGGCTCCGACAGCAGTTCTTCCCGAAACTATGGGAAGTTCGCGATGAGCTATACGGCGAGTGGTCGGCGGCAAATCCCTCGGGATCGAGCTATGCACTGACCGGAACCGTAACGCCCGAGCCGGTGGCACCAATTGGCCCGCTGCCGGCCCGCGCTCCGAAGCCCCCCCGGCGCAAGTCCTAGTCACCGCACACCGAAGTAGAGGATTTCGATGACCGAGCAAGATCTCCTGGCCCTGCGGGGTGAGTTTCCCGCCCTCGCCCAGAGCGTCTATATGATCAGCCACTCGCTGGGCGCGATGCCGCAGGCCACCCAAGCGGCACTGATGGAATTTTCGTCGCTGTGGGTCAACAAATCGATCGTCGCGTGGGAGGACTGGCTGCGTGAATCCCAGCAGGCGGCCCAGCGCATCGAGCGCATCCTCGGCGCAGCGGCTGGCACGGTGCAGATGGCGACGAACGTCAGTCAGGTCCAGTCGACAATTGCGAGCTGCTTAGAGTATCGAGCCCCTCGCAACCGCGTCGTCTACTCGGACATGAACTTTCCTTCGGTCAGTTACATTTGGAAAGCCGAAGAGCGACGTGGTGCCGAGGTGGTGCTGGTCCAAAGCGAGGACGGCATCTCCGTCCCCACCGAACGGATGCTGGCCGCTATCGACGAGCGCACCCTGATTGTACCGATCAGCCACGTTTTGTTCCGCAGTTCCTATATCCAGGACGCGACGGCGATTGTGAAGCGCGCTCATGAGGTCGGAGCGCTCGTGCTGCTCGACGTGTATCAGTCAGCGGGCATCGTCCCGCTCGATGTCACGGCACTCGGCGTAGATTTTGCGACGGGAGGTTCGGTGAAGTGGCTGTGCGGTGGACCCGGCGCAGCCTATCTATATGTACGGCCTGATTTGATTCGGAGCTTTTCGCCCCGCACCACCGGCTGGTTTGCCAACCGCGCTCCCTTCGCGTTCACGATGCCGGAGCAGGACTACGCCGATGGCATTGCCCGATTTGGTGCGGGAACGCTGGCGATTGCCCCGCTATATCAAGCCCGCGCCGGGGCCGAGCTGATTGGCAAGCTCGACATGCAGGTCGTCCGTCACAAATCGCTGCGTCAGACCGCCTATCTGATTGAGCGGTGTCTGGCCGCTGGGTACCGTTTGAATTCTCCGCGTAACGAGCAACGCGGCGGCACCGTCTGCTTCGACTTCCCAGGTGCTGACAAGGTATGCGCTGAGCTCAATCGCCGTAGCTTCTTTTGTGACCACCGGCCGGGCGCGGGCATCCGCTGCTCGCCCCACTTCTATAACACCGATGAAGAGGTGGCCCGGTTCATGGACGAAGTTGCCAAGATTCGATCCAGCCTGTAACGGCACTTGCCCGACCGGCGGTCCGGATATCCCGCAGGTGGCGCTGCGAACCAATAGACCAGCCATGGTATAAGTTCGCCCCGTGCAAAACGCTGTCTTTCACCGTGAAAACGGCGCGCTCTTCATCGAGCGAGTCCGTCTCTCTGCGCTCCTAGACGCCGGAATCCAGACCCCCTTTTTCATATACAGCTCCGCGCAGCTTGCGATGGACTGGCAAGCGTACTCGCAGGCAGTGGAGGGGCTCGATGCGGTGGTGGGTTACGCCATCAAAGCCAACAGCAACCCAGCGCTTCTGCGACTGCTCGCGAGCTATGGAGCCGGGGCGGTGGTGGTATCCGACCACGAACTTCGGTTGGCACTGGAGTCGGGATTTTTGGCCAGCCGAATGCTGCTCCATGGCAACGGCAAGCGACCTCGCGACATCGACTCTGCGCTGCGGGCTGGAATTCTGCTGTCCGTCGACAGCGAGTTCGATCTCGAGCAGATCCACAGCCGAGCAACGGCGCTTGGGGTGACGGCGCGACTGCTCTTGCGAGTCAATCCAGACATCGACCCACAGGTTCATCCGTATATCTCGACGGGCCTTCTCGATAGCAAGTTCGGTTTCGCGGAAGATGCACTCGAGCGGCTGCGGCCACGACTCAAAACGCTGCCTCGGGCGGAGGTATGTGGCCTGCACTGTCACCTGGGCTCGACTCTCAAGTCGGTACAGCCCATTCGAGACGCGGCGCGCCTGCTGGCCATTCTGGTCCGCGAGCTACGTAGCGATGGTCATCCAGTCGAGATCCTCGATATGGGCGGTGGCCTGGGCATTGACTACAGTCGCGGACGAGATCAGATACCGGTCCCCGATGAGCTGGCGTTGGCGGTGCGACCCGTTCTCGAAGAACTGGGACTGCGTCTCTTTTTAGAGCCGGGGCGAAGTCTGGTCGGACGAGCCGGAGCGCTGATCGGACGCGTCATCGGTGTCAAAGACAACGGGCGCAAGCACTTCCTCGTCACGGATGCCTCGATGGCGCAGCTCATTCGACCGTGCCTGTACGGTGCCTATCATCACATCGAGCTGCTCGAGGAAGCGGTGGCCGGTCCCAGCGCCGCCTTCGATGTGGTCGGGCCGATCTGCGAGTCAGGCGATTTCCTCGGGCAGGGTCGGCAGCTACCAACGCCACGGCCTGGGGATGGGATCATCATTTACGATGCGGGGGCCTACGGCTTTGCGATGTCGAGCCGCTACAACCTCCACCTCGGCTGTGCCGAGTATCTGGTCGATGGCGATTCGCTGCGCCTGGTTCGTAGCGCTGAGACGTTCGATGACCTCAGCCGTCATTTTGTCGATCAGCCAGTCCACCTTCCGCGCTAGTCCCCCGACGACCACCCTGCCCCTTCTAGCGACCGTCCACCGTGGTGCCAACGCCTGCCATGAGCTCACCGAGCTGTTCACGACTGACCGGCGACTGCGGATCGTTGTCGAGGCTGGCGACAATCTGACCGCGGTACATCACCAAAATTCGGTCACACAAAGACTGCAGCTCTGACAGCTCGGCAGATATCAGCAGAATCGCGCAGCCTGCGTCGCGGGCATCGAGCAGCGTGCGATGGATTGACTCGATGGCACCGATGTCGACCCCTCGGGTTGGCTGCGCCGCGACCAGCACCTTCGGCAGTTCCTGCTCTACCGCCAGTGCCCGCGCCAACACGACTTTCTGCTGATTCCCACCCGACAGTGCCCGCGCCTGCGCATCCGGCTCCGCAGGACGGACCTCGGCTTTCTCAAGCACCGACGATGCCATCGATCGAATTCGGGGCCAATCGAGCAGCCACTGGCCTGGTCCCTGCGACAGTCGCGATTCGTGACCCAGCAGTAGGTTTTCAGCCAGTGTCATGTCTAGGACCAGGCCATGGCGCTGGCGATCTTCGGGAACCACGGCGAGCCCACGGCTGCTGCGGCAGCGAACATCGTCGCGGGTAATGTCTTCCGTACCGAGCCAGATCCGACCCGCTTGAGCCGGGAGCAGTCCCGCAATGGCAGCCACCAGCTCACTCTGGCCAGTGCCGGCAACGCCCGCGATTCCGATGATCCGACCCGACGGAACGTCCAGCGACACGCGACGAACCCACTGACTGCCCTCACGCTCGACGACCAAATCCTGAACCCGCAGCGCTGATACTGAGCCTGACCCTGCATCGATTGCGGCACCAATCTCGGAACGAGCCGCCCGACTGACCGAGTGAACCTCACGACCGACCATGGCCCGCGCTATCGCCGCCGCCGAAAAGTCACTGCGTTGAAACTCCTCGACAACCCGCCCGGCCCGCATCACGACGGCCCGGTCGGCAATCTGCAGCACCTCGTCGAGTTTGTGGGTCACGATCAGCAGCGCTCGATCGCTGTGGACTCCCTCATCAAGCAGCCCGCGTAGCGTCGAAAGCAGCCGCGAAGCCTCTCCCGGTGTCAGGACGGCGGTCGGCTCATCCAGCAGCAGCAACTGTGCCCCGCGATACAGCGCCTTCAGGATCTCGACTCGCTGCGCTTCCCCGACGCTCAGCTCGGAAACCAAGCGGTTCGGAGACACCGCCATTCCATGCCGCTGACCCAGTTCTTCGACCTGCTTGGCGGCGCGCTTCTGATCCAAAAGCACCCCAAAGCGCCTCGGCTCCTGCCCAAGCACAATGTTTTCAGCGACCGTCAGTGTGGGGACCAGCAGAAAGTGCTGATGGATCAGGCCGAGGCCCGCCGCAATCGCCCGCTCGGGCGTGGGCAGTACCGTCTGTCCGCGATAGCGAATCGCGCCCGCACTCGGCTTCACCAGCCCATACAGCGCGTGCAGCAGAGTCGACTTGCCCGCCCCATTTTCGCCAAGTAGCGCCACCACTTCACCCGGCTTCACCGTCAGTGAAACGCCTTCGTTGGCCAGCTTGTGATCGTAACAAACCGACACCGCATCGGCCTCGCACAGCGGAATCAGCGTCTCGCGGTGTGGCGCACGGTTGAGAGCTTGCATGCCCAATACAGAGCAACAAATCCCGCCCATCGCAAGCGTCGTAAGCAGAGCCGCCGCCGCCAAATTCGCATTAGGTCCGCTGTCTACAAAGTGCTAGCTTCGCCGACACAAGCGCCCGCTTAGCCTGAACTTTTTTCGCGGAGGAGCCTCGATGCGACGACTGATTGCCTTTTTCGCCCTTTCGCTGTCCTTGGGACTGGCGCTGCCGGCCCTGGCCCAGGTTGATCCAACCCAACCACCGATTCCGCCGGAAGCTTCGGCACCGACGCCGAACCAACAGCCGCTGTTTGCGGCTCCGGTCGCTCAGCCGTCGCAAGTCACGCCCCACGCGCTGGCACTGCGAGCACGCTGGGTAACGGTGCCAGGATGGTCGATTGCTGCGTTTTTGGATGCACACACCCAGCTCAATGACGGGTTTTCGGTTGGCCTGGAGTACCTGTACCGTCGCTCGGGTTTTGACGTCGTGCTGTCGGTCGATTACTCGTGGTTAGAAGCCGCCTCGGGCAACTTCCTGGGCAAGGGCAACAACCCCGCCACCGACACCCACTTCACCCGGTTCGACAAGCTGTCCTCGCTGACGTTCGATGCCTCGCTGATCGGTCACTGGAACCTGACCTCGTGGCTCGAGTTTCGGGTCGGTGCTGGTCTCGGTATTGGCACCGTCTTTGGCAACATCTACCAAATCACCAACAACTCGGGCTGCACCGCTGAAAACGCTGGTGACCCAACCAAGTGTTATCCGAAGAACGTCGGGCCGATCGAAAACACCGATTCTTCGACCATCGAAAAACTGAATGCCGCAGGTTGTGTCGGCGACAACGACAAGCTCGATACCCCGACCAGCCCTTGTCAGCGATCGACGCAGAGCTATCCGTTTAACCCGCGGGTGGTGCCGGTGCTAAACACGCTGATCGGTCTGCGCTTCAAGTTGCAGGACCACGTGTACTGGCACCTCGATGGTGGCTGGCGACTGGTCGGCTTCTACGTGGGTGGCGGCCCAGAGTTCCGATTCTAAGAGGAGATGCAGTGCAGAAATTTCTCGTGGATGCAGCGGCGGCCCATCAGCGGCTCGATCGCTTCGTGGCGGATCACTCGGGCCTCAGCCGAGGTGCAGCCATGCGCCTGATTGCAGATGGACTGGTTCAGGTAGACGGACGAATCGGCAAAAAGGGCGTCTCGCTGTTGGCCGGCCAGACGGTAACACTGCCGATGGAAGCGCAGAACGACCTGACCACACCGCCGGTGGCCGATCCGAGCCTGCCGCTCACCGTCCTGTACGAAGACCCCGATGTCGTCGTGGTGAGTAAACCCCAAGGGATGGCCTGTCATCCGCTTCGCGCTGGAGAGCCCGGGACCGTCGCCTCGGCCGTCGTCGCACGTTATCCCGAGTGTGCCAAGGCCGCCGAGCCAGTGCGCGAAGGTGGCGTCTGTCACCGGCTCGATACCGATACCAGTGGCGCACTGCTGTTTGCCAAGACGCCATCTGCTTGGCAGAAGCTGCGCAGCGACTTTGCCGAAGGTCTAGTCGAAAAGGAATACCTGGCGCTGGTGGTTGGTAGTCCCAGCGATGACGAGTTCGACGTGACGCTTCCACTCCTCGCTGGTCGCGGAGGCAGTCCCAAAATGACCGTCGCGACGACTCCCGAAGAGATTTATCATCCGGCGGCGCTCGACGCTCATACCTGCTTCGTCGTCGAAAGGCGTGGTCCCGAGCACACCCTGCTGCGGGTTTCCGCCAAAACCGGACGACGGCATCAGATCCGGGTTCATCTGGCCCACCTCGGTCTGCCGATCGTTGGCGATCCTCTCTACGGCCGAGGCGAACCAGGCGGACAATTCCTGCACGCCAGTCGGCTCAGCTTTTCCTCTCCGTCCCAACCAAGCAAGCGGATTTCCGTCGAAGCGCCGCTGCTCCCGGATCGAGCAGAGCTACTCGCGAAGCTGGTCCCGTAGGCGCACCGCGCAAGCCAGCATCGTTTGAAGCTGACTCGTCACAAGCGGTGAAACGTCGGAACCTGTTGTGCTACAGAAGGGTGCATGAACATCGCATCGCTTCTCGACAAAGTGCAGCAGCTCATGGCGGTCACTGTTCAGCTACAGAGCGAGGCCAAGCGCTATCTGCACAAGCTCCCCGGCTTCTCGTTCGACGAGACGATGGCTGGGCCGATCACACTCAATGGCTCGCCACATCCGCAACATATGGAGTTCCGGCTGCACGCGGTGGCACCGTCGCTCGGTTCGTTCCTAGAAGATGGCCGGACGGAGATCGCGGGCACTGTGTCGATTCCGGGCTATGCCGATTCGGCGTCGCTCGTCGGTTCACTGTGGATTTGGCCGCTCCAACGAGTACTCCGCTACGAGTTTTCGTTTACCGGTAACGATGGCAGCCCGTGCCGATTCGCTGGGCAGAAGGATGTGTCACCGCTCGATCCGGTGAACACGATGACGATGCTCCCGGGATACCTTTTTGACGCGCATGGCAAGGAAGTGGGTCAAGCCGAGGTGCGCTTCGAGCTGAGCGACCTGCCGACATTCCTCGCGAGCTGGCGGCCGGTGTTCGGGCCGTAGCGCCGAAATCTATGCGAACGGGTTAGTAGGCAACGCCGGCCGAAAGGCCGCCGGATCCGCCGAAGATTGCCAGCTGCGGACGAGGCTTTGGTGGAGGCCAGGCAATCAGCGCCGCACCAGCGCCAGCCAGGAGGGCACCGGTGACCGTCAGGCCAACGCCTGGAACGATGGTCCCGAACTGACAGCGCTGCACACCGAAAGAGCTTGGGCAGCTACCATCGAGCACCACGCCGTTTTGCACAAACGCGCTGATGCCAAAGCCAATCAGAACCACGCCGATCCCGATACCTGCCCCGCCCGCCGCATATCGCCACTTCGGTCGCTTCCCTTCGGTCGGCCCCCGCATGGGCTCGAGGCGCACCGTTGGTGCAGGCTCCATCTGCGCATCTCGATCGAGCAAGTTGACATCGACGACCAGCGTCCCGCTACCGTTGATCTCGATCTGCTGCGAGTGATCGATGTAACCCGGCTTGCGAACCAGCAGCGCGTAGCGCCCGGCCAGCAGCGACTGCTTCATCGGCGCAGTACCGAGTACCTGACCGTCCAAGACGACCTCGGTATCGGCCGGCGTCGAACGAATCTCCACCTCACCCCGGTCCCGACTGACCGCAGCACTGGTCAAAGAGCCCGTGGTTTCACCGACCTTGGGCAGCACTCCGTCAATGGCACACGAATCACACTGCGCGCTCTGGCTGCCTAGCTCTGTGCCGGTCGAGGCATCTCGCAGGTTGAGCATCACCCGCCAACCGTTGCCCTGTTTTTCGGTCCTCGCCCACAGCACAAACTCGACGCCAAACTTCGCCGCTGCCTTACGTAGACAGCTCACATCGGTCAGACACAAGGCCAAGTCTTTGGCGTACAGTTCCACTGCGCGACGCGGCACCACCGCATAGCTTTCGCGGCTTAGCGCCGTCTGCACGCGCTTCTGCACCGCATCTGCCGTCTGAGCATCCGGCGCTTGATCGATCACCAGCACGGCCGGCGGCAGCGTCACCACCGCGACATCAGAGCCCGACTTGAAACGCAGCTCTACCTGTCGAGCCAGTCTCGTCTTGACCTCGCTGGCTGCCTGCCACCGATCTTGGCTCGCCACCACCCGATGTGGTCCAGTCGGCAGCAGCAGCGGCATCGACAGCGGCAAGCTCCCGACGAAACGACCATCCACCGCCAACAACGCACCACGAGGACCGGCCACCAGGACTTCGCCAGCATCCACCACCGGCTGCGCATCAAATAGCGTCTGCGCTTCTTTCCTCAGCGGATCTTCGGCATCCACGGTCGCGTCGTTCAAAAAACGCCGCAGCAGGTCGCGTGCCTCGACCGACTTTTTCTCGGCCGCTGCGACTTGCCCAAGACGGAACAGCCACTTCGGATTCGGGCTGGTGCGGAACGCCTCCGCAAACGCAGCCGTCGCGTCGGCGAACTGGCCAGCCTGTAAGGCCGCAAGACCTTGCTCAGCCCGCTCGTCGGCCCGCTGCTTTCCCGCAGAATTAGTTACGTTGGGTGACTTCTTGGCTTCGGCAGCATCCAGCTGACCGCACAGCCCCGCAGCCACCACCAGTACACACGCAGCCCCTCTCATCGCACTTCTCAAGTCTTGCCATTATCGCACGGCTTCGACCAAGAAGGGCTAGTGAGCTTATTTGGCGACGCTCTTCCGAGCCGCAATCACCCGCGCAATCTTGCCTTCCAAGTCGGCGAAGTCGAACGGCTTGTCTACGTACTCATCAGCTCCGTAGAGCGGCGAGGTCATTTCGTTCACTTTTTCGCCAATCGCCGTAAGCATCACGATCCCAACCGCCGAAAAGATCGGATCATTGCGCAGCTCGCGAGCGACTTCCCAGCCGTTCTTGCCGGGCATCATCACGTCGAGCAGCACCAGATCCGGACGCTTGTCACGTGCGATCTGGATGGTTTGAAGCCCATCAGCGGCCTCGTAGACCTTGTAACCCTTCTTGCTGAGCCGAAGCGACAGCATGGTCAGGATCTCGGGATCATCGTCAGCAATTAGGACAGTACCCTTCGAAGCAGAAGCCGTCGTCGGTGCAGGCATGTCACACACGCTAGCCTGCCCGTCTTGACAGGTCAAGTGTTCCCCCATTGCTAAAATATGCTGGGATTTCCGTACCTTCTGACGCTGTGCGCGATCGCATACTCGTCGGATAGCATCTCGGTTTCATCGACGCCGACGGAAAGCGAAAAGCAAGAGATTGTCCGCAAGCTGCACACGACGATGGAGCGACACCCCGTGCGCCTGGTCGTGACCACGCGTCGTTACGCATGGCGGTGGGCAGCGACACCCAGCCCGGTCGATGAAAACCCGTGGATCATGCGGATGAATCCGATCAGCAAAACTGAGCTCCTGTCCCGCAAAGAAATCGCCCGACTCCTTGCCGCCGCTTGCACGCCGCTTGTGTAGTGTTTCCTTTCCTACCTGCTCAATTTTCGCGTTCCGAAATGGTTCTTCAATCGGACGAAAAATGGCGGACGTACAGAGTTCGCATTCGCTCCCTACTGGCTCTGGAATGCGCCGCTGTGTATGCAGTTGGTTTGGGCCCACCACCCAGAGGGAATCCCTTGTACGATTCTCAGGTGAAGTTTGAGCCTTCGGTCCTTTCATTGTATGCGGAGCGTTCAAGATGGAGACTCGCTCGCGAGGTACGCACCTCGCTGTCATGTGCAGCGCCAACGAAAACGCAGCGGGCTTTGCGGACTCCATCGTCGCAGAGTTTGCGAACTGGGGCATCACCTTCGGGGAGCCAGATGAAGAGGGTGCCCGTCTGGTCTTGGTGGACGCGGACCAGCACCTATATGGAATGGCGTGGCTGTACGATGTGAAGTCTGCCTCGAAGCACCCTCCTGCCGAGACCTTCCTCGGCTATCGGTCGCTCTGTCCGTTTCTTTGCGAGCTTGTGCCCACCGGCTTCATCGAATGGGTGGAGTTTTCCGAGTTCCAGCGCGCCTCCTGGCTGCTGCCACTCATCAAGGTGGGCAAAGGACTGCTCGTCGAGCTATCGCGACGGACACTCCGTCCTTGCGTCACCGAACGTGTGTTTTCGCTCGACAACCTAGGCAGCAAGTTCGGCTTTGAGGATGGCGATGTCCTGTTGACCCGGAGCATGGATGATCTTCAGGGGTACCGGGCTCGCACGGCGGACGCCATCGAGAAGACCCTGGCAGAGCATGGCCTCGACCTGCATGTGTACGGACCGGAATGGACCAGTCACAACATCTTCCGGATCGGCTCACCGCTACGAACCAGACAGGGTGAGACGATCGAAGAGGAAGGTAAGATCACGCGCCGGCTTGCAGCGGTCAAAGCAAAGATCTGGACGTACGATCTAGGCCTGGCCCGAGACCCCGCACTGTTTCCCTAGACCACCTCCCAACGGTTTCCCTAGACCACCTCCCAACGGTTTCCCTGTCCCATTTCGACAGAACCGGCGCGGCCCTTCGACTCCTTATTGTTGCGGCTCTAGCCGGGGTCTGTCGGATGTTCTTGGGTGCCCTCCGGGGGATGGTTTATGATGAGTCCTTGTCGGCAAAGTGCGCTCGTCGGTGCTACCAATTCCGGACTCCACATTTGTCGCAAAGGACCTATGGAAAAACATCTCTTCCCTCTCGTTATGCTGTGCGCAGTTGGCAGTGCCGCTGCCGCCGAAGCTCCCCTTCCCGCAGTCGCCACCGCCGCCGAACTGACCCAGATGGTCGAGCGCTTTGCACCGGCACAGCTGCACGCCGACACGTCCAAGCTCTCGCCCGGCGACAAGTCCGCCATCGCCAAGCTGATCGAAGCGGCCAAGATCATCGACGTACTGCAGCTACGCCAGCGCTGGGAAGGCAATGAGGCCCTGTGGGAGACCCTGCAGAAAGACAACTCGCCGCTCGGGAAAGCGCGCCAGAATGCATTCTG
Organism: Polyangia bacterium; assembly: GCA_044228505.1. Classification (GTDB taxonomy): domain Bacteria; phylum Myxococcota_A; class Polyangia; order Palsa-1104; family JAEUJZ01; genus JAEUKA01. Next base: position 4,137 of record JBGAUT010000035.1, on the reverse strand, counting down.
GCTCAACAAGGGTCCGTGGTCGATCATCGACGGCCACCGGGCGTTTCTACCGACCGAGGTCGGCGGCATCAAGATTCCGGCCAAGAAGCCGGAAGGGGGAAGTTTCTACCCGGTCGGAGCCAGCAAGCCAGCGCTGGAAGCGTGGATGAACTCACTACCGGCGGCCGACAAGGAGCAGGCGCAGTGGTTCTTCACGACGATCCGTGGTGGAGAAAGCGGCAAGTTCAAGATCGTCAAGTTCTCGGCCGAATACAAGGCCGAGCTGGAAAAGCTGGCTGTCCTGCTCAAGCAAGCAGCTGCTTTGACAGATAACGCTTCGCTTAAGAAATTCCTGACCCTGCGCGCCGACGCCTTCCTATCGAACGACTACCTTCCGTCCGATCTTGCGTGGATGGACCTCGACTCGCCGGTCGACATTACGATTGGCCCATACGAGACGTATGATGATGAATTATTCGGATACAAGGCAGCCTTCGAAGCCTATGTCAGTATCCGCGACCAGCAGGAAACGACCAAGCTGAACTTCTTTGGTCAGCGCCTGCAGGAGCTAGAAGACCATCTGCCGATCGACGCCAAGTACCGCAACCCGAAAGTGGGCGCGCTGGCACCGATGGTGGTGGTAAATGAGGTATATGGTGCCGGCGACGGCAATATGAGCGTGCAGACGGCTGCCTACAACCTGCCCAACGACGAGCGCATCATCAGCCAACGTGGCTCCAAGCGCATCATGCTAAAGAACGTGCAAGAGGCCAAGTTCAAGTCGACCTTGACCCCGATCTCCAAGATCGTGCTGCGACCAGAGGCACAAAAAGACCTCGATTTTGATTCCTTCTTCACCCACATCCTGGCGCACGAGATCACCCATGGGCTCGGCCCGCACCAGATCAAGGTGGGCGGCAAGGAATCGACTCCGCGTCAGGACCTCAAGGACACGTACTCGACCATCGAGGAAGCCAAGGCCGATATCACCGGACTATGGGCGCTCAGCTACATGATGGAACAGGGCCAGCTCAAGGGTTCGCTGGGCCAGGGCGAGGCGGCGGAACGAAAGCTCTACAGCACCTTCCTTGCATCGGGTTTTCGCACCCTGCATTTCGGCCTGACCGATGCGCACGCACGCGGCATGGCGATCCAGATGAACTACCTGCTCGATAAGGGCGGCTTCGTGTCGCACGGCGACGGTACGTTCTCGGTCGATTTCAAGAAAATCAAGCAGGCCGTGCTCGACCTTGACCGCGAACTCCTGCTCATCGAGGCGACCGGTGACTATGCACGCGCCAAGGATCTGATGAGCAAATACGTTGTCATCCGTCCCGAGGTACAAAAGGCGCTCGACAAGATGAAGAAAACGGTGCCAAACGACATCCGCCCAGTCTTTGGCACCGCCGAGGCACTGCTGGGGACCAAGGCAAAGTAGGCCCTGGCCGTTCCCCATGCATGTTCTCGAAGCATCAGTCACCCCCGCCCACGCCGAGTTCGCGGACAATCCGGGTGCAGCCGTCCCGATAATAGTATCGTCCTTGACCGCCTATTTCATCTCGACTATGGGCTTATGCTGATGGGAGGAGAATCACGATGCCGCAAGCAACCGATGAGAGTCCGAATACGCTTGAACCATCGACGCCTAGCGAATCGGCTGGATCGGCAACTGTCAAGCGGGCACCGAAAACTCACACGACGACGAACGAACATCGATCCGCGCTAGAGCGGGTCGGCACGGCCAGCGTCTACCTTGCCATCGCGATTTTTCTGCTCAACATGGTGGGAGCTTGGTACATGGTCGCCCGCTCCGGTGGCGTGGTCGGACGTGCGCTGATCGACCCGAGACAGCCTACTGCTGCCTCGCTAGCGCTGGAGAAAATGTCTAGCGCTGATGGCAATGGCCACGTCTTTATCAACCATCTGGTCACGGCAGAGCTCCAGCTACGAACGGTTCAAAATCAACAGACCATCAGCGTGGTTGCGATGAGCGCAGCGTTTGCGTTGCTCGCTATCGGCTTTGCTCTCTTCGTCATGGGAGCAGAGGGGGCGTTCAAAATTGCAGGGAAGCTCTCAGACGGTCAAAATCTGGTCCTGAAATCAACTGCACCGGGACTTCTGTGTTTTTTCCTCTCGGCCCTTCTTATCTACGCGACCCTGACTCATGGACAAATTCAAATAGTCGATGCGGCGAGGGATGTCTTGGCCCAGGGCCCGGCACATTCGGTGGCCAAACCATCGGAGCCAACTTCTGGAAGTGTGAAGCCGGTCAGGTCAGACATTGGGCCGGCCGGCCCGCCGCGACCACCAGCCAAACCGGTTGGTGCGGGAAGTGTCAGTGACACTCCTGATGGTGGTAGCAAACCATGATATCGATTCAAGCAGTTCGCTCGCTCGTGACCGGCGTAGCGCTTATTGCCACAACCCACAGTGCAGTATCCGGGGCAGCAGAGCCACCTTGCGATCCTCAAGAATCAGTGGCGCAGTGTTACGATGCGACTGCTGAGCAATTCTGTCGCACATTTGGGCAAGCTCGTTGCGCGATGCTCATGTGTCATCCGTCGCAAGGTAGCGGAGCCGACATCTTCACTTATTGCAACTACGCAACGGAACTACTCAAGCGGGCCGCTGAGCAGATCAACAGTCTGCCGACCAGCCCAGACGTCGATTGGTACCAGCGCGAGATTTTCGGTTATCAGCGACGTGCACACACGTTACTGACCTCCTATCAACCACCGACGACGCCCGTCGTTCTACACACAGGATCTAGCGTAGCCTGCATGGGTGAGGCGTGCGCAGATCGAGACCATGATTCGGTGCCAGACTCGCTCGATGCGTGCCCTGACCAGCCCGGAGCACCAAGTCCTAATCCGAAACGGAACGGATGTCCGGGATTGATCATGATCAAAGAAGCACAACTGCACATGAAGGAACTGAGGGTCTCTTTTGTCCCCGAAAGGGCAGAGATCCAGAAGCAGAGCTTGCCGGTGCTCCAGGAACTGACCAATGACCTCAAGGCGACACCGCAGATCCGGCGACTGGCCATTGAGGGACATACCGATACCGTCGGCGACCCAGCGAAGAATCTGCGCCTTTCGGAGGAGCGGGCTCGTAGTATTAAGGATTGGCTGGTGGAGCACGGAGTCGAAGAATCGCGCATAGAGACACACGGCTATGGCGCGACACGTCCAATTAGCGAAAATCGCACGAGTGAGGGACGGTCCCAGAATCGCCGAGTGGAGATCCGGGTGATAGAGCTTCGGAAAACTGATTCTCCAACGGATCAATCGGGAAAAAAGGCAGAACCAGAGGTGACTGGGAATGACAATCGAGTCCGTCCGACCACAAGACCTCGGCCAGTTCCCACGCCCCCTGATTTGGGGGCCAGCGATTTGGGCCAACCCAGTCCCATCGCCAAACTGGGACCAGCCGGCCCACCACGTATCCGCTCACGGTAACCAACACGAGCTGACCATCCGATCGGTAGATGCACGAAACGGTCGCTACTAGCCAGGTTCCTTCGCGAGGATTGCAGTCAGCGTCTCGATGGGAGTCCGGCCATGGTGAATTCGCCCATCATAGACAGGATCGCCGTGGGCCAAAAGTGCGTGCACCGCAAGGTAGGGAAGCGTGAGGCCTTGCTCGGTGCCTTCCCTTTGGAGCGTGAAGCTTCCAAGATTGACGCTCTCGTCACAAGCGATGCACCAGTCCAGTCCTCGCAGTCGATGCTGCGCCAGTGTGACTCCGTTCGGAGGCAGCGCGATTCCAACCAAACAGGCATGTACCTGACTACCCAGTTCTCGCTCTCGTTCATTTACGATCGAGGCGAGCAATTCGCAGTCAAAAGTGGTTCGGTTGGTACCATGATGCGCTAGCTCATGTGCGGTCAGATACGGAATGGAGATCCCGGTCTGCGTACGTACATTTTGTAGCGTGAGGAAGCCGGTGTTCCAGGGCTCGCCGCAGACCTCGCACGGAACACGACTGCGGTTCGGACGGTCTTCCACCACCAAGTATGATGCTGTGCCGTTGCCGTGGTAAAAGCGTGACAGCGCCAGCACGATGCGCCCTAGCATCCGCAGTCGTCTATCTCCGTCTTCAAGATGGACGCGTGTGCTAGCAAACCTGTGCGCAGAGTCTCTTAGAGACCGTTTACCG
>JBGAUT010000034.1:0-64975 GCA_044228505.1 Polyangia bacterium | reverse complement strand
TCTCCTATTCGTGGGGTCTACGCTATCGCAACCGCGACGGACGCGCCGGCATTGGCGGCATGCCCGACTGGTACCTCGATTACTTCATGGTCGACCCGATCCTCGAAGCCGACGGCTGCCTCTACACTGACCCGAGCAGCATCGGCAGGCTAAAGATCCTCTGCGTCGGCGAGCCCGACCCTTTCGACAAAGACACCATCGTTCACCGCGACGGTCGCCGCTTCCCCGTCGGCCTACACGTCTGGATCGACAAGACCGACGGGACACTGATGACCGAGGACCGCCAGATCCTCGCTAGGCCCGACGAAAAGACCGCGAAGCTCGCCATCGTCGTACAGCAGCTCGTCGAGGCGGTACGGCGCAGAGAGCAAAAGTCCGGCAAGCCGTGCTTTCTGCGCGGCGGAATTCTCCACGCGGTCAGTGATGCGAGCTTGGCGTCAATGGTGGCGTATGACGAGCACGGCGGCGGTGCGGCGCTGCTCGGCTATGAGCTGGCCCGGATGATCTTTTGTGACGCCGAGCCGCTGGCCGGGGGAGTGCCATCGCCGCTGTCGCTTCTCGGCAAGGGACTTCGTGGACCCCGCAGTGTGGCGGGTGACAAAGTCCGCGACGTCATCGAGCATGACCGGCCCGCCGCTTCACCCACCGCCCCGAGTGCACCCGCCAAGCCATCACCCGGAACGGCTGCGACGAAAGCCGAGGCAGCGAGCGAAGCAGCGAGCCTCCTCAACGACCCGAACCGCAAACACATCTTCAAGGGCGAGATCAACGACAAGCGCGGCAAAGCCACCGGTTGGCATTACGAACCGACAGGCAACAAAGAAAAAGGCACGTATGTCCTCGAGGAAACTCGAAGTCCGCCGGATCCGCACGGTGTCTACGAAGGCAACGTCATGATCGACGGCGTCAAAAAGGACCGCCGCTCGACGTTCTTCCCCAAAGACTGGACCGAAAAACAGGTCGAGTCAGCGATTGAGGAGGCCTACAAAAATCGAAAACCAGAGCCAAGGTCGGGTGAATTTCGTGGAAGCACCACCAGTGGCATGGACATCACGCTGCGTCTCGATGGCAAAGGCAAGCTGGAGTCTGCCTACCCAATCTACGAAGGCCCGAAGTACCAAGGACCAAAGAAATGAAGATCCACCTAGAGGACATGGAAGGCTCGCGGCATCCGGTGATCGTCATCGACGACGAGCCCGATGAGCAGCGACGAAACCTGCTGTACGACTTCCTCTACGACAGTCAGCGCAACGAAGACCTCTATCTGGCGGACCTCGACACAGCGGAGAACGGGACGCCGGTGCTCGACATCGGCAACCATTACGTCTGGGTGAGCATGTATCCCGACGGTCGAGTGGTGATTGAGCAGATGGAGCGGCTGCTCGAAGAGGACCAGAAGGAAAACCCGCCGCAGACGGTGATTACCATCGCCGAGGCGCGCAAGCTCATCCTCGACTGGATCGAGGCGCGGGATCAGTGGTACGCGGAGCGGGAGGCCAAGGAGCCGCAGACGGACCATCCTTCACGGGCTTTGCCACCGCCAGACCCGAGCTAGTCCCCGACATCCCAAGCTGCCAGTGCTGCGCGGTCTGTTTGCGCGGACGGAGCAGGCTCGGACCAAGCCAGCGGCCCGCGACCGGCGATGAGCAGCAGGGGTCCGTGTTTTTCGATCAGGATCGAATCACCGACCGATCCATGGACCTCGGCGGCCTGATGAATCGCGGTCAGGGTCTGTTCGACGATCGCCAGGTCATGAGCGCTAAGCGGTGCCTCTGCCGATGGGCGCATCCCAATGGGTTCTTCGTAATGAACTTCCGGTCGCTCCCGGTCGAGCACGATCCGCAGTACGCGCTGAAGCCCCGGTCCACCCAGTCGCGCCATGGTGCGCAGCCAGCGCAGATGCCGCACTCCGGTGGCGCTTTCGAACCCACCTGCGGCAAACCTTTCGACGGTCAGGCCACGGGCCAAGCGGACATCGAGAAGGTGAAACAGCTCGCTGTGAGGGGTCTTCTCGATCGGGATGAGCCCACTTGGCTGGGTCGTTGGTTCGCTGACGCCCTCCAGGTGCGGTAACAGCACATCATCGGCGGACGGTAGACTGCCCGGCTTTGGCGAACCGGCAGAGGGCTGCTCTTCCACCGGCAGTCGTAACGCCAGCGTACGAAGCGCCTCCAGCGAGGTGGGCCGTTCCGCTGGTGACTTGGCGAGAAGCTGCTGACACAGCATGGCCCAGGCTGTGGGAAGCTGTGGCCGCCACATCCTAGGGTCGGGCGCGGGCTGAGACAGATGCTGCGCAACCCAATCGGGCCCAACAAACGGCAGTCTCCCGGTGAGCAATTGAAACAGCGTGACCCCGAGCGAATACAGGTCGGTGGCAAAGCTAAGCGGTCGTCCGTCGAGCTGCTCCGGTGACATGTAGGCCAGTGTGCCGACCAAGCTCTCGGTCTGCGTCGCCCCAAGCTGGGCCAGCAGAGCCGCCCCGAAGTCCCCGATCTTGGTGTTGTGTGCTTCGTCGAGAAACAGGTTGTGCGGCTTCAGATCGCGATGCAGCACCGCCGCTGCATGGGCCGCCACAAGTCCTGCCGTCACATCGAGCAGCACCCGCTTGGCCTTCCCCAGCGAGAGCGGCAAGGGCTGTTCCCCGAGTGATCCGCCACGCATGTACTCCATGACCAGGATGCCTGCCCGGTCCGAGAAATCATGAATGGCGACGATGTTTGGATGTCTCAAGGTGCGGAGGGCGTGCGCCTCGGTGCAGAAGCGCTGCCACTTCTGTGAGCCTTCACTACCCGTCGCAGACAGCGGCAACAGCTTGATCGCCACCGGCTGCTTGGTTACGGCATCCTCGGCGCGAAACACTCGACCCATGCCACCGGCACCGAGTAGTTTTTGCAACCGGTACCGTCCGAGCAGAAGCTTCGGCGGCGTGGGTGTGGCCACTGGCGGCGTGACCAGCCAGTCCTGCATGGCGACCGGGGCCTGCGGATGGCGCTCTCGATAGGCATCTAGCAGCGGCAGACCCGCTTCGGGGAGCCCAAGCTGACACAGTCCCGCTGCGATGGCTGGTTCCAGTTCATCGAGCAGCGCTCCACTTGGCGTCGACTGTTCGAGCAGCTTCCATCGGGCCGCTTGCAACACCTTAACCGCTTCGGCGCTTCGCCCCTGACGCAGGAGCAAAAGCCCGAGTCGCTGCGCCGGTGAGCGCGGATCTCGGCCCGGTCTGGTGACGGTCGGATCGCTGCTCTGTCGGTACAGCGCTTCGGCCTCGGATTCCTCGCCGAGCTGCTCTGCGATGCGGCCTGCCTCCGCTGCCAGGCCGGCCTGTTCGAACAGAGCCAGTGCCGGTCGCAGATCGCCGACTTGCTCGTATAGCGCCGCCGCTCGTTCCGACAGCCCATGCTCGACCAGCAGTCGTGCAGTGCGCCTTACCATCGTCGGAGAAGACTGACCCAGCGCTTGGAGCAGCACATCCACTCCACCGATATCCTGCGTCCCCAGCGTCTTGTGCAGGGCTTCTAGCAGTGACTCTGCTTGCGCATCATGCGACGATTCCGACGACACCTAAAAAAATCTACCAGACCGTGTAAGGCGCGGGAAACGATCGCGTTTGTAGGGCAACACGGAGGGACTCACGATGCGCCTTTGCAAGACTTGGCTCTCGAAGCTCACGATGGTGGGCTTGCTTTCAACATCGCTGTTCGCCTGTCATCAGTCGAATCAGAACATTCGGCCCGACTATCCTACGGGTGGCGATGGCGCGGCGGTAACCAGCTATCCACCGAACGACCCGGCGGCGGAATCGCAGGTCTACGGTGGTGGCTCGCGGGCAGACGATGGCTCGGGTGGTTCGCCGCAGGGCGGAATGCCAGCTCCTCCCGTCAGTGCACCGTCTGCGCTTGCTGACAAGCGGATGCAACAAGAGGCGTATGCTCGGCGCAAGGTCGAGCGTCCCGGTCTGGGCACCGAGTACGGCGAAAATCGCTACTCACCGGTTCGCGATGTGCCGTTTGAGCGAGGCAGCGCGAGCCCGCTGTTTTTGGGTAGCCTTCACTACAACGACTCCCAAGGTGTCGAGGCGCAGCGCGACCGCTTGATCCGTCGCTATTTTCCGGGCGAACCGGTGTGGCGGACCTTCGCGGGCAATCGTCCGACGCCGTGGGTGGGTGTGACCGTTGCCATCGTGGATGAGTCGGGTCAGCCGCTGCCGTCGTATCACTTGGCGAACCACATCTTGGTGGTGGGCGCAGCGGGCCAGCGCTATGCGATCCAGGTTGAAAATCGGACCGGACAGCGCTTCGAGCTAGTCGCCTCGGTCGATGGCCAGGATGTCGTGGATGGACGGTCAGCGAGCCTCGATAAGCGCGGCTACGTCGTCGATGCCTTCCACCGCATTCGCATTGATGGTTTTCGCCGCTCCATGAGCGAGGTCGCAGCCTTTCGGTTCGGCTCGGTGCGCAATTCCTACGCCGCCAAGACTTCTGAGTTTGGTGATCGCAACGTGGGTGTCATCGGCGTCGCCCTATTCGGTGAGCAGGGAGCGCCTCTGCCCGCCTATGGTCCCGATCTAGATGACGAAGCCCGTCGCCGCGAGGGGGCCGATCCGTTCCCGGGTCGCTTCGCCCCACCGCCACCGCCACCAGCACCGCGTCCCTACTACTAACGACCCTTATTGCCCGTCCGACTCGCTTCCCTCGTGGTGTCGGTCGGCACCCAGCGTGAACACGCTGACCGCCGAGGCCACTCCCTTGAGGTTGACCTCTCCCGCTTGCTGTACCGGCAGCACCTTGGCGACGCGCACGGCCACTTCCTTGCTAAACAGCAGGGAGGGCAGCGGTTCTCGCGCTTTGCCCTCCAGCCGAGCCGCCACGTTGACGTTGTGGCCGATGACCGTAAACTCCAGCCGATCGATGGTGCCCAAGTATCCTGCGATGACCTCTCCGACATGGATACCGATACCGGCACGAAGCGTGATGCCTTGAGTCAAAAGAAGCTGCTCGTTGTAGTGCCGGAGTCGCTCTTGCATCTGCTGCGCCGCCCGGACCGCTGCCACCGCCGGATCTTCTGGCCCCTGTGTACCGAGCAGACCAAACACCGCTAGCACCGCGTCTCCGATGAACTTGTCGACGACCCCGTGATGCTCATGGATGGCTGCCACCATCTCGGCAAAGTAGCCGTTTAACACCTCGATGAGCCGCTCGGGAGGCAGTGACTCCGACAGCGGCGTAAAGTCACGCAGATCGCTAAACAGGATCACCGCTTCCCGACGCTGACCACCTAGCTCGGCGGTACGACCGGCCTTGGCGTACTTTTCGATGAATTCGCTCGCGACCTGTGGCGACACAAACCGTCCAAACGCCTCGCGAATCCGTTCCCTTAGTAGCAGCCCGCTCGCCATCTCGTTGATGCCGGTCGCCACCAGTGCCAGCTCATCGGCTCGACTCGTCATCGCCGCCGGTTGGAAGTTACCGTCGCCCACTTTGCGAACCGCCGCCAGCAGCCGCTCGCTGTCTTTGCGCAGGCTCCGTCCAAACAGCAGCGCTGCGGTGAGTGCTGCTCCCGTGAATACCACGGCCAGTAGGCCTGACTCGACGACGTGACGAGTGACTCCGCCCAGCTCCTTTACGACCCGCAGCAGCGTCAAGAGCAGCACCAGCGCAGGGGCCGTTGTAAAGACCACGTAGCCCTCGATCAGCCGCCGCCCCATTCGCTCGCGCAGCGGTGCCGCACTGTCGGGCGATGGATTCGGCAGCATTTGCTCGAACAGCAAGTACTCGAGCTGACCGACGATGCCTCCCCCGAGCACCCAGTATCCGATCGCGAACTTAAAGTGACTACCGAGCGGGAACGACCGATAGAGCAAAAAGTGCAGCCCAATGGCGAGGCCCCCCGCTGCAAACCATGACCAGACCGAGCGCAGGTACGCGATGCGGGCCGGTGAGCGGTTGGAACCACCGTCGAACGGCAGGTTCAGCAAGTAGTAACGCAGCGCCAGGTGGCCGAGCGATACCACCGCGATGTTCCGACTCAGGATGTCGGCGGACAGTGAGCAAATAAAGACACAAACCAGGCGGGCATAGACGAAGCTGAACAGCGCCACCAGCACTGTTCCAACGAGCAGCGCAAGATGGACGCGTGCTGGGAGCCGAAGGGTTTTGGCGCTCATGTACACACGCAGCGTCGCCCGTTTGGACGCGATGCCACAGCTCATTTGACCACAGCTTGTCTACCCACGCCGACCGACAATTCGTTGCATCGGTCTAAATGCTTCGAGACCTTCGGCAATGCCACGCTATAATGGCGGACCTATCGTCGAGACTGGCTGTCCGGCTGGTCCCCTTTTATGAAGGAGAAACTATCCATGAATACCCGTACCTTGGCCTCTGTTTGTGCCGGAGCCTGTGCTCTTTCAACGCTGCTGCTCACGGGCTGCCCGTCCGATCCCGTCGGCCCTATGGATACCGCCGACATGACGCAGGCCGACATGACTGCAGCGCCGCCGGACTTCAGTGGGGCGGCTGCTCCGGTCAAGGTCACGGGGTTTAGTCAGCCAGTCTCTGCCTTCTGGGATGCGACGAGCAACGCCTGGTACGTCTCGAATGTGGGCAATCCCAACCTCACTGACCCCAAGACCTTCAAGAACAACATGAGTGCGTTCATCTCGAAGGTTCCCGCCAACCTGATGAATCCGAATCACAGTTGGTACCCGAACACCGCGACGCCGAGATTGAACACTCCATTCGGTCTGCGCGGCCAGGGCGGCAAGCTCTACGTCGGCAACGTGGACAAGCTGTGGGCGATCGATATCAACAATCCGACGGGAGTTGCGCCGGTCCAGAGCGGTCTGGTGGCCCCCGCTATGCTGGCTGGCCTCAACGGTTTCCCGGCGTTCCTGATTGACGTTGCGCTCGATGCGGCCGGCAACATCTTTGTCGTGGATGCAACGGGCGGACGACTGCTCAAATGGACGACACCGTTTGCTGCCAACAGCCAGCCGGCAATCCTCACCAATCAGCTTTCGTTGTTTGGTGCCAGTGGCCTGTATATCGATGGCAACTTGGCGGTGATGGCTGAGGCGGGCATCAATCAAGTGATCATGCAGGCCGGTGGCATCAGCACCTGCAACCTGGATGGCTCGAACCTCAAGCGGCTGCTGACCAGCCCGCTGATGTCGCTCGCGTATCAGGGCATCGAGAAGGACACGATGGCCAACAAGTACCTCATCGCCTCCCCGGCTGATAAGGCGGTCTATTATATCGACCCAACGACCGGCGCTCGGGCGGTGGTGCGCAATGTTGCTGCCGATGGTGCAGGCACTGCGACGGATATTGGCTGGGATCCCGCTGGTCGTATGCTCGCGGTTCCTGACTCGGGCGCTGGCGTGGTTCTGTTCTACAAGCTGTAGTCGCCGCCGACCCGCTGAAAAAAGAGCCGCTCCCGAAAAGATTTCTGCTTGACAGGGGCGGCCCTTTTATCGCAATACATACCCACTTCTTGCACGGGCCCATAGCTCAACTGGCAGAGCAGCGGACTCTTAATCCGTTTGTTGTAGGTTCGACTCCCACTGGGCTCACAGTGAAAGGCCGTAGTCCTTGACTACGGCCTTTTTTTTGCCGATTTTCGTTGTGTCGATTTTTCTACGAGTGACTGAGTTTCTTTCTGTACGCGAGAGTGGCGGAACTGGCAGACGCACCAGACTTAGGATCTGGCGCCGAAAGGCTTAAGGGTTCGACTCCCTTCTCTCGCACTTAGGTGCCCGACGAAAAAGCCGTCCTAGGGGGCGGCTTTTTTATTCTGTTACGGGTCCGACACCTTCTTTGCATCGCCAGTGCCTTTGCAACTGCGGCAGGCAACGACCACTTGTCCTTGGGTGTAACAGGTTCGGCAGTCTTTCCCATCGACCTGACCTGTTCCGCTACAGGCATTACAGTCGACCAGCTCTTTTCCCGTTCCGCCACAGGTGTTGCAGTCTTCGGCCATGTCAGTCCTCCCCTCGCTCTCGCGCCTTTGAATGAAGGGTCGCAGATCCGCTTGGCCGTGAAAAGTCCTTCTCGCGCTGAGCTTCGTCCGAGGTTCGTTGCGCTGGCAGCGAGCCCTTGCATTCGCTGCGCCTCCTGTCGCAAGTTCGTGCCGCTCGCATGACCTTTGCGACCCTGGAGGATCGGCCATGTCACGGTTTCGCCTTGCTTGTTCTGCTCTCTGTTCGTTGTTCGCTGCCTGTGGCCCTGGGGAGGACGCACCGCCCAGCTTCGCTGTCGACCAGCCACGGTTCTTCCAGAGTCTCAACCTGCTCAGCGATGAAACCCGGGCCGCCTTTCCCGACTTCGAGAGGCGCTGGGACCGCATCGCCGCCGATACCGTGAAACGTCTCGAAGACGGTGAAATCGTCGAGGAAAAAGAGCAAAAAGCGGCTGCTCGCGCTCTGCTCTATGGTGCGTTTGCACTGGTCGCCGGACAGCACGCGGTCGAGGATGGTTATCTGAGCCTGGATCAGTTGACCCGTCCCCGGCGCTACTCGAAGGGCGATGATGTCGACGAGCAAAAGGCGCGCATGGTGAAGGCTGTGGACTGGCTCAAGCGGGCTGCTGATCTCGACCCCAGCGATGACAGAATCGCTGCGGTGCAGCGCTCGTGTGCGTTCAACCTGCAGACCATCGACGGGACTTTTACTGCGGATGTGCTGCTCGGTCTTAACGGTGCCGCCAGCCAGAGCTGGTTTGACACCTTCACGGCGATGATGCTGCTGCGTGATCCAAACCTACACCCAGGCTACGCGCCGCAGATCGAGCAGCTCATCGGGATCACCTGCGGCACCTCACGCTTTAACTGTACCGGTGGTGGACCCGCACCCGAGACGCCGACCGGAGAGCGCTGGCTGACCAAGGAAGTCATGGGACCACTTTTGATGAGCGACCTTCTGGCCAAGCGTGGCGAGTCGCTGATTCATCGGGCCGATCTCAATCCGGCGATGGCTGGAGCGCTGATTCCTGAAGCGGTCATGCGGCTCAAGACCGCCGAGGGCTTCTTGGCGGCTGCGACCAAGGCAGTGGCCGACCCGGCCCTGTCGCACTTTCCGGTGAAGCGGCGCTTGCCCGAGCGAACCGACCGGCTCAAGCTACTGCTGGCAGCGGTGGCGGGCCGTCAGAGCGGCCAGACGGGCCCCGAGCTGCCCGATCCGTCCTATTACAAAGGTCGCAGCTATCTGGATGCCTATCAGTGCGTTGCTTGTCACACCGCTGGAACGACGACTCAGTCGCTGCCGCGCTAGGGTGTGGCGCGGGTCTACCGATGACTGCAAGGGGGGCCGATGAGTAGCGACGATGCGGTGGAGCTCGATGGCGGGCACGGGGAGGGCGGCGGGCAGATCCTTCGCACCGCGCTGTCTTTGTCGCTGCACACCGGGCGACCGTTTCGACTGAAACAGATTCGCGCCAATCGGGACAAGCCGGGCTTGCGGCCTCAACACCTGTTGGCGGTCGTGGCGGCGCAGCGGCTCGGCGGGGCGTATGTCGAGGGGGCTGAGGTGGGTTCGCGAGAGCTGTGGTTTGAGCCCAAGCAGGCGGTAGTAAGCGGCTCTTACTTTTTCGACATCGGGACAGCGGGCAGCACGCTGCTGGTGTTGCAGACGCTGCTGCCCTCTTTGCTGTCGGCTGCAGGCCCTTCTTCGCTCCAGCTCTGCGGCGGGACGCACAACATCAAAGCGCCGCCGTTCGAGTTCATCGAGAGGGTGTTTTTGCCACGGCTGGCCCAGCTCGGGCATCGGGTGACGCTTTTGCTCGTGAAGCCCGGCTTTTATCCAGCAGGGGGTGGCAAGTTGACCGCGACCATCGAACCGACCCAGTCGGTCGCGCCGCTGGAACTGCTCCATCGCGGAGAGGTCGTGGCGGTTCGTGCCGAGGTGCTGGTGAGCAGATTGCCCATGCACGTCGCACAGCGAGAACAAGCCACCGTGTGTGAGCGACTTGGGCTCCGGCCTGCGGCCTGCCCCATCCGTCAACTGACCACCAGCGCTGGACCCGGGAACGCGGTCCTGGTGCAGATTGATAGTGAGTCCGGCTGCGAGCTGTTTTCGGCCATCGGTGAACGTGGAGTACCTGCTCCCCAAGTGGCCGCCTCCTGTGCCGATGAAGCACTTGAGTTTCTCGCCGCCGAAGTACCGGTCGGAGAACATCTGGCGGATCAGCTCTTACTGCCGCTCGCACTCGGCAAGGGCGGTCGTTTCTTGACCACCCGGCCTTCGCTGCACACGCTCACCCAAGTCGATACGTTGCGCGCCTTTGTGCCGGTCGAGATTTCGATCGAGCAGCAGGCCGAGCTTACGCACCTTGTTACCGTGAGAACCTAGCCTACCGCCGCTGACCCCGCAGTCACGAGCTGCGCACATTGAGCAGCGCAGCGCTGAATCTTTGGCGATGTCAGAGGCATCAGATGTAATGGCGTTGTTGCGGCGAACGGTTTGTCGCAACCGAAAACGGTCCCCGAAAGTTGAGGAGGTTCCCCATGAAGACTGTACTGGCGATGGTTCTTGGTTCGTTGTTCCTGGCTGGTTCGGCGATGGCTTGTCCGGGCGAAGGTGCTGCTGACAAGGGCACCAAGTCGGCTGACAAGGGCACCAAGAGCGATTCCAAGAAAGACACCAAGACCACCACCTAATTAGGGTGGGGATGTGGGCGGTAGACGCTAGCTGTTAGCGGTGCTGCCCACTCTTTCCTAACAGCCGATGCGCCGTCTGGGTTTAGACCAGGCGGCGCTTTTTTTTGTGCTTAGCCCGCTGAGCCGGTGCCCTTGGTACCCGACTGTCCACGCTCTTCTGATCCGTCGTCGTCCGAGTCATCGGTATCAGACGCTTGGGGCTGGCCACCTTCAATGATTTCGCGTGCGGCGGCCTCTGGATCTAGATCCTCGGTGGAGGTGTTGCGGCGTCCGTTAGACATAGGGGAACCGTACAACACTATTTCGTCCCTTGGAAGTGCCCGTCGAATTGAGGTTTTATGTGCAATCGACGCGGTTGGCTGGACGGCCTGGCTGAGCGACCGCGTTCACTTGAAGCCTTTCGACAGGAGCAACTATTCATGATTGTCGCGGTCACTGGAGCCTCAGGTTTCGTCGGCTCGAACCTCATTCGGGAACTGTTGGCGCAGGGGCATACCGTGCGTGCACTCGCTCACACGCTCGAGCCGCCGCCAAGTGATGCAGTATCCCCAGGTGCGCTGTCGTACCACCGAGGAGATGTGCTCGACCCGGGTTCGCTCAAGCGGGCGTTTGAAGGGGCAGAGGTCGTGTTTCACCTGGCGGCGCGCATCTCGATCACCCGGCACGACGAGGAGGCGGTCCTTCGTACCAACGTCGAAGGTCCGCGCAACATTGCCTCTGCTTGCCTTTCGACCGGCGTGCGACGGCTGGTTCACTTTAGCTCGGTCCACGCCTTCCACGTTCCAAGCGAGCATCAGCCGATGGACGAGTCGACGCCGCTGGTTCCCGATGTTCGCGGCGCGGCACCAGCCTACGATCGCTCCAAAGCACTCGGCGAGCGTGAGGTCATGCGGGCGGTCGATCAGGGCTTGGATGCGGTGATCCTCAACCCTTCGGGGATCGTCGGGCCCGTTGATCATGGACCGTCACGGATTGGTCGGACGGTGCTCGACTTTGCACGGGGTCGCTTTCCACTGCTGGTGCCCGGTGTCTACAACTGGGTGGATGTTCGCGACGTGGTGGCCAGCGCCATTGCCGCAGCCAACCGTGGCCAACGCGGCGAAAAGTACATTGTGGCGGGTGAGATCGGCTCGGTTCGACGCATCGCCGAGTTGGTGGAGCAGGCCGGAGGGAAGCGAGCGCCTCGCTTTGATGCACCGCTGTGGCTGCTCGGCGGAGTGGCACCGGTGATGGAGACGGTGGCACACCTGCGAAGGTCGTCACCGCTGGTGACCCCGCAGGCACTGGCGATCCTGCAAAGTCCGTGTGATTTCCGCTCGGACAAGGCCATCCGCGAGCTGGGTCACAAGCCGCGTTCTTTAGCGGAAACCATCACGGACACAGTGAACTGGTTCCGTGACCAGGGACGACTATCGTAGCTTTTACACTACGTCGACTGCTGCCATGCTCGGCATGCGATCGGTTGACAGGCGTCCAGGCCCACGACGTGGGGTTTCATCGATCAGCGGTAACCCCATCGCCTCTGCGAGATCGGCCGCCACCGCACGCTGGTTGCCAAACTCTCCGCCAGAAGAGACGCGACGAAAGACGATCGGACCGAGTGGCTCGCGCTTGGGGTTCTGCCAGCACAAAAAGATGTACTGCTGACGAAAGGGTGCAGCGAGTCCATCGGACACCAGTTCGGAGCGCAGGGACACACTGGCGAACTCATCGAAGCTGCCGATCTGCTTGCGCTCGCGCAGACCCGACATCACCGTCATGTCATAGCTACGGGTCTTCAGGTCACCGGTCATCTCGACGAACCGAGCATCGGTCAGAAGCGAGATCGGGATAAAGATGAGTGACACGAGCAGGGTGAGCCCTAGCCACACCACGCACAGGAGGATAAAGATCCTCTCCGAGCGTACCGACAAAGCGAGCGTACAGGCGGCGACCGCAGCCGAGGCCAAGCTCGCATCGCGAATCGTCCTCAGCGCTGGCTTCCGAACCCTCTGAGGAGAGCGGAGCACTACTGCATCGTCAGAGAGGCGACAATCCAGCCAATCTTGCATCTAGCGCACTCCCTGCATGGCATCTAGGGCACTTCCGTGCATGGCATCTAGGGCACTTCCGTGCATGGCATCTAGGGCACTTCCATGCTGGCCCGCGCTTCCTCCCATCATGCTCGACCCTGTAAGCCACGGCCTGTGGATTCAGTCTACCGTAAGTTGCTCTCGAATGGAGAGTTACGAAAATGTCACACCTTCGGACAGCAAAAGACCTACCTTCGCGCCCGAATCGGGGCCATAAACTTTGGCAGACACCGGCAGAGGTGCACACGTGGCCAAGATCGTAATCATCGAGGACGAAGTCGATCTCCTAGAGATCATCGCATGGAACCTGCGCAACGCTGGGCATGAGGTTCTCACTGCGACCCATGGGCTCGATGGTGTGTCGCTGTGCGAGGAGTCGCTACCTGACTTGGTGGTGCTCGACCGGATGCTTCCTGATATTCCGGGGACGCAGGTGCTGTTGCGCCTGAAAAACCGGGCAAAAACCGCCTCGATCAAGGTCTTGCTATTGACGGCCTGCGGAGAAGAGAGCGATCGCATCGTCGGGTTCGAGCTGGGAGCGGACGACTACGTGGTCAAGCCATTCTCGGTGCGCGAGCTGCTCCTGCGAATCACCGCCATCCTGCGTCGGGGCAGTCCAGAAGAGGCTGGCCAGACACCCAGTCGACCCGAGGGAACCCCCGCAAGTAGAGCCGAGTCCCCAAGCGGCGAAGAGGACGAGGTGTTGGTCCTTGGTTCGCTGCGGATTGATCGCGGTGCCCACCGTGTGTTCTTGGGCAGCGAGGAAAAGAAGCTGACGGCCCTGGAGTTTCGGCTGCTGTGGACGCTGGCCAGTCAGCCCGGCAAGGTGCTAAGTCGTGCTCAGCTCCTCGATCGGGCCTGGCAGGACTGGAACACCGAGGGGGCCATCACCACCCGCACCGTGGATACGCACATCAAGCGGTTGCGGGAAAAGATCGGCGATACTGGCGATGTGATCGAGACCGTACGTGGCGTCGGCTATCGCTTCACCACCAGGCTGACCCCCACTTCCGTGCAGGTCGAGCCGTGAAGCTCGGAATTCGGGCCAAGCTGTTTGTTCTTTCGTTGTCGCTCATTGCGCTGTCGCTGGCCATCTCCTACGGGTATCTAAGAAAGACGCTCGATGCCAACCTGACCACTCGCATCGAGCAGGACTTGGCCCAGAAGCTGCGTCTTATCGCCTACGCCGCCGAGCAAGCCAACCTGTCACCCGGTGATCCCAAGCACTGGCAAGAGACAGCGCGGGCGCTATCCCCGCTGTGCGTGGCCCGTGTGACCTTGCTGCGTGCTGATGGCAAGCCGCTTGCCGACTCAGAGCTAGAGGATGACGGTCTGCTGGGCTTGCCGAACCACCTGGGGCGACCCGAGATTTTCGAAGCGCAACAGCATGGCTACGGCAAGAGCACCCGGCAGAGCGCAACGCTCAAGCGGCGGATGCTCTATGTCGCAATGCCGTTTCGACAGTCCGACGGCCAAAAAGGTGTCGCCCGACTGGCGATGCCGCTCACGGATGTCGATCGGACGATGGCGCAGCTCCACCTGGCCTTGCTGATCGCGGCGGTGCTTGGCCTTGCTGTGGCGGTGCTGATGTCGAGTGCGGCGGCTCACCTGGCGGTCCGTAGCCTGCAGAAGCTCACCAACACCGCGCACCGCATGGCGCTTGGCGACCTGGGCACCAGGGCTCGACCGGAGGGTCAAGACGAGCTGGCTGTGCTCGGCCGCGATATTGACTCGCTGGCGGACTCGCTGTCTCGGGCGCTCACCGAGCTGCGACGGATGGAGACGCTGCGACGGGACTTTGTCGCCAATGCCTCGCATGAGCTGCGCACCCCCCTGGCGACCCTGGTGTCTGCGGTGGAGACGCTGCGGAGCGGAGCGGCCAATGATCCCGGAGCGGCCAAGACCTTCCTCGATATCATCTACCGCCAGGCCGATCGCATGAATGCCCTGGTGAACGATCTGCTCGATCTGTCGCGACTCGAGGGTCAGGATCGTCGCCTGGCACTGTATGCCGTCAGCCTTCCCGACGTCGTCAAGCAGCAGGTGGCGCTGTTCTGGCCCCGCGCCGAGGAGCGCAAGCAGCGGCTGCAACTGTCTCCATCCCCGGCGACTTGCTTGGTGATGGCCGATCGGCTGCGCCTCGAACAAGTCCTGGCGAACCTGCTCGATAACGCCATCAAGTACTGTCCCGCTGGGGCCGAGATCATCGTCGGCTGGACCGCCGAGCCGTTTTCCCGCACCGTCGAGGTCTCGGTATCCGACACTGGCCCTGGCATCGAGGCGGTTCACTTGCCGCGATTGTTTGAGCGCTTCTATCGGGTCGATACCGGTCGCTCGCGGGCACTCGGTGGGACTGGCCTTGGTCTGTCCATCGTCAAGCACGCCGTTGAATCCATGAACGGTCAAGTGGTGGTCGAAAGCACGCTTGGCCAAGGCACCACCTTCCGTTTCACCCTCAAACGCGCCGACGACAACTAGCGGACGTGGACGGACGTGGCTCCGACGCCTACGATGAAGAGCGGCTTGTCTTCACCGAATCTTCTCATCGATGCGTAGGGGGAACTTACATGAGGTCTACGTCCGTTCTGTGCTCAGCGCTGGTTGCGCTGTGTGTGGCATCAGGTTGTAACAACGCGACGATTGGTGGCTCCGATGACGCCGGAGCCACCGACGATATGGCTACCAGCTCTGCGCTCTTCGAGGTCCAGCCCGGCAATCTACAGACGATCACCGTGACCGCCGGTCAGCAGACCCCCACGGTGATGTACTCGGCGACGCTTGATGGCCAGCCGTGCTCCTCGGTGTGGAGCGTTGACCGGGGGGACATCGGCTTCATCTCTCCTGGTCCTTCCAGCACTTCGGCCTTTTCTCCGCGTGGTACCGCAGGTGGCCTGGTCACCGTCCGGGCGAGCTGTAGCGGCATGTCGGTAACCCGCCAGATCCAGGTCAACCTCATCGGTACCCAGAACGGTGCCAACCCGGCGATTCCTGGTCAGGCGGCCCAGATCCCGAAGACCGTTGGTGATCTCACGGCGGGCGGTGGTGTCGGCGGCGTGGGTGGAGAAGGACTCGGCGTAGCGGTCACTGACCCGGCGACCCTCAATGCGCTGCAGTCGCCGACCTCGACCGGGGCCGCGCAGAACTTCATGTTCCTGTATCCGTATAACGGTACCGTCTGGCCGCGAGGCATCTTGGCACCACTTTTGATGTGGCGCTCGACGCTGAATGATGCCGACGCGATCAAGATCGAGCTCTCGAACGTGAGCGGCTCGTTTACCTGGAGCGGCACCTTCGGTCGGCCCGCGATCCTGGCCACCACCAAGGGGCCGTTTATCCGCCATCCGATTCCGCAAGATGTCTGGGACATGGCGACGAGCAGCGCTGGTGGCCGCACGCCCGATGGCAAGCCCGAGAAGCTGACCATCAAGCTGACGGTCGCCAAGGGCGGCGTTGGCTACGGCCCGATCGCCGAGACCTGGACAGTAGCCCCGGCTCGCCTCACCGGCACGATTTACTACCAGTCGTACGGCACGCTGCTTGCCAAAAACCTCGGCGGAGCAGTTGGTGGCGACAAGATGTTCGGCGGCGCGGTGCTGTCGATTCGGGTCGGTGACACCGGACCCAAGCTGCTTGCGGGTGGCAATGGCAACGAAGCCCAGTGCCGGACCTGCCACTCGGTGGCTGCCAACGGCTCGCAGCTTGTCACCCAGCGCGGCGACAACTATGCGCAGAGCGCTGGCTACACCATCAAGCCGACGGGCGTGACCGAGCAGGCCCTGGTAAACGGCGCAACCTTCCCGGCGATGTACCCCGATGGCTCGCTGGCGCTGTCCCCGACCGGACAGCTTCTGAACCTGCCGACCGCCAACATGTCGCAGGCCGTGACGGGCCTGGCGGCGATCGCGTCGAACCTGGGCACCCCGGCCTTTGGTCCAAATGGCAGCCTGCTGGCGGTGAATCCAATGGCCAGTGCGTCGATTGCCAACCCGACCCAGAAGCTGGTCGTGATGAACTTTTCGGCAGCGAACCGCACGGTGTCAAACCCGGTGGTGGTCGTCGATAACACCGGCCAACCGGCGGCCAAGCGACCGGGCTGGCCGGCCGTCTTCCCGGATGGCAACTCGGTGATCTTCCACCAGCAGCTTGCGGCGGGTCTGGACGGCAACAACGATGGCGCGCTGTACACCCGCAAGGGGGCGCAGGCCGAAATCGCTTGGACCGGCGTGGGCGATGCCAAGTCGGTGGTCGCGCTCAACCAGCTCAACGGCAAGGACGCCGCCGGGACGGTGTATCTGCCCAAGCTGCTGTCACCGAGCACGCTGGCTTGCACGGCAGACGGTGCTTCGGTTGGAGCGAGCTCAGGCTATGACGTAGACCACAGCGCCGACGCTGTGACAAACTTCGAGCCCACGGTAAACCCGGTCGCTTCCGGCGGCTATGCCTGGGTGGTCTTCACCAGCCGCCGCATGTACGGAAGCGTCGCGGCCATCCCGCCCTACTGCAGCGATCCGCGAGGCGTCGATCTGGTGCAAAACATCACCACCAAGAAGCTGTGGGTCGCGGCGGTCGACGTGAACGGCAAGATCGCCACCGATGCCAGCCACCCCGCCTTCTACCTGCCCGCGCAGGAGATCCTGGCCGGTAACTCGCGTGGCTTCTGGGTGCTCGACCCGTGCAAGTCGGACGGTGCCTCGTGCTTGTCTGGCGACCAGTGCTGCAATGGCTACTGCGAGCCGAGCGGCAGCTCCGGCAACCTGACCTGCTCGAGCACCCCGGCGAACCAGTGCGCCAACGTGCAGGACAAGTGCACCACGGCTGCCAACTGCTGCGATCCCACCAACCTCTGCATCAACGGCTTCTGCACCCAGCCCACGGTCGGCTAGCCCCCAAAACACCATCCCAAGCCACGTCAGGGTGGTCCCGACCACCTCCAAACTGGGTAACGAGGAGTTTGGGGGTGGTCCCGACCACCTTCAAACTGGGTAACGAGGAGTTTGGGGGTGGTCCCGACCACCTTCAAACTGGGTAACGAGGAGTTTGGGGGTGGTCCCGACCACCTTCAAACTGGGTAGCGAGGAGTTAGCAGGCGGCGTAGCCGGGTTTGCTATTCTTGGTTTGGGGACCACTTGGCGAGCTGGCCAAGGGCTGTTTCTACGTCTAGCTGGCTGACTTCGGTGAGCACGGCTTCGTGCATGCGGTCGAGCTGCTCTAGGTGCTGCGCCGAGCAGAGGATCTCGTAGACCTCTGCGGAAATGCTGCCGAAGCGGGACTTGAACGCCTTGCCGATCGTCATGGCGTGACCGGACAAGCCGCCGGTCGCGAGGTCGTCAAACAGGCTGCGGAACCGCGAGTCGTCGAGCACGTCATCGCGGACGAAGAGCTGGTAGCCGTTTTCGACTTTGCGCACCCGGAGTCCGTCTGAAAAGCTGCGCCGTAGGACGCCATCGCTACGTCGGATCTGGATGTTCCAGCTCTGTCCGTCTTCGCTGGGGGCCTCGGCGGGTACAAAGCTCACCTGATGGCCCAGGGACATCGGCAGCTCGATCCGGGTCGGGTAGTGCGCCCGCTCGTTGGGATCGCGGACCTCGAAGCGGGTGGTCTTGGGCTTTTCTGCCCAGCCACGCTTGCGCACCGTGTTTTGGATTCGCAGCGCCAGCAGAACCGTTAGCTTTTCAATGGCCTCGTACAGATCGCGCATGAAATGGCCCCCTCATCATTTCGCCATAGGTCCACCCAGCACTCGAGGAACTGAGCCAGACTGCCCGTTACTTTCGCACGGTTTGTTACCTGGAACCTAGCGCTTTGCGGGCGTGGGCGTCTGGTCGTCTGGGCGACGAAACAAGGCACCGAGTAGGGCGGCGGCCAGCCGATACAGGTCGAGCAGGACGCGGGGAACGGCCCACGCGAAGAAGCCAATCACAGGGCTTAGGAAAACAGCGTTCTTTTCATCGGCGACAGCGGCGGAAATCGATGGCACCGCTTCCATCAGCAGATGGGCCTTGGGACAGTTGAGTGACTGTTTGGCACAGGCTTGCTTCACCGCTGTTTCGAAGCCGCTCGACTGGAAGCCGGGCGGGGTAATTCCAAGCGGAGCGCGGCTGGGAAACTGTTTGCAGCCCATCGGGAACCCGGGCGAGCAGGTGACCCAGGCGTGGATCGGGTCGCTTGGTTGCCAGTCGGGGCCGACGAGCGGGGCCACATGGTAGGTGGATCGGGTGGTGCCGCCGCTCTTGCTGCGGGCGATGGTGACATGGCGGTAGGCCAGGTCTTTGCGGATCCCCACCCACTCGGGCAGCTTGAGGACTCGACCGGTGGACGATCCGGCGGCCTGCGAAAGCGAGCGGATCTCTTGCGGTGTTGCCAAAGAGAGGTGGACGTATTCCCCACCGGCCATCGAGGTCATCATGACCGGGATCGTGCTGACCAGGATCGCCCAGCCATCAAAGTGGTCCTCGTAGCGTCCCAGGGCATAGGCGGACAGAGCGAGCCATGCGATGACCGCGCCGAACATCGCGAGAAACCACGGCAGCACCACGCCCAGGGCAAACCCGACGGTCCACAGCGCAGCGAAGAACAGCAGCGTGTGGCCAAGGCGCTTGGCAAGTTCGACCAGGTGCAGAAAGAGGATTCCCCCGAATCTCACCTTCTGATTGTCCTACAGAGACAGGGCCAAAAAGAACGGCATCGCTTCGTTCATCAAGTCGAGGCTTGGGTCGAGCTGTTTGCCGATGCCTTCGGTGACGGCGATCGCGATGTTGACCATGGTGAAGGTGGCGTTGACGCGGACGCGGTAGCGGCGAAGGATCTGGAGCATCTCGTAGACGACCTTGGCGACCTCGACCTCGCCGAGTCGTTTGCCGTGGAGCCGGTCCACAAAGCCTTGGATGGCCTGCTCGAAGCCGGTGCGGTCGCGGACGTAGGGGGATGGGCTGTGGGTGACCATGATCTCGGCCATGGTGTGGCCATCGCCGCGTGCCCAGGCCGCGAAGTAGCGGGCAAAGGCGAGGCGGTGGGTGTCGTCCATCTCGGCGACCAGCCCCAGGTCCAGCAGGGCAACCTGGCCGTCTTGGGTGACGAGCAGGTTCCCGGGGTGGAGATCGGCGTGGACGAAGCCGTCGGCAAAGATCATCTTGAGCATGATCCGAAAGCCCAGCTCTCCCAAGGCGCGGCGCTCCGGCTGACTGCCACCGCAGTCGAGGATCTTTTTGCCCTCGATAAAGTCCATGGTGAGGACGCGGCGGCTGCATAGCGGGTCGAAGAGCTTTGGAACAATGACCTGCGGTTCGGTGTTGAAGTTGCGGGTGAAGCGGCGGTTGTTCTCGGCCTCGATGGTGAAGTCGAGCTGCATGGCGATGGCGCGCCCGAACTGCTCGACGCTTTCCAGTGGTGCCAGGGTCCGCAGCGAGGGGAGCAGCTCCAGCAGGCGGGCGTAGAACGACATCACCGACAGGTCGAAGGCGCACAGCTCCTCGATATCGGGACGACGAACCTTGACGGCGACGACCTGACCATCTGGAAGGCGAGCGCGGTGCACCTGGGCGACCGAAGCCGAGGCGATCGGGACCGAGGAAAACTCGCGAAACAGGGTCGAGACGGACTGGCCGAAGTCCTCATGGATGGTGCGCTCGACCTGGGAATACGGGAACGGACCGACGTCGTCTTGCAGGCGCGAGAGGGCGGCAATGACGTGAGGGGGGAGCAGATCAGGGCGAGTGGACATGATCTGCCCGACCTTGATGAACGTGGCCCCGAGTCGGCGGAACAGACTGAGCACGGACTCGGCAAACAGCGCTTGGCGGTCGGCCAGGCTTCGTCCGGTGATGCGCATCCCCAGATAGCTCACGCCAAAACGAAGGGCGGTTTCGACGAGCAGCAAGCAGATGATGAGCGCCCGCGCAAACAGGCGGAGCTTCTGCTGAAGGGAGTTCATGCGCGAATTATACGGGACGATACGTCGGCAGCACCTCAGAACCACACAATCGCCAAATGCTCAAGGCTGGCTCGTCGGTTGCTGCTAGCGACGACGCCGAACCTCGGCCAGCACGGTATCGAGCGAGCGTGGCTCGGTGGAGCCTCGATGCTTGATCGCTCCAAAGCCCGCGAGCACTGCTTGCATGTACGTTTCAAAGCTGCGGGTCGGAAAGTCGGTGAAGCAGGCCCCGTGATCGTCCCCGATGTAGACCGTGTCGCTGGTGCCGCCGTCCTGTAGCTGCAGCGCCGCCATGTTGAAGAAGTAGTACCAGTCAAACACCCGCAGTCCTTGGGCGAACCGGAGCTCTTCATCTTTCATGAAGTCAAACCAGACCAGTCCTTTTCCCGCGCCCACATCGGCCAAGCTCAGCACCGGGGCCAGGTTCACCACCCCATCGATGCGGCTCCCCAGGATGTCGAGCTCATAGGCGGTGAACTTGCGAGCGACCTTGCGCTGCGTCGCAATGCTCACGACCTCGTCAACGTCCGGGTTCTTCTTATCGACCCACATGAGCTGGGCACCGTTGCACTGTCGGTAGACGTTTTCGACCGCAGGATGAAGTCCGCCAAGCGCCTGCCGAACCCGGTTGAGCGTCGTCTCTGGCGCTGGTTTGGCGATGCTGTAGTGGAGCACCACGACCTCGGGATGCTTCTGAAGCTCTGCCACCATCAGCCGGAACCGAGCGATGAAGTTCGCCAGGGGCCCCGCGGCAGGCTCGGCGGTGGTTGCCTCTGGGTGCCGCTCTTTGGCGGTGTCCCCGTCGGGTCTTAGCAGCGCGAGCAGCTCTTCCTCGCCATAGACCGGAATGCCAAGCGACTGGGCCTTGGTGCGCTTGCTGCCGCCTCCCTGTCCCGCAAAGAGCATCGCGGTGTGCTTGCTGACATCGCTCAGGATGGCCCCGAGACCGACCAGCCCCTTTTCGGCATCGGTACGGCTGATGTCCACAAACGTACCGGTTACAGCGACGCGCTTGTCCTTGACGGAAGTGATGGTCATGCCGAGCGAACGATACCGCAAAGCCGTCTTGGTGTGCAGCGTGGCTCGGATTGGCCGTGCGTGGGCCGTTTCGACTACTGTTCGGCCTTGGGGGTGGTGACGAGCATCATCTTTCGAGGGCCGGTGATCTCGGCGTTGTCTACTTCGAGCAGGACTTGATCGGGCGGGTAGTCGGGGATCATGCGGGAGACTTGCAGCAGGGAGAGCAGGGCGACCGGGCCCGTGAGCAGGCTCAGGGCGGTGAGCCGCTCGGGGTCGATGAGCGAGATGCGGTTGTGATCCCCAACGGTGGCAAGGTTGTCGTTGGCGATCAGGCGTCCATCGCCAAGGACATTGTAATAGCCGACATTGTCGGCGAGGCGGGTGATGGCGGCAGTGGCATCGGGCTCGCGACGATTGAACCTACGAAGCTGACCGAGTCGGCGGAGGGTGGCCGCGTTTTCCTTGTAATAGACGTGGTGACAGTCGGGGGAAAAGCGGACATCACGGCCTCGCTCCATGAAGCGGCGACCTTGGATGTAGCCATCGCCGACACCGCGACCGTAGCGTTCGACGGGATCCAGTGAATACGCGAGTGCGCCGTCGTCACACAGGGCGAAGAGCTGCTGGCCCAGGAAGTTGGTGAGGATGACCGGGGGAGACGTGCCGCTCGTGGCTGCTTGGCGGAGCTGGTCGCCGACGTAATACAGGACATTGGTTTGGGCGCTGCCGCTCCAGTCGGACGGACGGCAGGGTTCGCGGTCGAGGATCTGGACCGGTCCATCCCCAGGGAATAGTGGCACGCGGCGCAGACCGTCCCAGTCACAGGTCAGGACCGCCTTGGCATCGAGGTCGGTACCGATGATCGCACCGTCAGCAGACAGCCGCACACCAAGATAACGAGCGCGCTTCTGGCCGACATCGTAGAGCAGCGGCAATCCATCGGGATCGACGAAGAGCTGACCGCTCTTGGTGGCGGCACCCCAGTAGACGATGCCAAGGTTTATCGTCTCACCGGTGTCCAGGTAGTAAGCGCGGGTGGTGATGTCGCCGCCCAGGATGAACAGCACCCGCTCGCTCGAGTCGAAACCGAACGGGCCTTGGTCCCAGGCGGGGTCGGCATCGAGCGGCCACGGCAGCAGGCGATGTGAAACGGTGCCATCGGGGTGGCGGCGCAGCACGTCGATGCCCTGATTGTCGCGGCGGTTGCCAAAGGCGACCAAGGTTCGCTCACCGCATAGCAGCTTCAGCTTATCGGTGGGCTCGGTGAGCGCGGTGTAGGGTCCGTCTTCGGGCTCGCCGGGACGGTGCAGCGAGTAGCGTGGCAAGTTGAAGGCATCGCCAACGGCCAACTGGGCGGTGCAGAAGCCCTTGGCGGGGGAGGGCGGAAACGCGACCGCTCGCTCGGGCACCGAGGTCACTGCATAGGGTGGGTACAGCGCCACCACCTGGGTCTTGCCGATGATGAGGTCGTCCATCGGGTCAGGCTCGGGACTGACCAGCGCCGCGTAGGCGGAGTTTTCCTTGCCAACCAAGATGTGCGCGGCTCGCAGTCGGCCCTCGACCGGCAGCAGCTTGGCGGCTTGGGTTGGTCCACCAAGCCGGGTCACCGCCAGAGGTTCGTCTCCGACGAATTCAGAACAAGCGGACAGCATGCCAAGCGCCAGCAGCGCGCCGTAAGCTGCGAAATTCCCCACAGAATTTGCCCCCACCAGAGTGTACGCGGCTTTTCGGGCAGCCTGAAAGCCCGCATCGCGACTACTATCGCTGGGCGATGAAACCTCGCTTCTATTTGGTCAAGAGCGAACCATTTAAGTACGCCTTCTCAACCCTGTGCGAGCAAGGCCGGACGATGTGGGATGGGGTGCGCAACTTCGAGGCTCGCAACAACCTGCGAGCCATGCAGGTCGGCGATCTGCTGCTGTTCTATCACTCGAACGAAGGCAAGGCGGTGGTTGGGGTGGCCCAGGTGGTGCGCGCCGCGTACCCCGATCCGACCGCCCCGGATGAGGACTGGTCGGTGGTCGATGTCGCGCCGGTGTGTGCGCTGTCGTCACCGGTGACGCTCCAGATGATCCGCGACGAACCCCGGCTGTCGGACATCGCGCTGCTACGGCGCAGTCGGCTGTCGGTGGTGCCGGTGACGGCAGAGGAGTTTTCTGTGGTGCTGGAGCTAGGCAAGACCAAGCTGCCCAAGGCCCCAAGGAGACGGACCGCTGCCTAAGAGATCGGGCGCGGGAGTTGACAGCGCGGGAGCCAGCGCGCTGATGATGGCGAAGGAGAACCGAGATGCAACCAGTCGCCAGTGGTGAGCCAGTGAGCGGTCTGTCCGGGCTCAGCAGCGGTGAGGCGAGCGAGCGGCTGCGGCGTTTTGGCAAAAATGAGCTGCTCAGCAAAGAGGGTCAGTCGTTTTGGCGCACGCTGCGCTCGGTGCTGACCGAGCCGATGCTGATCCTGCTGCTCGCCTGCGGGACGCTCTATCTTGTGCTGGGGGATCGTGGTGAGGCCGGGCTGCTGTTTACGTTTGTGCTGCTGGTGATCGCGATCACCCTGTGGCAAGAGCGGCGGACTGAACGGGCGGTAGCGGCACTGCGGAGCATGCAGAGTCCTCGGGCCCTGGTCCGTCGAGACGGGCACGAGCAGACCATCCGTGCAAGTGAGGTGGTGCCAGGCGACCTTCTGTGCCTTCACGAAGGTGTGCGGGTGGCCGCCGATGCGCTGCTTCGGCAAGGGCACAACGTGGTCTGCGACGAGTCGCTGCTGACGGGTGAAAGTGTGCCGGTGCGCAAGCAGCCGGATGCGGGGAAGCCTGCCGACGCCAGGCCGGGGGGCGATGATCTGCCGCAGCTCTTTATGGGCACGATGGTGGTCGGTGGTAGTGGCCTGGCGGAGGTGACGGCGACCGGGCTCCGCACCGAGGTTGGCAAAATCGGCAAGGCACTATCGGAGATCACCCCGCCCAAGACGCCGCTCGATCTGGAGATGAAGCGCCTGGTGCAGGGGATGGGGACGATCGGCGTGGTGTTGTGCGTGCTAGTGGTGCTGCTGCGAGGCCTGGTCTATCACCAGTGGGTCCAGGGGCTGCTCTCTGGGTTGGCGATGGCGATGTCGGTGCTTCCCGAGGAGCTGCCGATGATCCTGACGGTGTTTCTGTCGCTCGGGGCGTGGCGAATTGCCCATCACAATGTGCTGCTGCGGCGACCTGGGGTGATCGAGGCCTTGGGGGCGGCGACGGTGCTGTGCTCGGACAAGACTGGCACGCTCACCCAGAATCGGATGACCGTCGAACGGGTGGTCTGCGATGGCGTGGAGCACCTGGTTGCGTCGCTGCGCGCACCGGTGTCGGCAGCGCTCCACAAGCTGATCAAGGCAGCACGGCTGGCCAGTCAGGCCTCGCCAAGCGATCCGATGGAGCTTGCGCTGGTTCGGGTGCTGAGCGATGTCGCGATTTCGATCGATGGCGTGCTACCGAGCTTCCGCCGGGAGTATCCGCTGACTCCGACACTCCTTGCGGTGACTCGAGCGTACGTGGAATCGAACGGCGAGCACACGCTCTGCTGCAAAGGTGCCCCCGAGGCAGTGATCGAGCTGTGTCGGCTGCCGGTCGATCAGCGGCAGGCGTTGCTCGTGCAAGCAGAGTCGCTGGCGAATGCGGGACTGCGGGTGTTGGCGGTGGGAATCGCACGGACGGGCGCGGTGCTACCGGACTCGCTGCATGAGGTGCAGTTTGAGCTGTGTGGTCTGGTGAGCTTCCTGGACCCGCTCCGGCCGGAAGTGCCACAGGCGGTGGCTGAGTGCCGTCGGGCCGGGGTGCGGGTGCTGATGATTACCGGCGACTATCCAGCGACCGCACTGGCGATTGCGGCGCAGGCGGGAATTGATGTCGCGGGCGGCGTGCTGTCGGGATCGGAGATGGCGCAGCTTTCCGATGAGGCGCTGCGGGCCCAGGTGGCCAAGGTGTCGGTGTTTGCGCGGATGGTGCCCGAGCAAAAGCTGAGGCTGGTGCAGGCGCTCAAAGGCCTGGGCGGGATCGTGGCAATGACCGGGGACGGGGTAAACGATGCACCCGCCCTGAAGGCGGCGCACATCGGGATCTCGATGGGCAAGCGCGGCACCGATGTGGCGCGGGAGGCGTCGGCGCTGGTTTTGGCCGATGACAACTTCGCCAGCATCGTGGCGGCGATGCGGCTCGGGCGGCGAATCTTTGACAACCTGCGCAAGGCCGTGGCCTACACCTTTGCGGTCCATGTGCCGATCGCTGGGCTATCGCTGCTGTCGCCACTGCTCGGCTGGCCGCTGCTGCTGCTGCCTTCGCACATCGCGGTGCTGGAGATGATCATCGATCCTTCGTGCGGGCTGATCTTCGAAGGGACGGAGGCCGAGCCCCACATCATGGAGCGTCCGCCGCGTCCACTCGGGCAGCCGATGGTGACCGGCTGGGTGCTGTTCTTGTCGGTCCTGCAAGGGGCGATGGTGCTTGGGGGCTGTGTCTTTGCGTACTACTTTGCGGGTCGGCTTGGGTATCCGCCGGAGCGTCTGCGGGCGATTGTGTTTTCGACGTTGGTGTTCGCCAACCTGGGATTGATCGTGGTCAGCCGTTCCTGGAGTGAGACGGCGCTGCGGACGTTGTGGCACGGCGGGGTGGTGCTGTGGGCGCTGATCTTGGGGACGCTCGGTTTGGGGGGGCTTGTGCTGCTGGTGCCACCGCTGCAGCGGCTGTTTTCTCTGGCACCGCTGTCGTTGGGCGATGTCGGGGCCTGTCTCGCGATGGCGGCGACGAGCGTTGCCTGGTTCGAGGTGGTCAAGCTGGGGTTTGGCAAAGTGCTCCTGCGCATGACGCAGCGGAATCAGTGAGGGAAGACGGCCATGCTCGAGTCCATCCAGGAGTTTGTGGCTCTGCTGCGCAAAAATGGAGTTCCGGCATCGACGGCGGAGCTGCTCGATGCGCTGCGGGCGCTGGCGCTGACTGGCCTTGATGATCCCGAGGTGGTGCGGGCGACGCTACAGACCTGTCTTATCAAGCGGCCCGAGGATGAGAGTCGCTTTGCCGATCTGTTCGAGCTGTTCTTTTATCGTGCGGGTTCGCTGCTGTCGGACTTTGCCGAATCCCCGATGATCGAGGCGCTGCGCAAGGCTGGCCTTACCGATGAGCAGATTGAACACGTGATGGCGCAGCTTGTCACTGAGGCGGCGCGGCTCGATCCGACGGCGCGAATGGGGCTCGGGCTGCGGCAGGTGGGACTCGACCTGCTGCTGCGGCTGTCGGGAGTGCGCATCGATGTGTCACGGATGCAGAGCCCGCTCCAGACGGGTTACTTCACGCAGGGGATGCTCGATAGGCTGCGCTTTCGCGAGGCAGACGCGGAGCTGAGGTCTTTGTTTGAACGCCTGACCCCGCAGCTTGGGCCCGAGGTGACAAAGACGCTGCTTGCGCAAGCCGAGCAAAACCTGTGGCAGCTTCGCAGCGCGGTGCGAGGCGAAGTGCAGCGAGCGTTTGACAAGCAGAACCTGCGCTATGCCGAAAACCAGCGCAGCAGCTTGCTTCAGAACAAACCGCTGGCGCATCTATCGGTCACGGAGCTGGCCGCGCTGCGTCGGGAGGTGGCCCGACTTGCCGAAAAGCTGAAGACCCAGAAGCGCGAAAAACCCAAAAGACTGCGTCACGGACGGCTGGATATGCGGCGGACCATGCGGGCGGCGATGTCGACGGGAGGGATTCCGTTCAAGCTGCGCTTTCGGACCCGCCATCCCCACAAGCCGCGTCTTGTCATCCTGTGTGATATCTCGGACTCGGTGCGGCAGGTCGCACGCTTTATGCTGCAGTTTGCGTACACGCTGCAGGAGCGCTTTTCGAAGGTGCGATCGTTTGTGTTCGTGTCGGACCTGGGCGATGCCACCGAGCTGTTCGAGAGCTGCGAGCTAGAGCGGGCGGTCGAGAAGGCGTATTCGGGCGCGGTGGTGAGCGTCTCGGCCAACTCGAACTATGGTCGAGCGTTTCGGATGTTTGTCGAGCGACACCTGGATACGGTGACGTCGCGGACCACCGTGATCATCCTGGGCGATGGACGCTCGAACTACTTTCCATCCGAAGCGTGGGCGGTCGCCCGGATCAAGGCCCGGGCTCGGCATGTACTTTGGTTAAACCCAGAGCAGCCGTCGTCGTGGATGTTCGGGGATAGCGCGATGAAGGACTATCTGCCACATCTGCACCGCGCTGAAGTGGTCAGCAACCTGGCCTCGCTGCGGCAAGTGATCGATGAATTGATGGTCTAAAACTATGTAAGCCCGTTTACTTCCGTGGTTTTTTGGCGGTATGATCGCGGTGGGGGACTACACGTCGCTGGAGCGCGTGGCCCCTCAGGCGCCACATGCCCCAATACCTAGGAACGCAAGCCCCTCTTTCGTCGTGTCTGCAAACGGCCAAGCGGCGCACTCGAAGCGCTCTGTTGCTGTCAGGATTGTCGCTGGCGCTCTTCAGCGGCGATGGCAGCGCCCAGGTTCGCGTCGACAAACCGGCCGCCCCGGCCGCGATGGTGTCAGCCGCACCCATGGCGATGCAGCAAGCGATGCCGCAGGCAGGGGCTTCCGCCGCGACGCCGGCGACGACACCGGGTGCCACGAGCGGAGCCACTGCGCTGCTATCCGTGAGCCCGGCGTGGACCGAGCAGCTCAATCACATCGTGTCGGATCCGCCGCCGCCGCATTTGGTCCGAGGGACGCACTACGTGATCTCGAACGAAGATCGCCACGACCTGTGGCTCAAGACGATCGAGAACAAGGGCGGGGCCTACATCGGGGTGGGCACGGATCAGAACTACGTGCTGGCGGGCTGGCAGCGACCCGAGCTGATGGTGCTGTTCGACTTCGATCAGGTGGTGGTGAACCTGCACTACGTCTACCGGGTGTTCTTTATCTACGGCAACAATCCCGAAGAGTTTAAGTCGCTGTGGGATCCGAAGAACGAAGCGATGGCGATGAAGCTGCTCGCCGATGCCTATCCGCATCCCAAGCAGCGGCAGTCGATCGTCGAAGCGTACAAGATGTCGCGAAGTTCCGTGCTTTCGCGCTTCCGCAAGGTCTCCGGGATCTACAAGCAGCACAGCATCCGCTGGTTCCTGGAAGACCAAGGCCAGTACGACTATGTCGCGCAGCTGTTCCGAACGGGCCGGGTGGTGATGGTCCGTGGAGATCTCACCGTTGGTGGAAGCCTAGGCAGCATTGCCTCTGCGCTGACCTCGCTCGGAGTCAAGCTCAAGGTGCTGTACCTGTCCAATGCGGAGCGCTACTTCACCTACAGCGAGGGCTTTCGCAAGAGCATGCTGGCGCTTCCGTATGCCGATGATGGTGTCGTGCTCCGGACACGGGCCCGTCCGAACGGCGTCTACATGTACGTAGTGCAAGAGTCGAAGAACTATGCCGATTGGGTGAAGAATCCGAAAGTCAACACGGTGTATCAGCTCACCCACGAGATGGAAGCCGATCCGAATCCGGGGCTGTTCTACATCCGCAAGACTACGGCGGCTGCCGTGCCGAGTGTTCCCCATCCTCCCTTTGCCCACCTAAAGAGCAGCGCACCCACGGCACACTAGAGTCGTTGTAGTGGTAGGTGGAGTCAGCGTAGCATCGGAGCGAATAAACCGGTGGCTCACCCCATCGCAACTAGGGACAGGGTTTCGATCGGTCGGGCGTAAGTTGAGGAGTCAGCGATCCATGGTTTCCTTTTCTGGTCTTTCGCGGATTGGCATGATCGTGATGGGGTCTGCGCTGCTGGTCGTGCCAGTGGCGAGCGCCAGTTTTAAGAACCTGCAGGTGATGCCGAAGAATGTCTCCAAGGCGGCGCTCATCGCGCAGATGAATGCGCAGATCGTCGCGCTTGGGAAAGACTGTACGCACTGTCATGATCCCAAAGACCCTTCGGCAGAGACTCCGATGAAGGAAAAGGCACGGGATATGATGCGGATGGTAAACGAGATCAACGCCAAGTATCCCGCCACCATGAACCGGATCACTTGCTGGACCTGCCACCGAGGCAAAAACGTCCCCGAAAAGCCACCGGGTCAGTAGAAGACGCAGCGGGGGCCTATTCCGTCGGGCAGTCGATTCGGCACTGGAGTTATGGCAGGGGTTTGACTTCGTAGTCGGCTGGGGAAAAGTGGCTGGTGAGGCGGCGGAACTGGAAGGTGAAGCCGGGCCACAGGGTGGTGTTCTTGCCGCTTTTGGTCTTGTACCAACTGGCGCAGCCGCTCGACCAAACGGTGTGACGGAGTCGCTGGTGAATGGTGCGGTTATAGCGATTCTGAACGTCTGCTTTCACTTCGACCGAGCCGAGCTGTTTTTGGTGCATCGTCTGTAGCGCGGACAAGATGTACGCGATCTGGGATTCGATCATATACACCATTGAGCTGTGACCGAGTCCGGTGTTGGGTCCAACGATCAGGAACGCGTTTGGGAATCCCGAGATCGTGGTTCCTAGATAGGCCTCTGCTCCGTCCTTCCATGCGTCGCTGAGCCGGGTTCCGCTTCGACCAGTGATCGGAAACGGAGAGACGACATCGGCCGCTTCAAAACCGGTGGCCAAGATGATCGCGTCCAGCTCGCGCTGCTGACCATCCACGGTTTGGATTCCGCTTGGATGTACGGTCGCGATGGGAGAAGTCACTAGCTCGACATTGTCGCGACAGAGTGCTGGATAGTAGTCGTTGGACAGAAGGATTCGCTTACAGCCAAGCTGATAGTCTGGGGTCACCTTGGCACGCAGCGGTTCATTGGGAATGCTGCGCCTAATGTAAGACTTCACCAGTCGAGAGATGAGCGAAAGGAGCTTGGGTTCGACGAAGAAGCCGATTCCTGCTAGCTCGTGCCGGAGATAACACATCAGCCGGGCCAGCTTTTGGAGCAGTGGATGATCATGGTAACGCTGCTGGGTCGTCGCACTGATGCGGTGATCTCTCTTAGGAATGATCCACGGCGGCGTCCGCTGATACAGATAGAGTTTTGCCACTTGCGGTGCGATCGCGGGAACGATCTGAATCGCGCTGGCACCAGTTCCGATGACCGCTACGCGTTTTCCTTCCAGCGAAAAGGAATGATCCCAGCGGGCAGAATGGAAGACTTTTCCAGCAAACGTAGACAGTCCCAACATGTCAGGAAGCGCCGGTTTGCTGAGTCCTCCGCACGCGGAGATAAGCGCACGACAGCGGATGCTGTTCCCGTCGCTGGTGTGAACCTCCCAAGTCCCACTGGCATCGTCGAAGTGAGCGGAGATGGCTGCGCAGCGAAAGCGAATGTGCGGACGAACTTGGTACTTGTCGGCGCAGTGAATCAGGTATCGAAGGATCTCTTTTTGGGGTGGATAGTCGCGTGACCAGCTAGGGTTTGGCTCAAAGGAAAACGAATACAGGTGGGACTCGATATCGCAGGCCGCACCCGGATAGTGGTTGTCTCGCCACGTACCGCCAACCTCGTCTCCCTGTTCGAGAATCGTGAAGTCATGGATTCCGGCCTGCTTCAGACGGATTCCCATTCCGAGTCCACCAAACCCGCTCCCCACGATCACGATGTGTTGGTTGTGCACGATGAGTCCTCCGCTACGTGAGCTGGGCGGTCAGCAGGTAGTCCGCAGCGAGCTGATCCACCGCAAGTTGGGCCGGATGAAAGTCGCGCCGCAGATACGCGAGGATGCCAGGAACAAACGCAGCGTGGACCCCTGACTTCTTGCGAATCGTGCGGATCTGGCCCAGGTTTTCCCGAAGGGTGCGAAGGGAGGTGGCCGGATCTTGCCAAAGCAGCAGCAGTGATGCCGCAATCCAGAAGCTTCCCAGACAGGCTGTCGCCATCACCAGTCCGGCCATCCGCAGCGCGTAGCTTGGATGAACGGTTTGTAGGACATCGAACGCCACTGCACGGTGCTCGATCTCCTCGGCTGCATGCCACAAAAGGAGTGCGCGCATCGTCGGATCGGAGTGATCCAACACTCGATTGCGCAGTACCTTTTCCGCAAGCAGCGCGGTGTAGTGTTCACAGGCTGCCGTGGTCGCGAGCCGCAGTCCGGGGGATGAAATCCTTTCGACCACCCCATAGGCCAGCCGCTCGTACAGAGACAGGAATCGTGCGACCGAGAATCCTTGCGAGCTCAGAACCTCGTTCCAGCGGTCGTGCTCTTTGGCGTGTCGACCTTCCTGACCGAAGAATCCCTTCACCTGGGCTCGCAGGTGCGGGTCATCGATCTGGTCCAGGTAGTGCTTCACCGAACGAACAAAGAATCGCTCACCTGCCGGGAACAGCATGCTCACGCCGTTGACGAGGTGCGTGGCCAGGATGTTGTTACCGAACCAGTGGCGGGGAATCGGACCGGTGAGCGGCAGCTCTGGTGAGCGAGGCGTAGGAACCGACTTGTCGACGGGAAGCGCTGCTGCGGACATCGCTGTTGACTCCTGTTCAATAGCCAGTAAGCCAACGATAGCGGTTATTGAACAGAAGTCAATACGGTCTAATTTGGGGCAACCCGATCAGACGGGCAGCACGCCGTGTTCGACGGTACTAAGGACGCCAAGCAGCTCGCGGTGGAGCTGCGGATTGGCGCACAGCACTTCGCCGCGAGCCAGCTCGACGGGACGGCCCTGCCAGTCGCTGTGGATGGCACCGGCTTCGTGGGCGATGAGCAGCCCTGCCGCGATGTCCCACGGCTTGAGCTTCATTTCCCAGTAGCCATCCAAGCTGCCCGCCGCGACGAGCGACAGGTCGAGTGCCGCCGAGCCAAGCCGCCGGATGCCTTGCGCTCGCCGCTTGAGGGTCAAAAACTGCGCGAAGTTGTTCTCGCGTGAGGTCTTGCGGTCATATGGAAAGCCGGTGACCAGCAGAGCCCGCTCGATCGACTCGGTCTGACTGACGGAGATGGGCACACCGTTGCGATGGGCCCCGTGACCGAGAGCTGCCGAAAAAGTCCAGCCGAGTGCGGGAGCATGGACCACCCCAACGCGGACTTGGCCCTCCCACTCGCAGGCGATCGAGACGCTGAACAGCGGCAGCCCATGCGCAAAGTTGGTGGTGCCATCGAGAGGGTCAATGATCCAGCGCGGGGCGGCGTGATCTCCGCCGTGGGCACCGCTTTCTTCGGCGAGAATCCGATGGTCAGGGAAGCGACTCCGGATCGCAGCGCAAATGACTTCCTCAGCGGCGCGGTCGAAGCGGGTCACTAGGTCGGTCGTACTCGACTTGCTTTCGGAATCGTGACGGCGGAAGGCACCCTCGGACAGGACGCGACCTGCCGATTGGGCCATCGCTAACGCGGCATCAAGACAAGACAGTTGAAAGCTTGGGCTCATGGGCAAGTGGCCCAGCGCGGCTAGGGTTGGTTCGGACGGTGCCCTGGGTGAGGGCGGCGCGGGCGTTTTCGCCTCTTAGCGGATGAGCATGGAGAAGAGAAGCCCAATCAGCAGGACCAGCAGCGCACCCACCGCAGCAGCCACGATTTCTTGGTTCCGCAGCAGCAGCGAGCGGAGGCCGGGCTCGGGCGCTTGCGGGACGTTCACCGGCTTACCGGAGCGTGGGCGCGGGGTCAGCGAGGTATGTGCCGTCGACACCTGCGCTGGCAGCACCAGCTTGGGCTCAGGCACGGCGTCGGGCGGCTTCGGACTGGGCGGCGGACTTTCTTTCGCGGGCTCTGCCCGGATGATGGGATTGCTTTCCAGGAGCCGCTGCGGATCGGACGGTGGGTTACTCGGCGGCTGACTGCTCGGGCCCGCGAGCGCCCGGCTGAGCAGATCGAGGCTAGGAATCGATGCTGCGGTCGGCTTGTTGTGGATGCTGTCGCCGGTCGCTTGATCGACTTTGCCACTGGGCTTGGCCTCGGGCGGAATCACCGGCACCACACTCGGAGTCGACATCGGCAGTGCGTCGACAACCGCTTGGGTTGGCATCGCTGATAGTTCGTCGAGAGGTAGCTTGGCTCGAGTGGGTGCTTCGTGTAGCGATTGCACATTGGGCGCTGCGGTGACGGGTGGAGTCAGCAGCGACTCGGGTCCAACGGGCGGTGCTTTGGTCACCGGTGGCGTTAGTAGCTCACCGAGCATCGCCGGCAAGAGCGGCTTGGTGGGGGCGCTCAGCAGGGCGGGGTCGTGAGACGGAGCCGGTTCCGGCAGATTCGACCGACGGAGGCTATCAATTGCCGCCGAGGTGGGCACCGACGATAGAGTATGCGGAGGCTCGACCGGCTTCGGCGCAGGCGACTCCGCACTGGGCGGGGTCGGTGGCGGTGCCGCTGGCACAATCGGAATCGCCAACAGCGA
Organism: Polyangia bacterium; assembly: GCA_044228505.1. Classification (GTDB taxonomy): domain Bacteria; phylum Myxococcota_A; class Polyangia; order Palsa-1104; family JAEUJZ01; genus JAEUKA01. Next base: position 31,019 of record JBGAUT010000034.1, on the reverse strand, counting down.
CGGCATACTGATCAGCAAGTCATCTACATTATCGACCTGCAGCGTTGATTCCGAGACGCGACGCGGCGAGCTGGGCTTGGCCTCGGGAACGGCGGGTGGTGGCGAGGCTGGCTTGTCAATCGGAGATGCGCTTTTGGCTTCGACCGGAGCAATTGGCGGAGCAATTGGCGGAGCAGTCTTTGGCGGCTCGGCAGGTGCCACGACCGGGGCCACCTCAAAGGGCAGAGCAGCGGGCGGCGGTGTCTTGGGCTCAAAGACCGCACCTGGCTTGCGCAGCCTAGATAGCGCTTCGGCGACGTTGGCCTTGAGCACGGCTTTGACTTCGGCTTTGGGCAGTGTCGTCGCATCGAGAGACACGGGAGCTACGGGCTCATCGGCCTTGGCTGCCTGGGCTGGCGAACTGACAAGCTCGGCCGAGTCGAATTTGAGCTCGGGCGGCAACTCTACGGGAGGCGGTACGATGGGCGGTGTCGCCATCGGTGACGGAGCGACCGGTGCTGGCTCGACGGGTGGCGAAATCGCCTGAGGTGCGATCGGCGCTGGCGCGATGGGCGCTGGCGCGATGGCCGCTGGCACCTCAGCAGGTGGTCCGAGCGACTTCGCTGGCTCACCAACCACCGTCACAGCCTCGGCAGGAGTAGCTGGCTTGAGCGTGAGCGGAGGTCCGGCTGGTTGGACCGTACGCTCCTCAATCGCGCTGCCGTCTGGAGAGACCGTCAGCACCGGAAACGCGCTCGATAATTTTTGAAGGATCTGGGTGACCTTCTTTTTGGGCGCGGTGATCGCTTGCAGAGGCGCGAGCGGATCGAGGGGTTTGGCGGCCGCCGCCTGAGTGGATGGAGCAGCGGGCTGGCTCGGTGGAGCAGCGGGCTGGCTCGGTGGAGCAGCGGGCTGGAGCGATGGAGATGGGGCGGCTGGCTTGGCCGGCTCGCTCGGCGGTGGACCGAGCACTGGGAATACCCCGGAGCGGCGCTCGAGCAGACGGTGCATGCGCTGCTCGGTTTGATTCGATTCTGCCGTCGAGGATTCTGGCGATTCGGTCAGCACCTCCGGCAGCTTGAGGCCTTTGCTCCTGACGAGCGCTTCCAGTCCGAGCACAAGTGACGCCATATCAGGCAGGCGCTCTTTGGGGTCACGGGCGCAGGCGCACTGGGTTAGCTCGTCGAGCGGTTGGCACAGCTCTTGGGACAACCCCGACTGCGGATTCGGCTGCAGCGGCTTCGGTGGCTGGTGCAGGTTGTCGATGACAAAATCGGCGACCTCATCGAAGAACGCCGGGCGTCCGGTCAAACACTCGTGCAAGATGGCCCCGAGCACAAACACGTCGCCTCCAGCGTGAGGCCCCGTCTCACCGGACAGCATCTCGGGAGAGCGATACATCAGCTTGTATAGGGGGAGCTGATCGTCGAGCCCTGCGGGCCGTCGCCGCAGGTGATGCAGGCTATGCTCGACAATGACGACCTTGCCCGCGAACGTCGATTTGGCACCTGGGCGCACCAAAAAGATATTTTCCGGTCGCAGGTCGCCATGAACCGCGCCAGCTTTGTGCAGGGAATCGAGCGCCTTGGCGATATGGAGCACGATCGCGATCGCTCGCTCGGCCCGCAGTGGTCCCCGTCGTAACCGCTGACGCAGCGTCTCGCCGTCGAGCAGCTCGGTGGCAAAGCCGGGGATATCGAACTGGTCGACGATCATCTTCACCGGCATCAGTCCCTGCATTTGCAGAGGCTGAGCGGCGCGGAGATCCTTTTGCACCGACAGCATCATGCCTTGGGTCGGCTTCAGTTCGCGGCGGAGCATCAGGACCGCAAACTTGCCTTTGAGGCGCGAATTTTCGGCTTCATAGGTCACACCCAGCTCGCCTTCACCAAGGATGCGCAGGATGTGGAACTCGTTCTGGAGAACTTTTCCCAGACGGACTTCGGGTGGTACGGGGTTTCCGGCAACCCACGCGGGCATCGCCTGGACTGCTTTGGGGTCGGCGGGGCTCGTCACGACCCTAGGATATCAGCAGCAGGACATTTCGATCCCAATAGTTGTGTAGGTGGTTTTGTCATTGCTTCGCAGCGTTTCGGCGGGCTAAAACGGCCCGAGATTTGTTCTCTCGTCGAGGAGGCCCGCCGTGTCCCATCGCGTTTGTGTGTGTCCCAACAGCTTGCGGATCGGTTCTGCACTGCTTGGGCTCTTGGCTGCTGGGTCGGTGAAGTCAGCCTTTGCTGGTGGCTTCGAGATTCCTGCCAACGGTACGGAGGCACTTGGGCGTGGTGGTGCCTTTACCGCCAAGGCCGACTCGCCGCTGGCGCTGGAATACAACGTCGCGGGACTTGCGCAGCAGCGCGGTACCCATGCTCTCATCGACAATAACCTGGTCTTTTCGAGCTATCGCTTTGCTCGGGAGGGCGGCGATGCCTTTGGACCCTATCCAAGTGTGCAGGCCGATGCGACGCCGCCGTTTTATGCGCCGTGGTTTGGCATGGCGACCGACTTTGGCTATTTCAAACGACTGACGGTGGCGGTCGGCATCTATGGTCCGTCTTCGATCGGCAAGCGGACGTTTCCGATGTTTTTGACCGGAAGCGATGGCAAGCAGCGTCCGGGGCCGGCTCGCTACGACATCGCCACGACCGATTTGTTGATCTTTTTCCCGACGCTGGCTGTTGGTTTCCGAGCGGCCAAGTTTCTCGATCTGGGCTTTTCGGTGCAGCAGGTGTCAGCGCAGATCAAGCTAGCCAGCGCCACCTATGCTCCGCAGAGCTTGCCGGTGTTTCCGGCGAGCGCGGCCTGCACCAAGCAAGCCGAGGTGGCGGGTTGTGACTCAGTGACGCGCATCACCGGCAAAAGCTACGACAACTACATGCTGCAGCTAGGCGCGCTGGCCCACATCGGGCAATCGGTCGACTTTGGACTGAACGTGCGCAGCGCTGTCAACATGGGCGTAAATCCGCTGCGTATTCGTGGCACCGTTGCTGCGACCGAACCGCTGTACCTGCAAGGCGCGGGCATCGGGGCCGAAAAAATGGACGGCGAGTTTACCGTCTGGCTGCCATGGGTATTCCGCGCTGGACTTCGGTATGGCCAAAAGCTTGCCGGAAAGCAGCTCTTCGACGTTGAGTTCAACGCGATCTATGAGGCCTGGAGCTGGCTTGAAGGCACCGACCACACCCTGACGCTGAAGAACCCGCCACCGCTCGTCAACCGAGGAGAACCGCTGGCGATTACCCTACCGCATCACTACAAAGACACGATCGGGCTACGGCTGGGTGGGTCGCTGTTCATTCCGCTGACCACCGAGGCAGGCGTGACGATGCGAATGGGCGGTTTTTACGACAGCTCGGCCAGTGCGGATGAGGATCTCCGGCTCGACTTTGACACGCTCGCGAAGCTGGGCATTACCTCGGGCCTGGGCTTTTCGATGCGCGGAGTGGAGCTTAACCTCGCCTATGCCTATCAGCACTCGCTTCCCCGCACCGTGACCAATGGAGAGCTGCGCATCATCGACGGCACCACCGGGCAGCCCGTGCGGATCGATAACCAAGTCGCTCCCGCGATCAACAACGGCACCTACAGCGGCTCGACCCACGTTGCATCGATCGGCCTGACCTTGCGCTTTGACGAGTGGCGTCACGCACGGGACACTTCCTCACAGAGCTTTTAGATAGCGGCCCACCGCGTCGACCAGCTCGCTTTTGCGGCTGCGCAGACTTCCCACAAATGCTTGATGCACCACGCCGCGTTCATCGACGAGCAGAGTCAGCGGCTGCGCAAAGTTTTGCAAGCTTGCACGCAGGCTGTCATCGACCACCTGATAGAGCGGACCGTTCGGAAACCAGCCTCGGTGTTGCTTGATGAAGTCGAGTAGCTTCAGCGCATCCCGCGTCTCGCTGGCCATCACGACTTTGATCCGTGGGTCTTGACTCTGCGCTGTGAAGAACCCTTGCAGCGTCGGCAGCTCATCGAGGCAGGGCTTGCACTCGACGGCCCACAGGTGTAGCAGAAGCAGGCGCGCCTGTGGCGACTCGGCGCTGACAAAGGCATTTCCGCGTAACACGCGCAGCGTCGATAGATCGATGCGACGGTGGAGCAGCAGTCCTTCTTGTCTTCTCAGCAGCAGCTCCTCGGGAGGAGGCGACTGCGGCGGGATTTCAGCCAGTGCCGGACTCGCCAAAAGCACCAGCGCAAGCAGGTTGGCAGCGGTGCGCATCTTGGCTCCTTTCCCTGGCAGCTTAGAGCGGACGCAGTGCTGGCGGTAGTTGACAGTCTTCGCAGCCCGATTGTTCGGTCTGTTCCGAGGGCGTCGCGCAGTCGATCCGGAACACCCACACGCTCTGCGACAGATCGCTACCGACCGGCGGGCTGTCGTCGGGATTTAAGTACTCCCGCTTCTTCAGCGAAAATGAATAGACCCAGTGCAGCACTTGCTCGCGCTTCAGCTTCTGTCCGCCGGGGAAGGTCAAGTCGAGGATCTTTTCAATGATCTGGAGCCCTCGTCGCTCAGCGCGGGCCACCTGTGGATCTTGTGTCGACAGCTTGCTTGTTCCCGGCAGCCCGAGCGGCGCGGGCGGCAGGTTCGACACCACCAGGAACTTGGTGGTTTCCAGCCACGGCGGCTGCGGCTGTAGGGTGCGTTTGAGCCGCTGGAGGTATACGCCTTCCAGCCCGTCGATGAGCGTGTCCTTGGGCGTAAAGTAGAGCACCGAGTGCGACTGGCCCGACATCATCGCGACGAACTTGCCCAGGTGGGTCGGATCAGCATCCCCGACCAGCGTCGCGATCTTTTGATCGAGGCAGACATCCTCGCGCTTGCAGACCTGGGCGACATCGTCAATGAGCTGTCTCACCGGCGGACGACACAGCGCCAGCGCCAGACCCTTCTGAAGCTGCCTTTGACCACAGACCTGACAGCGCTGCATGCGCTCGACTTGGCCGCGAAGGTCGGCAATCTCCTCCGCGTAACAGCTTGTGGAAAACACCACGGCTGCCATGAGCAGCCCCCGCCACCATCGCCCACTCATGGAGAGCTCTTCCCCTTTGCCTTTCCGCTGATCGTCACAACTTTGGGAATTACTATGCCGCTTATCCGAAACTTTAGGCAATCGCGAAAGTCGGAGCTGGTAAGGAACTCATCGCTTGTGCCATTTGGCGATACGTAGAGCGTTCCGCCGATGTTTTCGAGCACCACCCGATAGGGCAGTGATGGACGACGGACTTGGCGCACGCACGTTCGCAGCCCACTGTCCTGCGCTCCCGATAGCTTGCCGTCTTGGCCAGAGACATCGACCTGCGTGAACACCGCTGGTGATGGGTCAGCGACCGGATCGCTTTGGGAGTTTGCTGACTCGTCAGCCCCTGCGTCACGGCGGCCGAGCGGCAATCGAGGCTGGTTTCGGTTTGCTCCGTTAGGAAGGGTGGCACCCTTGAGAGGCGGACCTTGTTTTCCAATCGGATGAGAGATGTTGATTCCACCATCGGTGCGCCGCGCCATATCTGCTCTCTCTGCGACGGGTTCGCCGGCATCGGACGGTGCGACCATCGGTGCTTCATCACTCGGGTCCGCATCGGCCGATGACAGTGAATCGGTGGCGGCATCGGCCAGAATCGCTGACTGCGCCCGCTTCGGGCCCATCAGCAGCTTCCTTGCGCCGAAGAGCAGCCCGATTCCACACAGTGCCCAGAGCGCTCCCTGGGCCATTGGCAGCCACAGTCGAGGCCAAGGATGTTCCTTCGGTGGTCTTATCGCCGGGGCGCGCCCGATGGTCTGCGGCGCGAAGCCCCGCACATCCCCGCCAAGTGCGACCACGAAGTCGCGCATCGTCGGAAAGCGTACGCCTCGGGATCGACTCAGGGCCCGCTGGAGCGCCAGCTCGACCTTCTGACTGAGCAAAAGCGGCAGCGGATCTTCAGCGAGTACTCGCTGGACCACGACCTCTCTTGGTTCATCGGGGCCACCGATAAAGGCGGGTTGTCCCGATAAAAGCTCGTACAAAATGACCGCCAGGCTGAACTGATCGCTGCGGGCATCACACGGCTGGCCGCTGAGCACCTCGGGCGACAGATAGCCGGGCTCAGCGAAGCGGGCGGCGAGCGGTGGTGGATACAGTCCCACATCGGTCAGCTTGACTCGCCACTCCTCGCCGTCGGTCAGAACCATGATCCGTCGCGGTGACAGGCACAGATGCAACAGATCGGCCCGGTGGGCGGCGTCGAGCGCTTCACCAATCTGCGCGGCCAGCAACTGCACTTCGGACTCACCAAGAGGTCGTCCCAGCGAGAGCAGAAACGCGTCGAGCGGCTGGCCTTCTAGCTCGACAGGCTCGCGGACTAGGCACGTTTTTCCAGTATTGTCAAGCGGAATCAGTTCATGCGTCTGTGCCAGCAGCGGGTGGCGGAAGTGCGCAAGACGGCTGGCTTGTTGCTTCCAGGTCTGCAGCTCCAATGCGGTCAGCTCCGGCGCACCACCTGGCCAGCTCACCAGCTTGAGCAAAAGAGGCCGCCCATCGTCTACAGCACGCACGGCGTAGCTCTCCTCTAGGAGATGGCGCTCGATAAAGCGCTCCACGCGATAGCGTGTTGAGACGACGTCGCCGGGCCGAAGCGTCCCGGTCGGGCTCACTGCTGCGGGCATCTGGACAGCCTACGGAATCAGTAGCGACAGCGCCAGACCGACGCCCATGCCGACGGTGGCACCGAAGCCTGCTTGGGTTGCGGTGTGCATTTGATAGGGAACCGGGGTGCCAATTTGGTTAAAGCCCCAGGTCTTGCCGTCGAGCCCAGCCATTGCACTCGAAACGATCAATCCCGATACCGCCAGGCTGCCAAATGCGCCTACTGCCAGACCTCGACGGAAGGTCCAGCGTCCTTCGGGCTTGTCCGGACAGGCCGGAAGACCACTTTGGGTCCAGCGTTCCCACGGGGCGAACGCTGCCGCGCCGCCCACAAGGGCCAGCGCTGACATTCCAAACAGGGTGCGAGAGGTCCGTCCAAAGTTGTTGAGCAGGTCCGTTGGGTAGGCATCGCCGTCTGCAGGCAGGTACACATCGCCATCTTTGGCGCTCAGGGCAATTGCACTCCCGAGGCTGACCAGTCCCAGGGCGGACAGGGCCCCTGCGAAAATGCCACGCTTGAAGGTGTAGATTCTGGGGATGCAGCGCAGGCGAGTTTCCGGTTCCAGGTCGAGCGCCGTCGGGGCAGGACTTGGCGAAGGCACAGCGGGCGCTTCCACCGGCGGAGTCATCGTCGTGGAGACCGGTGGCGCAGCGGTCGTCGGTGCCGTGCCCGGTCCCGCAGTCTGAGCCAGCGCATCGACCAGTCGACCTGCCGCTCGTGATACTGACTCCAGCAGCAAATCTTCGGAACACTCGGTGCAGCGCTCCTCGACCAGCATCGGTTGTTCGGCGTCCAGGTCGTAGAGCCAGAGCCGGACCAGATAGCTGCGATCGTTGGGGAATATTTCGCCGCCAAGGATTCGTCGGGCTGAGAACGCCTTGCCCAGTCGCTGCAGACATGGCTGCTCGGTACACAGTAGCTCTGCCGACTGAAGGTTGGGCGACAGAGCGGGCTCACCCATGCGCAGCAAGTGCTGGACCACCACCGAGCGAGCTTTGGCAGACGACTGGCCTTCGCGTTTTAGCCCAAGTACCAAGATGAGCGGCGAGGCCTCGGCCGGCACCGCGCAAAGGAACAGCGGAAGGGCCAGCAAACACAATAACCAGCGACGGAAAATCAGCGCTGGATGTGACCGCTGACCACGGGAGCCAACTCGAACATTGGGCAACATTTTGCCTGAAAGCAGAGCAGTACAGCCGGTACGCTGTCAATTGACAAAACGGCAGAAGACTTACGGGAAATGGATCAGCGGATGTACGAAGCGATGAGCAGCGCAAGGAGTGTGCGACGTAGGCTGTGCATTGTTTCGGCGGCCATGCTCACGATCGCGGCGGTGGGCTGTGGGCCGACGTTTCCTCCAGCGTGGCTGCTCGACGCGGAGCCGAGCGATGCGAGCGGTGTGTTCGATGTAGATGGCAAGCTGCGGGTGCTGGCGCTTGCTGCGGAGCCACCCGAGGCAGAGCCGGGCCAACTTATATCGGTGTCTTCACTGATTGCCACCCACCCCCGCTTTGGAGAGGTCGTGCTCGCTGGCGGTCAACCGATTCATACGCTGTCTCCTCGCGGTCTTTCGGTGCTCTATCGACTCTGTCCGTTGCCTGGGTCTGCGACCTCGCCACTGCCTTGTGGGCTTCATCCGCAGACAGTCGATTTTACCGAGCTACCAGTACAGAGTGATTTTTCGACGCAGCTTCGTATTCCTAGTGAGCTTGGGAGTCCCTCTGTTTTGCTTGTTACATTGATTGCTGCTGATGCGGCGTACTCTGGTGGAGCCACTGCATGCGCAACCGCTGCTGCGCAGAATGATGGACTGTCACCGATTCCCAATCACTGCGTGGTGGCAGTCAAGCGCATCAAGGTCCGTCGCAGTTCTGATTCCGCAGCCACTCCCAATCACAACCCGCTCATCGGGCGCGTTCTGTTAGGTGCGGATGAAAGCAGCTTGGTGGATATCGATTCGGGAGTCGCGATCTATCCCAAGCTGGGGGCGGATGTGAGTGATTCCGATCGTCCCAAGTGGCAGGTGGTGATAGAGCGTGCCGCCGATGCAGAGGAACCAGAGCCCGATCCTCGTGATCCCTCCCGACAGCGAGCGGAGCTACTCACCGCATCTCTGTTTGTGAGCTCCGGAACGCTAGATTCTGGACGGGGCAGCTTCATCGATTTGGGTTGTTCGGGCGACTGTGCACAGCTTCTGAACACCCAGTTTGGGTGGCAACCACCGGCTGCGCTTTCCGCATCGCAAGTACTGGAAGATCGAACGTATTTTGCGGTGGTGTTGCGTGATGATCGCGGTGGCACAAGCTTCCGAACTGGGGTGGCTAGAGCGCGATAAAGCGGGTTCGTTAAGAGTCCTTCCTTCTGCATGGGTTCCCAAAAAACGTAGAAATTGTTTGTCGACGGTAAATGCGCAGATTCCTACAGGAATTCGTGCGCGATCGGCTGTGCAGAATTTCTATGGATTTGTTTGAAATTCGCAGGAACCCAGGCCTTGCGTTTGTGTCTCTACAAGCGAAGACGGACGATTCAGTAAAGAGTGAAGGAGAGTTCCCATGACAACCTCGAAGAGCCTTCCTAAGAACATTGGTAGTGAAGTGATTGGTTCGCAGATTGTGGCTCAGGCAGAGGATCCGAGCGGAGCCCGTGCCGTTGAGGTGTCTGCGGTGTTTGATAACACCGTGCAACAGGTCCGGCACTTCGCGAATCCTCGCGCAGGTCGCATCTCGAAGACGACCAAAGGAGTGCTGACTTTATCGGCGCTCTCGCTCGGTTCTGTCCTGACTCTGTTTGGTACCAGCTACGCACAAGTGAGTGCCGAGAAGAACACCACCGAGAGCTCACCAAAGCATACCCAGCAAAGTGACCGTACCAAGGAGCGTGCGCGGGACATCGCTGCGGGGACTCTGCTGATGCTGGGCGCTGCGGGTCTGGCGTACGGAATGCAAAGACTCAGCAGTGAGCAGGGCGAGAGCGAGTTTAGTTTGGGAACTGACCCTCGCGCCACCTACCAGGTCAGCACAGAAGGACTCCCTTGTGAGCGATTCCCTCTGGTTCGCAGCAATGGGAGCTCGTTCGAGCTTCTGGTTTCGGAATCGATGAAGGGAAGTGTAACTCGCGATGGAAAAATGATGGAGCTGCATGAGTTCGCGCAGTCTGAAAAAGCGGCTCGCGATGCACAGCTCGGCGGAACGTCGGTCCTGCAGATTCCGGAAGGAGTACGGTTTTCCATCGAGCACGGTGGCAGTACGTTCCTGGTGCAGTCGGTGGTGAAGCCGCGCCACTATCCAGTGCCGCTGCGAATCGATTGGGCGACCCAGTCTTATACGGGCGCGGTGATGGCGGGGGCCGCAGCGTTTGTGGGACTTATGTTTGTGCTGCCTCCGGATGCGAAGTCGCTGTCGCTGGATGGTTTTGATGCGGGTCGACTGATCAAGCTGACGGCTAAGCCCGAGGTAGATGAGCGTCCGGATTGGCTCGATCCAAAGAAGAAGGTCGAGCAGCCTAAGCAGAACCCGGTGGCTTCCAGCAGCCGTCGTGCCCAAGCGGCGAATCCTGTGCGGAGTGAGCGGATCATGGTGTCGAAGAATCCGGGTCCGGTGGGCAAGAAGGAGCAACAGAACATGGCGGCCAGTCTGGCGCAACAGAGCGGCATCGTGGCTCTCCTGCGCGGAGGCGCTCTGTCGACCATTACTCGGGACTCTGCACTGGGGAATGATGCAACGCAGGCGATGGACGGCTTGGTAGGAACAGATTCGGCGGACCCCTATGCATCAGGTGGACAGTTTGTAGCAACCGGGCCGAGCGGCGGTGGCGGCGACGGTACGATCAACACGAGCGGACTTGGACCGTTTGGGCCGGGAGGGCCGGGGGGACGGGGCGGAGCACCGCGTGGACCGGCTCTGGGGCCATACCGAGTGAAAGGCCCCACAACAGAAGTAGGTCGGGTGGAAGTGAATGCCGGTTCGATGGATCGGGAAGTGATTCGCCGGGTGATCCGCAGCCACATGCCCGAAGTGAAGTTCTGTTATGAGCGGGCGCTGATGTCTCAGAAAGAGCTAGCCGGCCGTGTGCAAGTGAAGTTCATGATCAATCCAGCGGGCAAGGTGTTGGCAAGCGTGGTGGAAGCCTCGACCCTTCACAACCAGAGCACTGAGCAGTGTGTTGCCGAGGCTGTGCGTCGCTGGGAGTTCCCCAAGCCACCGAGCGGAATCGTCAGCGTGACCTATCCCTTCGTGTTCAAGCCCGCTGGTGAGTAGCTCTCCTCCAGACTGTTTGCTTCGGCCGACACTTCGAGACTGCGAATTGTGCTCGGAGTGCTCGGCGAGTGCTTGCTCGCACCACGCGCTTGGCCCACCATGGCGGCGCAATGGTTCCTGCCCACCGCATTCCCCCCGAAGTTACGTTGGCTTGTCATCGTCTCCAAGAGGCTGGCTATGCCGCCTACGTCGTGGGCGGAGCGGTTCGTGACCTTCTGCGCTGTCCAGATGACAACACCGCCAAAGACTTTGACCTCACTACTTCTGCAACTCCCGACCAAGTGATCGCGGTCTTTGGCCATCGCAAGGTCATCCCGACCGGCATCGCGCATGGAACGGTCACCGTCCTGTGCGATCGCGGGTCGGGCAAACCCCACCCCATCGAGATCACTACCTTTCGCGGTGAAGTCGGATTTACCGATGGCAGACGACCCGATCGGATCGAGTTCATTACCGACCTGGTGGAGGATTTACGGCGGCGCGACTTCACCGTCAACGCCATCGCGTGGGATCCGGTGCAGCAGCTTCTGGTCGATCCCTTCGACGGGCAAGGCGATCTCGGGCGGCACCTGATTCGCGCTGTCGGAGATCCGGTGGCACGCTTTGCCGAGGACGGACTGCGGGTGATGCGGGCGGTGCGGTTTTCTGCGCAGCTTGACTTTGTCATCGAGGCTGCGACGCGAGCGGCTTTTGCGGGTGCGCTGTCGACGCTGCGTAAGGTCAGTCGCGAACGGATTCGAGATGAGCTGCTCAAGCTGCTGGGCTCACCTTCTCCCGCCGAAGGGCTGCGCCTGATGCTGTTACGGAGTGCTGACGATGACTCGCTCGACTGGGGTCCGGAAGGCAACATGCTGCAAGTGGTGCTGCCCGAAGTGGCGCACGTAGTGACGGATGCGGCGAGGCTGAGGGCCCTGCTGGGAGCAATCGAGCAGCTACCGGTGGCACATCGTTTGGGCGCGCTGTTGTGGCCGATGCGTGAGTGGTTGGCTGGTGCGGGGGCCCGGGTGTTGACGGTGCCACGGGCGCTTGCCGAACTGCTCGATGAGCGGCTGAAGTTGCCGGTCAGTGAACGTCAGCACTTGGCGGCGCTGCTGACCACTCCCCTGCTTGATTCAGAGCTGTGTCCGCACTTGCACGGCCCGGCGCTGCGTCGATTGCTCGCACAGCATCCGGGGCCCGTTCTCGATGCACTGCTGGCGATTCAACGGGCCTATGCGACCGCCTCTGGAGAACCTGCGGTAGCCGAGCGCCTTGCCGAGCTGGTCCGCCGAATCGAAGCCGAGCGGGCGCTGCATCCTCCGCTGTCCGTGGGCGAGCTTGTGCTAAGCGGCAAGGATCTGATCGCGGAGCTATCGCTTCAGCCGGGACCGGTGGTGGGTGAGCTGCTGCGCGAGCTGCTGGTGGCAGTGCTGGATGATCCGGCACGAAATGACCGAGCTGTTCTCCTCGCACGGGCCAAAGAACTGCTAACTGCCCGAAATTTTAGGCATTGACAGTTCGCGCCGCGCCGCGATAGATAGTTGCTCACCTCGCTCGCGAAAGTGGCGGAATTGGCAGACGCGCAGGATTCAGGTTCCTGTGAGGTAACACTCGTGAGGGTTCAACTCCCTCCTTTCGCACCCTGAATGTAGGCCCGAAGATTCAAGCTCTTCGGGCCTTTTTTTTTCGCATCACAAGGCCCGTAGAGTCGACCTCTCGGGCCTTTTTTGCGTTTTCGGCGGTACCAATCGCTGAGCGTGGCCAGGGTCCGTGCGGCACCTTGACGGGTCTAGGGGCCATCTTTGCTCGCCCCGAGCCGACAAATCCCTTCCCAAATCCTTATTTTGTGAAGTAAAATTCGTGTCCTCGAAAACTAAAATTACTGATCATATAAGGGGCCCCTGACAGCGCGTCGCATGGCACGACGCATCCAGAAGCGAGGCGGCCTTCGCAAGTGATCGGTCGGAGGACCCATGGCCAAGCCGCTCATTTTCCGTCACGGGAAGAGCGAGCTGTCCTTTCAGTTGGACAAGCTCGACCGCGACAAGCTCTACGGCTACATCGACACCGAAGCGCTCGATAGCCAGAACCGCATCTGCCAGCTCGCCATCTTGGGTGGGAACGGCAAGACTCTGGTCGGTCGTGGCGGTAGTGCGCTCCAGTACGTCGATCCGGATGGCAACTACTGCGCTCGCACGCTGCTAAAGCCGGTATCGCCAGAAGGCAAGCCGCTCACTGCGGTTCCGTCATCGTTTGCGGCCCCGATTGTTCTCGATCAGCGCGCTAGCCTTGACGAGTATCTGTCGCACAATGTGAAGTCGGTCTATCTGCTCACCCCACCAATGGGGGCCGATGATCTGATCAAGGAACTGCGTGGTGGAGCCATTTACACCTTCGCATTTTCCTATCGTGGCGGGCTCAATCCTAGCGTGGGATTTCTGTTCGCCAGCAGTGAAGGCATTCCGACGCTGGCAGTAGGCCAAAAGGCGCGTCTCGAGTTCGTTCGGTTGGCCGAGATCACCGATCCTGAAGAGGAGACGGAGCTCGAGGAAGCCGCTGACGACGATGAGATGGACTTCGGGATGATGTGAGGAGTCGACGATGGGCAGCATGAACATTAGCAACAGCAAAAATCGCGACGCAGTCGTCGCAACCCGCAGCGTTTCGAGCACCCAGCGCATCGTCTACCTCGACGAAAAGGGACGACAGACCAAGTCGGTTCGCGTGCTCCGGGCTCCTTTGGATCGTGACCTGGGCGCGCTTACCAAAAAGGTAGGTGGCAGTGATCCGCTGGCCGCGCTGTCCGACGCACTCGTGAAGGGAGACCCTGAGGTCGATCTGGAGTGTACCGGTCAGTTCCTGCGCGATACCTCTCGGGTGTATGTCGATCCGGATCAGAAGATCATCCACTCTGTCTCGATGTGGGACATCGTGCGGAGTCCGGATGGAACCCAAAAGGAACGACGCCCCCACAAAGCTTCGGAGCAGAATGTCGCTACCGAGACTCCGCTCAAGTGGTCGGGGAAGCTCCTGAAGAAGTCCGAGGTCTGGAACCGATTTGTGTTCTCTGGAAAGCTCCAGGTGGTTCACATCAACGGTCTTACCTACGATTTCCTGTTCGAAATGGCGAAAGAGCTGGAGCAAAAGGAGTCGCTACTTCTCGTCGGTGCCGGTGCAAAATCAAATCAACCGCTGGTATTTCAGCGTGGTGGTACCTCCTATCGCGGATTCCTGGAAGGACGCACCCAAGGGGAGTCCTACTGTCTGATCCTGCACCTATCCAACCTAGAGCTGAAGTCCCCGAGTAAGGAGAAGGCGTAATGGCAGCGAGTAGCAAGATTCAAGGTGCGCCCAGCCTGATTGACTCGGCCCACATCGAGTGGAAGCTTGGGAAGTACGGAGTCGGACAGGGCAAAGATCTGAAGAATCCCACGGTGTGGCAGCGGACGCAGGAGTATCGACGTGTCCAAGCCTCGCGTCTTACTCCGATCGAAAAGAAAGACATTCGTAGTCGTCTTCCGGTCGGGGAGTACCATCTGTCGCGCAAGGTCGATGGCGAGATGGCGGTTCTGTGGCTTCATGATGGACAGGCACTGCTGGTGAATCCAGGCGGGACGGTGCGAGTCGGTCTGCCCCTTCTGACCGATGCAGTGAAGAAGCTGACGAAAGCCGGTGTGAAGTCGGCTCTGGTTGTGGGCGAGCTGTATTATCGGCATCCTGATGGCCGGCGTCCGCGTGTCTCCGATGCCAGTAGTGCGGCGCGGGCTCCCGGTTCCCAAGACGATCTCGATCGACTCTGTCTGGCGGTCTTTGATCTGCTGGAAGTGGATGGTCAACCGACTCCAGCCAAACACGGAGATACTTATGCACGCATAAGTAAACTGTTCTCCGGCAAAGATCGGATTCATCCAGTCGATGCTGTGACAGTCAAGACCGCCGAAGAAATCGACAAGTACTTTGCGGATTGGGTGGAAGGGCAGGGTGGTGAAGGGTTGGTGCTGCGCTCCGACACCACCGGTGGCTTTAAGCTCAAGCCTCGCCATAACCTTGACGTGGCGGTGATTGGCTTTACGGAAGGCACCGACGATCGCAAAGGTCTGCTGCACGATCTGCTCTGTGCTGTGCTCCGCAAAGACGGTAGCTTTCAGATCATTGGTCGAGTTGGCACCGGCTTTTCTGATGATGAGCGCCGCGCCATGCTGTCCGACCTGAAGGACATGACCGCTGCCAGCGACTATGCAGAGATCGGAGACGGTCACGTTGCCTACCAGATGGTGCGTCCAGAGTGGGTGATCGAACTAAGCTGTCTGGATCTGATTTCGCAGACCACGCGTGGTGGCGGAATCGACAAAATGGTCCTGTCCTATGATGAAAAGGCATGTCGCTACGCACCGCTGCGCCGGATGCCGCTTGCCTCGCTCATCTCGCCTGTATTTGTGCGAAAGCGTGATGACAAGCGCGTGAGCGTAACCGATGTGCGCGCACAGCAGATCGCGGATCTACTCGAGATCGCGATGCTCGACAAAGACGCCCGCACCTACACGCTACCAAAGAGCTCGATCGTTCGCCGCGAGGTGTATGTCAAGACGTTGAAGGGACAGACGGCGGTGCGGAAGCTGCTCCTGTGGAAGACCAACAAGGAAGAGGACGGCGAGTTCCCTGCTTTTGTCCTTCACTACACGGACTACAGTCCGACCCGCAAGGAACCGCTCGCTCGCGAGATCCGTGTCTCGAACAGCCGCGACCAGATCGAAGCGCTGTGGAAGGAATTCCACGGAGAGAACATCGTCAAGGGTTGGAATCCGGCCTAGCCTCCTCTCGCTGCGAACGACAGACCAGCGGCCCATCCCGCAGCAGGGAGGACTGACCACCTCCCGCGCAAAACCACTCGCCCACCGTCCGTCCGTAGGATATTGTCTGCCGCTGCTTGCGCCCCCGTAGCGCCACCGCTGTCATTCATCTGTCAAAGAGAGTCTCCTCACCATGCGGAATCGTATTCCAGTTCATCGGCTTGGATGGTTTTGCCTGTCCGTCATGCTGCTGGCCTGCGCGCCTCAAACCGGTGCCCTGAAGGGAACCTCGGTTGCTCTGCGCGAGGCGACTCCTGTCCTACAGACACCGCTCGATGCCTATACCATTTCTCCGCTTCCCGATTGGTCTGATAAATATGCGCATACAGATCACGGAGCAGACGTGCGATTTTTTCGAATCAAAAAATTGATGAATGACTACCATCTGTCGCGATTTCAAGCGGTTGATTTACAGAATCATTATCGACATTTGACTTATAATGGAGTATCAGCACCACTTGCATTTGAACGATCTTTGATAGAGGTACGGGCCGGTCGAAGCTTGAGCGGCGTAGACATAAATCAACTGCGTAGCGCCGCTTTTATTGTAGTATATGATCTGGATGAAACACTCTATCAGGCATTCTATAAGACCGGCGCTCGTGGACCGACCTGGCATGATTTTTCGTTCCAGAGCCGGGGCCAAGATGTCTATGTGAAGCTCCGGCCGGGTTGGGTGCAGGCGGTGCAACGAATCCATGCGCTTGGCGGGATGGTCGTGCTCTTTACGGCCCGTGCTGATGATGTGGCAGAGAGTGCGGCCCGTCAGTGGATGCACGCGGGAAAGAACATCCGCGAGCTGGTGGACGGCTTCTTTTCAAAAAGCCATCTGGTATTGCAAGAGAAGACCGACGGGGATCCGATTGTGGTTCCGTCCAAAGACCTGCGCTTTCTCGATGAGTCGTTAGAAAAAGTCATCATCGTGGACGATAATCCTAGAAGAGTGTTCCAGCATCATCGTCAGCGCTTGATAAAGAAATTCCAAGCAGATCCATATCTTGAGGATATCCATACGAAGCTTGGTGCGTCCAGATTGGTACGATCGTTTGAGCAAACGCTACCGATGGTGGTCCGTGAAATCGAAGAGGCGGTGTCTTTTATGCGTGCTCACGTTGGCACCACATTTGCCCATGCTTATTTGCCATATACTATGCTTGGTAAGGTTGCCATGGAAGCGCTAGTAAATAGTGGATTGTCTGATTCACAAGCCCGTGATTTTATTCGCAAAAACCCTTCTTATGTAGAAGAGTCCTTCTAGCAAGATTGGCGCTGCTCCTCACTCCGACTGATCGTCCTTCACCAGAGGGACTTTCTCCCATGTTGTAGACGACTGGATTGTTCCCAGAGCCACGGTGACCCAAGCTGGCAAAGTTCGCACAGCTGCGCCGGGCTGGTGATGCCTAGAC
This sequence comes from Polyangia bacterium, assembly GCA_044228505.1. Lineage (GTDB taxonomy): Bacteria > Myxococcota_A > Polyangia > Palsa-1104 > JAEUJZ01 > JAEUKA01. Next base: position 13,925 of record JBGAUT010000034.1, on the reverse strand, counting down.
GCTACATAGCAGAGTGCGGAGACACGGAACACCGCTCAGAGTTCTGTGGGAGATGTCCCATAGAAAGCCGCTCGGCCTGAGCCGGGGCTCGCACGAACCACTCCTTTCGCGTCGACGCTATGCGACACACCTGCGCAGCGGACTTCTTCAGAGGTCGTACCGAAACAGAGACGGTCGTTGGAGAGCGCTCGGCATGGTCGATGCTTGGGACTGTAACCAGTCCGTGCGAATGATGGGATTCCAAGTCACCGTCTCCCCGGATTGCCCTGGTAGCCGCTCTCCCAGCACTGCACCGTTCCGTTTGTGCGCAACGCGAAGGAGTGCTCCTGGCCCAGGGTGATCCCTGATCGTGGCACCAGGCGCAGCTCTCCTTTTTCCTGCCAACAGAACAACTTATCGCTATCTCTTCGGTTCGGACTCGTAGAGTGTTGCACATGCGGTGCAATCGATTCGATTGTCTCCTGTCCGCTCTTTTCTGCGTTACGCTCGGTTGTCAGGACGCTGGTTACGGAAGTGAAACAGCCGTCGACACCGCTGAGTAGATCGGCTTCCCGACGAGATCTAGCTGCTGGTTTTTCCCCGCCGTCAAGGTTGGTGGAAAAGGAGGAGAAACCAAGAGGCAGAAGTGAGGTGGACGCTCGTCGGACGGAATTTGCAAACAGACAACAGAAGAAACGGATGCTCATCGCCGTGGTCGTGCAGCGTGCCCTGATCGGTACACTCCGGACAGCGTCACGAAAGTCCCACCAGAAGCACCACCGTGACATCGACCCGCCGATACACCGCTCTGATGAAAAGATATGAAACATACCCTTGGGGTGGTTCGATGAACCATCCCAAAGGGCGAAATCTACCGTAGAGGAAACACTCTATGTTTCTTATCCTTGCTGGTGAAAGCTCGGATTGGCGAGTCCGCCTGTAATTGTATACGTCACGATGCCACCCAGTGGATCATAAGTAACGTTGTCGCCGGCGGCATGTGTAACTCCTCCTTCAATATGCGCTACCGGATACATGCCATCGCCAGGCGCAATGTTGGCCGTCGAATCATCGGCTGGTGCGATGGTCTTGGCGAAGCCATTCGTAAAGACCGAGCTCTTGTCACTTTCACCCTTTACGTCGCCATCGTTGCCGTAGTTCCAACGTACGGAAAACGTCATTGCGAACCCACCTTGATTGACGACCGAAATTGCACGACCAGATGGTTGAGACATGTTGCACCGCTCCTTTACCTAACATTGAATCTTGTTCTGACTCTGTTCTTGAGGATGACTCAATCAATTTCCAACGCTATTGGCACCTCCCGCGCTTGCGACCCGTGACTTTCAACCGGGTCTCTGAGCGAGGTCAATTGCACAATGTGTGCCAATACCGTTTGCCGGTCGCGGGATGCCAGTCTTCGACGAAATGGCCAACTTCACGCAGATTGATCCACCGCGCAGCCGTGCGTCTTTCCGGGCCGCGCATTTGCGCCGCGCAATCGGACCTCGCGATCGAGAACTGGCATCAGCCGATCCTTCACCGTGAATCCTTCCGGTTCTTCCAGCGGCTGGTACTCCTTCGCTGCACTCTACGCGGTGCAGTGCGCGCTTCAGCGCATGAGCGCTCGCGAAATGACTTCGGAATTGCATCGCGAACCACACCGCTTCGCGAAAAGAACTGGGGTGGTGCAACCTGGGCTGCGACGTTGGTTTTTCTGCTCTGTCGAGCCGCGCAGAGGTAAGCTCCGGCTCCTGACGTCATGCAAACCACTGAAGCAGAACTTCCTCGTCCCGCAGCCCTGCCTTCCTGCCCGACCCTGCGCCTTCTGTACTGCGGCGATGATGGTGTGGTGAACGAACCAGGCCGGGCACTTCACCCTGGAGAGATGACGCTTGGGCGAGAGGTGCGTGAAGCTCAGGGCATCTGCCTCGCTGCGGATCGTCGGGTGTCACGGGTACACGCGAGCATCCGTACCGATGCGGGTGGACGGAAGGTACGGCTCTTGGACGGAGGCAGCAAGAATGGCAGCTTCGTCAACGGGCACAGGGTGCAGGAGAGAGACCTCCATGACGGCGATGTCATTCGGGTGGGCAGTTCACTGCTGCTACTACGCGACGAACCAGCCAAGCAGGTCGATGCAGCGGTGCCGAATCTGCGTGGCTCTGCACCAGCCATCCGCGCTGTACGCGACGCCCTGTCACAGGCGGCAACGAGTGGCTGTAACGTCCTGATTCTCGGGGAGAGCGGAACAGGAAAGGAAGTAGCAGCGCAGTCCCTGCATCAGCTTCGTGGGCGCAAAGGACCCCTTGTCGCAGTCAACTGTGCCGCCATCCCAGCAGAGCTGGCCGAAAGTCAGCTCTTTGGCCATCTTCCTGGGGCGTTCACCGGCGCACACTCTGCACATGACGGCTATTTCCGCAGCGCTGACCGGGGGACGATTTTCCTCGATGAGGTGGGTGAGCTGCCCTTGACTCTGCAAGCCAAGCTGCTGCGGGTGCTTGAGGACAAGAAAGTGTGCCCGGTCGGAGGCACGCGGGCGATTCCCGTGGACGCTTGGCTGCTAGCGGCTACAAACCGGGATCTTCTGGAATCGGTGTCGCAAGGTCGATTCCGGGCCGATCTATATGCACGACTGGCCCAGGTCATCCTGCAACTGCCGCCGCTTCGTGAACGTCGCGAAGACATACTGCTGCTTTTGGTCCACCTACTCGAGCTGCCTACAGCTCGGCTGACCGTGGCTCTGGCGGAAGCACTTCTGCTCCATCCCTTTCCGTTTAACGTACGCGAGTTGATCCAGCTCGCCGCGCAGCTGCGGCTTGCGGCGCGGGGTGGGACGGAACTGGACCTCCCCATGGTGGAGGAGCGACTTGCTGCCAACGCCCATGTGATCACGCGGTCGGCGGTGCGAGTATCTGACAAGAATCCCCCTGCGAATTCAGAGCATGACGTGGCGCAGTCAGGGGAACACCAAGCCGCGGCACGGCTTCCCGCTCCCTCCCGCGAGGAGCTTGTGCGACTGCTACAAGAACACAAGGGCCACATCTCGCGGGTGGCCCTGGCCGTGGGTCGCTCTCGTCGTCAAGTGGATCGGTGGCTAGAACTGCACGGGCTCTTACGCAAGGACTTCCTGGACTGATTTCGTCCCTGGTATTCCGCTTGCTCACTCATGGTTGCTGTGGATTGAACGCAAACGTCGCTACCGGCATCCTGCGTTGCGCGTACCGCGATGTACCTGGCGCGACACTGCAACTACGAAAGCCGCTCCTTCTTCTCTCGCTTGGTGTCTACCTGACCGGGTCAATCCCAGGGGAATGGCTGCGTCAGCCGGCTGTCAGCCGCTCGCGTGCAAGGGCGATTAGTTCTTCGAGATCACGTGCCTGTGGAACCCGGTAGCGCTGGCAGACGACGTCGACGTTGCCCTTGCGGTAGTAGCCGTCGGGGCAGCAGACGAGAGCGCGGCCGGAGACGGCGATGAGACCCAGTTCGAGCAGCGAAATGGGTGCCCGGGTCGCCGGGTCTAGGTAGACGATGACGACATCAGCGCGTTCGATGCCGGCGAGCTCCCAACTGACCTGTTCATGAAACGGCGCGTTGTCGACGCTCTGCACCCAGGAGGAATCCCAATCATCGCGGCGGGGATTCAGCACGATGATGTCGAGATCGGCGAGCTCGTTCTCGACGCGACGCTGCCAATCTTCGGCCAGCCCCATCTCGATGCTGCCGGCCAGAAAGACCGACGGGGCGTCGAAGGGAACCACAGCGGGAGGCTTGAAGGAACGCATATCAACCTTCTGCTCGCCGCGGAAATCGGCGAGGAGCGTGTTCAGTTCGGCATCGCTGGTGAAGGCGAACGCATGGTGAACGAGAAGCGGATAGGAAGTCCAAACGCGGATTGGGTGCGATGGTCAGGGAATTCATCTTCTGCACAGGAGCCCGATCGGCGACGTGGATTCGGGTGAATACTGAGCGTACCATGATCTGGAAAGTCCATATCACGAGTCGGCTGGGGTTGCCCATGGGAACCGTGTTGCCACTCGCGAGCCTGCGGCTCTGCACCGTACTTGGGCTGCGACCGCCCGAGCTGGGTATGAGGAGCCGATGAATCGGGGACCGGCCAGACACCAACGGCAACGGTATCCCCGATGTTCCCGAGCTTTACCGACACGCCCAGCCGTGCCTGATAGCCGTGGCCAGTCGGAATCCTCGGATCCTGTTTCGCAACATATTGAACGCTTTCGCAGACGGCAGTGGCGCGGAGGCTCCTCCGTGAGGTCGAATTTGAACTATAATCGTCTCGGGGGACATTCGTATTCATGTTGGCAGAAGGGCAGGTCGTCGGCAGCTACCGCATCACGCGCAAACTCGGAGAAGGGGGAATGGGGGCCGTTTTCCAAGCGGTCAATCAGGAAATCGGCAGGACTGCTGCGATCAAAGTGCTACACGCGCAGTTTGCCCAGAACCCACAGTTTGCCACCCGCTTCCTAAACGAAGCGAAAGCGGCCAACGCGATCGACCATCCCGGTGTGGTCGAGATCTACGAGTTCAACCGCCTGCCCGATGGCACGACGTTCATCGTGATGGAGTTTCTGGCCGGAGAGTCGCTTGCCAAGCGATTGCAGAACGGTCCGCTCGGTCTTGACACCCTTCGTATTGCTCGTCAAATCGCTTCTGTTCTCGCCGCTGCGCATGACAAAAACATCGTCCACAGAGACCTCAAGCCCGACAACGTGATCATGGTGAAAGACCCGGAAGCTCCAGGGGGCGAACGGGCGAAGGTGCTGGACTTCGGAATCGCAAAGTTGGCAGAGGAACAGAATCTTAAGACGCAGGCGAACTCTGTCCTGGGAACGCCAGCGTACATGGCACCGGAGCAGTGTCGCGGCGCTTCAGGAGTCACTGCCAAGAGTGATGTGTACGCTCTGGGAGTGCTGATGTACGAGATGCTTGCCGGGCAGCTTCCTTTTCAGGGAGAGGGGCTCGGCGACATCATGATGAAGCACCTGACCGAGGAGCCTCCTTCGCTTCGGCAGCGACAGCCAAGCGTCTCTGAGCCGATTGCGGCGCTGGTGCATCGAATGCTGTCTAAGAAGCCCGATGACCGTCCAACCATGCGCGAGGTCATTGCTGAGACAGAGCGGTTAGGAGCCCAGCGAACTGGGGTGATGAGCGCCTTTGGAGAGCCTCTGCCATTGGGGAATGGCAGACCAGCCACTCTGGCGCTGGATCCTCCGCTGGGAGGGACTCCGCAGACACTCGCACTGTCTGATTCACCACCCAAGATCACGACCACCACTGTGTCGGCAGGACAGCAAGGAACGTCGATTCCTAAGCCCGCACTGTTTGCCGGAGTTGCCGGGTTGGTGCTACTGATTGGTGTGGGCGGATTCTTGTCGGGAAGGCAGCGCAAGCCACCAGTGGTTCCGCAGTCCTCCACCATGCGAATCCGAACCGATCGGAAGCAGACCCATTCACAGACAACACTCGAAGTGCGGAAGCCTTCTCCGGTTCCGGTTCCACAAGGAATGGCGTTTGTTCCGGGCGGTCGCTTTTCACTTGGGAGTACGGACGGAGACATTGATCTGGCGTTCAAGCTCTGTCAAAAGCGCGGCACCAACTGTCGCCGCGATGTATTTGAACGGGAGACACCACAGCATGCGGTGGTGGTACGGAATCTGTTTCTTGATGTGACGGAGATCTCCACCGATCAGTTTGTGAGCTGGCTCAGTACCCAGAAGGGACTCAAGGCCGACAAAAAGAAGCAGATTTGGCTCGGAAAAACACTCCTTCTGTCCGTGGGAGAATCGAGCGGGGTCGCTGTCTCTGGAAAGAAGCTGACGTTTGCCACGCGAGAAGGTTTTTCTAAAAAGCCAATTTCGCAGGTGTCATGGCACGCTGCGCAGCACTTCTGTGAAGCCCAAGGAAAGAGACTTCCAACGGAAGCAGAGTGGGAATTGGCGGCGCGAGGACTGGTGCAGCGCACATTCCCTTGGGGAGACAACCATCCCAAGTGTGCGGAGGTCGCCTTTGCTCGCGATCCCGAGCTGCCACCAACGGCGCGCTGTCGAAACCTAGAGAGCACCGCAGATCCAGTGGGTCGTGCAGTACAAGATCGAACGGTGGATGGCGTCTCCGATCTCGGTGGCAATGTCTCGGAGTGGACGAGCGATCTATTTATGGAACACTACGCGCCCTGCGCCGGTGCCTGCAAAGATCCGCAGGTTGGCGGTGAAGCACTTGCGAGCGCTGGTAAGGGGAAAAAGGCCAAGAAAGGGACACCGATTCTCCGTGTTGTACGAGGTGGTCACTTCAACCAGTCGATGGATGGCTGTCGCAGCGCGGGTAGGAATCGCTTCCCGGAAGAGACGCTGCTCCCGTCGATTGGGTTCCGATGTGCCCAGTCACTTCCGTAGCGGCAGTATCCAGCGATCTTGCCAGATACGACCTGAAGAAGCTTGGCCGATGGATTGTGATGGACGAGCTGCGCAGCGATTCCGCTGCGACTTCGCAATCGGTCTACTTCTCCAGCGGGGCGGGGGCTGGCTTCACGACTCTGTGCTTGATCCCAAGCTGGCGAGAAGCTCATCGAGTTGGTCGAGCGTCTCGGGCATCGCGCCCGTCGATCCGGAGTCAATCGCTTCTTTCGAGGGATAGAGATCGTGCACGACCAACAACGTCTTGCCGGCGTTTTCCTCGAAGGTCACCGTGGTGATGGTCTTGCCGTTGTCTCCTTCGTCATTGGTCCAAACGAGGCGTGAGTTCGGTGTCACTTCGAGATACGTGCCGAAGAACTCCATCGTCGAATCTTCGTGGCGAAACACCAAACGATACTGCCCCCCAACGCGAACATCCATTTCGCAGGAAAGCAGGGTCAGCCCATACGACTTTGGTACCCACCACTTCCTGAACAGTTCTGCCTTGGTCCACACCTCGAACACAAGGCGCGCAGGACCGTTTACGGTTCGTGTGACGACGAGTTCGCGCTCGGACTTCCGTTCCACGGTCGTAACGTTCTTCATCGGGGTGGCCTCATTTTTTCTTTCTTCGCCCATCCACTCTCTCCTTCCGGGTTAATTCCTGGACTACGTTGTCCAACTCATCGAAGCGTGCGCTCCAGATCTGGCGGTACATCTCGATCCATGCAGCCTCTTCTTGCAGTCCGCGGAGGCCGAGCCTACAGGTCCGCACGCGCCCGACCTTCTCCGTGGTGACGAGCCCCGCTTGCTCCAAGACGCCTACATGTTTCTTCATGCCCGTGAGGGTCATGTGGAACCTCTCGGCAAGGGCCGAGATCGAAGCGTCCGCACGCCCGAGTTGCTCCAGCACGCCGCGTCGGGTGGCGTCCGAGAGTGCGCCGAACGAGGCATCGAAGCGGTTTTGGCTATACTGAACCATACGGTTTAGTATAGTCCCATCTATGATGGCATGCAAGGGTTGGCGTGTTACAGCACCATCTGGGGCTCATCGCCGAGCTGCTGAACGGCGGAACACCGTGTGCGGAGGTTGACCAAGAGTTCTGGGGGCCGTTTGGCGCGGAGCCCCCTTCAGTAAGCGAGCCGAGCTGCCACGCAGCCGCGCTCGGGAGTCACAGAGGACAGAGCTCCATCAATGCTGGCGGTCGAAGGTTCCTGCTGTACCCACAGCGTTACTCATTCTGCATCGGTCATCAGCAGGCGGTACTATCTGGGATTCACGATTCCGGATAGATAGCCCGCGTGCGCGATCAGGCAGAAAAGAGGAGTCGCTCAGGCTCGCAGCGGTTCACGTTAGGAATGCAAACCAGCGATGGTGGGGATCCACTGATAGCCGGCGCGGATAACCGGGGAGGAGCTGGCGGGTGCTGGCATCGAAGCGCATCACTTCGATGCCACGGACAAAGTAGTAGCTGCCATCAGACCAGGCCACCGCAGCATCGATCTCCTCGGCGAAGATGCCGGGAAACTCATCTGCCAGCGGTCGCGGGTATCCGGCGTCGGCGCGATCCGCTCTCAGGTCGTAGCGAATGCACTCGGCTCCTTTGACAAACAAGATCTTGTCGTCTTCGCCAGGCAAGATGGCGGTGAGGTCTGCGGCCCAGACGCCGTGCCAGTGAGTCTTGAGGTATTTGGGATAACCGGGGTCGACCTGATCGTGCTTGAGATCGAAGCGAACATAGCCGTTGCCGGAGAAAAAGAAGGCCTTTCCGTGCTTGGAGAAATACACCGCGTCGATTCCGCTCACAGCGCTGAGCTGACCGGGAAAGACTCCCTTCCATCCGTCCTTTGTCGCACGTGGAAAGCCCTCATCGAGGGTGCCGTGCTGGATATCGTAACGGGCATACTTGTCCCCGATAAAACAGTACGCGTGCCGGGTATCACGGACGGCGGCGCAGACATGCTCACGGTGCGGACGGACGCGCAGCGTTTCCAAGTCCAGGTCGTACGAAAAAGACAACGCACCATCCTCTTGGCACAGCTGGAGACGTACTTCTGCCCCCGCTCGCGATAGGTCGATGTCAACCATTCCGAAGTTGAGTGCGGCAACTTCTTCGATGAGGTAGCGATCAAAGGAGTGTTCGCCCTGGCTGTCTGCGGGCCACACTGGCTTGGTCCACGGTCGGTTGGCCAGCGGACTGCTCGTCAACTCCCACAGCGGAGGGCCTACCTGTCCATCGCCACGCGGCACACCCGACGCACGAAATAGCTGTCCCAGGTGCGGATCACCGCTCAGTGCCACCACGCCAGAGATATCCTGTTCGGCCAGGAATCTCTGGAGTCCTGCCAGCTCCTTGGCACCATCACGACGGAAGCACTCCCAGTCCCAATCGGAGCGGGCGGCGACCTCGGGCAGAACCTGCGAGCCAGATAGTAGGAGCTTGACTGGTGCCGTACTGTGCTTGAGCCCATCAAGCAACCACTGGAGCTGCCCATCTCCCAGAATCTGTTCTCGCTCCCGTCGGTAGAATCGCGAATCGAGCAGGAACAGCTCGACCGGTCCGCAGCGGACCCGGGAAAACACGCCGGGGAGAGACTCCGTTCCGTAGTGCTTTTGGGCCCACATGCGACAGAAGCAGCGCAGCGACCGATCCTTTTCGGAGTACGTTCCGTCTTTGTCATTGGGTCCGAAGTCGTGATCATCCCAAATTCCCAGCGTAGGAATCCGACTGATCACCCGTCGCAGAGCATCACTGTTGCGGTTGCGCAGGTGTGCCTGCATAAAGGTCGCTTCGCTGCGCCGATCCTCTTCATCGGTGTAGCAGGTATCGCCAAGCATCAGGAAGAGGTCGGGAGAACTCGCTGCGATCGAGTCGAAGATCCGGAGATCGCGCCGCGAATACTCTTTGTAACAGGACCCGAACGCGATGCGCAGCGTGGTTGCGTCTTCGGCCACGCCCAGTTTCAGAGGAATCCGCTCACTCTCGCCGTGGTCGCTCACAAAGGAATAGGAATACGCGACTCCGGTTTCCAGGTTGCCAACCTCAAACACGCTACACAGCCACTGCTCCACTTGCGGGGTCTGCTCGATCACTTGAACGGGACTGGTGCTGATGTCCTCGCGAAAGATCAGCAGCGAAATCGGCGCGCTGCTGCGGGCCTGCACCCAGATGAGCGCTTCGGTTGGCGACACCTCGCCAATCAGCGGTCCCGCTACCAGTGGCCCTGTTGGTGCAGAGTTCCAGCCGTGAAGCTGTGTCATGCCATCTGACATCTGGCGAAGCCCTCCATTGTGGCAGGGCACAAAGCCCTGGCCGGATTCTACCCCAATCGGCTATCGTAGTCGACCGAGCAGACTCCCGATCGCATCGAGCCGCAGTGGTCCGAACGTGCGTATCCGCTTGAGCGATCAGTCGGAGCGCGATCAGCAGACCAGTGATTGAGCGCTCCTCAGTCGTATCTTGCGCCGTGATCCGGAATCCTGCGCCATCTCCGTAAAAGCCGGCCGGCCGCTATGACCTTGTCATCGCTATGCAGGAACCAACGACGATCCGATTGCGCGCACTGTGCCGCCCGAGGAAGCAGCTACCCACCAAGGCGACCTGCGATACCGTCGCGCTGAAGTTCTAGCGCCGCTGTCTTTCGATTGTCTTTCGATTCGCCTCCGCAACAAGCCAGCGGTGATGGACAATGGTGCCACAGAGCTTGATGCCGCCTTGGCCAGTTGTGGCGGCGGACCAGGTATAGCCAGCTCTGAAATGGTCTCTGTGTTCGGACTCTGTGTATGCCTCAAACACAGGCCCTCTCGGGGGCAAGGAGCTGAAATGTGGACCCAGATCAAGAGATGGACGGGTTTTGCAGCAACGCTGTTCGTACTTTCGGGCGCAGGACGCGCCTCGGCGGCTCCAGTGCGACCCTCGGTGTTGCTGATTTCGATCGATGGGTTGCGACCCGACTACGTGCTGGAGGCGGACAAGCACGGTCTGAAGATTCCCAACCTGCGCCGGCTGCAAGCGGAGGGAGCCTTTTCCACGGGTGTCCGCGGTGTCCTTCCTACGCTGACGTTTCCCAGCCACGCCACGCTGATGACCGGTGCATCGCCCCAGAAGCACGGCATTTATGCCAATACGCCCTTTGACCCATTGGGCAAGTTCGGGCTGCGCTGGAACTGGTACTTTGAAAACTTCAAGGTTGCGACGCTGTGGCAGGCTGCGGCGAAGGCGGGTCTGACCACAGCGAACGTGCGCTGGCCGCTCAGCGTGGGGGCCCCTATCACCTGGAATCTCCCTCACATCTATTTCTATGGCGGGGCCGAGGATATGAAGCTCTACCGGCTGCTGTCGACGCCGGGCTTGGCCGCGAAGCTGGAACAAGAGACCCGGCTGCCGTTTCCAGATACCAAAGACGACATGGTCGGTAACGACGAGCGCTTTGTCGACTACGCCGCGCAACTGCTCACGACGAAGCGTCCCGGGTTCATGACGGTGTACTTGTCGGGGCTGGACACGGTACAGCACGAGACGGCACCACTCAGCCCCGAGATGCGAGCGGTCTTGGAGCGCATCGACACGTCTGTGGGCACGCTGCGGGCCGCGGCAGAACGCACAGCAGGAAAGCGTGCGGTGATCTGCGTGGTGTCTGATCACGGCTTCATCAGCGCGGACAAGGATTTCAAGCTGCGGTTTGCGCTGCGGCAGGCGGGGCTCATTGACTACGACAAGGACAACAATGTCACGGCTTGGCGGGCCTCGACCTCTCTGACGTATGGCAGCGGTGCGGTCATCCTGAATGATCCGAAAGACGACGTGTCGCGGGTCAAGGTGCGCGAGACCCTGGCGGCGCTGGCAGCAGATCCACAGTATGGCATCGATGAGGTGATCGAGGAGGCGGAGATCCAGAAGCGCGGCGGCAATCCCAACGCGGCGTTTTTGGTCACCCTAAAGCCTGGCTATCGGATGCTGGGGGGGTCGACGCCGCCCCTTTTGGCACCGGCAAAGCCGGGTGGCGCGCACGGGTACGCCCCCACACTCTCAGAGATGAACGCGGCCTTTTTCATCGTCGGTCCGGGAATCATGGCCGGCCGCTCACTGGGAGAGATCGATCTGCGCGATGTCGCCCCCACGCTCGCGGGGCTGATGCGGGCCAAGCTGCCTGATGCCGAGGGCAAGCCGCTTTCACTCGGAGCGGAACCCAAGAAGCGGCAAAGCGCGGCCCAAAAGCTGCTTCCCGCGCAGAATCCGGTAGCCGGTAAATAGGACGAAGGAGGGAGTGCTCCGGCGGATTCTCGTTCCGGCACTTAGGGAGCCTGTTCCTCTTCATCAATGAAGTTGCGCGCCAGGTGCCTTGCGGGAATGGCTGCATGTTCATCTTGCGTGACCATCACACCACTGCGGCTGGATCTGCGACATGGCTTGCTCCTGTAGGAGCTTGCACACTCTCGGGCGGGAGTCATCAAGCGGCGATTGGCGGGTTGTGCTTGGGCCCCAGATTCATGGCGGGAATCGTGGAGGCTCCTTGGGAAAGGATCCTGAATTTGTCGGCAGAAACGGGGCATGCCCCCGTCCGGGAACCACCGCCCACACGAAAAGCGGTCTCGCCAGCAAGATTGCTACGCTGAAAGAGATTTACACTGTCTCCTAGAGGAGAACATTCAGCGATGCAATCCATGCAACGATGGTTCCTGAGCGGTTCCGTGCTGCTGGCGCTACTGCCTGCTTGCCAACATCAGCCGGAGTGGCGGCGGCGTGCGGACATCCTGCTTCGCGATTCAGCCTTTCCCAGGCCCCAAGCTCGGGGGCCCGCGTGCCTGACCGATACCATCTTGGCCGACGGAATTCGCGCAGCGGTGGCCAGCGTTGGCTTTGACCGCGTCGCGGACTTCGGTCCACTGTATGGCGCGGGCTGTTCGTCGGCACCAGCGGGGGCTTGCGCTGCTTTGGTTGGGCGTACCGGCACGGACCACTTTCCGCAGCTGGACCTGTCGCTCATCGCCTTCAATCGGCCCGGTTGTCCGCAGCCATGGGCCAAAGCAACGGTGCTGTTTGACCGGACGCATCCGACGGGCATTGTCGCCAGGCATGACGCACGGACACTCGACATCACCAACATCCGGTTTCGCAAATGGGATGAGGCGCGATGGAACGGCGGGCGCTGGATCCTGGAAGGGGAAGGTGCGGCGGCGCAGGCGCACATCGTACCCGGAACGGAGAAGTCTTGGGATGCTCCCTTCAGTGCGGCCGAAGCGCTCGGACCAATGCCGCCGATAGATGGAGGTAGCGATCAGAGCGACTTCCTCTCGCCATGGCCCGCCAGCGTTTTCAAGATGATGGTGGCTACTTATGTGATGAAGCTGCTCGACCGTGGCCAGACGACGGATGGCATGCCGCTGAGCCTGGCGACGCCCATTGAGCTGCCCTCCCAAGAGCTGGTGGGGGCCTGTCCCAAAGAGCCGCAGACCCTGAGCCTGCGGCAAGCGCTAGAGACGATGCTGCAGTGGAGCGGCAACTGTGCAACGGCGTCGCTCGTTCGATTCCTGCACGCACACCAAGAGATCGTCCAGAGTCCGGAGGTCGATGACAAAGGCTTTCCCACCGCGCCACCAACGCGCAGTCGGCCAAACGAGCTGCTTGCCGAGCTCGGTCTGTCCACGATGCAGATGAATCGAACCATCGCCCGCTCCGGTCGCTGGGGAAACGCCAACGACAACTACGATTCACGAACCGCCTCGGTCGCGCACAACCACATGACGTCGTGGGACACTGCGAGGCTGTTTTGGCTGCTGGATGATCTGCCCGCGGCCTTGCAGCCTGCCTGGGAAGTGGCCCCAGGGCGGCGTGTGATGACGAACTTTGTCTCGGATGCGCAGAAGGCAGTCCTGCGCGAGATCCTTTCGGACTCCTACTCCGGCTCTGGGCTGGCGGCCAACCGCACCTGCCCTGGTCCGTCGCCCCATCCCGAGATCCCCGGTCCCCCACCGGAGCTGGGAATTCCCGCCAGGTTGGCGAACAAATGGCTCGATGGCAAGCGACTGCACAGCCCCATTGGTGACTATCCTTATGCCCGGGTCGTGGACGACCTTCATCCCCAAACCGACTTCTTTCCGTACAGTACCGACCTGTCGCGCTGTCAGAAGTTTGCCGATGTCGAGTTCCTAAACAAGGCGGGGCTTACCAATGTGGCCGGCAGCAGCGTGGGCATCGTGCGCGGCCTCCCGGACTCGCGACACCGCGCTTCGCGCCACTATATCGTGAGCGTTTTCTCCACGCTTGGAACTCGCTACACCGACGAAGCGCGCCTCGCAGCGCTAGCGCTGCCCAAGGATCCTGCTGCCGCCCCCAGAATCTCGACCACCCAGACCCTTCCCAGGCTCGGTGCCACGCTGGACGCCTGGTTGGCGCTGTGGCTCGAATAACTCGCGTACCACTCACCACTCCTGCGCGTCCTCCCCCTTGCATCCAAGGTGCCTCGCTACGTTCTGTTACGCGTTGTTAGAGGGTGTTTACATATTAAGATCAGAGCATTAGATTCCGCCAT
>JBGAUT010000033.1:0-65394 GCA_044228505.1 Polyangia bacterium | reverse complement strand
CTTGATTCGACTCGCTCTTTGATTGCTTCAGCTTGCCTGCCGCTTGATTCGACTCGCTCTTTGATTGCTTCAGCTTGGCTGCGCCTTGATTCGGCTCGCTCTGTGATGACTTTGCTTGGCGCAGCCTCGCATCAGGCTGGCTTGCGCGCCGCTCGCTTGATTGGCTGCGCGAGCCGAACTCAACTGGCTCCCCTTGTCAGCGCCGAATCTCTCTTGATACCGTGCCGGGGTTGCTTGTGGATCCCCCACACAACCGGCAAACCATAGGAGAACGGTAATGAAGAAGATTTCGGCTCTGCTCGGTCTGGGAATTTCGCTATGTGCACTGACCGCCGACGCGGCAGTGACGGTTCGTTACTATAACCGCGACTCGCAGAAGCACACCTTCGAAGCGACCTGCAGCGGCAGCAAGTACACGGTGTCGTTTGATGGCAGCACGACGTCGTCTGTGACGATTCAGGGCTCGGCACCGTGTCATGTCGGTGGCGTTACCCTCAAGGGTGGCGAAAACATCGAGCTCAAGGACGGCAAGATCATCGTCAAGTAGTCCGTCTCGGTTTGTGTCGGGACGCATCTTGACCATTCACGGTTCATTTGCTGTGCAGGGTGTGTCCTCTTTCGAGTCCCAACGTCGGTCTTTGTCGAGGTTCGTGATGCGTACTCGTGCTGCTGTTGCGTATCAGGCGGGTCAGCCGCTGGTGATTGAGGAAGTCGAACTGGCCGGTCCCAAGCAAGGTGAAGTACTGGTCGAGATCAAAGCGACCGGCGTCTGTCACACTGATGAGTTCACTCGCTCGGGTGCAGATCCCGAGGGACTGTTCCCAGTCATCTTTGGACATGAAGGTGCCGGCATCGTCGTAGAAGTCGGCCCGGGCGTGACGACGCTAAAGCCCGGCGATCACGTGATCCCGCTGTACACCCCGGAGTGCCGGACCTGTAAGTCGTGCCTGTCGCGCAAAACCAACCTGTGTACCGCCATCCGCGCCACGCAGGGCAAAGGTCTCATGCCGGATGGGACCAGTCGTTTTTCACTGAAGGGCAAGCCGATTCACCACTACATGGGCTGCTCGACCTTCGCAAACCACACGGTGCTGCCCGAGATTGCGCTGGCGAAGGTTCGGCCCGACGCTCCGTTTGACAAGATTTGCTACCTCGGCTGCGGCGTCACCACCGGCATTGGCGCGGTGCTGTTTACGGCCAAGGTGGAAGCGGGGGCAAACGTCGTCGTCTTTGGACTTGGCGGCATCGGGCTCAACGTCATTCAGGGTGCGCGAATGGTTGGCGCGGACAAGATCATCGGCGTCGATATCAATCCGGCGCGTGAAGCCATGGCTCGCAAGTTCGGACTGACCCACTTTGTGAATCCTCACACGGTCAGCGGTGACTTGGTCGCGCACCTTGTCGAACTCACCGGGGGTGGCGCGGATTACAGCTTCGAGTGCGTCGGCAACGTCCAGCTCATGCGGCAAGCGCTGGAGTGCTGCCATCGCGGCTGGGGCGTGTCGGTGATCATCGGGGTCGCGGGTGCGGGTCAGGAAATCTCCACGCGACCGTTCCAGCTCGTCACGGGTCGGGTCTGGAAGGGCTCGGCGTTTGGTGGCGCACGCGGTCGCACCGATGTCCCCCGACTGGTCGACTGGTACATGGACAGAAAGATCGAGATCGACCCGATGATTACCCACAAGCTGCCGCTCGAGCGCATCAACGAAGCGTTCGACCTGATGCACGCGGGCACCTCGATTCGCACGGTGGTCGAGTTCTGATGAACCACGGCATCACCACCCGCAGCGAGCAAAAGTGCTTCGGCGGGATGCAGGGCTTTTACGAACACCGGAGCAGCGAGTGCGGCGGGCCGATGCGTTTTGCGGTCTATCTGCCGCCGAATGCCGGCCCATCGTCCGCAGTTCCGGCGCTGTACTACCTGGCAGGACTCACTTGCACCGAAGAGACGTTCGTCATCAAAGCCGGTGCGCAGCGGCTGGCGGCAGAGCTGGGGTTGGCCCTGGTCACGTGCGACACCAGTCCTCGGTCGGCGCGCTTTGCGGGCGATGACGAACGCTGGGACTTTGGCCAAGGTGCAGGCTTCTACCTGGATGCCACCGAGGCTCCGTGGTCCTCGGCCTATCGCATGCGCAGCTACGTCGTGTCCGAGCTACCCGCCGTCATCGAGGCAAACTTTCCGATTGCGACCGATCGAAGGGGCGTGTTTGGACACTCGATGGGCGGTCACGGCGCGCTGACCTTGGCGCTGGCAAACCCCGGCGTATTCCAGAGCTGCTCGGCCCTGGCTCCGATCTGTGCGCCCAGCGAAGTCCCCTGGGGAGAGCTGGCGCTTGGCCGTTACCTGGGAAGCGATCGCGCAGTGTGGCGAAAATACGACACGTGTGCGCTGCTCGCAGACGGCCATCGCTTTGCTGGGGAGCTGCTGGTCGATCAAGGAACCGCCGACAAGTTCCTCGAGCGCGAGTTGCGACCGGAGCGACTGCAAGCTGCCTGCGCACAGGCAGGACAAGCGCTGAGGCTCCGTCTACACGACGGCTACGATCACAGCTACTACTTCATCGCGACGATGATCGAGGAACACCTGCGCCACCATGCGCGGGGGCTGCTCTAGCCCACGCTCCAGACCGAACCCACGTTGGCTGTTACTTGAGCCGAGGTCGATACTTGGCGACGGACAGATACTGATCGGGCCAGCGCATCAGCTGGCCCTGCTCGACTGCGGCATGGCGAGTCCAGTAGGGATCGAACAGGTGAGCCCTCGCGAGCAGCGCCAAGTCGGCCCGCCCCGCCGCGATGATGCTGTTGGCGTCCGAATAGGACGAGATGTTGCCGACCGCCATCGTGGCGATGCCGACCTGAAGCCGGATCTCCTCGGAAAACGGGGTCTGATAGAGCCGACCATAGGAGGGGCGACCTTCGTACGCGGTGCCACCGGACGACACATCAACAATGTCGATGCCCGCGAGCTTGAGCATCCGCGCCACTTCGACCGCATCGCCAGGCAACAGTCCGCCCGGTGCCCAGTCATGGGCCGAGATTCGGACCGAAATCGGCTTTTCCTCCGGCCACGCCGCCCGAACCGCTGAAGCCACCTCGATTGGGAAGCGCATCCGATTGGCCAACGCCCCGCCGTACTCATCGGTGCGAAGGTTACTAAGCGGCGAAATAAAGCTCGATAGTAGGTACCCGTGCGCCATGTGCAGTTCGAGCAAATCGAAGCCTGCTTCATGGGCCATCTCCGTTGCGGCCACAAAGTCAGCGATGAGATCCAACATATCTCGACGCGACATCTCCCGCGGGATCTGGCTGTGCTCATCCCAAGGAATCGCCGAGGGACCGATGATCGGCCACGCTTCGTGTTCGGGAAGTGGCTTGTCGCCTTGCCACGGCACACTGCAAGCGGCCTTGCGCCCGGCGTGCGCAAGCTGAACCCCGATCTTGGCGTCGCTCTGCGTATGAACAAAGTCGACGATGCGTCGCCACGCTGGGATGTGCTCGGGCTTGTACATGCCGACACAGCCGGGGGTGATCCGACCCTCACGGCAGACATCGGTCATTTCGGCAATGACCAGCCCCGCGCCACCAATCGCACGACTTCCCAGGTGAACCAGATGCCAATCATTGGGCGTGCCGTCCTCTGCGGAGTACTGGCACATCGGAGACACCGCGATGCGATTCGGCAAGATGAGATCGCGGATCCGCAGCGGAGTAAACATCGGCGGCGGTGAAGGATGTCGAGGCACCTTGATACCGGCCTGCTTTTCCGATTGGGCCGCGACGTGATCGTTGACCTCGGCAATGAAGTTCGGGTCACGCAGACGCAGGTTTTCATGGGTCAGGCGCAGCGACCGCGTCAGCAGGCTGAACCCGAACTGCCACGGTGGAAGCTCCATGAAGCGCTCGCTGTGCTCGAACCACTCGAGCGAGGTCTGCGCCGTCCGCTGCAAGCTCTCGACGATGGGCCGCCGCTCCGACTCGTAGACTGTCAGTGCCTCACGAAGGGAACTCGAACCTGCGCGGAGCGCCTTCACCAGCGCAATCGCATCTTCCATCGCGAGCTTGGTGCCGGAGCCGATCGAAAAATGCGCCGTATGAACGGCATCCCCGAGCAGCACCACGTTGTTGTGACTCCACTTGGCACAGCTCACGGTCGGAAAGCTTCGCCACAGGCTGCGGTTTTTGCACAGCTTGTGACCATCGAGGCGCGGCGCAAACAGCTTTTCGCAGTAGGCCACCGTCGCATCCTCGTCAGCGGAATCTAGCCCGGAACGAAGGAATGTCTCGGCGGTGCACTCCACAATGAACGTCGACTGCGGCTCGCCTGGCGCAGCATTCTGGGTGTAGCGATAGGCGTGAACTCGCCATAGCCCGTGCTCATTTTCGTCGAAGTAAAACGTAAAGGCAGGCAGCGGCTGGGTACAGCCAAGCCACACAAATCGGTTCGGTCGCCAGTCAATCTGCGGCTGAAACGAGTCCGCGAAGCGAGCACGAACCACGCTGTTCAGACCGTCGGAACCGACCACGAGATCGGCATTGAGGTAGGCATCGACATCGCCCGACTGAATCTCGCGCTCGAACACAATCTCGACGCCGAGCTGTAAAGCCCGCTGCTGCAAGATGCGAAGCAGATCGTTCCGGCCCAGTCCCGCAAAGCCGTGCCCACAGGACCGTATTACCTGATCGCGGTAAAAGATGTCGATGTTGTCCCAGTGGTAGAAGCTGCGCTCGATCGCGTCGTAGCTCTCGGCGTCTTCATCTCGCAGGTAAGACAGCGTCTGATCGGAAAAGACCACCCCGAACCCGAACGTGTCGCTCGGTCGATTGCGCTCGATGACCGTGATGCGATGCGCCGGATCGGCCTTTTTCATCAAGATCGCCAGGTAAAGTCCCGCAGGACCGCCACCCAAACAGACGATGTTCATTGGCTTGAAATATCACCCAGCGCAGCAAAGGTCTATCGGAGCCAAATCCGTCTGAGAGCAGCTATACTCTGGCCCACGATGGCAAACGAAAGTGAGGTCCGATTCGGCAAGCGATTCGTGGTGGTGGGCGGCGGCGTCACCGGCTGCGTGCTCGCCGAGCGCATTCGCCAGCGACACCCGGACAGCCAGGTCACCCTGATCGAGGGAAGCAGCACGCTCGGAGGACTGTCGGTACGAAGCGAGCCCGATCCCATCGGTTGGGATCGCTTCTATCACGTGGTCACGCCGCAGGACGGCTTGCTCATCGACTGGCTGAAGCGTCTTGGCGTCGAAGGCAGGCTGCGCTGGAGGGGAGCCCATACCGGTTTCTATGCCGATGGCACCTTGCATCGCTTCGACACTCCGCTCGACTTTCTGCGCTTCCCGCCGCTTGACCTGCTGGACAAAAGCCGCCTGGCCGCCAGCATCCTGTACGCATCGCGGGTGAGCGACGGCACGCCCCTGTGGAACATCACCGCCAGCGACTGGCTCCGCAAAATCGCAGGAGAGCAGGTCTATCGCAAGTTCTGGGAGCCGCTGCTCCGCGCCAAGCTCGGCAGCGCCCACAACGAGGTCGCGGCCACGTTCATTTGGTCCACGATTCGCAGGCTCTACGCCACCCGCCAAGCCGAGGGACGTCGCGAGGCGTTTGGCTATATTTCGGGCGGTTATGCGCCGGTTTTTTCCGTCGCCGAACAGTATCTGACCAAGCTCGGGGTTCAGGTTCGCAAGTCGTCGCCAGTCGAGCACATCGCCGATGGTCCCGATGGCAGCACCCGAGTCCGCACTCGCGATGGCAGTGAGATCCTTGCCGATCGGGTCATCTACACGGGCCCTTCACGCTTTTTGCCCAGGCTGTGCGCTGGTGTGTCGATTCCCGAGGAGCTGCTCACCCGCGCTCGCTCGATTCGATACCTCGGCGTGCTGTGCATGGTGGTGAAGCTGACGCGTGCGTTTAGCCCGTACTACGTCCTGAACTTGACCGATCCGGGGCTGCCATTTACCGGAGTGATCGGACTGACCACCCTGGTCGACCCAAGCGAAACCGGTGGCCATCACTTGGTCTATCTGCCGCGCTATCTTCCCGACGATGATCCCGACTTTGACAAGCCCGACGAGGCGTTCACTGAGCCGTTTCTCTCTGCGCTCGAGCGCATTGGCACTCGCCGCGGATTCCGTCGAGACGAGGTTCTGCTGACCAAAATGTTCCGCAGTCGCTTTGTCAGTCCGATCGCCGTGGTGGGTTACGATAAATTGAGGCTGCCTATTCCGCTTGTGCCACGCCGCTTGTACCTGCTAAACACCGGGCGCATCCTCGGCGGCACGCTGAACAACAGCCAAATGATCGAAGAAGCAGAGCGAGGGCTCGACGAAATCCTGGCCTAATCGCCAGACTTTCTCGAACAGTTCGAAAGTCGCAGCCGGACGCAGAGCGCAATGGAACCCAAGCACAGCGAAGGCACCTTATCGGAAGTCATTGCTCGCAAGCGGATCATGCTGGTCGTCGGGTCAGGTGGTGTGGGCAAGACCACAACCTCGGCCACGCTGGGACTGCTCGCGGCGCTGCGAGGCAAACGAGTGCTGGTGCTCACCATCGACCCGGCCCGGCGACTCGCTGATGCGCTGTCGGTATCGGCACTCAGCCACGAGATCCAGAAAGTCCCCGAGGATCGGCTACGAATCCTGGCAGCAGCACGCGGTGAGGTGCCGGTTCCCGGTGGCGTGCTCGATGCGATGATGCTCGATCAGAAGCGGGCCTTTGATGATCTGGTGAAGCGGTATGCCCCCGATCCGACGCTGCGCGAACGGGTCTTGCGCAACCAGATCTATCAGCAGATTTCGTCGGCGCTGGCTGGTTCGCACGAGTACGCAGCGATGTCGCGGCTGTATGAGCTGTCACAGCTCGACCGCTATGACCTGCTGGTGATGGACACACCACCAACGGAAAATGCGATCGACTTCCTCGATGCACCGGAAAGGATGTCGCGGGCGGTCGACTCCGACGCGATCCAGTGGATCATGAAGCCGTACCTGCAGCAGGCGGGAAGTCTGTCGCTGCGGCTGCTGGGAATGGGCGGTGCGATCGTGATACGCGGGCTCGCACGGTTTGTGGGCTCGGCCTTTTTGACCCAAGTTGCCGAGTTCTTCGTCGAATTTCAGTCGGTGCTGGCCGGTTTCCGCGAGCGAGCCCAAAAGGTCACCCAGCTTCTGCAAAAATCCGATGTAGCGTTCCTGCTGGCGTGTAGCCCTGAGTCGCTCAGCATTGACGAAGCGCTGTATTTTTACGAACGGCTTTCCCGCGCCAAGATGCCGATTGGCGGCTGCATCGTGAATCGAGTCCACAGCCACACTCGCGAGGTGCCAAGCGACTTGATGCCGCTGCTGCAAGAGCGACCCGAGCTATCGGGGTTTGCACCGGATGATCTCCAGCAGCTCGCCGAGCAGCTCAGCCGCACCTATGCCGAACAGCGAGTGCTCGCCGCCACAGATGCAGCGTCGATTGCACGTCTGGCCCAGAAGATCCCGCTGCCTCTGTGCCAAATCCCGCTCTTGCCGCAAGACGTCCATGATGCCCAAAGCATTGCGGCCGTAAGCCGACACCTGATCCCGCCGCCGACCTGATCTGCGCTCGACCAACCGATGTGTTTTGATTGCTGCCCGCAGATAAGGGACACTTAGCGGCTATGCAGGATCTTCGGCTGTACTTCCCCGGTCAGCTCTCTTGGCTCGCGCAGGCCGTGGAGGAAACGGGGCTGGTTGGTCCCATCACCTACGACAGCGAAAGCCTGAACGAGTGGTGTGAGGGCGAGGCGCTGGAGCTACCGCTTCGGGTAAACCTGACCCGAGCGCTGCGCAACGGTGAGTTAGAGATTGCCGCGCCCGTGTTTGTGCGACTGTTTACGCGCTTTGATGAGCCCATCGCAGACGCCGAGGTCTCGGCGTTTGCGCACAAGCTCGCCCAGGCCTTAACCCGGCATGCGCACACAGCCGTCGATGTAGGAACGATGAGTTACGAAGGCGGCGAAGACTTCGCGTTCGCCATCGAGCGTTCGCTCCCAGCTAGTTAGCGGAAGCGAACGAAAGCGGGCTACACACTGAAGCTCGAACCACAGCCGCAGGTCGATTTGACATTGGGGTTGTGGAACTTGAAGCCCGCGCCCTGCAGACCTTCGAGGTAATCGATCTCGGTGCCACGGAGGTACTGGAGGCTCATTTGGTCGACGATGATCGTCACACCATGAGACACAAGCTGCTTGTCCATCGGGGTGATCGAGTCAAAGTACAGATCGTAGGAAAAGCCAGAACAGCCACCACCGACGATGCGGACTCGCAGGAACATGCTCTCTTCGATGCTCTCCTGCTCGCGGATTTCATTGACCTTCTTGGCGGCGACCTCGGTAAGAGAGATCGGCGACGTGGCAGCGGGAGCAACCGGCACCTGATCAGGAGCGGCGTCGGGCTTGCGAATGTTGGTGGTAATCACAGACATGGGTTCCTCCAAAAAGCTCTGTAGTTCGCTGTGCCAAGGAGCCGCAACGCAGATCCTCGGCTATTCATCGGTTGGTTGTGACTGGTAGCGATCCTCGATAAGTAGAGCGGCTCGGTTGCGCCCGCTCCACGCCACCCCAAAGCATCGTCGGCTTTCTACCATGATCTCGTTGACGGCGAGCGACTTGGCGCAGTGACATAAGTTCCTGCCAACTGGTGGTCATCGCATGTTTTGCTTCGCCGTAAACTGGCTGCCGACGCTTGCTCATGAAGGACGTTATCTTGTGCCGCTCCTCGACGTAGTGCAGCCTGGTTATCCGCGAAAACGGAGTCCAGGTCCACCACTAAAGCTGACGTAACGTTAGATTATGGTCACAAGCAGGCAGCGTCAAGGTTGCTCACGAACCCATCCAACCTCACCGCCTTTGCGAAGAAACCACAAGCCCATGCCGAGCTACTTCGACTATCTCCAACAGGTCAGGGCCCAGATCCGCGAGATCTCCGCCTTGCAGCTTCAGAAACAGCCGCCAGCAGTGCTCATCGATGTACGGGAGCCTGATGAGCAGCAGCAAGGCACCATCCCCGGTGCGATGCTCGTGCCCCGAGGGCTGCTAGAAGGCCGCATCGAAGCGCTGGCCCCGAGTCGCGACCTGGACATAGTCCTTTACTGTGCGGGGGGCAGTCGTTCAGCGCTGGCAGCGAGCACACTACGAACCATGGGCTTTTCCAACGTGGCCTCTTTGGCGGGAGGAATGACGGCGTGGCGAGGTGCCGGTGGTGCCATTGAAAAGCCGCTGGTGTTTTCGGCCGCCCAAAAGAATCGCTATGCCCGCCACATCATGCTTCCCGAAGTGGGGGAGTCCGGCCAAGCCAAGCTGCTGAACAGTCGCGTGCTTCTCGTTGGGGCGGGAGGGCTTGGCTCACCTGCGGGGTACTACTTGGCGGCAGCGGGCGTTGGCACCATCGGAATCGTCGACGATGATGTAGTCGATGAGTCGAACCTGCAGCGACAAATCCTGCACAGCACCACTCGCCTAGGTCGTCCCAAGGTGGAATCCGCCCAGCAGACCCTGCGCGAATTAAACCCTGACGTGCAGGTGCTCGGCCAGCGCGTCCGACTCGGCCCAGCCAACGCGCTCGAACTGCTGCGCGGATATGACCTGATCGTCGATGGTGCGGACAACTTCCCAACCCGCTACCTGCTTAACGACGCTTCGCTCATTTTGCGAATTCCAGTGGTGCATGCGTCCATCTTTCGTTTCGAGGGACAGCTCACCTCGTTTTTGCCGTGGCAGGGTCCGTGCTACCGCTGCCTTTACCCCGAGCCACCGCCGCCCGACCTGGCACCGTCTTGCCACGAAGCGGGCGTATTTGGGGTGCTACCGGGCGTGATCGGTGTCCTTCAAGCGACGGAGGCCATCAAGCTGTTGCTCGGTATCGGTGAGTCACTATCGGGGCGGCTCATGATTTATGAGGCGCTGTCGGCCAAGTTCCGCGAGATGAAGCTGCGTCGCTCCCCCGACTGCACGGTCTGTAGCGACCCGACCCGCCCGATTGAACTCAGCGATTACCACGCCTTCTGCGCTCGATAGCCGCAACAGTCGCCGCAGATTTTGTAGTTGCCACCACAGTTTTACGGAGTGAGCCAGATCAAATCGGATATCTTAGTCTGGATGGATCAGGCCGAATCTGCGAAGCCGACCTCTGGCTCGGAGACGAGCGAAGGGGCCCAGCGGCTCGTTGGCACGACGGTAGGCGGACGCTACAAAGTGACATCGCTGCTCGGCGAAGGTGGTATGGGCGCGGTGTATCTCGTCGAGCACATGCTCATGCGCAAACGCATGGCGCTCAAGGTGCTAAACGCCGAGCTATCCAAGAACCGTGAAATGGTGGCCCGCTTCGAGCGTGAAGCCATGGCGGCAGCGCACCTTGAGCACCCAAACGTCGTCGCGGCTACCGACCTGGGCTTTACCGATGAAGGGGCTCTATTTCTGGTCCTCGAGTTCATCGATGGCAAGTCGCTGCGCGAAGTGCTCAACTTCGGACCCATCAGCTCGGCCCGCGTCATCCACATCGCCCGTCAGATAAGCTCTGCCCTGCAACGAGCCCACTCCGTCGGAATCGTGCATCGTGACCTGAAGCCAGAGAACGTCATGATCATGAACCGGGATGGCGATCCCGACTTCGTGAAGGTTCTAGACTTTGGGCTCGCTAAGATTCGGCTGGAAGCGCTGGTGGATGACATTAGCCAGCGCTCGGAAACGCTGACCAAGTACGGCACGATCTTTGGCACTCCGGCCTACATGGCACCGGAACAAGCCGCAGGTGGTGAAGTCGATGGCCGGACGGACCTGTATGCACTCGGAGCAGTGATGTATGAGCTGCTGACCGGCTGGGTGCCCTTTGATGCAGATGATCCATCGGTGATTTTGCGGCAGCAGATTCTTGCGCCGGTTCCTCCGATGTCGCAAAAGGCACCCTCGGTCAAAGTGCCGGCAGCGCTTGATGCGATGGTCATGAAGCTGCTCGAAAAGAACCCGGACAATCGCTACAAAGATGCGCGGCATCTGCTTGATGCACTCGCGGAGCTGGCGGCGGCAGAAGGACTTCGCTACGAGCCCTCATCGCCGCTTGGTCGCCTCAACATTCCCAACTCTGGTGTGCGAGATCTCGACAATCGTCCGACAGTGATGGGAGACAAAGACTACCCCGGCCAAGCAGGTACTGGGGAGTCAATGGCGCAGATCGATATCATCAGTAGTGAGTCGAATCGTGGCGGCAGCCTTCCCGCAACAGCCGCTCCCAAAGGAACCGGTGGCGTACCGGTGCTCAAAGGAGCCGATGGCAGCGGCAAAAACTTGGCCAACTCTCCTCACAAGGACGCGGCGGCGAGCGCGGAAGCCCACCGAGCAGCCGGTGTAGCTGCAACCGTTCCGGCAATGGCCTCCTCCAGCGGTGAGACCCCTGCCCCACTACCAACCGCGACCACCCAAAAGTTTCAAGAACGGCTCGCCAAGCTTGGTGCAGTACTGGGACCCAAGTGGACCCAACTGCTCGCGTGGGTCCGTTCCAAGCTCCCAGAAAAGCAACGCGGGATCTCGCAGTGGGCGCTCGGAACCGCCGTGGCCGCTGTGCTGCTGCTACCAGTGTTCTTTGTGTTCGGAATCCTGCTCAGCGGTGATGACGATGGCGAAGCAGCCGTCGTAGGAATGGTCGGCTACGCAACCGACTCCGACATGCAGAAGGCGGTCGAAAAAGGTCCAGCGGCGCTGCTCAAGCTCCGTAACAAGTATCCGAACGACTCGCGGACTCATCGCGCTCTGGTCAAGGCCTATGGCAAAAACGGAGAGCTTGGTTCCGCCCTGCAAGCGATCACGCCGCTGCTTCAGATCGATCCCGCTGCGGCCTATGACGAACAGATTCTTCGTATCGTTGCGGATGCAGCGCTCCAACCGCAGACCTCGGAGCCAGCGATGCAGCTTCTGGAACAGCAAATGGGAGAATACGGAGTCGACACACTGATCGACCTGGCCGATCGCACCACGATGGAACCGTATCGCGGTCGGCTGCTCCAGAGTCTCGCCAAAGACAGCGTTCGCCGGCTGGCATCAGCGGACGGTCTGATCGTTCTCGACCTGCGCAGCGCCAGCTCTTGCGAAGCCAAGCGAGCACTCCTTGGCAAAGCGGGAAAGCAAGGCGGACGCCGTACGCATGAGCTGCTCCTCAAGCTTCAGGTGCCAAACGGCTGCGGGCCCGGAGGCCAAACGGACTGCTGGAGCTGTCTACGCCGAGGCAACCCGCTGCAGGCGGCCATCAACGAGATCAAGCAGCGCGGGCTGTAGGAGCCCCGACCCGGATCAGAAGTCCGGTATCATAACCTCACTTGGCCGTGGTCCTGGTCGCCGACGCGGAGTCAATTGCATTGTGATCTCGATCTGCGCACCGCACAGACTCGGGCGCTGCTGATTCCAAGCGCTCGTAGGCAGAGACAGAGTCGCAAACAGTCTCGACAGGCAACTGATCTGCTTTGGTTTAAAGCCGCTGCTGCCGGGTGCCTGCGTACACCCCTTTACGCGACCGGAATCGGCAAACCGACAGCTCAGCGTGAGCGTCCCTTGAACATAGCCGCTGGACAGACACTCCCACACGTCATCTCGTTTGGACTCCACCGCATCGCCCAGAGCAGGCTTTGGACATCCCGCTGCGGGGCTTGTGGTTAAGGTCATGCGCGGCGGCGGTACTCTGTCCGCCAAGACCTGTTCTGACCCAACCATCGTCATCGCCCAAACAACGCTCGTCAACCACGCTCCGTTTGCTTGTCCAGAGATCAACCGCCGCATCTCCATCGTCCTCCCTTCCCACAGCACGCCAATCACATCTGTACAGAGTATCGATTCAGGATCTGCGTCTCTACTGACCGGTGCGCTTGCCCACCAAGTCTACCAAGTCACCTTGGGTAAACTGCATGTCGAGAACGTGAGTCCCAAAGCTACGGTTCAATCGCCGATCCTCTAGGTTGACCGGCGCAATCCGTCTCTCGCCCGGCGCAGCCGCAGCGGAGATTCCCAAATAACGATAGCCATCCGGACTCGTCATACACGCCGCATCGTAGTAACCCCGGAACAGTACAAACGGAGTGGTCACGTCGTCCACTCCTGCCATCAGCTTTCGAGTCCGTCCATCCACCGGATAGTACGTCCGTGATAGCCGCTTCGACTCCGAGCTGCCCAGTTCAACAGGATTCACACACGCCGGTTCATGCCCAGGAGGAGGAGGAAAGATGGCCTTGCTGGTGTCCGCACCCATGCGATAGGTCCGAAACGCCACCACGCAGCCTGTTTCATCTGGGCGGCTGCACAGCGGAATGTTGTCAAAGGAGCCTCCGGTCAGCTTCCCTTTGGGCACTTCGACTGGTCCCCCTACCGGCATCGCCAGCAGCAGCCTTTCACGCATTGCGGGATCGTGATCGAACACTTGCCGTAGGAGCCGAGAGATCATGTCGGCACCTTGGGAGTGGCCAATCAGGACGACTTTGCGACCCCGATTGTGTTGTCCCATGTAGTGCAAAAATGCATCGAGTACGTCGGAATAGGCAGTCTGTAGGAAGCCCTCTCGGCGCTCTTTCCCGGCAAAGTAGGTGCCAATCGTCGCTTGCCGATACAAGGGGGCATACACCGCGCACACCTCACCAAAACGAGCGGCCTGAGCAAGGACCGAGCTTCGCATCGGCACCACATCAGAAAAGTCGGTATGGTTGGCCGCCGTGAGCTGCGCATCAACAGTGGGATAGACATAGAAGCAGTCGACCTTCGGGTCTGGAATCGCTTGGTGCGCAACCACCGTCCGAGAACCATCGGAATGAATCTCGGTCGCAGTGAGATCCGACGCGCAGACATCGCCTGGTTTGCCAGGTCGGCAGAGCCACATCTCGTCCCGAGCGTATGTCTCGCTGGAATAGCCGACAAACGGACTGCGAAGATCCGCAGGAATACGGGCCGGAACCGCTGGGGAATGACAGCCGGTGAGGCTGGCCGAAACGGCGGAAAGAATGACCGGCAGGAACGCAAGGGATCGCATCAAACCATGGTACGTCAAACCAGCCGTCCGGCGATAGGCCCGGACGGAATTCTATCCCAACGCACGTACTTACCCTTCACCGTCGCACCGTACTTATCGTGACTTGGACTTTTTGCGAGCAGGCGACGTTGGCTGACACGAACGCAGTTGGCTGCTCAGCTCGTCCAGCTTGTGTTCAAGTCCCTGGATCTGCTGCTGCTGCACCTTGAGAGTCGCCACCGCCATACTCGTGAAGCCGTACAGATCGACCATGTCGCGCTCAGCATCCACGCTCATGCTCTTTCCGGTTCCGTCTCCTTGGTCGTCAATCATGAAGCCAAGTCGCTGCGGCCCGCCCGCTCGGTACTTGAACGTGGCAAGCTTCATCTTCATCACCTCATCGGCGTAGCGCTGCAGGTCGGTGGCGCTCAAGTACTGAATATCGGTCTTCGCAGATCGCCGCGAAATCGGACAGCCGCCAGGTTGCATCGTCGGATCGCTGGTCGCGCAGCGCAGCCGACGATTACAGGAATCCACCGGATCACACTCTGCTGCCCCCGCCGCGCAAGAATCCCCCGCCTTTTCCGTCGTACATTTTGGCACTCCCGCTGGTGCGGTGTAGCCACGACAGACCGGATCACCGCAGGTGAAGTACCATTTGGAGGTAGTCGGTGTTGGATCGGTTCCGCCGCACCCAGTGACGACGGAACCAGCGAGAACAGGGAGAACCAAGGAAGCAAGTACAGAGGCCTTCATCACAGCATTCCGTTTCTCCCCCCCAAGCTCACCCAGCGCAATCGCGATTGGGAGGACGTCCCAACCGCTGGCAGTTACTTACAGACCGTCGGATCGGCAATCTTGCAGACGCTGGCGGTACACTTGGCAGGAGCCTGGCAGCCGACTCCGGACCCCGCGTTGCAGCTTGTCCCATCAGCCAAAGATGCCACGCACTTCTTGGTCCCCGGATCACACGAACTGCCGCCCGTACACAGGATGTAGGTCGTGCCTTGCTGACCGCACGCACCACCAAGCTGAGCAGTCGCCGGAGCCACACACTTGCCCGCCACGGGACAGTTTAGTCCGCTCGGTTTGTCACAGTCTTGCGCGGTCGTAGAACAGGTCTCTCCCAACTTGGCAGGAGTGGAGCACGTGCCGTTTCGACACGCCAAGGTGCCAAGACACGGGACGCTGTTCGCAGCGGTGCTGCAGCTCGCGCCCATCGTTAGGTATGCCGTACACTGCCGGGCCCCAGCAGCCCCCACGCAAGTGAGTCCCTTGTCACAGTCGCTGTTGTTCACGCACACGCTGCCCGACTTCCCAATCACGGTGCATTTGCCACAGTCCATTCCCACGTCTTTTTTGCAGTACAGACTCGCGCACTGGACATCTTCACCGCAGGCGGTTGCTTCGGTCAGGGTACCGGGCTTAAAGCCGCACGCTTGAATCGGGTTCGAGAAGGAAAAGTACTCATCGCAGGTCAGGCTATTAAACTTCGCCGCACAGGCCTGCAGGTCCGCTCCGGTCACACTGCTGCCAGTGACTTTGGCGAGCGGCAGGCAGGTCAGGTTGAGCCGAGCCTCGCAGGTCGCCGCATCGGGCCAAGAGAGCTGCCAGATAAACGGATAGCACTCCTTCGCCTTGGCACAGTACGCCTTGATCACCGCAGGACAGGCCTGCTCTGGAGTGATCACCACGGGTGGCGACATGTCGGTCATCATGGTGCTGGACGAATCACAGCCGATAAGGGCTGATGCCAGACACAGGGATGCGGTCCAAGCTAGGTTCCGAATTTTCATAATTTCCTCCTCGATGCGTTAAGTATGCAGGAACTTTGGATTCCTATGGACCCTACGACGGTAACGTGGAAGCGCGGCATCGACAAGCACCTATCCGCCTAAGTCCACGGGAAGCGCGTACAGACAGACCTTGCAGCGCACAGCCCAGCTGAAAGAAGATGGGCAGTGAACAGTCGATGTCCACGCAGGTTGAACTGGTAAAGCAAGCCAGCCTCCAGTTCGAGATCAAAGGCACCGTATGGAATGGACGCCTGCGGGCCGCTGCCGCACACGTGCCACTTCGTGAGTTGCGAGGTCTGGTTTCAGACGCCACGCGCAAGCTGATGGATGAACCGCCGCCGTCATCGAACTGGGTTCCCGGACAGGCCATCGTTGAACTGGATGCCGCAATTTTTGATCTGCGCGGCTCGGATATCTGTGCTCGCTGTAGTCGGGAAACCTCAGAGGTTGCCGGCACCACGGTGCTACGCGCCATGGCCGAGGGCATGCTGCGACTGTTTGGCACGTCCCCCACAACGATCTTTGAGCGAATGGGGCAGATCGGTAGCACCTCCGTCCGCGGGGTCGAGTACGACTATGTCGTGCTGGGCCCAAAGTCCGGACGGATGACGGTGCGCTATTCCCGCTGTTCCCTCGTCCCCTACTGTGTGTTTGTGTCGGTTGCGGGAGGACTCGGTGCCATCTTCGGATTCCTCGGCATCCGGGGAACCGTCTCTCCCCCCGATGTAAGTCTCACCGCGCCGTATAACTCTGCGGTCTATTCGTTGCGCTGGTAGATCGCCGACGTTACAGAATCGACCATCTGGACCGACCGCCGTTCGATTTCTTAACGGCACCGGATCCGTCCGATTGCACAACCACGCCCCCAGATGCGGTGTGTTCGACGGCGATGCGCGAACGGCGTGCATCCTCGGCCCTGGCACAGCGCTGGCAATGTCATCCCGGCAAGAACGACGTCTTCGCACCGGAGGATGCTGCCATGAGCCGCCAAGCTACCTACACACCAGATTTGAAGGCCGACCTTGTGTCTGGCTTTCTCGTGTTTCTCATCGCCCTCCCGCTGTGTCTGGGAATCGCGATGGCCAGCAACTTCCCCCCGGTCACCGGTGTTGTCACTGCGGTGGTCGGAGGCCTGATTGCCACGTTTGTCGGCAGCGCGGAACTTACGATCAAGGGCCCCGCCGCCGGTCTGATCGTCATCGCGCTTGGGGCCGTCCAAGAGCTCGGCGCGGGTGACGCCGTTGCTGGCTATCACCGCACCATCGCCGTGGTCGTCATCGCCGGAGTCCTGCAAGTTCTGTTGTCCCGTCTGCGTGCCGGAGAGCTTGGCGACTTTTTTCCCTCGGCGGTCGTGCACGGAATGCTCGCCGCCATTGGCGTCATCATCGTTTCCAAACAGACTCACACGGCGCTTGGCGTAGCTCCGAGTGCCCGCGAGCCGCTCAAACTCCTCGCTGAAATTCCGCACAGCCTGGCCAACATGAACCCCGAGGTCGCCCTCATCGGCATCCTCAGCCTGGTGCTCCTGTTTGGGATTCCCAAGCTCCCGTTTTCCTGGGCCAAGAAAGTTCCCGCACCGATGGTGGTGTTGCTCATCACCGTGCCGCTCGGCATGTTCCTCGATCTAAGCCACGAGCACACCTATGACTTCCATCTGCATCACTACAAGGTCGGTCCGCAGTATCTGGTTCAGCTTCCCGGCAGCCTCGCTCAGTCCCACTCGTGGCCCGACTTTTCGCACCTGCTCAGTTGGATTTCCATCAAGTACATCGTGATGTTCACCTTGGTCGGTTCGCTCGAGTCACTGCTCAGCGCCAAGGCCGTCGATGCGCTCGATCCCCAGCATCGCCACAGCGACCTAAACCGCGATCTGTTTGCCACCGGCGTCGGCAACGTGGTCGCCGGTCTGCTCGGCGGCTTGCCAATGATCTCCGAGATTGTCCGCAGCTCGGCCAACATCAATAACGGAGCCAAAAGCCGCTACGCCAACTTCTTCCACGGCCTGTTTTTGCTCCTGATGGTGGCACTGCTTCCCGGTCTGCTTCAGAAAATCCCCTTGGCCGCGCTCGGGGCCATGCTCATCTACACTGGCATTCGGCTGGCCTCCCCTGCCGAGTTTGTGCGCGTGTTCCGCATCGGCCATGAGCAGCTCCTGCTGTTTGTGACCACCCTGCTGGTCACGCTGGCAACCGATCTGCTGATCGGAGTCGGGGCCGGTGTGGTGCTCAAGATGCTGCTCCACCTGCGTCACGGCGCGCCCCTGCGGGGCCTGTTTGCAAGCCGCATCGAACAAGAAGAACTCGACGACACCACGCTGCGGCTCAGAGTGTACGATGCGGCGGTGTTTAGTAACTACCTGTCTCTCAAGCGACGGCTCGACTCGATTCCGACCAGCATCACCAAGCTGCTGCTGGACCTAAACGCGACTCGACTTGTCGATCACACCGTGATTGAAAAGCTACGCCACATGGCCGATGACTGGCGGCGCGAGGGACGCACGCTGCAGATCATTGGCCTTCACGATCACACTCCGCTCGCCTCCCACGAGTTAGCGGCCCGCCGCAAACCCATGACCGTCAGCCCTTCCACCCACTAGCGCAGGCATCGGGGCACTCCATGCTGTCGAGCCTAATCTGTCTGTCTCTACTCACGCAGGCTGCGGTGACGGACCTGCCGGCGCAGAGTCCGTCCACGGCAACTGTCCCGGTTTCGGCATCCGATCCCGCGAGTCCGCAACCGGAGCAGACACCTGCCCCACCGCCGACTCCCGTGGTCCCCACACCGCCCGCACCTCCGCCCGCTCCGCCGCCACCGGACGCAAGCGGTCCGATCTTTTTTGCCTCTTTGGATCGGGGCGTCGGCGTCTCTACGGCTGATGCATCTTTTTCGGCCGAGCTGCACTTCTTTACGCAGATTCGCCTCGATGAGGTCATCGCCGACACCGTCCGAGTCCCGGAATTTAAGGTGGCCATGGCGCGACCGGTGCTGCGCGGAAAGCTACTGCGTCCGTGGATTCAGTACTTTGTCCAGCCCGAGCTGGCCGGTCGGAGCGCCACCCTGCTCGATGCCGAGATCACGATTCAGCCCCATCCCGCCATTGGGGTACGGGTCGGGCAGTTTCTCACGCCGTTTTCCCGTGAGTTTCTGGTGCCGCCGTTCCGGCTGCTGTTCCCCGACTTTGCGCCCTCGAACGTGTTCTTCCGCGACAACCGCGATCTCGGAGCGATGGTGTTCGGCATGCCAGCCGACGGCCACCTGGAGTACTACGCGGGCGTCTTTAACGGCAACGGCATCAATCAAGTCCCTGGCGGCGGACGAATCATGGCGATTGCCCGGCTCGCGGCCAACCTGCGCGGCAAGCCGGTCTACACCGAGACGCCGCAGTTCGACGATACGCAGCCGCAGTTTTCCATCGGCATCAACGGGACCTATGGACGGCATGACCTGCCGCTCGATGCCGGAGCGCTGCCGACCGCGCAGGCCGAGATTGCCCCCTATGCCACCGTCGGTCTCGACCTAGCCCTCAGCCGAGGCGCGTGCGTGCTTCAGAGCGAAGGCTACGCCCGCTGGCAACAGCTCTCCGGCGGCACCACGGTGTGGGCGGCTGGCGGCTACCTCCACGGTGGTTGTTTTGTCTATCGGCGCTACCTACAGCTCGCCGCCCGGGGCGATGTCATCGACGCCAATGTCCAGACGAACGCCGTCATCAAGTCCCAGGCCGAAGCCCTGCTCGTCTATTACGCTCGCGGCAACCATCTCAAGCTGCTGCTTCGCTACGCCTACGGCAACACCAGCAGCAGCGATGCCACCGTGCCCTCCACCGCCTCGCACGGACTCACCTTGCAAGGACAGCTTCAGCTCTGACCTGGACCGAAACCAGGCTCCGCCCGGCTGAAAAATAGGCCCCAGCCGCGCCGGAATCGGTTTCCTTCATCGTTTCTGGTCTCTATCCGCCGCCGTCCCGGTGAGCCGCCGCATTGGCTATGCTCTGTGATGGGGGGTGGACACCATGTCTTCGCTACAGCACTTGCTCGATCAGAATCAGCAATGGGCCAAAGAAATGGTCGAGCGTGATCCCGAGTGCTTCGACCGCCTCGCACACCAGCAGTCACCGCACTACCTGTGGATTGGCTGCGCCGACAGCCGCGTTCCCGCCAACCAAATCACCGGCCTATCCCCAGGGGACGTGTTCGTCCACCGCAACGTCGCCAACTTGGTCATCCACACCGACCTCAACATGCTGTCGGTGCTTCAGTACGCCGTCGAGGTTCTGGAAATCCGCAACATCATCGTCTGCGGCCACTACGGCTGCGGTGGGGTGCGCGCCGCCCTCGATGCCAAGCCGCTCGGGCTCATCGAAAACTGGCTCCGGCACATCCAAGACATTGCCCGCCACCACAAGCACGAGCTCAGCGCGCTCCCAAACGACGACGCCCGCGCCGCCCGCCTGTGCGAGCTAAACGTCATCGACCAAGTCTTAAACGTCGCCGAGACCACCGTCCTTGAAGCCGCCTGGGCCCGCAACCAGCCCGTCACCGTTCACGGCTGGATCTACGACCTCAGCGATGGCCGAATCCGCGACCTCGACGTCCAGCTCTCCTCCGCCGCCGACCTAGCCCGCCTCCGCGCCCTGGAGTAACCCGGCTGCCCAAGCCGCCCACCTGCCCGGCGCAGTTCTTGACACCATCAACCGCCCTGGTCACGATGCCAACCACTTTCCCCAGGTGGTCCAGGTTCCCATGTCCATCCGCAGCGCCCGCTTCGAGAACTTCACCGTCTTTGACCACGCCGAGTTCACCTTCAGCCCCGGCGTAAACGTCCTCATCGGCAAAAACGGCACCGGCAAGACCCACGTCCTCAAAGCCCTCTACGGACTCACCGAAGGCTGCCGCCGAGCCCATTTGGATATCGACTATGGGCACGGCCAATCTTTGCTGAGCCGAGCCAAAGAGGTCCACAAATCATCTCCATCCATCCCTCCAGAAACTATCGCAATACTCGCATTTTTGTCTGGCGTATTCAGCACAACCTTTACAGTCGACTACAGTTCTTTCAAAAAACGGAGTCGCAGAAAATCAACCAATGAAAATTCAGACACATTGCTATCCATATTTCTACGCTCTGCCATATTTCCATTTACCCTAGCGCTGACTGACCTAACAACTTCATTATCAAACATTCCCCAAAAAGAACAACTCACTGGCCCGGCGTGGTTCATCCCAGTTCTCCGTGGGTCACTGGCTCCGGCAAAAGGTTGAGGCCGCCATGGTAGAAGTAAATGGCGGTAATTTGGTTTTGCAGGTTGCGGTATCCGTAGGCGCGGCGGATGAGTGTGGAGATGGCGCTGTTGAGGCCCTCACTTGCGGCGTTGGTAATGCGGTGCTCGATGAAGGTGAGGATGTTGTACAGCCGTGCGCGGAGTCGTCGTGCGACATCTTTCATCGGTTCCAGACGGCTGCGCTGCGCCCAGCAATACCACTTGTTCCAGACCTCTATTGCCGTCGAGCGACTGGGGCAATTCCAGAGTGTGCGTAGGAATTCCTTGAGCGCCCAGGCCCGCCCAGTCACAAGCTTGTCGGCTTTGAGTTTCTCTAGTTGCTCACGCCTGTGTTCTGGTAGATTTTCGTCGCTGTAGCTCCACAGAAAGCGGGTTCCTGTTAGCCTCTGGTCGCTTGTGCGGAGCAAGTATGCATGCTCCTGTTTGCGTACTTTCTCGACGGCTTTGCTGACGTGCTGCATGACATGAAAGCGGTCGTAGACAATCTTGTTCCACGATTCCGGAATCACCTCGGCGATGGCTGCATAGAACGTATCGCACATGTCGAGAGCGACGGCGCGAACGGACTCCCTCTGTGGTTCCGGAAAGCTCCCAAGATACTCCTTTAGTGGCTCCTTCTTGACTCCAACCAGCACCTTGGCCACACGCGGAGTGTCTAGGTCGTTGACCAGCGTCAGCACGCCACAAGGAGTATATTTCTCGTCGATACCGATGGTCTTTGGGAGCTGCGCAGCGGACTCCTTTTTCTGTCCTCGCGCCACCGCTCGCTCCATCAAATGCATCACCTCAAACCAACTCAGTCCCAAGATCTGGGCCGCACCTTGCACCGTGCTTTGCAGCAAGATCTCGACGGCAAGCCGCTCAAACAGGAGTGTGAATCGGCTGTGCGGTTCAGCCCACGGGACAGACACCTGGAGTACTCCGTGCGTCGGACATTTGATGCGCGGAATCCGTGCCCGCAGATACGTTAGGAACTGGCAGCTATCGAGATGTCGCCATGTCCGCTCGTCGCTGTGATCGTACAGAGAACCCTCAAAGGTACACTGCGGACAGCGCCACAAAAGTCCCACCGGATGCTCTACCGCGACATCGACACGCCGATTCGGAATCGACAGCTCGACGTTCCCTACCGTCCACGGCTTTACCAGTCCCAACAAGTGAAAGTACAGCTCCGTATCGCGCATCCCCGTACACTACAGAGCCTCCATATCGTATCAAATCACTTCTCTACATGAGCGCGCTTTCCACAGTTCTGTCCGCTGCCCACGGAATACTCGGATGAACCCCCGGCGTTGTACATTCCTCCTCGCGAAGTATTGTCGATGTATTCCGGATTTGTCGAACTGTACGTCAAATATCGGCTTCCTTTTGATCGCACTTATTATGATTTATGCAGATTGCTCTCGGGACCACTACTGCGTGAGGTGCCACCAATATTTGCAGACCTGGCGAAGCCGCTGGAAGCTGTACTTGGGGGTCAGGTCGTCCTGAAGGGCAATGGCTTTGTGATTGAGCGGGACGATGGCGAGCTAGACATCCACTTGGAAGCCGAGGGGCTGCGGAAGTTTGCTCAGATTTTGCAGTTGATTGCGAATGGCTCGATCGAGCCGGGCGGCTGTTTGTTTTGGGATGAGCCCGAGGCGAACATGAACCCGAAGCTGGTCGTGGTGATGAAGGACTTTCTGATCGGGCTCGCCAAGGCCGGGGTGCAAGTATTCATTGCCACCCACGACTATCTGCTGTGCCGCGAGCTGTCGCTGGTGTCCGAATACGGTGCCGATCGTGATTTGGTCCGCTTCTTCTGCTTGAACAAAGAGCAGAGCACCGATCCGGTCACGGTCGAAAGCGGCGCGGTATTGGCTGATCTTCAGCACAACCCAATCGTCGAAGAGTTCGCCGCCCACTACGACCGCGAAGCCCGACTGTTTGCCGGTACATCTGCCGCCAACCAGGAATAGCAGCCGTGCCGACCTTCCAAGAGCAAGATCAGAAATTGCTATTTCCGGATGGCTGGGAAGTGCTTCACTACGATGAAGACAACTTCCGCACCCAGCATCTAGGTGAGCATGAAGCGGTCGACTTTGTGGCCATCAGTCCGCAAGATCAGCTCCTGCTCATCGAGGTCAAAGACTTTCGCGGCTACTCCAGCCAAAACCGCGAAAAGATCACGAGCGGCGAGCTCTCTCGCTCGATTGGCAAAAAGGTCGTTGCCACCGTGGCGGGACTACTCGCTGGCCACTTCCGCAAACAGATCTCCAGCTATGAGCGTTATGCCCAAAAGTTAGCTGATAGTAGCCAGTCGATCCGCGTCTTGGCACTGATCGAGCATTCTTTTTTGCCAAAAGATCGTGCGCAGATTGCGCTGCTCTCGTTGACCGATCAGCTCAAGGGTCGCATCCGCTGGCTGGATCAAGCCCATGCCTGGGTCGGTAATGGCGACCAGCTTCAAAACAGGTTTGGCATCACGGTGCGGAACCTGCCGCGAAGTCCGAATCTTTCGTAATCCGTAGCCCGGCAGCCCAGCCCGAACGGCCAGGGGTTGGGGTGGCTGCGCGGGGTTTTGGGCCCTAAAGCGCGAAAATCTCCCCATTCATGCGGGAAGCGCTGCCGGGGGGGTTGTGAAATGTTTTGGGGGGGTGGCTGCTCCGCTGGATCACGCGAATGCAAAATCACAGCGTGCTC
Organism: Polyangia bacterium; assembly: GCA_044228505.1. Classification (GTDB taxonomy): domain Bacteria; phylum Myxococcota_A; class Polyangia; order Palsa-1104; family JAEUJZ01; genus JAEUKA01. The sequence continues at coordinate 41,629 of JBGAUT010000033.1, read as the reverse complement.
CGGCAGCTTCCTGGCCCGGACAAAAAGTTCAAACAGGGGGCGGCTGCGCGGCCAGGCGCTGCAAAATGTTTCAAAAGGGCCCGGCTGCTGCGGTGGCCCGCGCAAAAACGCGCAAAAACCGGGTGGCCGTTGGGGCAGCCAACACAATTGGATGCAAAAGCGGTGCGGCTGCTCCGCCAGCCCAGGGCCAAAAACGAACCAGGGAGGTTGGCTGCGCTCTCCGTGAGGGAATGGAAAGTTCAAACAGGGGGCGGCTGCTCGTCCCGCGCTCTTTGGTCGAATTTCGGTGCCGGTGGCCGCCGGATCCGAGCGTTTGTGGGGACCGCGTGGGTCACTGGCCGTCGTCACCAGCGCCACCGCAGCTTCAAAATGGTGCTGCGCACGGCTGAGAGGTAGGCCAAAATAACCTTCTGTGCGGAGGGCTTGGGTCACCACTCCAGGGGGTCTGCTTGTGCGTGACTGAGAGCCTGCATCCGCCACGTTTCGGACACGCAGCGACCGCTGCTTGCCACAAACAGGAGTTCCCGGATGGGCTTTAGCATTACCAACCCCTCTAGCTGGGGCGATCCCTTTGTCGATGCCGCCAATGCTGTCGCAGATCAGGCGGAAAAAGTCGCCCGCGACGCGATGGCAGTCGCCGAGATCGTCGGCGATGGAATTGTCGATGGCGCGTCGTTCATTGGCGATGGCGTTGTCACTGCGGGCACCGGGATCGAAAAGTGGGGCATCACCGCCACCGGCGATGCCATTAGCTGGAGCAAGACCTCGTTTGCCGATGTCCGGGCCTGGACCGAGCAAGCCGCCGGAGACGTCGCCAGCTTCACGGTCAATAACTTCAATGTGGCCCGCAGCGCCGTCGAGGCCGGGATGGTCTGGGTCTACCAGCAGCTCGCCAGCTTCTTTTATGAAACGCTGCCGGAGCTGGGGCCAATTGACGCCCGCGCCCAGGAGCTCGCCGGGTACCTGCTCACCGAGGCCGTGGCCGGAGGGCTCCAGTCCGCCGCCAGTGCCGCCGGATCGGTGATCACCTTCGGAATCACCATCAGGCTGGTCATCCCCATCAGCATCGGCGTGTATGTCTGCGGCGATGGCTGGGGCTTTTTCGCGGGCCCGGAGCTGCCGACCAAGGACAACATCATCCAGAAGCTGGCCGCACCAGGAGTGCTGACGCCGTCTGTGTCCGCACAAGTCACGATGGTGTTTGGTCCGGTGTCGCGGGCCAGCAAGGCCAAGGCGATCAAATTTGGCCTGGGCATGGAGGCCAGCCCGACCAAGGCCGTCGGCGTAAACATTGGCGGCGTGGTCCTGATGGAAGCGAGCATGCCGCCGCTGTTTCTGGGGCTGCGCTACGCGATGGCGCTCGACTTCAGCTTGTTTGGCAAGACCCGCGACCAGGCCCCCGACCCAAAGAACCTCAAGTGGAAGCTGAGCACGACGCTCCCTTCGCCAAACGGCAACCTCGTGCAGACCGCCGGGACCGAAGCGACCAACCTGACCGAGCTAGGCTGGAACGATGTCGTGGGCGGGCTGTCGGTACATGCCACCCACTTTGACGCCGCCTTGCGCGCCCAAGCCGACCCCAGCAGCACCGACCGCATCCAGGCCACCGCGCTGGCCGCCGCAAGTGGGCCATTTAAGCCCCGCTACTACGGCACCATCCGCACTGCTGCTGGCGTGGCGCTTGTCGGGACCAGCCAAGGCACGATGGGGCTCGGCACCCCCGGAGACCGTCCGACGATCTGCATCGTCTCGGGCCTGACCGACCCCACCATGGTGTCCCTCGAAGTGGTGGGAGAGCCGCCCCTGTACGTCTGCGCCGACGCAAACGGCAACATCAAGCTCATCCCGTACGACAAGAACACCGACCTGCGCGGCACCACCTTCCGAATGGTGCGCGGGCTGTCGGGTACTGGCGTGTCGCTGGCGGTGGCCTCTGACCCGGTGGCAAACCCCCGCTTTGTCGTAGCGACCCGCGTGTTTGGTGGCATCGTCTCGCCGACACCGATCCTGTGCGCCACCACCGTGGGCGGCAACCTCACCGAAAGCGCAACGGCGGCGGACGCGACCTTCCTGCTCGACCGACCGATGACGCAGCCGGACTCGGCCAGCTCGGTGCTGCGACCGGGACAGTTTCTGCGAGCGGGCGAGAGCAAGCGCAGCCCCAATGGTCTGTTTTCGCTCCTGCTCACGCCCAGCGGACGGCTGCTGATGCGTCGCCGAGGCAGCGGTCCGCTCAGCTCACCAACCACTTGGCTCGCCTATGACCAGCCAGGCGTCATCCAGGGCGATGAAGCCAACACGTACTGGATGTGGGGCAGTCCCGCGCCCGCTGCGGCGGCTGCCTATCATGCGACGCTGACCTCGGACGGTCGGCTGGCGGTGCGGGCCGGAGCCGATCCCAGCCAAGCTGGTGCCATCCTGTGGCAAAGCGATGTCTATGGCAGCGCCGGTCCCTGCTTCTTGGCGGTCACCAACCTGGGCGTGGCGATGCTGCTGCGCGGTACCCCGGAAGAACCCGGCGAGATGGTCTGGTCGTCCCCCACCGGACCGATTTATTGGCCGGTGCGGCGTCGGCAAGTGGTGCTCCGAGGGGTAAGTGGCAAGTTCTTGCAAGCGCGCAACGGCGGTGGCCTCGCGGCGCTGTACGGAGTCGCCCCAGCGCCCGCCGAGCCAGTGACTGTGACGGGTGCCAGCGTCGGCGGCTGGGAGTCCTTTGAGCTACAAGAGCTGTGCACCGGACAGATTGCCCTGCGGTCCCAAGGTCGCCGCTTTGTCAGCGTCGATTCGTCCAATACCGCGCTGCAATGTCTGAGCAGCCAGGTCGGCCCGCGTGAGCTGTTTACGATGCAGGTCGAGGGAGATCCCGCCGTACTGCCGCAGATCATCCGTTTGCGGTCGGCGATAAGCGGTGCCAGCCTGAGCAGCCTGGGAATCAGCGGCGGCGTGCCCCAGTCGTCCATCGGGGGCTTCAAACCACCGACCACCACGCTCCCGATTCCCGGTCAGCCGTCGCTCAACCTGGGAGCGCTGGTCAACTTTTGCAACCTGACCGTGCTGGAAGTCGAAGACGATCTGACGACGCTCAGCGGTCGCCAGGTGTTCTTGGTCGCCAAGCACAGCGGCCACGCGCTCGAGGTTCCCTGCGGCTACACCGACAACGGTCGCGGCCTGTGCCAGGGGTCATTCATCAAAGCGGACCATCAAAAGTGGACGCTCACCCACGCGGGAAGTGGCTGGTTCACGCTGCAAAACCGGCAGACCAACAGCGCCATCGACATTGCCGGGGGTCAGACCGCAAGCGGGGCGATCGCGCTGCAGTGGCCGCTGCACACCGGGGACAACCAGCGCTTCTCTCTCGTCCCCACCGGAGACGGCTACTACGTCATCACCGCCAAGCACAGCGGCCTGGCCTTGACCATTGAAAGTGCCAGTGCAGCCAGCGGGGCTCGCGTGCTCCAGATGCCGTACACCGGCGGCGACAACCAGCGCTGGAAGCTCACCCTCGCTTCGCCGGGTCAAAGCTCGCCGTGGACCGCGCTCGGCGGAGGACTCAGCTCGCTCCCGACGATCGCCAGCTTCGCACCGGGTCGGCTCGACATCTTTGCCAAGGGACTCGATGACGGCAGCTATCAGATGTGGTCGGACGGAACCTGGCACCCTTGGATCGCTCACGGTGGGGTCTTTTTGAACGATCAGGTCTCGCTGTCGCCGTACCCAGGCCGGTTGGATGTGCTCAGCCGAGGCCGCGACAACGCGATCTATCAGAAGTGGTGGGATGGCAGCACCTCGGGCGGCTGGGTTTCGCTCGGGGGCCAGTCGGCAGGGAGCCCGGTCCTGGTCTCGCCACGGCGCGGTCGCTGGGACATCTTCATCCTCGGCACGGACAAGGCGATCTGGCACCGCTACGCCGACAACGGCTGGAGCGGATGGATCTCGCTCGGCGGGGGACTGCTCGACCCGCCTGCGGCGGTCTGTCGGGACACTCGCTATGACCTGTTTGCCCGAGGGCTCGATCAGTGCCTGTATCAGAACACCTTCACCGGCGGCAAGTGGTCGGGCTGGCAGTTCCTAAGCGGCGGTCTGTCCGGTCAGCCTACGGCGGTCACCACCGAGGCGGGCTGCTTGGACGTGTTCGCACGCGGCACCGACACCCAGCTGTGGACGCGCAGCTTCCGCAACAACGCGTGGGGCGGCTGGACGCTGCTCGCCGGTCAAGGCAGCGCCAATCCCGGCGCACTCGGCAGCGATCCGGTCGCGATCTCGGTAGGCCCGTCTCGCATTGACGTGTTTGCGCTGGGCAGTGACCGCGCCCTGTGGCATCGCCGCAAGATGGGGGAAAGCTGGCTACCGTGGGAGCGGCTGGGTCCGATGCCGATGAACTGCAAACCCGCCGTATGTTCGTCGCGACCGGGCCAGATCGACCTCGCCATCATCAATGCGGACAAAGCCCTGTACTACTACCGCATGAACGGCTAACCGCGCTCTGCGGATGGCCCACCGCTCAGGTCGAAGACGGGCCTGATTCTTCCAAACGACGGGACAAGGTCTGCCGGGTCACGCCGAGGTGCTGGGCGGCGACGGTTCGATTGCCGCCGCACAGGGCGAGTACGCGACGGATGTGGGCTAGCTCGACCTCGGCCAGGGTGGCAATGTGACCCTCGGTCGGCTGGCTGGCCGGACTGCTTGGCAAACGTGTCGGCACCGGGGCAAGCTCTGCCGGAAGGTGCTCTGGTTTGAGCAGCGCATCGTCGTAGAGCAGCGCCGCCCGCGAGATCATCGCCCGCAGCTCGCGCACGTTGCCGGGCCAGCCATAGCCAGTGAGCAGCGACTTGGCCTCCGTCGAAATCCCCTGCCAGGTCTTGCGATACTCGTGGTTTGCGGTAACCAGGAAGTGTTCGGCGAGCAGCACGATGTCGTCGGGTCGCTCGCGCAGCGGTGGCAGCTCGACCGTCATCGCGTTCAAGCGAAACAACAGGTCGCCACGAAACTCTTTGCTGGCCGCCATCGCTCGCAGATCGCGATGGGTGGCCGCAACCACCCGCACGTCGACCTTGCGCAGCGCGGTGGCACCGACCCGCCGAAAGGTCCGCTGCTCCAAAAAGGTCAAAAGCTTGGCCTGCGCGCTGAGGCTCAAGTCGCCAATCTCATCGAGAAACAGCGTCCCGGTGTCGGCAATCTCGACCAGGCCGAGCTTGCGCTCACGGGCATCGGAAAACGCGCCGCGCTCATGACCGAACAGCTCGCTCTCGACCAGCGTCTCGGGAAGGGTCGAGCAGTTCAGCTCCACAAACGGGCCACTGCGTCGCGGCGAGCGCTCGTGCAGGAGCTGCGCCACCAGCTGCTTGCCGGTCCCGCTCTCGCCCTGAATCAGCACCGTCTGCACCGGGCTGCGCGCAATCAGCTCGATTTCCCGCAGCTTGCCGACCATCACCGCCGAGGAATACAGCAGTCCACCGCTGTCGTGCTGCTGCCGGGCCCGCCGCGCCAGATAATCGACGCGCCCTTCGAGTTCGCTGGTCCGCGCCGCGTTGCGAACGGTGGTGACGATCTCCTCTAGCTCGAACGGCTTGCGGATAAAGTCGTAGCCGCCAAGCTTCATCGCCTCGACCGCTTGCTCCAGCGTGGCGTGGGCGCTGATCAGGATCACCTTGGTTTCGGGCGAGAGCTGGCGGATGCGGCGGAGCACCTCGATGCCGCTGATGTCGCCGAGCACCAGGTCGAGCAGCACCACATCGGGTCGCGTGGCCACAAAGGTCTGCCAGGCTTGCTCACCCGAGCTGGCCGCCGTGACCTCGAAGCCCTCCTGAAGCAGCACCCCGCGCAGGGACTGAAGGATCAGGGCCTCATCGTCGGCCACTAGGACATGAGCGGACATGGACTTTTTCTACCACGCGCCCATCCAGGTGTCGCGGATGCTCTCGGGCTCACCCACTAATGGGCCCGGAACCAAGGCTCGGCGGACCTGCGGGCAGCGGCTCGATCGGCAAGAGCAGCGAAAACTCGGCCCCGGAGCGGTCCGTCCGGTTTTGGGCGACAATCATGCCGCCGTGCTCGCGTGCAATGTTCTGGCTGAGAGCGAGTCCCAGGCCATTGCCACGCGGCTTGGTGGTGTAAAACGGCTGAAACAGGTTGGGCAGCGCGGCCGCCGAAATCCCCTGCCCTTCGTCCGTGACCCGCAGCGCCAGATAGCGCTTGCCCTCGACATCGGTCAGGCTCGCCGAGAGCGTCACCACCCCTTCCGGTGGGCTGGCCTGGGCGGCGTTCACGAGCAGGTTCGACAGCGCTTGGGTGACCAGCATCGGATCGACGACCACCTGTGGCAGTCCCGGTTCTTCGTGACGGAGCAGCTTGACCTTGGCCTTTTCACATGCGGGTCGGGACGCGTCACAGCCCATCGACACAAGGCGCGACACCTCGCATGGCTCCAGTCGCGGCGCCAGCGGCCTGGCATAGGTCAGCATTCTGCGCACGAGCTGCTCGACGCGGGCGACTTCCTGGCTCATGAGCTGCGCGGTGTCCCGTACCGCCACGGCGGTGGGGCCTTCGTCGTGGGTTTGGCTGTGGGTTCGCGCCAGAAGCTGCACCGCCGCCTTGATGCCGGTGAGCGGGTTCAAGATTTCGTGCGCGAGCTTGGCCGACACTTCACCGATCGCCGACATTTTTTCGCTCTGGATGAGCCGCTGGCGCTGCTCGGCAATGGCCGCATCGGTGGCTTCGATCTTGCGCAAGATCGCGGCCATGTGATCGCCGAGCGCCTCGAAGCCCGCCCGGCCCGCAGGAACCTCGATGCGGGTGCGCTGGGCCGCCGAGGCCACCTGAAGTTGCAGCTCATAAATGGGCCGTGCCACCCGCCGCGCCACCAAAAATCCGACGACCAGGCTGGTCACCATGCCGAGCAGGCTGCTACCGAGGAGCAAGGTGGTGTCGCGTCGCAACACCCGCTGGGCCAGGGCCCGCTCTTGCCGGGCTTGGGTGGACGAGGTCCGCACAAACTCCTCGGACAGCCGCACCAGATCGTTGAGCTGCGAGTAGATTCGCTGATGACGCTGGCGCACCTCGGACTGCTCGCCGCGACGAAAGCTACTGATCATGGCGGCGTGCTCGTCATCGAGCTGCCGGTAGTCGCGACGAATCCGCTCGAGCAAGCGGCGCTCCTCTGCGGTGTCAGCGGTGCGGTCGGCCTGGGTCAGCCAGTCGGAAAACTCGCGGCGACCTTGGTCGAGCTCGCGCAGCCAGCGCTCATCACCGGTAAACATGAAGTCGACGGCAAAGCCCTTTTGATAAAGCAGGAGCTGAAAGACCTCGCTCTCATCGAGGAGCGCCAGTCGCTGCGCCATCTCGGCATCGTTTTGGAGGGACAGCCGCCGCAGCGAGCTGAGCCCGAGCCCGCAGACGATCGCCAGCGCGACAATCGACACCACCGAAGCGACGACGATCTGCTTGGTCAGTGACTGCGAGGATGTCGGGGACAGGCCCGGCGAGCTAAGCCCCGGGGAACCACTTACTGGAGAGTTGGGAGTATCCATGGCAGACCTTGCGACTCCACCTCTTACACGAGGACAGGCAGACGCGATTGACAAAGATGGGGCGCGGGTCGTAAACCCCCTCGTCTCACCGACCAATTACGTAAAGGGATGAACTGATGTTGACGTTTCGCTCGCTACTCGTGGGAACGACCCTGGGCCTCTTCAGCGCTTGCGGAGGCCCGACGGCGCAGGCGGTGCCCGATGACGCGGCCAAGGCGGCGGCGGCGGCCAAAGATGCCGATAGCTGTAGCGCTCCGAAGGACTGCTACAACAAGGCGGCGCTCGCGCTGCAAGCCAAGGACAACGTCAAGGCGATGAAGTTTCTGCCGGGCGCTTGTGACCACGACAGCAAAGCCTGCGTCATCGCCGCCGAGATCCTCGCGCAAGGCAAGGGTCTGCCGGTGGATCTGCCGAAAGCGACCGACTTTTACAAGCGCGGCTGTGATGGCGGAATCCTGGTCGCGTGCGCCAACGAAGCCAGCATGCGCTACAGCGGCGAAGGCGGCGTAACGGTGGACAAGCCGCGAGCCCGGACGCTGTTTGAAAAAACCTGCGGCCCGGAGATGCTCGACAACTGCAACAACGCCGCCACGATGTTGCTAAGCGGTGATGGCGGACCCGAGGACAAGCCGAAGGCGCGGAGCCTGTTTGACATGGCCTGCTCGGGCGCGTACCTGCAAGCGTGCGTGGCTGGTGGGGCGATGTACCTGGGCGGACAGGGCGGCGCGGAAGACAAAGCGAAGGCCAAGGCCAACTTTGAAAAGGCTTGTGATGGCAAAAATGCCGACGGCTGCTTCAACCTCGGCGTGATCTACGGCAGCGGCAACGGCGTCACCAAGGACATCGACAAGTCGCAGCAGTTCTTCCAAAAGGCCTGCGAGATGGGCAGCAAGAAGTCCTGCGAGACGCTCGACCAGATCAAAGCCGACATCGAAAAAGCCAAAGCCCCCCCGCCCAAGGCCGTAAAGGGCAAGAAGTAGTCCTGTCGTCCGTTTCCTCCGTTTACGCCGACGAGGCAGCGCGCTAGGCTGCACGGATGAGGCGATATCTCTCCCAAGCTGTCGCAGTCTCGCTGTCGCTGCTGGCCCTACCGCTGGTGGCGCTGGGCGACCCGGTGCGGTTTTCGCTGAAAACTCCGGTGCCCCAGCCGGATCAGCCGACGCTGACCATCGTTGCGGATCAAGCGATCTCGGGTCTGTCGGTGGCGATCGTGGCCAAAGAGCCGGACCCGGCACTCGGGGCGGCCAGTGGCGAAAGCGGCGAATACAAGTTCCAATCGAAGAAGCTCGGCGCGGGGCAAAAAGCGACGTTTAAGCTCGGCACAGGCAAGGTCGGGGCCACGCACTGGGAAGGCATGATCTCGGCGCAAGTCGATGGCCAAGCGTGGAAGCGGCCCGTGACGTTCGACACGGTGCTGCAAAGGACGCTCCAGATTGGCTACGACAAGAACTACATCTCGCCGCATCTAAACGTCGAACAGCGCTTCGTGGAGCTGACGCTGTCCTCTCCGGCGGGTCGGGCCGAGATGGAGGTTTTTTCCGATGAAGGCGTCAAGATGGGCGAAGGCAAGGCGGGGTTTGCCGGTGAAGCGCCGGGTACCTGGCTGCGGATTCCATGGGAAGGAACTTCGTCATCACCGAACGACAGCGTGGTGTTGCGGCTCTCGGTGAAGCTCTACGACAAAGAGGGAGCCAGCGCCCACATCAATCTGTATCCGTGGTTTGTCTCGGTCCCGCACGAGGACGTCAACTTCGATACCGGATCGTCGGAGGTCCGCGATAACGAAAAGGCCAAGCTCGATGAAAGTCTGAAGCGGATTACCACCGTGCTCGATCGCGTCGAAAAAACCCTGCTCAAGTGGTCCGAGCAAGGCGTGGTGATGGGAGCACTGCCGCAGCCGATGCTGTTTGTCACCGGTCACACCGACACGGTTGGTGGTGATGGCGACAATGTCACGTTGTCCCGAGGTCGAGCCAAGGCGATTGCGACGTACTTCCGTCAAAAAGGCTTCCGTATGCCGGTCTTTTTCGTCGGCTACGGGGAGCGCTCTCCCCGCGTCAAGACGGGCGACAACGTCGATGAAGCCCGCAACCGCCGTGCCGACTATACGCTGACGCTACAGCCACCGCCGACGATCAGCGGCACAAGCTGGACCAAGCTGTAACGCATCGCCCACCCGGCTGCCCCGCCCGCGCACGCCACCCAGATTCGCGCAGGGATGGATTGGGGATGAGCAACCTCTTGCACATTGCCGGGAATTTGTTCGATGCTCCGCCCACCTGAACCGCTGAAGGTCAGCGGCAGTTTTCAATCCTTCCAGAACAGGAGCCGGACCATGAACAAGATCATCCTTGGAACCCTCGCCGCTTTCGCCCTCAACGCCTCTTCTATGGCCTTTGCCGCTGAGGGCGACAAGCCCGCCGAGGCCGCCGCCGACGCCAAGCCTGCCAAGGCCGCGAAGAAGGGCAAGGCCAAGAAGGACGATGCCAAGAAGGACGACGCCAAGAAGGACGACGCCAAGAAGGACGAGCCCAAGAAGGACGACGCCAAGAAGTAGTCTCGGTGTCAGGGCAGGACGACTCGTCCTTACCCTCTGTCTTCGCCCTCGGAATCCGCGTACATCGCAGCGATTTCGGGGGCGTAGTTTTTTGTGATGACTTTGCGGCGCAGCTTTTGGGTCGGAGTGACCTCATCGCGCTCCAGGGAAAATTCACGCGGCACGATCGTGTAGCGCTTGATCTGCTCGAAGCGGGCCAAGGTGGCGTTCAGGATCTCGATCTGATCGGCCATGTAGCGGGCGAACTTTTCGTTCGCAATCAGCTCGGGTATCACGGTCGGTAGCTCGTTCTGCTGGGCGTACTTGAGCGCCCGTTCGGGATCGAGCGTCAGCAGCGCGGTCACAAACTTCTGCCCTTCGCCCACCACCAGCGCCTGAGAGACAAGCGGCACGGCCCGCAGTTGGCTTTCTATCGGCTGCGGCGCGACAAACTTGCCACCCGAGGTGCGCAGCAGATCCTTTTTGCGATCGGTGATGCGCAGAAAGCCAGCGTCATCCAGCTCGCCAATGTCGCCGGTGTACAGCCAGCCATCTTGGAACGTCTGCGCGGTCGCTTCGGGCTCTTTGAAGTAACCCAGCGCGACGTTTGGACCGCGAAACAGAATCTCTCCGTCCGGGGCCAGCTTGAGCGCCGTTCCCGGCAAGGGCCGACCGACGCTACCGAGGCGGGTCTGCCCTGCGACCGGTGCGTTGGTGGTCAGTGGTCCCGAGCTCTCCGACAAGCCGTAGACCTCGTGAATCGGAATGCTCAGGGACAAAAAGAACTCCAGAACGTCTTTGCGAATGGCCGCCGCCCCCGACACCGCGAAGCGCAATCGCTCCAGACCGAGCGCGGTTCGCATCTTGCGAAAGACCAGCTTGCGGGCCACGACTTCCTCGATCGCGAGCAGACCAAACGGTGAACCGGACTCCAAGCGATAGTGACCGACCCGGCTACCGACATCGCGAGCCCAGGCCACAATCCGCCGCTGTAGGGCTTTTTGCTCCGAGAGCTTCTGGGACAGCGCCGACTGGAGCTTTTCCCACACTCGCGGCACGCCGAACATCACCGTGGGTCGTGCCACCAAAAGCGTCTCGCGCAGCTTGTCGATGCCACCGGCGAAGTAGACCTTGGTGCCCGAGGTAATCGCCACGTAAATGGTCAGAAGCTGCTCGGCAATGTGCGACAGCGGCAGGTACGACACCATCACGTCTTGATGATCGATCTGATAGCCCGATAGACCCGCCCGTGCCGTCCACGCCAAGTTGTGATGAGACAGCATGACCCCCTTGGGCGTACCGGTGGTGCCCGAGGTATAGATGAGCGAGGCCACCTGCTCTGGCTGAAGCCGCGCAAAGCGTTCGTCGACCGCGTGTTCGTGGCCCTTGCCGCTGTCGAGAAACTCCTGCCAGCTCACCACCAAGTCGAGCTTCGAAACAAACGAGCTGGCCACGTCCGGTTCAGTCAGCACGACAATCCGGCGCAGCTTCGGGAGCTGAGCCAGATGCGGCAGCAAGGACTCGACCTGGCGCGGACCATCGACCACAGCAATCGTCGCTTCGCTGTGGGCCAGGATGTAGACCGCCTGCTCATCGGTCGAGTTCATGTAGATACCCGACGCCATGCCGCCTGCGGCTTGGGCACCGAGTGCCGACAGCACCCACTCAACCCGATTTTCGCAGAAAATGCCGACAGAGCCGCCCTCGGGCATACCGCAAGCCACACAAGCACTCGCCACTCGGTGAACCTGATCACGGTAGTCCGCAAAGGTTAGCGACTGCCACTCTCCGTTGGCCAGTCGATGAAAAAGCACCGGCTCGCTCGGCCTAGCGCGGGCATGTTGCCACAACCGGTCGAGGACGAGGTCGCGACTATCCGCTGTCTGCATGGCGTCATGCTATCCACGACCGAGGCACCAGCACAACGTCGGATTTCGCAAACAGACAACAAAGCCGTCGCAACCTATTAGGCACACAGTGTGCTTGTTTCTCGCCGACGGATTGGCCTATTCTCTGGTGGCAATTCGGGGCCAATTCGGGGGAGCATCCGCTCCAGCAATCAAAACCATGAACATCGGCATCATCAAAGAGATAAAGCCTGGCGAGCGACGAGTCGCTGCGACGCCAGAGACGGTCGGTAAGCTGATCAAGCTCGGCTTTGCGGTAACGGTTGAGTCGGGAGCAGGCGACGGCGCTTCGTTCCGCGATGAGGACTACGAAAACGCGGGCGCGCAAATTGGCAAAGACACTGCGGCGTTGTGGGGCGGATCGGACATCGTGCTCAAGGTCCAGCCGCCGGATATGCACCCTCAGCTAGGCCGTCACGAAGCAGAGCTGCTACGCGAAAAAGCAACGCTCGTCAGTTTTTTGTGGCCCGCGAAGAATCGCGAGCTGCTGGAACGGCTGGCGACGCGCCAAGCGACGGTGCTGGCGATGGACCTGATCCCTCGCATCACGCGGGCGCAGAAGATGGACGCGCTCAGCTCGATGGCCAACATCGCCGGCTATCGCGCCGTCATTGAGGCAGCAAGCTTTTTCGGACGCTTCTTTACCGGTCAAGTCACTGCCGCTGGCAAGGTTCCACCCGCCAAGGTGATGATCATTGGTGCGGGCGTGGCCGGACTCGCGGCCATTGGTGCGGCGCGTGGCCTGGGTGCCATCGTTCGCGCCTTCGACACTCGCCCGGTCGTCCGTGAGCAAGTGCAGAGCATGGGCGCAGAGTTCCTCGAAGTTGAGCTGGTCGAGGACGGTACCGGTGAAGGTGGCTACGCCCGCGAGATGAGCCCAGCCTTCATCGCCGCTGAAATGGCGCTGTTTGAAAAGCAGGCTCGCGAGGTCGACATCATCATCACCACCGCGCTCATCCCCGGACGTGCCGCACCGCAGCTTATCCTGCGTAGCCACGTCGAGCAGATGCGGCCCGGCAGCGTGGTCGTCGACTTGGCCGCCGAAGCGGGTGGAAACTGTGAACTAACCCGTCCCGGCGAGGTCATCAATCACCGGGGCGTTACGATCATCGGCTACGTCGACCTGCCGAGTCGGCTTGCCCCCACAGCCAGCTCTCTGTACGGCAACAACTTGGTCCACCTTCTCACCGACATGGGCGGCGCGGCCAAGTGGCAGGTCAACCAGCAAGACGAGGTCGTGCGCGGCGCACTGGTGATCCACGATGGCGAGATCCTCGCGCCACCGCCGAAGCCCAAAGCGCCACCACCGGATCAGGCGAAAAAGCCACAGCCGGCACCGGCCAAGCCCGCCGGCAAAGAGTCGAAGGGCGGACATGACAGCGAGGTCAACCCTCGCGGCCAAGTGATGGCCCTGCTGCTGATGGCAGCGGCCTTCCTGTGCATCGGTCTGTTTGCGCCGCCCGCGTTCCTGGCTCACTTGACGGTGTTTGTGCTGGCCTGCTTTGTGGGCTGGCAAGTGGTGTGGAACGTGACCCCAGCGCTGCATACACCGCTGATGAGCGTCACGAACGCCATCTCGGGCATCATCATCCTCGGCGGCATGCTCAAAGTCAGCGGTCTGCCCACGGCCCCGGCCACGATCCTGGCGGCGGTGGCGGTGCTGCTCTCAACCATCAACATCGCGGGCGGCTTCCTGGTCACCCAGCGCATGCTCAAAATGTTCCGCAGGTAGGTGCCCCATGCAGACGAGTCTCGTCACTGTTTCCTATCTTGCGGCGGGTGTGCTGTTTATCCTGAGCCTCGGGGGCTTGTCGACCCAGTCCTCGGCCAGACGCGGCAACGCCTTTGGCATCATCGGCATGCTGCTGGCGATCGTCGCCACCGCGCTAAACGCCTTTTCCACCGTCACGACCCAGCTTCATTCGATTGGCATGCTGGCCGGTGCAGTGGCCGTCGGTGCGACCATCGGTGCAGTCCTCGCCGCACGCGTCGCGATGACCCACATGCCGGAGCTGGTCGCGATCCTGCACAGCTTCGTGGGTGCCGCCGCGGTTCTGGTTGGGATCGCCAGCTATCTGTCACCCGATGCACAGCTCACTGGCGTCGAGGCAACCATCCACGAAATCGAAATTTTCCTCGGTGTACTCATCGGCGCGGTGACATTTACCGGCTCGATCGTCGCGTTTGGAAAGCTGCGCGGGACGATCCGCAGCAAACCCTTGCTGCTTCCCGGTCGACATGTGCTGAACCTGAGCTTGCTCGCCGCATCGGCCTACCTGCTGGTTCGTTTTCTGGCGGTGCCGTCTCCCGATGCGACGATGGAGCTGCTCATCATGACGGGGCTGGCCTGCGTCCTCGGCATTCACCTGGTGATGGCGATTGGCGGCGCGGACATGCCGGTGGTGGTCTCGATGCTCAACAGCTACTCCGGGTGGGCAGCAGCAGCGGCGGGCTTCATGCTGTCAAACGACCTGCTCATCATCACCGGTGCCCTGGTGGGCTCATCGGGCGCAATCCTGAGCTACATCATGTGCAAGGCGATGAACCGCTCGATCTGGAACGTCATCTTCGGTGGCTTCGGTGCCGATGAGGGAGCAGCCCCCGCCAAGTCCAAAGAGGCCGGTGCCGAGCAGCGCGAAGTGGTGTCGGTAACCGGTGAAGCCACCGCCGAGCTGATGCGCGAGGCCAAGAGCATCATCATCATCCCCGGCTACGGCATGGCGGTCGCGCAGGCGCAGTATCCGCTGTACGAAATCGCCAAGCTGCTTCGGGAACGCGGGACCAACGTCCGCTTTGCGATTCACCCGGTCGCGGGTCGGCTCCCCGGTCACATGAACGTGCTGCTCGCTGAGGCCAAGGTTCCCTACGACATCGTGCTCGAAATGGACGAGATAAACCAAGACTTCCCGAGCACGGATCTGGCGCTGGTGATTGGCGCGAACGACATCGTCAATCCCTCGGCGCTCGATGATCCACAGAGCCCGATTTACGGTATGCCGGTCCTTGAGGTCTGGAAGGCCAAGACCAGCATCGTGATGAAGCGCAGCATGGCCTCGGGCTATGCCGGAATCGAAAACCCGCTGTTCTTCCGCGACAACACCCGCATGCTGTTCGGAGACGCCAAAAAGCAAGTGGACGCCATCCTGACCGCGCTGCGCGAAACCAAGTAAGACCCCCCTGGAGGTTGGCGATGCGAATCGCAGGTCTTAGCCAAAGCCCACTCCCGTTCGACATGTTTTCGCTGGCGGCTGATGCCGATATGGCGAAACGTCAAGAGAAGCTGACGAGTCTGTACCATCGAGGGCAAGCACTCGCATGGGATGGGCAGAAGGTGCTGGCCGAGCTGCTCCACAAACATGGCGGGATCAAGCTCGGCCCCGAGCAGCGCCAGGCGGTCGGCTACATCATCCAGGTGCTGATGTGGGGAGAGCTGGCGGCCTGGAAAATTGCCAGCCAGCTCGCCGATTCCTTTGTTCCGCTCGCACCCAAGTTGGCCGCGACCTCTCAAGCGCATGACGAAGCGCGCCACTTCTATGTCCTGCATGACTATCTACGTGAGCTGGGACATACGCCGCAGCCGCTGGACCGACCGACCCGGGTGCTGATTGACGGAGTGCTGTTCACCGACGATCCGCTACTAAAAGTCATGGGCATGCAGCTTATGATCGAAGCGCTGGCGCTCACGATTTTTCAGGCGATTCGGGAGTCACAAGCAGAGCCGGTGCTGTGTGAGCTGCTGCTGTATTTCGAAAAGGATGAAGCGCGGCACGTGGGGCTGGGACTTCAGTATTTGCCGACGCAGCTCGCCACCCTATCGCGCTGGAAAGAGCGGCGAATGATTGCGTTCCAGGTGCAGCTCCTGGCGGCGGCGCTGCTGGAACTCAAGGCCATGGAGCCGCACATGCGGGTGCTCGGGGTGGATCCTCGTCAGGTGTATCTGCTCGGGACCACCAAGCAAGCCCTGGTGTTCGAGATGCTATGGAAGGAACAAGGACAAGTCGATCCCGCAGAGGAGTCGCTGGCATCGCGTCTGCTATCGGCGACCGGCGAGCTACTGTTTCCGGAGCCGAAGGCCGGACAGGGTCCGATGTCCCGCTACTATCACGCCGCGAGACTGGCACTTCAGACACTCCGCCGCGGCATGCCGGACAATGTCCCCCCCTCTTCGATTGACCCGGAAGGTGACGCACGGCTGCCGACCTCTGCAGTCTGGCGCGCCTAGCTGTTCCGTCCCTGGACACTGCTCTGAATGAGCGGTTGGGTCAGCCAAAAAAGTTCACTAGAGCCGGCCCTCTGCTCCATGCTAAGCCTCTGCACAGGAGGACTCCCGATGATCATCGATCATATCACTCTCCCCGTCGCTAACTATGCCACCGCCAAAGCATTCTATGAACGTGCGCTCGCACCGCTCGGCATCACGATTGTGATGGAATTCCCAAATACCTGTGGGTTCGGTCGAGAGGGCAAGCCTGAATTTTGGATCGGCTGCGGCCCGATGTCTTTCTGGAAGGAAGGGCAGACTGCGAACACTCCGACCCATATCGCGTTCACCGCCCCCGACCATGCCACGGTCAACGCGTTTTATGCGGCTGCCATCAGCGCTGGCGGACGCGACTTTGGAGCCCCCGGACCGCGACCGATGTATCACCCGAACTACTACGGAGCGTTTGTACTAGACCCCGAAGGAAACAACATCGAAGCGGTCTGCCACAAGTAGCAATATGAAGCCATTCATCTGCTTCATATTGAGTGTGTGATCTGCCCTGCTCTGCCGCCAATTCGCTTAGCGCATCGCCACTAGCTTTGGGTTCGCCTTGCGCTGGTTCTTTCGCTCCAGCGACTCGACCCAGCTCACCGTGGCCTGCTGAACCGCTTGCTGGATCGCCTCCTGCTGCAGGCTCTGCAGAAGCAGACTGGCGAACCGAGTGTCGGCTGTGGCCGATCCAATCACCGTCGCGCCAGCCGACACCATGCCCACGACCCGTTTCCCCGGTAAGGCCGAGACTATCAAGCTCACATCGGCACTGACTTCGATGTCGCCTTGGGCATTGATGCGACGTGACAGTTGGGTGACGCTGCCATCGATGCTGTAGCCAGAGCCGATCAAGCTGGCGTTGCGCGAGTCTTCAAATACTCGAATCGCCGCCAGGGTCCGCAGTTCTTTGAGCAGAGCACTCCGCAGCACGGCAGGGACATCAGCGATCGCAGTCGACTTGACCTTCGAACCGCAGCTCCCAATGACGGTCGAGATCCGCTCCGGACTGCGACGCTCTTCTGCTCCTACAGGGGATGGTGCCACGGTGTGCATTCCAATAGGAATGCACAACCCTACCAGCAGCCCCCATAGCCACGATCGCACTCGGATAAAACCCAGAGCGAAGGCAACTCCAGAGCGTGATTCCCTCGACAGACGAGCAGTCGCAAGATCGTATCGCATACGAACCCCCCTTGCGTCTCCGTAACTCCGTGGTGCCAGTGCGATTGCCATTGTTTGGCTCTCTTCGGAGAACTCTCCGTCGAAGAGGCAACCACTCATAGCCCACTTCTAATGTATCACCAGGGGGACAATTCCGATCCAACAAAATCTGGGAATCTTGCAAATTCCCGACTCAACCACCCTCGCGGCTACATACTTAGGACCGCGCACAGGTATTCCGTACCAATCGGTACACGATTCCCAACCGCAGCAACTGTGACCACTGTGCTGCCTTACGTGATATCAGCAAGGAGTGAACCCGGCGTCTCGGCACAGGAATCCTATCAACTCGATGGCAGCGTCTCCTTCGCCTCCGTACCAAAGGGGTACAAACTGCGACCTATCCCTCCGAGCTGCTCGACGTGGGCTGGCACTCCTTGGCGTGATGGTGGTATGCAAACTGGTGGTCCTGACCTTGCGTGCCATCGATGGCAGCCGCATCAAGCTGGGTCTGTTTTCCATCCCGGTCCTGCTTGCAGAAGATCTTGCTTTTGCGGGACTGTGGACCTTGGTGGATGCCCTGGTGTTACGTGCGCTTCGCGGCCGTGGCGAGCGGATGCACTGGCTGCTCTACGCCGTCACCTCGAGCTATGTTGCGAGCAACGTTCCGGTGATGCGGATGTTCGGGACTCCGCTCACGTTTCCGATCCTGCACGCCGCCGATACCGCGCTCGCGGACTCACTGGTTGTCTATGTCACTGGCGGTAACGTCGTGGGAATCGGAACCGTGCTGATCTTCGCGCTACTGTTTCCGTTTCTAACGGTGCGACTGCATCGACCCCGCTTCCTTCCCACTGGACTTGCGTTTTGGTCCCTGGCGGTAGCCGTGGTGGGGCTCGGGTTTGTGGCACGCCCATGGGTGAATCTGCGTGGGCTGTCCCGCAACGCGCTCTCCGCACTCCTCTATACGACGCTGTTACAGCGTGACGCACATGGTGCAGCATCCGCGATCGAGGTACCGCCACTACCGACACTGCTCCGTGGACACTCCGAAGTCACCGACCGTCATCGTCCCGATCTATCGTCACTTCTGGGTGCGGCAAAAGATCGGAGCGTGCTGTGGATCGTGCTGGAATCGACGGCTGCACGCTATCTTCGGCCTTATGGCGCAGCCGAAGATCCCATGCCGAACCTGAGTGAGCTCGGCGCACGCAGTCTCCGGTTTGATTCCATCTACGCCGCGTATCCCGAGAGCATCAAAGGACTCTTTTCTACGCTGTGCTCCATGAACCCGGCGGCTCACACCACTGCGGCGCGCTATACCCAGGCCCGCCTACCTTGCCCGAGTATTGGACTGCGCTTTCAACAGGCCGGATATCGCACCGCGATGGTTCACTCCGGCTGGTTTCTGTATTTGGGAATGGACGGCATCGTTGCCGATCGCGGATTCACACTGGCCAAAGACGCCCAAGCGATCGGAGGTGGGTACGCAACCAGCTTTGGAGTCGATGAAGCGTCAAGCGTACAGAGTGTGCTCGCGTTCTTTGATTCGCTGTCGCAAAACGAGCGTGCGTTTGTCATGTATCTACCGATCACGGGACACCATCCGTATCACTCGCCTGGTCCCAAGAATCGCTCGCAGCCATTTTTGCCACGAACCGAGCTTGATCAGTATCGCAACGATCTGCATCTAGGCGACGAAGCGCTCGGCGAGCTACTTCGCGGACTGCGCGCACGCGGACGGATGTCGAAGTTACTGCTCGTGGTTTCCGCTGATCACGGCGAAGCGTTCCATCAGCACGAAGGGAACTTTGGCCACACGCTGCACCTATACGACGAGAATCTGCGCGTGCCGCTGTTCATTTGTCTTCCGGGCATCACTGATCAGAAAGAAACCGTGTTTCCCGAACCACTCGATCAACCGGGAAGCATCATGGATATCGCTCCGACTCTGCTGGATCTCACGGGACTGCCGATACCGAGAGAGTATCAGGGACACTCACTTCTGCGCAGTAGGTCCGAGGACTCTGTGCCGCGCTTTTTGACCGATCACACACTGGAGCAAGTCGGCCTACGTCATGGTCCCTGGAAGTTCATTGATGAATCCGAGACCGGGCGTACGCAGCTCTTTGATGTGGTACGCGATCCCGAAGAACAGACCGACCTGTCATCGCTGCATCCCGAGCTAGTGGAACGCTACAGAGCCCATCTTCGGGCCTGGTTCTATCGCCAGCGGCTCTTGATTACCGCGCACTAGGCTCCGCCAACCGCTGTCCCATCAGCACCGCATCTCCCACCTTCACCAGCAGCCGCTCAACCAACCCTTGGGAAAACAGGACGACCACGGTAGAACCAAACCGAAAGTGAGCGAACCGCTGCCCTTTTTCATACCATCGTGAACAATCGGTTCCGTGCGCGGTCTGCCACGCGGACTGTGGCAGCTCTTCCAATTCAATTCCTCCGACCATGCTGGCACCGACCAAGACCGTGATCAGCCGCTGCGCTCCTTGTTCTTTCGAGGTTTGCCAAAACAGCGCGGCGCGCTCGTTGCGTTCGTAGACAGCAGGAATGTGTTGCAAGGCCACGGCGTTTTGCGGAAAGTAGCGACCGGGAATCCACTGCCTGCGTACAAGCTCTGCCGCGACGGGAGCATGGATGTGGTGGTAGCCGCGTGGGCTCAAAAAAATGGCAACGTAGCATCCGCCTTCATACTCCGACAGAGATGCCGAATGTCCTTGTCCGTTCACGAGCCGAGACAGAGACAGCACCTGACCCTTGACCGATAGTCGGGAATCAGCAGCGATCGTTCCAGTCGCAAACACCTCGCCATCAACGGGACACACGATACCTTCCGCAATCGGTCGGGCTCCCGTTTGGAGCTCGCGCAAAAAGAACTCTTCAATCGATTGGTACGGAACGCTCGCAAAGTCCGACATATCGATGCCAGCACTGCGAATCCACCATCGAATCGCCGCCTGAACCGCAAACGCCGGAGTCTTCGCTGTCATCAGCCGCGCACATGCTTGGTTCAGCAGCCGATGCGGCAGCAGGTGGTAGGCACGCAGAAAGGCGGCAGATTGATGAATTTTCATGACGCACACCGCACCGATTCAGAATCGGTTTGCACAGAAACCTGGGAGGGAGAACAAGCCAGGTTGAGCCGCTTCCCGATCCAGCGTGAGATGCTGACTCCGATCTGTCCGTCTCGACGAAAAAACCAGTCATGGATCAGCCGGGGAGGATCTCCGAAAGGAACTCGGTACAGCGCCTCCCGATTCCCCAGGTAGCCCAGCGGAAAGACCAGCAGATCAAAGTCGCGGTGTCGCTCTTCGCAATAGCGCTGAACCATAAATGCAAGCCGATCAGAACGGACTCCATGTTGCAACAGAGTCGATCTCGCACAGCTCACATGAGCGGCACATTCATCGATGATCGTAAGATGAGCGGAAGGCACCAGCTTGGCCAAGAGGAGTGCCGTACGCGGAAAGAGCCCGCCCCCTACAATGCCGATCCGTGGCGGCGGTTCGGAGCGATGCACGTCGGAGAGGATCGGATGCTTGAGCAGCCTTGCCAGGGCGCGTTCATGCGTCGATAGCATGAAGCGCTGGATCGGTCCCGGGCGGAGCGCCAGCCCTTCCAGCAACACCAAGCAGTAGGCCTGCATCTGGTTCAGGCTCGCCCGAAAGGACTCCCAGCCGCGAAGAAGGGGGGGCAGCGTGCTCACAGTGGGCAGAGGACTCTGCAGCTTGCGCAGCGGCAACTTGGACCAGTGTGTCCCTGGATAACGATGATGCTCGGCGTGGTAGCCATCGTTGAACCACAGCAGATTGTAGAGTCGCCCGTAGTAGCTGATGCCCGGCTCCACCACGACCGGCAAGCCCGCGTGCTCGAAGTGCCCTTGGAGCTGACACAGCAGCATTCCCAAGCCATAGCCCGGAAGGTAGGTCAGGAGAAATCGCGAAGGAGCGATGAAAAACAACGCAATCCACCAGCCGCCAAGCAGCAGCAACTCTGGGAATTCGGCACGCCCAAGAAACTTCTTTTTCGTCGCTGGTTCACCTGCGTGGTGCCACAGATGTCGCCGTTTCCACATCGTCTGCGGCACGCCCGAAAGCAGCGTGAGGAAAATCGAAAACGCCTGGTTATGCCACCGCGAATGGAACAGCGGATTGTGCAGATGATTGTGCGAAACGGTATTGGCGTTCCACCACAGAATCCCCGCAAATCCCAGGGAGCCAGACAAGAGCACCCCTGGTTGGGGGGGTAGGCAAAACAGCGCCCCCAACAGCACTGCGTGGAACACACTCATTCCGATCAGCAGCACATCCAGGGACGAGTGGCGGAGGAGCGAGCCGTTCATGCTCTTGAGGGGAGTACCAAGCGTTGGCTAGCGACGGCGTCTTCGTCGCAGGACAGCGGTAACGACCGAGGCGAACAGCAAGCCGACACCGCCGACCACTCCTTCCGCTCCACCCATGGAGCAGCCCGAACTGCTCCCCGGACCTGGCGGATTCGGCATCGGAACCACGGTCATATCCGGCGCAGGAGGCGGCGTGGCCATGTCAGGAGGCGGCGGCAACGGGCACTTCAAGGCCTGCGCGGGCGCACACTGACCACCCACAAACGAGCCCGGTGAGACTCCGATTCCCAGATCCCAGGTATCAGGATTGGCCGGTGTGGTGCCCTCGCTGCGCAAGGTTGCCTTCGACACCATGTTCTGCGGTCCGAATCCGACGCACTGCGGTTGCCCAATCGCGTTCTTGATGTCGGTCCACTGCATGCGACACATCGTTTCGCTGCCCGCAGGACAACTGAAATACATGTAGCCGCACGATGGCGTGCCGTACGAACCACCGTTTTGGTAGAAGAAAAATGAGCCGTGAATGACCACGCTGGTGGCTTTCGCCTCGTCGGGGAAAAACTCCAGCTTGGTGGGAACCGCGTAGTTCGCCGCTGGGTTACTCGCAAGTGCCGATGAGGGGGCCGAGACGACCGCTGCGCAGGACAGAGCCAGCAGTGCCGTACCGAATAACTTTGCGCGAATCGACATGACGAAGCCTCCAAAATTTCAGGAATTGGCGGCATCGTACACGAATCAATTTTACGCAGTGCAGAATTTCAAATCCGCTCCATAGCACAGATTTTCCGTCGACCAGTCCTGTCGGTTAGTCCGGGGTACGGGACAGCAGCTCAATTTGCGTTTCGATCTTATCGGCGAACGCATGATGGGTCTTCGCGGTGCCACGCGTCTCATCAAATGTCCCCCAGATCGGTGCCAACAGCGGAATCCCACGAGAAGGCAGTCTCCCGTTTGGTGTCCTCTCCACCATCGGTGCCATCGCTTTGGGCAACGTGACCGCATAGCCCGCCCGCACCCGCCAGCGGCTGACCATGGGGCGGCGGTCTTCGGTGGGTGGATAGGAAGCAAACGCATCGCGGAGACAGAGCATCGCTTCTTCATCAAAGCGCGGACTGCCCGATGGCAAGCTCACCGCCATTCCCAACACCTGACCCGTTTCCGAGGTCTTGACCGTGATCTCCACCGTACGCGAAGAAGCGGGACGCTCATAGGCACGCTGCGTGGCATCCACCGATTCTTGCAGTTCGAGGTGTTCGTCGGTGCTTACCTTGCCTCCAGCCGGATCCAAGGTCGGCACAGCGGGATTTGCCAACTGTCGCAAGAGCGCCTTGGGTTTCGGTTCTTCCGTAATCTGATCGCGGGTCGGATGAAACCGCGTCGTGGCTGCTCGCCGGATGGCACCCCAATCTGCCGGTGACATCAGCGTGTCGCGGGGGGCCAGTCGCGGATCGGTCAGCAGCAGATCAATGGGCTTGCTCGGAACCTTCGCAGGGTCCGCGGGCTTGGGTTCCACTGGTTTGGCGACGCTGGGTGCCGCAACCGGGGGAGCCCCCCGTCCCTCCGGAGTGACCACCGCCAGCAGCCAAAGTCCACACAGCCATCCACAGACCCGCGCAGTCATGATCTACAGAGAGACATAGCGAATCCGGACTGTCAACCGCGCTTAGGTAGGCGGACTCCGCAGATCGTGATAGGTGCGATGGAGAGCCATCCCCAAGAGCATCGACACCACAAACAGAAGCGAAGCCGACGACCCGCTCACCAGCCCGACAATCGCCGGCCCCGGACAGAATCCGCCAAGTCCCCAGCCGATCCCAAATAGCGCGGATCCCACCACCAGCTTGGCATCGATGTTTTTCGCCGAGGGCACATGGAACTTGTGCGCAAACAGCGGCTCGCGTCTCTTGAGGATCAGGGGAAAGGCTATCGCTGAAATCAACAGAGCCCCTCCCATCACCAGGCTCAGGCTGGGATCCCAGCTTCCTGCCACGTCGAGAAAGTTCTGTACCTTTTGTGGATGGATCATGCCCGAGATCAGCAGACCCGAGCCAAATAGCGCACCGAGGATCAGGGAAGACAGACTTTGCTTGGCGCTCATGGGGTGACTCCGATGAGGTGGCGTGACACAAACACAGCCAGCGCTCCGCTTAGAATGAAGGTCAACGTCGCAACCAAGGAACGCGGTGAGCGACGGGCCATACCGCAGACTCCGTGACCGCTGGTGCAACCACTCCCAAGACGAGTCCCAAAGCCCACCAGCAGACCGGATACGATCAGGGTGCGATTGGAAACGTCCGAGGTGATCTCTGGGAGTCGCCCAGTCCACAGCAGATAGCCCAGCGGTGCGGTCATCATTCCGATGAGAAACAGAGCCCGCCAGGAAGCATCACCCGCCGACGGATGGAGGAGCCCACCAATGATGCCGCTGATCCCGGCAATCCGTCCCTTAAGGAGTAGCATCAGCGAAGCTGCGACTCCGATGAGGAGACCACCGATCAGCGCCGAGATAGGAGTAAAATGATGCATATGAAGCTCCTCTTTATTGAGTGGTTTGGTTCGTACCTGCTAGACGAAGGTTTTTAGCAGCATCAGCAATGCCACCGCCAGTAGCAACCCGGCAAACAGCTTGCGCAGCGTCAACGCCGGAACCTTCTGCGACAGAACGCCTCCGAGCACGCTGCTTACCCCCATCGCCAGTGCCAGCATGCCGACCAGCCGGAAATCCACCGCCGCATGCCCCAGGTATCCCATCGAGCCCGCAAAGGACTGCATTGCAATCACAAGCAGCGACGTGCCCACCGCTTGCTGAATCGATAGACCGCCAAACAAAGTCAGCGCAGGCACCACCAGAAAACCACCTCCGGCACCCAACATTCCAGCGGTAAGTCCCGTTGGAAAACCGACCACTGCGCCCATCCACGGCTGCGGCCGGGTTCCCTGCGCAGCAGCGTCCATTCCAGGGTCCGAACTGGTTGTAGGGCGTCGCTTCGCCCGCAGCATCTGCACTGCGCTTACCACCATCAACCCAATGAATCCAGAGAGCAAAACCACCGATGGGATGAAGTGGGCAATGCGCCCCCCCAAATAGGACCCAAGCATGCCGCTCACGCCAAAGATGACGCCTGTCGAAAACACCACTCGCCCAGCCCGCACATGCAGCAGCACCGCCACTGCCGTCGTCGCCGCCATCACCATTTGGGAGGTCGCCAGCGCCACCTTGGGTTCTAGCTTCAACACGTACAGGAGCACCGGCACGAGCAGCACTGAGCCTCCCCCACCGAGCATCCCCAGGAGGACTCCGATGAGTAGAGCAAGTACGAGCGCAACTTCCAGCATGATTCGATGTCCTTGTAACGGTTTGTTTCGCCGCCTATGCCAAGGATTGAGCAAGCCCAATGCCAATCGTCTTCACCGCAATCGATTCGTCTGACATCCACCAAACCGCTGGTACCGCTCGACTGAAACCAGCGTCTGCCATAGTTTCAACGTGAAACAAAAATGTTTCAATAGCCCGCGTGAATTGTTAGCGCCCACTACGGATACGCGGGGTGATACAATCCGTTTCCGTGCCAGGATTTCAGCCGGTCACCGACTATCCGCTGCTGCGGTTTCATCGTGAGCGTCAGGGCATCGTTTCTGAAACGACCCAGCGCGCACTTCAGGTGGTGCTCTCTGCGAGTGCTCCTGAGTACATCTTGAACGACGCCTGCCTGCAAGAGATTCGCCGTCTGTCAGAGAGCTCTGCGCAGGAGGAAGTGCGAGAGCTTTCGGAGTGGAAAAGGCTGTGGCGAACGCTCGGTGGGAAGTCGCGACGCGAGCTGGAGCACGACCTCCAGGCGCTGATTGGCGACTATGCCAACGATGTGGCCGGTGGCTTCAACAAGCAGGTCTACACGGTGGCATCGCGAGTGGTGCCCCCTGCGCTATCGCTCTTGTTGACGCCCGAAAGCCCGCTGCGCCTGCCGTTTCACATGCTGCAGCCCCACAAGCTTCTCGAAGCGCTCGGCGAGCGGCTGCAAGTTCATGGTCCCCTCGACCATCTGCGCAAGCTGGCGCAGGTTGGAACGATGGTGTGTGTGCCCACGCACCTATCAAACCTGGATTCACCGGCGATGGGCTATGCGCTGCAAGCCGCGGGATTGCCACCCACGACCTATGGCGCGGGCAAGAACCTGTTTACAAACCCGATCCTGGGCTTCTTTATGCGCAACTGCGGTGCCTATCGGGTCGACCGCCGGATTCGCCACGAGCTGTATAAGGATGTCCTCAAAACCTACTCTCAGGTGATTTTGGAGCGCGGCTATCACTCGATGTTCTTTCCGGGTGGTACACGGTCACGCTCGGGACGGGTCGAGGGACGAATCAAGCTCGGGTTGCTCGGCACAGCACTGACGGCCACCATCGAGGGCTACCGGCGCCAAGCCGGAGTGTCCGCGGGCGCACCGGTGCGACCGATCTTTATCGTGCCAGTGACGATCAATCAGCAACTGGTGCTCGAAGCAGAGACGCTCATCGCCGACTACCTAAAGGAAACGGGCAAAGCTCGCTTCATCATCGAGGACGACGAGTCCGCTCAGTGGAGACGGGTGGTCGACTTTATGCGATCGACGATGACCCACACCGGTGCCATCGTGATTCGATTCGGCGAACCGATGGATGTGCTCGGGCACCCGCTCAGTGAGGCGTTCGAGTCGATCGGTCCGCATGGTCAGCCGGTCGATCTGGCGCGTTACTTCTGGGTAAGCGGCAAGCCGCAAGCGTTGGCCCAGCGCGATGGCGAGTACATGCAGCAGACCGCAGCCTCGCTCAGTCGAGCGTACCGTAGGGAGACGGTGCTGATGCCGACCCACTTGCTGGCTTCGGTGCTGTGGCGACGGCTTGGACAAGCGCTACCGGGACTGGATCTGTATCGACGACTGCGCCAGCCCATCGATTTGCATGTACCGCATAGCGAACTCGTCGCTGATGTCGAGCGACTGCAGACCCACCTCCGCCACAGGCGGCATCACCTTGGACCTCGCGCCGATGGAACCCCGGAGCAGGTCATTGAAGCAGGGCTCGCGGCCTTTGCGAGCTATCACACCGAACCCGCAGCGCTGCGAACTCCTTCTCAGGCTGTGACCATCGGAGATAGACAGCTCCTGTACTACTACCAAAACCGAGTCGAATCGTTGGGGGATGAGCAATGACCGGCCTTACTGTTGCAGTCATCGGCGGTGGCCGATGGGCACGCGCACTCGCAGGATTTCTTCTTCATAACCAGCGCCGTTCGCAAGACCGCATCGCCAAGGTGCTTCACTACCGTCCCCCGCGTGAGTTGGTGCGGGCCGTTCAGGAAGACAACCGCAGCGAAGCAGACCACGCGCACACCGATATCCCGGCGGCGGCCGGAGAAGTGCCCGATGTCAGCGCTGTTGATTCTGCGCAGCAGGCGGAACGCAAGCAGGTGACCGCCATCGCTCTATCGGATCTATCCCAGGCGGACATCATCTTTTTGGCAGTTCCGGCCCCCTCTGTGCGCAAGGTTCTGCGACTCGCTGCTCCGCATCTGCACGGAGCGCAAACCCTCATTCACGCAATTGGTAGCGTCATTCCGGCCAGCGAGGAGTGTCCCCACACGACGCTCATTTCGCATGCCGTGGGCGAAGTGACTCCGATTCGCAAGATCGGCGTTTTGGCCGGTCCCGCCCTGGCTCCTGATCTAGAGGAGTTTGCTCCCGCTGCGCTGGTCTGTGGCAGTCGCTTTGATGAGGTTGGTGCGCAAGCGATTCAAGTCCTGTCTGGACATTCCCTACTTGTCTACACCACTCGTGATCTCATCGGGGTCGAGCTGGCTCGCGCCGGTTCATCGGTGATTGCGATGGCCGCAGGAGTGGCCAATATCCTCGATTTGGGAACTCCAGCTCGGGCGATCTTGATCACACGCGGTGCGGCTGAGTTTGCACGCCTTGCGGTCAAACTCGGGGCAGAGGAACGAACCTTCTTCGGGCTGGCCGGAGTCGGTGAGTTTGTGGCCGCGACCGAACGACGTGGTTCGGCAGATTTCGAGCTGGGCAGACTCCTTGGACAGCGGATTCCACTTGCAGAAGCGCTCAAGCAAGTGGGCCGAGTCTGCGACGGTCCGAGCATGGTTCGGGAAGCTCATCTACTTGGACATAAGTTCCACGTACGGACCTCGATTGTATCGGCGCTGTATCAGCTACTACACGGCAAGTTCGATACCAAAGATGCGCTGATGGCGCTCCTATCGACCGACGTACACAACGAAAAAGAGTAGCGATCGCGGCAGCTACGGAGTCCAGCTTGGCCAGTCTGAAGGCAATAGCCCCAGACTCCGTAGATCCTCGATCACTGCACAGAGCGGCAGTCCTACCACGTTGTCGTAGCTTCCTTCGATCCCGCGCACAAACGCAGAAAAGCGACCTTGGATCGCGTACGCTCCGGCCTTCCCTCGCCACTCCTCACTACGCAGATAGCCGGCAATGTCTCCGTCGGTCAGTGGCTGGATCGTAACCGTAGTCGAGACCACCCTACTCTGCCGCGAAATCTGTCCTTTTGCATCGACATAACGCAAGTGATATCCGGTCAACACTGCGTGTGTCTTTCCTGATAGCAGAGTCAGCATCTGCCGCGCTGCCCCCTCATGCGGAGGCTTACCTAGGATCGTACCATTCACCGTAACAATGGTGTCGGCCGCGAGGATCGGGGATCCAGGTGCGCACAGCTTGGCGGCCGCGTCGGCCTTTTCCTGAGAGAGCCGATCCACCAAGGACTCCGGACGCTCACCAATCCGTGGTGTTTCGTCGATATCCACGGGCCACACCGCGTGCGGGATCGCCGCCGCAGCAAGCATATCGATCCGACGAGGAGATGCAGAAGCCAGAACTAACAACGACATGCGGCGCATCTATGCACAGATCGCCCCAAGATGACCACAGGGTCTAAGAAAAAGCTGGGTTCGCTATCGACACATGCCGTCGCTGACGTGCTACCATCAGCGCGCAGCTCTGCATCATCAGCCGCCCAGGGCTCTAAGTGAGGCTCCGTCCATGGCCACCGCAGACACACCGCCCCAACTGTCATCTACTGATCCCGCCAGCATCGCCGCGACGCCAAGAGCGCTCCCCAGCGACAGTCCCAGCGCTGGTCACAAGTTTTCAGGACGAATTCTTAATGTGGGATTCATATTCGCTTTGATCTTGGCAGCGGTCTGTCTGGCGTCATCGACTCTGTATCTCTACACCTTTCTGTCGACCACCATGACCAAGATCGATGGACTCTTGGCCCGTGCAGGAACCCCCGGAGTCACCGAGGTCTTGATTCAACTCGGGATCAACGCAGCCCTGGTTTCAGCCCGCCTGGCACTGCTGTCCTGCGGAGTATTCGTTGCAATGGCATTCGGCTTCCTTGGATTCGGACTGTTTCTCATTGGTGTCAAAGGTGAGATTGAAGCCAGCGGGAGTACAGAGACGTTTGGCTTCAAGGTGGCGCGGATGTCACCGGGTGTGTTCGTGATGACCGCAACGCTGCTACTCGTTGGAGTTTGCGTCACGCATCGGACTCCCTTCGACTACCGAATGGAACAAGCAGCGCCGTCGGCAGCAAGTGGGGAGCGAGCCGCCGAATCTGTGCTCAAACGGCTGGCAGGGGGAACCACCACTGCGGCCCCACATGCAGCACCGATTCAACTGGCAACACCAGCGAGTCCTCCCACGACCTCATCCGGGTCCGTCCAACCTATCGTTCAGACGATTCCGGCTGCCACCGCGCCGCTTCCTGCCGCTGTCCTACCGATTCCCAATAAGCCAGACACGCACTCTGTCCGCACTCCGACCAATGAACAACTACCCATCGTTAGGTAATGAACAATGATCGATTCTCAGCATTGGAAGCCCCGGTCTGCTCGCGCTGTGGGAATGTGGCTCGGCTTGGGACTCCTTTCCTCTGTGACGCTGCTGCCACTCAGCGCCACAGCACAAGTCAGCGCCGACACCGAAGAGTGGGTCAGCAAAGGAGAGACGCTGCTTGCGCAGGAAAAGCGACAGCCTGCACTGCGCGAAAATAGAGTTGCGGCCTTTGCGGAGGCCGCACGCAGACTGGCCCAGCAGCTCCCAAGCGTTTCCGAAACAAGCGGCCTCTATCCGGTCTACCTGTTTCGGATCGGCCTATACCTGTATCTGTCCGATGCAGCCGCTGACGCTCAAGTGATCCTCAACGAGTGTCAGCGTCATCCACAGCTTGGGAGCGCTACAGCCGTCTGGAAGGGACAACCGATCGCCAGCCACCTCCGCAGCTTTTCCGGCATTCGAATTTCAGCAGCCAGCGACGCTAGAGACGAACCAGCGCGAAGCGAAGGAAGCGTCCCAGAAGGAGGCATGCGACTGTGGGCGCACAGCTCCAAAGGAGGAATTCATCGGGCACGCGCACCTGAACCCGAGACACCGTTTACCAGTGAAGAAAAGTCCAAGCTGATGGCTCGGGTCGGACTGACTCGATTCCCGCAATCTGCGCAGGCGTTGGCCGTCAATCTGCTCACCCCACTTGGTACACCTCCGACGACTGCGGTCCATGAGCAGATAGTCATCGCAACCCTCGGCAAGCAGGAGGATGCGATACGCGTCGCGAAACAATTGTCCGCCATTCAGAAGCGGCTATGGACAGAGCTTCTAGGTCGCAAGGACAAGCCCCCACTGGTCGTAGTCTACGCCAACCTGGACACAGAGTATTCGGAGGAATCGGCGAACGCTCTGTCGCTGGCGGTTCACGGCAGACCTTCATCCAACCGGGAGGGCTACTACTCTCCGCTCGATCACAGTGTGGTCCTGCGCAAAGGGATTCTCGACGTAAATGGCAAGCTGTATCTCGGCACGGCGGCGCACGAACTGGCTCACGCACTGATCGATAGCGATGCACCGAGGACTCCGCACTGGCTCAACGAAGGCATTGCCTCGCTATTCGAGGAGCAGAATGAGCAAGGACAGCCCATCGACAACTATCGATTGTACGATTTGCTGGTCGAGCAAAAATCCGCTCCAGTTCTGTCACTCAGTGGTCTGCTACACGACACCCCCCCGAGCAATCCTCGGCTCCGTGATGCGTTGTCACGCTACGCCGCGCTGTGGATGTATGGCAGTGGCGAAAGGAGTCCCCTGCAAAAAGTCTACGCGACCCTTCGTTCGTCTCCCAACAAGCCATCTGGCCCGGTAGTAGCGGCAGCAATGGAAGTGAATGTCACTGAGCTAGATGAAAAGTTCGGCGTCTTCCTACGGTCACGAAACGTCCATGATACAGATGCTCGCTGGGGAGACATCAAGCCCCACGAACTACAACCATCTACGACCATTCCCAGCAGTGGGAATGGTCCCATGATGCAGCAACGGCAGACGCAGCAACGGCAGATGCAGCGACCGGTGATGCAGCAGACCACCAATTCTCATCATTTTCCAGAACAGGTCGCACGTTAAGATATGGTAGGTAGGCAGCGCATGGATAGTACGTTGCTCACTCAGCGACTCCTTCTGCGGCCGCTTCGGGAAGAGGATCGTGACGATTTTTTTGCGATAAACTCCGACCCTCTGGTCTGTGAGCATCTCCCTGGGACTTTATCCAGAGCGGAAAGTGATGCGTTGATGGATCGCATCTGTGCCCACTTTGTCGAGCACGGCTTTGGACTATGGGCCGTCGAGATTCCCGGTGAGCGGTCCTTCGTGGGATGTGTGGGTCTGGTTCGGCCTACCTGGACCGCTGCCTTCACCCCTTGTGTAGAGATCGGATGGCGACTCGCCCCAGCCACCTGGGGCCGAGGAATTGCGACGGAAGCAGCCCGGGCCGCCCTCGCTTACGGATTCACAAAGCTCTGCTTGGACGAAATCTATGCCTGCACGGTTCCAGCCAATGTGCGATCACTGCGCGTCATGCAACGGATCGGTCTTCGTCCTGACTTTCGCTACAGTACCGATGGTACCTTCGAGCATCCTCGTCTTCCAGAGGGGCATCCTTTGCGTCGCCATGTCCTATACGTAACCACACAAGCGGCGTGGACAAATAGTCTCTAGCTCCATAATTTTCGGACGGAAATCGGTACTTTTTCAGGCGAAAACAAGCTCCCTACTCTACACTTTATGGCGCGGTCACCTATCGACTGCGCTCTGAGCAACAGGGGGAACCTATGAAGAGTACACTTAAGCGTTTCTATCCGATCTTGCTGGCCGGAATTGCCGGATTTGTATTCCCGTTTTGCGAGGCAAACACCACCGAGTGTGGCAGCGGCAATGACTGCACGATCATGCCGACCTGCACCGACAAGCTCAAGAACGGAACAGAGTCCGATGTGGACTATCTGTCGGAATTTCACCGTCGAGACACGGACTTGCTCATGATCCGCGGGAAGTCAGCGGGACACTCCTATGTCGGCAACTTGTGGTCTAGCGGAGTAGCACATTGAACGGAGCAGCGCATGCAGACCGCGCGAATCGAACCAGGATGCCGAGTTCTGCAGCTTGCATCCATCAGCTTTGACGCAGCCGGATCGGACCTGTTTTTGGCGCTGTGCAGCGGCGCAACGCTGTGCATTCCACTTACAGAGCAAGCACAAGATCCGGTCGAGCTTCAGCACTTCATGAAAGTGGCCAGAATCAGTTTCGCTTCGATGACGCCCACAATCCTCGGGGCGCTCAACGAAAAGCAACTGCCTGATCTGACGACCGTCGTTGTGGGCGGAGAGGTATGCCCGGCCCCCATCGCACAGGCCTGGATAAAAAGAGGCGCGCTCTATAACGAATATGGTCCCACCGAAGCCACCGTTTGCACAACACTGCTCCACTGCACTTCTGACAGGTTGCCTCCCAACATTGGTTACCCGATCCGAAATGTTCAAGTGTACTTGCTCGACGCGCAAATGCATCCGGTTCCTATCGGCGAAAGCGGAGAAATCTACATCGGTGGTGTCGGAATTGCTCGCGGCTACTTGCATCAGCCCGAACTAAATGCAGAGAGATTCATTCCCAATCCATTTGCGAAGGACGGAGATTCCCGTCTGTATCGAAGTGGTGACATCGGGCGACAACTTCCCGATGGCAGCCTGTTGTTCTTGGGTCGGCAAGACAATCAGATCAAACTCCGTGGACTGCGCATCGAACTCGGTGAAATCGAAGCCGCGCTTCTGACCCATCCTGCGGTCAAATCTTGCGTGGTGCAGGTTCACGAAGTACGTCCGGGTGACAAGCGGCTTGCTGCCTATGCCCGTCATGCGTTCCACTGCTCAGAAGCGCTGACCGACAACCTCCGGGCCCTCGCAAGTCAAGAAGGAGTCACGCTGTATGTGACACTGATGGCGGCATTTTTGGCGCTGCTTGGCCGCGCAACTGGACAGCGCGACGTTGCGGTGGAAACGGCTCTGTCCCATCAGGAACGTCCAGAGCTTCGCGGAATCATCGGCGTCTTTGTCAGTCAAGTTCTCATCCGGGTCGATCTCTCCAAATCCGCTAACTTTCGTGACATTCTCCAGCACGTTCGGAGTCAGGTACTCGGGGCGGTCAGCAATCCCGACGTCCCGCTCGTCAAGTTGCAGCAGCTATATTCCACCGATCCGAAAGCGGAGCCATTCTTCAATGTGAGCTTTCTGCTCGATCCGCCCTCACCGCCGCTACCTGCCGGCTGGAGTCTTGATCGCATGTCGCTTTACAACGACTTTGCCACTTGCGATCTGCTGTTGCAGTTCTGTGAACGCGGCCGTGAACTATACGGATGCTTCGAGTACAGCACCGACCTTTTCGACGCAGCGGCCATCTCCGGTCTTTCGAAGGATTTTGAATCACTCCTCACGCAGGTCACCGAAGATCCGACTCTTCCTGTTTGACGCGCAGAGGAAGGCGTTTCCTCGACTTTGCGCCACGTTTCTACGCTCTCTGCAGTGGGGTTTAGCTGATGCCGAGTCGTTTCATCCGAGATGCCAGTGTCGTCGGCTTCAGACCGAGGAGTTGCGCGGCCCCGCGAGGTCCGTAGATCTTGCCGCTTGTTTGTCGTAGCGCCAAAGAGATGTTGGCCGCCTCCAGCGTGCGCAGTTGCGCGTCGGTCATGATTGCAGAGGGGGAGTCCTGAACAGGGCTAGGAGTCCCGGTGAGCTTCTGCGGAGACGCTAGTTCGATTTGCAACCGACCGCCTTGTGAAATGATGATCCCGCGCTCGATCACATGCTGCAGTTCGCGGATGTTTCCCGGCCAGTCGTACGCCACAAGCTCGTCCAGAGTGGTCGACGTCAGTTTGGGAGTGGGCCGACCGAGTCGTTGAGAAATGTGCTCCAGAAAATACTTTATCAGAAGAGGAATGTCTTCCTTACGCTGACGCAGCGGTGGGAGCGAAACCGGGAAGACACTCAGTCGATAGTAGAGATCGCTACGGAAACGTCCGGCCACACTCTCTGTTCGCAGGTCGCGGTGGGTGGCGGCAATGATGCGGACGTTCACCTTGCGGGTCTTCTCTTCTCCGATTCGTGTGAGCTCGCCCTCCTGAAGGACCCTGAGTAGCTTGCTCTGCAAGTCGAAGGGAATCTCCGCAATCTCATCCAGGAACAGAGTTCCACCGTCGGCTAGTTCAAAGCGGCCAAGGCGATCGCGCACCGCGCCCGTGAATCCTCCTTTGCTATGACCGAAGAACTCACTGTCGAACAGTTCGCGCGGAATCGCGGCACAGTTGACCTTGATAAGGGGTCGCTCAGCGCGGTGACTGCGGCGATGGATCTCGCGAGCCACCAGTTCCTTTCCGGTTCCGCTCTCACCTTGCAGCAGCACCGTGGCGTCCGTTTCTGCCACGAGCTGAATCTGGCGGCTTACGGTATCGAGCGCCGGGCTCCTTCCGATCATGTCCCCAAACGATCCACCGCCTCGCACCTCTTCTTGTAGGTAGGCGTTGTCGAGTTCCAGCCGCCCCTTGAGCGCCGCGATCTCTTCCCAGGCCAGCGCATTGGCCAGCGCACTCGCTGCGTGGTCCGCAATCATTCGTAGCCAGTCGAGACTCGTCGCATCGATGGTTACGCGACTGAAGACCCCGAGCACACCGAGCACGTTCCCTCTGGACACGAGTGGCTGGCCCCCAAAGCCCTTGATTCCCTCGGACTGTACCCACTCTGGATGTACGATCCAATCGGGCAAACTGGCCAGATCGGGAGCTTCTACCGGCTCACCGGTCGCGGCAATCCGTCCCACCTTACGAATCCCTAGTGGGAAGCGTCGGAAGGCTCCGTCTGTCCGAGCGTAGTACTCGCCCGGATGAACCATGGAACTCCCGGCGCTGGCGACTAGGTGTAGGCAGCTCGTCCGAGAAGGACACTCTGTCCGCATCGGGCAAGTTGGACATCCCTGTCCCGGACGAAGCAGCCAGATTCTCGCCATCGCCACGCGGGAGGTTTCGCAAAGCCGCCGCACGATGAGCCACAGCAGCTCGGAGGCATTCCTCTGTAGCGCCATATCCAAGAGCAGACGGCGCGGATCCATCAGAAGTCCGCCTGCCTCATGAGAGTCCATCATCGGTTGATGATCCACGATTTTTCGTGAAAAAATCAACGAAACTTCGTGAGAACACGATCCTTCGTGATTTGGCAGCGGACGCTCGGTGAGCCTCAAGCGTCCAAACTTTCGTCGGAAGGAACGTGAGGACTCGCGCCTGGTGCGGGGCTTGCTGTGGCTCCGTAGGTCTAACCCGATGCGGAGTCCAAGATGTCCCCCCCAGCCGTGCTCCTGCCTCCCTTTTCCCAAGAAACCGCGCTCGCCAAGGTTCGAGCAGCCGAAGATGCGTGGAACTCACGCGACCCGGCGCGAGTGGCTCGTTCCTATTCGCACGACTCGGAGTGGCGCAACCGGAGTACTTTCCTGAAAGGGCAAGAGCAGCTCATCGAATTTCTGAAGCAAAAATGGAATAGAGAACTCGAGTATCGATTGGCCAAAGCACTGTGGAGCTTTACCGACCACCGAATCGCAGTGCGCTTCCGCTACGAGTATCATGATCAAACGGGACAGTGGTTTCGTGCCTATGGCAACGAGTTGTGGGAGTTTGGAAGTGATGGGCTGATGCGAAGGCGAGAGGCCAGCATCAACGACTTGGCGATCACGGAGTCGGAGCGCACGTTTCACTGGTCGGCACCAGGGCCACGACCTCACGAGGATCGCAGCATGGATTCCGTTCGTTAGTATGACCGAACAGAGACCACTGTACAGAGACCCTGCGTATGGGTCCGCACTAGGTAAAGGGAGCATCCACCATGTCTGAATCCGATCGAACGCCGCCTACCTCTGTGTCTGCTGGTCCCTGGCACAAAGGAGAGCGCATCTTGCAGCAGCGACTTGGCGTTGCGGAGAAGATGGAGAGCCATGGCTTTCGAGTCATCCGAGACTTCATGCCCGATCAACATCGACTGTTCTATGCGCAGCTACCCTTCCTTCTGGTTGGCGCGGTTGATCCATCAGGGGCCCCTTGGGCGACAGTGCTGGAGGGTCAGCCGGGCTTTGTCTCTTCCCCCGATCCCACGACGCTGCGGATTGCCACGCGGCCTGCTGGTGCTGATCCGGTAAGCCACGCTTTCGCTGCGGGAGCATCCGTGGGAATCCTCGGTATCGAGCTTCACACCCGTCGGAGAAATCGAGCAAACGGGACGGTGACCGAGCTGAATCAGGAGGGATTTGCGGTGACGGTGGAGCACGCGTTTGGCAACTGCCCGCAGTATATCCAGATGCGTGAGCTCTCTGTGCCCTTGCCGTCGCGCCCGGGACTCGATACGCCGATGGAGCGGGCGACGATGCTCGATGACGCGGCTCGGGGAATGATTGCGGCGGCTGATACCTTCTTTATCGCAAGCTATGTCGATGTCGATGGGAATCCGGCGCGGCGCGGCGTCGATCTCTCTCATCGTGGCGGGAAGCCGGGCTTTGTCCGCATCGATGGTCCAGTCCTGACGATTCCGGATTTCGCGGGAAATCGCTACTTCAATACGCTCGGCAACTTGATGGTAAACCCACGCGCAGGCCTTCTGTTCATCGATTTCCGCAGCGGAGATCTACTGCAACTGACCGGGTCAACCGAGTTGGTGCTTGAAGGAGATGAGATCTCGCGGTTTCAGGGGGCCGAGCGCTTGTGGCGATTCCGGGTGGAGCAGATGGTGAGGCGTCGCGGTGCGCTGTCGCTGCGATTTCGGTTTGGCGAATACTCGCCCCACGCCCTAAAGACCGGATCCTGGACCTAGTTTACAGTGCACGACAGACTTCGCCGCGTTTCAGAGAGCCGGTCCGGAAGGCCTCCCTAACTTCCCTCACCTCCTCAATCGATAACAGGGAAGCCGTTCCCGGCCTTCTCGACGAAAGAAACAGTCCGATGTGGACTGTGGTGGATCGTGCTCGACCAAGTGCCAAGCCATGGCCAAGTGCACCACCAGCAGCGACTGCTTGTCGGGCCTGGTCTGCTCGTCAGGCGTCTGTGCGGCACCGTCCTGCACCGATGGAATCAAAGATGGTGATGAGAGCGACAAAGACTGCGGCGGCTCCTGCATCAAATGCGATCCGAACTCGACCTGCAACGTGGCGGGAGACTGCACCTCCGCAAACTGCGTCAGCGGACAGTGCGCCGCTCCGTCTTGCACAGATGGAATCAAGAACGGAACAGAGAGCGATCTGGACTGCGGCGGAACCTGCTCCCCATGCGCGGTTGGTAAAACCTGCCTTGCTGATGGAGACTGCGCCCCGTACACCTGTGGTCGCCCGGTTCCTGAGGGACAGACCTCGGTCTGCGCGCTTGGCAATGGCAGTGATCTGGATCTTGCCGTACCCGCTGGCATGACCAAGACCATCAACGCGGTTGCGACCAGCGGGACCGGAGCTGCCACCGGAACCACGTTGACGGTTCGGGACGGTGCTGGATTTGCGACCGACCAGGTCGTCTTTATCCACCAAACGCAAGGTGCCGGTGCGGGTCAGCATGAGATGAACCGGGTTGCTTCGGTGAGCGGCACAATGCTGACGCTCAAGACTCCGCTCAAGTATGACTATGTAGCTGGTGCACAGGTCATCGTGGTTCCGCAGTATGGCAACGTCAACGTCGCCAGCACCGGCACGCTGACGGCTCCAGCGTGGGACGGCCAGAAAGGCGGAATCCTGGTGTTCCAGGCCAAGGGGGATGTGGTCATCGCGGGCGCACTCACCATGGCAGGCAAGGGATTCCGAGGCGCAGGCGTAGCGGGAATCTGCTTCCCCGGCGCACCTGGCTGCATGCTCAACCACGGTCGAACCGGTGAGTCCTCAACGGGTCCATCGGCGTTCTCAACGCTCAACGGACAGTCGAAGGGAGCCAACAACGGCGGCGGCGGCGGTGGCGGCACGCGTGGTCAGGACTGTGCAGCCGGCGGTGGCGGCTCTTATGGATCTGTAGGTACCGCTGGCGCGGACGGCAGCCTTGGGGCCTGCATCGCGGTGGGAGGACAACACGGTGGTGGTGTGGCCGGAACCGCAGTGGGCGGCCAGGACCTGACCCAGTCGATCTTCCTTGGTAGCGCCGGTGGTGAAGGAGGTCCCGATGAGGACGGAGCCTACCCCGGCCCCGGTGGTAACGGCGGCGGCATGGTCGTTCTGTTCGGCAAGTCCGTTACGGTCGATCCGGCAACTGGCACGATCAACGTCAGCGGCTTAGCTGGTGGTAGCGGCTCCAATAGCGGTCCATGTGGCGGCGGCGGTGGCGGCATGGGCAATGGCGGCGGCGGCGCTGGCGGCGCGGTACGCATCGTGACCTCGGACGCTGTCTCGCTTGGGTCGAACCGCGTGACCGCAAACGGTGCCAGTGGAGGAGCGGCCGGAAGCTGCGGCGGGGGATACCCGGGCGGGGCTGGTGGAGTTGGCAGAATTCAGGTCCGGGCCGGTGCAGCCCTCACCGGCACGACCACCCCAGCAGCCTACACGAACTAACAAACGCCTCGCGTAGTCACCACAGCCGCCAAGGGCTCCCTATGGAGCCCCTCCCCATGGTGGCCCCCTACCGAACTCCCTCTGCATTTCGACTCCCCCACTCACACTCCATCCAGCCCAACGTATGCTGGCGAGCGAAAGTCGATTGCGCAACGGCCGGTACTCATGTCACCGTACATGGTTTGCATCAAAGGGAGCCCCCATGTCCGTGCCTACCGTGAAGACCATCGATGGACTGTTGCCCGTACAAACACCGATTCTCAAGACTCCGATCTACGCCAGACTCCCAGCCAATCCTCGCCGTGGCATGGTTGTAATTCACGAGATCTTTGGACGGCAACCGGAGATCGATGCAGTGGTGGATCGCTTTGCCGAAAGAGGCTATGCTGCTGTCGCACCAGACCTGCTCGCAAGTGCGCCCAAGTTCCTGTGTTTGGTACGTGCATTCCGTGCAATCGCCAGCGGTCAGGGTCCACAGATTGAACAAATTGTGGCCACTCGTAAGTGGCTCTGTGAACAGACAGGAATCACCCCTGAGCACGTCGGTGTCATTGGGTTTTGCATGGGCGGAGGCTTTGCGCTTGCGGCTGGCAAAGGCTGGGGAGCGGTCTCCACCAACTATGGAGAGGTTCCACCGACTGAAGTCCTGCGAGGCTGCGCTCCCGTCATTGGCTGCTACGGTGGCAAAGACAAGCCGTTCCGCGACAAGGCAGGAGTCCTCAAGGAGCGATTGACGGCTCTGAACATTCCGGTCGAAACCCACGTCTTTCCGGAGGTTGGACACGCCTTCCTCACCAACGGCAACCACCCGATTGCCAGCTTCCTTAGTCAGCCCCTTCTGCACGTCAAATACAACCCTGCGGTTGCGGATCAGGCATGGGAGACCATTTTCGGGTTCTTTGACAAGCACCTTCAATAGCAGTTCACAGAGGCGATTCCGCGTGTGCAAATCGCAGAGCAGTGATTACATGCATCGGGATGAGTCGGAACCCGCTTTCGGTGCTGCAAGAGATCTTTGGCTATCCGTCCTTTCGGGGTCGTCAAGCCGAGGTCATCGATCATGTGATCGCGGGAGGCTCCGCTCTGGTGCTGATGCCGACGGGTGGAGGCAAGAGTTTATGCTATCAGGTGCCCGCACTCTGTCGCTCTGGAATGGCGCTCGTGATCTCTCCACTGATTGCACTGATGCGCGATCAAGTAGAGGCCCTACGACAGGTTGGGGTCCGTGCGGTAGTCTACAACTCGACTCTGCGTGGCGACGAAAAGTCCCAGATTCGAGCTGCCGCACTGGCCGGTAAGCTCGATCTGCTATACGTAGCTCCCGAGACCCTGAACACCGAGTTTTTTGCCGACTTTGCGCGGCGACTATCCCTCAGCCTGATTGCAGTAGATGAAGCGCACTGTGTCAGCCAGTGGGGACACGACTTCCGGCCCGACTATCTAGAGATTGCCAAGCTCCGGGCCATGCATGAAAAGGTGCCGCTGCTTGCGCTCACCGCAACGGCAGATCCGTTGACCCGCGAAGAAATCCGGACGCGGCTAGGGCTTACCGAAGACCCGCTGTTTGCTTCGAGCTTTGATCGTCCCAATATCCGTTATGAGATCACCTTGCGGCACGAAGCGCGCCGTCAGCTCCTCGAGTTCATCGCTGGTCGACATTCGGGTGAGGCGGGCATCGTCTACTGCCTGTCGCGCCGCAAAACGGAAGAGACTGCCGAGTTTCTCAGTAGACAAGGTATTCCAGCCATTCCCTATCACGCTGGACTCGATTCCCAAACCAGACAACTTCATCAAGATCGATTCCTGCGTGAAGAAGGACTGGTGGTCTGTGCAACGATCGCGTTTGGGATGGGAATCGACAAGCCCGATGTTCGCTTCGTTGCCCATATCGATCTACCCAAGAGCATCGAGAGCTATTATCAAGAAACCGGTCGTGCCGGGCGGGATGGCGAGCCAGCCGAAGCATGGATGGTGTACGGCTTGGGTGATGTGGTGAGCCAGCGCCGCATGATTGAACAGAGCGAAGCGACCGAGGAATGGAAAAGACTCAGCCAACGCAAGCTCGGTTCTCTGCTTGGACTGTGTGAAAGCGTTGCTTGTCGACGTCAGAACCTGCTGGCCTACTTTGGGGAAGCGCATCCACAGAGCTGTGGAAACTGCGACAACTGCTTGTCTCCACCGCGTGCCTTTGACGGAACAGAGCTCGGACGCAAAGCCCTGAGTGCCGTAGCTCGCACCGAACAGCGATTTGGAGCTGGACACCTGATCGATGTGCTGCGCGGCCTACATACCGAAAAGATTGATCGCTTCGGACATGACCGCTTGAGTGTCTTCGGGATTGGCAAGGCAGAAGACGAGAAGCGCTGGTCGAGCGTATTCCGTCAACTCACAGCGATGGGATTCCTTGATGTCGATGCCGAGTTCGGTGCGTTCCTACTCAACCGCCGCTCGTGGGAGCTGCTCCGCGCTCAGACCACGCTGCTCCTGCGAGAGGATGACACGCCCGCCAAAAAGACCCGCACCCCGAAGGCCAAAGCCGAAAAGCTTCGTACGTCGCGGGTCGCCACTGCCAACACCTCCCAAGGGACCGACGATCTATTCGAAACCCTGCGGGCACTTCGCCGACGCTTGGCCGAAGAACAGGGAATTCCGCCGTATGTCGTTTTTCATGACTCCACCCTGCACGAAATGGTCGCTCGCAAACCGCGCACGCTGGCGACGCTGGCACAAGTCCCCGGCGTTGGCAGGGTCAAGTTAGAGCGCTACGGCGAAGCGTTCCTTCGTGAACTCTGGCGACACGATAGCCCCCCGCATGACCAACACGAAGAATCAAGCATG
Organism: Polyangia bacterium; assembly: GCA_044228505.1. GTDB lineage: Bacteria > Myxococcota_A > Polyangia > Palsa-1104 > JAEUJZ01 > JAEUKA01. Next base: position 106 of record JBGAUT010000033.1, on the reverse strand, counting down.
CATCCTGCCTAATATCTGCTGTCGGCGCTACAGCGTGCCACTCCAGACAAGTCCGGCCATGACTCCATCGCTGCTCAGGGGATGACTCTGCCGACTGGTCGTAATC
>JBGAUT010000032.1:0-67096 GCA_044228505.1 Polyangia bacterium | reverse complement strand
GAGGTACCAGTCGGGCATGCCGCCAATGCCGGCGCGTCCGTCGCGGTTGCGATAGCGTAGACCCCACGAATAGGAGATCTGCGCGAGGGCAATACCACCGACGTGAAGCCCCTCAGCCTGCGCGCCGATGCCGAGGTGGAAGCGCAAGCCTCGGTCGGTGGCGGCCTCGAAGACGGCGAGCGCGGTGAGGCAGGATGGCATCGTCGCGGTGTCGATTGGAAACAGCGCGCTGGCTTGGAACCCGAAGCGATAGCTGTCACGCGGCAGCGTCGGATCAGGAGTCTGGTACAGCCGAACAAAGCCTGACACCGAGAGCTGAAGCCCGAGCGGCGTAGGAACGCCATCGAGCCACAAAAGGCCCACGCTGCCATCGAGTTCCAACCGTCGCCACAGCTTGCTCCCCGCCAGGCTCACGGCAGTTTCGGGTCGAGCGTCGCCACTGCCGAGCCAGCGAGACGGCGCAGTTTGGGTGACGCTCAGCGCCAGATCCGGTCCACCGCGATCGAACCACGGCCACAGCCGAAGCCGGACGCCCAGCGAGAGCGGCTGAACGGACACCCGCGATGCAGACTCTTGCTGTGTGCTGCCCTGCTGAGCGCCCAGCGACACGGACACCTCAAGTGCATCCAGCATCGACACCGAAACCCGAGGCCGAGCCACAAGTGCCAGCGACTTCGATGGACGCTGCGCCAGCCCGAGCGCCGCACCAACATGAACCCCGAGCGCGTCAAAGCGAGCGCAGTCCCCGAGCAGGCCGCAGGGAACGCCGGAAGCTAGCGCTGGTAACGGCCCCGATGAGGCTGCATCGGCGCAAGCGACCGAGGGAAACCGCAAGCTCCACAGAAGCCACAAAAGCGCGCCGAGCCACCGCACACCGCGCACAGTAGGGAAACGGCAGAGCATCGGCAAGCGGCGCAGTGGCAGGTAAGTCGCTCACGGGATGGGGAGTCCATAGCGGACGGGCGGCACGGCGGGTGTCCAGAATCGGCGAGCTTACCGACAGCGCGTACAGAATCCGCCGCTTCCGCAGTAGGTCGGCAGACAGTCCTTGCCAGATTGAGGGAGCGATCCACAGGGACGAATCACCGTGCCATCATGAAGGCAGCACTGACCGGAACCAGCCCCACAGAATGCGGCCCGCTTGGGCTCCTCTGGAACGCAGGCGGCCTGGGTTTCCCATGGTACGGCACAGCGCTGATCACTGGGCCGATGCATTCGCGGACAGACTTCGTTGCCAGTGGTCAGGCGCTGACCATCGGCAGCCGACTGCGGACAGAGAAAGGCTACGATGCGCGGCATTCCCCCCGGACAGGGCTGCTCACACAGCGCTGGACCCAGATGCAGTGGTGCCGCGATCCCTTCACTGATCCGCCGCTGCCGCTCCGCCTCGCGGGCCAGGCGCTGTTCCTCGGCCAGCCGAGCCGTCTCGGCGGTCAGTGCCTGATGGCGCTTCCGGATCTCCAGCTCGGCTTGCAGGCGACGGGCCTCTGCCTCGGCGGCGGCTTGCTTGCGCTCGGCTTCCTGCTTCAGCCACTGCAGCCGCTGCTGCTCGGCAAGGTCCGCGTCCATTTGACAGGTCCAGGCCTTCGCACACGGACAGGGATGACTCGCGCTACAGGGCGGACACTGGAGCTGATACACAGCATGGTGCCGGGGCGGACATGGAAAGGAGGGCCGACAGCCCATGAGCATCAGCAGGACACCCATCCCACCCAGTCCGCGCACAACAGAGAACATCCCAAACAGCATCGCAAGATTGGGCAGAAGGGTCCAGTCGATCGAAGGCCCTGGGTCCTGGCCGAGGTGCCCGTCGTCTGCCCTCACGGATTGCGAGGTCTACACGCCACGCGGGCGCGTTTTTTCCTAGGCGTTTCCCGCCCACTTCCCGAAGCGACTCGCGATTTTGGACTTCTCGACGGTGAAGATGTAGCTCATATCACAGCATGTACTGTCCGCCCGAGTGGAGAGCAACTACATCGGAGCGGAGCCCGGTCTGTTCGAAAGACTCTTTTTCCAGGCTGGCAATGATCTGTTTGCGCTGCGCGTTCTGTTTTTCCGGCGTCGCCTTGGCATCGACGGCACCGACCACCCGAGCGGTGACATCGGCGTAGGTCCACAGAATGCGGATCTCGAGGTCGGGACAGCGCAGCTCCTCGTTCGGCGTCGGCGCGTAGAACCCATCGCGCAGTAGATCGCGAGTGGCTGTCGATAGCTTGTGCAGTTGGCCCCGCGCCACATGATGGTTGGTGAGGAGCAGGCCATCGTCGGAGACGAGCGAACCCGAGCCTCCATCTGAGACCCGGACCGCCGCCCGCTGCTGGTGAAGCAGCCATTCGTCCGTTGGCGCGAAGTTGTGGGCCTTCTGCCATTCGGTGCGCGGCGCTTGATGAACTGGCCACATGCCCTCGTCAGCGTGGGCCAGCACAGCACAAAACAGTCCCCCTAGAAAGGCCACCGTGCGGTGGCCCCAAATGCTCCCCATGCCACCATCTTCGATGGCAAAGGCTGATTACTCAACGAAATTTTGTAATCGAAAAAATGGACTCGTTTTGACTAATTTGGACGACGCGGTGGGGCAGGGGAAGTCGGAGTGGTTTTGCTGCGAAGCTGCGGCTGCGTGGGTGCGCCTCGTCGAAGATACAGCGCTGCCATCTCGAACTCGAAGAAGCCAAGCATGCTGCTGGCCACCACTTTGCGCCACAGGTCGCTGGCTCGAGTGCGATCGTTTCGCCGCAGGGCAGCTTGGGCCAGATAGAAGTTGGCCTCGGCCTGTTTGCCGGGAGTGTCGGCGTGGCGAAGCAGATCAGACTCGGACAGAGTGCCGCTGCCGAATCGCGCCAGATCGGCGTGCCACTTGCCGCCCTGGACCGATTGAAGGAACGCCGTCGCCAGTGGGTCCGGAGCCAGGCCCGATCGCGCCTGCAGATCGAGCATCCACAGTGAGCAATACACCTTGAGTGGTTCGCCCAGGTGCTGCGACTGGAGCGCTCGGTGATACAGGTCGAGGGACAAATCCAGCTCTCCCCGCTGGACCAAAAAGGCGATCGCGTCGGCGTATAGCTGGCCCGAGCTCTTGTTGTTTTCCTCGGCAGAGGGCAGGTGATCGCTTGCCAGACGGAACGCCTGCAACGACAGCTCGCGTTCACCCGACTGGTAGTAAAGCTTGCCGCGCTCGATCTCCGCCTCGGCACGGCGCTCGGGCGGCATCTTGCCAGAGGTCAGCAGTGCGTCGTAGCGACGAAGGCTCTGCTTGCGAGTCTCACCGCCGGATCCTTCGCGGACCTGATCCATCGCTTCGCCGATCAGCCGTCCCAGCCGCGCTGCGAAGAACTCTTTGCTCAGCGGATCGTACTGCGCGGCGGCTGAGTGAACCGTGCGCGCCCGTTCGAGTGTCGCTACCGCCTGCGTCGCTTCTCCCCGACGGAGCTGGATCATTCCAAGCAGCTCGAGCGCCTGCGCATTGGCCAGCACCGTGACCGATCGTGTCAGGTGACGCGTTGCCTCGTTGATGCCGCCGACGTTGAAGTAGCCACGCCCGACCTCGGCCAGCGCCAGCGCCATGCTAAGCCCCGGGGTCGTATCGGGAAACTGCTGCTTCATTCGCCCGTAATAGGCTTCGATTTCGGCGAGCGCACCTTCCATTTCGGCGGTGCGTTCTTCGCTGACCAGCTCCGACAATCGCTCGACGTAGAGCAGCCCAAGTTTTTCCCAGATGGCGCGGTCCGTTGGTGACAGCGTCCTGGCCCGCTCAAACGCACGCACCGCCAGGCCCTTGCGATCCTGAACGGCGGCTAGCTCGCCGATACACACCGCCGCCGGGACGAACGCTGGGGCTCGCTTGGCGACATCGCGACAGACCTGCAAACTTACATCCACGTCGTCGGCATTTTGGGCCAAGCCGAGCGCCAGCCTGATCGCTGCGTTGAGCTGATCTTCGGAAAGCTGCTGGTTTGGGTTCGCCAGCGTGTCGCGGATGAGGTCGGCCATCCGTGATTCTTCGCTGCTCAGCTTGCCGAGCTTGTCCATCTCGACGAGCGCTTCCGTTGGCTGCGACACCCGCAGATACAGCCGTGCCAGCTTAAACGCGGTCGTTCCGGTCTGACCTTTGCGCCGCATCGTCTGCGATAGCGACTGCAAGAAATCGCGTGGGCTGAGCATGTCGTTGCCCTGCGACTCGCGTACGTAGATCTCGACGAGCTGCTTGCGGATCAGCGGCACCGGCCACAACCGATACGCCTGTTCCAGATCCGAGGACAGCGTCGGTGGCGGATCGCTGATGAGCTGGGCCAGCGAACGGCCGCGACCGCGCAGCGTGTTTTGGGCGGAGTCTCCGGTTCCTTGCAGCCAGTCATAGAGCTGCTGGTAGCGCGAAATCGGCAGCGGCGCATTCGGTTCGAGCGACTGCTGAACCATCAGCGCCACAACCGCCTCGGGGTGAGAGCCTCGTCGAGAAAATGATCGATCGATACTGCGCGCCGCTGCGAGTAGCTCGGGCTGCGTGGGCGGTCGACTTGGATCTTGAAGCTCAGCCGGATCGAACAGCGACAGCGCCCGCGAAAACAGCGCAAAGGAATCCTCGGCATGGCCGCGTGCCAAGGCCTGCTCGGTCGCTGCGCAGTAGTACTGAATCAGCGCTTGGCGTCGCCCGAGCCGACTCGGATCATTCTCGGCGAGGGTGTCGAGCTGCTGACGCGCCCGCTCGGCTTCCTCTTCGCTCGCCGGGATGGTTCCGATCACCGCAATCGGTGGCTGAGGCCGGATGACCAGCTTGGCAGCGGCCGGCGGAGGCGCAGCGGGCGGCGAGACCTTCGGTTGGACTGTTTGAGGTGTGTGTCCGCAGCCGATAAGGCCCAGCCACAAGACCCACGAAAGGCGCTCAGCGTGGAGCGAGGACCGACGTGGAGTTCCGGGAGAAAAGCGCGTGCGCATGCAAACTTTTGTCAGTCTACTACGCTCCTTCTCGGGAAACCCAAATAACGCCTTCGTCACCCATCTGCGGTCCGCTCATCTGGCGCGTGGCGATTGCCGTCCGTATCGCGCTGAAAAGACACCAGAAATTTCGACAAAAAAGTTGTGAGATCTTTCGCACAAAAACAATCGATATTTTGAGGTACGCTTACTGGAGCTGAACCACTCCAGGGTGGCATCAATAGGTAATACGTCGGCAACGAGCAGCAGGATGGGTACCGTAAATACCCAAAACCACTTGGTAAGGAATAAATGATGAGTAAAAAGTGGGTTGGATCTCGAATCTTCTTGGGCACAGTCTGTGGTGTACTCGGCGCCTGCGGGACTCCGAGCGCCGAAAGCCCCGCCGAGCCGCTGTCTCAGCCGCAGAAGGCGATGGCGATGCAGGTTACGGTCCTGCACGGCGGCCGGGTTGCCCCGACGATGTCGTTTGTGGCCGCCAAGCAGCCGGTGGTGTCCGACTCCCCCGAACAGGTTGCTTGGGCGACGCTGCGTGGCATCAAAGAAGGACACAATCTTGGCGACCAAGCGATTGAGTCGGCCAAGCTTCGCGAGATTCACGACGCAGGCAACGGACCGCTCATCGCTCGTTTCGAGCAAGAAGTCGATGGTGTGCCGGTCTTCCTGCGCACCCTCAGTATTGCGATGGATCGCAACCTTTCACCAACGCTGGCAAGTGGTCAACTGGCCGGTAAGCTGCGCAAGGTGTCCGAGCGCTTTCAGCTCGACGAGTCGGTGGCGGTGGAGTCCGCGCTGCGTGCGATGTCGGGCGAGCGCGGCTCGGCACAGTCGATGGGCGCGGCCATTCCGACAGCGGGTGGCTACAGCAACCGTCAGCTTGTCGCCCAACTGAACGGTTCGGGGGCAACCGCCAATGTCAGCTCACGCAGCCGACGGGTCTACTTCCCGAGTGACGCCGGCCTGATTCCCGCATACTACGTCGAATTGGATGTCGCGCCGGCGGACTCGACCAACAGCACGATGCGTGCGTACGTCATTTCGGCGGTCGACAGCAAGGTGCTGTTTGAAAAGAGCCTGACCGAGGATGTTGCCTACAGCTATCGCGTGTATGCAGACGGAGCGCCGGGCTACGTGCCGTTTGACGGCATGCAAGGCAACTCGTACTTTCCGTATCCGAAGGCAGCTCCCGACGGTAGTGCCCCAGCGATTGTGCCGCCAGGGCTTGTCTCGGTGGAAAACGTTCCGTTCCGTCGCAATGACCCATGGCTGTCCGCCAGCGCGACCGAGCTAAACGGCAACAACGGCTGGGTCTATGTCGATCAGACGGCACCGGACGGATACTCGGCGGGCGATCTGCTGGTCACTCCAACGGCACCGGGGGTGTTCGATCGCACCTTCGATCCCAGCACGACCAAGCCGTCGGCCAATGACACCGCCAAGCGTGTGGTTGCAACCAACTTGTTCTATATCGTCAACTACCTGCACGACGTGACCTACGACGCGGGCTGGACCGAAGCGGCGCAGAACCCACAGAAGTCGAACTACGGTCGCGGCGGTGTCGAAGGGGACAACATTCGTCTCGAAGCGCAGGACTCGGGCGGGCGCAACAATGCCAACGCCAGCACTCCTGCTGACGGTGGTATGCCGCGAATCCAGATGTATCTGTGGGATGCGACCTTTACGGGTTTGCAGGTCACGGCACCGGCTGGAATCGCGGGCAACTACGAAGGACGAGGCGCTCCGTACGGCGCTGGTGTTTACAATCTCACGAGCACCGTGGTGGCGCTGCAAGATGCACCGGGCACGGGCGGATCGACCACGGACGGCTGCGATATGGTCACCAACGCGGCTGCGGTGGCGGGCAAGATTGCGCTCATTGACCGTGGCACCTGCGCGTTTGTGCTCAAGTCGAAGAACGCTCAGAATGCGGGCGCAGTGGGGGTTCTGATCGCCAACAATGCGGCGGGGGCCGGGCCTCCGAATATCGGTGGCACTGACGCGACAATCACCATTCCAACGCAGGGCATCAGCCTTGAAGATGGTGCGAAGATCCGGGCTGCGCTCGGGATGGGCGTGACCGTCAAGCTCACCGGAGCGGCAGCGGAACGGGATGGCTCGCTTGACGGCGGGATTGTCTCGCACGAGTGGGGCCACATTCTGTCGAACCGGCTGATCGGCAACGGCTCGGGACTTGGCAACAACCAGGGCCGCAGCATGGGCGAGGGTTGGAGTGACTTCAACGCCATGCTGATGATGATTCGTTCAGACGATGAGATGGCTGCCGCCAATACCAACTGGAGCGGTGCCTTCCCCACTGGTGCGCCCTCGGTGTGGGCTGCGGGGAACAATGCCTTCTACGAGGGAATCCGGCGCTATCCCTACTCGACGGACAAGGCCAAGAACCCGCTGACGCTCAAGTACATCGAGGAAAAAGTGCCGCTGCCGGCGACCCCGAAGCCAGCATTCGGTGCAGATGGTACCGGTAGCTCGGAGGTTCATAGCTCCGGCGAGGTGTGGACGACGGCGTTGTGGGAATGCTACGCAGCACTGCTCAACGACAAGACCCGCCTGACGTTCCAGCAGGCCCAAGAGCGGATGCGGCGCTACCTGGTCGCGTCGCTAAAGCTGACGCCAGTCAATCCGACGTTCACCGAGGCGCGTGACGCGATGCTGTTCGCGATGTTCTCAAGCGATCGCAAGGACTACGACCTGTGCGTCGATGGATTCGCCAAGCGTGGATTCGGCTCGGGCGCGGTTTCGCCGGATCGTGCTTCGACGGATCATGCCGGTGTCAAAGAGAGCTTCCAGACCGGTGCGGCGTTGTTCATCGACGAGGTCAAGCTCGATCAGTCGCTCGTGTTCTGCGATAGCGATGGTGTGCTCGACAACGGCGAGACCGGCTACCTGAGTGTGACGGTGCGCAACGGCGGTACCAAAGATCTCCAGAACGGCACACTCAAGATTTCGACGCCAGCGGATGGCAACGTGAAGATCGATGGCGCGAAGGAACAGACGCTGACCCTGCCGGCGCTGACGCCATTTGAGACCAAGGTGTTCCAGGTCAAGGTCAGTATGGCGGGGGCCGCTGGCATCGTTCCGTACTCGATCGATGTGGAGGCCAAGGGTGACAACGTGGTCCAGACGGACCCGATCACGGCCAGCTTGGTGGACCTTGGCAACTACGACTTGAAGGCGGGCTCTGCGAGTATCGAGAAGTTTGGCGGCAGACCCACCAACTGGGTGGTCAGCGATGATCCAGCGCTGAACACTTCTGAGCCGTGGCAGCAAGAGATCGGTCCGACGGCGGGCTTATTTTACGGCCCAGACACCTCGTCCCCGGCGGATCACTACCTGACCTCGCCTTCCATCGAAGTGGGGACCGGTAGCTTTACGCTGACCGTCAAGCATCGCTACAGCTTTGAGATGGACACCTCGGTAACGCCGCCGGACTACTACGATGGTGGTGTGATCGAGTACAGCCTCGATGGTAAGACCTGGCTCGACGTCAAGGATGTAGCCGGTGTGACGGTCATGGGCGGCTACGGTGGCACGCTGGTTGGCGGGGCGAGCCTGAGCCCAATCAAGGGTCGCCAAGCGTTCGTTGGTGCCAGCGCGGGCATTGCGGTCGGCAACTGGGTGACGAGCAGCTTCAACTTCGGAACCGCGCTCGCTGGCAAGAAGCTGAACCTGCGTTTCCGGCTTGGCACCGATGATGCGAGCGGCGACTACGGCTGGGACATCGACGAGGTCACCGTTGCTGGTGCTGCCACGCCGCCGTTCCAGCAGCAGGTGGTGCAGAGCGCGACTGCCGTTTGCAAGGCGAAGGCAGTGTTTACGGTGACGCAGGCCGATCTAAAGAACATCCCTGTCGGATTCCAAGTCCGGCTCGATCCCACGATCAGTGCGGCACCGGGCGCGCTTTCTTGGACGTGGACGCAGGTCGATGGCACGCCGGTCCAGCTGCAAGGGGCTGATACCGCCAACGTGATGTTTACTGCTCCGAATGCTGCGACGACGATTCATCTCAAGTACGTCGTGCAAAGCGGTGCGGAGACTCGCGAAGGCGTGGTCGCAATCGAGGTCGTGAAGGCCGCAGACACCACCATGGGCGGAGCAGCCACCGGTTGCCAGATGGGCGGAGCCAGCGCGCCTTCGCTGTGGTCCGGCCTGGTTGCTTCGGCGCTGCTACTGCTCGGTCGTCGTCGGCGTAAGTCGTAATTTCTGCCTGCACCCCCCGCCGCCCAAGGTTCAGATCGGCGGGAGGGTTTGCCTCATTGCTCCCAGCAAAACGCAAGAATGTTTGCTCGCGCAGCCGGTTCTCTTCCCATTCGGATGAGAGAGGGAGTATGAACACCCGTGAGTTGTGCAAAACAACCCATAGGAGATCATCAAAATGGCTAAGAGCAAAGGCACCGTGAAGTGGTTTAACGAGTCCAAAGGTTTCGGCTTCATCACGCCGGCCGACGGGACCAAAGATCTGTTCGTCCACTTTTCGGCGATTCAGGGCGACTCGTTCAAGACCCTGACTGAGGGTCAGATCGTGGAGTTCACTGTTGAGAATGGTCCGAAAGGCCCAGCGGCGATGAACGTCACCATCGTATAGTTGGTTGTCTGCCGTGAGGGTTCCGTCTGGAACCCCCGCAGGGCAGAGAGAGTCCGCTCTGCTTCGAGTTGGCGGCAGCGCAAAACGACTACTCGACGACGATGGCACCGCGCAGCATGTTCATGCCGCAAGTAAAGGTGACCTCTCCCTTTTCCTGTGGAAGGTGAAGGGCGATTTCGGTTGGCTTCTCTTCGGTCAGCGTCTTTTTGATGTTCTGTGACGGAAGAACCACCTCGCGGCCACACTCGCCGGCGCTCTTTTCGTAGCGGAAGCTGAGGGTCAGATCCTCGCCGGGTCGACCAACGATTCGGGGAGGCGTGAAGCCTTGATTGCTGACGGTGACCTCGACGCGTCGAGGTCCACCGCCTGCGGTTGCGGCAGCGGGCGGTTCTGACTTACGACAACCGCTACCTAGTGCAGTGGCCGTCGTGAGGGCGATGAGCAGAAGAGTCTTCATATCGGCTACTTTAGCCGCAACCGCCCCAATCCCAAATTTTCCAGACGCATAGCAAGAGGGGTTCGCCCGACCTAGCGTCTGGACGGCGGGCGGTTGGGTCGCGCAGCTTTGGCGTGGGATTGCGCTCAGGTTTGACGCGCCAAGACGGGTTGGGGGTTGCACTCGCCGTTGGGGCGGGGTAACACTGCCACCTTCGCGTTGGGTCGCTGCCCGACGACGATAACTTCGAGGAGAACTTCCGTGTCTAACGCTACTTTGCCCGAGATTTTGACCGAACCGACGCGGCGAAAGTCCGTCATCACCGACTGCGTGCTTTTGATCGACGAAGAAGTTTCGAAAAAGGGCGGCTTGTCCGGGATCGCCATCAAAGGCGCGTTCGCGATCGTCAAAGCGGTCAAGCCAGGCTTCCTTGCCGAAGCGGTGGACCACATGCTCGATGACTTCGCGGCGCGGCTGGATCCGTTTTATCAGGGGCAGCAAAAGGCGGCGGGGCGGTCACTGCCTAGTTATTTTGGCGAACACAGTGGTGCTGTGGCCGAGGCGCTGCTGGGGATCACCGATCAGCGGGCACAGCGGGCCCAAAATCAGACGGTGAAGAAGACCTACGAAAAGCTCCGCCCGACCGCAAAAAAGCACGTTGAAGAAGCGGTTCCGGGCATTGCGCGGCTCATTGAACGGTATAGCGCGAAGGTGGCTGCCTGAGCTTCTATCAGCGACTCCGCCACGGCATCAGTCAGCTGGCGTTTAAGTTCGGGGCCCGCTTTTATGCGTGGATGACCTGGCACGAGGTGTGGCGGCAGCACTGCGGCAGCCTTGCTGAGCACTTCCCGCCACCGCTGTCCGGTCGCAAGCTGTCGGTGCTCGACTTGGGGATTGGGCCTGGGGTATCGGGTATCGGTATCCTCGAGCGGCGTCCTGATGCGTGGCTGGTGGGACTCGATTTTTCGGAAGAGATGCTGCGGCACGCTCGTCGCTATCTGCGGCTGTCCGGTCACCAGTTTCCACTGGTCCACGGCGATGTTACTCACCTGCCGTTTGCCGACGACAGCTTTGATGTACTGACCCACCACAGTTTTCTGTATCTCCTCGGGAGCCGTGACGCGGGACTGGCTGAGATGTTTCGTGTGCTAAAGCCCGGTGGTCACTACGTGATGCTCGAACCGAATCGCGGGGGGTCTGTGGCGGTGGTGCCGCGCATGAAAGGCCCGTTCCAATTTCGGCTGTCGATGCTGCTGTGGCGGGTTTTTTCGACGGGTTTTGGTCAGTTTGAAAGGCCCGAGCTGACCTCGCTGCTCGAACGGCATGGCTTTGTATGCGAGCGCGTCGATGAAACGCTCGACGGACTCGGCTTTATCGCGGTGGCTCGCAAGCCCCTGGCGTAAACAAAAAGGAGCAAGCTCTCTATGCAGTTTCCTGAATACCGGCCTCGGCGGATGCGGCGCAACGACGGTCTGCGGCGGATGATCCGCGAGACCCGTCTTTCCGTCGACAACTTTGTCTATCCGATGTTTGTTTGTCCCGGTCGCGACACCCGTCGACCGATCGCATCGATGCCCGGACAAGCGCAACTCTCCGTCGACCAAGCCGTACTCGAGGCCAAGCAGTGCTTCGATCTCGGCATTCCATCGGTGATCCTGTTCGGCGTGCCCGACGATGCGAAGAAAGATCGCGTCGGAAGCGATGCTTGGAACGGGGATGGCCTTCCGCAGCAAGCCTGTCGCGCCATCAAGCGCGCTTGTCCCGAAATGGTGGTGATCCTCGACTCCTGTTTCGATGAGTACACCTCGCATGGTCATTGCGGCGTGGTGATGCCGGAAGCAGGTTGGCCCGATGTCGACAACGACGCGACGCTCGAAAACCTGGGCCGGGTGGTGGTTTCGCAAGCCAAGGCCGGAGCGGATCTGGTCGCACCGTCGGGAATGATGGATGGGTTTGTCACCGCGAGCCGCGAGGCACTCGACGAGGCCGGATATTCCCACGTCGGAATCATGGCCTATTCGGCCAAATACGCGAGCTGCTTTTATGGACCCTTCCGTCAGGCCGCTGGCACCGCCTCGGGCTTTGGTCATCGCAAGAGCTACCAGATGGATTACGCCAACAGCGACGAAGCGGTCCGCGAAGCTGGGCTCGATCAGGATGAAGGTGCCGACATCCTGATGGTCAAGCCGGCGCTGTCGTACCTGGACGTGATCTCGCGGTTGCGTGACGAGTGTGACCTGCCGCTCGCCGCCTACAATGTCTCGGGTGAGTACGCCATGCTCAAGGCTGCGGCAGAAAAGGGACTGCTGGACGAAGAGCAAGCGGTGCTAGAGGTGTTGACGTCGATCCGTCGAGCCGGTGCAAATATCATCCTCACGTATCACGCCCAAGATGCGGCACGCTGGTTGGCCAAGAGCTCTCGCTGAACTGGCTGCCGCGCATGCCGCTATCCAAGCAGTCGCCAAATCGCTACGATTACAAACCATACTGCTTCTCTGACAGGAGATCTGATGACGTCGACGATGCGACGCTGGCTGCACGGATTCACGGCGGCGGCACTTTTGTGGACCGGATCTGGGTGTCTCAAGCTGACGCTCTACAACGCTTCGGTCATGAAGCCGAGTCAGGTTGCGGTGTACTTCTCGGTGACGGACTCCGGAGGCAATCCGGTGCCCAATCTGACTGCCGATAAGTTCCGGATCTTCGAGGACAAGGGCCTCGTCTCGGTGTACGAATCGAAGCAGACGATCTTGAATCCCGAGGTTGCGGCGGTTCACTACACGATGCTGCTCGTCGACCTGTCCGGCAGCATCACGCAGTCGGGCGCGATGGATCAGTTAAAGCCCGCTGTGCAGAGCTTTGCTGATCGCGTCGGTAGCCTCCAGAAGGTCGCGATCTACGGCTTCGATGGCAGCAAAGAGATCTTCCCGATCATCGGTTTTACGGATGGTGAAGGTGGGGTGCGGGCAGCGGCGGAGCGGCTCGGATCGTTTAAGGGCCGTGATCCATCGACGAACCTGAACGGCGCGGTCATCGAGGGGCTCAAGGTGCTCGATAAGGCGCTGGAGCATGCGCAGACCCCACTGAAGTTCGGCTCGCTGGTGGTGTTTACCGACGGAACCGATCGGGCGCGACGGGTTCTGCGGCCCGAGGTCGACAAAGCGCTCGAAGAGGCGCAAGGCAAGGACACTGCGCTGTACGTCATCGGCGTTGGCAAAGAGATCGACAGTGGCGAGCTGCGCAACATCGGGCGAACCGCCTCGTTTTTGAGCACAGACCCTGCCGCGTTGGCCAAAGCCTTCGATGCCATCGCTAGCCGCGTCGAGGCCTACACCAAGAGCTTCTATCTTCTTTCCTATTGCTCGCCCGCCCGGGCCCAAGAGCACGACCTCAAGGTCGAGACGGGCGGTGGTCTGTCGAAAGGCGATCTGACCTACCACTTCGACGCCTCCGGCTTCGGCCCCAACTGCGATTCGAACCGGATGCCCAAGTTCGACATCAAGCATCCGATCCTCCGCAAAAAGTAGCGCTATTCGTCGCGGTGGACGCTCTCGGGCGAAAACGCTGGCAGACACACCGCAATGTACTCGGCCCCGGTCTCGCCCGGCGTGCTGTACTGAACCCACTCATGTTTGGGCGTCACGATCGCTTCGCCTGCGTGGACATCGGTGACCCCATCTCGGGTGGCCACGCGCAGCGTACCAGCGAGCACCACCGTGTATTCATCGAACTCTGGGGTTTGTCCGGGCTCGACCCAGCCGCCCGGACTCTTCATTCGAGCGATGCTGAGGTTGCCACTCTTAGAATTGACCCGCCCGACAAACTCTTCGATGAGCTTTGGCTTGTTGCCAGCGGCGGTAATGACGGTCGGCTTACGAATGTGAGTCACCATGCGCCCATCCTAACAGCACTCACGTTTGGCTGGCTTGACAAGCGTGACGAAGCTATCGCACTGTGGCAAACCCTCTCATGGTAAGCGAAACTGACAGACCTCGTCTCGAAGCAGAGCCGCCCAATGGCTGCTCACATGAGCACCTGCCCAAGTCGGAGGCGGGGACTCTGTTCGACTATGAAGCGATTCCTGCCGGCTATTACGACCGGGTGATGCGGGAAGGGAATCCGATTCGCAGGCTCTGGCATGTCTCGAAGTTCGAGCGAGTGCTGGACTACTTACCAACGGATTCCGAACAGTCGATTTTGGATATTGGCTGTTTTGCGGGGACGTTCCTTTCACTGCTTCCGAAGGATCGTTTTTCGCGGCAGCTCGGCGTCGATATTTTGCCCGCGCAGATCGACTATGCCAACCGGACCTACGGCACAGCGTTCCGTAGCTTTCGCCACGTTCCGAGCATCACGCACCTGCGGACGGTCGATGGGAGCTTCGATTGTGTGACGCTGATCGAGGTCATCGAGCACCTGCAAGCATCCGAGATTCGTGAGCTGTTTTCGGAGCTGGCACGACTGATTCGGCCTGGAGGCAGGCTTGTCCTGACCACTCCCAATTACACCAGTAGCTGGCCGATACTGGAGCTGATCCTAAACCGTCTTTCCGATGTGAGTTACGAGGAACAGCATATTACTCGTTTCACATACTTCAATATGGTACGCCGGCTAGCGGAGCTGTATCCGCCACTTGCTGCCGAGTTTGAGGTTGATCTCAAGACGACGACGCACTTCATTACGCCGTTTTTGGCCGGGGTCTCTTATGAGTGGGCGCGGCGTCTGTCCCGAATCGTCCCGCACACGAGCTGGCGAATGCCGTTTGGGAACCTGGTGTTGATGGTGCTCACGCGGCGAGGCGCTGATTCGTAGCTCTGCTGGTCGTTACTTCACCGTCGCTCGCTGTAGTACCGCTTCATCAACTCGCAGCACGCTGACACCATCCCGATCCATGACCACCACGGCACCGGCTTCGCGGAGTGCCTGGTTGCGGGCGCGGATTCGAGGGAACTGTTCCTCATAGATGTTGAGATCAAAGATCTGCCACGTCGCCGAGGAAAATTCTGGCCAACCATAGTACTGATACTGCGCCTGTTCGATCTTCCACAGCGAACAGAACTCGATAAAGGGGCGTCCTGACAGGTGGGCTCCGAACCAGTTCTGGACACAGACCGGAGCATCCGGAGGAATCAGGGAGACCGCTTCACGCAGTGCGGAATGGTGTGGCCAGCGATGGTGTTGTGAATAGTCAAAGCGCTGGATGACAGAGACAATCGTCACGACGCCAATCAAAAATCGAGTCAGCCGTGGTCGTCGATCGAGAATCCGTGGGGCACCGAAGATCGCGGCCCAAGCGAGCACCGGCATCACGGTGACCAGATAGTGAAAGCCAAAGCCAAACTGCTCCTCTCTCATGGAGAGAAAGTGAGCCCCTGCCAAAGGCAGAGCCGCAGCCGCTCTCAGACCACCAAACAGAGAAGCAAATCCCCAAGAGCCAAAGATGAGCAAGATGGTAAGGGCCTTGGTAAGTGTCAGTGAGGTGCCCAAAGAGCGTAGGGGATGGAACAGCAGAGATCGAAAAACCTCACTCACCGAGCCGCCAAGATGCGCATAGCGGCCCAAGTAAAACCATGCGGCACCAGGCTGAACGGGGGGACGGAACGCTGGCATAAACACCTTGAGTGCCAGGGCCATCCAGACCGCCGCCACGACGGCCAATACCAGTCCAAAGACGCGGTAGCGGGATTCCGTTGCGAGCACCAGACCAAGCGGCAGAAGGACCATTGCGGCGTCCTCCTTCCCACCCAGCATGAGCAGAAACCACAGCGCTCCGTGGAGCGGCCGGTCGCAGTCGAGATCGTACAGGCCTCTGGCCAGTGCGGCGGCCATAAACATCTCGGGATGAAAGTCGGACAACGTCGATACAAACAGCGGTGGACAAAATAGCGTGCCAATTCCGATAAGTAGGCTGAGCCGTTCATTGAGATGGCGACGGGCGAGCAGGAAGATGTTCCAAGCGATGAGGACTTCGGCGAGTGCTTGCGCGGCCAGCATCCATTCCATCGGATAGGGCAGCCACTCAAGTGGTGCCAGCAGCGCGAGGCTCGGTGAGAAGTGATCACCGAGGTAGTTCATGTGCTTGATCGATGATGCGAAAGGGAGTCCTCGGGCGGTGTTCCACAAGACTTGGTGAAAAATACCCAGGTCGTACAAAGAGGAATGAAAGGTGTGATGGCGAATCAGTGAGAGGATCGTGATAAACAGAAACGCTCCGGCACAGAGCCGCACGAACACTTTTTGGGAGTGCTCGCCCGTATCGGCCAGATCTGTTGAGCCCATTTGCATAGGCCGACACGGTACGTTTGTGCCGTGGAGCTTGTCAAGCTGGGTCCACTCTTGTTTTCTCCGTCGGTCTGGGTGGTGTACTTAGGGGGAGGTGAGGGTGCCCTGGGAAGGCGGACCCAAGCGTCGAACTGTCACACCATACAGGAGGAGCCCGGCCCCTTCGGAGAAGAGTCGGACTTCGATTCGAGCGGAGCGTTTGGGAATGCGCGCTTTGAACTCAATCTCACGCCGACCGTTGGCCAGCGCTTCAGCATCGAGCACAGTCTTTCCGAACACCTCGATATCAAACCCACCGATGATGTCCATGGTTGCCACTCGTCCGTGGGCAGGCTTGGTCAGCTCCAGATCGAAACGGACGGAGTAGTCTCCTTCTGGGAGCGTCGTGTAGGGACCAAAGACCACCGGGCTGCGTCCTGCCTTGAGCTCAAAAATGGTGGGGGCACCCTGCGCATCGTTTCGAATCAGGATCGATCTTTCATTGCTACGTCGGAGATCCCGGGCTGTGTACCTGCGCTCAATCTGCCCGGCATCCGGTGCCACGAGTCGGACCTGTTTGCCCCGCACCGGATCTACCTGACTCCGCAGTGCAGCGGGCTTTGGTAGGAGTACCAACCGACCGGCTCCCATGAGGTTCATGCTGGCGATGGGAGAGCCAAAGTGCTCGTAGAATTCTTGCTCGCAACCGGGGGGAAGACGATCTGTGGCGAGCTGGATGCCCGCAAAGTCGTTTAGTACGTAAAACTGTTCTAGGAAGGTCCACTCTTCGGTGCGTAGGCAGCGCTGCTGGCGTGTCGCACGAGTGATATCGCTAGAGTCGGGATCGTTTAGTAAGTCCCAGCCCTGGGTGTTAAACGGCTCGACTTGGGTTTGATGCAGTCGACCCAAGTACTGACCGATGACCTTCTTTTCGTGAAAGCGCTGGAGCGCGTAGACTCCCTTGATTCTCTGCCAGTACGGACAGAGTCCGCCGATGTCACCATTGCCACCGCAGATGCAGAACGGGAAATCGAGGATGGCCTCTCCGGGTAGCTTCTTGATGGTGTCCAAGTACTGAAGTTGTTGCGCGGACAAAGAATAGTGCGGATGTTCGTTTTTGATCAGAACCAACGTGGTTAGCTCCAGCACCGCCAGAGCAGCCAGCACAACGAGTCCGAGGATTCTGCGAAAGGGGCGCATCGCTGAGAAGGAAACGTCGACAGCGAGCAGTGCCAAAATGGTGCTGTATACCAGCGTGGCCCGAGAGTACACGCGGCAAAAGAAAAACCACGGCAGTAGACGCAGCAGCGGAAGATATGCGCCACTGCACACGTACAGCCCGAAGGAGCCAAGGAGCCACAAAAGGGGTGAGCGAAGACGCCAGCCTTTGGCTTGATAGACTCCGAGTCCTCCCAGAATCAGCAAAAACACTCCTGCGCCGCCGCCGCCAATTCCATCTTCCGCCGAGTCTCCCAGGACGTTTAGAAAGGGCGGCTGCATGGAGGGGTGAAGCCAGGGTGTATACGGAATGAACAGCCGCAGCGGAATGGCCCACCAGGTACCTCCTTGACCGCGAAAGCGACCGACTGCCAAGGAATCACGGACAATTCCTGCGGTGATCCAGCCGTAATACCAAGCAATGATCGCCGTTGCGCCCAACAATAGTCCGATGAGGGCTCGGTGGCGCTTGGCCTCTTCCTTCCAGGACGCGATCAGTTTCGCGAAAGTCATGTGTCCGGAGTGAATCTCTCTGCGGACAAACCAGATGAGGTAGCCGCCAGCAAACAGAGCGGACGTGAGTGAGTATCCAAGGACGTGACCCAGCTCCAATCCGAACGCGAGCGTGAGCAGTAGCACCCGCAGTAGGAGGAGTCGCAGAGGCACCGACTTTTCCGCCATCATTCGCTCTACGAGAACAAAATCACAGACAATGCCGAGCGTCGTCCAGTGATAGCAGGCGATGTTGTAGTGATAAGCGTACTTCTGCATCGAGTAGAAGTTGAAGGCATGGGCGATCACGCTGGTCAGCGCCGCCCGAAGCGCACCGTGTCGCGGCAGGAGCAGCAGATAGGTGCCGAGCGTGCTCAGCGTAATCCCAAACAGATAGTACATTTGTAGTAGCGGCGCGTTTGGGAACAGCGGTTTGAACAGCGCGAACAGAATATCTCGCTCAACACACCAGCTTTGCAGCGCGACGTTGGCACCGAACGGATACAGCACTTCGTCCGTGCGCAGGTTCAGATGAGGAATCGGCCAAAAGGACAGGTGTTTCGAGGCGTACCAGGCTAGGTATTCATGCAGGAAGGACTCGCTATAGTCCCCAATCGGACCGCTGAAGTTGCGGATGACTGCGAGCGAATAGAACAGGACCACCACGACTACGGCGGTCATTCCAAGCGTCAGATTCCAGGCGGGAGACCGGTGCGGAATCGGGGTCGTTCGGGATAAGGAAGAGTCGTTAAGATGATGGTGATGAGCCATGAAGGCCGGGACTTTAGCACACGCGGTGCGTCACTCGGTCGTCTAGGAAGTAGCGGTAGAACCAAGTCGCTTGAGGATCCGTTGACGGTGTTCCTCTAAGTAGCGGTGGGCGGGGGCGTCTTCGCTGAAAAATTCAGTGTAGACCGGACGGCGACCAATCAGTGTAACGGCGGAAAACAGGAGCTGCAGCAGTCCGCGCATGAGCGGTCCTACTCCCAAAAATGCGATCGCATGCAGGTGTGGATCACCG
Organism: Polyangia bacterium; assembly: GCA_044228505.1. Taxonomy (GTDB): domain Bacteria; phylum Myxococcota_A; class Polyangia; order Palsa-1104; family JAEUJZ01; genus JAEUKA01. Next base: position 48,136 of record JBGAUT010000032.1, on the reverse strand, counting down.
TTTACTTTGGAATTTACGATGAAGCGACGCGCTTCCGGAGGCATTGTGGTGGCGTCGCTGGTGTTGATAAGAAGCAGCACATAGCCGAGCTCTGCTTGAAGCGCATTGCGCTGCTGAACGTAGGCCTGTGCATCGCTGAATGTGAACTCGCCGTGCACCCGCAAGACGAGGACATCACCCAGACGCGATACATCGTGGGCACCGATGCGGAGTTCCACATCGGTAGTATGTCATGAGTGCTTGGCGAAGATGAGCGAGGCGTTGGTTCCGCCGAAGCCGAAGCTGTTAGACAGCGCCACACGAGTCTGGGTCGGGCGGGCTTGGTTTGGAACGTAGTCGAGATCGCATTCTGGATCTTGCTTGTCGAGGTTGATCGTGGGCGGCAGCACGCCATGTAGGAGCGAAAGAATCGAGAAGCCAGCCTCGACACCACCGGCTGCGCCGAGCATGTGTCCAGTCATGGATTTGGTGGACGACACGGCAAGCTTGCGGGCGTGATCCCCAAACACGGACTTGATAGCGACCGTCTCGGCGATATCACCTTGGCGCGTAGAGGTTCCGTGTGCGTTGATGTAGCCAATGTCGGCCGCCGAGATGCCATAGGTATGAGCCTGTCGCAGTGCCATCCGCATGCAGCGCTGCGCCCCTTCGCCATCCATGCTGGGCGAGGTCATGTGATAGCCATCCGCAGAGCGTCCATAGCCGATGAGCTCGGCCAGGATCGGGGCACCGCGACGTAGCGCCGACTCCCGTTCTTCGAGAATGAGGACACCCGCACCTTCGGCGATCACGAAGCCATCGCGATCCACATCGAACGGTCGGGAGGCCTTTTCCGGCGCATCGTTGCGGGTGGACAGCGCCCGCATGGCGTTAAATCCACCGACCCCAAGCGGCGACACCGTGGCTTCGGTACCACCGGCGATCATGACGTCGGCGGCCCCTTCCATAATGGTTCGCGCCGCCTCTCCGATCGCGTGAGCCCCCGTCGCACAAGCCGAAACCTGGCTCATGTTCGGGCCCTTGACTCCTTTGCGAATCGACAGAAGGCCGGGTGCCATATTGATGATGATCTGTGGCACAAAGTAGGGCGAGATCCGACCCGGTCCGCGACCCGTCAGCGTGGTGTGGGTCGACTCGATGTGACTGACCCCACCGAGCCCCGCACCAATGTAGACACCCACGCGATCGCACGGATAACTGCCGTCCGCGCGAACTCCGGTTTCGAGCGGTAGATGTGGATTGAACAGACCCGGCTTGTCTGCAGGCTCGGGGTTTAGCTTGAGCCCCGCGTGCTCCATCGCTTCTTCGGCCGCCTTGAGCGCGAAGATGACGAACAGGTCGAGGTGTTTGGCCTCGCGCTTGTCGATGAACGTCGTTGGATCGAGCCCCTTCACTTCGCCGCCAAAGTGCGTACTGTACTCGGTAGAGTCGAAGTGGGTGATGGGCCCGATGCCGCTCTGTCCTGCCACACACGCCTTCCAGGTTGACTCGCGATCAAGCCCAAGAGGCGTGCAGAGTCCGATGCCGGTGACCACAACTCGTCTTTGCATAGGCTTGCGGTGTATCACAAAGCCCGCATCTAGGCTACGAATGGAGTAAGTGGTGTTAACGGAGCGAGCGGTGCACACTGGGGCGGAGCGAGCCAGGCGCAGATCACAGCGACGAGGAACGCTCGGCTTGCGGGTTCTGCGCGTGCTGGCGCTTACGGCTGGTTTAGGCGGGCTCTGCGGGGGGCCGACCGTCGGTTCGACGAGCCCTCTGCCGACTGACGCTGCGCAAGAGCTCGTGCTATCGACGCCACCTTTGCTGCCGCAGCTTGGGCCTCGCTATGCACCTGTGACGGTCGAAGTATCGGGTGTGCTCGGAGGCACGTGTCCGGATACCTTGCTGCGCAATCTGACCCGTCGCTTGCGGCCTCTGTATGATGTCCGTCTGCGCTTCTATCCGCTGCGTAGCTCGGGCGAGCGTGGCGAGGAGTTGTGGTGGACGGCGTGTAACCAGAAGCCGGATCAGTGCTTCGCGTTTCTTGGTGAGTTGTGTGCGCATCCAGAGTGGCTTGTTTCAGTTGGCGGGAGTGCTCCCGCTGGTGCTGCCATTCAAACCGAAATCAGTCCGGACCTGTGGGCTGCGGCGACCCGGCTGGGTCTGGATGTCGCAGACCTACAGACCTCGCTGCGGGTTCATCGCCATCGACGTCGGCTGCGCTCACTGTGGTCAGATTCGCAGGGGAGTCGCTTGCTGCCAGAAGTGTTGGTCAACGGCAAACGGATCGTCGGGGCTCAGCTTGAGTCGCGGGTTTTCGATGAGATTGATTTGCAGCGGCATCGTGCGGCGCTGGCGCTGCGGGAAGGCACCAAGCTCAGCGCGATCTTCGAACAACTCTCCGATCCGGCCCGTGAGCGCGAGGAAGAAAAGCGACGGGATTCTCGCTGGACACCTTCGCTGCTCGGTCGATTGCTAGAGCCGCCTCGGTCTCCTGATACCATTCGCATCGATGTGAGCGGTCTTCCCTGCCAAGGTCCAGAGATCGCATCCGTAACGTTGGTCTATGTCTTTCATCATGAGACGTTTACCGCAGGGGCGCAGGCTCGGGCGGTCTTTGATGCCTGGTCACGGCTACGCGATCGGGTGCGGCTGTGTGTTCTGCACGCGCCCATCACACCGTCGGCACGACGTACCAGTGAGCTGATGGCGCAGATGGCTGAGGTCGATGCCCGCCTCTTCTTCCGGGTGATGGACGAGATCATCGACGTGATGTCGCGACGCTACTTCCTTCGCTATGACGATGTGGCCGGGCTCTTGCGGCGCAGGGGCGAGCTTGGAAAAGTCGAAGCAGCCTCCGCACGGGGGCGGATTCGCGTGTCTGCCGATCTCGATCAACTACAGCGGCTGGGCCTGCGTCCGGGGTCTTTCTTGGTCTTGGGGGACCGGGTGATCACGTCATGGGGAGGGCCGGAGTCGCTGGTCCAAGATCTGACTCGTGCGACGAGAATTGGCTTTTTTTCCAAGCTCCGGTCCCGCACCTCTCGCTAACTTTTTTACATCCCCCACTTGACTTGGATTGGGAGCGTTTTTATCTACCTAGTTGAGCGAAGGGAAGCCGTTCCAGGGCTTCAAAACGGGCTCCCTTTGGTCAGGATAGAAACGTCACTGAACGCACTACAGAGAGTAGTGCGAGTGAGTACAAAGAGATCCAACTTGTTGTGGAGGAATCCCATGAGCACCATCATTCGACGCCCCGCTCAAACTTCGCAATTTCCGTCGCTGTTTGGGGACTTTGATCCATTCCGTGCGATGGAGGGACTGTTCCGCTATAACCCCACTGCGGAAGCTTCCCTTCGGACCGCCGAGTTTTCTCCGAACTTCGACGTGAAGGAAACCAAAGACGCGTTTCTGTTCAAAGCAGATTTACCCGGTGTTAAGGAGTCCGAACTAGAGATCTCCCACACCGGTAACCGTCTGACGATCAGCGGAAAACGCGAAGCAGAGGAACGCAAAGAAGGCGAAAACTATTACATGGTCGAGCGCAGCTTCGGGGGATTCCAGCGCACCTTCACTCTTCCCGAGAGCGCCGACATCGATCGCATCAAGGCCGAGCTACACGCGGGAGTCTTGAGCCTCTCGATTCCCAAGCGGATTGCTTCGCAGCCTCGCAAGGTCTCCGTTACCGTCGGAGAAGGCAAAAAGGAGTAGTGCGGATTCCGAGGCCGCTGTCTCTGTGTCCGCTACTGTGCCCGATGCACTGTCCAGCGCTTCACCAACACAGGTGATCGGAGCGAAGCAGACTCGTACTGTAGCTCTGTGAGCGCTGCTTTTTCCGTCGACAGCCACTCCTGCACGCCAGGTGCCAAGTAGACCTTGTCACTCATTGCAATCTGCCAGGCATCGGCGAGGCTCTGGAGCTTGGCTGCGACGTTGACGGTGTGTCCAAAGTAGTCAATATCGGTGTTCAGCTTCACCGCGATGCACGGTCCGGTATTGAGAGAGATTCGCAGTCGTGTGGCAGAGTCGGTTCGTGCGGGCGAGAAGCAGTCGTGAATCTCTTTGGCGGCGATGACGGCATCGAGTGGGCTTGTGAAGGCTCCCATGACCGCGTCCCCAATCGTTTTTACCACCGCGCCACGGCGGTTGGCGATGATTGCAAAGACATCGCCAAAGTGACGGCGTACTTCTCGGAAGGCGACCGCATCTCCCTGCTGTGCATACAGCGCGGTGGAACCGACCATGTCTGTAAACAAGATGGTCTGCTCTCCGATCGCGAGCTGAACGTCCTGGCCTAGGTACTCTTCGCTAAACAAATCGCGGAACTCCTGCAGGCTGAGGAGCTGGCCCGGACGCAACGCCAGATCGCTCCACGTGGCCGATTCAACGATGAACATCCGCGACGTATCACCGTCGTTATGCAGGATGAGCTTAGCTTCTGGATGCACCACGATTGCCGATGGTGTATCGCTGCTTTTCCAGCAGAATTCCGACGCATCGCCCGTCGTTTGGACATCCAGGGCTCCATAGCGCTTCTCCCCTTGAATCCGTAGCCGATAGCGTCCGGTTCGAAGCGGAACATGCAGCTCGACTTGGGAGTGTGGTGCTACGGTGCGCTGCACTCGAATGTGTTCTTTTGTCGAAGGCTCGGCACTACAGAACGTCCGCAGCGGGACGTTGCGAATCGAGGGATGGACGTGGAAGGTGATCTCGACCGACTCGTTGGCATCCGTACCGAAGTCGATCTGGCAGACATCACATCGCGCTTCGGTCTTCAGCTCTCCTAGACTTCCGTTCTGTTTGCTCACCCCTCGACAGTGCGGACACATGACGTCCCAGGACAGATCCAGCATTCCCAGCCGCGTTGCATGCAGACAGACCCGTAGCAGCGCATTTTCGTCGACGTTAAACGCCAGTGCTCGTTCGCGAACCTGGATTCGATAGAGATCTTGATCGTCTCCGTGGCGAATCCAGTGCATGAGCTGTTCAATGCAGCGGAGATCCAGAGACTTGTTCCGAAGCTCCTCAGCGATACGGAGGAGTCGAGATTCCGCACCATCTGAAAGCTCGCCACCTGCTTGAACCAGCAGCGGACGGCGATTCCGAACCTCCTGGGCAAGCTCTGGCAGCAGTCGGGAAAAGTCTTTGTACAGACCCGAAAACCCAATCCGCAGGAGTTGCGAAGCCAGCCAGCCGCTTGGGATGGCACCAAAGTAGACGTACAGCCGAGTTCGATCGTCGGTGAGCGGCTGTAGCCGAAACACTGCAAACACCACCTTGGAGAAGCCGCGTTTGTACAGTCGTACCGACTCCATCCAGCGCTCGGCGACCCAGTTCCACGGTACCTCAACCCACTCGTGAGCGATGCCCGCGGGACGAGACGAGCCCCAGCGCTCCCCGTTGCGATCTTCAAACTTCATCTCGCTGACCTGCAGTGCGCGATTGAAGCGAGAGGAGTCCGCGACGATCGGCCAGAGTTCCGCTGCAGAGAGCGGTAGCTCAAAATGCCAAAACCATTCCAGTCGGCGCTGGTCCGCATGTTCTTTGGGCCAGGGATGCTCGACCAAGAACTGCTGTTTGCTTAATGCCGGTGAAGTAGAATCCGCAGCGCGCATGAGGATTCCTTCAGGAGGAGATTGTTTTACTACCTTGGATGCCAACACCGATGGAAAGTGCGTGATTAGGGCTGCGATTGGTTTTTCGCAATCCAATTGTGGACATAGTCCGCTACCTCTTCCCATCCTGGCTGCAAAATGATGGCGTGGCAGCGACCCTCGAACTCTCGAAAATCGGTGATCGACGGACTCTGTTCGTACTTGGCATAGTTGCTACGGTTGAGGCTTGCCGGAATGATGTGGTCGAGACTGCCCGCGATCATGAGCAGAGGGGGACGGGCCGCTGAGTAGTTGATCTTGGCAACATCTGTCGTCGGTCCTTTGCCAACCCGGCGCGATTCCGGAACCGCATAGCGCGCAAATGTGGCGGCTTGCTCTGCGTCCGGGGTGCAGTTCGCAAACGAGTAATCGAAGTCCTTGCGCGACAGATTGATCGGCATATCGAGCTTGGCGCTGGGACTGATCGCGGGCCAGTTGCTCTTTAGGAACGAGTACTTGAGTGAGATGACGCCCTTGGGAGGAGCAGAGTCAATCGCAATTCCGGCGACTCCCAACCCCTCTGCAAGGAGTATCTGTACGATCAACCCTCCCATCGAATGTCCCACGAGAATCGGCTTCTCTTCCAACCCCTTTAGGACCGTTCGATAGTGCGCCAGCACGGCATCCAGCGTGAGGGCTGCCAGCTTTGCGTTGGGATGAGACTTGCGCTGTTCCTCGATCGCGGCGTCGTGTTCCGGCCAGGCTGGCGCAAGCGTCTTATAGCCCTTCGCTTGAAAATACGGCTCCCATTTTTCCCAGCACAACGGCGTCATGAACATGCCGTGCACGAACACCACGGTCTTCGAAGGCAGCACTTGCTGGACCGTTGCGCCTCGTTCGGAGCGAATGACCAGCGGCTGGGTGCAAGCGGCCACCCAAAGGGATGCAATCACGGACAGTGTCTGCGCCGACCTACCAAGGAGGCTCATCGTGGCAGCATATCACGGACCTATGCCCACCTTCTGGCAAGTCAGTTGCGGAGACAGAACGACGCCGCGCCGACCGTGACGCAGCGACCACCGGGACAGTCAGCGGCTTTACTGCACCGACGGGGCGCGCAGACCTGAGTCGACATCGGTTCACTCATCAGGGAAAAGCCCAGGCCTCCGCTGCCACCGCCGGGTAGACAGTCGAGCAGGGGATCTCCGCACGGGTGGCTCATATCGCAGCGGGACAGACAGCGAGGTCCGGTGGGCGCAGGTGCCACGCTGACGTTCCATGTAGCGCAGGCCGCATTGGTGGGGCAACTGACGCCGCTCGGACCGCAGGCGACCGTACATAGATGTCTGGCACCTAGAGGCTCACACAGTCCGGTGGCGCAGGCGGTGCGGTCCGGTTGCTCGTCCACGCCGATGCAGCTTGCGCCGATTGCGCCGGGGATGGCGGCAAAGCAGACCTTCCCAAATGAAATCGGATCGGATGCAGCGCCCCCAGGTTTGCTCACCGGCAGCTCGCGGCAGAGCAGGTCGGCGCGGCAGTCCCCATCGATGGTGCATGGCTTGACGCAGATTGGCTGGCGGTAGCCATCGCCGGTTCCACCGTCTGCAATCGTGCCACTGCTGCGCGACAGGTTGAGGCAGGTGCTACCCATCGGACAGGCCACCCCGTCGCAGCTCTTGGTACAAACACCATTGCCGATGGAGCCAGGGCAGCGGCCGTCTCGTCCCGGGGTATCACTGCCGCACAAGCAGCGTAGGCCGCTGTCGCACTGCTCATCGTTATCGCAGCTTGCTCCGATGGAGCCGCTACCCACGATAATCTGCCCGCTTGCGGTGCTTGTGCCGCCCGGTCCGGCGACCGCCACCGACACCAAATAGGTACCCGGTTTGGCCAGGGTCAGCATCGGGCTCTTGCTCTTGCTCTGCGTTTCGTCGAGGAGTGAGCCGAGGCCGCCGTCACTCATGCCACCATCGGCTCCGCCCGATCCCGAGGCTGGAGTCACTTGCCAGCGATACATCGATACCCCGATGGGAAGCAGCACGAGCTGAACGGTCAGCGGTGCACCGCCTGTGCAGCGAGGCTCATCCGAAGGGAAGGTCAGCTTCTGGCAACCCGCGATCGTAAATAGACCGAGCACGCCCTGTGCTTGGCCATCATCAGAATAAGGTGCGCTATCGAGAGAGCCGTCGCTACGAGCCGTCTGCCAAAGCTCCAGTGGTGCCGACAAACAGGCCCACATCGCGGACGCAACCACCGACAGGCCGAGAAGGCCCGCAACCGTCCATTTTTGCGAGGAGGCGTTCGGTCCGCGCTGCGCCATTAGCCTGGCAGTATACTGCGAAGCCGCTCGCGTAGGCCGGTGTAGCGCAGTAGGTCTCCAGTCTGGGTGACCGCCCGTTTTACCGCCCGCCGACCGCCGACCACGACGACCAGCTTCTTGCCTCGGGTCACCGCTGTATAGACCAAGTTCCGTCGGAGCAGTGGGTAGTGCTGGATATGGAGCGGCACCACCACCGCTTTGTATTCGCTGCCCTGGCTTTTGTGGACGCTCACCGCGTAGGCCAGTTCCAAATCCTCCCGCGCCGTCGCATCGTAGGCGACTTGGCGTTCGTCTTCGAAGCGAACCAGCAGCAAATCCTCTTCTTCGTCTCGGGACAGGATGACGCCAATGTCGCCGTTCCAGACATCGAGCTCGTAGTTGTTTTTGACCTGCATCACCTTGTCGCCGACGAAAAAATTCGGCTTTCCGGTGGGGGTCGCTTTTTCAGCGAGTGCGGCCTGCGCGACGGGGTTGAGCGCGGCCTGTAGGGCTCGGTTAAGCTCTTCGGTCCCGACCTCACCGCGATGCATCGGCGTCAGAACTTGCACGTCGGTGAGTGGATCAAAGCCAAACCGCTGCGGAATGCGCTCTGCCACCAGCCGCACCACCGTCTCACGAGCTTTGACTGCGTCATCAACTTCGATCCAGTAAAAATCGGCTTGCTTGTCTCCGATCGGTGCTGACTGTGGCAGCTCGCCGCGCAAAATCGACTGCGCATTGTCGATGATGCCCGAGCCCTCTTTCTGACGGAAAATCTCGCGCAGACGGGTGACCGCCAGCTGATCCGAGTCAATCAAATCGGCCAGCACTCGACCCGGACCCACCGATGGCAATTGATCGACATCACCAACCAGCACCACCGTTGCCGCACTCGGGACCGCCTTCAGCAGCGTGACCGCCAGAGGCAGATCCAGCATCGAGGCCTCATCGCAGACCAGCAGATCGACTTCCAAATCCTTGGTGCTACGTCCGCGCTCGCCGGGAATCAAGTTGAGCAGTCGATGGATCGTTTTGGCGGTCTGCCCGGTCGCATCGCTCAGTCGTTTTGCCGCTCTCCCCGTTGGTGCTACCAAACACACCCGCAGCCCCGCCCGCAGATAGGCCCGGACCAGTGCGGCAATGATCGTGGTCTTGCCGGTCCCCGGACCGCCGGTGATGATGCTGAGCGGTGATGTCTCCACTCGCTGTAGCGCAGCCCGCTGTCCCTCGGCCAACCGCAACTGGATGTCGTGTTCGCTGATGGTTGGAATGCGTGGCCTGATCGCCGCCATCAATCGCTGCACCTGCCTGGTCAGCTCGACTTCAAGCTGATGCAGCGACGCCAAATACACCGCCTCGCCCTCGTGGAGGGTCTCACCGTGTGAGCGCAGCGTCGCAATGGCCTGCGTCAGTGACTCACCGAGCTTTTCATCGACCAGCGGTGGTGGACTGTTCGGCGGTGCGTCTTCCGGGGGCGGCGGCTGCAGCAGCGTAACGGCTCGCGACAGTAGCTCTCGTTCGGGCAGGTAACAGTGTCCCGAGTCGCAGGCGGTGAGTAGGACATGCCGTATGCCCGCCACCAGCCGTAGCGGAGACAGTGGCTCAACCCCCATTGCGGCGGCGATCCGATCGGCGATGTGAAAACCGATCCCCGACACCTCTCGCGCCAAGGCATACGGATTTTCGCGGACCTTGGTGATGGCGGCCTGGCCCCACTGCTTGCGGATTCTCGACGCATAGGCCGCCGAGATCCCGAGCCCCTGCAAAAACACCATGACGGCGCGCTCGTCCCGCCTGGCCCGTGCATCAACGAGAGCCCGCTGCGCCCGCTTTTTTCCTACTCCTTTGATTTGAGCAACGCGAAACGTCTCTTCTTCCAGCGCGGTCAGCGCGTGCACTCCAAGTTCGAGGACGATTCGACGTGCAAGCTCTGGCCCAAGCCCGGCGAGCGTCGCCAAATATCGTTCGATACCGATCCGCGACTCCGGTTGTTGCGGCAGTGCTTGATCGGCTCGCAGCCGTTGCCCGTAGCGTTCGTGCTGCTCATAGCGACCGATGATTCGCACCGTTTCACCGACGCGCAGACCAGCCAGCGCCCCGATTGTCACCACCGGACGAAGCTGCCCGGGCACATCGAGCCGCAGCACCGCAAAGTCTGCTTCTGGCGACACAAACACCTGGCTACCGACGATGCCTTCGACCTCGACCTGGCCCTCACCGAGCGGTGCCACCATAGGCGGTGGAAGCGGAAGGAGTGGCTGCTTGGATGGGAGCATCTCGGACGTCATCGCGCCGCCACAATAGTCCAGCCATCCTGTCGTCGAAAGCGTGAATGTTGGCGCTCGTGATTTCGGTGGCCGTCCGGAAACTTCCGTCGCTGTGAGGTGAAATGTGAAGTTCCCTCTACCGCAACCAGCGCGCCAGATTAGATTGTGGCTAGCACTTCGAAGGAGAATTCATGGCTTCCTCAAACATCAAGATCCTCACCGACGCCAATTTTGCGGCGGAGGTTCTACAATCCGACAAGCCGACCTTGGTTGATTTCTGGGCGGTTTGGTGCGCTCCTTGTCGGGCCATTGCGCCACATGTGGAAAAGCTCGCCGAGAAGTACACGGGCAAGCTCAACGTCGGCAAACTCGACATCGATCACAGCAACAAGACCCCGACCACCTATGACGTGCGCTCGATCCCGACGCTGCTCATCTTCCACAAAGGCAAGGTACTCGGTCAACTCGTCGGGGCAGCCCCGATGCCGAAGATCGAGGCCTTTGTCGCGGATGCCCTCGCCAAAGCCGCACACTAGCGGCTCCCCGCTTCCTCCCCTCTCCAAGTAGCCCAAACCCACCATCTTCGGTGGCAGATGAATAGACAGCCGCCGTGTCGCATCCTTGTTTGTGCGAACATCCGTTTTGTGGAGAACTCGATGAGGCGCTTTCTGCCAAAGCTATTTGTGTTGCCGCTGTTGTCGTTGATCGCGGCGGCGTCCCCTACTCAGCCCGTCCCCGTCTCGGCCCCTGCTGCTGGCAAACCATCTCCGACGGCCAACCCTGCGGCACCGGCGGCAGTGCCACCACGCAAGGCAACCCCGGCCACTGAGGCTCCGTCCCGACCTCCCGTCGCGGAAGTCGTCACCCAGCTCCAGAAAAGCTACGAGAGCATTGCCGCTCTCCGTGCCAAGTTCGCGCAGACGCTGTCGGGTCCGATGGGCAAGCGAACTGCCTCTGGCACCGTCGCACTCAAGAAGCCCGGCAAGATGCGCTGGGACTACGAAAAACCCGAAAAGAAGCTGTTTGTCGCCGATGGCACCACGCTGTGGGTCTATGAACCCGAGGATGAGCAGGCGTACAAGCAAGCGCTCAGCTCGTCGCAGCTTCCCGCGCAGGTCAGCTTTTTGTTCGGGCGAGGCAAGCTGCAAGAGGAGTTCGAGGTCAGCTACTACGACGATCAGCCGCTCGGTGAGCCAGGCGATCTCGTGCTCAAGCTGATTCCCAAGGTGGCCAGCGCCCAGTATCGCCACTTGCTGTTCGTCGTCCAGCCGAAGACCTTCCTCGTCAAAGAGACGATCCTGTTTGATCAGCAGGGCGGCCAAAACGATCTGCTGTTTACCGCGATCGAGCCCAATCCCAAGGCCGGGGTCGACGACTCGCGCTTTGCGTTTACCCCGCCTCCTGAAACCAAGATCATCTCGCCCCGCTAACCGGGCCTAGCGGACGGTCGTCTGTTTTAGCAGACGTCGTCTGTTACTAGCCCGCAGCTTCCCCTTCACTGGCTTCACTGCTGTACGGTGTCTGTTGCCCGTGGTCGATAAAGTCAGCAGCGGACGCTGTCTGTTCATCAATCTCCAGCAGGTCCGCGAGCGCGCTGCGCACTTTGTCGATGGGCACCATGCGACAGAACGCTTCCAGGGTTTCGTTGGGACTCTGCCGATCGCTCCTCCACAGTGCGACCAGCCGATCGATCGCTTGCGGACCGCGCTTGGCCGGGAGCTTGCCAACGAGCCGCGTAAAGTGAGCCCGATCCCCAATGATGCCGCCACCAATTCCCAGGTGATAGACCGGCAGCGCTTTCCCCCCCAGCTTGCGCAGCCCGCCTTGCAGGCCAATCGTTGCGATGTGATGTTGTCCGCAGCCGTTTGGGCAGCCGCTCAGGTGAATGCTTGCGCCCGCAAGTCCCGGTTCATCGGTTGGCAGCGTCGTCAGGTGCTCTCGCAGTACGGTTCCCATCTGGCGCGAGGTTGTCACCGCAATCGCACAAGTCTCTGCCCCTGGACAGCTCACCACATCGGCAAATGTGCCTGCACCGGCGACCCCTAAGCCGCTTTCCTTGAGCTTCCCAAACAGCGCAACGATCCGATCGCTGCGGATGTAGCGCAGCGCGATGTTTTGCTCGACCATCGTTCGAACAAAGCCATCGCCGAATTCCTCACACAGACTCGCGAGCACACGGAGCTGTTCGGCACGCAGACCGCCCATTGGCAGAGTGACCTGGGCAGACACATACCCGGCCTGTTTTTGCGCCTGGACGTTGCTTTTGTGCCACAGAAAAAAATCGAGACTCTGTCCCGTTTGGGAAGTCACTTGGGAGTCGCGTTGGGAGTCGCGTTGGGAGTCGCGTTGGGAGTCTCTTGCGCTCATCACTTCCGTCGGTATTGGTTCAACCGGAGGACTCTGCGGATCAAAAGGAAGCTGCGCGATTCCTTCCGTTTGTACCTTCTGCCATTCGGCCAGGATGAGCTCGCGGAAGTTGGCAAAGCCCAGCTTTTCGATGGCCCATTTGAGACGCGCACGATGCCTATTTTTACGATTCCCTTCACGATGAAACACCCGCACCACCGCTTCACTCAGCGATAGGAGTTGCTCGGCCGGAAGGAACGCCACAAGCTCGCCCGCGCTGCGCGGCAGGGTTGAGGTTCCACCGCCACAGAGTACTTGGAATCCCGGTTCGCCTTGAGCAGAGCGGCGGGCGATAAAAGCCAGATCGTTGATCGGAGCCCGCACACAGCCGCGCTGACAGCCCTCGAACGCGACCTTGAACTTCCGTGGCAGCGTTGCGGACAGCGGACCACGCAGTAGATAGCGAGTGAAGGCATCGGCGTAGGGAGTGACGTCGAATGTCTCGCTCGGATCGACCCCGGCCAAGGGACACGCGGTGACGGTGCGGACGCTGTTGCCACAGGCTTCCCGGGTGGTCAGTCCGGCTTCGGCCAGCGTGTACATCGCCCGTTCGATGTGGGCCAGGCGGATGTTGTGAAACTGGAAGTTCTGACGGGTCGTGACATCGCAGCGACCGTCTCCATCCCGCTCTGAAACCAGCGCCAGCGCCCGCAGTTGTGCGGCCGAAAGGACTCCTTGCGGGACTTTGACCCGCAGCATCTGCACATCGGTCTGCCTTTGGTGATAGACGCCGCGAAGCAGGCGGAAGGCGCGCCACTCATCCGCCGACAGCTCCCCTTTTTCGTAGCGATCGAGCGTGGCGACAAACTCTTCGACATCAGCAGTCGTCGCAAAGCCCAGTCGACCCGGAAAATACTCACCAACAGAGGCAGCCGTCGTGGCAGATGACATGAACGGACGATATCCGTTATAGCAGACGACGTCAAATGGAAGTCTCTTCGCTCCGATCGAGCGAGGGACGATGGTTTCTGGCACACTTTGGCCATGACCGGCAAGACCAAGCGGAAGTCCGTGATATCGAAATCCAAACCGCCGCAGCGACCGCGCAGTGCCAGCGGTAAGAGCGAACCGCCGCCCGCCGAGCCTGCGGCCCCGGAGTTGCCGGCACACGAACCTCGCGTTGGTGACAACCTGCGGATTTTGCGGATGGAGCGCGGGATGTCGCTGGCAGAGCTGGCCGACCGCAGTGAGGTGAGCAAGGCGATGCTAAACCAGATCGAGATGGGGAAGAGCTCTCCGACCATCGCGCTCGGCTGGAAGATCGCCAATGGGCTGGGGGTTCCGTTTGGGGCGCTGCTCGGTGAGCCGATGCCGGGTGATTTTGTGGTGCATCGTCGCGATCAAATGCAGGTGCTGTATTCGGACGGACGAGCCCTGTGTTCCCGAGCGCTATTTCCGACGGGAGATCCCCGAGTCGCCGAGATGTATGAGCTGTCGTTAGAGCCCGGTTGCGAAGAGCGAGCATCGGCCCACATTCCCGGAACCCGCGAGCAGCTCTATGTCACCGATGGTCAGCTTGTCGTCGAAGCTGCGGGCAACCAGGCAGTCCTACAGAGCGGCGATGTCTTGTTTTTCTGTGCCGATCGACCTCACCGCTATCACAACCCCGGTCGCGAGCCGATGCGCTGCATCCTATTGATGCTCTACCCCAAGGATCGCAAGCCCACTCCTGAAACGGGAGTTGCGAAAATTTAGGATCTGACTAACCCGCCGAAGCGCGCAGGGTGGGAGTGGGAATCGCGGGCATGGGAATCGCAGTGAGCAGAGGAACCAGTTCTGCGGCCAGAGCGACGGTGGAACCGATCACCAGCAGGGATGCAGCGCTGGTTGCCAGGTCGAGCGAATCACTCGGCTGCGTCAACTCGGACAGCGTTCCGTACCACTGCTTTTGATCGGGCAGACTCGCGGACTGAATCACGGCGGTCGGGGTCTGCGGGGGCCACTTTCGTTGAAGCAGAATCTGGGCCAGCTCTCGACGGTGCTGGCGAGCCATCAGGATCACCACGGTCATGCCAAGCGGCTGCAGAGGCGACAGAATCGATTCGGCAACGGTCAGATCGTGTCCGCTCATCACCAGCAGCGCTGCGCTTAGTCCGCGATGGGTCACTGGAATGCCGCACAGCGCCGGTGCTGCGAGTGCACTTGAGAGTCCGGGGATGATCTCCCACGCAATTCCCGCTCGCGACAAAGTCAGCGCTTCCTCTCCACCGCGACCGAACACAAAAGGATCGCCGCCTTTTAGTCTGACTACGTTCCAGCCGCGTCGGGCTAGACGCACGAGCAACCGCTCGGTGGCGGCTTGGGCCACTTGTCTTTTCCCGCAGCGCTTGCCGACATCGACGCAGCGAGCCCGGGAGGCCAACTCCAGCACGCGCTGGTCGACGAGCGCGTCATAGAGCACGACATCGGCTTCAGCGAGCCGGCGAGCAGCGCGAAGCGTAAGCAGATCGGGATCACCGGGGCCGGCACCGATCAGAGAGACACGACCATTCATGCGGCGGACTCCTGGGTATCGCCAGAGGGAATGGCGGTTTGGGCAGAAGGCTCGCGAAGGAGCAGGCGACGCAGCAGGTCACGATAGCGCTCGGGCAGGGGTGTGTGTTCGTTCTGCCATTGCGTACGAAGGGACGCGGCTCGCTCGATCCAATCGGCCAGCGTTTCATCGCTGGGAAGAACTTGTTCCAGTAACTCTCGCAGGAGCCGTGACACCGCTGGGGCTCGCCCTCCCGATGAAATGGCGACCGTGACCCCGCCGCGCACGATGCAGGCCGAGGCATAAGCGGAAGCGCTGCTGGGATCGTCGACGGCATTGACGAACAGTCGCGCTGCGGCTGCGGCCTTTGCTACCTCGGCATTGACGCGGTGATCGTTGGTCGCTGCGATCACAAAGTAGACGCCATCTAGGTCGGCCGTAACAAAGGGTCGCTTGTGCCAGCGCAGCTCTCCCCGCTCTGCGGCAAGAGCGATCGGGTCCGTGACCTTGGGGGCTACCACCGTTACCGCTGCGCCCGCAGTAAGTAGCGCTTGGATCTTATGTGTACCGACGGTGCCAGCCCCAACCACCAGCACTGGGCGATCCTGCAAATCGAGGAACAAAGGATAGAGTGGTCGTTTCATTGGTACGCCGTCCAATATAACGAACGTCGGTCAATAGCAGCAAGAGATCCCTCCCAAATGCAAGTGGAACGACCCTGTGGCGGAACCGCAGCGTCGCAATGGCGGGATTTTCGCACAATCACTGAGCGCAGCGGCGTGAGCGAACAGAAGATGGAATCCGAAGGAGAAGCAGGAAGGAGAGCCGGGCTGCCTGCCCAGTGGAGAGACGGAGCGAGTGCTACTGCGGCAGGGTGTGGAGCATGGTGCCGCCCGCGCCGCCGACCCAGACATCCATCTGACTGAGTCCTCTGACCGACGTGAGCCGGTTGCGGGTGGCCGATTCCTTGGCGGCCCAGTTGGTGCCGTCATACTGCCACAGGGTTCCCTGATCACCGACGACCCACAGTGGACTGGTCAAGTCCTGTCGCCACGCGCCGAGGAGCTGCGCGGTGCCAAGACCCGTTGCGACGCCACCCCAGGCTGCACCATCGTAGTGGAGCACGAGACCGCTATCTCCGACGGCCCAGACATCGGTGGACGATGTGCCGTAGACCGCTCGTAGCTCGGTGCCGGCGAGGGGGAAGTTGTACTGGATCATACCGGCGGTCAGGTTTACAAAGGCCGCGTAGCCCTTGCCGACGAAGTACACGATGGTGGTGGCCCCTTGGGTGGTGCCCCAGATGCCGTTGACCGTCGTGGCTCGGGTCATGCCGACGACGGGATCCTTGATGTCGAAGACCTTCCAGCCGAAACCGTCGTACATCCAGAAATTCAGTGGGGCCGAGGCTCCGATTGCCGCATTGCCGACGCCCCAGATGTTGGCCGAACCGCTGGCCCACACACCTCGGACATCCTGGATCAAGTTCGAAGGGAGAGCGACGGGGTACGTAGCCCAGGTCGTGCCTAGGAAGCGCAGCAGTGTGCGGTTGTCGCCACCCGCGTAGACCTCGGTGGGAGACACGGCCCAAATCGTATTGAGGTTGGCGGTGGTGCCGCTGTTGGCGGTGGTCCACTTGGTGCCGTCGTAGTGGGCGAGCAGTCCACCATCACCGACCGCCCAGATGTCACTCGCCTTGAGTGCGGCGATGGCGCGGATGACTGGCTCGAACCCCAGGCGCGACGAATTCCACTTGTTGCCATCGTAGCGGAGCAGCTGCCCAGAGGCTCCACCGACCCAAACATCGGATGAACTGGTGCCGCGTGCGACGGAAAGAGCGACAGTGGTACCGGCGGGCTGCGGCGACCAAGCTCCCGTGCTGCCGCGGAGGATCGTGCCGTTTGTGCCAACGGCGACATATTGACCCGCGGCAGGCGAAAATACGCCACTGAGCTGTTCGGTGGTGCCGCTGGTCTGCGCCGACCAAGTTGTGCCAGCGAGCCCCAGGATGGTGCCGTTTGCGCCGACTGCGGTTGCCGTCGTGGCGTCGCCCCAAATGCTGGCCAGGTTCATCGCCGTCGTGCTGGTCATCATCGACCAGCTGGTGCCGTCGAACTTGCGAATGACGCCGGCATCACCGACTGCGTAAACCTCGCTGGCGGAGCGGCCCCAGACGCCATTTAGGTTGCTGGTGACGCCCGAGCCCTGTGGGCTCCAGGTGCCGGCGGTGCGACGGAGGATTGTGCCGCCTTCACCAACGGCCCAGGAATCGGCACCGGTGCCCCAAATCGCCGACAGACGCTTGGTGGTGCCGCTGGTCTCGGGATTCCACTTGGTGCCGTCGTAGCGGATGATTTTACCGTTGGTTCCAACAGCGACCACTTCGGTTGGCGATGCTGCCCAGACGGCGAGCAACGACTCGGTGGTTCCGCTCGTCGAGGAGGTCCAATTGGCACCATCGTAGTGATGGATCGTCCCTGCATCGCCAACCGCCCACACATCACTGGCCGATAGCGACCACATTCCCTGGAATGTGTTGCCCTGCGGCAGCGGATTCGACCAGCAGAACAGGTTTGGCGCGCAGGTCTTTGGCGGCGGCGGGGGGGGACACTGCTTCGGGGTCACGGTCTTCATCGACGCGGTCACCTCGAAGCGGTACGGGCTGCCGATCTGGGTGGTGACGGTGCCGCTGCCTACCTTGCATAGATCGACGTCGTACGAGTCAATGCTCAGGGCCAGCGTGCCCGATAGCTCTTTGGCGAGCCGAATGCCGAATCGTGTCAGCTTGCTCGTGATCTCGTAGGGCGTCTGGTTGGTCGAGGCTTTGCCGTCGAGCGTCGTAGTGACGACCAGCTTGGTGGCATCAGCGGTTAGCCCGAGCACGGTCACCGCGACAGCATTGGCGTCCGGTTCGAGCTGTCCGGCATCACAGGTCACCACGCACAGCGGCAGCGCGGACAGCGTCAGCCTCAACCAGTTGCGGGAACCACGCGAAGAAACAGGTCGGAAGGCGGACTGCTTTGTCATGGGCCTCTCTCAAAACTGCGGATTAAGGACCGTGTCGCCGGCTTGAAATGGCTCAGGCGGCGCAGGTAAAGGTTCTTTCTTGGCTGCGGTGACACCAACAGCGGTTCCTACAACGCCACCGACCACCACCACGCTGATGACTGTCCAAAACCACCACTTCTTATAAACCGGCGTCGCCAGAGGTTGGGTCTCGGCGGCCGGCTGTGGTGTCGTCAGATTCAACGGCTGCGGTGGATTATTGGGCAGGGTTCCGTTGGGCGTTCCCGTTGGATTCTGAGGCGGTGCCGTCGTCGGATTTTGCACCAAGTCGGGCTGCGTCGGCGTCTGCTCCAGCAGCGCTTGGGCTTGCTCGATGTACTTGTTGACGCGGCGCTCCGTCTCAGGGTCGATGTTCGGGTCAGCCTTTTTATATCGCTCGTAGTACCCGATCGCCTCTTTGGGACGACCGAGACGCTGCACCGTGCGTCCAACGTTGAGCAACAGCCACGGCATTTGTCGGCGAGCGTAGGCACCTTGGAAACCAGTAAGTGCTTCTTCGTAACGACCCTCGTCGTACAGAGCCAAGGCCTTTTGATAGGCGGTGCGGCAGACGTTGTCGCGCAAGCAGCCGTCATCTTTTTTCTTCGGAGCTGGACTTTGCGACAGAGGCGAAGCATCGCTCTGCGCCACGGCAGAGTGCGGGGCACCGACAACTAACAGGGCACCGAGTGCGAGATGTCTAGTCCACGATGCGAGGTTGTTCATCATTGCCCTTGGTTGGCGTTGAAATGGTTTTGCCTACACCCGTCCCCGTGCCAACTCCGAATCGGTTTTTGGTGCCGAATCGAGCGGCGGGGGCTTTTTCCAGCGTCTCTTTGCGGGTCTCGCTATCGGAAAGACTGAGCTTGAGCACCTTTTCCGTAAAACCCGGCAACTTCAGCTTGACTTCGCACGTTCCGTCGCTGGCTGCTTGATCTAGCTCCATCGGGGTGCCGCCGAGAATCGTTCCGTCGGAGACGCGAATCACCTGTGCTCCAGCCGGCGTCGAAGTCAGCGACCAGTGGATCTGCTTGGGTTTGGTCGGTGGCGGTGTCGGCGGTGGTGCCATGTCGACGATGCTTGGCTTCACCGGCTGGACCACCACGGGCTGTTGCGGCTGAGGACGAACCAGCAGAAAGGCGAGTACTCCGAGGAGCGCTGTGCCACCGCCGAGCAGTCCGAGTAGCAGCATCTTGGGCGATCGTCCGTTTGGAGTCGATTGTCCCGCTGACAGTCCCAGTGTCGAGGAGGCCGAGGTTCCGGCCGTTGGCGTCTGGTTCGGGTTGGTGCCAGGCGGTGTCATCGACGGAGGCAGCAGCGCAGCCATCGAGATCGCCGGGAGCATCGACGTTGGGTGACGCTGGCCAAGCTCTTCCAGCCGCGTCATCACCTGTTTCATGTTCGGCCGCTCTTCGCGTTTTTTCGCTAGCAGCAGGTGAACCAAGCTGGCAATTTCATCGGGTACGTGGGGCGCTAGCTCTTTGAGAGGCTGCGGCGGCTCGTAGATGTGCATTGCCAGCACTTCGCCCGACCCACCAACGAACGGTGGTCGTCCCGCGATCATCTCGTACAGCATCACGCCGAGTGAATAGACGTCGGCCTTTTCGTCGATCTGAACGCCGCCTTTGCACTGCTCGGGAGCCATATAGCGCGGCGTGCCCATGACCACGTCCGTAGACGTCTTCGGCTGTGCTTGCCCTGGGCCTTCGTCGGCCTGTGCGACCTTGGCGATGCCGAAGTCGAGCAGCTTGACCCGCTCGCGCCCCGGAATCTCCGAGTCATGATCAGGCACCAGCATGATGTTGTCGGGCTTTAGGTCGCGGTGGTAGACGTTCTTTTCGTGTGCCGCACATAGCGCCGAGGCAATCTGCCTGGCCAGCCGCATGATCTCCGGCAGCGGCGGCATGCCCTTCGACTTCTGCCGCTGGCTCAGCGTCTCGCCCTTCAAGTACTCCATGACGAGATACGCGGTCCCGTCAGGAAGTTGCCCATAGTCCGAGATCTGGACGACGCACGGGTGATCGATCAGGTTGACCGCACGCGCCTCATTAAAGAAGCGAGCGCAGATGCCAGGGTCTTGCGCGTACTTCGGGTGAAGGATCTTGATGGCAACCCGGCGACCGATGGGATCTTGAACGGCTTCATACACCGCTCCCATTCCACCTTCGCCCAGCTTGCGAATGACCTGATATGGACCAAATCGATCGAGAGACACTTTGCGGCTCTTACTTGCCACTATACCGGCTTGGGGTTCCTTTGTCGCTCATCTTGTGTTTCTGGGCTTACTAAAACATCGTTATGAGAAATCAGGCGCTGATTGGGTCCGCTGTCGAAGCGGGTGGAGGTCGCTTCCGTTGAATGGCACAATGTCGGTAGCTGTGAGCGGCGGGCGAAGCTGATAGGGTAGGGGACCATGAGTCAGCAGGTCGGAATGTTCGGTCAGAAAGTAGGCGGCTTCTTGGGGTGGGTGGCGCTGACTTTTGTGGCACTGGCTTCATTACAGGCCGGCCCGGAGCTGCGCAGTCGTGAGTGGGCAATCGGTGAGTTTAAGCCGCCACCGCGCTGGGAGGTGACGCCTCGCGAACGTCCGAGCTACCCACAACTGATCGCGTGGGCGAGTCGAGGTGATGGCAGCGAGCGAGCGGTGATTAGCCTGGTCGGCAAGCGGGTGGCACCAGGCACGACCGTGCGTGAGCTGTTGCCGGAGGCCTCGGCAATCAAAGGCTGGCCGCGAGTGGACAACGTGCGGGTACAGATTTTGTCGACGCTCGGTTGGACCACGGGCTGGACTGGAAACTTGCGGCTTCAGGTCGATGCTGTCCTGACAGCAACAGAGCGGGAGCGTGCCCAGGTTGTGCGGCAGTATCTGTTTTTAAATGGACCGATCGCGTACACGATGACGCTGGTTGCTCCGCTGGAGCAGGCGACCGCCCGGCTGCGTGATCTGGACGACACGGCATCGAACTTGGTGCCACTTGACCACTTGGCACAGGCGGCCACTCAGGCCACTCCTCCGGCTCCGGCGCGCACGGTCCCTGACGCTGGCACCGCACCGGATCTGCGCTGAGAGCGACCGGCGCAGCGTGCAAACTGAGAAATCGACAGGCATACACAGGAAACCCTTGCGATGGGTCGGCCCACATTGGTAGCGTTTCGCGCATCATGAGCACGTCCCGCACCCTCTTTTCGCTCGCCTTGGTCGCGCTTGTGGCAAGCACCACCGGCTGCGACACGCTGCGTGCTCGTGCGCGCGCACAAAAAGGCGTGGAAAAGTATCGCGACGGGGATATAGCCGAGGCCGCTAAGCTATTCCGCGAGGCCGCCGAGATCGACTCGACCGTCCCTCCCATCATCATCAACCGTGGCTTTACCCACCTGGCGCTCTACCAGCTCAATCCGCGAACCAAAGAAGGCCAAGAGGCGGCCAACATCGCGGTTCAGTCGTTTCGCCAGTACATGGAGATGCCCAAGCTCAAGCCGGAGCAGCGTCAGCGAGCGCGTGACTACCTGCTTCAGACCTTCGTGGACGCGAAGAAGTACGACGAAGCGGTCGACTTCTTTAAGCCGCAGGTCGAGCGCGACAACCCCGACATCGAAGCGCTGACGATCCTTGGCAACATTGCAAAGAGCATCGGCAAGCTGGATGCCTGCCGGATGTGGCTAGAGCGACGCGTCAAAGCGAACCCAAAGGATACCGATGGCTACGTGTCGTTGGCGATCATGACCTGGGATGAGCTGTGCGCCGACTCGCAGTGCCGAACCGCGATCGAACTGCGGCGTAATCAGCTCCAAATGCCATGGGCGGATCGCATAGCCAAAGCCAACCAGGCGCTCGACTTGGTCGAGTTTGCTCGTCAGCTATCACCGCAAGCACCAACGCCGGCCATTTACGGCAACCTGCTGCTTCGTGAGCGTTCTTACGCGCAGCCGAACGATGAGCTGAAACGGCAAGATTTGGAAGACGCCGGCAAGCTCCTGCAGCTCGCGCTTGCCATGCAGAAAGCAGCGACTCAAGCGGCAGCGGCAGCAGCGGCGAACCAGGCTGGGACACCAGCCAAACCAGGGGAACCTCCCAAGCCTGGGGAAGCCGGCAAGCCGACCGAGCCTGCCAAGGCCGCTGAGCCCGCCAAGGCCGCTGAGCCTGCCAAGGCCGCTGAGCCTGTCAAGCCGGCCGAGCCCGTTGGTGCTGCTGCGAGTCCGCCGGTGGCTCCAAAAGCGCCGACAGCTCCCGTGGCACCTCCGACGCCTGCGGCCGTAGCCCCATCTGCCCCGACGGCCCCAGCGGCTGCGACGCCCCCGGCTCCCCCGAAAAAGCAGAAAAAGAAGGCTGCTGAGCCTGCCTCTGATCTGCCGCCCCCGGCGGATGCGCCGTTTGCTGGCGGAGCCCCGAGTCCCGAAAAGAAGGAAGCACCGCCTCCCGCAAAAGAGGAAGGTAGCCCGGCTGCGACGGAGAAGCAGTGATGTTTGATCGCTACGTACAAGACAAAAGGCGTAAGCGCCCACTGCTCTATGCAGCCTTCGTCGTTTCGACGGCGATTGAGGCCGGTGTGCTTATCTTTTTCATCATCTACTCACTCATTCACGTCGAGGAGGTGCAGCCGCCACCGCTGACGGTGCAGTTCTTTGCGACTACGCCGCCGCCGCCGCCGCCACCGCCACCACCGAAGTCCTCGAGCAAGCCGAAGACGCCTCCCAAGGTGGTCAAGCCAGTCGTTCAACCGACGGAAGTGCCGAAGTTTATCCAGCCCAAGCTAGAGCCCGATCCTCCCGAAGAGAAGGACACTGGCGGTGGGTCTGACGGTGTGCCGGGTGGTGTAGAAGGTGGTGTTGCAGGTGGTGTCGTGGGCGCGCCACCGCCACCGCCGCCGAAGGAAGAGCCGAAGCCGCCGCCCAAGCCAAAGGTGGTTCCAGCCATCCGTATCCGCAGCGAAAAGCTATCGGGTGAAGATCCTCACCTTCCCGCGGTCGTTAAGGCGCAGCGTCGAGGCAGCGGCATGGTCATGGGGGCTTATAAGATGTGCATCGGTCTCGATGGCTCGATCTCGGATGTCGATGTCGTGACCAGCATCGCTGGTGCGGACGACTCGATCGTCGAGGTGCTGCGAACCTGGCGCTATAAGCCACAACAGATTCCGGTCTGCTTCATTCAGAACCTACAGTTCGTGTTCGAGTAAGCGTGCCGCGACCAAACTAAACAAAGAGCTGCATCGGCGGAAGGTGGTGCTCGTAAGAGGGTGACGCGAGTCACCAAGCCGATGGCAGCAGGTTTTTTCGGTTACCCGGGGAAACGAGGAACAACATGGAACAAGGAATTAGTTTTAGCCCGAAGGCGATATGGGACTCGACGTCCGTCGCCGGTAAATCCGTCATCATCGTGCTCGCCATCATGGGTATCTACATGTTGGCCGTGAGCATCGAGCGCTGGATTACCTTCTCTCGTGCGAAGCAGCGGTCGCTGCAGTTTGTCTTCGCTCTCCAGAAGAAGCTGGCGGATCGTGACATCAAGGGCGCACTGAGCCTCGCTCAGGTCAAGCCACAAGGTCCGATTGCGATCGTGATCGAGTCGGCTCTCCACGAGTACATTGATGGTCTGCAAGCCCTCAAGGCGATTGGTCCTGACGAGATTGGGGACTTTGATCTACTCGACGCCGTAAACCGTGCCATCGATCGTGTCAAAGAGCGTGAAGTTGCGGATCTGAAGAAGGGACTTGGCGGTCTGGCTACCATCGCTTCTGCTGCTCCGTTCGTCGGTCTTCTTGGAACCGTTATCGGTATCATCACCGTCTTTGCAACCATGTCGACGAAGGGTGCCGGCGGTATTGCGGCTGTCGCTGGTGGTATCGGCGAAGCACTCGTCACCACGGCATTCGGTCTTTTGGTCGCAATTCCGGCGGTTATGGTGTTCAACTTCTTCACCAACGCCATTGACGAGTTTGTCGTGGACATGAACGAAACGAGCAGTGAGCTGGTGTCGTTCATCCTGCGCGAGGGGCGCCGGGCCGCCTAGCAGTACCCGTGCGGTGTTCCGCCGGCTCATGGACGAAGGACCAACGATGTCCGACTTGGATGAACTGCTAAAAAATCCTCCTCGGTTGCCCCCGCGGAAGCACAGGCGGCATGGCCGACATGCTGTTAAGAACGCCTCGATCCGATCCGAGATCAACGTGACCCCATTGGTCGACGTCGTTCTGGTGCTGCTCATCATCTTCATGGTGGTCACTCCGATGATCACCCGAGGTATGCCCGTTGAGCAGCCGGTGACTCGCCATCACGACAAGAAGAACGACTCCGGCGAGCAGATCGTCGTGTCGATAACTTGCGAGGGTGGAAAGATGGGCGCGATCCACTGGGAGTGCGCCCAGTCTCGGATGTTTGTGGGCTCAGATCCAGCAACGGACGAGACGCTGGGAGACCTCGTGCAGAAGGAAATGCGCAAGGGCTCGGGCGGTCGTGAAGTCCACATCAAAGGGGATCGCCGTGCTTCGTACGGCGCGGTGCGTCACGCCATGGAACTGGTCAACGCCACGGGCGTGCCTCAGGTTCACCTTGGCTCCGAAGAGTACAAGGAGGCGAATTAGCCATGTCATTCGCAGCAGGTGGCAAAGGCCCGCGCTCTGACATCAACGTCACTCCTCTCATTGACGTCGTGCTGGTGCTCCTGATCGTATTTATGGTCATGGTGCCGAAGCTTCTGAACCAGACGTCGGTCGACGTTCCGCCCAAGGCACCGGCCAGCCTAAATGAGCCACCGCCATCGTCGGATCAGCTCGTGGCCACGGTTGCCGAAGATGGGCGTGTCGCGATCAATGGCGAAGCAATCCCGATCGACGGACTGGCAGACAAAGTGCGTGCGCTGCTTCAGAACCGAGCCAAAAAGATCATCTTCTTTAACCCTGACGATGCTGCTCCCTACGGTGACGTGGTCAAGGCCATGGACATCTGTCGTGGCGCAGGGGTAAAGACGCTAGGCATCATGACCAAGTGACGACCGTTCGTCGTTCATTCCCTCCCATTTCTGTTCCCTGACCGCTAAGTCATCGGCTCAAGCGACCACTTTCCCCGTCTGGTCGGTGTCTCGAGCGAGCGCTCGAGTGTGGCCATGTACTCGCTGCGCGGGATGAGCGCAAAGCCGAGCCGTTCCAGGTGGGAGTTCATCACCTGCCCGTCCACGAGATCAAATCCCCACGCGGCCAATTGCTGGCACAGCCGAACCATCGCGACCTTGCTGGCGTCGTCCGTCCTGGCAAACATCGACTCGCCGAAGAACATGCCGCCGAGCGACACTCCGTAGAGTCCACCGACCAGCTCGCCATCGAGGAACGTCTCGACCGAGTGCGCAAAGCCAGCTTCGTGGAGGGCGATGTAGGCTTCGATCATATCGGGCAGAATCCAGGTGCCCGATTCGTGTCGACGGGGAATTTTGGAGCAGGCGGCGATCACCTGCGGAAAAACCGTGTCGATTTTCACTTGATACGGGCCGCGCACCACCACCTTGCGCAGGCTGCGTCCGACATGAAGAGCGTCAGGACGGATCACGGCGCGTTGGGGCGGCGCGAACCACAACAGGGGCATTCCCTCGCTCGGCCACGGAAAAATCCCTGATGCATAGGCGATCAACAGGCGCTCGATCGAAAGATCGCCACCGACGGCCAGTAGGCCATCACGGCTTGCCAGACTGACCGGAGGGAAGACGGGCTCTCTCGGGAGCCAGATGGGAGTCCGTAGTCGTGCCACGCGGCCAGATGGTGCCTTCACGACTCGCGCTTGGCAATGGGGAGCGTCCGAAGACGCGATCGGGAGGAGGGGCGGGCGGTCAAGAACAGCGAGCGGGCTCGGCTCTTGCTATTCGTCGGGCAGGTTCTCTTTGGCGATCTTGCGGATCTTCGTCGAAGCGTTCACCGAATCGACCCAGGCCTTGTCGAACTGCTCGAGGTCGTCCTTCTTCGACTCTTTGGTCATCTTGCGCAGGCAGGTTCCCCATGCCTGGCTGAGACGATCAAAGTCGGGGCTGAACTTGGTGAAGGTCGCCTTGAACGTCGCCGGGGTTTTGGTTGGAATCTCCTGCGCCTCGGCGATGCAGGTATCACGGACCTTGGCGAGGAAATCGGTGTCGGTCTTCCAGCCCTTGGCCTTGTTTTCGGTGCATTTGCTGGCGAGGAACTCGAGCAGCTCCTGACCGTCCTTCATCTTGTCGAGATTGGGGACCGCACAGTGGATGAACTTGTCGTACTGCCACGCTGCGGGATCGGCCTTGTTCGGGTTATCGGTGGTGCTCCACGTATCGCCCGATGAGGTGATCTTGTTTTCGCGCTGTTTGGTTTCGACGCGCTTGCCGGCACCCTCGGCCCAGGTGTTGAGGGTGTTGGCAAGCCCAGCGAGCGCTTTGCCGTACTCATCGAGCGCTGACTCGTAGGGTGCCGGGGCAGGCGGCGAAAAGTCGCGGATTTTTCGCGAAGCATCGAGCGCTTTTTTGACGCACTCGTTCGCGACTTTTTCGGGGAAGTTCTTCGGATCGGCATACAAAGCAGCCTCGAGCTGGCCGTTGAGCTGCTCGGGCTGGTTGAATCGTCGACCGTCGCCTTCCTTGCCAAACAGGCAGCGCCAGAACGCGTTGACCGTGTTCTTTTCGTAGTCTTGAAGCTGCTCTAGAAACGCGACGTGTACTTTGCGTTCCTCTCGCTTCTTTTGGCTACGAAAGGCGAGAAAACCGAGAACTGCAACCACCGCAATTCCAATTGCGAGGTACGCAGGCCACGGTAGACCCTTCTTTTTTAGCTCAGCACCCGGATCGTAGCCAAACGCGCTACCGACCCCAGGCAAGTTCGCAAGATCTTCCTGCTTGTCACCGTCCAGTTCACTCATGGTCCCCATCTTTGATCGGTGCGCTTGGCCTTGTGAAGCCTGTTTTCAGGCTTCGCCATTTTCGTCGCTGGAGCAATTGTTCAAACGGTCCTGTATCTTCGCGACATGCTTGACGATCGAGGCCACCATCGCGTTTGATGTTCGGTAATCTGTGGCCGGATGGGCCGGCATTGACCGGCCGGTTCGGTCATCTCAACCACAACGAAGGAATGGTCATGAGCAGCAAGGTGAAGAGCTTTTTTCGTGCAGCAAGTGTCTCGGCGGCCCTGCTTCTGGGCGCAATGACGGCGGGCGGCTGTGGTCCGGCGTGGACGGTTGTTCGTCAGGCCGCGCCGAGCCCATTTAACGCTCAGTCGGCGTTTGCCGTTGAACCGATCGCTTATGAGGGACTGAAGGTTGGTGGCAAGGCTGAATCGGACTACCTCGCGGAGAAGAAGCCCGAGCAGGTCGAAGCGTGGCGTACCGATCTGGGCAAGCTCAACCAGGCCTTTGCCGACACCTTGGTCAAGGAATCGAAGGGCCTGAGTGTTTCGGTGGGTCCGGCTGCTGCTCCTGGTCCGTACTCGGTCAAGCCGATGGTCAGCTACATCGAGCCGGGCGTGTGGGCTGCCGTCGTCAACATTCCGTCCGAGGTCCGCATGACCCTTCGCATTGTCGACGCCCAAGGCGCGGTGGTCGATGAGGTTGCTACCTCCGTCAAGTACGCCACTGGCAACATCATGGGTGTGCCGGTCAACGTCAGCGTCACTGAGCGTCTGAATGAGTGCGGCAAGATTCTGGGTGAGTCCGCCGCCAAATACCTCAAAGCTCGCGCCAACGTGAAGTAGTCTCGCGCCGAGCCCAGCGTCGATTGGGCTCGTGTCCGTCGCATCGCGACCGGCTGCCCGAGATCGTCTATCTGGCCACTACTGATTCTTCGTCGGAACAGCCATCACAAACGGGTCGGCCAAGATCTCTCGCCGGCTGCAGCCTTGCAGAAACACTTGCTTGCGCAGCGTGTTGACGAGCCCGGCATCACCACACAAAAAGACGCGATGACCACCGAGCTTGGGAAAGCGCGTACGGATCACCTCGTCAAGTGACGATACCACACAGCCGGCCATGCCTGCCGTCGGATACGCCACCATCCCTGGGGGATCATCGCCGAGCACGACCGGAAGGTAGGTCAGGTTGGGGTGTTGTGTCGCCAGTGCGGTGAGCTCGTCGCGGAGATACAACCCGCTTGGGAATCTGGCCCCGTGGAGCAATGCGATCGGCCCACTGTGGTTCTGCTGCAGTGCCTCGCGAACCACACCGAATAGGGGTGCCAGTCCGGTGCCAACCCCGCAGATCAGCAGCGGCTGATTGGGCCGCCCTGGCACATAGAAGCACTCGCCCGCCGGACCGCGCAACTGGGCCGTGGAACCCACTTCCGCCTCACGCAGCCATGCGGACATGCGCCCGTCGGGGAGGATGCGTACGTGTAGCTCCAGAAACGGATCGAGGCTGGGGACCGATGCGAGCGAATATGAACGGGTCAGTCCGCCGCCGAGCAAATTGACGTATTGGCCGGGTTGATAGGGAAACGGCACTTCACTCGTATATCGAAGCCGTAACACCGTCGATGAGAGCCACTTCTTTTCAATCAGTACGACCGGAACGAGCAGCGAGTCGCTGTCATCCATCGTCACCGTCAAGTCCTCGGTCGGTTTGGCCACACAGGACAGAAAGTAGCCTCGTGCACGCCACGAGTCCTTGAGTCCCTGCTGCGCGTTGGGCGGCGGTGTGCCTTCGGTCGCTCGCAGCAGGCACGATTGACAGACTCCGCTGCGGCAGGAGTTCGGGACGGGGACTCCCTCTGCCAGCAGCTTTTCCAAGACGGTTTCTTCCTGAAGTTCAAATACGTATTGGTTATGCCTAATTCTGGCCATCTCAGTATTTTGCCAGGACTGGCTAGGTCACGACAGGCAGTCCGTCGATGGCATGCGCAATTTTTGACTTCCGTCGCCGGCCAAGTAGAAACGGCTGCATGTCCTTGTCTTCGCCCAAGCCGATCGGTCTGCCGAGCGCGGCCAAACGCTTGCAGCGACGGCTGAGTCGACAGATCGGGGTACTGTCGAATGAGACCGCAACGCTCGATATTCGGCTGACCAATAACCACTCGACGATGCTGTCAGTGAGACGAGAGCCGGGGCGCTATCGGCTGCGGCTGCATCACATGTTTGTCGCTGCCTCGGCACAGGTGGTGGCCGCGCTCGGTCGCTACGTCATTCATCCGGAGGCGGAAGCCTCGGCCACCCTGGATGCCTTCATTGCCGAGCGGTCGGCGGCGCTTAAGCCGGTCCGAGAGGTCTCGCTACGACGACCTCGTATCATCGAGAGACCGGGCGGGCAGCACCACGATCTAAAAGCGATCTTCGACGAGATCAACGCAGGCTATTTCGCTGACACCATCGATGCCAAGATCACCTGGGGACGACGCAAGCGCTGTCTCGATTCGGCGCGGCTCCACAAGACCCTGACGATGGGCTCGTACTCGGTGGAAGATCGGCTGATTCGCATCCATCCCACGCTCGATCGCCCCGACGTACCGCGCTATTACCTCGCTTGGATCGTCTACCACGAGATGTTGCACCAGAAGCATGGCATCCCTGAACTGGGAGGCCGTCGGTGTTATCACCCTCCGTCGTTTATTGCCGAGGAGCGCTTATTCGATGAGTACGAGCGAGCCCACCGCTGGGAGCGTCAGCATCAGCACCGGCTGCTCATGTACTGACCGGTTCGTATATTGGGCGGAGTTCAGACAAGGCAAGGGGTGGAAGGGTCGCGGTTTTCCGGGCATCATGGACACAACATGCAGCGTGCGATTCAAACGGCCGGTGTGCGAAAGGGACTCGCCCAGCTTTTCGGACGAGCGCTGTGCGTGCTGACGATCGGCTCGGTCGGGCAGGTCGCGATCGCGGATGAAGAAGTACCAACCCCGTCGCAGCATGTGCCACTCGAAGCCTTCTACGATGTGCTCCGTGAGCAAGGCACATTTATCGAGACGGACCGATATGGTACGGCGTTTTGTCCTCATCCCGATGTGGTTGGGGCAGACTTTCAGCCGTACCGTCGGGGCCACTGGGTGATGACCGAGTACGGCTGGACGTTCACCAGCGACCTGAAGATGAGCTGGGTGACAGATCACTACGGTCGCTGGGTGGAGGCGGGCCTGCAAAACTGTGCGTGGGCGTGGATTCCAGGTGGAGACTGGGGACCGGCATGGGTCGATTTTCGCGTCGGTGAAAAGGTCGTGGCCTGGCGTCCGTTACCGTATCAAGGACCGAAGGTCTCGCTCAAGCTGCCCGCCGCCAAGTCGTTTCCGCGCTTCAATCTGCCCGACGTGACCCCAAGTGACTCGGCGTACGTGGTGGTGCGAGAAAATGAATTTCAGGCCAAGCGGCTCGACTACGTCGCCTTGAGCGGAGTGCCGCAGTACAGCGCGCTGCGTGAAACCGAGCCGGTGCGCGATCTGCGGGCAGGTCTGCATTCCTACGAGTACGACGTGATGGTCGCTCGGCGAGAACTGCAGCGGCGGAATCAAGCAGTGGCTCAGGATGCGACAGGCAGACCCGCTGCGGGCGCTGGAGTGGCGCAACGCCAGACGGTGAGTGGCTCGGCGACAGATGGTTCGGAGCCTGCGCAGCGAAGACGCAAAGGAGATCCGTCCGCAGCGGCGGCAGCAGGGACGGTGCGGGCTGGTTTGCCTGGGGCGGAGCTACCGAAGAACCCGGCGGCGCGGGAAAAAATGCCGCTTACGGGTGCTCAGCCGGGTGACAATCCTCCGAATCGGACCGGTGCCTCCACTGGCAGCAGCGCCGGCAATCCGGGCGAGTTTAGCGGTGTAAAGGTTCTCGATTGGGGTAAGCCCAAGGTGGCCGAGCCGCCAAAGACGACGGTTCGTGACCTCAACCGTACGTTGACCCCACCGCCGCCGCCCAAACCAGCGTCCGCACCGAAGCCATAGCCCTCACGAGAACGGTCGTTAGGTCTTGCCAAGCTGAGGTAGTACTTCGAGCAGCTTGACGAGATCGGTCTCTGACAGCGCCGCCAGCCGGGCCAGCACGGATTCTTTCACCGTGGGCGCTCCCTCTTCTTGGACCGTACCGTGCGGCGCTTGCGTGAGCAGACCGCTTACTTTGCGGATGCGCGTGTTTTCGATCGCACCGGGGCGGACGTAGTGCAGGGCGGTGACTCCAAAGCTGCCGTGACCGAGCTGAGCGGCGATTTCTTGGCTCGTCCGACCCGCTTCCACAGCCAGCGATGAGTGTAGACCACGCAAGCTGTGAGGACAGACGAGGGGCAGGTTGAGCTTTTCGCAGTAGCGTCGCAGTCCTTTCCACATCCACGCTTGGCTGTGGCCAGTCTCACCACCGAAGACGAACGACTCGGCTGACTTGCCCGACACCATGTGTCGGAGTAGGTCTGACAGGGAATCGGGCACCTCAAGTCGCCGCCGAGCGTTTTCGGTTTTTCCCGATGGAATCACCAGCACTCGTCCACCGTCATCGAGATCGCGCACCCGTCTGCGCAGCACTTCGCTTGTACGCAGCCCGAGGAGAACCTGCAACAAAAGCGCTGCGGCCAGCTCATCGCCTTGACGCGCATCGGTGATCAGGGACTGGCTCAGTTTGCGGGCTTCGTCGAGCGAGAGCTGAGGCTTGCCGCGTCGTGGCTTGCCGACCGGTTTCACCAGCGCAAACGGGTTCTGCTGGACGAGGTTTTGTTCGATCGCCCAGCGGTACAGCTCTTTGGCCCGCTTGAGTGCCGCGTGATGAGTCGCTGCGGCAAAGCGTTCACCCAAAGACTCGTAGAGTAGCTGTGCCTCGGTCGGGGTGATGCTGGCGAGCGGCTTGTGGGTCGGCAAGATACCACTCAATCGATCGAACACTGCCTGCGCCGACTGTGGCTTGCAGCCCTTGCGTAACTTGTCGGCGGTAAACTGTTCAAGCGCCTCACCGATGAGGATCACGTGCTGCTTGAGCTGTTCTCCGATCGAGGACCGTGCGGCTTCGGCTTGCTCGACGCTACCAAAGACCAGGCTTTTTCGGCTGGGGCCGTCAATGATGACCAGTCGCCACTTGTCGCGTGCCTGGTAGGGGCCCAAGATCCGTGCTCCGCTAGAAACCGGCATGTTATTAAGATCACATAAAAAATCGACAAATAAAAGCTGCCGATTGGTTGGTGCTGGGCCAAAAGGCAACGGGTAGCGGTGAGCAAATATTGGGAAGCACAACAGAGCGACGACGTAACTTGATTCCGTCGGCGCAAGGGGTCATCCTGGGTAGCAGGAAGGGGTTTAAAGATGATGTATCAACCGAAGGTCTTGTTGTCCGGCCTTGTCGCTGTGTCGCTGCTGACTGGCGCTGTTGGAGACGCTGCCGCACAGACGGTGGTTGTCTCTCCGGCTCCGGTTCCGCCCCGTATCGTGAATGCGCCGCCGCCGGTTCAACCCGGTGCGCCGGTGGCTCCGCAGCCTTACTACGCACCACCGGGAACGGTCGTCTATCCCGGCGGTCAGCCAAACTACGCGCCACCACCGCAAGGCTATGCACCGCAACCAAACTACGCGCCGCCTCCGCAAGGTTATGCCGGGCAGCCGTATCCACCGCAAGGGTATGCGCCGCAGCCCTACGGTCAGCCGATGCCGCCGCCACCGCCGGTGCGATATGAGTACCGACGTCCGAACAAGGGGATGCTAATTGCCGGTATTTCGATCTTGGGCGGTAGCTATCTGTTCACGGCGCTACCGACGGCGCTGTGGCACGCGGCAGACAACGCCAGTACCAGCCTTTCTTCGTCGAGCACAACCACTCATGGGACGTATTGGCCGCTGTACATTCCGGTGCTCGGTCCGTGGATTGAGCTGAGCTATCTCAACTCCAATCCTCACTATGCGGGCTGGGGCGTGCTCGTGGGGATTCCAACGGTCATGTCGGGACTTATCCAAGGAACCGGTCTGGCACTGACCATCGCCGGTGCTCTCACGGGAAGCCGCGTACCGGTCACCGATAACCAGGCGATGTCATCGCTGAGCATCACGCCGGTGACCATGCCAGGTGGCGGCGGCGGTCTGGCGGCGTCGGGTCGTTTCTAAGTCCAGCGCAACACATCGTCCATTTCGGGGGGACGGGATATGTCTACGGAACCGCAGTTGCCGGTGCTGATTGTCGGTGCCGGTCCGGTCGGGCTGACCTTGGCGTGCGAGCTGTCTCGCCACAAGGTGCCGTTTCGGTTGATTGAGCAGGCGGACGCGCCGACGTTGTACTCGAAGGCGCAGATCCTTCATTCGCGGACGCTCGAGCTGTTCGAGGATCTGGGGCTGGCGACCCGGATCTGCGAGCAGGCGCGACCGGCACGAGCGCTGAACTTGTGCACTCGCGACTGGCAGCGAATTGTCCACGTGGCGGTGGGTGAGCACGACACGGCGTATCCGTACATGCTCAACCTGTCGCAGCGTGACCTGGAGCTGCTGCTGGCGGACCACTTGGCCAGCCTGGGGGGAGTCATCGAGCGCCGAGTTCATCTCAACTCGTTTGAGCAAAAAGATGACCACGTAGTCTGCTCGCTGAGCCACATGGGCGACCGGACCGAGACGGTGACGGCCCGCTATCTGATCGGCTGCGATGGCGCGCACAGCACGGTTCGCAAGGGCCTGGGTCTGCCGTTCATTGGCGACACCTACGAGTGGCGACTCACACAAGCGGATGTGCGGATTGACTGGTCGATCGCTCAGCCCACGGATGAGGCGGTGGTGTTTCTGTCCGCACAAGGGCCGCTGGCCGCGTTTCCGCTGCCGGGAGAGCGACGGTATCGACTCATTGCCTTTGACGCGCCCGAAGAACCAACGCTCGCCAATTTTCAGAAGCTGATGGATGAGCGTGGACCGACCGGCTGCCGCGTCAGTGACCCACACTGGATGGTGCAGTTCACGATTCACTGTCGCCAGGTCGAGCGCTATCGCTCAGGCCGGGCGCTGCTGTGCGGCGATGCGGCCCACATCCATAGCCCGGTCGGCGGACAGGGACTTAATACTGGTGTGCAGGATGCGTACAACCTCGGCTGGAAGCTGGGGCTGGTCCATCACGGCATCGCCAAAGACGCGCTTCTCGACTCGTACCATGAGGAACGGCATCCGGTGGCGGCGACCGTTCTGCGCAGCACGGACTCGGCGACCAAAGGGCTCGGTGTGCTGCTCAAGCTATCGAGCGACTGGGCCCAACACCTGCGCAACGGCGCGATGCGTTTTGTTTCGAGCCTATCGATGGTGCAGCGGGCGGCGTCGCGGTCGCTGTCGGAACTCGACGTGGCGTATCACCAGAGTCCGATTGTTGGTCAGGTTCAATCGACGCCCTGGAATCGAAATGGCGATGATGGCCACGAGTCCCCGGGACTGCGTGACTACTTCGTGTTTGGCGATGGGCCTGCGCCAGGTGCTCGTGTTCCCGACGTGCATTTCGTCAGCGAACGGGTCGACGATCGTCGCCTGCTGCCGCTCCTTCACGGGGGCCAGCACCATGTCCTGTTGTTCGATGGTGCTGCCGCCACCGCCGAGGGATATCGTAACCTGACCCGGATTGCCGACTCGCTATCGCCGCTGTACGGGGACCGCTTTGTTTGTCATATCATCGTCCCCAGCTTGGAGCGGCCCGAGGCGCTGATGGACTGGAATGGTTCGCTCATTCTCGACCCTCGCGGGGAGCTGCATCGCGCATTTGGGGCGCGCAGCGAGTGTCTCTACCTGATTCGTCCCGACGGCTACGTGGCGTTCCGCAGCCAGCCTGCTTCGGGCGAAACCCTGCTCGACTTCCTCGGTCAAATCTTCGGCTAACGCTCGGTCGGGCCCAGCGCTGGCATCGGGGGGGCCGACTACTTGGCTTCCTCGGCAATTTGCTTCAGATGCTCGACGGCCTTTTCGACCTGGAGCTGCACCGGTAGTTCTGCCGCGTCGCGGGCTCCTCGGTTGTGCTGCGAGATGTTGCCAAGCTGAACCAAGAAGCGTGGGATGAGCTGCCCCACCGTCAGATCCTCGGAGAGGATGCGCTCGCTCAAGCTCTCTACCTCACTCAGATCGTTCTGAATGGCCGTCTCGGTTTGCCGGTTCGAGCGCTCCTTGTTGAGCCGACGCAGCTTCTCGATGTCCTGACGCATCACAATCGCGAGCAGCGGCATGGGGTTTTTCGACAGCCTAAGCGCCGGCGGACCCAACGAGAGATCGGGCTCGGGACGCGTCTTCCACTTGTGGACAAACTCTTGCGCGATGGCGACCGGGATCGCAAAGCCGAACACCGGACCTTGGGAGTCGCGGCGGATGGAGGTGTTGATCCCGACCAGCCGCGCCCGCAGATCGAGCAGGGGTCCGCCCGAGTTGCCGTGGTTCAGTGGGGTCTCCGTTTGAATCTTGTCATTGCGCAGAGCGGAAACGGTGCCCGTGGTAAACGTCCAGGTCAGCCCCAGCGGACTGCCGATGGCGACCACGTCTTGACCGATCTGGAGCGAGTCATTTTCCCCAAGCTCGATGGTCGGATAGCCGGCCGCTTGCGTGGGCAATCGCACCAGTGCCAGGTCGCTGCGCGGATCGCGTCTAACCACTTTACCGACGAGCGGAGAGTGTGTCTTTACGTAGTCTTGGATGGTCGACGCGAGGGTCTTTTCCTTGGGGTTAAACAGGAAGACTTGGACGTTTTCTGGAGAAGACTCGACGACGTGCGCGTTGGTGAGAATCAGTCCGCTTGGCTCGATGATGACGCCGCTGCCGATGCTGCCTTTGCCCTGACCGGGAATGATGATCAGCACCGTCGCGGGCGCTGCCTTGGCGAAGACCGCTTCCTTCTTGAGCAGTTTCCCGCCCCTTTTTACGGTGCCTGCTGCCGTCGCTGTAACAGGTGGAGAGCTCACGCCGATTGCCACGCTTACCAAGAGCGCGCCCAGCCTGCTACGAGTTGACCCGGACGATCTCACAGATCCCACGGATTTCATCATAGCGTGCCCGGTTTGATTGGTGCTGCCCGCGGCTCGGACAACTTGCTAACCTAGTACGTTATGGGAACCGCGATCGCTGGGCTGCGCGGAGGGGCGGCGGCAAGTCGAGCGGCGGCCACGGTCGCGCTCGCAGGCCTGCTGGGCTTGGCTGGCTGTGGAGCGATTCCATCGAGCCTGCGCAACCTCGAGCGCGGCTGTGCGCAAGGGAGCGGGGGTTCGTGCAGTACGCTTGGCTCCGCGCTGTACGAGGGCAAAACCCCAAGCGGTGGCTACGTCGACCTCGACTACAAACAGGCGCGGCGAGCCTTCGAAGCAGGCTGCAAGAAAGACAGCGCGGCAAGCTGCTATCAGCTCGGCTTGATGGTCGACAAAGGGGAGGGCGGCGAGCCGGACAAGCTGCGCGGCGTTGAGTTGTGGCGGCGGGCGTGCGAGCTGGGCCACGGGACAGCGTGCGTCAAGACCGCCGAGAGCTATGTCGAAGGCACCATCGGCATCAAAAACGGCGACCTCGCGTTCGCCTACGCCAAGTGGGGCTGCGAGCAGAAAGACGAGGGTGCCTGTGCGCTGTGGAAGCGGCTCGGTGGCAAGCCACGTTTGCTGAGTGCACCGGCAGGCAGCGAGATTGCCGTGCTCATCAACGCGTGCGAACAACAGAACGATGCCCGCGCCTGTTTTGCGGTTGGAGAGCGCTTCGACAAAGGCGACGGTACCGAGATCAACAAGGAAAAAGCCGCCGCCAGCTATCGCTTTGCCTGTCAAAAAGGCGACGTGCGTGGCTGCCACAACCTTGGGGTCATGATGATCAACGCCGAGGGCATTCCGTTGGATCGCAACGGCGGGCTGCTGCTGCTCGACAAGTCTTGCGATGCTGGACAGCGCCCAAGTTGTGAACAGATGGTCAAGCTGCTGACGGTGCTATGTAGTCGCAACAACGGCGATGCCTGCACCATCCTCGGGCGCTCGTACATCAAGGGCGATCAGATCACGCTCGTCGATAAGGTGGAAATCACTTCCGGTTGCTGACGGAGAAGGGTCGGGAAATGGGTGCAGCAGCGCCAATGCCGAGCTGCTGCCTGCCTAGGGCTACTCCTGCGGCTCCACGGAGACGTTGACCGGCAGTCCTTGTCGTACGCTCTGGGTGACGACACAAAAGTCCTCGAAGGTACTCAGACACTTGGTGAGTGCCGCTGAATCACCATCGAGGCGCGGCCGCAGCTTGACATCGATCTTGCCGATCCGTAGCCGCTTCTGTTCATTGCGGACCAGATCCACCGATACCTCGGTTTTCAAATCAGAGACCTTGGCACCACTTCGTGACAGACAGAACATCAGACTGGCCGACAGACAGTCACCAATGGCTGCTGCCAAGATTCGCGACGGGTTCGGAGCAGAGTCTTTGCCGAGCGGCCCCGGCTCATCCATCAGCAACGATGGATGCTGTGGCTTGTCGAACTTGACGCGGAACTCATAGCCACTGACCTGCTCAATCTGGATTCCAAACGATGAGACAACCTCACTCATGACACTCTCCTAGACGTGGGCGTGACGGCGCGACCACAGGAAGTACTTTTCGAACGCAACCTTGGCCCAGTGCGCTTCGGGACCGGGAATGATGAACTGGTGCTCACGCGGACTTAGCATGTGATCGCCGACAATGACCATTCCCATGTTGCCGGTGTCCATGATGCAGTACGCGGACATGTCATCGAACTTGGCGTGCTGCTTTGGGAGTCCTTTGATGTCCGCAACAATGTTGCGAACAGCGGTCTTCGCCATCTGTTCGGTGGGATAGCCGGTCTTGGGAACACCACACGGAACCGGAGTCTGTCCCGGTGGCTTGACATGAACCGCGACACCCGCCGCATAGAGGTTTGGATACTGAGGATGCTGATAGGAATCATCCACCTCTAGGAAGCCGTTGGCGTTGGCGAGTCCGGGCGTATTCCTGACCGCATCAACCCCCAAAAAGCGCGGCATCACCATCGTAAAATGGGACGGATAAAACTCCCCACTTTCAAGGAGAACTCCGTCCGCCTTCACCTCTTTGATCGAAGCGTTAAGATGTGTCCCGATGTGATAGTGGGAAAACATCCACTCGCACATCTTCTGTGCATTCCCAAAGCCACCGATTCCGAAGTGTGCCGCGAAGGGCTCGGCAGTCAGGTACGTAAGCGACGCCTTCTCTTGGAGTTTGTGCTTGGCGAGCTGATAGCGAACATTGAACAGGAACTCGTACGCAGCACCGAAGCAGGCGGCTCCCTGTGCGGACGCAATCACCACCGGACCGGGATTTTCCAGGAACTTATTCCAGGCCTGTCTGGTGCGCTCTGCCACCGCCAGTCCTACGATCGAATGGGAATGCTCTCGCAGACCGGGAATGTAGTCGTAGTCGACCTTGGGGCCGGTCCCGATCAACAAGTAATCATAGGACACCGGGTCGCCATCTTTTAGGAGGACTTTGTTCTCTGCCGGTAGGAATCCGCTGACCTCTTGTTCTAGGAACTCGATCCCGTGACTCTTGTAGATTGGGCGAACATCAAAGGTGATGTCCTTTTCCTCTCGGAGTCCGAATGGATACCAAATCAGCGACGGGAAAAAGAGGAAGGTATGGGTGTTGGCAATGACGATGATGTCATGGTTATCCCCGACCAGTTCCTTCAGTTCAAGCGCGGCGGTGTAACCGGCAAAGCTGGTTCCCACAATCACGATTCGCTTACGGCCCATGATGTTCTCCTGTGGATTCCGATTCTTGTGTTTTGGGAGCAAGGACATCGGACGGTTCCCGTTGCCAGGCAGGCCTCGGGAGTCGCTCGATGTTTCAGTTGTCACACTTTGTTTCAGGCTGTTTCAGCTTTGGAGCGCTGACCGGTCTGCGTTCACACGTCGATCGGCGTGGACTCGGAAGCAACGCGCCGCCACGTACGCTGGGCATCGAGGTCTCCATATCATGCGCTCTCGATGCTTAATATAAGCAAGTATTGTGCCATTGGTCTTGGATGCGGCGCGGTGTGGGCTGCCTGCCGTGCCTTCCTTCCACCGAGCCAAGTCGTATCCCGTACAGCAACGGTGCAGAGGGTCTTCCCTCACACTTCCGGTGCAGCTGGGAATCCGCAAATTCTCGACGACAATTTTGCTTGAGACAATCAGGGCGAAAAGGGACTCGAAACCAACGTGACCAAAGGGGTCGACTATCTTCGTCGTGGTTGCTTGGCGGGGGACAAAGACGGCTGTGAGGATGTCCGTCAGCTCGGCCTGTAATCGGAACGGATTGGCAGTCTAACGATGACGGGCATCGACGCCAAACAGAGCGGCGGAGATTCCGAACATCACCCCACCACCGACGAGCAAACCGACGCCGGGCCACTGGGTAGCGAGCGGATCGTTACACATCGTCGGAAAGCTGTTACAGCGACGCAACCCATCCACCCCGAGCAGCGCGCCACCAACGGCGAGCGCACTGATTCCAAGCACGCCGAGTGTCCACTTGGCAGCGCGCAGTCCGGTCCGAGAGTTGTTCGCAGTCGGCGCTTGACCAGAGACATCAATGGTCGTGATCGATTCCGCGCTGGAGTCCGATACCTTGACGGTTTTGGTTTCACCCGCACCGAGGACAAGCTGCTCGATGTCGTCTTGCATCACCAAGCGGTGAGTACCTGGCTCGACCCATGCATCGATGGTGCCGCGTGGCAGCGGAGGTTCTTCATCGATTCGTACTGCGGAGAGCAGCGCTCGCGAAAACACCAGATGACCCAGATCCTTCTGTAGGCGGTTGATCGCGGTCGTTGCATCCTCGGTCTGACCGGGCAAGCGATCCGACATCGGCACTTTGCGCAGAAACTGTTGATACGACCTCATTGCGAGCAGCCGCTGTCCTTGG
Source organism: Polyangia bacterium (assembly GCA_044228505.1). GTDB lineage: Bacteria > Myxococcota_A > Polyangia > Palsa-1104 > JAEUJZ01 > JAEUKA01. Next base: position 8,328 of record JBGAUT010000032.1, on the reverse strand, counting down.
GCTTCGTAGACGCGGGCCAAGCTGTATTGAATCTTCTCGCTGGCGTAGAGCATGTACGCGGCTTCGAGAAGGGTCTGCGTCTTTCCGTAGTCCCGTCGCTCGAAGGACTGGGTGGCTTCCTGCGTGAGTGAGCGTGCGACCAACCGCGCACGTTCCTTGTTCGGATCATCACTGCGTGACTCGGCGGTCGCAGTGGCGCTACAGCACAGGAGCAGCAAACACAGAGCGCGGGCTTTCATCACACTCCTGGATCAATCTTGATTCGCTTGGAGTTGTCGACCGGTGGCTTGGCCTGTGGTTTCTTCCCCGAGCTGCTTCCCGATGAGCGTCCGGATGGCTGACTATTTTTGCTGGGGGTGGCGTCTTCACTGCCCGCGCTGGGAGTCCCACCGTCGGGGACCAAGCCGAGTCGCTTTTGCTCACTGGCGGTAGGTGGTCCGCTCGCGGTCTGGGTTTTGTCGCTTGGGGCATCACCGCTGAGGAGCCACATCAAGGTGGCGATGCCCAGGACGATTGCTGCGCCGCTGAGGCCCAGGCGCAGATTCGAGCGCGGCTGGACGCCGATCGTCGACAGCAAAAGTGAAAGAGGCGCGCTGCCATCGGTGGTTTTCAGCGCCGAGGAGATCTTGCTACCGATGGACGCCGATTGCTGTCCCGTGGCCCGCGACAGCGTGCTCGGATACGGATCAAACGGGCGATCTTCCGACGGTGTGCGTAGGCCGGGCTCGGGGACGGGAGGCGTTGGGTCGTTGTTCCCGGTGAGCCGTGTCTGGCCTTGTTCAAACTCCACGCCCGCTGCATCCGCAGACACCGGTGTCGCTGCCGAGCGGCTGAGCAGCGCCTGCATCTCGGCATCGTTCATTACGATGTTGGTGGGCGTGTTGCCACTGGGGGCGCGATGGTTCTGAGGCTGTGAGAGCGAGGCCACCCTGGTCGGGATCGGTGTAATCGGCGGCGTCGCTTGTGGCGTCGTCGGCGGATCGAACTTAGGCGTCGGTGTTCCACCGATGGTCATGGCGTTCGGTTTGACCGGAATCGCGCCTGGACCCGTGGGCATGTGCCCGACACTCGGCATCGCCGCAGGGAGGCGAGCTGGTGCGACCTGTGGACGTGGACTCGGCTGGGCTTTCACTGGTTCAGGAAGCTGCGCCGGGCTTAGGTGCATGCGCGATGGAACCGTCGCTGACTGCCCGATGATCGCCTTCACAAAATCGACCATTCGCGGGAAGCGCTCTTCCTTCTTCTTAGACATCGCCCGTTCAATCGCAGCGATGACATGGTCAGGAACTTCAGGCGCGAGCTGCTTGAGCGGGACCGCCCTTTCATGGACGACCATGTACAGCACGCCGACCGGGTTTTCGCTGTCGAACGGCAGCCGTCCCGTCAGACACAGGTACATGATGACCGCCAGCGACCACTGATCGGCCCGACCATCAATGGCCGAGTTTTGACCGAGCGCTGCCTCGGGCGACATAAACTGCGGCGTTCCGAGCAGCGTCATGTCACGGGTCATCTGTGCGCCGTTGCGTCGAATTTTCGAGATTCCGAAATCGACGACCTTGGCGACCTCGGTCACCATCTCCGCCATCTCGTGACGGACCAGGAAGATGTTCTGCGGCTGACTCTGCTTGTAAGAATGTCCGAGGAGAAAGTCGTTTGGTTTCTGCTTTGGGGAAGGTGTGCGGGAAACCCCAACTGGGGCTGCTTGTGGCTTGTCCGGGTCCGAGGTAGGGCCTACGTTGTGGATGCGCCGAGGTTCGCAGTGGCTTCCATCATGTCGGAGCTTGGAATCACAAATGAAGCAAATAAAAGTACTCATATATTAGATATTACGAATTGTTAATATCTGCCAAACACCCCTGGGATATCGATCAGCTTGCCAGCGTCTCCAAATAAGGTGGTTTTGGTGATTTATGGATGAGTTGGCCTGAAATCCTGATTGAACCAATGTGCGATTCGGAGTAGGTGATCCTCCACCGTGAGTTCCTATCCAAAACGGCGGAATCTAAGAACATGATGCGATACGTGATAGCAGTCGGTTTCCTTGTGCTCATTATTGGCACTCTGGTCGGGATCAAGTTTGGTCAGATCTCGATGCTCATGCAGGCTGGCAAACAGTCGCAGAGACTCGGCACTCCCCCGGAGGCGGTCAGCACATCGGTGGTGAAGGAAGACACTTGGGAGGAAACCCTCTCCGCAGTCGGTAGTGTCGTGGCGGCCAAGGGTGTGTCGGTGAGCAGTGAGTCGCCGGGGGTGGTGACCGCGATTCGGTTCGAGTCCGGCGCGCTCGTCAAGGCAGGTCAAGTCCTGCTCGAACTCGACAGCAGCGTGGAGCGGGCCCAGCTTGCTTCGGCGATGGCTCGGCGCGAATTGGCGGTCCTGAGCGCGGGTCGTTCGCGGCAGCTGGCCAAGCAAGCTGCGATTCCGCGATCGCAGCTCGATGGCGATGAGGCGCAGCTCAAGACTTCGCGGGCGGACCTAAGCGCGCTGCAAGCCCAGATCGAACGCAAGACGGTGCGCGCTCCGTTTTCGGGACGGCTCGGGATCAGGGCAGTGAACCTCGGTCAGTACTTGACTCCGGGCACCACCGTCACGACGCTGGAATCGCTGGATGTGGTGTATGTCGACTTCACGGTTCCGCAGCAAGAACTGGCCGATGTCGCCACGCAGACCAAGGTGCGGGTGTCTTTGTCGGGTGAGGCTTCCGAGGTGTTTGAGGGAGCGATTGCTGCGGTCGATCCTTCCATTGACTCGACCACTCGTTCGGTGCGACTCCGAGCCAGCATTCCCAACCAAGCGGAGCGGCTCCGGCCCGGAATGTTTGTAAGTGTGGCGGTGGTGAAACCGCAGCGTACCAAGGTATTTGCAGCACCAGCGACAGCGGTGATTCACGCTTCCTATGGGGACTCTGTGTTTGTGGTCGAGGATCGCAAAGATGAAGCGGGAGCGGTGGTAGTTGGCTCCGATGGAAAGCCCACCAAAGTGGTGCGGCAGCAGTTTGTGAGAGTAGGGGCCGCTCGCGGTGATTTTCTGGCAATCAGCGACGGTGTTCGGGTCGGTCAGGAGCTGGTTACATCGGGAGCGTTCAAGCTCCGCAATGGCATCGGAGTCGTGATTCACAACGAGGTGCAACCCGGCTTCTCGCTGCATCCCAATCCAGGGAATCGGTGATCGCCCATGAACTTCACCGATGTCTTTGTGCGTCGCCCGGTATTGGCTCTGGTGGTCAATCTGGTGATCGTCATCGCTGGACTGCAAGCAGTCCGCTCGCTCAATGTTCGTCAGTATCCCAAGCTGGAGAGTGCCACGGTTTCGGTTCGGACAGCCTATGTCGGAGCCAATGCTGATCTGGTGCGCGGATTTATCACCACCCCGCTGGAGCGAGCGATTGCCGCAGCCGACGGAATCGACTACATCGAGTCACAGAGCGCGCAGGGTCTATCGACGATCAATGTTCGACTCAAGCTCAACGTCAGCGCGGCCAATGCTCTGTCCGACATCAGTGCTCGGGTCAATCAGGTACGCGCCGATCTGCCGCCCGAAGCAGAGGTTCCGACGATTGCGATCGAGCCATCGGACTCTGTTCTGGCTTCGATGTATCTGAGCTTTGGCTCGACAATCCTTGAGCAGAACCAACTGACAGACTACCTGATTCGGGTCGTGCAGCCTCGGCTTTCGGCGGTCGAAGGAGTGCAGAAAGCCGATATCTTGGGCGGACGAACGTTCGCGATTCGAGCGTGGCTGAAACCTGATCGGATGGCCGCTCTCAATGTCAGTCCGTCGCAAGTTCGTCAAGCACTGGCGGCGAACAACTACCTGTCTGCTGTTGGTCAAACCAAAGGGGCCCTGATTCAGCTTAACCTGACGGCCGCCACCGATCTGAAGTCGGTCGAAGACTTCCGTCGTTTGGTGATCCGCCAGCAGGGCGGCGCGCTGGTGCGGCTTTCGGATATCGCCGATGTGGTTCTTGGTGCCGATACCTACGATCAAGACGTGCGGTTTTCAGGAAAGCAGGCGCTGTTTATGGGGGTGTGGGTGCTGCCGAATGCGAACTCTTTGGATGTCATCAGTCGTGTTCGTTCCGAGATCGCCATCATCCAACGAGATCTCCCATCAGGAGTCACCGCAGAGGTCGCCTTCGACGCCACCAAGTACATCAACAACGCCATTCATGAAGTGCAGCAGACACTCCTAGAAACGGTGCTGATCGTGATTGTGGTGATCTTTCTGTTTCTCGGCTCACTGCGTACGGTGTTGGTACCACTTGTGGCGATTCCGGTTTCGTTGATTGGCGCAGTGTTTTTGATGCAGGCCTTTGGGTTTACGCTAAACCTGCTCACGCTGCTCGCGGTGGTGCTGGCGGTGGGATTGGTGGTGGACGATGCGATCGTGGTCGTCGAAAACGTCGAACGAAACATCCGCGAAGGGAAGACTCCCTTAGAAGCATCTTTGGTTGGTGCTCGCGAGCTGGTCGGTCCGATCATTGCGATGACCATCACGCTGTCTGCTGTGTATGCTCCGATTGGCTTTCAAGGGGGACTGACGGGCTCTCTGTTCCGCGAGTTTGCTTTTACGCTGGCGGGCGCGGTGTTCATCTCGGGGGTGGTGGCCTTGACGTTGTCGCCGATGATGTCGTCGCGACTACTCAAAGCAGAGCATGGTCAAGGACTCCTATCGCGACTGATTGACCGAGGCTTTGCGAAGCTGCGTGGCACCTATGAACGGATGCTAGGAGCGACCTTGCGGGCTCGTCCGGCGGTCTATCTGGTGTGGATCACCCTGAGTTTGCTGCTGGTTCCCATGTACCTGTTTTCTCCGAGTGAGCTTGCCCCAAACGAAGATCAGGGAGTGGTGTTTGGTGCGATTGATGTACCGGCCAATGCGACGCTTGAGCAGCTCCTGCCGTTTGCGGATCAGGTCGAATCGATCTTTCAAGACACTCCGGAGTTCGATCACAGCTTCCAACTCACCTTCCCATCGGGCGGATTCGGAGGACTGGTGGTGAAGCCGTGGGGAGAGCGGAAGCGCAGCATCTTTCCGATCCAAGCGGAGGTCTTTGGCAAGACGTCACAGATCACCGGAATCCGAGCGCCGATGTTCTTGCCTGCGGCGCTGCCGAGTGCGGGGACGTTCCCGGTTGAGTTTGTGATTGCCTCCACAGCCAGTCATGAGGAACTGGTTCGCTTTGCAGAGCTGATTGTCAAAGAGGCGACCAAGAGTGGTCTGTTCGCATTCCCTCCGCTCACCGATGTTCGCATCGATCAAGCCAAAACCGAGATCGTGATCGATCGCGACAAAGTGGCTTCGATGGGTCTGAGCATGCAGCAAGTGGGAGCCGACCTATCCTCGATGCTGAGCGGCAACTTTGTGAACCGCTTTAACATCGATGGTCGCAGCTACAAAGTCATCCCCCAGATTGCCCGCGCTGGCCGGCTCACCGCAGACCAACTGAAGGAAATCTACATTTCCGGCCCGGGTGGTCAAGTGATGCCGCTTAGTGCGGTTGCATCGCTGCGCAGTGGAACAGAGCCTCGGACACTCAATCGCTTTCAGCAGCTCAACGCAGTCAAGATTTCGGGACTGGCCATTCGATCACTCGAAACCGCGCTGCGCTTTATGGAAGATACGGCAGGCAAGATTCTGCCCCCCGGCTTTCGGGTCGATTACACGGGAGAGTCGCGCCAGCTTCGTCAGGAGGGCGGTAAGTTCCTACCGGCCATGGCGCTCGCGCTGGTGCTGATCTTCCTAGTTCTGGCTGCCCAGTTTAATTCCTTCCGCGATCCATTTGTGATCTTGGCGGGATCGGTGCCGCTGGCTCTGTTTGGGGCGCTGATTTTCACGTTCCTCAAGTTTGCAGGGCCACCCGGAATGCAATTCCGACTGACCGAGGGCTGGACGACCACGCTGAACATCTACTCGCAGGTGGGGCTTGTGACCCTGGTGGGACTCATCGCCAAAAATGGAATCCTCATCGTAGAATTTGCGAACGTTCAGCAAGAGCTTGGGATGAGCAAGCTCGAAGCGGTGCACTTGGCGGCAGCGACGCGTCTGCGACCGATTTTGATGACGACAGTTGCTACCGTGGTCGGCCATTTTCCGCTGACCTTGGTGACCGGAGCCGGAGCCGTGGCGCGAAACTCGATTGGGATTGTGCTCGTTGGTGGGATGACGATAGGAACGCTCTTTACGCTGTTTATCGTACCTTCGTTATACGTGCTGATTGCCAAAGAGCATCGCGGTGGCGTGGCCGCCGTGGGGCTAGAGGCACAGAGCGATACGACCAGCTAGGGAGTCCTCCTTCCATCGCGCAGCCGGTTTGTGCTGAGTCCGACAGAAGGGTCGTAATGACTTGGGGCGGCCTGCGAACCAGCCGCTCGATGGTCGTGGTCAGTAGCTGATTTCTACGGAGCCGTTGCGGGTTCGGGTCGCCGGGGTGAACTTGGTTTGTACGGCGTTCGGACTCAGGTAGCTACTGCCACCGGTGCTGTTGTTACCAAGTCCGGCCTTGCCGCCATCGAAGCCGCCGCCGCCCCCTGTCTCGAACGTATCGGTCCAGCTCGCACCGCCGCCGCCGCCAAAACCACCGCCTGACAGGTACATTCCATTCATGGGGGCCGGCTTTCCTGCCATCGCACCACTAAGAAAGCTGGTTCCGCCACTACCCATGACCCCGGCACCGTCCGCAGTGAATCCGCCGCCGCCGCCAGCATTTTTGTAGCCAACACCACCGACCCCGTTTCCCATGGTGGCTAGGACGGTCGCTCCGCCGCCCGGCGAACTGGTGTGATAGCCGCCGCCGCCGCCCCCGGCGACAAACAGCGGAGTGGTTCCGATTGCCACATAGCTACCGCCGCCGCCGCCGCACGGATACTGGGCTGGCGGAGCTTGTTCCCCGACCACGATGGTCAGTTCGGAGCCGGGGGGGATGCAGACACTGCCTTCAACGGCGGCCCCGAGACCGCCAGCGCTACCACTTGTGGAGCTTCCGCCTTGTGCGCCCCAGGCTTTCACCGTGATCTCGGTCACGCACGCGGGAAGCTTGAATTTTTCGACTTTTCCGGTCACCCCAAAGGTTTGGCTGCCCTTGGGACAATCAGTCACACACTGACCTTCTTGGCACTGAGCACCCATCATCGCAGCGCAGCGACCGGTACTTGGGCGACACACCACGCCCGCGTTTGCACCCACGCAGTCTCCGGCGGCCCCGCAGTAGTTCACGTCGGTCCTGGGATCGACACAGCGACCGCCGCATTGGACTCGTCCCACGCCGCAGGAGGTGCCGCAGACCCCTTCGATGCAGACACTGCCGCTTGTACACAGCGCCCCGGCTGCGCGACCTTCGCAGTTGCCAGTTGCCCCACAGTGACGAGCATCCGACTTCGGATCAATGCAGCGGCCATCGCAAAAGACATAGGAAGCTTTGCAAGCGCCGGGCGTTCCATCCTCGGCAAGCAGGGCATCGGCACCACCACTGCTGCAACCGACGAAACTACCCAACAAAGCAGTCCAAACTGCGAAAGAGCGAGCGCTAATCATTGCGGCACCCATTGGGCGGATGCTTGCACAACCAAAGAACCCAAAGCAACACACGAGGAATGGGTTGGGATGGTCTCGATTGCTACAGCGTTGCCGAGCGCCGGAATACTTCCCCTGCTGCTGCCAACGGCACCGGGGAATCGTGGAATGATGACTCGACGGGGCCAATCTTATGCGGCTTGACGTCTGTCTAGCCAAATCCTACATTTCCGTCGAGAATTTGTAGTTTACGGGGTGGTAATGGCTAGGTAGAACTTTACAGAGGTCGGAAAATATAAGTGTTTCTGATTACATTACAGCCATGCCGCTACAGTGTTGAACTTGACAGACAATGGAAGGTGATCGGGTGGTAAGCACACAGCCCTGAGCACATCCGATCCCGCTGTCGGTGCGCCACCGCAAGCGCTCAACAATCGACGATTGAGTGCTCGAAAAGCCTTGACAATGGCGATCCTGGATAGCGCTTCCCTGTTGGTGCCAGTTGTGCGGGTGGTCCAGCAAGAAACCAGCAGCGGCCACCATCCCCCCGCTAGGAATGTTGCTCGCCTTCACAACCCGGCGCTAGCACGTCCCAAGAAATCTGCAAGAGGCTCGATTAGTACAACGGTGGCCGAAGGGTACGGCAGCACTCCCGACTACGCTGGGTCTTGTTCAGGTAGATGGTGGTGTGGCAATGTAAGAACCTAGGGACTCGCGTAGGGTGCCACGGCCTAGTCACAGTGCAACCCACGCCCACTTCATCGTTGGCTCCATTACCCACGGAGTGGAGCAATGAACCTATCCCTTCCTTTT
>JBGAUT010000031.1:0-71589 GCA_044228505.1 Polyangia bacterium | reverse complement strand
TCTTCGTAGTAGCGGAGCGCCTCTGTGAACTTTTCATCCTTGCGATAGGACTGCGCGACATTGAACAGGAGGAGTGACTGCGGATGTAGCTGATAGGCCGAGAGATACTCTGCGATCGCTTGCTGCCACTTTTCCGCCCGAAACAGAGCCTGTGCCGCTTCGACGTGAAGCCGAAATTGTCTCTGTACTTCACTGGGGCTGCTAGTTGGGACGGGTTGCTTCGGGGAATCTCTCTCAACGGCGTGCAAAGGAAAGGGATTGAGCAGGATTCCGCAGACGAATATCGCCAGGAATTCAGCGAGCAAGCGGTACCGCAAAGGGATCCTCCTTTTGCTCGATGCGTTGTCCGGACCGGACCTTCTGTTTGGGCTTCTTGAGAGCTGCATCCTTGCGAACCTCAGTCGAGGAGGTGGGAAGCGATTTTGCCAGCGCTCGGTCGATTGCTGCGGTGGTACTGGACCGTGGAGACTGATTGGGAGCTTCGGCAATGACAGGCGTGTGTGCAGAAGCGGAGGAGGGCGCAGCCGACTTCGCGGCAGAGATCGCCGGCACCGTTTGTGTTGATTGTGGATTGGGTCGGCGCTGGATGAGGACCGCCAGCACCGCCGTGCCCACGACAAAGACTCCAAAGAGCAGTCCAAAGAGTGCATTTTGTCGTCGTTGCGTCTGGATGGGCAGCGAGATAATCAGCGAAGCAGAGGAAGGCCGAATTGCTCCGCGTCGAGCGGTCTGGGCAGAGCGACATGCCGGCACGCACTCTTTGAGCGCGATGAGCAGTGCCTCGTCATGAGGGAATCGCTCCTTGGCGGTCTTTTTGAGCATCCGCAGCACCACTCGCTGAAGTGACTCGGGCACTGTCTTTGGCAGCGGTGGGGGCGGGGTGGCAACGTGAGAGAGCAGAATGGCCGCAACATTTTGTCCCGCAAATGGCGGACAGCCGGCCAGAAGCTGATACAGAACCACCCCCGCAGAGTATTGATCGATCCGACCATCAATTTCGGAATGGGTTTCCGATAGTAGCTCTGGCGCTAGGTACAGGGGTGTTCCCATGATCGCGCCGGTGGTCGTAAGCTGCCCCTTCTCTTGTCCGATTTCCTTTGCGATCCCAAAGTCCAGCACCTTGAGCTGAATCGGACCATCCACAACGTAGTGCATCAGCCGGATGTTGGCCGGCTGACTGTGCTGTGATGAACTCTCGTCTACAAGACAAAGTGTGGGACGCTTTGGGGAAGTGTGTGGGACATTGTCTGGACCGACTTTCCCGTCGAGAAGATGATGTTCATTCGGCCCTTGGGAAGTGAGTGGGAAGTGGCCATGTCTGGTGTTGGTCATCGAAAAGTGGCCGATGTGGACACTGTGCTCGGACTTGCGCAAGTACACGGAGCGTGCCCCGCTACTCGACACAGACCGGAGCGTTGGAATCGCGAACTCCCAGAGACTCTTCCCGGCCCGCGACGCGCCTCAAGCGTTTCGTCCAACGGTAACTGGATGCCCTCTGCGAAGTCGCTGCGATGCAGCATACGACTGCGTGAACCGATATGTGAGAAAGAGAAGCTTGGCCCGACGAAGTGCGCTGCAGGACATGTGCCGGGTTTGTGAGACGTCCCCATTTGACAGTCAAATCGTGCCATTCTGTGACGAGGTTCCTTACGATTGGACCAAGCCCCGTGCTTGATAGGAAGGATAGCGTGTGATCATGACGACCCAAGCTCCACCCACCGTGATTCGACCCGGAGACGGCAATGCAAGTGTCTATGAGTGGCAGAACGATACGATTACGGTGATCTTGACTGGTGCGCAGACCGCTGGTGCATTCACGCTCACGGAAGATCGCATGAAGCCGTGCTTCTGCTTGGGTCTGCACATGCATCGCGAGCATGCGGAGACGTTTTATATTCTGGAAGGCGAGGTGCAGTTTCGCATACACAGCGACGAATTTTCTGCTGGTGCCGGAACGACAGTGCATGTTCCACCAGGGACTCCTCACGCGGTTCGAATTGTGAACGGACAGCCCGGACGGCTCCTAATGCTGTACTCTCCAGCGGGTTTCGAGGACTATCTGGCGGTCCTGAAGAAGCTCACCCCGGAACAGTGTGCCGATCCAGAGTTCATGCGCGCCATCGAGCAACGCTACGACAACATCACGCTCGAAGACCCTTCACAGACCTAATAAGCACCCAACGACGACACACTTCTGCTGGAGATTTACGAGCGCAATCAGTGCTCGGGGATTGTGGGCCAGAGGTCTATGTCAGTGATCCCCAAAACGACGCAGTCTCTGTCTGCGCTGGGTCTACAGACGTGGGGGCACCTGGAACACCACTTGGAAGGTTCGCAACGAACAGGACCACAACGTCGTTGCCGCTATGGTGCGGTTGATTGAGGACCTGGCAGTCACTCCCGTTTCGGTGAAGAGAGAGTCACCAACTACTATGCGGAGTCGCCCTTTTCCGGACGTATCCTTGCGTGTCCAAATCATCCGGAACGAGATCAGTGCTCTTTCGAGCAGAGTCGAGCTAGGCGCTGCAAGCGATACCTGTTTCAGGGGCGAGTTTCCCCTCATCGTCCGCTCAGTAGCGGGGAAGTCTTTTCGGGATTCTCGACGGCATGGATGCTGTGTGGGAAACCGTTAGGTCGATTGATTGTTCTCCACGTGACACTCTGCCGGATACTGTGGGTTGAGGTAGTCGGGGAGGCTCAGCACAGGGTCGGCTGGCCTTCTTGCGTGGAACCTCTGGTAGCCGGAGGCTCGGAAGAAGTTGTTCGGGAATCTTGAGTGTTGGCTACCTGTTCTGGGTCTTTCCCTAACGGCCCCCCTCAGAGCCGCCCAGTCATCATCCGTGTCGCGTCTGTTCTGTGAACCCACCTGGCTCTATCGGAGTCCCAAGCACCCATCTGGTCTCATGCCGCAAACGGGATCGGTTCAACTCCCAACGGTCTTGGCCTGAGGCTTTGAGCGCAGTGCGTGCCGTCGAAGGTGCCTCGAACGGGCGCAAGACGATGGAAGGCGTGGACCAACGATGATACACATTCACCATGGGTACTCCGATCAGGACTGAACGGTCAAAATCGACTTCTGATTATTTGATATTATCCAGTAATCCATTTGTCCTGTTTTTGCTTGTTTTGCTGATCTATTCTTTAACATTACTATTCGCGCCGCTTCCCTGGGCATTGCGCTGAAAGACCCCGTGATGTTCCTCTGTGCGGATTTGATTGGAAGGAAAGACCCCATGCACGACTACCGCTGGATCTGTTGGCCCTTGTTGCTGCTCTGTGTTCTTTCGGGATGTCAGCAGTCAGGCTGGACCCAGCCCACTCCGCACGACGACGGTGGAGTTATGGATGCGCAGGCACCAGCGGATGCCGCCGGACCAGTCGAGGTGTCGGTGATGGCTCTGAATCTGCACTGTCTCAAGCTCGATGGGACACCCTTTTCCAGCAACACGGCAAGGATGGCCGCTGTTGCGGATGCAGTGGCCGCCGAGGGAATCGCAGCGCTGGCGCTTCAGGAGGTGTGCAAGAGCACGCGTGAAGACGGCATGGCCCTGCTGGTCACGGAGCTTCGGCGTGCGACAGGAACGGAGTGGACCGGGAAGTGGATCAAGGTTCACGATGCTTGGGTTGGGACTGCGGATCAGGCAGAGGAAGGAATTGCAATCCTAGCGAAAGGTCCGACGACAAATCCACAAGAGATCGTCTATGTGGCGCAGGCCGGGCTGCTGCGGAAGTCACTTGGGATGACGCTATCAGGCCTTTATGATCTGAAGTTGTTTACCGTACACTTGGAAGTCGCCGATGCGCTGGTGCGTGCCAGGCAAGGGAGAGAGACCGCTCCATTTGCAGTGACGATGGCAGACCCGAATCTGGACGTTGTGGTGGCCGGGGATTTCAACGATGTAGAGGGCTCAGCGGCCCATCAATCGATGACGGCTTTCGATTTCGCGGACTATTCCAAGGGACAGTCCACGACGCGCATCGATCACGTGTTTGTTCATCGGGGAGCCGCGTGGGATCTGCGAGCAAATCAGCTCATTTTGGATGGAACCAAGTATCCAAGGGTCACGGATCACCCAGGTGGTGTGGTTGCGACAATGAGGAAGCGGCCAGCGCCCAGCGTGGTGCGGACGCGATTTTTGGTGTCCCAGGATGTGGGAATGGGGAACCAGCTCTACCTTCGCGGTGGCAGTACCCCGCTCGACTGGGCATGGGGCTGGAAAGCCATCAACGTAGCGCCTCCCTTGGAGTGGAAGCTGGTGCTTACCGGGTATGCGCAGTCCGCAGCCTTTGAGTACAAGTGGTTGCGCAATGATCAAGACTGGCAGCTTGGCGCAAACGAGAGCGGAGTGGGTGGACGGGACAACCCTGCGCAGCCTCGCTTCTGAATGAGTAGGAGTGGTGTTCTTCGAGGAGCAAAGCGTCTCTGCTCTGCCTACCAAACTCCCGGAAGGAGCCGGTATTTTACTTTTTGGGTGTATTCCCCATAACCGGGAAGCTCGCGATGCATGACCTGCTCCTCGTTGAGGATGCGCGCCGCCAAAAGTGGGATGATCAAGCTAGCGGGGAGCAGCGCCCAATACGAGCCAAGCGCAACCGGCGAAGCGACGTACATGATGATCACGCCAACGTACATGGGATGACGCACCAGTGCATACGGCCCCGTGGAGATGACTTTCTGACCATCGGTCACTTCCACCACACGGGATAGGAAGCTGTTCACCGTCAGCACCCAGACAAAGATCATATACCCAGCAAAGACGAACACGTCCGCGACGATGGAAGCCAGCGGCGGGACATGTGACCAGCCGAAGCGAACATCCAACCCCGGCATCATGAAGGCCAGCAGGAAGTAGGCGTACGAAAACGCGATGATCTTCTTTTGCGCCGACTCCTTTTCGCGTAGGCGCATGCGGCGCTCCAGCAGGGCCGGATCCTTCTTCACCAAGTACCACAAGACGAAGATCATCGGGATGAAGAGGGTGGCCAGATACATCCAGCCCTGCCAGTAGTGCCACGTTCCGGCAGGCAGGATCACGAGCAACGTAATGATGGGTATTCCCAGTCCCAGACGAAAAATGATCGTTGTGAGCAAACCTGGAGGCAGGCGCGTTTCAGTCATGAGACATCCTTTCGGCTGAGACTTCTTTTTTAGGCATTCAGGGCTTCGATGGCAACCCCACCTGGATTGTCGGCGGCGATCTGTGGGAGGTCCAAATCAGGCCGCCACTACGGCCATCCGTCCAGCCTGCTGGACGTAAGTCCAACCGATTCGGTCAGGCCTTTGCCCGCTTACCACCATTCACAGATAGAGTGCTCTTGTTGGCCGCACGAGCTCCTCGCCGAACCGCTCCCGAAGCTCGTGAGGTATCTCTGCACACACTGTTTCGCAGTCCAGCAATTCGACGAAGGAGCCCGCGAAGAGGCGCTTGTCCGATGGTTCCCAGCGTGCCGTAGGAAGGCCAATTCCTCCGGGCGAGCGGAGAGTTCCTTCTAAGTCGATACCAGACTCCCGCCAAGCTCTGCCGGTATTACAAGAACCGTGCTCCGGTTACTGTTTGCGCGTGTGCCTGTAACGGACCGCTTCGCTGCCCATCAAAGCAAACATCGAAGAGCACCAAAACCTTCCCTCCTTCCGTTCAGTATGGTCTACTGTGGCTCTCATGAGCCAAGATGCCACGCTGCGCTGCCGATGCGGAGAACTTGAAGGCCGGGTGAAGGATGCATCACCTGCTTCAGTCAACCGTGTGATCTGCTACTGCGACGACTGTCAAGCCTATCTGCATCACCTGGGTCGCTCGGACCTGCTTGATGCGCATGGGGGAACCGACATCGTCCAGGTCGCCCCTGCATCTCTTACCATCCACCGTGGTGCAGAGCGGATTGCTGGGCTACGACTGACGCCGAAGGGCGTGTACCGCTTCCACGCCAGTTGTTGCAACACTCCGGTGGGTAACACCGTTAGTGCATCGATTCCCCTGATTGGAATTGCTGCGCACGGCTTTGCGGGCAGCACCACCACCCTGGACGACTACTTTGGCGAACCGATTGGCAAGATTTACGGTAAGTATGCAGTAGGTGATCCACCGGAAGGCTCGACCAAACTGAACCTGGGACTCCTCTTTCGAGTCTACTCGCTGGTGTTCCGGTGGCGATTGAGCGGGAAGGCTTGGCCTCACCCGTTCTTCGACCGCACGACCGGAGCACCACGGTATCCGATTACGACTCTGTCTTCGCTTGAGCGTGAAGCCCTACGTGCGAAGTGTGGTCCACGTCCATCTGCACGGTAGCTGGTTCCCACGGAATCCAATGAGTCTGTCTCGTGCACAACCGCCGAGACGATGGAAACGTGGGCGTGGGCTCGATCGCTCTTGTGTTCGACTCCCAAGAGCGATTCCAGTTGGTGGTCACAAGGAGTCTGACCGGCGCGCAATCACAGAGATGGTTAGGTCCGACGCGTAGATGCTCTGGTTGCTCTCACGTTCTGCTTGTAGATGCTGCGCCAGCGCTTGAACATCGATCTGACCTGCTGTGATGACTTGCTGTTTGAGCATGCGCGGGATCATCGACTCCACGATGCTATGAAGTGGATAGTGTCCTTGCTCAAACCCGACCACGCCGGCCGCGGCAGCGATCTGTTCTACGACGAGCCCCAACCGCCTTAGAATGCCCGGCAAGATCAAGCCCAGCTTGGGATTGGCACCTTCTCTTTGCACGGTTTCCCACACCCATGCAAAGAGCTGATCGTGAAGAGGCCAGTGTCCGATTCGATCGCTCGATACATTCCGGGCCTGTTCCTGAAACGCGCAGACACCATTCCTACGCAGACCACTGATGAGCCTTTGCAAGACCTCCTCCGGAGTCCGCAAGTACATTAGGACACGTCTGCCCACGATGGCATCAAAGGAGTCCAGATCTGGCTGATAGGTGTGCAGATTCGCTTGAACATACTCGATGTTGGGAATGCCCGCTTCGGCTGTCTGAGATCGCGCCAGATCGAGGCTGGCTGAATCAGTATCGACACCAATGACGACCCCGTGTTCGCCTACCATTTGAGCGACTCTGCGGGTGACCACTCCCATCCCGCAACCAATGTCGAGCACACGCATTCCTGACGAGATGCCAGCCTCCTCAAGGAGTCGCTGCGTGATCACATCAAACGTGCTCATGGTGTTCTCCTCTTGTTCGATTCGCTTCGAGCCAAGGTCCGCAGCAGAATGTGTCCGGCGCGCCGGGTTTGCGCTGCGATCTGGAACCTCTGATGCTCTCCACAATCAGCGCTGTACAGACTGAAGGTATGCATTCCCGTACAGAGAACGAAGGCCGCCACTTTCCCTACGGTCTCGCTCTGTCAGGGGGCGATTCGCACGATCACATCCGGTATGGTGATCTGGATGAAATACTGGACGGGGTGCAGTGTTTCGCCTGTTCATAGGAATCGATGCCATGATGCACCGTTCATCATACGATGACTGTAGCGTTCACTCCTTCTTACATGCAAGTAATTTGCATGTATGACCCTGGTGCCGTCTGAGGTGAAGGTTGAATGTTCCCCTTCGCACTTGATAGCGAACCGATCCCGTGTTGACGCCAAGACGCTGCGGTCGCACGTTCTTCGAGTGTCTGTGCGGCAAGCACGACCGCCGTTTGGGTGACCATTGGGTCTCGATTCCCATGGCAACCCATTGGGACTTGCAATGGTCTGTGGATACTCACGTTGATGAAATGGGAGCACCACATGCAGAGCCCGCGTAAGTCCCATGTCCAGGCCTTTGTCATCGCTACCCGATCTGGACTGAGGCCAAGGCTTCATGGAGTTCTGCTGCAGTCGGACGGATCAAGGGATCTGGATGTAGACAGCGGTCGAGCATCGCAATCAGAGAGGCAGGCAGCGCGAGCTGACGGTCTCGGAATGGCACAGCCAATCGTACCTCGCTTGGAGTCTTGGCCCACACCAGTGGCGATGAGAATGGCATCTCACCGGTCAGCATCTCGTAAGCGATGATCCCTAGCGAGAAGAGATCGGAAGAGGGACGTGCGTGGCGAGAACCATCGGCCAGCTCGGGTGCCATGTACATCGGAGTACCAACCAGTACCCCCGTGGCCGTAAGCTGTGCATGGGCACCGTTGGGAGTTTGATTCCGACCCAAGGTAGCAGATAAGGAATCGGTCGAATCCGTTGGCTCGACCGGCGCGGATGCTCCTTCTGGTTCCGGCTGAGAAGATTCGGCCAATTCAGACAATATCGAGATGCCGAAGTCAGCCAGCTTCACCCGCACCATCCCAGACGCTTCCTCAGTGATCAGCACGTTGGCGGGCTTTAGGTCTCTATGAACAATTCCGCTGCGATGGATGGCTTCGAGGCCCGCGGTGATTTGACGAAGGACATTTGTGGCGAAGTGAAGCTCGCGGTAGCGGTCCTCTCGGAGTCTGAGCACAGAGCCCCGAACCAGCTCCATGACCAAGAACACGATGCCATCTTGGGTCACATCAATGTCGACAATCGAGATCAGGTTGGGATGATCCAATCGGCACAGGATCTGGGCTTCGCGAGCAAACCGGAGCAGAGCTGTCTTTTTGCGAGCCTCGGTCAATATTTTGGCGGCAAACCGACGATGATCGCGCACTCGCTCGACTTCAAATACAGCACCCATTGCTCCTCGTCCGATCGTGGCCAAGACTTGGTAGTGCTCTCCAAGACGCTGACCGGGAACCACCATTGCGGGCTGTCCTGGTCCCGTCCCATTCCCAAAGCCCTGGGCCACTGCTTCCATGAGTCGTTGGGAGCGCTGTTCGATCTGTCTCCGTAGTTCATCGTTGAGCCCACGAATTTCGACGTTGCTCTGCTCCAGTTGTTGAAGCTTCTGTTGCAGATCTTGACGCATCGAATCAAGCGCGGTGGCCAGTGGCGACAACTCGCTCCCATTCGGTACAGTAATCTGCGAAACGAGGTCTCCTTTGGCCATCCGACCTGCCGCCGTCAGCAGCCGACTCTGTTCCGCAAGTCTCTGGGCCTGGAGCGCGGACTCTGTTTCCAGCCGCTTTGCACGGTCCGTCACGAGTGCCATGACGACGATTCGGCGCCCCAGGACCGCGCCGAGCGATACCACCAGACCTACCGATCCGAAGTGGTTGATGATGTAGTGATTGCCCGAGATCAAGTTCATCGAGACCAGGATGTCGGACACTGCCGATCCGACGCAGAACACGAAACCAACGGTAAGGATGCGGGCTCCGGTGTCTCCTCGTTGTGCCGCCAGCAGCAGCGTGGTCACCAGGCCGACGATTCCAACCATCAGTAGGATCTGTAGCGGCAACAGAATGTCCCAAAGATTCTGTTTCCCACTCACGACCAGCCCAGCAGAGAGCAGCAGGAACAGAAGAAACAGCATCGTCAGCCGTGGCATGATTCCCCACGGACCACGACCCACGGTCTTCCAGACGAACGTACAAAGAAAGATCGCCAGTAGCGGCAGACTAAAGAACTCTAGGAGTCCCCACAGAGCCGGATCATAAAAGAGGATCTCCCGCAGCGCAGAGCGCGCCAGAATGTGGGTTCCTGCGGCAATGGCAAAGCAGTCGTAATAGAGGTAGACGCGATCGGAAAAGCGTAACGTGAACAGCAGCAGCCCGAGCAGGCCGATTCCGATCATGAGCACTCCCACGACAAATGCGGAAGCGCTGCGCTGAACTTGGTGGGTGATGAGACTGGAATGCGCCCCGATGAGAACGTCTCCGAACACGCCGATGTAGCGATGGGGAGAGAAGATTCGCAGCACCAACGTGCGGCCCACATAGTTCATCGGACTGGGGAGACTCTGCTCGGTCGCGCTGGCTCGTTGGAGGGGAAGATAAATGCGCGGCTCGCCCGGGAATCGAAGCGCGTGCGCTCCCTGCATGGCTCCAAATTCAGCGATCAGTTGGCCATCTATGAATGCCTGAAAGCTCTGGCTGACAGATTGAAAGTACAAGGTTGGCTCAGCCAAAGGTGGACCGGTGAGGCGAGTTCGTAGCCACAGATATCGCGCTGTTCCACGACCAGGCGGCAGATAGGGACTCTTGATCGGTTGCCAGCCACCATCGCTGTGAGCGGGTTCGATAAACTGGAAGCTCCCATCGGCGTTAAGGGGTGACTCACCGTAGCGAAACTCCCATTGACCAGGATAAGGAGCGATGTTGAACTGGGCCGCATGGTCTGGCGCGACGAGATGTTGAGCACCATGCAGATCTCGTGTGCAGCTCAGCGTGGCTACAAGGAGCAGGCAGCAGATGGCCA
This sequence comes from Polyangia bacterium, assembly GCA_044228505.1. Taxonomy (GTDB): domain Bacteria; phylum Myxococcota_A; class Polyangia; order Palsa-1104; family JAEUJZ01; genus JAEUKA01. The sequence continues at coordinate 61,316 of JBGAUT010000031.1, read as the reverse complement.
GCAGTCTTTGCACAGATTCTCATCATACTCCGATTCAAGCGATCGTGGGAGTACTGTTCTGACGTTGTTGTGTCTCTGCTCAGAATTCGGGGAGCCAGTGAGGAAGTATGGCATCCGCTATCTCACGCAGGGCTGGTCCGTCTCCGCTTTTCTTAGATTCCGTCAGTCGCTTGGGCAATGGGTCGCAGATCAAAAGACTGCACCGCTGAGGACCAGCGGCTGACCTGGGCCATTTGGTTCGCGCCAAGCACCGGAACCGCGTTGGATCCGGTTGGTAAGTTGAGTCGTTCGAGCTGATGCTTCTCTGCGGCAGCGGTGGTTGAGCCGACCTCACTTCCCGGGACATCTCTCTCGGGAACGGGAGCCTTCATCCAGTTTCTCGACGGTCATCACATTGGCCGGCTTGATGTCTCGATGAATGAGATTGTGATGATGGGCTTCTGCGAGGGCTTCAGTGAGCTGGATGGCGATATCGAGTGCTCGGGCCGGAGGCAGTGGTGCTTCCTGTTCGATGATCTCTGCCAGCTCGATTCCTTCGACCAGTTCCATGATCAGGAATGGCGTCTCTCCTTCAACTCCGAAGTCGAGAGTCCGTGCGATTCCTGGATGATGAAGTTTGTTGGCTAGGCTGGCTTCCCGTTGAAATCGTTCGTGCGCCTTGGGGGAATGAAAAGCGGTTGGCTGGAGTGTCTTGATGGCAATGGGGGTGCTGCTCTGTTCATCAATGCCTCGGTAGACGACGCCCATGGCACCTTCTCCCAGCATGGTACCTACCCGATAGCGTCCTTTGAGTAGACCACTTGCCACCCCGAGAGCAGAGCCGAGCGGCTTTTCTACGCTGACCACAGCGACATCATAGCAAAACAGCGCCTCAAAGTGCCCGCTCGATGAGGCAGCGGGCGGCGGGTTTGGCTAAGGGCTTGAACTGACGAGAAGATTCGCTACTGCTCGCCTAGAGCAGTGCAGGCGAGGCCTCCTGGTTGGCTTCACGAGGTTCCGTTTTCGCTCGGGTTGCGATGGGCCTGCGATTCGAGCTGTTCGAGGAAGGACACCACCTGCTCTGCGGCTTCCTCGGCCGAGCTTACCGTGGTGTCGATGCGCAGATCCGGCGATTCCGGTCGCTCATACGGCGAGTCAATCCCGGTCAGGTTTTTCAGCTGATTGGCGCGTGCCTTTTTGTACAGACCTTTGGGGTCTCGTCGCTCCGCTTCAGCCAACGGAGTGTCGATAAAGATCTCTAGGAATTCGCCATGATCGAACAGTTGGCGCGCCATTGCTCGCTCTGCACAAAACGGAGAGATAAAGGCCACGAGCACGACCAGACCTGCATCCACCATCAGCCGCGACACCTCTGCGATGCGACGGATGTTCTCTACTCGATCCGCGTCCGTAAATCCCAGGTCTTTGTTTAGACCATGCCGGACATTGTCACCATCCAGTAGATAGGTATGTCGACCCAGTGAATGCAGCCGTTTTTCGACGAGGTTTGCGATCGTAGACTTGCCCGCTCCCGGCAGCCCGGTAAACCACAGTACACGTGGCGATTGTCCTTTGTGAGCGGCCCGCGAAGCCTTGCTTACATCCAGCGCTTGCCAGTGAATGTTATCCGAGCGCCGGAGTGGGTGGTGAATCAATCCGGCACCAACGGTGTTGTTGGTCATCCGATCGATCAGGATGAAGCCGCCGGTCTCGCGATTGTCTTTGTAGGAATCGAACGCCACCGCACGATCGAATCCCAGGTTGCAGACTCCGATTTCGTTCAGAGCCAGCGTGCGCGCCGCCAAGTGCTCAAGCGTGTTGACCTGTACCTTGTACTTAAGCTGCGTGATGCTCGCGGTCACAGTCTGCGTCCCGATCTTACACAGATAGGGGCGTCCGGGCAGTAGCGGTTCCTCGTGCATCCAAATGAGTGCCGCTTGAATCTGATCGGCAGTGCAGGGCGGTGAGTCTGCGGCGACCATCATATCGCCCCGGCTCACATCGAGCTCTTCGGTCAGGGTCACCGTCACGGACTGTCCCGCCATCGCCTGTTCTAGTTCTCCGTCAAAGGTGACGATTCCTTTGACTTGACCGATGATTCCCTTGGGCATCACCCGGACTCTGTCTCCACGCGAAAGGCTGCCGCTGGCGATGTATCCACAGAACCCCCGAAAGTCCTGATTGGGCCTGCTAACCCACTGCACCGGCATTCGAAAGGGCAGAGCGGACAGAGACTCCTGCACATCCACCGTCTCTAGGTATTCCAAGAGGGACGGACCCAGATAGTAGGGAGTGTTCGGACTCCTTTCGATGACGTTGTCTCCCTTGAGCGCCGAGATCGGAATCGGCAGCACATCGGTGAGACCTATCTGCTCCGCAAAGGCGAGGTAGTCTTTCACGATCGACTGGAATATCTCGGCAGAAAAGCCGACCGCATCCATCTTGTTGACCGCGAGCACTACCTTGCGAATACCGAGCAGAGACACCAGATAGCTGTGACGACGAGTCTGGGTCAGGACTCCTTTTCGTGCATCAATCAGCAGAATCGCCAGCTCGGAATTCGAGGCAGCCGTCACCATGTTGCGCGTGTACTGCTCATGCCCCGGTGTATCGGCCACAATAAACTTGCGTAGATCGGTCGAAAAGAATCGATAGGCAACGTCAATCGTGATTCCCTGCTCGCGTTCCGCTGCCAAGCCATCGACCAGTAGAGACAGATCCAGTTCGCCTGGGGCGACGTTTCGCTTGCGTGACTCCGCTTCGAGCGCTGCCAGTTGATCCGAAAAGATGAGCTTCGATTCGTATAGCAGCCGACCGATAAGAGAGCTCTTGCCGTCATCGACGCTGCCACAGGTCATAAAGCGTAACAGTCCCTTGTGCTGGTGGGCGGTCAAGTACGCTTCGATGTTGTCGGCAATGAGGGAAGACTTGTGGGACATTAGAAGTATCCCTCCTGCTTCTTTTTTTCCATGGACGCTGATTGATCGTGATCAATGGCGCGCCCTTGTCGTTCGGAGGTGGTGGTCAGCAGCATCTCTTGGATGATCGCTGGCAGCGTATCAGCATCACTTTCGATCGCGCCGGTCAGCGGATAGCAGCCGAGTGTGCGGAAACGGACCTTCTTTTCCATCGGTATCTCTCCGGGTCGAAGTGGCATCCGCTCGTCGTCCACCATGATGAGCAGGCCATCGCGCTCGACCACCTTACGCACCGCTGAATAGTACAGCGGCACAATCGGAATCTGTTCCAGATAGATGTACTGCCAGACATCTAGCTCGGTCCAGTTTGACAGTGGGAAGACCCGGATGCTTTCCTTTTTGTGCTTGCGGGTGTTGTAAAGTCGCCACAGCTCGGGGCGCTGCTGCTTGGGATCCCAGCGATGCTCTGCCGAACGAAAGGAAAAGATTCGCTCCTTGGCACGAGACTTCTCTTCATCGCGACGTGCTCCGCCAAGGGCCGCATCAAACCCGTACAGATCCAGCGCTTGCCGGAGCGCCTGTGTCTTCATAACATCGGTGTGAACCGCAGAGCCATGAGTAAACGGACCGACTCCGGAGGCGATTCCTTCCTGGTTCACATAGACAATCAGCTTGAGTCCGTCCTGCGCCACCACCTGATCGCGAAACGCAATCATGTCGCGGAACTTCCAGGTGGTGTCGACGTGCAGCAGCGGGAACGGTAGCTTGCTCGGGAAAAAGGCCTTTTTGGCCAGGTGCAGCATCACCGCGCTGTCCTTCCCGATGGAATAGAGCATCACCGGATGCTCACACTCCGCGACAACCTCGCGAAGGATGTGTATGCTCTCTGCTTCGAGCTTTTGAAGATGCGTGAGTCTCATGAAGTCTCCGAATCGGCTGGATTCTGAATCGATTCAAATCGTCTGTGTACAGAGTATCTAGCATGGCTGCCGGTGACGCTGTTGTGAGAAAGGGAACCTAGGATGTTCGAAGAGGAGCTACAGACCGCATCCGTGATCGCCCGTGAAGCGGGACGGATTTTGTTGCGAATCTACGCGACAGACTTTGGCGTCGACTATAAGGGTCAGGGTACAAGCGATCCCGTGACGGAGGCCGACCGGCAGGCCAATGCACTGATCGTTCGGCGACTGCGTGCGGCGTTTCCACTGGATGGAATCGTGGCCGAAGAGAGCGAAGACAATGGCGCGGCGCTGACCAAACGGCGCATCTGGTACGTTGATCCGCTCGACGGTACCAAAGAGTTCATTGCCAAGAACGGCGAGTTTTCGGTGATGATCGGACTAGCGGTGGATGGGGGCGCGCAGCTCGGGGTGGTGTATCAGCCGAGCGTGGACAAACTGTACAGCGGAATCGTTGGTCAGGGCGCGCAGCTTGCGCAGGGCGGTCAGATCCAGTCACTGCGCGTAAGCGACTGTTCTTCTACGCGTGACCTTCGCTTGGTGGTCTCACGCTCTCATCGTCCAAAGAGCACAACAGAGCTGATGCAAAAGCTCGGGATTACCCAAGAAGCCGTGAGTGGTTCCGTCGGTTTGAAGGTAGGTCAAATAATCGAGCAGCGTGCCGATTTGTATGTACATGTGTCGGACAAAGCAAGTCTGTGGGATGCATGCGGTCCCGAGGCCATTTTGCGGGCTGCAGGCGGACGCTTCACCGATCTGAGTGGCCAGCCATTTCGCTATGGCACAAGTGAACTCCGGACGCGACGGGGAATCCTGTGCTGTAATGGTCCCGCCTTTGACGCGGTGTTGCCGGTCGTGTGTGAGATCGGTCTGCGCGAGGGTCTGCTGGACGCTGCTTGCTGATGGTCAATTGTTTGTCACAGGGCTGGCTGTTACGATTCGGTCCTGCTGGCGTGGCTCATTTCATCGGGCGCGATGATACGGTGAGAAATCATGAACCAGATCTTACGATGTAGCGCTCTATTGTCCTTCTCTGCGGCGGTGCTGCTGGTGACCGCCTGCGGAGGTAGCACCACCACTTCGACGACTATTCTTCTGGATAGTTATCAGCAGAGTTGCGTGGTCGATGCGGACTGCGTGGCAGTGCTGATCGGGGATCTCTGTAGTTGCCGCTGTGACTACGGTGCAATCAGTCGTAGCGAGCAGGCTCGCTATGATGATGCGCGGGCTCGGATCAGCTGCGGGGGTGACCGCGTCTGCGGCCCCTGTCAAAGCGCCCAAGCAACCTGTACCGCCAGTCGCTGCGCTGTGAAGATGCCCTGAGCGCAGTCCAGGCTCGGATCCGTCACCCAAGAGCGGCGCGGAGGTGCGGCGGAATGCGGTAGGTCCGTTTATGGGCCGGTGGTGTCCAAGATTGGCCATTCCCGGCTCAGCCAACCTGGGTCAGAATCTGAGTATGCCGCTGTTTTATGATCACGTGGACTCGCCACTCAGTGAAGCCGTTCGCATCCTGGTCCGTTCCGGTCTGTTTAAGCTGACGATCGTCCTCGTTGGCTTTGCACTGTTGCTCTTGCCCGCAGCCAAGCGGTTTCGTATTTACCGACTGCCGTTCGGACAGAATCAGCTCCGCCGTGAGATTCTGCCCGCGCTGATGGTGGTGTTACTAGACACCGTGCTCATCGTCGGATTCCGGATCTTGTTTCTGCACCGGATGGTGCCAGCCAGCCTCTCGAGCGTCCTTATCACGTTTGTCTGGATGGCCGTGATGTACGAGGTCTGGTTCTATGTGACCCATCGCTTGCTCCACCATCCCACGCTCTACTTTTTGCATGCCCAACATCACGTGGCGCATGTCACCGAGCCGTTGACTTCGCTTTCCTTTTCGATCGTGGAACGATTGATTCTGATCGGAGGAGCGCTCGGATTGCTGCTGCTGGGATCGTTCTTTCTGCCGATTACCCAAGCAGGAGGGGCGCTGTTTATCCTTTTTAACTATACGTTCAACGTCTATGGGCACAGCAACGTGGAGTGGATGCCGGAGTGGTTTGTGCGCTCGCCGCTCGGGCGAGTCTTTTTCACCGCAACCTTTCATGCGATGCACCACGCTCGCTACGGTGGCCACTACGGACTGTTTACCGTGCTGCTCGACCGTGCTTTTGGAACCACCTTTGCGGACTATCAACAGGTGCATGCCCGCGCTCGGCAAGGCATAGGACTCACGCGGCTCGGTGAGAAGATAGCGTCGGCTGTAGCGACAGAGAGAGTCGTCTAACAGAGTCCGTTCGGGAGTCAACTAGGGGCGAGCGGGCATCGCCGTCGTGTAGAGTCGGAAGCTCTTGGGAGTCCCTGAAACGGTCGAGATCTGAACGTCAAACGGGCACTCATCTCCAGCGGGGAGCATCTGCTGTCCCGCAAAGGCTTCATGCATGCCGACAATGCTGCGATCTTCTCCAAGCAGGAGAGCGACGATCCGTCCGTGCTGAACAGAGACCTTGTCCGTGTTGCGGATCATGCCGGAGAGTCGATAGCCGCCGAACTGTCCAGGTCCAAGCTTGGGTGACTCAACGGAGAGCTGGAATCGCTGTGGGGTTCCGTACGACATCGCTTTCGGTACAATTTGATACGTAATCGAGTCGTACTTGGGGGCGTGCTGGATGAGAATTTTGACGGGAAACTCTTCTTTGGGAAGCAGATTCGGAATCGCGGAAAATCCGAAACCCACGGCCAGCTTGCGATGCGAAGCGTCCCACAGAGTGGCTTCGACGCGGGGATGATCAATCGGTGCCTCGCCGGTGTTCTTGACGAGACCGACCAGGTACAGGTTGCCGATGCGATCGGGGAGCGCCACCGCATTGGCAAACTCGGCACGGAGCGCCTTGGGGGCTTCGATCGCTGCGGCACCATATTCCTCTGGTGGTTTGGCAATCGGGGCTGGGGTGCTGCCCGTGCCATTGGTGATGCCGAACCGGCGATTGAGGCTGGCCGCCACATCGCGCTGAATCATGCGGCGGCGCAGCTCGTCCCGACGACGTTCGTCTCGCTTGACCCGCAGGGCGGCGATCCCGATGACCGCAGCCACCATCAGCAGTGTCACGAGCACCTTCTGTCCCAGGTTGAGCGGCGGACGGGGACGAAGGCCGGTGTTTGGGCGATAGCCGGTCGGTTTGGGCGGCGAGGCGATCGGCGCGGCCAGATGAAGGCTCGACTTGCAATGATTGCAGCGATACTCCCCGTCGGACAGTCGTGTCAAATCGGTGCTGGCACAGTGTTCACAGCGCAGGATGTTCACGGCGTTTCCCCTCGGTGGCTGACCCAGGCTGACGAGCCGTTTGATGGGCAGCAAGAACGGAACCAGTGTACCAACCGCTGCCGGTCCATGGCCCGAAAATCAAAGCGCTCCCTCGGTGACCGCGGCGCGATTCGAACGCGCGACCTACTGTTTAGGAAACAGTTGCTCTATCCAACTGAGCTACGCAGTCAAAAAATACAGGGCAGCCTATACCACGGCTGTCCTGTGCTTCGCTAGCCTCTTCCGCAGAGAGATTACTTGCGACGCATCGCCAGATAATAGACCAGTCCAGCCCCAGCAAACCCGACGAACCAGGCAAAGTCGTACAGTCCCTTGAGCGCCGGGAACAGGAGTCCTCCCCAGGCGAGCCCACAGCCGACGACGGTTGCTGCGACCGCCGCTGGATTCCAGCCGTGACTGTAACGATAGCTGCCATCGGGAATGTACAAGTCGTAGAGCTTGAGGTTCCTCTTCCGAATCACCCAGTAGTCGACGACCATGATGGCGGCAATGGCCCCGAGCCCGCCGGAATACAGCACCAGCCAGCCGACGAGATAGGCGTGGGAATCCTCGGTAAGTTTCCACGGCATAAACAGGATGCCAACGATGCCGGTGATGAGAGCACCGCGCCGAAAGTTGATGTGCTTGGGCCATGCATTGGCAAAGTCGTTGGCGGGAGAGACGACGTTGGCGGCGATGTTGACGGCGAGCGTAGCGATCACCAGCGTCAGCGCAGAGAGTCCGACCCACACCGGATCTTTGAGCTCCGCAATGAGTAGTTCAGGCTTCCAGATGGCTTTGCCAAACACCACCGAGGTGGCCGAAGTGATGATCACCGCCATCGCCGAAAAGCCAAACATCGTCGTGGGCAGCGCCACCGCCTGACCGATCATCTGGGCGCGCTGCGATTTTCCGTAGCGCGTAAAGTCCGGCATGTTGAGCGACAGCGTGGCCCAGAATCCAACCATTCCGGTGAGCGCAATCGGGAATACCTTCCAGAACTGCGCATCGGACAGAGTCGCCGGGCGATCGATGATGGGCCCGAATCCGTTGGCCTTCTTCACCGCCCAAATGAGCAGCACTCCGGCCATCACCAGCACAAACGGCGCCGCGAAGTTTTCAAGCTTTCGCACCAGTTCCATGCCGCGGAAGATGACAAAGATGTTCAGTCCCCAGAACAGCAGGAACGCCAGCCACTGCGTCGGCAAGTAGCCACCGATCGGCGCACTCCCAAGCAGGTGCGGCCAGCCATGGAACACCGATCCAAAGAAGGTATGCAGCACCGATCCGCCAATCCAGGCGTTGATGCCAAACCAGCCGCAGGCGACCAGCGCTCGCATCAGCGCGGGCAGGTTGGCGCCATAGGAACCGTAGCTTGCGCGCAGCAGCACTGGGAAGGGAATGCCATAGCGGGTGCCGGGATGGCTGTTGAGCAGAATCGGAACCAGCACGATCATGTTGCCAAGCAAGATCGTAAACAGTGCCTGTCCCCACGACATCCCGGAGTCGATGAGTCCCGACGCCAGCATGTACGTAGGAATACAGTGCGCCATCGAGATCCACAGCGCGGCATAGTTATAGGTGGTCCACTTGCGCTCGGTGATCGGAACCGGTGCTAGGTCGGGATTGTATAGGGGGCTATCGGTCAAGACTTGGAGGTTTTCCTCGTCTAATTCGATACGCCCATCGGAGTGGTGGATCTCGGCCATCTTGCGTCTCCCCTACTACCTCCTAAGGAGGTGGAGCGGTCACTAGGAAGTGGAGGCTTCGTGAAGTCCTACGTCGAGATGCGCAATTGCTTCATCGATCTGGGACTCACTGACCAGCATGGGCGGCGCGATGCGCAGGGTGTTGCCGTAGAGTCCTCCCTTGCCAATCAGGAAGCGGCGCTTGCGGAGCGTTTCGATGATGTGGTTGGCGCGTTTGGGGGCGGGTTCCTTGGTCTTGCGATCCTCGACCAGTTCAATGCCCTGCATCAGGCCCATACCCCGGACATCGCCGATGATCGGGTATTTTTCCTGAAGAGCCAGGAGTCCTTGGCGCAGTCTGTTGCCGAGTCGAGCAGCGCGCTCCGGAATGTTCTCACGGTCCATGACATGAATCGTGGCCAGCGCGGCCACCGACGACACGGGATTGCCACCATAGGTTGAAATGGTCAGTCCCTTAAACGCTGCGGCAATCTCGGGCGTGGTGATGGTGGCCCCCATCGGCATTCCCGAAGCAATTCCCTTGGCGTAGGTCATGATGTCAGGCTGGACTCCCCAGTGCTCGATGCCATTCCAGTACGTTCCGGTGCGACCAAAGCCGGTCTGGACTTCATCGCAGATGAACAGTGCTCCAGCCTTGCGGATCGGCTCCAGAACCTTCTGGAAGTACTCCTTTGGCGGGGTGATAAATCCACCGACGCCCAAGATCGGCTCAGCGATAAACGCAGCGGGATGTCCGGTGGTGGTTGTCGCCAGCACCTCCTTGACGTCATCCGCGCAGCGGACGTCGCAGGATGGATAGGAAAGGCCGAACGGACAGCGGTAACAGTACGGTGCGGGCATCAGGCTGATGCCGGGCATCACCGGCGCAATCGGTCGCCAAGAAGAGTGCCCCATGGCGCTGATGGCGTACATTCCGCGACCGGAATAGCTGTGGCGGAGCGCAATGATCTCTTGGCGTCCGGTGTACAGCTTGGCGAGCAGGATCGCCGTCTCATCGGCTTCGCTACCAGAGTTGGTGAAGAACGACTGCTGAAGCTTTCCGGGGGCAAGCTGCGCAAGCTGCTGAGCCAGCCGGACGATCCACTCATTTTGATACAGCGTGGAGGTATGCCCAAGGAGGCCAAGCTGCTCACGGACTGCTGCGACCACCTCTGGATGGCAGTGGCCCAGGCTCACAGTCAGAATCCCACCGAAGAAGTCGAGGTACTGGACTCCTTCGGCATCGGTCACAAACATCCCCTCACCTTTTTGGAGCACGAGCGACTCCGCATAGTAGTGGAACGTAGACGGCATGATGTACTCGCGGTGCAGCTTGCGAACGGTCGCCGAGTCCATGTTGCTAAGGACCGTGAGGTGCTTCTTGCCGTCTGTGCCCGTTGATACGGGGCCATGGTGGTGGTGGCTCATGATGCTTGCTCCTTAAAAGTGCGAACAGGGAAAGGGCGGACAGTAACAAGGAAGCACCGCGAGAGGAAGTAGTCGCGGTGGTCGGTTTTTTTATGGTCTTGTGTGCGGCACCGTGAGGTGCCCTTGCATGCGGCGCAAGAAGATGCATTGATGACGCGATAGGTCATGGCCGACAAGCTGTCTCGTCGCGAGCTGTTTTCGATATTTCGTCGTTCGGTGGACTCTGCGATTCGTCCCAAAGGTCCACCGCCACCCCTGCGTCCACCGGGGGCAACCACCGAGCTCAAGCTGGCCGACACCTGCATGCGCTGCGGGCGCTGTGAGGCGATCTGTCCGCGTCAAGCGATAAGGCCGCTGTCTGCGGAGTATGGCGACGCGCACGGCACTCCGCACATCGTGGCCCGGGATGCGCCGTGCGTGCTGTGTGAGGGGCTGCTGTGCTCGACCGTTTGTCCGAGCGGTGCGCTCACTCCGGTGCGGCGAGCGACCGAAGTGCAGATGGGGATTGCGGTCATTGACGCGACGCGTTGTCTGCCCTATCGCGGAGACAAGTGTTCGGTGTGTTTGGACCGCTGCCCGATTCAGGGCGCGCTGCGGCTGGATGACAAGGGTCGGCCCCAGGTTCACGATACCTGTACGGGTTGCGGAATCTGCGAGTATTACTGTCCGACCGAGCCGACCGCGATCAAAGTACGTCCGTGGAGCGTACGAAAGTGAAACAGCCCAGCCCACTGGCGATGATGGTTCGTCCGGCCCAAGCCGGGGATCGGACGGGCCTGCGGGAGCTGGCGCACGAGCTGGCGCACGGACCGCTCTTGTCTCGCTATGGGGCGGATCCGTCGCGACTGGGCGACGAGCTGTGTATGCTGGCCGATTCCGACCGCGAAAGCGAGACACTCCTTATCGCGGTCGACACAGGTGCCGAGTCGATGGCCATCTGTGGAGTGGCGCGCTTTTCGCACAGTGGAATGTTCGGTAGCTTTGGGGGGTACTTGAAGCTCATCGCGGTGGCGGATTCGCAGCAGGGCAGGGGAGTCGGTAGCTTGCTGCTCACACAGGTCGAACAAACCGTCGCAGCGCACAGTCGCGATCTGTTCCTTTTGGCTTCACACTTCAATGATGCAGCGCATCGCTTTTACGATCGCCACGGCTACCGCGAGATCGGACGACTGCCCGACTACGTGCGACCCGAGATCACCGAGCTGATTTTCTGGAAGCGCCTTCGTCATCGGTGACTTTTCACAAGGCGCGCTGTCCACTACATCCGCTGCGGAGTGGTTCCCTGCACCTGGGCCATGTTGAAGACGTTGCACTGACCCCAGCCACACGAGGTCTTGTAGGTCGCTTGCTTGTTACAGCCACGCACTCCGAAGGTGTCATTCTTGACGCCCATCATGTCGCCATCGTTGGACAGCTTGGTGAGCTGAAGCTGGGCGCGGTCGCACTGCAGCTCAAAGGCCGCTTGCGTGAGGACTTTTTCTTCGACTTCACTGAGCTTCGCTGGACCACCTGCGGCATCGGGCTTGGCCGATGATGCACAGCCGAACGCAGCGCCAACCACTAGAGCCATTGCAAGGAATCGCTTCATGACAGTCTCCTTTAATAACGGGTGTGAACAAACGCGCCGCACTATACAAAGACGGGCGGTGAAGCTGTCAACTCCTGAAGCTGGGTCGCGGCGTAAGACTGATCACAAAGTCGGAGAAGCTTGCTAACCTGTCGGTTTCGAGGAGTGAATGTTCATGGACGAAAAAGGAAACCGAGGGTCGGTTCCACCCGAGTCTGTCCCAAGTTCTGAGCGCTCAAAACGCGGTCCAGATGGGGTGCGTAAGGAAGACCAGGCCGTGGAATTGGAAGAGGCGGAGGACGCCCGCTATAGCCGTTGGTCGATCGGAATTCCGCTGGCCGTCGTGGCGGTGATGGCGATTGTGCTGTTCAAGCTAGAACCGAGGGCGCTGCGGCTCGACTCCGATGCGATTACCCATGCCACGTCCTTCTTGGCGGTGGCAGTGATGATTTCGCTGTTCATGGAGCGTGCGCTGGAGGTCTTTGTCGGCGTGTGGCGCAACCCAAACCTGGTCCACTACGAAGCCGAGCTGGAGCGAATTGGCCAGCAGCTCCTAGAGCCGGGGCTCGCGCCAGCGGCTGCGGAAGCACTGCGCAGCAAGCAACACTGGTTCACTGTGCGACGGCTTCACTACAAGCTGGGTACTCAGAAACGGGCGCTGTGGGCAAGCTTTGTGGCCGGGCTCCTGATCAGCCTGGCGGGTGTGCGCTGCCTGGCAGGACTCGTACAGCTCCAACCAGCCGACGGGACAGTGATCGAACCGTTCCAGAAGTTTTTGTTTCACTTCGTGGACGTACTGCTGACGGGCGGACTCATCGCAGGGGGAAGCGAAGGACTGCATAAGATCGCGCAGGTGTATGCCACGATGATTGATACGACCAACAAGCGACTGCGCGATGGAGCGACCTCTGCCACGGCGACGGCTCCCGTGGCCACGTCTCCCTCGACGTCGACGACGCCTGCACCGGTGAATCCCGCTGAGCCTCCCTCCGAGCCTGTGACGAAGCCCTAAGCTTCGACTCCAGCTTGCTTCTTCACAAGACCGCCCGCCAAGCCCGCAAAACCGTAGTCGGTTCGAACGGATAGCCATGTTCAATCAGACAAAGCGAGTTTTGTCTCGGCTTGGCAGGATGATGTCAAATTACCTACCCATTGGCTTCTCATTGCCGGTAACTCGGAATCATTCCAGGTCTTCATAGGTAACAGGCTCTATTCATAGCGAATAGTTCTGTCTCTATTGATTAAAAAATGAATAGGGAAGTTAGACACCCTTCGCAAAATCATCAATCATTGTGCAATCGTTACCAATCATTGGGTTTCGAAGGCAAATGAATGGCGCAGAGCTGAGATTCTAGTGCTAAATCCCCGTTAAGACGGCGATCCAACAGCACCGGGGGAGGTCGCCCGCTCGCCGACGATGGTCAGGAATTGCGAGGCGCGGGCGTTGCGGACTACTGCTACCCAGCAATCAGGGTGTTGTCGATGCGGGTCGCATCGTGGGTGTGGTAGGCACCGAGAGCGTCTAGGAAGTCATCCGCCCCGACGGGCATCGGCTTCCCTTTGTATTTCTTCTGGAGCTTTTCCCACGACGCTTTGTGGGTTTCATTGATGAACTTCACGTCGAGCTCAGCGCCTTTGCTGAGCCAGCTCGAGACTTGCTCTCGCCACTGCTTGTTCATCCGCTCGACGTCTTTTTTCATCTCGTCCGGCTTGGCCTTCAAGTCCGTGTCGCAGCGGTCACCCGTGAGCTGTTCCATGGCAAAGGCGTTGCCGGGGTCTGCCGGTGCCCAGGACTCGGCCCGACCGAGGTGGATGTGGCTTGGCTGGCGGAGGTTCGCAATCATGAACGTGGTGCAACCGAAGCACGAGGCCAGCTTAATCGTCTTGCCAACGGCGAGCTCGATGACTTTTGCCTTGGCGATGGAGTTGTAGTGCGCTGCCACGTACATCGCCTGGATCATGCCGTGGACGTACCCGCAGGTACCAGCGCCCTTGGCCTCGCGGTGCATCGCGGCGTCCTTAACTGGAAGCGCCGTGCCGTGCTTGCGCCCCTTGACCTGGTACTCGAACGTGGAGCCCCAATACTTGATCTTGTTATCAAGGAGAACCATGCCCGTGTAAGCGCCTGGCCCGGTGTACTGCTTCTTCAGCATGCCACCCTCGGTAAAGTCCAAAAACGTATCCGTATTGATGACGGTCTTGAGTCCACCAGTGATGTATTTTCCGGGCGTGTGATCCGGTGCCTTGATCGACTTCACATCGGTGTGCTTCGGGTTGAGCGACTTGAGCGCGGTGTTCACCTTCGCCATGGTCTTTTCGAGAGCCGGCAGCTTGTCCTTTGCTTCGGTTGGGTCGACGCTGATCTGGAGGCCCTTTCCCGACTGCAAAGCGAGACCGAGAAATACCGCAGTGACGATACAGTCCGAATCTGCTTCCACGTTATCAGTTAGAATTCCCTTCACGTTCTTCCTCCAATTTGGGCAATTTTAAAGACGGTTTGTATTGTATCCGTAAATGCAATATTCGATCAAGCGATAGGCTTGTACCTGAATTTGCCCGACCGTGCCCTGGTGCGTTGAGCCCTCGATGCGTCGCTGGCCGATCAGTTGCCTTGCTGTGATGATGGTTCGTGAGGACCGTGGATGAACCACCGAAACACGGCTAATCTCTTGCTTATTAACGAATAAACGAATCTGACATTGAGATGTTACGATATCACTCGCACGAGTATCCGAATGAAATCGCTCCAAAATGTGATTTTTCCAGGTCATGCGCACCCTGAGACCGGCGATCGTCCCCACGATTCCGTGTATCATCCGGCCACAGCGGGTGATCCAGCCAGGAAGTTCCCATCGTGTCCGAACGCACTCATTCCAATCCCCCCCCAAGTCCGAGCAAGGAAGAACTGAATCGTCGGGATCTGCGCGGGCTGCGGCTCTCTGCGATCCTGTACGCGGTGATGTTTGTGGCCAAGCTAGGGGTGTATTTTGCGACCTCGGTGATGGCGCTGCTCGCCGAAGCGATGCATACGCTGAGCGATGTGATCGTGGTCGGCTTCCTGCTACTCGCGGTGCGCTGGTCTAGCGATGCTCCCGATGAGGAACATATGTTCGGACATGAGCGTGGACAGAGTGTGGCAGCCCTGGTTGCGGCGACTCTGTTTGTCTCGTTTACGAGCATCCGACTATATGAGGAATCTATTCCGCGTCTTTTAGGATTCGGGCATTCCTACACGCCTCCGCAGCGTTTCGATCTGGCGATCGGAGTCCTGGTCGGCTCGATGCTGATCGCCGCACTGCCACTCATCCAGATGATCTTTCACAAGCCGAGCGGAGCCGCTGCCAAGGCGCAGTTCTTGGAACTCCTGAACGATGAGTTGTCGCTGGTGGCGGCGCTTGTGGGAACCCTCCTGACGCGCTGGGGGTATCCTCTAGCCGATCCCGCAGCGACGGCGCTTGTGGCGACTGTGATTGCTTGGAATGGCATCGGTCTGTTTCGCGAAAACTTCGACATGGTGGTGGGTCGCTCGCCCGGTCCAGAGGTTCTGGCCAAGATTGCGCAGGTGGCAGCCGCAGCCGATGGCGTCATCGATGCACACGATCTTCGCGCCGAACGCTATGGACATGGCATGGTGCGTTGCGAGCTGCACATCACGATTCCGCGTGGGACTCCGATTGAAGAGGCGCATCGATTGGAGCTGGAAGTTCGCAATCGTGTGCTCCAGATTGACGGAGTTCGGCAGTGCCACGTCCACATCGATGCTGCTGGAGAAGCGTCAGCGAAGTAGCTGACAAGCTGCATCCGTTCGCGATCGGGTATTCTGCTTGCGGAGGTAGGCAGGGATGAAAGCGAGCTTGGCGGATGGCGAATACAACTGGGTCGATGTCGGTTCGGTCGAGGAGCTAAGCAAGACTCCGGTGCAGCAGGTCATGGTCGGGGGCACTCGTGTGGCGTTGAGCTTTCGCGATGGTGTCTTTGGCGCGATCAGTGGTGCGTGCAATCACGCCGGGGGACCGCTCGGCAAAGGCGCTCTCGATGGCGACTATGTAGTCTGCCCGTGGCATCAGTGGAAGTTCCATCGCGTCGAAGGGCAGGGCGAGCGGGGCTTCGAGGAAGATGTCGTCCCGGCCTATCACGTCCGCGTGCGCGAGGGTCGGGTCGAGGTGAACGGCAAGCCGCACAAAAAGCGTGCCAAAAAACCGCACGAGCCGCATCCGTTGGCGCGGACCGTGAATCGAGAATCGGGTCGTGTTCGGGTGGTCGGAATTTCCACGACCGCGATGCAAGCGGATCATCCACGCTTTTCGACCTCGGATGCGCTGCTCGATACCGCAATGGAGCACGCCGACAAGCTGGGTTACGAGACGCGACTGATTCGTCTGCGTGAGCTGTCCTTCCGTCACTGCGAGGGCTTTTATTCCAAGGCTGCCCGCGCCTGCACCTGGCCGTGTTCGATCACCCAGATGGATCCCAATGACCAGCTCGATCGAGTCTACGAAGCGCTGGTCCACTGGGGGGACGTGTTTCTGGTGTCCACGCCGATTCGCTGGGGCGCACCGAGCAGTCTGTACTTCAAGATGGTCGAGCGCATGAACTGCATCCAAAACCAGATCACGATCGCGGGGAAGGTGCTTTTGCAAAACAAAGTGGTGGGCGCGATCATTACGGGTGGTCAGGACAACGTGCAGGCCGTCGCAGGACAGATGCTCGGATTCTTCGGTGAGCTTGGCTGTCAGTTTCCCCAGTTCCCATACATCGCTCACTCGCGGGGCTGGAGCGCCGAAGACATGGAGCGCAACATCGACTACGTAAAGGCCAGTGAAGAGCTGCACGCCGCCTCGCGAGAGCTGGTCGATCGCAGCGTCAATTTGGCCGAGCGGCTCCTTGCCACGACGCCCGCGCCGGTTCCGAGGGCTGGACGCAAAGGCCGCGCACTCCCGGTGATTCAGGATAAGTAAGGACTCCTCCCTGTGGTGGGTCGAGGCTTTTTGCGCCGGCCCTCCGCACCGCTTCGGCTTTGGGAACACCTGCATGAAAATTCTAATCGTGGAAGATGAGGAGCGGATGGCGCGGCTGCTGCGTCGCGGTCTGCAAGAGGAAGGGCACTCGGTCGACCTGTGTGCAGCGGCGGATGCGGCGGCGGATCAAGCGCTCGATATCTCCTACGATGTGATCCTGCTCGATTGGATGCTGCCCGACCAAGATGGGGTGACGCTGTTGCGCGGCTGGCGACAACGTGGGCTGCGGACCCCGGTGATGATGCTGACAGCGAGGGGGACCACCGGCGAAAAAGTGACGGGACTGCGAGCCGGGGCCGATGACTTTATGGCCAAGCCGTTCGATTTCGAAGAGCTGCTGGCGCGGATTGAAGCGCTGCATCGGCGCGGTGGGTCACATCAGCAGACGGCGCAGCTAGGCTCGCTGACGCTCGATGCCAGGCGGCGCGTGCTGCAAGGTCCGATGGGAGAGACCCCGCTCACAGCGCGTGAGTATGAGCTGTTATCAGAGCTGAGCGGTCATCGCGGAGAGGTGCTGACGCGGTCGCGGCTGCTCAGCACCGTGTGGGGCACCGACTTCGAAGGCAGTCCCAACGTCGTGGATGTCTATATCGGTTACCTGCGTGCCAAGATCGATCAGCTCGCTGGTGGTGGGGTGTCGCTTCAGACGGTGCGCGGCATCGGCTATCGTCTGGTGGCCGACAGCAACTCGGAAGGAGCCCGCAAGTGAAGCTGGCGACGCGAATGTGGCTGCTCGGCGCGGCGGTGCCTGCGCTCGGCGTGCTCCTCGGTGTGATCGTCGCAGGAGGCTGGTTTCGGCATCACCTGGAAGCGGCCGTCGATCGGGCTCTTTTGGCGCAAGCTGCCGTCGAAAGTGTCAGTCTCTTCGACGGACCGGGTGGGCGTGTTCATTTGCACATGGCGACCTCACCACTCGTCGATAGCGTGCGGCTGTTTGCTCCGACGGGCGATCTGTTTGGCCCCGATGGTCGTTTGGTGATGAGCTATCCCCCGCGAACGGACCTGAACTCACCGTCGCAGGAGCTGCTTTATCCCGGTGTGGCCGGCCAGTCACCTCGGTTGACGACGCAGGCGGGTGGCGATGGGGTCCGCTTTCGGGTGCTGCTCGTCACGGTAGCGGCACCTCGCGGAGGTCTGTACACGCTGCGGCTCTCGGCATCGCTCGCACAGCTTGATGGCTCGGCCAATGCGTTCTACCTGACGACCCTGAGCTTGGCGACGCTGTTCGGGGTGTTTCTGTTTGCCTTGCAAGCGGTTCAGGCACGACGGCTGAAGGCACGGTTGCGACGGCTCAGCGAACACATTGGGGCACTGCGAGAAGGTCAGCTTGAACACAGCCTGGCTGACGATCCGACCCGGGACGAGATCGGTGAGCTCAACCACGTCCTGCGGGAGACAACCGCCAAGCTTCGAGGGGCGCGGGCCGGTCAAGAGCGCCTGCTCGCCGATGCCGCTCATGAGCTACGAACACCGCTTGGGCTGATGCGCACCAGCCTTGATTTGGCACTGCGTCGGCCTCGGCCCATCGACGAGCTGCGCGCAACTCTTGATGAGGTTCGACGTGAGGTGGTGCGGCTCGGTGCGCTCTGTCAGCGGCTCCTCGACCGATCAGCCATGAGTCAAGCCGAGTGGGATCGCAGCCCGGTGAATCTGGGCTCACTGGCCGAGGAAGCGGCCCAAGCGGCCCGAGCCGAAGCCGAGACCCGTGGCGTGCTCATCGAGATTGCTGCCCGCGAAGAGGTCCTGGTGAGTGCCCATGCCCCAGCGCTCCGGCAGGCGCTCGACAACCTGCTGAGTAACGCGCTGCGTTATGCGCCCCGCGGAAGCACCATTCACGTCGAAATCGAGCACGAGTCAGGCCAGGTTCGACTGGCCGTGCGCGATGAAGGGCCTGGGGTTCCCGAGGGGCTGCGAGCGCACATTTTTTCGCCGTTTCGTTGTGACCGACCCGCAGGTCAGATGCAGCCCGATGGTCACGGCCACGGATTGGGGCTCAACATCACCCAAGAGATCGCGGCGAGGCATGCCGGGCGGCTGTTTTTGGATGCAAAAAACCACCACGGGGCCCGTTTCGTGATCGAGCTACCGACGGGATGATTCAAAATTAAGAAGGCTCTTAGAGAGTCCTCATGCAGCCTGCTGCGACCTCGGTTAGCTGTATGGCATGCGGTTTGTCCATCTACGCAGTGTGGCAGCTTGGCTGTGGGCTTGGCTGTGGGCCTCGTCGGTGTTTGCGCATCCGGCTGAGCAGTCGATCACGTTTGCCGAGACGCTCAAGCGCTGTGAGGCGGCCCCGACAGTCCGTGCGGTGGAGGCAGCACTCAAAGTCAAGCGGGGCTTAGACCAACGACTCGGATCGCTCGTCCACAACCCGCAGATCACGGTTCAAGCTGGCTATCGGAACGACACGGGCGGACAGGGAGCGGATGTCCAGGTGTCGATTCAGCAGGGCCTAAACCTGGCCGGGTATGCCAAAGCCCGACGTCGCAGTGCCGAGTTAGAAGAGGCGACGCTGGTGGCAGAGTGGAAGGCGACGCTGCTGGCGGAACAGATCGGGGCGACTCGGCTGTGGAGCGATCTGTGGGGGGCCGAGCAGGCCGAGGAAAACGTCAACGAGGAGGTCGAGCTGGCGCGGCAGACGCTGCTTCGGACTGAGCGACTGTTCCAAGGCGGGGCGGCGACTCAGGTCGATGTGGCCACGGCACGAACCTATCTGGCCGAGGTGCAAGGGCGGCGGTTGGCCGCCGAAGGTGAGGTGGTCGAGCTCGGCCTCCAACTGTCGCGGTGGCTGGGGATGGGTGGGGCGCTGCATGCCAGTGGCCAGCCGGTTGATCCACGGCTGCCGGTGCTCACCGATACCCTGCTCGCCGAGGCGCTTCGCAAGCTCACGGTGCTGCCGGAGCCGGCGATGCGTCGTCTGGCCGAACAGAGCGAGCGGGCACGGGCCGAGGAGACGGTGGCGCAGCGTGGCACCCAGCTCTACGTCGGGGCGCTGTGGCTGCGCGAGCCGACCGCGCCCTGGGCTGCCTTTGGCACGCTGTCGTTGAGTCTCCCGGCGTTCGAGCGTGGGCAGCGGGAGCGGGCCGATCAGCTCGCAGCGGCGGCACGGCTCGGCGTTCAGACGGAAGCAGCGGTGAGCGGGGCCCAAGCCGATCTACGGCAAGCACTGCACGATGTCAGCCACTTTGGCGAGCTTGGTAAGCTCATCACCGAGACGCTGTTGCCGTCTTCGGCCCGTGAGGTGGCGCTGCGGGAACGGCTGCTCGCGGCTGGGGATGGCACCATCTTGGAGGTCTTGATGGCTCGTCGTGCCTACGTCGCAGCCCGGACACAATCGGCTCGGGTGCGGGCCAACCTGATAGGTAGCCGTCAGCGTTTGGCCTTGTATCTGACGGCACTCGGACTTTTTGACGCGGAGAGTGGACGATGAACGGCTATTTGGTTGGTGTTTCCACGCTCGTTTGGCTGGTTCTGGGTGGTTGTACTCGCAGTGAAGCCCCGACGGCGACTGCCCCTGCCACAACGAGTGACACTTCAGTGTCATCTGCGAGCACTGCGGGGCCGCATCCTGCCGCTTCCGTGGCCGCTCCGGTCGAGTTCCGTTCGCTGGCGTGGGCGCAGGTCGAGCTGGCGAGTGGTGCGCTGCTGGTGGAGGTGCCCGCGCAGGTGGTGGGTTCGGCTCAGAATCGCGCCGAGGTGATGCCGGCCTTCCGGGCCCAAGTGATGCAGGTGAATGTCGAGCCTGGGCAGGTCGTGGCGGTCGGAGATCCGCTGGTCGTGGTGCGAATGCCCGAGGTGTTGCGCGCCGCAGGGGCCTACATTGCCGCCGGACTGCGACTGGCGGCACACAAAGAGCGCCGAGAGCAACTGAGCAGCTTGCGTGGGGAAGGACTGGCGCGACTGTCCGATCTGGCCGAGGTGGCGGCAGCGCTGGCCGAAGCGGGGGCGGCGCAGCGTGAGGCCCAAGCGGTGCTGCAAGCTGCCGGTCTGTCGGTCGGGGAAGCTCATTCGATCAGCGAGGGCTCGGGCCGGGTTACGTTGCGCAGCCCGATTGCCGGTGTGGTGACTCACGTCACGGCGGCGCTCGGGCAGCTTGTCGAGCCGGGGACGCCCGCGCTGTTACGGATTGCGGGTACCGGCCCAACCCGTGTCGAGGCCCGTTTGCCCCCGGCGGGTGCGGCCAAGCTTCGTTATGAGCTACTGCTATCCGACGGCAGGAGCTGGCCACTTAGCTTGATCTCGCGGGCCCCGGTGATCGATCCTCGCGACGGAATGACGCTGGCCTGGCTGCAATCGTCCAGCACCGAGCCGCTACTGCCGGGGCAGAGTGGTCGGCTGCGGGTTCTGGTCGATGCCTCGCCGGGTGAGTCGGCTCCCCTTTTGCTGGTGCCCGGACGAGCGCTGCGACTGGGCGATGGCAAAGTCATGGTGTTGCGTCAGCGCAGTGGGGTGTCGAAGACCATTGCGGTGAAGGTGTGGGCGAGTGCCGCCGGGCAGTCCTTGCTGCGGGCGGTGGATCCTGCTGAGCTGCTGCGCAGCGATCGGGTGGCGGTCGACCCGAGCCTCACCGAGGGCAGTGCTGTGGGAGGTCGGCCATGAGTAGCTCTCGTTCGGCTCGATTGGTCCATGCCTCGGTGACGCACCGACGGCTGGTGCTGGCGTTGGTGCTGGTGCTGGTGGTGATTGCTGGGTTTACGGCAGCGCGACTCAAGCTGGATGCGCTCCCGGACGTCACCAACAATCAGGTGCTGGTGCTGACCCCCGCGCCCGGGCTGTCTCCGGAGGAGATCGAGCGACTGGTGACGCGACCGATTGAGACGGCGCTCGGTGGGATGCCTCGGCTCTTGGAGCTGCGCAGCAGTTCACGCTATGGCATCTCGGCGGTGACGGCGGTGTTTGACGACGACTCTCCACCGCTGGCGGCCCGGCAGATCACGCAGGAACGACTGGCGACGGTGGTGCTACCGCCTGGCGTTGAGATGCCATCGCTTGGGCCGCTGACCGGCGGACTTGGCGAAGTGTTTCATTTTTCGATTACCTCGTCGAAGCGCACGCTGGCCGAGTTACTCGAACTGGCGACTTGGCGGATCGCACCGAGGCTGCGGCTAAGCCCAGGTATCGTCGAGGTCAATACCTGGGGTGGAAGTGAGCGACGACTCGAGGTTCGTGCCGATCCCCTGCGGTTGGCGGCGCGTGGATTGTCGCTCAGCCGACTGGAACAAGGTCTGCGCGATAGCATCGGCGCGACGGCGGGAGCCAGTGTTCCATCGGGCTCGGGGCAGGCTCTGCTGCGGGCGGTGTTTCGTCCCTATCGTCCCGAGGAGCTGGCAGCGCTGCTACTGCCCGACTCGGCTCGGACGACACCCGCTGATGCGGTCCCGCAGCGTCTGCTTGTCGGTGACTTGGCAACGGTGACGGAGGGCGAGGCACCACGACTCGGGGCAGCCACGCAAGACGGTGAGGGCGAGGTGGTCTATCTGATGGCGCAGATGCTGCGCGGTGAAAATGCGCTCGAGGTGCTACGCGGCATCCATGTGCGCATGAAAGAGCTAGCGTCGACGTTGCCACCCGACGTCAAAGTCCAGGTTATCTACGATCGCAGCGTGCTGGTTTCTGCCACCCTGCGTACCGTCGGGAAAAACCTGCTGGAAGGTGGACTATTGGTTGCGGCGGTGCTGCTGCTGACACTGGGGAGTTGGCGGGCTGGGCTGCTCGTCGCGCTGGTGATTCCACTGTCGATGCTGGGGGCGGCGGTGGCGATGGTACTGGCTGGGGTGCCTGGCAATCTGATGAGCCTGGGTGCGGTCGACTTTGGACTCCTGGTCGATGGCGCGGTCGTGATGATCGAGCACCTGTTTCATCATCCCGGAGAAGCGCTACCTGGTGACAACGAGGGCTCTGCTCATGCCGTTTCTCGTCGTGCGGGAGAGGTCGCAAAGCCAGTGATGTTTTCGGTGATGATCATCTTGCTGGTCTATCTGCCGGTGCTGCTGCTCGATGGCGTCGAGGGCAAGATGTTTCGACCGATGGCTGTGACGGTGGTTTGTGCGCTGTTTACGTCGCTACTCCTGGCGCTGCTGTTCATACCAGCGGGGGCAGCATTGCTGCTGCGTCCTGCGGATCTTGAAGAACATCGGCCGCCGCTGCTAATTCGGGGGATGGAGCGAGTCTATCGACCCGTGCTCGGCTGGTCGCTGCGCCATCCGCTGTTCGTGGGTCTGCTGGCACTCGGACTGTTGGGATCGGGAGTGACGCTGGTGGTACAAAGTGGCAGCGAGTTTTTGCCTCAGCTCGACGAGGGTGATTTGGTGATCCAGACCACCCGGAGCGCCGACATCTCGCTGGAAAGTGCAGTGCGCGAGGCAGGTCAGGTCGAGCGGGTCTTACGGACCGTTCCCGAAGTTCGTCATGTGGTCTCGCGCATCGGTAGTCCGGCGGTTGCGACCGACATCATGGGGCTAGAGCAGGCTGATGTCTTCGTGGGGCTCAAGCCGCGTAGCGAGTGGAGGCCAGGTCTGTCCCGAGAGGCGCTGATTCAGGAGATGGAACGGTGTCTGGCCGACAAAGCACCCGGCGGTGAGCCATCGTTTACCCAGCCAATTCAGATGCGTTTTAACGAAATCCTCGCTGGGGCTGTGACCGATGTGGTGGTCAGCGTGTATGGCGATGATCTGACGCAGATTGAGCAGTTGGCTCATGCGGTTGCCAAATCTTGTTCCAGTGAGCCTGGGGCCGAGGATGTCCGGGTGTTGGCTCCACCGGCCGTGCCATTGGTCGAGGTTCGGCCTCGTCCGATTGAAGCCGCGAACGCGGGAATCTCGACGGGGGAAATCTTGGCTGCGGTCCAAGCGATTCGCAGTGGTTTGCTCGTTGGGACTACCTACGATGGGCCGGTGCGACTGCCGGTGGTGCTGCGGCTCGGTGTGGTGGTGCCGGATGCTGCCGGACTGGGCGCGTTGCCACTGCCGATGCCCGAAGGAGGAGGTGTGCCACTCGGACGGGTGGCCGAGATCGCGTTTACGCCGACCCCCACACTGATTCAGCATCACAATGGTGAGCGGCGGCTGATGGTGGGATTTAACGTCCGGGGGGTCGACCTGGGAACGCTGCTCCATCGAGCCGAGGAGCGCGTGAAGCGCGAGATCCAGCTTCCGCCCGGATATCGGCTGAGCTGGGGTGGTCAGTACGAGACCTTCGAGGCGGCGCGCACTCGACTCGGCGTGTTGATTCCAGTGGTACTGCTGATCATTTTGGGGGTTCTGTGGCGCCTGTTTGGGAGCCTTCGCCCAACACTGATTCTGTTCTCGGCGGTTCCGTTTGCGGGCACCGGTGGCATGCTGCTGCTGGCGGCCCGGGGAATGCACGTTTCGATCTCGGCAGCGATTGGTTTTATCGCGCTGTCGGGAATCGCGGTCTTGAACGGGGTGGTGCTGATGGTGCGGCTGCTCGAACTAGAGGGACGAGGTCACACTCCCAAGGAAGCTGCGGCCGAGGCTGCCCGGACCCGGATGCGTCCAGTGATGGTGACGGCACTGGTGGCTGCGCTCGGTTTTGTTCCCATGGCCATGGCGCAAGGAGTTGGGGCCGAGGTGCAAAGACCACTCGCGACCGTGGTGGTTGGTGGGCTGGTGACCTCGACGGCGCTGACGCTACTTATCCTGCCGAGCCTTTATCCCGGCGTGACGCGGCTGTACCAAGCGCTGGCGCGTCGGTTGCGCAGACAGTCAGCGGAATCACCCGCTGTCGTGTTGGGGTCTGCCGAGAAATCGGAGTAGATTGGTTGGGAAGCGAGAGCAGCGAATGCGACGGCTGATTGGAGCGCTCGGACAGGAGCTTAGGTCACGGCTGTTTGCGACGCGAATCGGGGGCGTGCTCGGCCAAGTGTTCAGCCGCTCGATTCCGGTCTACTACGATCCAGCGTACCGGTTACCTCTGCCGGCGTTCGAGGGACGGATGGGGGGGGAGCCGCGACGAGCCGATTTTGTCGCGTGGTTGTGCCAAGAGGATCCTTTGCTATCGCGCTGCGTCCTACGTCGTCCAGAGCGGGTGCGCTACGAGGATCTGCTGCGCGTTCATGGTCCGAGCTACTTGGAGTCGGTCAACCAACCAGAAACGCTCGGTCACATCTTTGCTACCGATCCGACCGAGCTACCGATGGATGAGCTGCTACTCTCGATGCGGCTCGGCTGCGGAGCGACAGTGCAGGCGACGCGCTGGGTGCTCGGAAATGGGGGATCTGCGATCAACCTTCATGGCGGCTTTCATCATGCAGCCCGGCAGCACGGTAGCGGTCTGTGTGTGTGGAATGATCTCGCGGTGGCGATTGCGGTGGTGCGCAGCGAAGGCTTTTCCGGACAGGTGGTGATTCTGGATCTGGATGCCCATCCCCCCGACGGCACGGCGGACTGTGTCTGCGAAGATCCAAAGGTCTTTATTGGCTCTCTGTCCGGATCGGATTTTGGACCGCTTGGTGCGACCGATTCTGCTGCTGCTCGGAGCCGGGTCGATGAAACACTACTTCCCGAAGGCTGTGATGACGGTCGGTATTTGGCCGCTCTGTCGGCACTCCTTTTACGCATTCCCAAGCCCGACTTGCTATTGGTGATTGCCGGTGGCGATGTCTTGCGCGGAGATCGGCTCGGTAAGCTGGGTCTGTCGCTGTCCGGGGCCCGCTTTCGGGATCTCATGATCGCTCATGCACTGCCCGAAACGCCGACGGTGTGGCTGCCAGGCGGAGGCTATAGTCCGCAGGCCTGGAAGGTACTTGCAGGAACCGCACTGGTGGTCGCCGCCGACTCCGAACAGAGCATTCCTTCTGACTATGATCCGCTCCGTTCACGCTTTGCGACGATTGCCAAAGATCTTTCCTTATCCGCGCTGGGCGGCAGTAGTGAACTGACAGAAGATGACCTAGCGGACCTGCTCGGTGCCCCGGTGGAGCGGAAGCGGCTGCTCGACTACTACACACCGGAAGGACTCGAATACGGACTGACTCGTTACGGAGTACTACCGTTTCTCAGGCGGATTGGTTACGGGCAGTTTCGAATTCAGATCCTGCGCTCTGCTTTCGGGGGCGACACCATGCATCTGTACGGTCATGACAAAGATGGCAAGGAGTCGTTGCTTATTGATTGCAGCGTCGAACAGCGGCACGTTGCGCACGAGCCCGTTCTCTATGTTCATTGGCTGAGCCTACGCAATCCGCAAGCGCAGTTTTCCGTTCAGCGTCCGCAACTGCCCGGACAGAATGCTCCTGGACTCGGGGTGGCGCGGGAAATGGTCGAAGTATTGGGACGGGTCGCGAGTCGGCTGGGTCTACATGGTGTCGCCTACCGTCCGGCCTATTTTCACACCGCGTATCCGGCTCGACATCGCTTTCGCTTCGTCGATCCAGAGCGTCAAGGGCGATTCCTGGCGCTGATCCGAGATCTGTCTTACCTGTCTCTGCTCGATGCCTCAACGGCGCTTGCGGAAGGCAGGGTTCGCTTGGGAGGAACTCCCTATCAATGGGAGGCCGAGGAGATGGTGTACTGGCTGTCTCCTCACACGGAGGACGAGCAGCAGATCAAACATACCCTGGCAGAGTGCCAATTTACCGTCGAGGCTCGTCACTCTACGTAGGACTCCGCATGCTGCGGTCGTTCCGGGCCCCTATGTCCGGGGCGGCAGCGGAATCAGCCGTGACGTGGTGCGCTGATAGTCCGCGTAGCTGGGATACTTCTTCCGGGTGATTGCCTCTGTGAAGCGGGTCGAGCCATCAAAAAGCAGCGTGAGGAGTACTGCTCCAATACCGGTCCAGTTGATCCACGTTCCGCTGACCGCACACGCCATGGCGTAAAAGACCCACCATTGCGCGATTTCGCAAAAGTAGTTGGGGTGGCGGCTGTAGCGAAACAAACCGGTCGATAGGAACTCGTCACCGACGGATTCACCGCGCAGCTTGCGGGCGCTTTTTTGTAAATGAAAGTTCCACTGCTGCTGATCGGCCAGCGTCTCGAACGCGAGCAGCGTCAGAAACAGGATCGCTAGCCCCACATCCAGCGCTCCTAGCGGCTGTCCGCGATGCAGCCATGCGATATGGACCGGAGCGGCGATCAGATAGAGCAGCACGTTTTGATACGGTGCGATAAACGTGGCGTTGAAGATCTGAAACTTCACTGGCCCCAGTCGATCACGCAGCACCTGCCAGCGGTAGTCCTCTCCCCCTTTTCCGTAGCCCCCTTTGCGCCCGAAGTTGTAGGTCAGTCGGGCACCCCACAGCGTCACGAGCACCGCCATCAAGTTCAGCCGAGGATCAGCAAACGACTCCCGATACGCCACATAGGTGACAAAGCCCGGCGGAGTCAGCGACCAGATGCGGTCCACCCAGGAACACTCATGGGTGATCACGGACAGGATCCAGCACAGCGCGATCACTGCGCCCAACACTGGAAGTAGTTCGAAAAATGGTCCTTGCATTCCAAGCTATGTATCGCGAAAGGCGCGTAGCGGATAGCGAAACCCATCGCAAGATGTGCTAAGAACTTCCGCGCCTTCCGTACAGGAGTTCCGATGGGCCAGCTACTCTGTGCCATTTCACCTCGATCCATTTCCCTTTCGCTACTACTGATGCTGTCTTCCTGCTCCCAAGGAGGCAGTCCGGTGCGTGATCCGCCACTGGTTGACGCGTCGGTGAGCGAGCCGCCAAAGTTTGATGCGGCAGTCTCTGACCTATCGAGTCGCGATGCGATGGTGGGCTGCGATCCTGCCCTTCCGGTGGGCTGGCCCGCGACGTTTTCTCTGTATTCCTACAATCCGATCTTGGTGCCGACCGCAACCGCTGCGGCGCAGGGAGCGGACAATGTCTACGCCCCCGATCTGCATGACTTTGCTGGGGTGCGCGTGATGTGGTACGGAGGACAAGGTTCCGACGGACACGACCGGATTTTTGTGGCTTGGTCCAAAGACGGAATGCAGTGGCGGAAGTGGCCAAGTGATGCGGCTCCTGCTGCGGTGTTGGACGTGGGAACCTCGAACCATGTCAACGATCCGAGTGTGGTTCGCATCGGGGACACCTGGCGAATGTACTATACTGATGCTCCCGTCGCTGAAAACGACGAGATTTGGCTTGCAGAGTCTCCCAAGCTGACCGGATTTTCCAAAGTGCAGCGAGTCTTGGGAAAGGGTCCAGCAGGTAGCTGGGATGAAGAAAAAGTAGGCCGTCCTGCGGTCCTGTATGAAGGCGGGATCTATCGCATGTGGTACGACGGAACCGCCAAAGGTCGTCGCCATGTTGGTCTGGCTACCTCGACAGATGGTGTGACCTTTACGCGTGCGCCGCAAAATCCGATCTTCCAAGATGCCGGAGCGGTGGATGTCAAGTTGGTTGGGAATGTCTATGTGATGCTTCGGGAGGGAGGCGACGGAACCTATTTCGCAACCAGCCCAGATGGGGTGTGCTGGGTCGATCGGGGCAAGCTGTTTGGAACAAGCGGAGCCGCGTACGACAAGTATGGACAAGTGACTCCGGCGTTAGAGCTGGATGGGGCGGCGGTCCGCGCCGTCTGGTTTGGCGGAGCTTCGGTTCGGGAGTGGAACAAGAATCGGATTGCTGCCGCCTTTCCATCGACCAGTACCCCATCGGGTGGCGGCTGTACCGCCTGCGTTTCGTCGGGTCTGTCTTGCTCGGCGGCGTGCATCAGTGCGGGGCTTGGCGGGGCTGGCATCTGCTCATTCCCAGGAAGTACGATGGGTAGCTCGTGTTGCGGCTGTCAGCCCTCGGGCTGTGAAGGCTGCACAGCCAAGGGAGACTGCCAATCGGCGTGCGTGGCCGCGAAGAAGACCGGTGGCTACTGTGCGTTTCCCGGCAGCACCATGCCGTCTCGCTGCTGCGCCTGCTTGGAGTAGATGTAGCCGAAGGGAGGCTCCTGTGTGTGCAGCGCCTCTGTTCGGCTTCCGCTTCCGCTTCCGCTTCCGCTTCCGTTCCGCTTCCGTTTCATCGATCGCGTACAGTCACAACAGATTTGCGCGCCAGTAGAACCTGCGGGCGACTGGGGCGTTTCTGGCCTCATGCGACACAAACTCGGCCTCTCTATCAACCGGATCGCCTTCCTTCCCTTGCTGTTGATCGCGGCGTGTACGTCCTACATGCCCTACACCGATCGGATCGTGGATCGTTACAGTCTGGGCTCACACGATCGGTCGCTATTGCAGTACTTCGTGTCCGATGAGTTCTGCCTGCGCCGTGACACCACAGATGAGACGGCCCACATCACCGCCGGGGGCACCATCCGCTTCTTTCGAGGTCGCCGCGTGGAAGAGCTACGCGTCCCTCGGCATACTCCCGGTGCCACGGTCGGTTCTAGTGAGGGGGGTCTCGCCATCAGCTTCGTTCCTGGCGACAATCGGAGCGTGCTCGTGTTTGCTCCTGATGGTGATGGTGGTTGGGAGGACGTCGCGGAAGGGGAACGAAGCGGGCGTTTCGCAGCTCCACCTTCTGGGGGGAAGACGCCGGGCGGCGGGGACCGCTACTTTCTCCAGGGCGATGCCACGCGTACCATTCGTTACGACGGCAAAAGCTGGACCGTCCACTACGATCGGCGTCCCTACCTGCTCATCCGAGGGCGCGATGTGGAAGATCATCAGACTCGCGTAAAGACGCTGCCAGGCCGTACCGTGGGGCGGTAAGTCGTCAGTCCTCCGTACTCCCAGGCTGCTGCGGTCCTGGTCTTCCTCCCTCCTTCCGAGCTTCCCTGCCACGTTCTGTTAGGCGCTGATCGGACAATTCACGGACGGTTCCATCCGGCGCTTGCTCGGCATTCAGTCACGCGGTACGTTCGCCGCCTTGCTGGTGTTGAACGTGCGATTCCTTCTTCATCCTGTTTCGTTGCGGAGGCGACCATGAGTCCTCTTGTGAAGCGTGTCTGTTCCGCGCTGCCGTCGGTCCTGGCCTGGACCTTTCTGTTCCAAGCGACCTGTGCGGAGGAGCGCACCGGGCGTTCCTACGAAAACGATCCTGGCCCAACGGTTGCTATCGATATGTCGATGGGCAAGCCGCCCTGCGTAGGGCTCGGCTGCAAGATTGCGGAGTGTCCACCGACCGGCAGTGACACCGTGGTCTACGGCAAAGTCACCGCTCCCAATGGCATCGATCCCATCCGCGAGGCCATCGTCTACGTTCCTTCGAGTGGCACTCCGGAAGAGTTCCCCGGCGAGGTCAGCTGCGAGGTCTGTAACAGCCCGGTCGGCGGCGTTCCAGTCACCCAGACCATCACCGGAATCGACGGCACGTTCGAGCTGCGCCGAGTTCCTGTCACCGACGGCACTCCGATCGTGATTCAGAAGGGTCGCTGGCGCAAGATGACCCGCATCAAGGTCGAAAAGTGTGAGCGTCAGGCTCTGTCCGCAGAGGACGCTCGCTTGCCCAAGGCGCAAAATGAAGGCGGAATCCCGCGCATGGCCGTGGCAGTCGGCAACTGGGATGCCATCGAGTGTGTGCTGCGCGGAGTCGGCCTGTCGGATCGCGAGTTCACCGCTCCGACCGGAGGGGGCGCGGTGCACCTCTATAACAACCGTGCCGATGGTGATGGCGCGCCGGGAGCCGTGAGTGTGCGCGAGCTTCTCACTGACCTTAAGAAGATGAAGCAGTACAACCTCATCTTCCTAAACTGCAGCGATGACACCAACTCGGCGACGCTGCTCACCGATCCCAAAGTCAAAAAGAACCTGGTCGACTATGTCGCGGCGGGCGGTCGCATGTACGTCACCGACTGGTCCTATGACTTTGTCGGTCAGCCTCCCGAGTTTGCGCCGTACATCTGTTTTAACGACAACAAGCCGTGTACCGACCTCACCCCGCACGGGCGGTTTTCGGCGACCGGACTGGGCAGAACCGGCAGTGTGAACCCGCTGTGGGCCGAGATCGAACAAGGACACCAAGGCGGACGCAACCTCGCGGCCTGGATGGCGATGCTTCCCGATCCTTCACCGGGCGGAAAGGTCAAGATTGTCGATGACGTGGGTTCGTGGGTGCTGATGCAAAAGACCTCGCCGGATCAGACCAAGTATCCCTCCACCACCTGGCTGTGGGGGACCATCAAGGGAGAGCGCCGCCCGGTCACCGTGACCTTCGACTATCCGGCGCAGAATGCCTGCGGCAAGGTGCTCTACGCGACCTACCACACTCGCGAACACAACGAGAGCGGACTGTTCCCCGTCTACTGCCCAAAGACCAAGCTCATCGCGCAGGAGCAAGTGCTGGAGTACCTGATCTTCGAGATCAGCTCCTGCATTGGCCCGATTGGCTAGTGCTTGTTTTCCGGGGCCGGCGGATAGATCGCCGGATTCAGGTCCGCGGGCAGGCTGGTAAAGAAGCGCAGAAAGTCCTGATGAACCGCTTTGGCATCGCGGCGGCCCAGCTCGATCAGCTGCATGGCAAACTCACCGTCGAACAGCAGATAGGAAAGCAGGTCGCTTTCGTCTTCCGCATCCATCTCGCAGATGATCCGCGACAGTCGACCCAGTGCTCCGGGCGTGCGCTTGGCGAACGTGGGGGAACAGACATAGTCGACCGCCATCCGTCCGATGTTGTCCGAGGCTCGCACGAGCAGCGCCGACAGCGGTTTCATGCCCTCGGTCTTGTTGTGGTAGCCCATCGCCTGGTTTAACTTCGGCAGAAACTCTTCACCGAACTGGCTCTGTCCAGCGAGCAGGATCTGGTTGATGCGCTGGAGTCGTTCGATGTCATTTTCGACTCGATCGAGCAGCAGCGCATTGAGCGCTTTGCCCACCAAAAACAGCGGGCTCGGCATCTTCGCCGCTGGATTGGGTCGCTCCGGGATCTTCTGAATTTCCCCCACGTAGCGCGGGCTGACCACGATCATTCCGTTGGCACCCAGGTGCCGGGCCGGAGACAGTGGGACGTTTTGACGAAGGCCGCCGTCGCAGTAGAACTCGCCGTCGATCCGCACGGATGGAAAGACCAGCGGAATGGCGGCCGACGCCAGCGCATGTTGCATCCGCAGCCCCGACACCTTGCGCGGCACCACCTTGGGGTCGCGGGACCAGCGCGGCACGCCGTGGCTCGATCGCGAGATAAACACCACCGTGTTGCCGGTCGCGATGTGCGTGGCCGAGGCCGTCACGGCCTGCAACAGCCCTGATTGCAAGTGCTCGGTGATTCGCTCAAACGGAATCGCGTTGCGGATGATCGACTCCATGCCCGATGGCTCGATCAGCCCGCCGTAGCGATCCTCGGAGATTTCGGAAGCGAGTGGGGCGCGGGCGAGCAGGCTGCGCATAAACCGCGCCAGGTGCATTGGTCTGAGTCGCACCACGTCATCCATCTTGAGTGACTGCCACTGCGACACCAGGCGCCGGGCTCGACTGCGGGGCGCATCGGCAAATGCCGCCAGCCCGCAGCCATTGATGGCCCCCACCGAGGTGCCACAGATGATGTCGAGCGGCACGTCACGACCTAGATCGCGAGCCACTTCTTCGACGATGTGCTGGACCACGCCCACCTCGTACGCGCCACGTGCGGCACCACCAGCCAAGACCAATGCCACCCTACCCGGGGTCTTATAGAGAAAGTCGGGACGAACAGGAATCATCCCGTTATTGTCGACGAGACTCCTGGCTACTTTCAACCAGTGCGCGGCAGCGACGGGTTCGATCGAACGCTCGACATGTGGGTAAACAGCTCAGGGGAGGGTTCAATCGGAGAATCGACCGCTGGCGGGGCTGACTCGACGGCCGGCGGCGCGATGGCTGGCAGGGATTGTGGCGAAAAGCGATGCTTCCAAATCTCGACCAGCGTGACCCAGGCCGCTTGCAGCGAGTTAAAGCTCGACGAGCCAATCACCCGAGGGTGATAGTCAATCGGCACCTCGCCGATTTGAAAGCCCAGCCGGTGCGCTTCCGCAAGCAGCTGACCATCGATAAACACCGAACTGGCGGTGAGCTGAATCGCATCGAGCACCCGCCGATGGACGAACTTGAACGAAAAGTTTACGTCCCTCACCCGCACCCCAAACAGCGTCCGCACCAGCAGGTTATAGACCCGTGAAAACAGGGCGCGCCGTGGAGTATCAAAGCGCTTGCGACGGTACCCAATCAGAAGGTCCGTCTCTAGCGCCTGCGGCAGCGCGTCTTTTACCACCGACAGATCGACCGGGAGGTCGCTGTCCGTATAGAAGACCAAGTCAGAGCGCGCAGACTGAAAACCGGTTCGCAGCGCCGCGCCATAGCCGAGGTTATGGGGATGCTGCACCAGCCGCACGCAGGGGTTGTCTCGCATAAAGCGCCGCACCACCTCCGCCGAGCCATCCTTGCTGCCGTCGTCGACAACCAGGATCTCGTATTCAGAAAACCCGAGCTTGGGAACCACATCGAGGGTCTGCCGGAGCGTCGCCGCGATGTTGTCCCGCTCGTTGTACATGGGGAAAAAGATCGAAAAGCTATGTGCCGCCCGCACAGCAGCGATGTATCGCGACCCGCGTTCGCCGTCCATGAGAAAACGAGCCGGTAACTGGCCACTTTGCTTGCCGAAACCGGCTACGCTCAGCATTGGCAAGGGTTGGGATGCGTATCTACACAGCCAGTCAGGTCTATCGCGTTCACGTCGAGCTCACGACGCGCTGTAACGCGGCCTGTCCGATGTGTCCTCGGACTCGCGCCGGCGGCGAACCAAATCCCAACCTACCGCTCACCGAGCTGACCCTTTCCGACTTCCAAACCATGTTTCCGCCGTCTCTGCTGCGGCGGCTCAAGCAGTTTTTGTTCTGCGGCAACTACGGCGATGCCCTGACCGCCCGCGACACCTTGCCGATCTGCGAGTACCTGCGGCGAGAAAATCCCAAGCTGCGGGTGAAGCTGGTAACGAACGGCTCCGGGCGCGACGCGGCGTTTTGGTCGGCGCTGGCCAAGCTGGTCACCACGGTGACCTTTAGCATCGATGGGCTCGGCGAGGTCAATCAGATCTATCGAAGGCGGACGAGCTTTGAGCGGGTCATGGACGCGGTGCGGGCCTATCTTTCGGCGGGCGGACGGGCCGAGTGGGACTATCTGGTTTTTCGTCACAACGAGCACCAAGTCGCCGAGGCTGAAGCGCTCGCCACCCAGCTTGGCTTTGCCAAGTTCAACGTCAAGCGTTCCCAGCGCTTCCTCGTCGATGGTCAAGCGGTCGAGCGCTTTCCCGTGCTCAAGGCCGAGGGCGGAATCGCCTATCACCTAGAACTACCGACGCAGCCCGACTACCAAAACAGCGGCTTTGTCAGCCTATCGAGCCTGCGGGATCGCGGCCAGAGCTACTCCGACTACCTTGGCACCACCAAGATTGCCTGCAAGGCGGTCCGCGACCAGCAAATCTATCTAAGCGCCACCGGCCATGTCTTTCCGTGCTGCTGGCTTGGGCAGATCTACGACTCGTGGCCGTCTCCGATGGCTGCGGAGATTCGCGCCCGCATCGCCGAGCTACCCGAAGGACTGGCGACGCTCGATCTTCGCCAGCACAGCTTTGACGAGATCATCGACGGCCCGTTTTTCCAAGAGCTGGTCGTGCGCGGCTGGAGCCCAGCGGCACCCGCTGGTCGGCTTTCGGCCTGCGGCAGGATGTGCGGAGAGATCGACACCCACTCGCGGCAATGGGAATCAAACAGCAGCCGCCCGGACCCATGATACCCTGCCGAAATGAGCAGATGGGCTCTCCTGTTTTTGCTGGCACTCGGTTGTAGCAAAGGCGGCGCAATGCCGGGCGGTCGCGACGGTGGTACCGATCTTCGGGGGCCCGATCCGGCGGACCTGAGCGGCTCGGTCGAGGATCTGACAACCGGCACCGGAGATCTGGCCGGCCTCGATCTCAGTCGCCCCGCCGATCTGAGCGCGCTTGTGGATCTCTCGATGGCTGCTGATCTGCGGCCACTGGGAGACCTGAGCACTCCGCCCGATTTGGCCTTTGTGCCCTACCAGAACGTCGATATCTACGTCGACAACACCTGCAAGATGGACGTGGTGCCGAAGAAGTTTGACGTTCCGGCCGGCACCTTTCTCAAGATGACGTATTTCAATCGCAGTCGGGACTACAAGGTCGATGTCTGGAGCTCCTACGGCGTCGGCTTCACCGACCTCATGACCGGCGCATCGTGGGCCGAGCGCTTCGAGTACTGCCGCTATCCCCGCCCCTACAGCGTCTACGTCGACATCTCTACCGCCTGCTCCCGCTACCGCCTGATGATCAACTGTTTGTAGTTCGTGTTAGCAAACC
This sequence comes from Polyangia bacterium, assembly GCA_044228505.1. Lineage (GTDB taxonomy): Bacteria > Myxococcota_A > Polyangia > Palsa-1104 > JAEUJZ01 > JAEUKA01. The sequence continues at coordinate 26,229 of JBGAUT010000031.1, read as the reverse complement.
CCGGCCGTTTCTTGGAACGCCGCCCGCCACTCCTAGCGAGCGCGTCGCCTGATCCGCACCCACACGCCATCTTGTGGGCGGAGCGTCGTCCCGACATGAACCTTCGCGCTGCGGCCCGCGACCGGAACCACGTCATAGTGCGATAGGATTTGTGCCAAGATAAAGACTCCCTCCATCAGCGCGAATTCCTTGCCGACACAGATTCGCTGCCCGACCCCAAACGGCATAAATTGAAGTGGATGTGCAAGCGGCGGCGCACCGGGTAGGAATCGACTCGGATCGAAGCGCAGCGGCTCCTTCCAAAGCTGTGGATGACGATGGATGACGTAGGACATGACCGCGACCTCTTGGCCTTTGCGGATCTGGTAGCCACTGATGACGTCGTCTTCCTCTGCGGTGCGCAGAACCCAATACACCGGACCGTGCAGACGTAGCGATTCCTGGACCACCGCCAGCGTCAAGGGAAGCTGCCTTTGATCGGCGAACTCGGGCCGTCGTCCTGCCAGTTGGGAGTCCAGCTCGGCCACGACCTGTTTTTGGACCGAAGGCGATTCCCCCAGGTGATGAAACGCAAACGACAACGTCGCCGAGGTGGTTTCATAGCCCGCCAGAAACATTGCCATCGCTTCATCGCGTAGCTCGCGATCCGTCATGCGCTGGCCGGTCTCGGCATCGACCGCATCGAGAAGCATGTCGAGCAGCTCGCCGCCCTGCCGATCCTGCTGCTGTTTTCGCTTGGCGATGAGTTCAAACAGCACCGCATCGAGTCGCCGCAGCGAGTCCGCAAAGCGCTGGCGACCGGGAATGGGCACCCAGCTTGGCAGCCGCTTGACCATCATTCCCATCAGTAAGTAATCGAGGACATAGCCCATCTCCCGACCCACCAGGTCGGCGGTCTCGCTCGCGAGCTTGGCACCAAACATCGTCCGCACAATCACGCGCATCGTGATGCGGGTCATCTCGCGAAACAGATCGAGCGGCTCTCCCGTGATCGCGTACTTGTCCCAGCCGCGAAGCTCTTCATCGATGGCATCGACCATCAGATGGGCCATCGCCACCAGTCGGTCACGATGAAAGTGAGGCTGAATCATGCGTCGCTGACGCAGCCAAAAGGTTCCCTCACTGGCCGGTAGACCGTTGCCGATCAGTCCCCGGATGGCGTCCCACAGGGCGTTTCCTTTGCCGTACAGCTTCGCTTTGTCTCGCAGTACGTGCTGCGCGTGCTCCGGATGGTTGAGCGCAATCAGGTTGGTGATGCCCAAGTCCAGCCGATAGACATCTCCATACTGCTTCTGCAGCGTCAGCAGGTGATCGAGCTTGTGCCACAACAGAAACGGAACCTGGCCGAAGAGTGGTACACCTCGGGCAATCGGCGGCACCACAGGACAAGCAGGGGACGTGGCGGCATCGGCGGTGGTCGGCATGGTTTCTCCTTCCCAACATCTCGATGAGCGGTGAGATGCGACAGCTGTCGCGCCAGCCTGACATGAACCGAGTCGCGTTGCCCAGCGGTGATCAAGCGGAATGAGACTGCGAGCGGGAACTACCGATGCGCGGCGAGATCTTTCGCTTTGTGCTGGGTGAGCCAGCGCAGGCCCTCTTCCCGGTTGGCGACAAAGCCCATCTGAACGTGCGTGGTGCCAAGGAGCTGCATTGCCCGAACGATCAGCGAAATCAGGATCCGGTTCACCGTGCTCGCGCCGAAGATCGCCGCACCACGAAACGTAGCCAGCCGAGGATTCACCGCCGCCAGTCGCCGCGCTGCGGGGTCCATGCCGGTCAGCCGGTTCACATCCGCGAGGATCCAGTAGCCTGGGTACCGGCCGGCGGTCGACGCATTTCCCATCTGGATGAGCGCCTGGATATCGGGCTCGGTCACAACCCCATGTGCCGTAAAGAAAATGATGTCGCCCTCTATTCGTACTTCATGAGGGCCACACTTCTGATCGGAGAGCTGGGCTTCCGTGCGCAGGGAATCGAACTCCACTTCGGGTCGAAGTATCGCATGATTTAGGCACGGTCACGGTCTATTTTTTGCGATCGGATGGCGTCGAGAGCCCGTAGACTCCCATCGCACATGCCGCAGATTGAACTGGTGGGACAAGGGGCACACGCCTACTACGTTGACCAAGGACAAGGGCCACCCACCGTGTTTTTGCACGGGAACCCGGACTCTGCAGAGGTGTTTGCCAAGGTGATGGACTCACTTGGTGAGTGCCGCTGTTTGGCCCCCGACCTGCCGGGATTTGGTCGCACCTCCACTCGGGCAGACTATTTGTACACGCTGGATCATATGGCGGACTTTGTCCCCGATCTGCTCTCTGCGCTTGGCGTGCGCGAGCCCGTCCATCTGGTCGTTCATGATGCGGGAGGTTTCTTCGGTCTGGCGACCGTGGCCAAGCATCCGCAGCTCATCCGTCGACTGATCGTGCTCAATACCTGCTTCTTTTCGGACTATCGCTATCACTTCTGGGCCCGCGTCTGTCGCACGCCGCTGCTCGGAGAGCTGGGTATGGCCGCACTCCACCCTGCTTTGTATCGGTGGGAGATGCGTCGTGGCTCTGCCGCGATTCCTGAATCCTATGTGCAGCAAAGCTATCGCCGCATCACTCCGAGGATGAAACAGCAAGTGCTGCGCATGTACCGCGCCCTGCCACCGGAGTGCTTTTCCGGATGGGAAGACAGACTCTTAGCAGCGACGGCGAAAATTCCGACGCTGGTGTTGTGGGGGGACCGCGATCCGTACATTCCCCAGCGCTACGCAGAGCGATTTGGCGGACGGGTCTGTCACTACCAAGCGGGGCATTGGCTACAGATCGAGCAGCCCTCTGCGGTGGCCGACCAGCTCCGTGCGTTCTTACGCGAAACCCCCTAATGTCCTGCCTGATGGAGCAGCCGGTATCGGCTCGGCAGGAGTGGGCGGGGGACGGCGCTGGCGGCGCTCGAACTATGCCAGGTGATCGCGCAGTCGCTCGGAGAGCTCGCGTGGCTGGAGCGTGGTGTAGTCCTTGTGAACGCCTTCGCTGATGTGCTTTTGCAGGTTGTGGTCTGCAACCTCACGCAGGTGACCGAGGAACTCGGGGTTGGCGACCAGCACGATCCGACCACACTTGTGATCGTTGAGACCCTTGGTCAGCGCCTGGCACAGCTCGCGGGCGAAGTGAACATGGCCGGTCTCTTTGCTTCCGTGCGTCTCCGTAGCGGCGTGGCCTGCATGATGGGCGTGGCCGTGCTTGGTGGGAGTGAACTCGCTGACCAGCTCGAACACGTCGGAGCCGATCTTGACTTCAAAGATCCGCGCTCTGCTGGCATCGGCGACGAGAACCCAAACAGGAAGATGTGGTTGCATGAGCGTCTCCTTGGATGAACGTATTTATGCGCCGGCAGTCTGCATTATCTCCCCGACGGGATGCAAGCCCCTCGAAGCAAGTCGGCAAAGAGGAGCGGCAGACCCTAGATCCTGGCCCTACTGCTGCTGCATCGACTGCTGGCGCAGACATTCGTAGAGCAGCACGGCCCCAGCGGCAGAAACATTTAGCGACGCGCCGTGTAGACCGGACGGCATCGGGATCTCTGCGCGCAGGTCACAGGTCTTGCGGACGAGCGGACGGAGTCCACTGCCTTCGCCGCCGAGCAAAAGGCCCACCGGGATCGACAGATCCAGATCCCACAGCGGCTGACCGCCCTGACCCGGTGCCACTGCCGCGACCATCCACAGCCCGCCCTCCTTGAGCTGCTCCATCGCTCGCACCAGGTTCGGCACCTTGACAATCGGCAGCGAAGAAGTCGCCCCCGCCGCCGCCTTGATGGTCGCCGCCGTCACCCCCGCCGAGCGGTCCTGCGGGATCACCACCCCGTCTGCCCCGAGCACACACGCCGAGCGAATCAGCGCCCCCAGGTTCTGCGGATCTTGCACCCCATCGAGCAGCAGCAAAAGCGGCGTCTTGCCCGCCTCCAGCGCCCGCGTCACCGGCACCATGGGGTCCGTCTCATACTCGAACTCGGCACACAGCGCGACCACCCCTTGGTGAACGCCGCCGTGGGTCAGTCGGTCGAGCTCCCGCCGCGACTTGCCGATGGTGCTAAGGCCCGCCTTGGCCGCCGCTGCCACCACTTTTCCGATCGCCTCGCCCTTGCCTTCGTCCCCTTCAGCGACAAAGAGCGAACGAATCTCGGAGGGCCGCCGCTCGACGAGCTCCCGAACTGCATGAACTCCGTAGACGACCTGATTGCTCGTGCTGGCTTGCGTTTGCATGGCCGCCCTTTTACGCCAAGTCCGTCGCAAAGAAAACCAGCGAGTGACCCCAGCGGTCCGAGCCTCCCCACTTTTCGAGAGCAAGCCGGAACACGGCGCTCGCGGCGTCCAAAAGCGTCGCAAAGCGGCGGGAAGGGCTGCCGCTGCGCCAAAAAAAATTCCTGAAGCGTCGGCCGAGCTGCTGGCCCACGAAGAAAACCGCAAATCCGTGGTGGCCGCTTTTCTAGCCAACGAAAAAATTCACCAAACCAGTGGTGGCCGCGCTGCCCGTACGCCAAAAAAAATCCAAACCAGTGCGGCCGAGCTGCTGGCCCACGAAGAAAACCGCAAATCCGTGGTGGCCGCTTTTCTAGCCAACGAAAAAATTCGCCAAACCAGTGCGGCCGCTCTTCTGACCCACGAAAAAAAACCGCAAATCCGTGGTGGCCGCGCTGCCCAGCGCAAAAAAAAATGTTTTTGGCAGGGTGGCAGCCCTTCCCAACCCCCAAAGACAATTTTTGAAGGAGCTTGCCGCCGCGCCCCACCTTGAAGGCCGAGTTTTGAACAGACTTGCCGCCGCGCCTCACCCCGAAGTACGTTGCGCGCCGCCATGCGAAGCAGACTCCTGTTGATGGTCTTCCTATGGACGCTGTTACCACTTCAGCCCGCTGGGGCCGAACCTATGCGGATGCCTGCCGCCCCGCTGCGCACCGCGTTTGGATCTCGCTGCGCCAAGTCGCCGATTCCTTGCAACCGAATTGATTACTTCACCGCCTCCTTTCACCTCGCAGACATCGTTCTATTGCCCGCCACCGACTCACGGGGCTGGGGAGCCACCATCGGTTACGGAATGTCGATGTCGCTGTTCCACCGCAGTCTTTTGAAGGAAGAAAACCTGGGCGGTTTTCTCCCTTCGGAACCCTCTTTCCCTGCCCGGATAGAGTCCTCCCCCCTATCCCCCCTCTGTGAGGGGGCAACCCCTATCCCCAGCCCTTTCCCCGCTGGGGGAAAGGGAGCATGACGGTCGGTGGGTGCTGCTGGTGAAGAAGCGGTGCTTGTTTTTCGAGACGGCGTGGTGACAGACATATCTACGCAGATGGTTGGCCGGACTTGGACCGTACCATGAGCTTGAATCATTTTCCGTCGTGGAGACGTGTGCGAAAGATCGAAAAGGCGGCGGAGGTCGCCGACCACTTCCGCGATGTAGAAAAAGGTGCCGAACAAGCCGCGCACGCGGCGGAACATCTGCGGGATGTGGAGCGGGGGGCGGAGCGGACCGCAGAGGCTGTGCAAAAGAAGCAACGACCGGAGCTAACGGGGCGTGGTAAAAATCATCTGCAACCGGACGGGACCGCCGAAGGTCCGCACACGACGTTCAGACGAAACCAAGAGGGACATGTCACCAACTACGCACAGTGGAATCCGAATCCTCGACAGCCAGTCACTGGCTTTGATGAGGTGAAGCGTGTGGATCTCACAGGCAAAAGCCATCCCAATCCGGCTACGGGTCAAGACGTATTTCCCCCTCACGTTCACGATAAGACAACTCCCGGCGGCGTTCGTAGCGCTCGCAGAGATGAAATTCCGACACCTGCTGTCGCTCCCCAGCGGGACAAGTAGATGAGTTCCGAGACGCTGCTTGGATGGATAGAGCGCTGGTATGCTAGCGAATGCAATGGCGACTGGGAACACCAGTTCGGGGTCAAGGTTGAGACGATTGACAACCCAGGTTGGAAGGTCGAGATTGATCTGTTCGAGACGGAGCTACACGACCTGAGCATTGACTATGCGCTTGAAAAGCGGTCAGAGCGGGACTGGCTGGGGATCGCTGTGACAAAGCAGCAGTTTCGCGGCATTGGAGATCCCGGCAAGTTGGAAGTTCTCCTCGAGAGGTTCCGACAGATCGTGCAGTGGAATCGCCAAGGGGAGCTGACGCGCTATCTGTCCGAAACCTATCCCGACCGCTGGCGAGTGATATAGGCAAGTGAGAGCAAGGATGAACACTCTTCGATCAGATGCTGCTGTGATGGTGATTTTGGGTGCGCTGGCGGGATGTAACCCTGCCGTGCCTTCTTCCTCGATGGATGCAGGACGGGAGGACTTTTCGCAGTCTGCGACAGAGGATGGGGGGGCTGGTGGTACTTCCTACACGGCGGCGGTGATCACGGCTTTTGTACAGGCCGGTTCATACAAGTCGTGGAAGGCCGAGCCTGCGATCCACGCCTCGACCGGCCCGCATGGCGGCAACGTCCGCACCTTTGTGAACGACAAGCTGTATGCCTCGCTCAAGTCCGGTGCCACGAGCCATCCCAAAGGCAGCATGGTGGTAAAAGAACTCTACGGCAGCGGCACCACCACCATCACCGGCCATGCGGTCGACATCAAAGACGATACGAGCGGGGTGTGGGTGTTCTACGAGGGCTTTGCGCCGGGGTACACCTCTCCGTATTATTTTCAGGGGACGTCGAACTTCTGTGCAAGCTGCCACGCGCCCGGCAAAGACTACGTCCTGACCGCTGCCAGCGCGCTGCCGTAGCGGCGCTTATGCCAAGGTACTGCGAGCGTTTTCGTTCCCTTTGCCTGTTTCTGCTTTTGCCGCTTGCGGTATAGGTTGCGGTCTTATGTCCGTGACGTCCGACGAAGAAGAGTCTGCTTCGATCTCTGTTACGCCGCTGCTTTTGCTGACTGGGTTTTTGGGCAGTGGCAAAATGACGCTGCTCAATCGGCTGCTGCGCTCGCCGGGACATCCGCGCATCGGGGTGGTGGTGAACGAGTTTGGTCAGGTGGGAGTGGACGGCAAGCTGCTACCGGGCAGCGGGATCATGGAGCTGGCGAACGGCTGCGTCTGTTGCGTGCGCGGCACAGAGCTATGGGAGTCGGCGCTCGATCTGGCCGACCGGGCCGGGGCGGAAGTCCTGATTGTCGAGACCTCGGGACTGGTGGAGCCGCAGGCGCTGCTGACGCAGTATGAGCTGCTGCCACCGGCGATGGCGGCGCGGATCGATCTGCGGGGGCTGCTCTGTGTCGTCGATGCGCAGTTTGTGGGGGAGGCGGTGACGCGGCGAGCGGAGGCGCGGCAGCAGATTGAGCTTGCCGACCGGGTGCTGCTGAGCAAGCTCGATCTGGCGAGTGCGGAGGAGCTGCTCGCGGCGCATCGGCTGCTCGATACGCTGGCGGCGACGAGTGATCGGGTGGGGCTGTCGCTGCGATCGAGTGATGCGGAGATTGCCGAGGTGCTGCGCTGGGCGTTTGGGCCACGGGGGCAGCACTCGCGCCGCAAGCGCAGTGGAGACGAAAAGCGCCATGGGGCGAGCCAGCTTCAGGCGGTGTCGGTGCGCCTGCCGGGTCCGCTGCTCGGGCCTCCTTTGCAAAAATTGCTCGAGGAACTGCCGGGCGAGGTGCTGCGCGCCAAAGGCTTTGTGCGGCTGTACGAAGGTCCATCCCAAGCCGAGCGATGGATGGTGGTGCAGCTTGCCGGTCATCGGGTCGAGCTGACCGAGGCCCCGGAGCAGGTGCGGGCGGCGGTGCAGGAGCAGGGAGACGGCGCGCTGGTGTTTATCGGCGAACACCTGGACGAAAGCTGGCTGCGGCTGCGGCTTTCGGCGTGTGCTGCGCAACTTCCTTGAAAAGTTTCCTAGAGATCGCCGGACATTTCGCTATGTTGCGGCTCGATGAAGCGAGCGCTCCCGTTTGTGATGGCGGCTCTGCCGCTGACATCCCTCGACTGCGTGAAAGACTCGGCGCAGCCGGAACCCGCTGCACGCTTTGTGCCGTCGCCGCCGACCATGCCGCGACTGACCAGCGTGCAGTACCGCAACACCATCAAGGACGTGTTTGGAGGCGCGCTGCCGCAAACGGCGCTGGAGCCGGACCAGAACCCGTATCTGTTCTATTCGATTGGCGCGGCCACGACCTCTCTGTCGGAGCAAGGCACCCAGCAGTACGCCGAGTCGGCGGGGGTGATTGTCGAGGCGCTGTTTGGCGATGCCAAGCGTCGCGAGGCGCTGCTCGGCTGCACGCCCAAGTCGGTGAGCGATGACTGTGTCAGCGGCTTTGTGAAGCGGATCGGGCGGCGTCTGTTCCGCAGGCCGCTTGCCGAGGCGGATCTGAGTCGCTGGCTGTCGGTGGTGGCGACCACGGCGGATGGTGATGTCTATCGCGGGCTGCGGCTTCTCGTGTACGGGATGCTCCAGTCGCCCCGGTTTTTGTATCGGGTGGAAGTCGGGGAAGACGATCCGGCACCGGGCGAGACTCCGCGTCGCCGCTATGACTCGTTCGAGATGGCCGAGCGACTGTCGTTTCTGCTGTGGAACACGACGCCCGATGACGAGCTGCTTTCGGCGGCAGAGCGCGGCGAGCTGCTCGATGAGGCGAGCCTAGAAACCCAGGCGCGGCGGCTGCTTGAGTCGCCTCGGGCGCGGACGGCGGTGCAGAGCTTCTTTGATCAGTACTTTGACCTCAGCTCGCTGTCGCAGGTGGAGCGCGATCCGGCGCTGTTTCCCAAGTTTAGTAAGACGCTCTTGTCGGCGATGCGGACCGAGGTGCAGCTCCTGGTGGACGACTTGGTGTTCCGCAACGAGGCCGACATCCGGGGGATCTTTTCGACCCGGCGTACCTTTGTAAACAGCGAGCTGGCATCGCTGTATCAAGTGGAAGCGCCGGGATCGAGCGAAGTGGCGTTCGTGCCGGTGGAGCTACCGCCGTCCTCTGCGCGAGCGGGTGTGCTGTCGCTCGGAGCGGTCTTGACGATGAACGCCCATCCGACCGATACCTCGCCGACGCGACGTGGCAAGTACCTGCGCGAGCGGGTGCTGTGTCTGATGGTGCCGCCCCCGCCGCCGGGAGTTTCGACGGAGCTGCCGCCGAAGATGGGCGGGATGCCGAAGACGCTGCGCGAGCGGCTGGATCAGCATCGGGAAAACCCCGCTTGTTATAGCTGTCACGCGATGATGGACCCGCCGGGCTTTTTGTTTGAGCACTTCGATCCAATCGGGGCCTTCCGCACCATGACCGATGGGGTGCCGGTGAATACCAAGGCCGAGATCGAAGGCGAGCCCATGGATGACGCGCAGGATCTGGCGGCTCGGCTGGCGTTTGATCCTCGGGTGGCAAGCTGCATCGTCAAGCAGGTGTTCCGTCACGCGAATGCGCGGCTCGATGGGGCAGGGGATGAGCCGGTGATTTCGGCGCTGACCGAGCGCTTTGGCGCGGCGGGTTTCCGGTTCCGGGAGCTGCTGGTCGAGCTGGTGAAGAGCGAAGGATTCCGTACCGCAGCCAAAGAGGTGACGCCATGAAGCGCTTGCAGTTGTCTCGTCGCAGCTTTCTGCGCGGCACGGTCGGTGGAGTTGCGATCTCGCTGGCGCTGCCGCCGCTCGAAGCGATGCTCGATTCCAAAGGTGCGTATGCCGATGGCTCCGGTGAGGAGCCGTTTTTTGGCCTGTTCTACTGGGCAAACGGTCTGCCGTGGAATGGCAAGCACGGTGCGATGCAGGGAAGCTCGGGTCAGCAGGATCTGTGGACGCCGGGGCAGGTGGGGGCGGGGTATGCGGCCAGTCCGCTGCTCAAACCGCTGGAGCGCCACAAGGTCTGTGTGGCGACGGGCCTAGAGCCCAAGACCGAGGTTCCGCCGCTACCGCCAGGGCAGAGCGATGGTCACATGCGCGGCTTTATGGTGGCGATGACCGGGGATCGCATCCGGCCCATGGGTTTTGATCATCCGTCGCATACGCTGACGGCGCTGCGGCCCTCGCTGGACCAGCTGGTGGCCAAGCATCCGAGCTTTTACAAAGCCGCGCCGCGCTTTCGTTCGCTGCAAGTGGGCGTCAGTCGGGCGCGCTTTCACGAGTATGGACACTGGAACGCGATCTCGTACAACGGGCCGGACTCGACAAACCCGCCGATCCTGAGCGCAACCGAGCTATTCGATCTGCTGTTTGCGGTGCCGGGTGAGTCGGCGGAGCTTGGGCGGCGGGCCAAGGCGCTCGATGCGGTGCTCGCCGATGCCAAGCAGCTTCGGGGGCGGCTCGGGACGCGGGATGGGGCGCGACTGGATAGTCATCTCGATCAGCTCTCCGAGATTCAGCGGCGGCTGAGCATGACCGCAGTGGCGTGCAAGACGCCGGGCCGTCCGAGCGATGACGTCGATCTGCACAAAAAGACGACCGCGATGGCGGACTTGCTCGCGATTGCGGTGAACTGCGGGCTGACGCGGGCGTTTTCGTTCATGCTGACCTCACCGGCGACGACGCATGTCTTTTCGAACCTAGGGGTGGGCGATGACATGCACAAGGTCTGTCACGACGGGCGCTGGGAAGACATTCGCAAGATCACGCTGTATCAGATGGAGGCGTTTGCGCTGTTTCTGGATGCGTTTGCGAAGGTGCCGCAGCCGTCGGGTAAGACGCTGCTCGACCGCGCTGTCATCTACGGAACCAGCGAATACGGCGAAGGCTGGCAGCACGGCGAAAAAGAGCACCCGATCCTCATTGCCGGGCGGGGCGGTGGTCGGCTGAAGGCGGGCATTCATACCCGCGAGCCGGGCGGTAACCTGTGCAAGGCGCAGCTTACGGTCCTTCGGGCACTCGGGCTGCCGTTTGACAGCTTTGGCTACAGCGGCGCGCAGACGAGCAGCACCGTGGATGGGATGCTGGTATGAGTCGGTCGCAGAGCCTCTGTCTGTGGTTTGTCGGGCTGTGGGCGGCGTGTACTCCGCCGGTGGTGCCGCATCCGGTGGATGACAAAAAGACGGTTCCGCCGGAGTCTTGTGGCGCGCTCACCCGCTGCGGCAGTCTGTGCGTGGACTTGCAGAGTGATCCGGCAAGCTGCGGACTGTGCGACCGCACCTGCGTGATTCCGAATGGAACCGCCGGCTGTCAGCGCGGCGAGTGCGTGGTGGCCGCGTGTCAGGAGGGCTATTACGACTCGGACAAGAAGGTCAAAAACGGCTGCGAGGCGATGTCTCTGTGCGTGGCGGACAGTGACTGCAAGACGAGCTGTGATTCGGTCGGCAAGACGGTCTGTACCGACGGCATGGCGAGCTGCAAGCTCCCGGCTGAGACGTGTAACGCAATCGACGACGACTGCAACGGTGCGTGTGATGAGGGGGCGATCGCCGGCTGTCGCATCGGCGTCCATCGCGCTGTTGGCAAAGGCCACTTCTACACCACCGACCAGACTGCCGCGAGCACGCCGCCGTTTTCACTGGAAGCGGCCAACTACTTCTATCTGTACAGCGGCAAAGCGACCGGGCTGCTTCCGTTTTATCTGTGCAAAAAACCGAGCGGGCAGTTCTTCCTGACGGCCAGTGCAACGTGTGAAGTGCTCGGGGTGGCGGGGACTCTGCTCGGCTACGCTTCCCCCGATGCGCGCTGCGGAGCGGCCCCGCTGCATCGCTTGTATAACGGCGCGGGCGACGATCACTTCTACACCACGAGCGAAGCCGAGCGAGACAATGCGGTCACCAAGTACGGCTACGTTTCCGAGGGGATCGCGGTCTACATCTTTACCGGCCGCTAGCTGGTGGCGTAGCGTTTCATCTCGGCGATTCCGATCGACAGATGCTCGCGCCAGGCACGGTCCAGGCGCGGCGACCACTCTGGATCGAGGCTTGCGACCGACTTCATCAGACTGTCCACAAAGGGGTGGTAGAGCTCGACGGGGATCGCCAGCTCCACATGATGTCGCTGGCCGAGCCGCTTGATCGCCAACTTGCTGACCGAGTCGCCGAGCGCAAAGCTCAACATCATCAGGAGCCCGTGTTGCAGCATCCTTTTTTGATGCGCTGCGTCGGTCTGCTCGAACAGGGACACGATGCGTGGATCGGCTTTCAGGAACTCGTCATAGAAACGATCGACGAGTCGTTCTCCACGGATCCGACGGAAGCTCTCGAGCGGTTCACTGGTCGACTTGGCGGGAGTCATCTCTGTCTGGACCGACATCATAGGACAGCTCGGTCGGTCCTTCCCGAAAATCCTCTAACTGGTTGAACAGACTGGTTCGGCACCGCACTCGGCATCCATGCTGGCGTCCATCCAGGCGGGCTCCCAGTGGTGACCATCGAGATCGTAGAAGCTCCAAGCGAACATGACGCCGTGATCTTTGGACGGATGGGCGTTGTGGCCACCGTGCTGAACCGCCGTTTCGACCATCAACTTGACCGCTTCGCGGCTGTCACAGGAGATGCACAGCAGGGCTTCGGTGTGCGTTGCGGTGTCGCAAATCTTCCGTTGGGTGAAGGTTTGGAAGAACGGCTCCTCCAGCAGCATCACATAGGCGCTGTCGCTTACAATCATGCAGGCCCCTACCTCATTGGTGAAGCGGAGGTTGAAGGTGAAGCCGAGCGCTGTGAAAAACGCCATCGACTGTTTGAGGTTTCGCACAGGCAGGTTCACAAAAATCTGGCGGGGAGCTGGCTTCGTCATGGTCGGTGGACTCCTGGTTGAGACGTTCACTGTTCATAGACTGCGGAGCGCGTGCGAACTCATCGGTCCGGGCGAAAAAAAAATGAAGAATCGCTGTGGCGGACGGAGTGACTTAGGAAAAGTACTGAGCGGGAAGCTCTTCTTGCAGGCCGAAGCGAGGAAACAACGTGGCGGTGTCTAGGAAGGAACACCAATCGACGATGTGCTCGCCATCGAGTGTGAGCACTGCCAGCGACCAGGCGATGTAACCGCCTTGTGGACGAAGTCGATACTGCGCAAACGCCGGTGAACCGCACGCGGCCGTAGGAATCAAGCGTGAGCCGCGACAACCGATGCCTCGCCCGAGCAGCCAACTGCGCACCGAATCGGGACCACGCAGCCACAGCGTATAAGGAGGCATCGAAAAGGTCGCATCCTCGCGCAGCAGCGCAGCGAGCGCATCGGCATCGTAGCGATGAAAGGCCTCGACATAGCGATCGAGGAGTGTTTGCTGCGCAGCGGAAAGCGGCTCTGGCGGGTCGGCGTGCGGCGTGCTGGCCAGCGTAGCGCGGGCTCGCTGAAGGGCACTATTGATGGCGGGCACCGAGCTGTCCAAGCAGGAGGCAACCTCGGCCACGGAAAAGCCCAGCACTTCGGTGAGCAGTAGCGCCGCTCTTTGTTTCGGTGGTAGGAGCTGGAGCGCGGCCACAAAGGCCAGGCGAATGCTCTGTTTCCACATCACCGCTTCCACAGGGCTTGCATCGCTCGGAATCGCCAGCTCATCGGGAATCGGTTCAATAAAGTACGAGCCAGGGCGTTCGATGAGCGTGTCTGTGACCGTCCCGACAGAGCCTTCGGACATCGGCCGATGCCGCTGGGTCCGTTCGCTGCGGGCATCCAGACAGACATTGGTGGCGATGCGATAGAGCCAGGTTCGTAGGGACGCTCGTTCATCGAATCGATCAAGGCCGCGCCAGGCTCTGGTCATCGTCTCTTGCACCGCATCTTCCGCATCCGTGAGCGATCCGAGCATGCGATAACAGTGTCCGGTGAGCGCGGTGCGGTGCGCTTCGAGCTGCGCGGTGGGTTGAGACATGGCGGCGCAATCTACCATCAGCCATTCGTGATGAGAGCAGGGAATCGCACAGGTTCCGCCAAGCAGGAATTACCAGATGCAGTGGTGGGTTTCGACGACGCCGAACAGTCCGTCTACCGAGATTGGCGAGACTCCCAATTCCTTCGTACCGAGCGTTCCTTGGTAGCCCCCATAGGGCTGGATGAAGCTGCTGCGGATGATTCCGAAGTTGACCTGTTCTTCGCGGGTTCCGTAGGGAGTGAAGATCAGATCCACTTCGCGTACGCCGTCGTTTTTGCTGCGGATCCGCCAGGGCTCGGTGCGTGGATTTTTGGGTAGATCGAACACCACACCGTCGAGAGCATGGACCTTCCCATCCAGCCACAGCGCGTTCTCTTGGGAGTTTCCCTGATCATCGTCATAGACCTTGGCGGACAGGTTCAGGCCGATGAGATTCCCTTGCGCGGTGCGACCTTGAAGCGAACTCCACAGCCAGCGTGTTTCGCGGAGCGCAATCGATCGGGTCCAGTCAATGCTGGCGACTCCTTCGCTGAGATCGATGTTTGCATTGCCCATGCTGAGTCGTCCGCTTGCGCGCAGTCCAGAGGCTTTGTGGGTATAGGCAGGGAGTCCGCTTGGGAGTCTGTACAAAAGCGCCAGCGCCTCGGCGTCCTCGACGCTGAATTCTCCGACCAAGCGCGCTGAGCCCAGATCGAGATCTACGTGAACCTGCCAGCCGTTTTGGTAACGGACTCGCAGGGTATTGGCACCGTCTTTCCAGGTGGTTTCACCGCGAACCGAGCTTTCTGCAAAGGACAGCCCGATCGCAAACGGATGCAGTCGGGTGTACTCCCTTTTTTCGGCGGGGCGCTCGCGATCGACAAGGTATGCAAACACTTTGCCCGCGTAGCCGAGGTTTACAAATGCGAACGCGACGAACCAGCGCGGGGTGGCGACACTCATGTAGTGCCACTCCTTTAATCGCCAGCTCCCAAACAGTCCCGGTGAAACAATGTTGGGAGTGGGAATCGGCTGCTTCCATCGACCAAAGGAATAGGAATCACCGCTGCGCGCAGTGGAAGGAGGGACCGCAGAAAGCGTCATGGGTCATTCATATCAGCTTCGCATCGCCGCTCGCGTGGGAATCGCTGCGGCGAGCAAGAATCGTCGCTACTGGCACTCACCTGAGCTGGTCGGGCTCGGGATGAGCTTGAGTCCATCGAGTTGGAAGGGAACGTAACAGCGGAGCCACTTGGCGACCTCCGTGGACATTCTCTGCTCAGCGCGGATGTCCCACAGGATGTGGCGACCTTGCTCATCGCTTGAAAACAGGGTCTTGCCATCGGGACTGATGAGAATCTTGGCGGCGGCCAGACCCTTTAGCTCGGCGACCAGCTTGCCGGTTTCGATGTGCCACTGACGGATGGCGTCGTCTTCGTGGGTGGTAAATAGGCGCTTGCCATCAGGGCTGAGCCGCGCATCGCGGAGCGGGCTCTGCGGCTTGGCCAGCGACATCACCAGGCGACCGCTGCTGGTTTCCCAGATCCGAACCGAGTCATCATTGTGGACCGACAGTAGATGCTTGCCTCCGGGCCCGAACTGCACCTTTTGGAAGTCCTGCATCGCCACCGGCAGCTCCCACACTTTTTTACCGGTCGCAGAGTCAAGGACCACCGGTGCTAGCTCGGACTGGGCGCTGAAGATGCGGTGACTGTCGTCATTCCACGCAAACACGCCACCGAGCTGCTCGAACACTGCATCGCCGGTCGGCAGCGGACGCAGCCAGCGGCTCTTCCCCTGCGCTTCGATGAGCATCAACTTTCCGTCGTGACTAAACTCGAACACGATCGGCGGCGTCGTGGTCTTGCTGGCCTGCACCGCGATCGGAGCCGAACCATCAAAGGGATACAGCTTGACGTTGCCAGGGGCTTTGGCGTTACCCGGTACCGCCACCGCGGCGAATCGTGCATCGGGAGTGACGGCGACCTCTGCGGCGCTTGCGGGGAGTCGACGCTGCTCACTGAGAGTTCGCCCACTCGCTGCGTCAAACACCCGGACCACCGGAAGGTCGCTGACCACCGCGATCCGCTTGCCATCGGGCAGCCAGCGCACGCTGCGGAGCTCGGCCCCAAGTCCCGTGCTCTGTCCCAGCATTCGACCGTGGACGAGATCCCACACCGTGACGCGGCCCCGTTTGTCGCCGATTGCGACGCGCTGACCGACCGGGCTGTAGGAAATCGTGCCGCTGGGTAGCTCCGCGAGAGGTTTGCCGCTGATGGTATCGTGCAGCCGGGTTTTGCCGTCCGTGTGAACCATGATCAGATAACGACCGTCGGGGCTAAACGAACCGCCCTCGATGCCCTCGCTCTGGCCCTGGATGTGGACGAGCTGCTTGCCGGTCTTGACGTCCCACGACAGCAGGTTGTGGCCAGCGTCGCGGACCAGCAGCCTCTGTCCGTCGGCACTAAATTGAGCCTCGAGGGCGCGTTGCATCACCAGTGGGATGACGGTGTGGCCGCTCGCGGCTTCGCTCAGGCTCCGTGAGGAGGTGCTTGCGGGGCCAGGGTCGACTTTGTGGATCCCGATGCGCTGCTGGCTGTCGGCATAGGACAGATAGCGTACGTCGCTGCCGAAGCCGATGCTGGTCACCAGCGGGGATGCATTCATGGCGAAGCGCTGCCGCGAGCTAGCGACCTCCCACACCGAGATCTGGTGCTTTTTGTCCAGGATGCCAAAGTAGGCGCTCTCTGGGCTCCACTGTCCGTCGAGAACCTGCGCGCTGCCTTGGTTGATGACGCCTACCTGCTGGCCGGTCGCCGAGACCCAGAAGCGGACGGTGCCGTTGGTGCTCACCGTCGCCAAGTACAGACCACTTGGGCTAAACGACGCATCCTGGAGCGTGCCGAGGTTGCCTCCCAGTTGCACCTGTCGACCGCTCTGCGAGTCGAACAGCCCGAGGCTGCTGGGGTTTTGGACGAGGACGTGACGACCGCTGATGCTCCAGGTGATCTTGGTCTTGCTGTCCTCGTTTTCATCATCATCATCGAGCATCGCGATCTTGCGTCCGCTCTCGGTGTCCCACAGCGACACGGTGCCGCCGTCGGTCAAGCTGACCACGAGCCTGCCGTCCGGGCTCTGCACGAGCCGTTTGATGCTGCCCTGTTTTTCGCTGAGCACCGATACAAACGAGCCCTCGTTTACGTTCCACAAGCACGCCGAAGTAAGGCCCGAATCGCCGTCGCTATCCACGCGGTGCAGGCTCAGGGCGCGACGTCCATCAGGCGTAAATTGGGCCTCGATGATCGAGGTCTGTTGATAGCGGAGCTGGGCGTAGTTTTTGCCGGTAGTCAGGTCAAAAAGCTGGGGACGGCTGCCGCTGCCGAAGACCGCGATGCGACGGCCATCTGACGAAAACTGTGACTTTTGGCCCTCTTCGACGAGCTTTAGCCGACCTTCAACAGTGTCCCAGACGCGGATTTTGTGGATGGCCTCGGTTCGTTCGATCAGCACATAGCGACCGCCGGGGGCAAAGCGAACGTCGGTGGTGCCTTCGGCGTCGGGGCCGCGCAGCTCTCCGAGCAGCTTGCCGGTGCTCATGTCCCACAGTTGAATCAGGTCGCTTGGGCTGTCTCCTCGACTGACGGTGAGCAGACGACGACCATCGCCGCTCAGCCGCACTACGCTGACGTCGACGGCACTCAGACTGGCAATGAGTGTGCCTCGCTCGGGCTCCCAGATCTGCACCTGGTTGCGGTTGTCGATCGAATAGAAGCGCTGACCATCAGGGCTGAGGAAGGCATCGACAATCGGCTGACTGGGCACCGCAGGTTGAGGGATCCGCCGACCGGTCCCGCCATCCCACAGCGACAGTGAACCAAACCAACTCAGCGTCACGATCCGCTGTCCACTTGGGAAAAACCGTGCCAGCTTGAGATCCGCTTGCTGATCGACCAGAGCACTCTCTAGCGAGCGGACCCGGCGCATGGCGTCCCCGAGCCATTCCATGGCCAGTGGCTCACCAACGCCTTGCTCGTAGGCTCGTCCCAGGAACAGTGCGGCCTCGTAGTTGCGACCCGCGAGCAGTGCCCGGCGGCCCTGTTCCAGGTTCACAAAGGGTGGGTTGTCAGCCGTCAGGACTCGATTTTCCAATCGAGCAGGTGGAGCAACTGGGGCGGTCACAGCCGGTGGTGCCGTCGTTACCACGGGAGGCGTAGCGGACTGCGGTGCGACCGTGCTGGCAGTGACCGGTTCCTTGGCGGGTGCCGGTGGCGCGGTCGTTTTGGCCGGCGGCGGTGGCTGGGGGACTGCTTTGGCAACGGTGGGCTCTGGCGCAGTGGGCTTGGCCGGAGGAGCCGCAGCCGTCGGTGCCATTTTCGCGGCCGGAGGAGCCGCAGCCGTCGGTGCCATTTTCGCGGCCGGAGGAGCTGCAGCCGTCGGTGCCATTTTCGCGGCCGGAGGAACTGCTTCTTTTGCGGCCGTGGCTGCTGGCTTGGCCGATGCGTCCGGACCAGCTACTGGCTTGGCGGCGACAGGTGCATCCGGCGGCGTCTCCGACCCAGGAGTGGCTGCCGCAGGAGGAACGTGCTTTCCCGCTGGCGGCTTGCCCGCTACGTGCTTGGCAGGTAACGCGGTGGTGGGGTGTTTGCCGGCCGCTCCTGCGGGGTCCGTAGCCGTGCCGGGTCGTTTGCCTGCGGTTTTCTGAGCAACAGTAGCGTTGTGCTTAGCGGTCGGAGTGTGGGCAGGCTCGGCTTCTACGGGTAGCGCAGCCTTTTTGGCCGCTGGCTCCGGGGTTTTGGCGGCCACCGAATCGGACGCTTTGGCTGCGACCTCCTCAATCGGTTTGACCATTGCGGCGTCTGCGGTCTTGGCCGCCGTCGGCTCGGTGGGCGCGGCCAGTTTGGCGACCGGTTTGGCAGCCGGTTTGGCGGCCGGTTTGGCAGCCGGTTTGGCAGCCGGTTTGGCAGCCAGTTTGGCAACCGGTTTGGCAGCCGGTTTGGCGGCCGGTTTGGCGGCCGGTTTGGCGGCCGGTTTGGCTTCGACAACACTTGCTGCCGGTGCTTCCGTGGGGACTACCGGCTTGACTGGTGCCGACTGAGCCGGCCCACTCGGTATGGGCTTTTCGGCACCGCTTTGGGCTGCGGTCTGGGCCTCAGCAGCCGTAATCGTTAGTGCGAGCGTCCAAGGAATCGCCAGCGAGAACAAACGTCGCTTCATGTACCGCCCCCCCAAGGGCTCGTTTCGCAGTGTGCGGGTAGCGGCTCATTTTACGCTGGCTATCGCCCTGAAAGCGATACGAAATGAGCGTCCTTGGTAGCCGTTTGCGCGGGGTGGGGGTGAGTCGGTGAAGGTAGGACTGTTACTCGTAGCGGAGGCCGTCGACCGGATGCAGCCGAGCCGCTCGAAGCGATGGGTACAACGTTGCCAGCAGCGAGATCATCACCGTGACCGAGCCCGTAATGAACAGCTCGCCCCCGGAGATTTGGGTCGGCAGTCGCTCGATCATGTAGACATGGGCATCGAGCAGATAGCCGAGTCGCTCGATCAGCTTGCAGGTCAGTACGCCGATGAATAGCCCGAGCGACACCCCGAGCGCACCGATTGCCATTCCTGCGACACGGAATACCGATGACACCGATGCACTGCTCATGCCCATCGCCTTGAGGATGGCCACCTCGCGGGTCTTGTCGATCACCATCATCGTCAAGCTGGCCACGATGTTAAACGCTGCGACGAGGATGATCAGGAACAGCACCAGTGACAGCACCGCTTTTTGCATCGCCAGCGCCGTAAACAGGTTGTGGTTTAGCTCCTCCCAATCCAGGCTGCGATAGGGCGCACCGCCGAGCAGAGAGATCACCTCGCCACCGGTTTTCTTGGCGTAATCGACGCTGCGGGTCTTGAGTTCCAGCCCGGTCACGACATCGCCCTGACCAATCAACTGCTGCGCAGGCGCAATGCCAATCAGCACCAGACGCCGATCGTATTCATCGAAGCCAGAGGCAAACACTCCGGCCAAGCGAAACTCTTGGGCGCGGGGTGGGGTGGTGGCTTGGCCTGGCTCGCTGCCCGTCAGCGTGTCGAGTCCTATCTGCGGCGAGATCAGGCGCAGCTTGTCACCGATCTGCACCTTCAGCTTGCGCTGCAGTTCAAGACCCAAGAAAAGCCCTGGGAGCGGTGGCCCTCCGCCATTTGGTGCCGCGTCGGTCGCAATTGACTGGAGGCGCGGCTTTCCACCGGACGGGAGTGCCAACAGCCAGCGCGACAGATCGAGCACCGCATTTCCGCGCTCTGGATCGATGCCTTTGACCAGTACCCCCGACGTGAGCGCGCCTTCCTTGGCCAGCAGCATTTCGTTATACACAAACGGCGAGCCGGCAATCACCGAAGGATGCTCGAGGCACTTCTTCAGCGTGTCTTCGTATTCGTGAAAGTCGATCCCGTATTTCAGAATCAGCACATGGGCATTGAGGCCCACGACCCGGCTGCGAATCTCGGCCTGAAAGCCAGAGGTCACCGCCATCACCACCGTCAGTGCTGCCACCCCGAGCAGAACCCCGAGCACCGCCACCGTACTAAACACCGACAGAAAGTTGAGCAGCCCACTTACCACCGTCAGAAGAGGCAAGATCAGCGCCGCGATGGCCATCTGTGGCGACTGCCAACCGGGAACCAAAAAGTACAGCAGTTCGACCACGATCGACGAGGCGAGGAGCAGCAGCGAGGCCACAATCAGGCTGCGACTCGGTGCCCGACGAAATAGGTAGCGTCCGGCAATCAGCAGCTCGTGGCGACGCGGCCATAGTGACGACAGCCAGCCCGGCGTCGGCTTTTTGACCGATAGGAACGGTTGATCGTGTGGCATGGCGATGGAAGCGAGCCGCCGTTATATCAGCCTTTTTCGACGGAGAGGAAGGATTCTTTTCCGCGACCGCCGCTGCGGGCATCGTCGAGACGATAGCGCCCAAGCAGCAGAACCAGCCGTGTGGAGTGGCGCTACTTGCACTTGCCGAGCAGGACCGACACACTCTGGCTACCGGTAATGCTGGTGGTCGCGACCAGGTCGGGCCAGCCATCGCCGTCAAAGTCAGCGGTGTCCACCGACTGCGGGTTCGCCGGTCCGTTCAGCGAGACCACGGGCTCAAAGGTTCCGTCGCCTTTCCCGAGCAGAACAGGGATCGTGTTATTGCCATATCCTGCCACCGCCAGATCGGGCTTTCCGTCTCTATTGAAATCTCCCACAACTGCACCTCGTGGTACCGTTGTGTTCCCAATGTCTATATTTCTGGTTGTCCCAAAACCCCCGCTACCATCACCTGTCAGGATAGAAACGACATAGCTGCCAGTGGTAATTCCGTTGTTCACCACGGCAATGTCGAGCTTCCCATCTCCGTTCCAATCTGCCGTCGTCACAAAGATCGGACTGGACCCCGCGTTGAGCGCTGTCGCCGTCCCAAAAGTTCCATTTCCCACCCCCATTCGCACCGACAAATTATTCCCGTTCGAGTTCGCAGTAATCACATCCAGTTTCCCATCTTTGTTGATATCCCTGTAAAGGACCAAATACGCTCAGACGAACAAAGCGCAATTCCCCTAGGCTGTGTAGGGTAAATGGCTAGACCATTCATGTATGGCAAATCACAGTATGTGTTCTCAGGTCCGTGCGGCGGAGTCGTGGGCGGACAGAGAGCTGCGGAGGTGTTTGCGGAGTGTTGGGAGTCTGATGCGGAGGGAATGAACAGAGTGAGAGAAGCTGCTCACAGACCGCTCTGCCAAATCAACTGCTCGACGCGGCGCTTGCTGGTGCGGAGTCCCCGGCCAGTTCGGCGCGGACTTGCGGACTCTCATACGTCCCTGCGGCTAACCGGGAAGGCAGCGCGGCGACAAAGCGGGCGCTGGCCACGCCATTTGATGCCGCATCGCGATTCTCGCGGAGTAACATCCCTTCGTGCGCGAGCGTCCACGGATCGAGCACCGATTCAGGAAGACGGTCCCTTTGGAGTCCCAGGCGAGCCGCGAGCAGGGAATAGACAGTGGCAACGATGTCTGCGCTGACTAGATCCTTGACGGCAAATAGCTCCTTCGGTGCCAGGTCAAAGCGCTCGGTCCACATGCAGCTCTTGGTACGGACGTCCTCCACTCGGGCCTGGATGCGCAGGGCTCCGCAGCGCGTACGGACATCCCCAGAGACCACAAAGCGCACGCCCAGCGCTTGGCCGATCTGCGTCGGGGATTCAATCGGGAGGGCACGTGCGGAATAGCCGGACTGAACGACCGGGAACCAGCACCAGCCTGCAAACAGACTCAGCAGATCGCTGCCCAGGCCCAAGGCAAGCTGTCGGGAAGTCGGCTCATCATCGAGCGCCTGAAAAGGCAGCACGGTAATGGCGGGGCGCACGAGGATCTCTTCCACCTGAGCCGGCTGCGCCGAAAAGGCCACATAGACGGCAGCGGCTTCGGTGCGGTTGCCTACTTCCAGGGTCTTCAGGATGGCGGCGACATGGGCGCGTACCGTCGCGGCAGAAATTGCGAGCGCGGCTCCGATCTGTTCATTGGACAGCCCTTTGGCGAGCAGTTCCAGGACGTCGCGCTGGCGTGCCGTCAAGCGTTCCAGGCGGGCAGACTCGTGGTGAACCTGCGCAGACCGCACTTCTCGGGCTGACTCTCTGTCATTCCCACTGAAGGTACCAATCCGTCGCGACACCTACTCAGCGTAGCGCCGTTATGCCAGTCTCGGCAACGGTCCAGTCTTCCGGGGGCTGTCCTCTCTGCAAGCACGCCATGAAGTCGGTACGCGGGAGAGGGCTGGTGCTCGTTGCCGTGGTCAAGGCGGACTTTGCGCAATCTCCGCAGCAAGCGCCCAAGCAGGCCGAGTTTCGCGCTGCGGGCCCACCGTACCACGTGGCACAGAAGATCGAGCGCCTGCCCGAAGGCGCTTGAATGCGCGAGGAACTCGTGGTCACGCTGCCGGTTGCGCAAGCCAGACAGCGCGGGCGCATCGCGTGGGACACCCCGCACGCAGGCGATGACAGAACCCCTCTCAAAGACAAGGCGTTCGCGGCGCACTACTGCATCGGTGCGAGCACAGCCAAGGCCCTTGGGAAAGCGGATGGCAACGTGAGCCAGCACCTGCATCTTCTATCGCGCTAACAGAACGAACGATGGATGCAAGATTCAGGTTCTGCGCACAAGCGAGCGAGCGAGGTGCTCGACCTCGCCAACAAACGCGGCAGAAGACAGCAGCACCGGACGCAGACAGGCAGCATCGTGCACCACCGCGTGGATCGCCGAGCGTGCGATGAAAAAAGCGAGATCTGGATCGGGCGCAGAAGCAAACATAGAAGACACGATCGCCTGCAACAGTGGATGGTCGATGCACTCGACGTTCTTGCGCTGCGAGTAGGGGAGTTCCTCGGTCAGCACTCGGTGGAGCTGTGGAGCCACACGGTGGGACGCGATCAGGGCGCGAACCATGCTGCGGATCGGATCTTTGGTATCGGAAATGGCTTCGAGCAGCGCCGTGCGGCTGTCCACAACATGCGCTTCGCGTAGCGCCGCCAGGATGGCCGTTTTGTTCGGGAAATACTGGTAGAGCGAGCTGATGTTTACGCCTGCGCGCTCGGCCACCCGGTTGGTTGTGAAACCGCGCCAGCCGTCTTCAATCAGAATGTAAGTAGATGCTTGTAAAATGGCCGCAACGGTCTCCCGTGAACGAGCCTGCTGCGGGATTTTTCGTGAGCTGACTTTAGTCATGAATGAACCCCCTGCTCTCGAAAGGAACGCAAGTAGTGAACCAAGTAAATACTTACTAATATGAAGGCATGCAAGCACCAATTCCTTCTAGACCGGCGCTGGCCGTCCCTCCTAACCCTGACGTGTACCGCCAGCTTTCCCCCCGCAGAACGATCCGTGACTTTTCGGACCGGCCGATTGATCCCGAACTCCTGGAACGCATCGTCCAGGCCGCGGGCGATGCGCCATCCAGCCTGGGTGTGCAACCCTACGAAGTCCACCTGGTCGTGCGCCCAGATCTGCGTGGTCAGCTCGCGACCGCTTGCAACGGTCAGCGTGCAGCCCGATCGGCCCAAGCACTGGTGGTGTTTGTCGTTTCCGTGAACATCACGCGCCGCCGCATTGAGGAGTCCCGAAAGTACTACCAAAGTGCGCCGCTATCTGAAAAGTCGCGGGCGTACCACTTGGCGGGACTCAATCGTCTGTCACTCTCCCTAAGCCCTTGGCTGTTGCCGATTCTCAGCGTTGCGAGTGGGCTCCTTTCTTGGGTGCAGCCCAGCCGCAGCATGCTTCCAATCGGCACGCAGGGAGCACGAAGTTGGGCGGCCCGAGCGGCGATGCTGGCTGCCCAGACCATGGTGATGGCTGCGAGCGAACACGACGTCGATGCGTGCCCGATGGAGGGATTTGCTGGAGCGCAGGTTGCGCAGACCCTCGCTCTTCCGCATGGCGCGGTTCCGACGCTGGTTGTCGCGTTGGGATATCGTGCGACCGATGCCCGAGTCGAGCCGCGTTTTCGACGGACTGCGGCTCAAATGATCACCACTCATTGAAAGGGAAGGAGTCCGCTATGGATCTCAATATGACCGCGATCTTGCTAAGCGGCGTGGCATGGACCATCACGTACATTGCTCTTGTCTACCGAGGATTCCGCGACCGTTCCTACGGCATGCCACTCGCTGCGCTGGCGCTAAACTTCACCTGGGAAATCACGTTTTCGCAGATCTACCCGCCACACACGATCAAGCTGATGGGAACCATCATCAATACGGTATGGATGCTCTGTGACGTCGGCATCGTCGGGACGTTTTTCCTGTACGGCTACAAGTACTTTGAACGCCACTATGGAATAAGCCGAGCAGAGTTCTACGTCTTGTCATTCCTCGCGTTCCTCGCCTCGTTTGCAGTGATGCTGCTCGGAGCTCCGTTTTTCAAAGACTTCCTTCCGTACTTCCGTGGCGATCCGTTCGAGAGCGGAAAATTCATTGCCTTCATCCAAAACGCGGCCATGTCTGTACTGTTTGTCGCGATGTTCTATCAGAGGCGCTCTGTCGAGGGTCAGTCGTTCACGATTGCGTGGACGAAGTGGCTGGGCACATCGATGACGGTGGGGCTCACCTATCTGGGAATTGAGCACCGCGACAACTGGCATTTCGTCGGAGTGTTCGTTGCGGTCTGTTTTGTCTTCGATGTCTGGTACATGGTGCTCATCTACCGTCAGCTCCGGCAGCAGGGGATAAACCCTTGGACCCGGCTGTGAGCGTAGGTCATTCCCATCGATCCCAGATTCCTCGCCACCCACTCACTCGGAGTGCTCGCCTCCCTCACCAATCGGACGCCTTTGTACAGGAGCACGGAGTCTCTGACATGTGCCCGATTCATCGGCCCCCTCATCTCGAAATACACCTTTCCTTCACACAGATCCGAGACAGTCTGGAGCAAACGACCTCGTTTCATCGCTGAGTCAGTGACGGACCAGGCGATCAGTGCCCGGACCATGCAGCCGAAATCGCGTTCGAAAGTCCCAACCTCTTTCCCTCCCGACATCACGTCCTGACAGAGCTTCACCAGCTTGATTCCCTGCATCGCGCAGTAGTTCGCTATGGCACTCCGCAGCGCATCCAGAAACATTCCTTCCGATGCTTGGGTGTCAGTGGAAACCCACACATATCCTACCGCTCTGCGCGGACTCTGTTCCTTGCCGAAGTAATGTCCTTGGGATTCCTGCTTTCGATTCTTATGCGGACCCCTTACGCACGCTTCATGACCGCTCCATCCGTCCCACCTGTAAGCGTTAGGAGCTAATTGATAATTGGATTAAGCGTCCGCTAAGACGAGATGGACCGGACTGGTTCCTACTGGGCTAGGGTCTGCGTTTTGAAAGGTTCCCGAGCCGTCATTTTTGTTGAGATAGACATTGATGTTTGACGAGGCAAATCCCACCGTCACAAGATCAGGAGCCCCATCTCCGTTGACATCTCCGGCGGCGATCGCTCTGGGGTCGGCACCGCTTCCATAGGTAGCGATGGCACCAAACACACCGGCTCCTGTAGCGAGTCGAACGGATATGTCACTGCTGGCGCTGTTGACGGTAGCAACGTCGAGGTTGCCGTCTTTATTAAAGTCCGTAAAGCGGAGTTATTCAGCGCAGCATGCGCATACAACAGCACACAAACACCACCAAAACGGCCATCGGATACGTTCGTGTCAGCACCCAGGAGCAAGTCTCCGAGGGAGTGAGCCTGGACGCACAACGCGATAGGCTGCGGACCTATTGCAGATTGCATGCGATTAAGCTCATCGACATAAAAGTGGACGAAGGGATATCTGGCGGAACTCTGGAACGTACTGGGCTGCAAGCGGCGCTACAGATGCTCCGGCGCGGGCGGGCGAATACTCTGATCGTCGTCAAGCTGGACAGACTGTCCCGTTCGCTCCTTGATGTCTGTACGCTCGTCGAGGAGTTCTTTTCCGATGAGCGCTACCACTTGCTTTCGCTCTGCGGGATGGTG
>JBGAUT010000030.1:0-75338 GCA_044228505.1 Polyangia bacterium | reverse complement strand
CCCATGCTGTTGTTGCAAGCGGGCGACGATCAGCTGGTCGATTCAGGTGCCGCGCAAGAGGTCTTCCAGTTGCTTGGCTGCGCCGACAAGCAGATGAAGGTCTATCCGGGCCTCTATCATGAGATCCTAAACGAGGTAGAGCGTGACACGGTGCTCACCGATCTGACCGACTGGTTGAACCAGCGTTGAGGGACCGCTCCGAACGTGCCTCGTCGTGAAAATGGACGGTGCTAACTGCCCGTCCGGCGACACAGAATCGTGATCCGAGCTTTTGTAGTTATTGACCGATCTACGTAAAAGCCTTTACTTTCTATAAGAAGCGGAGGCAGATGCTCCATGGCATCGTCGAGTACCAGAGTACGATTTGACCTGATAGCGAGTGCAGCGTGTGCGCTGGCACTACTAGGCCCGGCGAGTGCGCAGGCCGCAGATCCACCCCCACCAACCTTCGATGCCCGTCGAGCGATGCCGCTCTTTCCCGCCAATAGCTGGCGGGACGGATTCTACATCGAGCACAGCCCGGTGAGCGACTTTGGGTTTCAGATTCGCACCACCGGCATTTATGGTCGCAATCCGCTCGGTATCACCGACGAAGAACTGACCAAGTACGCAAAGATCGAAAACCGCTTCACGTTGCATCTGGCGGCAATGGTTTCGATCGCTAGCTGGGTCGAGCTCGGTCTGGCGATGCCGTTCGTTTTGTATCAAGACTCGTCTGGTTTTAACCTGAGCCGCAGTGCCGTCGGTGATCTGCGACTGCTCGGTAAGATCAACTTGCATTTGCCTGATAAGTCGCCGATTCAGCTCGCTCTTGCCGTCGCAGTTGGTTTCCAGACGGCCCAGAGTGATTCCGGTCTCGGGGCAGGGCAGGTCAGTGGCTATCCGCGCCTGATTATCGATTCACCGTCGCTGTTGTCGAAACGACTCCATTTGGCGGCCAACGTCGGGGCGGTGATTGCTGGTTCCAACATTCCTTGCGAAGGCGGAACCACGAGCCAACCGGCGGCGCTTATCAATCCACTCGGCACGCTCGATACGCCGGGTACCGGGGCGACGATGGATACCCCTTGTACCAAGCTGGCGCTCGGGCTTGGCAACCACTTGCTGTACGGCGTCGGCGCATCCATGGCGATCTCGACGGACAATGGGTTGTATCTGAGCACAGAGTTGATCGGCTCGTTTGCGCTGGGCAGTACGGACGAGACACGGGCTCCTCTGTTCTGGGATGTGGGTCTGCGTCGCTCGAAGTCGAACGGAACCTACTTCTCGGTGGCGTACGGCATTGGTCTTACCACCGGGAGCCCGAGCCATACCGTCATTGCCGGACTCGGTCTGAACTGGGAAAGCAAGCCACCGGACAAGAAGAAGGATGGCCCAGCGATCCGCGTGGACATCAACCTGAGCGGCCTGCCCTCTGGAGCTTCGGCCGTGATTCCCAGCGTTGATGGCCCGGGGATCCCGATCTCTGGCCCAGCCCCTGGTAGTGGCGGGGGCGAGAAGGGAGGCGGTAAGCCCGCTGGTGGCGAGGGTGGCGGCGCAGCACCTCCGGCTGCCAAATCGGCTGGTGCCTCTGGTAGCGTCGACATTCCCGTGCCAGACGGTCTGATTCCGCCGAGCGATAGCAAGAAGGGCAAGTAGCCACCCCACCACTGCTTTCCCGTTGTGCTGGTGATCGTCCGTTCGGGAGTCGGCTCTGTAACTGGAGCCGGGTGGGGGACTCCGAACAGGAAGCTCTCCTTATGTACGTAACGACGTTTGACAAGACCGACAGCAAAGTTGTTCTGGATGACATTTCGACGGATGCGCCGAAAGAGCTAAGCCGCGAAGCAGCGGAGGAGCGACTCGATGCACTCGGCAAAGAGATGTTCGAGCTTCAGGACTTGCTGTGGGGGGCGCGGAATCATGCAGTGCTGATCGTGCTGCAAGGCATGGACACCTCGGGTAAGGACGGTGCCATCAAGAATGTCGCCGGATTCCTAAACCCGCGTGGCGTGAGCGTGGTTTCGTTTGGGGTTCCTACCAAGGAAGAGAACGAACACGACTTCCTGTGGCGTGTTCATAAGCATGCTCCGCGACGGGGAGAATGGACTCTGTTTAACCGTTCCCACTACGAAGATGTGCTGGTGGTACGGATTGAGAGTCTCTGTCCAGAGTCGATTTGGCGCGAACGGTATGGTCACATCCGTGACTTTGAAGAGCTACTGGTGGAGCACAACACCATCGTGCTCAAGTTCTTCCTTCACATTAGTAAAGAGGAACAGAAAAAGCGTCTTATTGAGCGTGAGCAGGACGAACGGACTGCGTGGAAGCTCAACGTTGGTGACTGGAAGACTCGCGAGAAGTGGAAGGACTATCAAGAGGCCTATGCCGACGCCCTACGGAAGACTGCCACCCAGCGGGCACCTTGGCACATCGTTCCAGCCAACACGAAGTGGTTCAGAAATCTGGCGATTGCAGAGGCGATTGTCGAGACATTGCGCCCCTACAAAAAGATCTGGCGGAAACAGCTAGATGACATCGGGATGCGGGCGAAAAATGAGCTAGACGTGTATCGTCAGCAGCGCAGCGAGCAGAAGTAGAGGAGTGAATAGAGGAGTGGGAGCGAAAGCTCCTGCTTAGTATGTGTCGTTCGTGATTCGCTCCGCGGGCGAAGAGGGCGTTGAAGGCACGGAAGGACGCGAAGGGGGTCTGCGCGGCCTGTGTCCCTGCGATGCGCGCTTGGCATGCTCAGTATGTCGAGCTTTCGCTTCTTGCGCCGCTCGGCTCCAGTAGTAGAAATACAGCACCAACAGCAGTAGGTAGACGATGGTATTCATCCGCGAAGGGATGAAGCCCAAGACGCCGACGAATGAGTACAGCACTGTCAGCGGCCCAGCAATAAAAAACCTTCGGAAGACGGTTGCCGTACCAACGGTGAGCGTTCCTGCAATTACGATCATCTCGAACGGCACCATCTTGGACATCGGAATGTTGGCGATCATCGAAAAGATGCGCTGGAGACAGTTCTGTAAAAGGACTGCAAATAGGACAATCCAGGCGTGTCGATGAATGCGGTGACGAAGCACAGTCTGTCTGCCCCAAAGACCTCCTGTCAGCGCAGCCAAGATCAATATGGCCGATGCAGTTAGCGCCTCACGATGGTTGATGGGTCGATACCACTGGCGAATTTGCACCATCACGTAGAGCCCGATCGAGACGGCGATGAGTAGCTTTACGAATCGCTGCCGAGCGATGCTTCCCGATGCCAAGTCTTCGCGATGTTCTTGGTCAAGAGCTGACAGTAGCTCCCCAATGGACGGGAATCGCTTTTCTGGATCAGGACTGAGTCCACGGAGGAGTACTCGATGGATGTCTTCAGGGACTGCGGTGTCTCGTGGAGGATGTCGAGGTAATCCATGGACGTTGTCTGCGTATTCCTGAACCGTCACTCCTGAAAATGGCAGATAGCCGTATAGGGCCTCAAACAAAGAGGCGCACAGACTCCATTGATCGCTACGTGTATCAACGTTGCCACCCCGGTACTGCTCAGGAGACATATAGCCGGGAGTTCCAGAGACCACTCCTACCAATGAGAGTCTGCCCAAGGACCGGAGGTTGGCATGTTCCTCTGTTGCGCTGGGCTCTGGGAGCTCTTCCATGCCTACCCGTGCCAAACCAAAATCAACCACCCGAGGTCGCCCATCTTGTCCAATGAGGACGTTATCCGGCTGATTACCTGGAGTTGAACCACCGTCGATAAATTGCTGTTTTACATTACGGTTGGGAAGTGCGCGGGAAGATGTTATGTCGGCGAACTCAGGCTCGGTTGCTGCTTGCGCCAGTGTTACCGGCACCACTGTGGTAGCCATGGATGGAGCGTTTCCTTTGAGGAAGATCGCACTGCAGCGAAATCAGTTCCTGCCAGCAGTCCCAAGTGCTCTTGCTGAGTCCGCTGCTCTCCAGATTGTCACGTTGATCTGCCTGACTTGAGAAGCAGACCGTTTGGATCGCTCTTGCGCGTCGTCGGCCGTCCGTGCAGAGTGGTCCCAACATGGCTAGTTCTTCAGTAACAGATACGAACGGACAGACTCCCTCGCCAGGAAAAGAAGTTCTTCCTGCAAGCGAAGACTGCCCGGAAAGTGCGACCCCTTCACCAAGCGCAATTTCTGCGGCAACTGACATGTTGGTGCAGTTTCCGGTGGTCGGAATCGGGGCTTCGGCAGGGGGACTTGAACCGCTGGAAATGCTGGTCGGCAGGCTCGGCCAAGACGGGATGGCTTACATCATCCAGCAGCACCTGTCGCCTGAGCATGAAAGCCTGCTGCCGGACATCCTGGCGCGTCACACTAGCTTGATCGTGATCGCAGCAACGGATGGTCTTGCCATCAAGACCAATCACATTTATGTGATACCGCCTGGGTTCGAGGTCGGAATCGTTCAGGGCGCTCTTTGGCTTAGCAAGACAGCGCAGGAAGTACCAACCCGCTCGATTGACTCCCTGTTCCGGATGCTCGCAAGTGAGCTTGGGGCGGCAGCGATCGGAGTGGTGCTATCGGGGGCTGGCTCCGATGGGGCGCTCGGTTTGTGCGCGATCAAGGAAGAAGGAGGGATCACCTTTGCGCAAGATCCCATCACCGCTAGTCAGCCGAGCATGCCGCAGAGTGCGCTTGATGCAGGCTGCGTTGATTTTTGTCTTAGCCCAGCGGTGATTGGCGACGAACTGATGCGACTTTCCTCGCATCCCTATGTAGCCAGAAAGCGACTGCCCCCGGTATTCGACAAGGAAGTCCTTTCACGAATCCTGCGCCGCTTGCATCGAACGTTTTCCGTGGACTTTTCAGAGTACAAGCCACCGACCATCGTCCGTCGCATCCTGCGCCGAATGGCTCTGCGGAAAATCGACAAAGCCGAAGACTATCTGAAGTTGATCGAGACCAATTCCGAAGAGCTCTCCGCTCTGTATGGGGACTTGCTGATCGGCGTCACGCATTTTTTTCGCGACCAAGAGCCGTTTGATACGCTCAAGAATATTGTCTTTCCCCGGCTGTTTGATAGACGGAGTACCGACGTTCCGATTCGCATCTGGGTGCCCGGCTGTGCCACCGGAGAAGAGGTCTACAGCATCGCAATCTGTCTGCTGGAATACCTGGACAGCCGCCCGCCAGGCTTCAGGGTTCAGATCTTTGGCACCGATCTCGATGAACGCTCGCTGGCCAAAGCGCGGCTGGGCCAGTACCCACAGACCATTGAGGGCGAGGTATTACCGGGTCGACTCCAGCGATTCTTTTCGCGAACCGAAAAGGGCTATGAGGTCGCCCGTCATGTTCGCGATTTGGTGGTGTTTGCCCGTCACAACATGACCAGCCAGCCGCCGTTTTCTCGTCTCGACCTGATTAGCTGCCGGAACGTCCTTATCTACATGCAGACACCTCTTCAAAGGAAGGTGCTGCGGGTCTTCCACTACGCACTCAATCCGTGGGGGATTCTTCTCCTCGGCATCTCGGAATCGATCGGCGAGGCCTCGGATTTGTTCTCTCTGCTGGACCGCAAGCTCAAGCTGTACGTCAAAAAAGATGTATCCTCACCGGCGGTGTTCGACTTCATGACCCGGATTGCCGGTGCATCGCCAACCAAGGACGAGGAACGGACTCCGGTGCTTCAGCGCCCAACGGTCACCATTCAGCAACTGGCCGATCGGGCCGTTCTGGACAAGTTTGGACCGCCCGGTGTGTTGCTCAACGAACATCTGGATGTCATTCAGTTTCGCGGACAGACGGGTTCCTTTCTCAGCCCCTCGCCAGGAACCGCAACGCTCAACGTGATCAAGCTGGTCCGCCCCGAGCTACTGGCCGAGCTGCGGGACGCGCTCAAACAGGTTCGCAGTAGCGGATTACCAGTGGTGTCGAGCCCGCTTACGCTGGGACCGAAACGGCTGCCCGTGGTGCTGGAAGTCATGCGGCTGCAAGCGTCGGACACCGGCCCATCATCGATCCTGATCCTATTTCGGGAAGTGCCAGCGCGCACCGGTTCCGAATCGGGCGCTCTGGCCACGGATCGACCCATCATCGACCAGACCGCGCAGACCCAGATTGAAGAGCTTACGCGAGAGCTGCTGGTCACCAAGGAATACCTCCAGACCACCATTCAAGATCTAGAGGTCGCCAATGAGGAACTGCAGAGCTCCAACGAAGAGCTACAGAGTGCCAACGAGGAGTTACAGAGCTCGAACGAAGAACTTGAAACCTCAAAGGAAGAACTTCAGTCCATCAATGAAGAGCTGTCTACGGTCAACGAAGAGATGCAGAACCGGATGGCCCAGCTCAACACCGTCCAAGATGATTTGAACAACGTGCTGGAAATCGCCAGCGTATCGTTTGTGATCATCGGCATGGATCTGCGAATCCGTCGCTTTTCGGCAACCGCCGCGAAGCTGCTCAACCTGATTCCCGCTGATCTAGGGCGGCCCATCGGCTACTTGGGAAACGCGATCAGTTTCCCGGCTGCCACACCCTTGCTTGAGATTGAGTCTCTGGTGTCCGAGTCCATCAACCGGATTCGCGAACATACCGAGCGGGTTCGCTGTTCGGACGGCCGCATCTATACAATGAGAGTGGTTCCCTACCGAACTTCGGAGCATGCGATCCGCGGAGCACTGGTCGAGTTTCTCCGCTTTCCACGTCCTCGCCCAGCCGATGACCCTCCCGAGACGCAGGATCTGATCAGCAAAGTTCTGTCCAGCCTGCCGCACACCCTGATGCTACTGGATGAACAGCTTCGCATCACGTGGGTGAACAAGTCCTTTTTCGAGACGTTTGTGGTCGGCACCGAGATCCTCGGGCGGCCCCTAGACGAAGTGTGGCCGTCGCGGGCTTCGCATCCCGAGCTGTGGCACGCGCTCGATAAGGCTGCAGCGAATGGCACCCCCTTTTCGGACCTCTTGGTACCGCATCCCTTTGGGCACAAGTCCGAAGTCCCGATGAGGTTCGGAGCCCGCTGCATCATGGCAGCTCAAGATCTCCCGGCTCTGACGCTGGTGGTCATGGAAGAGTTCTCCGATAAGAAAGGAAGCCATGAAGCCTGAGGAGATGTCGAAAGAACAGCTCGTCGAGGCGCTGCATGCCTTGCTCGCGAAAGAGCAGCAACGGCAAGTCGTTTGGGAGGATGTTCTTCGTGCGCTCCATCTTCATGCAGCCGACCTGACAGCACAGAATCAAAAGCTGCGCGAGGGCTTCAGCGAGTTAGAAGACTCCAGGCGTCACTTTCAGGATCATTTCGACTTTGCGCCAGTGGCCTATTTTGCACTCGACGGCCAAGGCTGTGTTCGCGAAGCGAACCTAACTGGTGCTGCGCTACTCGGACGACGCCGCGACTCGGTCATTGGCTTGCCTTTGATTTCCCTGGTCAAGCTCGAAGACCCGAGCGCCTTATGGAAGCACCTTCGTCGCTGTAGTGAGCTACAGCAAGCGGTCGAGAGCGAGATGGTCTTCTCATTCAGTCGTCCCAAAGGAGGGCTCACCCTGCGGACGATGCTGGCGACCAGTGTTCCGGTCTTGTCTTTGGCGAACCCGCCGATATTGTTTCGTACAACCCTTACCGATATCACCGAGCGCATCAACATCCAGAAGGATCTCGAGCGGGTTCGTGAACAAGAGCGCCGCCAGCGCGCAGGCTTTGAGATTCTTGACCAATCGACGGTCGCTTTTGGTGAAGCGCTCCTTAAGTGCAGCACCTCTGACCCGACCGACCTCTTTCAGGTGACCGTTGAGTATGCCGCCAAGCTTGCGGATGCCGAGTTCGTGGCGCTTGGACTTGTTGGCCAGCCTGGGGAACCGTTTGCTCACTGGGTCTTTTCCGGTGTGGATCCCGCGTCGGCAGTGGGTCCGCATCCGCGCCCGGTGGGAGTGCTCGGGGAAGTGGTGCGGCTGGGAACTTCTCTGCGGCTGCGGGATCTGAATGAGCACCCTTCGTTCAAGGGCTTTCCGGCTTCGCACCCCAAGATGAAGAGCTTTCTAGGGGTTCCCATCATGCTAAACGGAAAGGCTATCGGCCAACTGTATCTTACCAACAAGCGCTCGGCTCCTGAGTTCAGCGAAGAGGATCAGCGGTTCATTGAGATGCTCGCCTCCCGAGCCGCCAGGGTGATCGAGCGTGCACGGCTTAGTGAAGAACTACGTGCGTCGGTGCGGGCGCGGGATAACATTTTGGCGCTGGTCTCTCATGACCTTCGCAATGCGCTGTCGAGCATCGGGCTGCGGGTCAATCTGCTTTCGCGGAACCGGCTCACAAAAGGCGCGCATGGTAACCACCTGGAGCTGATCCAGAAGTCGGTCGAACAGATGAGTCGACTGATTGACGACCTGCTCCATGCCGCAACCATCGAGGCCGGTACCTTCACGGTGGTTCCCAAACGCGAAGAGACTCTGCCGGTCGTTTTAGAAGCGTTGCATTTGATGGAACCGCTCGCCCAGACCAAAGCGGTCCGAATGCAGATCGAGGCCCCGCCGAAGCTGCCGCCCATTTATGGGGATCGACGGCGGGTAGTTCAAGTCCTGACCAATCTGCTCAGCAACGCCGTAAAGTTCGTCCCCGCGCAGGGCGCAGGCGTGATCAAGCTGCGGGTGTGGGCCGAAAAAACAGAGGTCCATTTTGCGGTGTCCGATAACGGTCTGGGGATTGCGCAAGAGCAGCTGCCCCATCTGTTTGAGCGCTATTGGAAGGGCAAGGCCGAACAGCGGAGCGGCATCGGACTCGGCCTGTTCATCAGCAAGGGAATTGTCGAAGCCCACGGCGGTCAGATTGGGGTACAGAGCACGCTCAACGTCGGCACGACCTTCTTCTTCACGCTACCGATATCTCAGGCCTCTATCGATGCGACGCCTGCCAGCGGCAGTACACCGCCTCCGGATCTGGCCAAGCTCCACGGTCTGCGGGTGCTGATCGTCGATGACGAGGTCAACGCGGTATCAGCGATGGCAGAGCTGCTGGCCAATGAAGGAATCGTGCCGTTCGAAGCGACCTCGGTGGATGAAGCCCTAACGATCATCAAAGAGAGTCATCCCGATATAGCTCTGCTCGATGTCGAAATGCCCGGCATGTCCGGCATTGCCCTCCTCGAGCTGCTCCGCGAGAGCCAACCGGATCTTCCAGCTCTCATCATCTCGGGTTTAGAGTCGGACAGCGCCCAGATCCAGCAAGCCTTAAAGACGGCCGGCGTCTTCTACCTTCCCAAGCCCGTCGTAATCGACAAGCTCCTAAGCACCATGAGTCACATGTTGAACACCGACCCAAGCGGCAAGTCCGGATAGGAACTCTTCTGTGGGCAATTCGCTGGATGGGGGGATCTTCCCAGTCCGCGAAAGCTTTGCGTTCCAGGTAGCAAGTCCCGAACAGGTTGCGCGCTAAGAAGGGGGGATTCGGAGCGCAGAACTGCGGGATAGATTCGGGCGGGGCATCCCGGGTCGTCCTGAAATCGCTGCGCCAAGGCGCGTGGGGTGAGATGGCATCGTAGTTGCTCCTCGTATCACGGGTCGGTATGTCAACGATCCCAACGTCCACGGCGCGGACCAGGAAGACCATGAGCGAGAAAACCAAGAACGCCAAGAACATGGGCACGATGAAGCTCAGCGGAGACGGCACTGCGACAGCACGTCCAGACGTTGCCGAAGTCGGGCTGGGCGTTGTTACAGAAGCAACCGCAGCCAGCGTGGCAATGCTTGAAAACGCTCAGCGTATGAACGAGGTGATTGCGCGCATCAAGGCACTCGGCGTTCCCAGTGAGAACCTGCAAACCACCGGCATCAGCTTGAGCCCCGTGTACGACAATGACGAAAAGAGTTCGACGTACAGACAGCTCATCGGCTATCGGGTGGAAGACTCTGTATCGGTACGCAGCGAGGTTGACCTTGCGGGAGCGGTGCTCGACGCGGGCGTACGTGCGGGTGCGAACCTCACGTCGGGAATTCGCTTCCGGTTGATGAACGACGCTCCGCTGCGTGACAAAGCCCTGTCCAGCGCTGTTGAATCCGCCCAACACATTGCCCAGGTGGCTGCAAAGGCAATGGGGGCCAAGCTCCTCCCTCCGTATCTTATTGAGATTAGCGGCTCCTCTGTCAGCAACCCCAGCGTCATGATGAAGTCGATGGAATCCGCGACTCCGATCGAACCGGGGATGATTTCGGTGCGTGCCAGCGTTCGGGTGGAGCGGCACTACTTCATCGCAACGTAACGTCCGTCTCGTCCCGTTCACTGTTCGGTGTGGCCTCTGTTTCAACACACGCCAGACTTTGAAAGGAGGACTCCTTATGCAGACCCCTTCGAACATGGCTCCGATCCGCACCACCATGCGGTCGATGTGGTTGCTTTTGCTGGTGGCCGCCGGAATGAGCGGCTGCGCCACGCTACGTCCGCTGCCAGGTGCTCATCAGCCCGTCGTCCAGGCTGCGATCGCGGGCCTGGGTTCCGCAGGATGCCGATGCCACGACCAATGGGGAATCACTTGGTGCCAGCTCCGGGGCTCCGGGTTCCGGGTTGGCGCGGTGGTTACTATGTTCCGCGCAACTACAATTACTCCTATGATCGCTGGCACCATTGGCCCCGCGGTCCGCTGTTCTGGGGTCCGCTGTTTTGGACGGCCTGGCATGGCAGTCCGTGGTTTTGGCCCTGGTTCTACGATGGTCCACGTTACTATGCTTGGTCACGCAGCGATGCCCAGAGGTTAGCGCTGCCGGAAGGCACACTTCCCGTGGGCGGACGGACTGGCGGCGGAGGCAAGAAGAATACCAATCTAAATCCCGGGAACCCCCGCCCCCCCGATGGGGCTACTTGGCCTTCTCGGACTGCAGCGGTATCTGCTTGGTCTGTGCCCCCGGCTTCTTTGGGATGGCAATAGACAGCACACCGCTTGATAGATCCGCCTTCACATGCTCGGTATCGGCTCCCTCGGGTAGCGTGAATGCCCGACTGAACTCACCGTACGAACGTTCGCAGACGTAGTAGGTGGCCGACTTTTGCTCTTGCGAGGATTCGCGCTTGCCCGTGACGAGCAGGCGATTGCCCGTGACCGAGATCTTGACGTCGGAGTCCTTGATTCCTGGCAGATCTGCTTTGAACAGATAACTGTCGGTGCTCTCACTGACCTCAAATGCAGGCATGAAGGCACGATCTGTCGACAGGAGGAATGGCTCCATTTCGCGGAACGGATCCCAGTTCAGAAGCTCGCGAAGTAGGCGCAACGGCTGCGACCCGTTCACAGGAGTCTGTTGGGCTTTGTTCTCGGTACGGACGGCAAGATTGGTCATGTCAATGCTCCTTGTGTACTGAAGGCTGGAAGGGACTGTCGGCCTGGTTGATGTACGAACGCGTATGACAACTGGGCATCAGCGCTCACGATGTGGGATAAATGCAGAAAGTATGCCTGCGGCTCTGCTCGTGAGAGCCCGTAGTGACCCTCTCGCAAACTCTGCGTGGCACGCCATGTAATGCACATATTCCATGAGTAATTTTTTGCGTGTCCCCACTCAGGAATGCCACGAATTGGGGCCGGAATCGCTGTGTTTGGTCGAACATCCTTCGACTGCCCCCACTCTCTCCCACCAGCGTTCCTGCAACTCTGCGCTGCGCGCAGAATTCTCTGCAATTGGGGGCCATACCGCAAACTCTGCGCACAGCGGACAGCAGATAACAGAATCGATCGATTTCGTCACGACGGAGACAAATTTTTACTCAGAATAAGCCAAGCAATGTCCTTCCTGGTACGGTCTCTGCAAAGAAGAGGAGTGAACCCAGCGGTCATAGTAAATCCGCTGAGAAATCGGTCGCACTCCGATGGGAACCTGACGACCACGCAAGGGGTGATGGTTGTTGATGGTTCAGCAGAGACAGTGAAGTGCCCTGCGTCACGAGAGGTTCGCTTCCGATCCAAACACGGCTCAATAGGAGACCTCCATGTTTACCAAATCGATTGCTCGTACTCTTTCTGTGTTCTCTCTGGTTGGTGGTTCGCTTCTCGCTGGCTGCGGTAGCGGCTCAGATCCCGTGGTTCATCCGACCTCCATCCTAACCGACCGTTCGACGCACGCCTTGACGAACCTGACTGGTTCCATCATCACCCCAAAGGTGCTGAAAGGAACCTATGGTCCTTCCTGCAAGATCCACGGTGGCGGAACCTGGGATTTGACGCTGAATGATCCGACGGACCGCACACTGGAGGTCGTTCTCAATGACACCTTCGGTAACTGCCCACTGAAAGTGACAGCCGTGCAGGTACAGACCGGAACGCAGCTCACCGACTATCCACTGAGCTCTCCGCTCACCCTGGGCCGCTCTTTTGCGGCATCGCCAGTGATGGTCAATCAGCCGAATCCAACGAGCTTTGCGTTCTACATGAATGCGAAGATCAGCCTGCTCGCGGACGATAAGTACACCAACGATTTCAACATTGACATGGTGTATTCGGACGATGAGCAGGCGTGCAAGACCGCACCGCCAGCCATCTATGCCAAGGTCACCGCAACGGCAAATGGCAGCAGCATTCCTCCGCCAAACTACACCATGAGCTTTGACACCCTGAAGATTCTGGTCGACGCCAACTTGGTCGTCCAGAACACTTCGAGCGGCAACGTTGTGTTGAAGCTTCCGGGCACCGCTGCCCAGGCCGGCGAGCAGTGGAAGCTGTTTGACGAAGCGAGTCTGTGCTGCGACACCTACTCCTTCGCGGTCATTGACACCATGTTCCGGAACGTGACGCCAGTGTCTACCGGCATGATCACAGGCAACACGGATGTCAGCATCCCGTGGAACAATTGGGATCTTCTTGGCAAGACGCTTCCGAAGAGCCGCTGGCTGGTCATCAGGCACCTCGACAACGTGAGCGGTGTCTACTCCTACGAGCTGTTCCAGGTGGTATTCCCTGGTCCGCTTCCGCAGTAGTCACGTAGCGGCCGTCCTAGGCCGCTCTGTTTGACAACCCCGCCTCCGAGTGGGCACGCCCTTTCAGTCGTCAGGAAGGCGCGTGCCCCACTTTGCCTCTCTCTCTCTCCCTCCCTCCCTTTCCTCATCTATCAATAGAC
Source organism: Polyangia bacterium (assembly GCA_044228505.1). GTDB lineage: Bacteria > Myxococcota_A > Polyangia > Palsa-1104 > JAEUJZ01 > JAEUKA01. Next base: position 62,292 of record JBGAUT010000030.1, on the reverse strand, counting down.
TGCCTGTTCCCGCTGAATAGAGCTGTTCCTACTGGGCTGTACCTAGGCGTCGGAGTCGACGTAGGAGCCCCTGGTAATCGGCGAGAAATCAGCTCCCCGATGAAGAACAATGGCTCCAGCCTGGCTCTGCCCAGGTGCCGGAATCGATGTAGGAGTCCTTGGAAATCGGCGGAAAATCAGCGTGAGGATCGAGACAGCACCGCAGCAGATGAGCGGTGAAGGGGAGAGAAGACCACTAGGTGGTCAGCGCGTAGGCCCGCATGCCGCTGTAGGCATCCAGGTACGACAGTCGCGACCAGCCATCAGTAGCCATGGCATAGACTCGGAGTTGCTCCGAGAAGGCACCCTGGGTCAAGCACTCAGCCGATAACAGAGATGGAGTGGCCGGATGCGAAGGTGACCACTGAACCGCGATGTCCTGAGTGTACATGCCGGTGCTCGGATCTCGGTTGAATCCGCCAACGGGTGACACACCCAGCTTCGCAGTGACGGTTGCCGCCGGAACAGTGCTGGTGCCACGTACCGTATCAAATGCGAACCAACCAAAGTGACTCGGATGGTGCGCCCGGAAGGAGATATGTACCTTGGCTCCGGGTACGTAGCGCAAAAAGCCGCAGCTACCTGTCGTGATTCCAGAGCCCGTGATGTCAAAGGTCTGGGCTTGACACGGCTGATTGTCGATGTGCAGTACCAGTCGAAACGCGACCACTTTGCCGTGCTGTTTGATGACATGGGCATCATCCGCCGCAACCGTTGGGACTTCTCCGGTACCAAACGGAGCATCAACAGTTGGTATTGAGACTGCGATTCCTTCATCGGTAAAGTTGACCGGAGTGAGCGGCGCGGAGGCGCGGAACAGCTCCAGCTTAAGCTCGTACTTACCAGCGGCAAGCGCAGCATTGCCCCCTTCCAGCAGATAGGAAAGTAGCTGACCGCTGGCGCTGTTGGTGCGCGCATCTACCATGGGTGCCCAGCCGAGCGTTCCCACGGGTGCCTGTCCTTGGATACGATAGAGCAGACTGCCTGCCAGTGCGGGATCTGGACCTAGCAGCAGCGGCTCGAACACCAAGTTTCCCGATCCATTGATTCGGGCATAGTGGCGAACGATGGGACGGTCAAAGGCGTGCCACGTAGCTGTGCCAAGCTTTCGCCATGACCAGCGATAGTGACTGATTCCGGCAGCGAGCAAGTCCTTCCATCCGAAAAAGACATGCGGCTCCAGGCTCCCACCAAACGGCTCACCACCAACAGTAAGCCCTTCGTTAGGACCGGTACTGTGGATCTCTTTTATGCTGACTCCGTTGCCGATGGTCAATACCGAGATCACCTTGCCGGGCAGGTTGATTGGTTCCGTCGTTCCAACGACGCGTGGATCACTGAGTTTGATGACAACCTCGGTTCCACAGATGTAGTTCCAGTGGGTGTGACAAGGAATGCTCGGTTTGTAGACAGAGATCCACTCTCCACCAATGCAGTACTCAACGTGGAAATACAGGTCCGGCTGGTCGCTGCATAGGTAGAAGTGAGTGGTCTCAAATTCGCCCAGCTGGTTGGTTTCGACCACTGCCCACTCATCGGTCAGCAAAAAGTACGGATGCAGCCAGCGCCACCGGCACAGGAACGGCTTTAGCAATTCCGGATGGGCCAACAGTTCAAGCCGTGCGTCCCTTACCGATCCTGAAGCCAGTGAGGTTCGCAGTGCAGGGGATATCGTGCGAGGCACCGCGATCGTTGGCTCACTGATACGTGGTAGGCGCACAGCCGGGATGCGTAGGATCGGGCGCAGTGGACGCAGTCCTGCCGCTTCCGGCAGACGGATCTCCGGTGTCGGACTGAGCAATCGCGCAACGCTCTCGGGAGTCGGATCTACAATTTCTGGATCGAGGTGAAACTCGGGACTCGGATCCGGCTCTGGAACTGGGTGCGGAATCACTTCCAACTCGCGTACAAGATCCTTTGCGAGGCGCAACAGATCGGAATCGGGAAGTCGTCTGATCAGCAGACGCAGTGTATCGACCTCCACGATATGCACGCGGGCTTTGTAGACCGGCAGATCGCGCAGTTCGCCCTGAATCACCGTGGGCCGAACAACCTTGCCATGGACCCGACACTTGCAGAAGCGCCACAGCTTCCACCGCATCTGCGGAATGGTCCCGAGAGAAAATGTCGATTGATGACCATCGGGACGCCATTCGATCTCCGTCGCCTGGATACGATCCATTTGCTCCAGAGTGAGGCGTCTTGAGACTCCCTGAGGAGTCGGGCCCAGGAAAAGTCGTGCTCCTTTGGTCAGTTCGGCTGCCACAGGAAGCTCGATGACACCGTCCTTCAATTTGGCGGTGGTCAGCGGCTGTCCGTTGGCAGCAAACAGAAAAGCCGAGACCTCAATTTCCCGTTCAAGCGTTCCTTCGAATTCCACCTTCAGAGTCACAGCATTTGGCATGGTAGGTTCCTTTCCATGCGCCGGGCCTCCTGCAAGGACAAGGCCACATGCTGTGGAGCATGTTGGAACTACTTATTCCCAGCGCTGTCGGGCTTGGCTGGCTTGCCGCGCTGATCAGGTGGGTGTTGTAGGTACTCCCGTAGCTTGTATTGAATTTTTCGAGGCGAGATATCGAGTATCTCCGCAGCACGCGATGTCGAACCACCCGTGTGCTGCAAAGTTTCGAGGATCGCATAGGCTTCCAGCTCGGCGAGCGTCGCGCCAGGCACCTTGGGGCAGTTGCCGGGTCGAACACCCGCGTTGGAACCATCGGTGGGAATACCTTCTCCGGGTTCTGGAAGTGCTAGATTTTCGACGGAAATTGTATCTCCACGACTGATTACCACGGCCCGTTCGATGATGTTTTCTAGTTCGCGGACATTGCCTGGCCAGGGATACTGACGCAATCGCTGCAGCGCTTCCGGAGAGAACTTGTCGATCGATTTTCGATTTTCCTTGGCATAGCGCTCCAGGAAAAACTGGGCAAGCAACCCGATGTCTAGCTGACGATGACGAAGCGGAGGGAGTTCGATCGTCAGAACATTGAGTCGATAATACAAGTCATCGCGAAACAAGCCCTGCTTCACCCGCTCCCGTAGGTTGCGATTGGTCGCGGCAATGACACGAACATCGACTTTGATCGTCTGCGATCCCCCGACGCGCTCGAACTCGTGCTCTTGAAGAAATCGCAGCAGCTTGACCTGAAGAGACGGAGAAATCTCACCAATCTCATCCAAAAACAGAGTCCCGCGATCAGCCTGCTGGAACCGGCCATCTCGTCGAGAAATCGCCCCCGTAAAAGAACCGCGTTCATGTCCGAACAGCTCGCTTTCCAGGATCGTCTCGGCCAGGGCTGCGCAGTGCAGCTTCACAAACGGGCCTCCGGCGCGTGGACTGTTTTCGTGAATCGCGGCCGCTACCAGTTCCTTCCCGGTTCCACTTTCCCCTGTGATCAGGACCGACGCTCGTGACGGAGCAACTTGCAATATTGTATCAAACACAGCCTGGATTTGTGGACTGGTCCCGATGATGTTGGGAACGATCCGCTTCTCTGACAGGCGATCATGAAGTTGCGACGCTTCTTGGCTGAGCCGTCGTCGTTCTACCACACGCCCTACCAACCCCAATAGTTCCTCGAAGTTGAGAGGCTTGGTGATGTAGTTCACGGCACCAGCGCGCATCGCAGCCACAGCAGAATCGACGGCCGCAAACGCGGTCATCACAATCACCGCACAATCCGGAAAACGCGAACGAATTTGTTCTAGGAGTCCCATTCCATCCAGACCCGGCATTCTCAGGTCCGTCAGAACGACATCCGGGGAAAACTCCTTCAGTTTAGGAAGGGCCTTGAATCCATCCGCCGCAGTTTCCACTGAGTACCCCGCGTCATGGAGAAGCTCAGATAGCACTGCGCGAGCATTGGGCTCGTCATCAACAATTAGGATGCGACCGGCGTCAGTCATCTCTTTTGTTTTCCGGGGCACTACCCCACATTTTCAAAAGTATTCTGATCATGTTTTCAGCATATGCACATCCTAAATCCACACTATCCCATTCGCGAAAAATCTGCGCCCATTCAGGTCATGGGCGCAAAGTTTGCAGCCTGTGTGGACGCACTGAGGATTCCACGGGGTGAGAGCTGGCACGGCCTATGCAATTCTCGGGGGTGAGCAGAGCCAATGAACACCTCGTGCATCGGGCTCCGCAGCATCCTGAACGTGAGTGTAGGCAGGACTTCTGCGCAACTCTCACACGGAGACCACCATGTCGACTCTAGAGCTCTCGTTTGGCCGCTTGTGTTCGATGGTTTTACTTGTCATCGCCGTATTGGGTTCAAGCTGTGATCGTCACGTCGCGCCGGAAGACATCGTTGGACCGATAGGAATACCCATTGACCGCACATCGCAGCAGCTTGTCATCGGTTCTGGGACTGTCATGATTCCCAAAGTGCTCAAAGGTAGCTATGGTGCGAACTGTCGCCTACATCCGGGAGAACAATGGGATCTCACGCTCAGCGATCCGACCGATCGCAGCGTGGAGTTAGAGCTAAACGAGTCCTTTGCTAGCTGTCCCCTTACCATCACCATGCTGCAGATGCAGGTCGGAACAACTCTGATCGACTATCCGCTTGCGAAGCCGATCTTGCTCAGCAACTCCTATGCAGCAAGTCCCGTCGCGCTCTACTCGTCGGGAAGCGAGAATGTATCGTTGTTCGTGAATGCCAAGTTCGGCAGCCTTGAGTCGGCAGTGTACAGTAACAATTTCAGCATCCAGATGGTCTATTCCGACAATGCGCTCGCGTGTAGCATCACCGCACCAGCTGCCATCTATGCGACTGCGAGCGCTGTGGTGTATGGGACGTTTGGTGCTCCTCCGAACTACGTGATGTCGTTTGACGAGCTGCATCTGTCGGTCGACAAAGATTCGATTGTGCAGAGCAACTCAGGTGGCCTTGTGAAGCTTACTTTGCCAACGCTGCAACCGCAGGCTGGAGAGCAGTGGCGCGTGTTCGACGAGTCGGCCCGCTGCTGCCGGACCTACTCCTTTGCTGCCATTGATACCATCTACCGGAACGTGACACCGGTAGCTGCCGGAACGATCATCGGAAATGCAGATGTGATTCTGTTATTTTCCGATCTCGCGCTGCTGGGACAGCGCCTTCCGAAGACAAGAACCGTCATTGTGAAACACAGCGGAGGTGGGGGGCTGACCTCGTATGAACTGTTTCAGGTGCTATTTCCTGGGCCCCTGTAGCTAGAGACGGCTCCAGTCATTAGGTTACTTCAATGGACGGCAAAAGCCACATAGCCTCGGATTCCTTCCAGACGCAGTGGAATCAGGAGCAACGGCTCCGCTTGGTTGCGGAAGCCAGTCGGATGCTCAGCGCATCGCTCGATTACGAAGAGACGCTGGGCAACATGGCGCAGCTGGCAGTCCCCCTGCTGGCAGACTGTTTCCTCATCGAGCAGCTAGAGGAGCGCGGGGGGACGGTGCTGCTACGGCACTTGAAAGTGGTTCACGCCGATCCGAGCAAGCCTCTGATGGGCGAACGTTTGCAGAGACTGAAGATCTCGGACGCGGCGACGCACCGATGGCTGCATAGACTCCGACAGCGTCAGTCGATCCTGGTTCCAGAACTTCCGGAAGGATATCTTGAGCAGTTCACGCCGAGCGAAGAAGATCTGCCGCTGCTTCGCGAGTTGGCTGTGGTTTCGCTGCTCTTTGTTCCCCTCATCGGGAAAGATAAAGTGTTGGGGGCGATCACTCTGTTGTCCGCGCACAAAGAACGTCGCTATGATTCCAATGATCAATGCTTTGCGGAAGAGCTAGCGCGGCTTATGTCGCTCGTGATGGACAACCTGCGTCTCAATCGAGAGACCCAGCGCGCCGTGTTCACCCGTGATGAGACACTGCGTGTCGTGGCGCATGGGCTTCGGAATCCCATCAATAACATTCGATTGACGGCCGAGCTTATCGCACGCAAACGGGACGGTTCTCTAGAGAGTCTAAAAGAACTGGCGCGACGAATCATTAGTGACTCCGAGCGGGCCGACAGCTTCATCCAAGACGTTCATGATCTGATCCAGATCGAGGGTGGTCGGCTTTCTTTGGGGAAACTAGCGTGCCATCTTGGTGATCTTGTGCAGATTGCGATGAGGCAGGCGCGGCCACGGGCTGAATTGGCTGCGGTCTCCCTAAGTCACCGGATTGATGATCGGGTTCCCTATGTAATGGTGGATCGCGCACGTGTCCTATCCGCGTGTTGCAAGCTGCTAGAGAATGCAATCCAAGGCACGCCAAAGGGAGGCCGTGTGCAGTGCGAGGTTCGATGGTCTGGCGAGTACGTTCTCTTTTCGTGTCACGACTCCGGGCCGCCGATGAGTGAAGAGCTGATTCCGCATGTTTTCGATGGTCTGTGGCAGCCGGGCCCGACCGAGTTGCGCGGTGCCGGGCTTGCTCTGCCGATGGTGAAAGCGGTCATTGAAGTGCATGGTGGCAGCGTCTGGGCAGAGAACCGCCCCGGTCAGGGCAGGAGCTTTCACTTTTCCTTGCCGACCCCGACTCCTGTGCCGGGGTCCACGACTGGCGAAGCCGACGCTTGACTCCCGCCAAGCTGATCCGACCTTTTCCTAAGAGCGGCGTACGGCCGGCTTCTTGCATCGGCTTGAGGTCGTTCACACATTGCAAGGAGATCTCCCATGGCTAACAGTCACAGCATCTGGTCCACTAAGCCCCTGCTTGTCATCGATGGCGACACGCACGCGAGTATCAACTCCTTCACCAGAGGGGATGTCATCATCAGCTGGACGGACAACACCCGTTATGGCTTTCAGGAGGCGATTGTTGTTGCATCAACGGGGGGGGTCTATCAGTTCACATTGGTAGCAGTGAGTAGCTCGAACGACGACTACATCGAAGGACTCTGGGACATCCGCCGCAATGGAGCGTTGGTCGTACGCGGTGGCGTTGGCAAGCTGTACGGAATCAATCAACCGGTGGGTCAGTACTTCAAGCTCTATATCGGTACCAGCCAGTGCTATGCAGAGAAGTGGCACCTAGGGGCCTACATCACCAGCCGCTTGGATTTCTAGACGAAATCCCGTCTCCGCCCCAAGCGTGCAAGTCCGACCGACTCTGGACAGAGTCTCTCGACCACTAATACCCAGGAACCTCCGCCGTTTTGTGCTGGTGCGGAGGTGTACCCCTGATGTCCGTCTTCAGACATCAGAATGGCCATCCTTACTGGTGGACCGTGTTCAACTCGCGAAGGCGAGGGGCGCAGATGGTCGAAAGAGTGCGTGCAACCGAGGAGGGCGTAACACCGTTTCCACCCGCCGACGCACTTGGATGCTGCTTCATGCTAATGCGTGCCAAGTCATTCATAGAGACAATTCCGACCGGTCTGCCCACTTCATCGAGCACCGGCACACGCCGAATGGAGTGCGATCGCATCATCTCTTCGACTTCCTGCAGTGAGTCGTTAGGACCGCAGGAATACAATTCATGTGACATCGCAGAGCGCACTTCGATTTCGGCAAGTGGCTTGCCCTGCGTATAGGCTGCCATGCAGATATCGCGATCGGTAATCATCGCCACCGCGCAGCCTTCGTCGTTGACTACGGGCACCACTCCGCAGTCGGAGTCCCACATCCGCTGTGCGGCTATGTGAAGGGGGTCGTTAGAACGGCAAGTAGCCACTGGTTGAGACATGATCTGTTTGACCTGCATAGAAACTCCTTCGCTGGGCATTTCGAGATGAAACCGCTGGTACCGTGGTGCACCTCGATAGAGCGCGTGTTGCAAGACCGCATGATGTTGGGCGAGCAAGTCCATACATTGCGAACCCTCCGCTAGCAGCTTGTCCTGAAACTCCATCCGTTCCACCACATTGACGTCATCAAGAACTGTGCCGGTGGACCGGCTCTGACGGAGGATGTTAGCAGCGCGCAAGGGTTGCGACTTCGTGTGAAACGGACGAAAAATCTTCGCGCCCGGCAGACCTACGATGGCAACGCTGGATCGTTACACAGAGCGCGTTCGCCACAACACATCCCGCCAACGTTAAGATTCGCAGCCGGAATCCCTGCGCCGCGCTTGATCGGTGTGTGGCAGATCTTGGGAGCCGCTTCCCACTACATCTGTACAGTTTCGATGGTCGAGAAGGCTTTGGTTTGGGGATTGTAACGCTTGATCGTCACCGAGAGGCCGGTTTCGGTGACGTCCCAGATTGCGAAATGGAACGCTGCCTCTTGCTTCTTGATTTCGGGAATCGAGCTTGGATTGGCGGTCGGAGAGTAGAGCGTCGCGCCACCACCACCGCTCACGAAGTAATGAATTCTCCCTCTGTGAGCAATCGGGTTGTTCTTGAAAATTCGCTGGTAGAAGTGATTATGTCCGGCCAGAACCGCCCGTACTTTCGGAGTGTCTTCTAGGAGCGGAACCAAGTTGTCGAGCTCATCCTGATTCGAAGTGTGCGCAGTGGGGCCTGGATAGGTCAGCGGTGGCATGTGCAGCACCACGATGACATTTCGAATCGTCGCCGATTTCGTCGCTGCGGTAAGTTCACAGCTCACAAAATCAGTTTGGGAGGCCGGATTGGTGCAGTTCACGGTCGCGCTCTTGGGCGGAAACTGCTTGTGTCCAGCTTGCAAGGAGTCCTGCTCACCCGAGTAGAGGACCAAGAATTTCGTGTTGGAGGCGATAGGAAGGTAGCGGCGTTGAAGAAGGAGTCCCAGTTACAGCTACCGTAAGATTCAATCATGTCTCCAGTGCTCACGAAAAAGTGGGAGCTCTGTCCGACTTGTGGAAGGAGTCCTTGCAGAAGACCTGGATTTCCACACTGATAGTCTCCAAAAGAAACGAATCGAAAAGGAATCACACCGCTGGGGGCAGTGCGAAAGTTGGCCAACTTGGGTGTACTCAGATCCATGAGCTGGACGGTCTGGCTCTGACCTGGCGATAGCGCAGACAAACTCACTGAGTGGCGATACCGTCCACCGGGCAGTGGCAGCGAAGTTCCTGTCGTCCAGACAAAGCCAGCCGCCGCGTGAAGGAGGGTGGCCTGTGCGACCCCATTTGTCTCCCAACGAACCGTAGCGTGATCCGTTCCGACATTCCCAATCCACGGACCACGCACAAGCTGCGCGCTCTTGGGAAGGCTTGGGAATAGGATCGTCTTGTTCTGTCCGGTGATGATCGTATCGCGATATTCGGGCGACGCGGTGCTTGTCCACTTGACCTTCGCACCGAGCGGACCATACACCATGGCCGTGCAATGATTGGTTCCGGCACAACGCAGCAGCCATCTGCCGTCCAGCCTGCCAGCACAGATATGCTGTGCAGTGGCACTTGGTCCTTCCCACTGACAAGTGACGCGCTCACTCACGAGCGCTGGCGGTACATTCGGGGTTGGAACTGGACCAGGCGGAGGAGTTTGAGCAAGGACCAGAGTCGGTACTATCCAGCAGGACAGGGCAAGAGCTTCCTTCACCCCCTAAGCCTCGCACAGTCGATTGGCAGAATCAAACGTCTCTGCGCGAAAAGGGTCACGTGATGGTGGGCCAGGATGAATCGCGCCGCATCAATGGACGCGACAGATTCCATGGGATGAGTTGGGAGAGGGGGAGGGGAGGCCAGGAGAGACCCCCGACTGCTCCTCGTTTAGGAGACAGTCGAGGGGAGGGAAAGGCGGACTAACGGGGTTTACGACTGTCCGTCGCTACCGTCACCGTAGCCGTAGCCGTAACCGTAGTAGTCACCGTAGCCATAGTCACCATAGTCGGCGTCCGATTCGCCATACCCATAGTCACCGTAGCCAGGGTTCACTACTGGGCCACCTGGATTGATCACGACGGTCGGATCAACGGTGATGGGTTCACCGCAGCCAGGACGTCCGGTGGCGACCGGGCAAGGACGAACCAGCGTTGGACGGCAACCGACTGGGCACAGCGTTGGACGGCATGTTGCCATGCAAGTCACTACGCAAGTGGCACACATCGTCGGCCGACACGTCGGGCGGCAGGTCGGCGCGCAGGTCACTGGGCAGGTGGGCTTGCAGGTCGGCTTGCACGTCGGTGCGCAGGTCGGTGCACAAGTCGGCAAGCACGTTCGCGCACACGTCGGACGGCACGTCGGCGCGCAAGTCATCGGGCAAGTGGGCTTGCAGGTCGGCTTGCACGTTGGCGGACACGTCGGAGCACACGTCGGCGCACAGGTGCGGAGGCAAGTCGGGCGGCAAGTTGGCACACACGAAACCGGACAGGTGGGCTTGCAGGTCGGCTTGCACGTTGGAGCACATGTCGCCAAGCAGGTACGGACGCAAGTCGGCACCATCGTTGGGCAGCCCATTGGACGACAGGATGGCATCATCGTGACTGGCGGCATACAGCCCGCAGATAGCGTCGGTGGGATCGGTAGATCCTCTCCGTAACCTTCGCCATAACCATACTCCCCGTAGCCGGAGCCCCATGCGGAGTCGGCAGCCCCCTCAAGATAGGAGTCTGCAATACTGCCTTCGAGGAAGCGCGCCTCGGTTCGAACTGGCTGACGGTTCTCGCGCACCACTTCGGCACGCGCATTCACCCACAGCCGCGAACCACCAAACTCGATCTGCTCCTTCGATAGATCCTCAACATGAAGGAGCGCGGACTCCGGAATGTCGGTGTACTGATCGAGGCTCAGGGAGTGATACACACGAACGTGCTCAGCACGACTCGATCGGCCAAGGTAGCCATCTATCTGGGTCACTTCCGGGGGCGATGCCGGGTCAGTGACGAGCTTTTCAACTAACGGGTGCGGTTGCCAGCTAACTTTCTTGTTCTCAGTTGACATAGGAACCCTCCACTTCGGTGAAATCGAAGCACGGATAAGATAATCATGAGAGGGTTATTGCGTCAATAGGATGCCAAATATATTATCGTGGAGGACGGGCGCAAATAATGCGCGTTTTGGTGAGTATATCGAAACAGCTCATCGTCTTGATTCATCCTCGTAGGAAGGAATGTGCTGTGGATCGACAACAGCGCAAATAATGCGCGTTTTGGTGAGTATGTCGAAACAGCTCATCGCCTTGATTCTTCCTTGCAGGGGGGAATCTGCTCGGGATCGGTGACAGCGCATCGAGATCGAGACACCGCTGGTGGGGTCGCTCGATCTCGACGACAGCATACCGTCCATGGCGTCGTGACCTCAGCGTTACGTCACCTTCGGCATGAAGCGATCTATTCGACGATGCCCACTGACAAGCTGCGCTTTGGCATCGGAACCCTGGTCGTGCGTCTCGCAGGTTCCTTCTTTCTCTCTGCGTCAAAAAAGTTCCTTGCCCTCACAAATTTCGACTTATATTGCATTTGTTCTGTTTCTTATTCCCCAACCTTTCGGGGTCGACACATTCCAGACATGAGTGGAGAGCCCGCGTGCTACTCGACATCGACAACGTGTTTCCATTCCTATTGGACCATGGGTTCTTGGAGCGTACAGCGGTTGTGGATGGTTACGTCCGCGCGGTTAGTGCCTCACGGCGAAATCGCAACCTTCGCGTAACACGCGACGAGGGCCCCGGCTTGTTGATCAAGCAAGCAGAGCAAGCCGGAACCCACGAGACACTCCGCAACGAGATGGAGTTCTACTCGACTGTCGCCAAGGACGAGCGCGCACGAGCAGTACGAGATCTGCTTCCGCGATTCGTTGGGAGTCGAGCCGAGGATGATGTCCTGATCTTGGAGTTGCTTGATCCAGCGACACCCATTCAGGAGTTTGCGCACACGTTCCGAAGCGGTTGGTTTCTGTCAGCTCTCGGCTCAGCGATGGGGCGAGCGCTTGGAACATATCACCGCACTCTCCGTGAGATCGGCAAAGACTCATCGAGGGTCTTGAAGTCCCACGCGCCTTGGGTGATGTGGGTGCATCGACCAGGTCCAGAGATCCTGATGGAGATCTCTGCTGCGAATCACAAGACGCTGCAAATCATCCAACAAAATCAGAAGTTGAGCGGTCAGCTTGACGAACTTCGACGCGGCTGGAAAGCCGAGACGCTGATCCACTGCGATATCAAAGCAGACAACATCCTGGTGACCAAAGGCGGGACTCGTCCTGGAGAGCCGGTAGAACTGCGGATCGTCGACTGGGAGCTAGTGCAGCTTGGAGACCCAGCCTGGGATGTCGCGGCAATGTGGAAGGACTTCTTGGTCTACTGGATTACCTCGATGCCGATTGCCAAGGGAATGAAGGGGGCGCAGATGGCAGAGGCCGCACAGTTTCCACTTCACGGCTTCCAGGTGGGTGCCCAGCAACTCTTTGAGCACTATCGCAGCGCTGCGGAGTTGAGTGAGGAAGTGGCTGAGGCACTCCTTTTGCGATCAGTACGATACTGTGGAGCGTATTTGGTCCAGTATGCGTACGAGTCTGCACAGCGGGCCTCTGCACTAGGAAATCATGAAGTGATGATGCTGCAAGTCAGCGCGAATATCCTGGCGGACCCCAGCGGCGCGGCACAGCATCTTCTGGGACTTTCCCCGGGGAAGGCCAAGTCATGAGCGACACCCGTGAGGATCTGCGAGAACTACTCGCTGCCGTGGTAATTGACTCGCCCACTCAGTTTCGGATTCGAGGTGAGCTCTACCAGACTTCCGGCCTGCCTGGGAATCCTGAGCCACCTCTTCTTCCGGAGCTGCGAAAGGCGCTCTATGCTCGTTTGTATGCGCGGTCCGATCCACAGAGCGCTGGCTTTCGGGATGAGCTTCGCAATCGCACGTTGGGAGCCGAGCTGTCCGCTGCAAACTGCGGGAAGGGAACCTGGGAGCCGGGCTGGATCATTCAGGGTCCGGAAGAGGACGGACGAATTCCTGTACGGAAAGATCAGCTCACCCTGTGGGTTACACCGCTGCAGCTACGTTCGCTTGGAAATAGCGCTCGCACCGGAACTCCATGTCGCATTCGTATTGGCAAGGAACTGCGCGAGCTCATGCCCGGCTTCTACATCGCGATTGGCGATGGCGATGAACGCTCGACACGTGACGAAGAAGGTCGTCTGGTTCGTTTCTATTTTCATGTGGAGGCAAACGGGGCGGCCCCGTTTATCCGGACGGTCACAATGGTCCTCAATCGAGCAGGAATTCCATTTCGCGCCAAGGTCGTGAATCAGCACGAGGGATTCCCGCGAGCTGACGCAGCGGTTCTCTATGTAGACAAGCGTGACTACAAGCGTGTGGCTCCGCTGCTGCCCGCTATTCATGAGCCTCTTTCACCGCTGCTGCGCAAACCCGTGCCCCTCTTTACCAAGCGACTGGCCGATGGGATAGGCTTGGCTGAGGATCCTCAAACCGAAGACAGCTTTGGTCAGCATCGCTGTCGGTTGGTGGCGCAGGGTCTGTGGAGTGCGTTTGGTTTGGGTCGTGCTGATGATGAATCGCGGATGACCAGTATCTCGGAAGCACTCACTGCGGCCGGTCTGAATGTGGCGGCGTTGTATTTGCAGCCTGGCTCTGTTGACGATTATGTTCCGTTAGGAGGGAGCGGTACAGTTCGAGCGCCAGAGGCCAACGCACCAAAGAGCGTACAGAAAGGGAAGCATCGACGATGAATACCATTCCGATCGGCGATCCACGCTGGCTCGATGCCGCACTACGGATTGGCAAAGCACTTTGCGCTGAAGCAATCTGGTACGAAGATCGCTGTACGTTCATTGGCCGATCACAAGATGAAGCGGATGAGCAAACGCTGATCATTACTCCGACGGCAGAGTCGCTTGGCTCTGAGCTGTATGGTGGAACATCCGGCGTGTCGTTGTTCTTGGCGCATCTGGCCGCCAGAACAGGTGATGCTTCCGTGCGACGCACGGCACTGGGTGCAATCCGCCATGCGCTGCATCGGCCACTTCCTCGTGCTGCCCATCCCATTGGATTTTATAGCGGCTCCTTAGGGATTGCATTTGTAGCAACTCAGGTTGGACAACTGCTCTCTGTCCCAGAGATTGCTGAAGCGGGACTTGCATTGGCCGCTCAAACGGCCGACAAACTCACCGTATCTTCTCAAGAAGCTACACCTCTTGACATCATCAGCGGGGCAGCCGGAGGAATTCTTGCATTCCTAACGATAGCGCGCTCTGCGGGATCCGATTCGCGAGCCGAGAAGTTGCATCGGGCGGCGATTTGGCTTGGTGAAAACCTGTGTCAGCGTGCCGAGCGGAGTACCGATGGACAGTGGTTATGGCGCGGCACCGCCATGAGTGATCCGAACCAAAGCCAGCAGGGAGTGGCGCTCCCGATGACAGGCTACTCCCATGGCCAGGCCGGAATTGCGCTTGCGCTGCTAGAGTTGTACGCGGTCAGCGCTCAGCAGCAGTTCTTAGACGGGTTTCTAGGTGCGGTTGCGTTCGAGAGTCACTGGTTCAATCCAAGTCGGATGAACTGGCCAGATCTTCGCTCTGTCGCAGAGGGAACGGACCCAGCCTCGCTAACAGTCTTCGGCACTACGTGGTGCCACGGAGCACCCGGAATTCTGCTTTCACGACTCCGTGCCCAGACGTTAATGCCAAGCCTCGCAGGAATGCTGGCGGCAGACATCGCCGCTGGCATCAAGACCACGAGTCAAGCTTTGGATGCGCGACGCACTGGGCCAAGGCAAGATGGGACGCTCTGTCACGGTGGAGCTGGCTTTGGCGACATCCTGCTAACCTGTGGTCTGCTGCTTTCTCAAGAGAGCCTTGTGCAGCAAGCTGAGCGTGTAGGAACCGAACTACTCAGCGAAGAGCTACCCGGGGCGCGTTATCACACTGGAACTCCATCAGGAGGTCCCAATCCATCACTCCTCGTAGGCACCGCCGGCATTGGACTGTTCTATCTGCGGCTGCACGCTCCGCAGAAGATTCCGTCGGTATTGGTCCCACCCCATGGGGTGGGATCAACTTGAGTCAAGACGGCTGAAAGACTCCGGAGCGGTTCCGCGAATTCCACAATGGATTGCTGCGATGCATGTCAACCAGCATCGTCCTCAGCCGTCCAATCAGACGACGTGGATCGCCCTGCTGCTGCACTGCCGCCGTCACTGCTGCCGCCATTGCATGTGCCGCATAGGTGCCTTCCTGATATTGGCGTGGTAAGGGGTCTTCTGATTGCAGGATGCGCCGCAGCTCGACTGTTACGGCTTCGTCGCTATCTCGCCAGTTCTGGATCTCATCCAGCGCGTGTCCTGATAGTGACTGGAGCTTGCTGCTTGCCAGTACTTCCGCAACGACAGAACACACCGCACGCTCTTGCTCGGAATCGACGGCTCTGCCCATGATTACGATCGGAGTTCCAAGATCACGCTCGATCTCGCGCCGCAGCGCATCCGCCCAGGCCGTCGCGTCAGAAAACGAGAGTCTTGCCACCACTTCCGCTTGCACAAATGCGCGCAGGATATCTGGAGGATATCGCCCACTCGCTCCCTCGTAAGTCGTAAGTCTGGGACTGCCGAGTACCAAGGAACGCAGCGCTCGGAAGTGCCCGACAAAGCCGAGTACTGCCGTCGGCCCGAGGTTTAGAACCGAAACGACATCGGCCAGCGTTTCATCCAGACGAGCCACCCAGTATTGCGCATGCTCTGGGTACCCTTGACTTGCGAGCGTAGCGCCGAGAAGCTCCCTTACTTCACTGAGCAGACCATCGTCTGCGGTCAGGATGTCGTGTCCCGCCGTCTCATGGGATAATGATGGCCAGCTGATCAAGCCCGCACGCGCATTGCAAACCGGAAGATTGACAATGGCCGTCTGCAGACCCAGCGGTGCCATGGCATCACAGGTGAACGTATACGGTCCACGTCGGCTCGCGCCCCACTTCACAAGTGGGGTCAACATGGAGCGGTCTGGGCTCTTGATGCCACGGCGGTCCTCCTCGCTCAAGAAGCCTTCGTAGAGATCGCTCACGATCTCCTGAACGGCTGCTGTCGCAGCTTCTTCAAATCCCATCCCTGCCTGCAACACCGCAAGAATTGATTCCCACAAGGGAGCGTACTGTGGACTCTGGAGCGTCGCAGCATAACCTGCTGGTCCAAGCTGCTTCAGCATCCACAGGCACGGCACGGCCACCGCTTGCTGGTATCTTTGCGGAAGTTGCGCCATTGCACTGTAGAACTCGGACAGTAGTTGTTGATACCGCGGCAGTCCCGGCGTCACCGCTTGGCGATCTTGTATCGCCTGCCGAGCATCCACAATACAGCCCTGGAGATTGTCCAAATTCGGTGCCGCCATTGTCGTCACTCCTTTCAGACCGCGCTACAGCCGTCTGCTTGCATCGTCACACCGTTGTCAACTCGAAAATCCGTCTTCGTCAGCGAGAAAGCGTTGTCAGGATCGTTAGGAAAACACGATGCGTCAAGAACCGCCAACGGAGCATCACTTGACCTGGAGATCTGCTCTTCAAGAACTGTTCCAGACTCACTCAAGGAATGAAGATGGTTCTTGGGCTTTCCGCAGACAGGATGATCCAGTGAAGAAGGTCCACGCTCCTTGAAGAGCAGATCGTCCAGAGCCTCCATCTGACTGCGCTCGGATCACTCTGACGATCTGTGCGAGGTTGCCACGTTCCCCAGAGTACAAGTACGATATAAGAATGGCTAGTCCGCTGTACTTTGAGCGCTTTGTCGCCAAGCAAGGCTCGATCATCACAGTCGAGCTGTCAATCATCCATCCCGATGTCTCAGAGTTTGGCACCGACCGTCTGTTTGCCTGGAAGCTCTTGTACGAATGGGTGTCTCCAGTCGATGACAACGACGACTCCTGCAATGATGTTGCGATGGCCTCGCGTTATGTGAAGTCGGTCAAGCGTTCCCCGGTCAAAAACGCCAAGATCAAGCATAAGGCCAAGGACTATTTCACGGTCATCCGTACCGGCGACAAAAACCCTCAGGTTGTCTACACCATCGAAGTAACTCAAGCTTCGCTCCTGGATGGGATCAACGTGGGTGATGGTGATGAACTGTATGACTATGTCGAACCCGGAAAAGGTGAGGGACTGACCGCGCCGCCGAAGGGAGACACAACCAACCCCGCCAAGCAACGCAAAGGGAAAACCGCTGCAGCGGCGCTTCTGCCACGTACCTACGACGACCTTCGACTCATGGCACTCGAAGGAATTCAGCGCTGCGGAGGAACTTGGTCCAACTATCTTATCGAACAAGGAATGCTGCAAAACTGGGCCAAAGACGCCTCCGAAGACAGCGTGAAGTTATGGCTTACATTCCTGTCTCTTCCCTACCGTGTACAAGGCGCAGCTTTCGTCGGTATCGATCGATTCGTGGCGGGAAAAATAGACTCTGCAAAAGAGTTCCTACAGTACGCAGAGTCGCACTACGTTGAAGCGGACGATTCCGATTTCACAGCAGGGGGTGGACTTGCTGCACTGTGGTGGCGGCTGGGCCAAAAACAGAAAGCAGATGAGATGTTCCAGCGCCTGCGCGACAGCATGTCACAGTACCAATCCGTTCAGAACTATATGATTCACACTCTGCTGTCGATCGCCGCTCAAGGGGGACAGTGGGATTTGGTACGGCAACTCATTCCGCAATCGCTCAGTGGTAGCGACTATCTCGCGAGCCGGCTCGTGCCGGGAGCGATGGCGATGTTCGAGGAACAGGAGTCGATCTTCGCGGCGCTTCTGGACAGATGGACATCATCAGTTGGGGATAGCACCCACCACAAAGACCTCGAACTGAGTGAGAGGCTGCTGCGTCGATTGATCGCTCGAGGTGAGCCGGAAAAGTATCTGTCACTGATGATCCGTTGGCCGAAGGTCATCGAGGATTATCAATACGGACTCATCGCCCTGCTGAAGACCGAACAGAAGTCTCCCATGCTGGCGGTGCCGCTGGCCGAGACGCTGCTTCACGATGATGAATGGCACCCCTCGCTACGGCAGCAGAGCTTTGCACTTCTATCGCGGCACGCGAATAGGCGGGCTAAGGAGTACGTTCAAGAACAGCTTCCGAAGTGGCAAGAAGGTGGCTATGGACTCCCATACTTGGCTGCCATGGGAATGGAGACAGAACTGCGGCAGATGATGGCCAAAGCGCTGCGGGTTGATCACTACAGCATTGCGCAGCATACTCCCAATCGTGCACTGGCCATCGAGTCACTGAAGGCCGCACAGGCGCTGTCCTCTGACCCAAACCCAACCTTTCTGGTCTCCCTGGTGGATTTGGGAGAACGGGACTGGGTAGAGCAGCAGCTTGAGCAAAGACTCGCGGCCATCGCTCAGCTTCCAACCAAGAATCGTGACCTCCCATGCCGCTACTTTGCGAGTGCCGCTGCTCAAGTTGGACGCCCGGACATGGGTTTTGCTGCAATCAATCTGCCTGGCCCCGCAGTACGTCGATATGCTGCCCACGACATGGTTGGTGGAGCAGCAGCAGTGGGCGATTTTACGACGGCCTACGCCGCGCTCCTGCTCATTCCGGAGGGTGATTCCAACGGGAGGGTATCGACAGCAATTCAGTGCGCAATCCGGACTGCGGATAGCAGAGACATAGATGGTCCTCGTGCGCTCCCGCTGGCAGTAAGTGATGAGACCTATGTGCGCGCATTCATGACTGCCAAAGCCACCGACGCATTGCGGTGATGGAGTGAAACAGAGTCCTTACAGGGCGTGTCGTCTGGCTCGCCAGAAGAGTAGGGAAGAACGGCGGCCCCAGAAACGCCAGGGAGAACTTCCCTGCAACATTCACTCAGGGTTTGAAACTTTGACAGCAATTTCTCGACGGGAGATACGTTATCCGGCTTAAAGTCTCGGTGCACTACGTCTGCATCGTGAGCGGATTGAAGGCCTGCTCCGACTTGCAGGTACATCGCCAGAGTCTCTTTCCAATTCCGTTTGGTCTGGTCCTGCCACTCCAGCAACGTCTGGCCTTCCACATACTCCATCGCAATATGAATCTGCCCATCTGATTCATTTACATCGTAGATGGCCACCACATTCGGGTGAGAGATGCGAGCAATCGCTCGGGCCTCGCGCATAATGTGGAGCTGCTGTAGGTTGTTTCCGACCGCAGGCTTTCGAAGGATCTTCAGCGCTACTTTGCGATCGAGCTGTTCATCATAGGCCGAGAACACCGTACCCATTCCGCCGGCCCCGATTTCCTGGAGCAACAGGAATCGACCAATTCGTGTCGTTCGAACCACCAGATGTGGTTCCGTAGGAATCGAGCTCTCCGTCGTTGTATCGAGCAGAGTCGGTGCCGAGGAAACACTCAATTGCTCCGGCTCTGTTTTGTTCTTCGTCTCCACCTTGATGTCCTAACGCATACCTGCTTCGAGCGATCGCGATGAGGAGTGTATCACCGCTGACCGGCAATGGTGATGAACTAGCTCGGTGAGAAACAGCTCTCTGGAGGATTGGGGCAGCATAGGGGCTCGATAGAACCGCGCCTCGCGACAACGGCTAGGAATGGGAGTGGTCAGGATTCCTACTTAGCGAGGCCGCGTTCGTCGAAGAGTCCCTCAAACAAGATCGAGCTTAGATAGCGCTCTCCTGAGTCAGGCAGGATGACCACCAGTGTCTTTCCTGCGTTTTCCGGCCGATGCGCGAGACGTGCGGCGACCGCAACGGCGGCCCCGCAGGAAATTCCTGCCAGAATGCCTTCCTCGCGGGCCAAGCGACGCGCATAGGTGACCGCTTCGTCGTTTGTGACCTGCTCAATGGAATCCACCAGGGACAGATCCAGAACATCGGGAACAAAGCCTGCTCCGATTCCTTGAATCTTGTGAGGGCCGGGCTTTAGTGGCTCTCCTGCACGCTTCTGGGTCAGCACCGGACTGTGGGCCGGCTCGACTGCCACCGAGGTAATCGGCTTGCCCTTGTGCTGTTTGATGTACCGCGAGATGCCAGTGATGGTGCCTCCGGTGCCGACGCCCGAGACCAGGATGTCAATGCCACCGTCGGTGTCATGCCAAATCTCTGGGCCGGTGGTGGTTTCATGGATGGCAGGGTTTGCGGGATTCTTGAACTGCTGGAGCAGAACGTAGCGGCTCGGGTCTGACGCTACGATCTCTTCGGCTTTGGCGATGGCACCGCTCATGCCACGGGCACCCTCGGTCAGGACCAGCTTGGCCCCGTAGGCAACGAGCAGCTTGCGGCGCTCAATGCTCATCGTCTCAGGCATGGTCAGGGTCAGCGGATAGCCACGGGAGGCGGCAACGAAGGCGAGGGCGATGCCGGTGTTGCCGCTGGTTGGCTCGACGATCTCTTTGCCTTCGCCAAGGACTCCGCGCTTTTCGGCATCCCACACCAGCGCCGCTCCGAGTCGACATTTGACGGAGTAGGCGGGGTTTCTGCCCTCGATTTTGGCGAGTACGGTAGCGGGGGCCCCATCGATCACGCGGTTCAAGCGGACCAGTGGAGTGCGGCCAATCGACTGTGCATTGTCTTGGAACCAGTGAGTGCTCGACATGTGCCTTCCTTCTTCGCCGGTAGATGTTGTCTGCTATAGCAGACGATTCGCCAGTCTAGCAGACGCTTCGGTTCATGGTCCAGCCTCCACCGAAGCTTGTTTCGCGCTCAGAAGGACGCTCTGAGCAACGATCCAGCGACGGAGAAGTTCAACCGTGAAAAAATAACGGACGCCGTCTGTTCGGAGCACGGCGTGTCTAGATAGAGCCCGCAACGCCGCCTGGGTTGTCGCCTCTGCCTGACCGCACGAGCGGGTCAGCTCCTCTGCGGTTTGTCCGTCTGGATGTTGCGCCAACACGATCAGAACCTGGGTTTGGCCCGCCGGTGCACTGCGTGAAGCATGATCCCAGACCCCTTGAAAGTAACGAATCCCATCGGTGAACAGCTCTGATTCACTGACGACAGCGTCCACATCGGCCAACTGAAAGCGACGCAGCGGCGGCACCGGCTCCTCACTAAGCAAACGATTATACCGCGCAACCAGGCTGTGACAGATGAGCTGAATCAGATAGGGTTGCCCGTGGGTCAGCTCGATGATGCGAGAGATCGCCGCCGCATCGTAGTCGAGCGCGAAGTCGGGGGCTGGAGTGGTAATGAGCGTGCGAGCGGCACCATCACTGAGAAAGCTGACCTCGATCGCCGAGACCGAGCCAAACAGTGGATGCCAGTAGTCATGTCGCAGCTCTTCCAACCGATGCAGGCCCGCGAGTGCCATGATCAGCCATGGATACGTCTGAAAGGTCGCACGGAAGACCGCCAGTAGGTGTGGATCCAGCCGGCCCTCGGCGATCTGTTCTTCGATCAGTTCGAACTCATCGACGGTGACCAGAAAGCGACGGCCTTCGCGTAGCTGCCCAAGCTTGTCGAGGAAGCGGTCGAGCGCCAGGTACGGATTTTTGCCCTCGGCGAGAAAGTCGGATTCCTGCGGTTCGGAAAGCAGCTCGCCACCGAGTCCCGCCCGTTTCGCCGCATCGTACAGTTTCAAAGACAGTCCATGGAGCAACTCCGCCGTCGAGCGGACCCGACCGATGCGCTGCAAGTTGAAGTCCACCAGCACGCTGTGGCTAGGTAGCTTCAGTCGGCCAAGGTTCTGCAACACCGACGACTTGCCCATCCGACGGTGGCCGTAGAGGAGCACCGACGGACACTGACCACTCGAACCCCACAGCTCCTCCAGTCGCCTGAGCACATCCTCGCGTCCGACGAAGAGCGGGCCGTGTACGGGATTTCCTATCACATAAGGATTGGGTACGGGACCACGCTGTTGCTCGGAACGAACCCGCTCACCTTCCTCTTTGAGCACATCAGCAAAATGACCAATGACCAATGCCAGTACAGGTGCAAATCCTTCGCCTAATTCCTTCAATGCAAATTGTGCCCGCGTCAAATGCACAATTTGTTCACTCACTTCCCAAAGTGTCGTGGTTTTGGTCAGCTGGGCCGTGGTCTCCATGGCGCGATCCACGGTATCCCCAATCTGTTTCAGCGATTCGATCGCGTCCCGAAGCTGGGGAGGGAAGAGAATGGGATATTCGGTCGATAGCTCTGGCCAATGGAATTTTGATATTTCAGCAATCGATTGAATACTCATCGCCGATTCCAATGTTGCCGAAAAACTAATCGCTAAGCGATAGTATTCAAGCTCTAAAGTCTCTTGCGGTGGAACTTTTGAGGTGGTATCATGGGACACAGGCCAGTGAGAATGAGAGTTGTTTTCTTGATAGCGCTCAACTAGTGAATGGTGAAGTAATTTTGCAACTAATGCCTTATTGCGTGTGTGTGTTTTGAGTAATTTTTTGGTTTGTTTGGATACTATAATTGAAAGAATCTCTTCATTTGAGATTTTGCGCTTTAAACTAGATTCAAAAATAAGAATTAGTGCAATAATTATTATGAACGTTGCCTTCCAAACTGTTTCTGCATTGACTTGGCTGGTGGGCGATTTTGACATTAATAGAGCTATTGATAGGAGTGTTCCTATCGTAGCCAGTAGAATTAAGATTCGATATAGGAGCTGCTTCACCGGCACCCTCGGTGCTGATCGAATAGGGTGGCGGCGGCAGCGACGAGGGTGGCTGGGTGGCCGTGGCTTGTTTGGATGAGCTGGGCAATCTCGGAATCGACGAAGGTAACCCCGCTGCCGCGCAGTCGGGTGGACAGTAGCTCTCGGCACTCAGCGTCAGAAAATGGCGGCACGGTGAGCGGCGGCACAACGTTATATAGCGGTGACGTCCGGTCCGGGGCATCGGGGAAGAGCTTGTCGAGCGGCACTCTGCTGGCCAATAGCAGCGTCAGTGGTGCGTCGGCACCGTCGGCGAGTCCACGGAGTTGCTCCCTTACTGCCACCGGAAAGCGCTCACTTTGCAGCTTTTCGACCTCATCGAGACAGAGCACAATCCGTCGCTGTGAGAGCTGCCGTTCCAGCTTGTAGCCTCGACAGGGGGCGATCCCGAGCTTGTGACACAGCGCATCAAAAAAGTCACCGTCGTCGTCGATGATCTGCAAGTTCAGATACACAAATGCACTGGGTTCAAATCCCAGTCGCTCGGGACCGAGCGCGCACACCATGGACAGCAGCGACGACTTCCCAATCTGCGCAGGGCCGAGAAGGGCCCGATTACCGCCTCGGCGGAAGTCTTCAAAGAGCTGACGGAGAATTTCCTTGCGGCCAACAAATAGGCTGGGATCGGTCAGCCTGCCGCTATGCGTGAACGGATTCGCGATCTCGGTCTGAGACGATGCGAGGAGCGCGGGCGTTCGTTCTGCGGTCGGCCTTCTGCCATCCACACCGGGCCGATTGCGCAGTGGCACCGTCAAGGTTTGCCCCGCTGGACCGGCCCGTAGATCGTCCACAAACCGCAGCGCCCCATCCTCTAGAAACACTGCTGTGCGAACGAAGCGAGTCAGCCTGCCTTCACTGGGCGAAGTGCGCAGAAGCTCATAGATGGCGTAGCCGCTCACGCGCTCCTCATGATCGTGCCCGTAGTGTTCTAGCCCAAACAGAGACGAGGCCTGTAGGTAGCGACGCGGCTGTCCCGAGGCACCAAGCTCCATCGACGCCCGATGGCCGTGCATATGACCGAACAGACAAGCCAGGAAGCGTCCCGGTGGGTACAGTTCCTGCTCGAAGAGCTTGTGGCTGCGGGCCGAGAGCCACGACGGTGGATGGTGCATCATCAGCAGTGCAGCATCGGTGTCCTCGACAAACTTGGGCAGATCCCCGGGGACCTGCTCGGGCTCTAGGCTAAGCCGTCGCTCATAGTCGTCGCCGCTCAGCTGAAGGTAGGCCGAATTGAGGCCGACGATTCCCAACCGTAGCCCGTGCTTTTCGATCCGCAGCAAGAAATCACCGGGCAAGCCACCGAGCTTGTAATCGAGCCGAAGCTCATCGCTGCGATCTTGCCACTGGCGAAGCAGGGACTCGCGGAAGAAGCGTTCGTAGTCGCTGAACAGCTTTTTCAGGTATCGCTGGGTCTCGCTCTTGGCGGAGTGCACTGCCCGTCGGACATCAGCGTCATCGGGGTAGCTGCGCAGCCCCCGCGCCGTGGCGTCGCCAGGTTCCGGCCAGCGCAGATCGTGATTGCCGGGCACCACCACCCACAGTGGATTGCCGCCGGTGGCTGCGGTGATGGCGTCGATCCGTTCTTTGAGCTGTTCGTACTCGCGCTTCTGTCCCGAAAACGCCAGGTCGCCGCTCACCAGGATCAGGTCCGGAGGCCCGAGCTTGGCCAGTTGCTCCTTCAGGTCCGATAGGAATGGCGCTCTAGCCGTCGGCCAGCGGGTCCGTTCACCGCGCTGTCCGCAGTGAATGTCAGACAGGTGAAGCCAGCGCAGCTTGTCCATGTGCCGCCTATTTTGGACCATCCGCTGCGGTGCCGGTGGGCGGAATTTCAACCATCATCGCACTCGGCTGCCATTGTGCGGACGGTTGTCTGTTTTAGCGGACGACGTCTAGTCAGAGATCTTGTCGACCTGCTGGCGCAGCAGTTGGTAGCCCTTTTGCCCGAGCTGCTTGCCTTTATCGATGGTCTGTTTGCTTTTTTGCTGAGCGTCTTCTGCGAGTACGGTACCAACTCCCCAGAGCAGCAGCGTCGGGCGAGCGACCTTGGCGGCACGCTCCGGTCCGATGAGTATCGCGAACACTGCCAGCAGCGTCTTGACGCCCCCCACCCGGGCCAGCGCAGCGCGAGCAACGACGAGTAGGGCGCGGTTGCGTCCGAACAATACGAAGCCATCCCCCAGCTTGGACATCGAATCGGCACAGGCTTTGATTTCGACGCGTTCTTCTTCGGTGAGGTACGGACTCTGGGCAAGATGGGTGAGTAACTGGCTCGCTTTTGAGTAGTCCTTCTTATGCAGCGCCAGCGAAAGCTCGGCCCAGTCCGTCAGCTCATTGTCCATTCCCAGCTCGCGGACCAACTTGAGTGCGACTTCGAGATCCTCATAGCCCCGCTCATCTCGTTTGAGCGCGAAGCGATTGAAGCTGCGACAGAAGTGACCTGCGGCGCGGAGTCCCTTGTGGTACATCTCGCCCGCTATCTGCACCGAAGCGCCACTGGTCACTTGGAGCTGTTGGATGTCTTGGGAAGACATCAGGCGCAGGGTCTCTAAGTAGCCGGTAAGCTCTTCCTCTGCGGCGTAGTGCTTGGCACCGACCATGAACATCAGGCTTCGGGCTTGGCGGGCAAGGAGTTGCAGCTCTTTGGGCCACGTGGGCTGCGGCTCGGCCCGCTCAAACTCGTAGTAGACCCAGTCGATGAGCGGCTTCTGTCGGCCCGTTACATACACCAACATATCGAGCATTCCAGCGACTAGGTGCTCGGTCTGGGCGTCGTACCATGCGGCAGGCAGTGGGCCTGCTTGGGCGGTCTGCCATAGCAGTGGATAGCGATCCTCTTCTTCGCGAAACAGAATGGCTCCACTGCGATAAATGGCCGATGCCAGCGCTAGAAGTTGTTTGCTCTGTCCTAGTAGATCAGGCTGCTCAACTTGTAGATCTGCAGAGACCTGATTGAGGATCTGGACCACCTCTGTAATCTGCGGCGGTGGCGGCGTCAGGGCACTCGCACGCAACACCGTCTTCAATCCGCGATACGGCAAGACCAACAAAGAGGAGTTGAGCTGCTGATGGATTTCCTCTCGCTCCTCCTTGGCCCGCTCGGCATCAGAGCGAGGAAGGCAAGAACGGCAGGCACTTAGGAAGGTCAGACCGATCAGCAAGAGCAGAATCGTGGCGACCGGGATAAGTCGTTGACGCAGCGCGTGGATGAGCACCCATGCATCATGCACCGACAGATGCTGTATCGTCTATTGGCTCAAGGTTTGCGGCGGCTGCACGGTCTGAGATGTCAGCATCTGACGAAGCCAGCGTTCTATGCGTGCGGGATAGCCGGGACCATAACCACGGTTGATGTGGGCGATGACACCACGATCATCTACCAAAAACGTGGTCGGGAAGCGGTCCTGCCCCCATCGCTTGGCGGCCTGCCCATCGCGGTCAAGTGCGAGCTTGGCACCTTTCGGGAGTGGCTGTTTTTGAAAATGCTCGATGACTCGCTCGGCTGGTTGACTGACATCGACCACAATCAGCGTTACGCGGTCACCAAAACCACGGAGTACTTCATCGAGTGCGGCGGTCGACTTGAGGCACGGTCCACACCAGGTTGCAAAAAAATCGACAACCCAGATGTGACCGGACCGAGGAGCAATGTTGATCCTTGGACCGAACGTGGGACTCTGATGAGCTGGGTCTAGGGTTGGTAGATCCAGTGCGGGCGCGAGCTCTCCGATGAGTGGTGCTGCGTTCGCTGGCACAGACAGACATAGTAGGAGTCCGGCCAGAACATTCCGTAACAGCGAGGAGAGCGTGCGCACCATCATCAGCAAGAATTACCGTACCCTGCGATGAGGTCAATATGATCCACAGCGTATGCAGTGTATTTGACTCGGCTTGGCACCCCTAACCGCTCGATGCGCTGTGCTGGGTCGCTTCCTTGAGTTGCTCGATGAACGCAGGAATCCGCACGTGAAAGTCCAGATCCACCGACCATGCCATGAGCAGAAGGATGAGCCCAAGTCCGAGCGCGAGCAGCCATCCCGCTACGGAACACTGCTGGCTCGGGTCGACCTTCATGATGGCCCGATGCCCGATCCAGGACGCGATGATCACGCCAATCTGGGACAACGCCAGACCTTTCAGGAGTGCCACATCGCTGTGGCCGAGGACTCTCTGTAGCGTGTCCAGCAATTCACCATGCAGAAGTGCGTGCTCGCTTTGCTCAATCGCTGCATCAATGTGCGGAAGGATTCCCCGCTGCCTGACCAGCATCCAATAGAGCGCATACACGAACGCTCCTTGAATCGCAAAGGCCGCGGGAGATCCTCCTAGATCCCAGCGAATTCGGGGATCCAAGCGCGAGCCTTGCCAGGACAGAATTGCTGACGGTGTAACAAACGCTAGCGCGATCAAGATGGCCCAAGAGGCGTGCCCGCTCCGCTGAACGTACAGACAGGATGCAAAGGGAATCACAACGGCGGCCCCAATCATCAGTAGTGCCGGTTGACTGTCCCCCGCTTCGACTACGGTGTCGCGTCCGTCTTCTTTGCGATGACGAGGATGTGTCGCCAGTGCACGGAACCAGACGCCGAGCAGCGGCAGACCGTACAGATAGGCCGCCAGCAGCATGACCAAATAGGGCAGCGTCTGGGTGTGACGCAGTCGGATGAGTAGCTCTGTTGCCGTCTCTGCAGTGGCCGTGGGGTGCTTGGGATCTGGGAAGACCGACTGTATGCCGGTCACGACCGCAATCAGCGCAAAGAACATGGGCAGGGTGGTCCAAAACACTGTGGGTCGACAGCCCAGGGCGTTGCCAGGGGCTCCTACTACCGTCACGGCAACGGCGAGATAGAATCCGATGGTGAGGGTTTCCTTCGCACTGCCGATTGCGGCCAAGATGAGATGAGGTCGGATTCCCAAGATGGTCTGTTTTAGATCATTCCCAATTAGTACCGGGAGGGCCACCGCAGCAATGAGGAGTATCATCATTCCAAGCCCAATCGAAGCACTGACAGCCTCGGGTGCAGACTTGGCCGGAGGGGAGGGTGGAGTTTCGACCGCTTGGGATTCTACGGGCGTTCGTGGGTCCGATTGCCGCTTGGCCAAGACCGAGAGAAGGCGTGCTTTCGCCAATACTGCTGCATCGCGTTTGCTCTCATCCTTGGTTGCGATCTTTCGATCCGCCTCTTCCTCTTCGTCTTCCTCTTCGTCCTCCTCTTCGTCTTTCTCTTCCTCTTCGTCTTCTGCGTCGACACCGTCTGAAAGATCGTCATCCGAATCGACATCGTCCGAATCGAAGCCGTCCACGTGGGCAGTGGACTTGTCATGGCGGCTGTTGATGGCTTCGCTGCTGGCAACGACGTTCCGGTCCGGATCAGGTGGAGTGAGCGCCGGAGTGAGCGTCAGCGGTGCAGGTCGATCCGGTGCAGAGGGCTCCAGGTGCGAGCTGTTTGCAAAAGAGCTTTCCACCGGAGTTGCAGTGCGCAACACGGATGGCACCGTTACGAGAGGAGCAGGAGTAGGGGAGGTGAGTCCGCAGGTCGCCATCAGCACAGAGGCTTGCTCTGGACGCAGGTCGGTGAGCTGCACCTCGGTTTCGCCAACCTGCAGAGTGAGGGTGGCTGTGAACAGCTCGCTTCGTAGCTGATAGCCTCGTAGATCATTGCGCCGCCATACAGTCGTCGGGCCGGCACGTAGTAGATCATCGACCACAAAGACCAGGGCATCACGGGTTGCGGCCAGGAGTCCCCGTTGCGAGAGGATGTCACCGGGCACTTGGCGACGAGCCTCCAGCCATTCGAGGACGGCTCCACCCGCCGCTGACTCAGCTGCTCCCAGCAACTGTTTTTCATTGATCATGTGTACTCCTGCCGGCACCCTGCATCCAATCGATCATGGTACTCGCAGCGAGCTACTTCTGTCTGCTGAAACCTTCGCGACGAAGGGTGTGCTCGATGCAAAGCGCAAGGGCTGCATGTAGGCTATCAGGACGAGCGATTCCTTTTCCCGCGATATCATGGGCAGTTCCGTGATCTGGTGAAGTTCGAACCACCCGCAAACCAAGGGTGACATTTACGGTGTGATCAAAGTCGATCAGCTTGATCGGAATCAGTCCTTGGTCGTGATACATGGCCACCACCGCTGATGGTCGGGACTGACCGTGAGGGGGATTCAGCGCATGACGAAACGCGACATCAGGAACGAGTGGACCCACAATGGATAGTCCGGGCAGAGCGCTGAGATCGGGATGTTCCAGCGCTGCGGCAATGGCGGGCGTGATGAGACGTGACTCTTCATCACCGAAGTGTCCGGACTCTCCCGCATGTGGGTTGAGTCCCAAAACCTGCAGGTATGGCTTGGGTTCGGCAAAGTCTTGATATAGCGCGAGCGCAGTGGTGACCAGAGTTTGACGAATACCCGCAACAGAGAGCGCCGAAGGAACTGTAGCCAGTGCAATGTGAATCGTACACAGCGCGACGCGTAGAGTTGGTCCTGCGAGCATCATCACCACACTCTGCCGGGGGGCGAGGAGCTGCTCGGCCAGTAGCTCTGTGTGACCAGGAAATGCCAGGCCCGCTTCTTTGGCTGAGGCCTTATGAATCGGTCCAGTACACAGCCCTTGGATGCGACCGGCTACAGCGTCAGCGATCGCCGCTTGCAAATAAGATACCTGGGCCGCACCACTTTTGAGGTTGGGCTGACCAGGGGTGATCTCTGCTGGGGAGAGGTTCGTGATTGGGACCACCAGCAGGCGGTCGCGGAGCGTGCGCCATGCGACCTGTTGGCCGAGCTGGTCAGCGGTTCGGTCGAGGACCGCTGGGTCTCCGTATAGTGTGAGTAGGTCGAGCGTTCGCGGCTCGGTTCGCAGCGATAGCAAGGTCTTTAGCCAAAGCTCGGGACCAATGCCACAGGGATCACCCAGAGTCAGACCAATGCGCGCCATGTCGACGCCACGATATCAGTGCCTGATCGAAGTGATGAGAAAATTGTCGGCAGGAGGATTGAGTAAACGGGGAAGGTGGACTCTCTTCGGGCCATCAGATGGCGCGGTATCGAATCGGCATCGTTTGGTAACCGTTCACCAGACTCGAGTGCATGCGGATGGGACTTCCTGTGAGTTCGATGTCATCCAGGCGACGGATGATCTCATCAAACATACAGCGTGCCTCGACTCGCGCCAGGGTCGCTCCCAAGCATAGATGCGGGCCCACTCCAAACGCCAGGTGAGGGTTTGGAGTGCGGGAGATGTCAAACCGGTCAGGATCAGCAAAGACCCGCTCATCGCGGTTCGCTGAAGCATGGACCAGAATGACGCGATCTCCTTCACGGATAAGTTTGCCATGAAGTTCAATGTCTCGATTGGCCGTTCGCCGGAACTCGGTCACTGGCGAGACGTAGCGAAGCATTTCCTCGACAGCAGAGTGCAGAAGTGATGAGTCGTTGCGAAGCTTGGATTGCTCGCTCGGAAACTGTAGCAGAGAGAGGAGTCCGCCAGCAATCAGGTTGCGAGTGGTTTCATTTCCAGCCACCACCAGCAGCATGAAGAAGGCACCGAACTCTGCCTGCGAGAGAAGCTCGCCATTGACTTCTGAACACAAGAGTTGGCTGACCATGTCGTCGCTGGGATTGTCACGACGTTGATCGGCAAGCTGATTTGCGTACATGTACATATGCATTGCGGCAGAAAATGCCTGTTCGGTATTCCCTTGGTTCATCATCGTGTTGGTGAGCGTGACCAGATGTTCCCAGTCTGCTTCAGGAATCCCCAGCAGCATGAAGATGACCTGCATCGGAACTTGACTGGCCACATCGCGAACGAAGTCACATTCCCTGCGTGTTGCAATCGAGTCGATTACCGTTTTGCACAGTGCGCGTACCTGGGGTTCCAGTCGTTCCACCATGCGCGAAGCAAATGAACGCGTGATCAATCGTCTGTATCGTGTATGGTTCGGCGGGTCCATATTGATCAGCATCAAGCGGCTGATTTCCAGACGTTCCGGTGGTTCATTTAGCAGGTTGGTGCCTCCTCGAAATGAGGAGTAGGAATTCGTGTCAAGGAGCGCGCTGTGGACATCCGCATGTCGCGTCAGCAGCCAGTATCCAGGGTCTTCGCTGCCAGCATAGGCGGAGCGCTGAAACGACGCCGGATCGGTGTCACGCAGTGTACGGTACGCCGCATGCGGAATTTCGCGCATGTGGACGGATGGATCCATTAGATCAAGAGATGTGGTCGACGATTCGGAGGAGCTTCCCATGTTGAGATTATGACATGGAGGCCTGCATCCGTGAGGTCGTGCTTGTAACCCCGGATTTAGCCAGAGGAATTCGGATGGCCGATCTGTTGACGGACACGGACTGCCAACCGCTGTGCGGTGGCAATCAACCCTCGCCCTGTCACTGGTGCGAAGATCATGCAGGTGTAGCCTTCGGTCCAGTGTGGATTCCGTGCGAGGTAGCGACTCCAGGCTCGATGCAGAGTCGGATCGCTCGGCGGTGTGATTCGTGGATTGATGGGAATGGTACCCATCGTGACCACCCCGGTGGTGCGGTCATATCCAGGTGTTGCCTCCACCAAAGAGCGATACAGACTCCTCTCCCACTCCGTCATCGCGGGATCTTCTGATAGAAAGACAGAATCGCACGCTTGACACAGTGCCAGGTAGCTGGGCACATAGCCGGTTCCGACGAGGTACTGCGGTGATCCGGGGGCGCGTAACGCAGCCAGCATGAGTGAGGCGACAAAGCCAATCCCTATCCCGGCACTCTTTCTAGAATCGGGTCTGGTGTAGGAATACTCTGGCCAAATCAGAACGCACTTCTTTTGCCTGTGCACCAGCGTTTCGATCTTGTAGAAGAATGTCGAACGAAGCGCTCCCTTCTGATCCACTGGAAGCCACGCGAAGTCCGCTGTGCGCACCCACCGCAGATACTTTTCCCAGTCTTGCTTGGGATCGATGGAAGGCTTTAGCCCCATAAAGTTCCTACGGAACTCCCAGCAGGAGCGTAGGTTGTCATCGGAGAGAGAGGAGATCCAGTACAAGTCGGGTAGGACTCCCGCCACCCGTTGGGCATGCTCCAGGGAAAGGAAAACAGCAGCGTGCATGCCTAGATTCTACTACATGTCTAGTCGCTACGGGACGCTCCACTGCAGGCTGGTGGCAAGCCGCTTGGCCAGCGCTTTTCTTTTGGTATCAGACTTCACACCCCGCAGCAGGGCGTGAACCTCCAGAACGTCAGTGAGCGGTAGGGTGGCGCGGAGTTGATGCTGCGCTTTGAGTAGGATTTGCGGCGTACCGGCCAAATCGAGCAACTCGGTTCCATCCGGTAGCTTGTCATACTCGGCTTGAAGTCGATTGCCCCACTTCGCCTGCTCTTGCGCTTGAAGCAGAAAGCATGCTGCGCTCCATGCGATGACTGCGCTGTGGAGTTGCAAAAGTGGCAAACTGGACTCAGATTGGAGTGCGTTCTGAGCGGAGACCATTGCATCTGCGAACCGACCTGCGGCAAGCAGATACTCTGCCTGATCGACCAAGAGTCGAGGGTTGTGTGGCTCGAACGCACGCGCTCGGGAGTTCAAATCGAGAGCTAGATCGGGACGTAGCTCCAGCTCCAACCGCAAGCGGGCTAGAGTGCCCAGCATCTCTGCCGTTGTGGGATTGTTGCTGGCCCTGTCAATGCGTCTCGCCAGTTGCTTGAGAGCTTGGTCGGTTCGGTCCGTGGTGAAGCGTTCGATCAGCGTTTCTCCCAGATAGAAGACCGCTCCTGAAATGAGCAATAGGAGTATGCCCCGCTTGATCGACTTTGATCTGCGCTCCTCCTGCTTACTGGTCGCGAGCAGGGTCTTCGCTTCATCAGGAACATGCTCGGGATAGTCCTGGGTACAGCGCTCTGCGAACCGCAGTTGCTCACCGGAAAGGAGCGTGTGATGCTGTCGCCATTGGCTGAGCAGGACTTCAAGCTTCTCTAGCTCTGCGAGCATCTGTCGGTCTTTTTGCAACCACTGTGCAAAGCGCGGCCAACTCCTGATCAGTGATTCATGGGCGACTTCAATACTCTGCTGATCGGATTCTCCGGAACGGACCAACAGTCGTGCGTTTTCAAGCGCTGTGAGTATCTTCGCAAACCGCTGTTGTCCGTCTTTGCTGGTCGGACGCAGCCTTCCGATTGGAACTCGTTGACGGCTTGCTCGTGCAACGCCATCGCCCAAGTGAACCAGTCGTACCAGCAGATTGCGAACTGCCTGCTGTTCTGCTTCGTCCATTTGTACGATGAGTGCGTCCGCATGTTGTGACAGCGCTCCGGCCAACTGCCCAATCTCATCGTAGCTGGCTTGAGTTAGCACACGACCGTCTCTGCGTAACCACAACAAATCCAACGTGTGTTGCAATAGCGGAAGTGCTCCCGGTTCGGCTTCGACTGCTTCGACCATTCGGTTGGTTAGACCTGCTTCAAGTACCAGTCCTACTTTCTGTGCGGGCCCCTCGATCGTAGTGCGGATCTGTGCGATCCCAAGCTGTGCGATGAACACGCGGTGCGCATCGTCATACGCCACATTGTCGAGCCGCAGATCCTTGTCGCCGTCCTCTAACAAGATCTCGCCGCAATCACCGATGAAGTCGACCCGCAGCGTAGCGATGATCTGGATGTTGGGTTGCCGGGCAAGCTTCCACAATCTCCGCAAATACTCTGTGCGCGCCACAGGGCTACTGACATGCGTGAAAATCTCTTCGAGCTGATCAATGATGAGCAGCAGAGTTTCGTTCGCTGGATCTGTGGCTGAAAGTGCCTTGTCCAGTGCCAGGACTGGATCACTGCCGGGCTTCAGGATGATCGATTTTAGCCGTCCGTTCGACGCTGCCACCAGTTGCGGAACCGCACCTGCCAGCACTACCGAGGACTTTCCGCTGCCTGATGTTCCTGCAACAATTAGGAATCGAGGTCGTTGCGCAGTTCCCAAATCGGCCAGCGCTTTCTTAATCTGTTCAATCTCTCGTTCGCGTCCAAAAAAGAACCGATTGTGCTGCGGTTGAAAGGCGAGAAGACCGCGATACGGTCGGAACAGCATCGGTCGGCTGTCGACGCCATCTTCGCTGCGTGCATAGAGCTGCAAGCTGGCCCAGTCGAGCTGAGATGGATCGCCAAGCAGTCGATTGCGGACCGAACGGAGAGCTTGTTCAAGAGACTGCGTTTGTGTCAGCAATGCATCATAAAGTGTCTCGGTCAGCTTGATGGATGCGGATACTCCCAGCGGGTTTCTCGAAGCAATTACAGAGGCAAAACCAGCCCGATGTAGCGCTTGAGCAACACTCCCAAGCTGATTCCCAAGCGTTCCAGAGTTTCCGGAATCACAGGCTGAAAGAACGACCAAGCGGACCATGTCCGCAAACGGTGACAGAATCTGGCGTAGGGTTCCCGCATCCACCACTACGGATTCGCCCGGCTCCTCTCCACCCAGCACCAGGCCGAACGTACTGCCGTTCTGTCCACCATGACAGAGCAGATGAAGAATCGAAATGGGCTGGTTCTGCGTCCGGGCCTTTTCTAATGCGGCACTTAGCGTTTGGCAGGATGCATGAGCCAGGACATCTCGGTCGCTTTCAAACGAGACATGACCGGCTTTGCAGGCTGCGCGAAGTGCCTGCGCTTGCTCGCTGGCCGGAACCGCGCCCCCCGCAGCGGACCATGCGAGCAGAATGCGGCCTGTCGAAGTTCGCGGCTTGGGAGTTTCTGGCGTGGAGTGGGTCTGTGGCCACTCGTATCGAAGGAGTACGTTGGGTAGGCCTCCCAAGTGAAGCCCCGTCCCTTTTTCGGTCAACAGCTCCCAGGGCAGTGCGTAAAGCTCTGCTGCAGCCGATCGAATCGTCAAGATGACGGATTGACCAGCGCGATCCGCTGCCACAATCTGTGAGGACTGTTCCGCAAATCCAAGTGGCGTCAGCACGCGTCGCAGTAGCTCACCAATCCGTTGAACGATGACGCGATCACAGTGGGATTGTCGGACCGCAGCTAGGTCTTTGAGCAAAGATGCATCCCACGGCAGCTCTGCGCTCTCAAATCCTCCTCCGGCCGACCGCAGCAAGTACTGTTGCGGTTCAAAACGGAATCCAAATGGATCGCCTGCTTGCTCAGCGCGCGCAAACTCTAAGACAAACTCTGTAACCAAAAGGCCCCCCCTTATGGTTCATGGCAGGTCGGATAGCTCAGCGTACAGCTTTGGAAGGAACGTGGCCAAGTGTGACATTTCTTGCGAAGAGTGTACGAGTAAGTCGCGTCCTTCGTCGAGCGTTGGACTGCGAATGAGCCTGGCGACTTGGCTGGGGACCGACACCTGAAACCGTCCAGCGCGCACGGCAGCATACGGACCACCCAGCCAGAAGCGTGAGCGCATCTGTGCACCACCTGCAACTCGACGGACGTGGTGGACCAGATAGCCTGCTTCCAGCGGAGAGTTGGTCAAACTGACTCGGGCGGCGATGACTGTGGCCTGTTGCGGGTCGGTGAGAACAGACTCGTCAAAGTCCAGATCGGCAGGTGGCAGGAAGCTGATCGCGGCCTGTGTCAATGTGCTGCCGAGATACTCATCGACAAACGAGGTTCGGCCTACATACCTTGCTCGGCCTTTGGTTTTGGAAAGCTGCAGAGACTCCGCAGACTCCCATTGCGCGTGAAGGTGAGCACGTGGATGCCACAGCTTGTAGCGCTGTGGCTCGGAACTGTGCCAACCAAACCAGAAGTCGATCATCTCGGGAGTGACGTCGGGCAGATCGGTGCGAATCGCGACATGCAGAGAGCCATCGTCTTGAATTCCAAAACCATTCTCTAACTCTGTCTCTGCTGTGAAGAGGAGCTGTGGCGCGTCCGATAGACGAGACAGTAGAGGTCCGGCAACAGGTCCGTGAAGCAGTGCTTCCTTGGCATGTTCCGGAAGCGCTGCCACGTGTGGATTGTAGAAGGACGCGTACGGCTTTCCTTCCAGATCTTCCTTCCGGAGTCCGATAAAGAGTCTTCGTGATGGATTGGGATGTGTCATGGTCTCCCCATGTATGAGTGAAAGCGGCTCTGCGGATCGTGCGCGCTGCGGATTTGGTCCAGCCGCTGGAGTTTTTCATCCGTGATAAAGCGAGCCGGGCGTCTTCCAAGGTTTTCGTCCGCAAGCTGACAGCCGGTTGCAAGGTGTGCCATCTCGCTCATTCGCTCTGTCGCCCAGTTCGCGTAGGGGTCGTCATCTACTGCATGCTTCCAGCATCCGTACAGTGCAAGATAGGTCTTATCTTCGACGGAAAATGCCATATCAGGCCGATTACCTGGTGGAGACCAGTTGAGCCACAGCATGTGTGAGGGCGCGGGCGGTAGCGTGCTGGCGATTTTGTGGATTCCTGGCAGTAGTTCGTCAACAGAAGCTCGGGTCCACATGTTATCGACTGCGTAGCGATGATCGTCCGGGTAGTGCGTCATCGTGGCGCGGTACAGAATGTCCATCGTCGATGGAGCGAAAGGGATCTTGAGCACAGCTTTGCGACGTAGAGAGCTTTTGTTTAGGAAGGAGAGTGCGCGCAGCGCGTCACCGATTCCGTCTTCAAACACAGGTGCGACGACTTCGATTCCTGGTCCGTTTGCACCGAATGCCTTGCGGCTCATGATGAATTGCAGCTCGACGGAATTTGGAACCTCGGGAGCGATGGCGTGGGCAAAGCGAAATACTTCTTCCAGGCAAACGAGAGGGAAAGAGTACAGCGCCATCCCAATCACTTTGGGCTTGGGATATAGCCGCAGGTGAAAGCGGGTGACGACACAGAAGAACCCCGGACCAGCCCCGCGTGCAGCCCAGTAAAGATCCGCATTTTCCTCGGGACTTGCGAAGACTACGTCCCCATCGGCGGTCACCAGATCGAGTCCGATCACGCTCATACAAGCTGGACCAAGGGCTCTGCTGTTCCAACCGAAGCCCCCTTGCAGCAGATAGCCCCCGACACACACTCCCTTACAGTGTCCGGCTGGGAAGAATAGTCCTTGTTTGCCGAGCAGTTCGCACAGCTCGTGTCCAGCTCGTCCTGGACCAGTGGTGGCCCGCAGATTCTCCTTGTCCACCGTCACATCTTGTAGCGCGGACAAATCGAGAAGGAGTCCGCCATCTCGGACGTGGTTGCCTGCCCAGCTATGTCCGCCTGAACGGACTGTGAGCCGCAGTGCCTCACGCTTGGCCATCCTGACTGCTGCAACGACATCGTAAACATCGCGAGCTTTTACAATGACCTCTGGGTAGCGGTCTGGAACGCGGGCGTTCCACATGGTTGCTCGTCGGGCTGCTTCATATCCAGCAGAGTGCCGACGGAACACGATATCACCTTTAGCTACATTCCGATTGAGGGTCGACATGAAAGGATGGTAAATTGCTTGCGACGGTAGCGGCATGGCCAATGTTGGCCATGCAGTGTTCACGAAGCGGCCATCGCTGTGGAGTTGCAATGGATCTGGAAGAGCTCCGTGCATTTTTGGCGGTAGCAGACAGTGGATCGTTTCTGACTGCTGCCAAGTCGCTGCGCTTGTCTCGTGCTACGCTGCGTCGACGAATCGATCAACTAGAGGCGCGTGCAGGAGTCCTGTTGGTGGACCGCACGCGGACGGGCGTCTTTCTGACGGAAGCTGGAACGATGCTCGCAGGACGTGGTCGCTTGATGGTGCAGGAGGCCAGCGCCCTCATCGAGTCGGTGCGGGAGGTGGGTGGCGAGCCCGCAGGAGTTCTACGAATTCTGCTACCCGTTGGCTTGCCCCCCCATCTCATTACGCCACTGCTCGGGTTCGTTCGAGCGCGATATCCTCGGATTTCATACCGGGTGCATTTCAGCGATGACCCAGTAGGGGGACTCATCGAGAACGTGGATCTGGCGCTCCACTTCGGAGACCGGAGTCCTAGCGGCCCCTGGGTATCCAGAGAGATCGCCAGGGTACGGGTCTGGGCGATTGCGAGTCGGGAGTATCTAGCGCAGCACGGTACGCCGCGCACACTCGAAGATCTTCGCAATCACGAACTCCTCGCGTGGGAGTGTCCTGGAGACGATGGCAAGCTGTGGCCCCTGCTTCATGGCGGTACGTTCCCGGTGTCACCGATGATGGTGACGCGCCACATCCATATGATTCGTCAGTTTGCGATCGCTGGACTTGGGATTTCGTTGGTTCCCGATGCGATGATGGCAGACCCGGGCGTTGCGGAAGGCGCGTTGATTCCCGTGCTTCCCGAGCTCATTGGGCGCGAGGTCGGGGTGCGGATCGTGGTCCCGGCGGTCCTTTCAGAGATTCCTCGCATCAAGGCTCTCATCGAACTACTGAAACCGCTGCTGGGCGACCTCGGCTTGTAATCGCCAGAGTGTTTCGAAGCAGAGTCACGAGATGTTCTGCTCCTGCTGCGCAACTGTGTGGCATGTCACCCCTGCTCGGTGATAGGCTGCCGCCGCTAGTAGTGGACGAACTCGAGTCTAAGGAGAACAACAGATGCGTCTTTCCGATATGAAGATCATTGTGACCGGGGCTGCGCAGGGAATGGGTGCGCACTTTGCCAAGCGACTCCACGAGGCAGGCGCGCAGGTGGCCGCGGGCGATGTCAACGAGGCGGGGCTGGCCGAGCTCCCAGCGGGGATTCACCGTCGTCGCTTGAATGTTGCCGATGAGTCCGAGGTGCAGGCCTTTGTGTCCTGGGCACATGGCGCGATGGGTGGACTCAACGGCGTGATCAACAACGCGGGCATTCTTCGCGACGGGCTACTCGTCAAGAAGGACAAGGCCACTGGTGCTGTTGTCAAGCTGTCGAGTGAGCAGTGGCACACCGTTCTTAACGTCAACCTGCACGGCGCGACGTTTATGGTTCGTGAAGTCGTCGCGAAGATGGTCGAGACTGGCAGCAGTCCGGGCGTCGTCGTCAACATGTCGTCGGTCGCTCGTCACGGCAACCGTGGTCAGTCAAACTACGTCTCGGCCAAGGCGGCATTGGCTGCCAACGCTGTCACCTGGGCCCGCGAGTTTGGCCAGTTTGGCATCCGTTGTGTCGCGATTGCTCCTGGCATGATCGAAACCCCGATGACCCAAGGCATGAACCAAAAGGCCCGTGACGCACTGGTTGCGGCAGTTCCTGTTGGTCGCGTGGGTGTCCCCGAGGACATTTGGCTTGCCGTCAAGTTCGCCATTGAGTGTGATTACTTCAACGGCCGCACCATCGACGTCGATGGCGGTCTGTCGATGTAAACAGGACATCCCATGACCACCCAAGCCAGCCGTCCTAGTCGTACGCCGCGCGCTGCCCCGGTATTTTCCAAAGACCTGCTTGATGGTCAGGTGATCATCGTTACGGGCGGAGGCTCTGGCCTTGGCCTGTCGATGAGCCAGGGTTTATGCCAGGCCGGAGCGCAGGTTGTGATCTGTGGCCGCAACCCCGAGCGCCTCGGTCAAGCAGTGGAGAAGCTACGCTCGCTTGGCGGTAAGGCGGCGGCGTTTCCTTGCGACGTTCGGGATCCCGCCGAGATAGACAAGCTTGTGGCCAAGACCGTCGAAGGCTACGGCAAAATCGATGGACTCATCAACAATGCCGCCGGGAATTTCCTGTGTGCGGCAGAGGACTTATCGGCGGGCGGCTTTGACGCGGTGGTCAAGATCGTGCTGTACGGCAGTGTCCATGCGACGCTGGCCGTTGGCAAACACTTGATTGCCCGCGGCGCACCGGGTTCTGTACTTTCGATCCTCACGCCCTATGCCTGGACTGGTTCGGCGTTCGTCATGCCATCGGCTTGCGCCAAGGCCGGAGTGCTCGCAATGACTCGCTCTCTCGCTGTCGAGTGGGGCATCTACGGCATTCGTTGCAATGCGATCGCTCCTGGCCCGTTCCCGACAGAGGGGGCCTGGTCGCGACTCGTCCCCGAGGCCTCGATGATCGAGGGGATGGTTGAGCAGCGTGTCCCCATGGGTCGCGTTGGTGAACACAGCGAATTGGCCAACCTGGCGGTTTTTTTGATGAGCGATGCCAGTCCCTACCAAAACGGTGACTGCGTGACCATCGACGGTGGGAGTTGGCTGTCTGGAGCCGGAGAGTTCAGCGAGTACGCCCGGTACGATCGCGAGCGGTTAAAGACGCTGTTTCGGGCGATGCGTCCCAAGAAATAGCGGGTTCGTTAGGACGGCGACGGACTTTGCACTTGTGCCGAGGTCTTGCCATACCTTCTCTCGCGGTGGCCAAAATCCGCGAGCGCTCCTTGCAGATCCGCTGGCGTGAAGTCAGGCCATAAGCAGTCGGTGAAGGCAAACTCGGCATAGGCAGACTCGAACGTGAGTGCGTCGGCCAGTCGATGGCTCTGTCCGGTATAGACGATCAAGTCCACGCCGGGCAGGGCAGCCGTTACAAGTCGTTTTTGAATGAGCGCAGGCGAAATGGCCTCGGCGGGAAGTCTGCCTGCTTTGACCTCACTTGCTAGCTCGCGGGCGACGCGCAGGATGTCACGGCGTCCGCTGTAGCCAAGCAGCATCGTCAGGTTCATACCCAGCTCATGGGCGGTCGCGGTTTCCATCGCTGACAGGCGATGCTGTAAATCTACGGGCAGTCGAGCCAGCTCTCCGAGTGCCGAAAAGCGCAGCGACAGGTGCCGGAAGGTATCCGCATGACTCCGCAGGAGTTGAGAGATGACCAGTCCTGCCTCACTGTCGCCGGTCAGTGGGAAGCTATCGGTCGGGACCAAGGTCAGGTGACGAATGCCGCTCTGGGCGGCAGACTCAATGGTCGAGGCGGCTGCCAGAGCCGAAGCCCACAGTCCGGAAGTCGGACTCAGGCTGTGCCTAGTTGACCATACGCTGCAGCCATCCATCAAGATGGCGACGTGATCCGCTCGTTTCTTCATCGAAAGTAAGCTCCGTAAAACAACTAAGTGCGAGCAGTCTACCTACGACTCGGCTCACTGCAATTCCTACGGTGAGGCTACTGCGTGAAGAATTCGGTAACGCGCAGCGAAGAGTGCATGAATTGCTGCCGTCGCGTACCTCTCTATCATGGTCTTTTCTGGCGTGCTGAGATACAGCAGGAAGGTCGCTGTGCGGAGGATGGCCGATGTCTAGCTTGAAGGTTGAGGAACGCTTTGTGGTCGATGCCGAGGTGGTGCGGGTGTGGGAGTTCCTCAAGCGCCCAGAACTCGTGGCGGGCTGCTTGCCGGGGGCCAAGCTGGATGGCCAAGAGGGTGGCAATACCTATCTTGGGACGATGAAGGTGAAGGTCGGCCCAGTGATGCAAGACTTTCGCGGGCGTGCCACGCTGACCGAGGTCGACGATGTGCAGCACCGCATGTCCATCACCGGCTCGGGGGATGACAAAGCAGGCGGTGGCTCGGCGCGCATGACGATGCAGTGTCAGGTGGTCGCAAGCGAGAGCGGCGGCAGTGAAGTTTCGGTGATCGCCGATGTCGATCTGGCGGGCAAGCTGGTCCGATTCGGGCGCGGAATGTTTGAAGCGGTCGCCAAGCAGCTCTTCAAACAGTTTGTCGAACGAGCCCGCTCCGCGATTGCGGCGCTCCCCACGATGGACACGCCTGTGGCGATGACGGCATCACCCACCTCACCGCCGCTGGAACCTCCTGCGGGCGAGGTCACTGCGGCAGCTTCCCCATCGGCTGAGCCCACGCCGGTGGCCTCTGTGCCGGTCGGTGCCGGGGACGCCCTTCCCATCGCAAGTGCTGCGCCCGCGTCGGTCGCGCCCGTCGAGTCCACACCAGTTGTGGCTGGACCCGATGGCACCTCGTCCGTTGCGCAGGCAACCGTCGTTCCGACTGTGCCGCAGACTCCTGCTCCTGCTGCGCTGGCTCCCGTCTCTTCGCCTATGGCTGTTCCCGCGCCAGTCGCTGCGCCCGCCCACGGTGAAGATGCACTCGATGCTGGGTCGCTGATCTTTACGGTCATCTGGTCGTGGCTAAAGGGTCTGTTCCGTCGACTGCTCGGCCGCAGCTAGAGTCGCCCGAGTACTGCGCATTATGGCTTTTTTTGACTTGGCGGGTCGGTGCTGACAAAAGGTTTCCCCGTCATACAAGGAGACGCCATTGGCTGCGACCCAGTACATCGTCGAGGGAGGACATCGTCTGCATGGGACGATTCGTCCCGCAGGTAATAAGAACGCGGCGCTGCCGATCATTGCTGCGGCGTTGCTGACCAGCGAGAAAGTCACGCTGCACAACGTCCCACGGATCCGTGACGTCGAAACGCTGGTTGACCTGATTCGGACCGTCGGTGTTGATGCCCAATGGGACCACACCGACCCACATACGCTCCATATCCATGCGAAGACGGTGGCCGCTGCATCGCTCGATCCGGACCTGTGTGGGCGCATTCGGGCCTCGATTTTGCTCGCAGCACCACTGCTGGCACGCTGTGGTGAGATTCATTTGCCACCACCCGGAGGCGATGTGATCGGGCGTCGCCGCGTCGACACCCATTTTTTGGCACTGGGAGAGCTTGGGGCCACCTATCAGATCTCCGAGCGCTTCCACTTGACCGCCACGAAGCTGCGAGGGGCTGATGTGTTTCTCGATGAGCCGAGCGTCACCGGCACCGAGAATGCCATTACCGCCGCCGTTGCTGCGAGCGGCACCACCACGCTACGCAATGCCGCCTGCGAGCCGCATGTTCAGGATCTGTGTA
Source organism: Polyangia bacterium (assembly GCA_044228505.1). Classification (GTDB taxonomy): domain Bacteria; phylum Myxococcota_A; class Polyangia; order Palsa-1104; family JAEUJZ01; genus JAEUKA01. The sequence goes on along the minus strand of JBGAUT010000030.1, from coordinate 20,177 downwards.
ACTTCCTGGTGACCCTCGGTGCACACATTGAGGGCATTGGTTCGAACCAGCTCATGATCCATGGCGGCCGTTCGCTGCATGGCGGCGAGTTTTCCATTGGACCCGACCACATCGAGGTGGGCTCGTTTATCGGTCTGGCTGCAGTGACCCGTTCTGAGCTGCGCATTGCCGATGCTGGAATCCGTCATCTCCGGATGGTGTTGCTTGGGTTCGAGCGACTTGGCATCACCTGCCGCATCGAAGGCGATGACCTGATCATCCCGAGTGCTCAGAGCATGCAGATTCGCTCCGACCTGGGCGGACATGTACCCAAGCTGGAGGATCAGCCGTGGCCCGCGTTTCCAGCGGACCTTCTCTCCATCGCGATCGTCACCGCCACCCAATGCGAGGGCGTGATCCTGATGTTCGAGAAGATGTTCGAGTCTCGGCTGTTCTTCGTCGACAAGCTCGTCTCGATGGGGGCACGCATCATTCTGTGTGATCCCCACCGGGCGCTCGTCTATGGGCCGTCGCTACTTCGCGCCGGCACCGTCGAATCGCCGGACATCCGGGCTGGTATGGCGATGCTGCTCGCCGCGCTGTGTGCGCAAGGTAAGAGCACCATCCTCAACGTCGGTCAGATTGAACGTGGGTACGAGCGAATCGTCTCTCGCCTACGTTCTCTCGGGGCTCACATCGAGGAAGTCGAGGATCGCCGCAGTCGTCGTTAGGTTTCGGCCGGTGGCAGAGAGATATTTGTGTCCTGAATTGCTGATTATTTCGATATAATCAGCACGATGCGCAGGCTGTTCTTCGTGGCTGTTGTCCCACTGTGGCTCTTGCACGTGGGGGGGTCCCATGCCGCTTCTCCAGAAACCGTAGTCGAGCCCGGCGAGGACTGCGTCAAGCTCGCTCATCGGGTGTACGGCGACGGTGCAGCCGGGCTTGCACTCCTGAAAAAGAGCAATCCTTTGGTCTGTGAGGCAGCGCTCACGGCTGGGGCTCGGCTGAAGACGCCGCCGCTTCCGAAGGCTCCGCTGAAACCCGTCGGTAACGAAACACCGCGACTGTCCTTTGTTGGTCCCGCAGTTCGCACCAAAACCAAGACGGGCTGGATGGAGGCGCTTCCCGGTCAACCCGTCGACAAGCGGATGCGTATCGAAACGAGTGGTCAAGGTGGCGTCGAGGTCACTGCTGGCGACAAGGTCAAGTTCCACATCCCGCCGAATTCCAAAGTCGTCATCAAGAACATGCCCAAGAGCGGCAAGGCCACCGAGGTGTCGCTTGAGCAGGGCTCGTTGCGGGCCGACATGGACAATAAGGCCGTGACGGGTCCGATTACCGTGAAGACCCCCGGCGGTGACGTCAAGCTCCAAGGCGACGCACGCATTGACGCAGAAGGGAACCGCGCCTCGGTCCAGGTCTATGAAGGCCAAGTTTCCGTGCGTGCGAAGGGCACCACCGTCAACATCAAGGCCGGACAGGGCAGTGTGATCCTGCGTGGTACTGGTGCCCAAGCGCTACATGATCTGCCGGGAGCTCCGGCGTGGCAGGCTCGTGCTGCTACGGAAGATGGCAATCGCCCGTTTATGGTTCTGGCGATGGCCGGACTGCTGGAGCCACAGCCACTTGGCGAGGTCGTCGTTGACTTCGCTCCGGTGCCGGGGGCGGTCCATTACATCGTGGAAGTTGCTCGCGATCCGGGCTTCAACGACCGACGGGCGGGTGGCGAGATTGCTGCACCGCCGCTGCGTGTTCACCTGTCGCCGGGCAAGTACTACGTTCGAGTCAGCGCGGTCGACAACGAGAAGTTCGTCGGACCTCCATCTGCGCCGCGTTCGTTTTACATCATCAATGTTCGCACCGATGCCAAGCTGATTGCCTCGACGCAGGGACAGGCTGGACCGCTTCTGATGGAGCGCCCCGAGCGGGTGTCCTTGCAAGTCTCGGGCGCGGGCCAGCCTCTACTGGCCACCGTGGATTCGGGCGAGCCGATCGACTGTGCCGTGGAGCAGAAGCTGGCTCTCAGCGAAGGCGAGCACAAGATCCGTCTTACGCTCGGAGAGGCGGAGTCTGAGCTGGTGGTTTCGGTGCCGCCGGTCGCGCCTCCTGTGGTGGTGACGGCTGGACGGCTCGACGGGCTGACGGTACCGGTGCCCCTCGCGGTGCTGGGCTTGCCCGGTCGCTCGGTGCAGCCACGGACCCAGGTCTATGCGCTGCTCGGTGGCGGTTCGACTCGTAGCGATACTGGCTTCACGGTGAGCCGTTTGGATGTGGGTGGAGAACTGGCACTCCTTCAGCAGCGCCTGTCGTTTGACCTCAACGTGCCGCTCATGTACCAAACCAACTTGGTGCCAGCGACGGATCCCACCCTGTCTTCGAGCGGAGTGGCCTTTGGCGATGTGTCACTCGGAGTGCGTGGTGTTCCGCTGAGTGCGCTCGGTGGACGGCTACTGTTTGGTCCGCTGCTGCGACTGCAACTTCCAACCGGCACGTTCCCGCGTGATGCCACCAAGGGGCGTCCGGTGGTCATCGATCCGGCGGTGGGACTTGCGGCGATCCTGGGTCGGTTCGGGCTTCAAACGACACAAGGCGTGACGGCTGCGGTCAACCTGCCCCAAAATCAGCTGCGCTGGGCGATGAGCTACATGGCCGAAGTTCAGTTCTGGCGGATCGGTTTGGTTGCCCAGCTTGATGCCTCCCTTGGCTTGTCTGGAGGCACTCCCGCCGCCGCATCGGTTGGTGGCGGTGTGCGAATGCATCTCGATCCGTTCGGAATTTTGCTCGGCGCACGCGGTGGTGTTGGTACCGCTGGAGTCGAGGTCTACGGTCGCTACTACGCCTTCCTTGGCTTTGAGTGGGCACCATAGCCGCTTCGTCGTTCACAAAATCGGCACGACGCGCACGACTTGACTCCGGATAAGAGTCGTACGAAATGACTGTTTTATCGTCAGTAGGCAATGTCGACGAAGATCGGACGATGATCAGACGCCGGAATGCCGTCTTGGCGCTTCACCTCGATGACGCCCGAGCTCTGGGGGTTGATGTTCTTGCCCACAAACCAGTCCAGTCGCGCCGGGACGCAGCCATTCCACGGACGGAGTCGTCGCTGTAGCCAGCGTGTCGCGAGCCTGCCAACCTTGTCGATCAGCTTGGCTTCTTCATATGGGCTCTCTACGTCGTAGAAGTAGGTTCCCGCGCTGCGGTCGTTGAGGCCAGCGTGGGCAAAGCCAAGCTCATCGAGTACGGCGAAAATGGGCTGTTCGTAGCTGGCTTCCGGGGTCATATAACCGTCGACGGTCGCATTGAATCCCGTGAAAAACAGCTTATGCAGCAGGTCCAAGAGCAGCGCGCCCGGCCCCGAGGCATCGTAGGTCGTGGTGTTGAAATCGCCGCCGACCAGATGGCGACTTCCTTGTGACGACACCTCGCTGAGCAGTTTCGATAGCTGACGGCTCCGCTGCTTGGGAGAGGCATTGGAGTCCAAGTGACACGTCGAGACCCACAGCGGACCTGAAGGCAACAGGATCTCGGCGGCCAGCGCTCGCTTTTTGCCCAGCCGCTTTTCGCTTTTCGACGAAAACTTGTCCTTTAGCTCCGGCAGATCGAGGTTTTTCGTTGCTCCAATGGGCCATCGGGACAGCACCGCCGAGCCTGCCAGCGCCAGGGTATTGGCCGCTCCGTCCTCGTTTTCCAGCACGTCATCACCGAGTACCAGATAGGAAACGCCGAACGCATAGTGCATCCGCAGCGAGGACGCCAGTTCCCGTGCCACATGATGGTTTCCCGAGCGACCCATGCCGTTGTCTACCTCGGACAGCAGCAGCACGTCCGCCTTCGCCAACACCGGCTCCGTCCGCATCGCTTCAGTAATTGCGGCCAACCGTCGTCCACGCTGGATGTTCCACGCCACGACCCGCAACGTGTCACCTGATAACCCAGGGGGCGATGGACTGGCATGGCTCCCTTTTTCAACGGCACAGAGCAGCGGCTCAAGCTCTGACGAGATATCGGTGTACAGTGCGCTCGACAGCAGCTTCTGACGATTCGGGATGGCTCGCAGGGCCTCGTAATGTGGCTGGAGCCCATGTCGAATCTCGCTCAGCGCTGAAAATGGGGTCGTTGTGGGAGCAGCATCGGGCGTAGCAGTGTGCTCCGCTTCGGCGGTGGCCATCGCTTGGCGTATAGCATCGACCGAGTGCCGTACGGAAGGGTCGCGATTTTTCGTTGACTGCCTGGCTCGGTCTGTCTTTGCTTGCGCCCATGTGGGACAACCTGTGGCGAAAGCTGGGCAGCGGACTGCTGATGGCAACTGTTGGCCTCGGTCTCGGCTCGTGTAGCGCGGGCGGATATTTGCCAGACGCTGGCAATACCACGCATGGCCAGGACGGCGCGGGTTTCGATGGCCTGCTGATAGAGTCGGTAAGCCCAGCGCGAGGGCCATCGAGTGGCGGCATCAAGGTCGCCGTGCGGGGCCGCCGTTTTGAGTCGGGATCACGCATCTCGTTTGCGGACGTCGATTCGGCGCAGGTCAGCTTGACCGGCGAAGAGGAACTGACGGCCTTGCTTCCACCGAGCCCCGGCAAGCTGGGATTGGTCGATGTCAAGGTGCGTCGTCCCGATGGCAAAGAGGCCATTCGCAATGATCTATTTGCGTACTATCCGAGCCAGCTGTCCTTCGGGACGCCGCGCAGCTTCACTGTCGACAACAAGCCGAGCCGACTGGCACTCGGCGATCTCAACGGGGACAGCAAGCTCGATTTGGTCGTCGCCAGTCACTCCTCGGGTAGCTTATCGCTCCTCAATGGCAAGGGGGATGGCAGCTTCGATACCTTCCGTCGGGTCGGAGTCTCCGGAGCACCGACCGGCCTGCTGCTGAGCGAGGTGACGTCCGACCGATCTCTCGATGTCATCGTCGCCTGTGATGGCGGAGGTGCCAGTATGTGGATGCTCGCCGGCAAGGGGGATGGAACCCTGCAATCAGCGCGCAGCGTCGTCAGTGCCGCCGCGTCCGTCATGGCGGGGGGGGACTACAACGGTGATGGCAAATACGACATCGCGGTGCCCTATTTCGCGTTTGCAGCAAATGGCATCGGATTTCTCCTCGGGAAGGGCGATGGCACCTTCAACAACAACGGCTCCTTGGGCTTGCCGTCCGGGAGCTTCGGAATCAGCAGCGCGGACTTCAACGCCGACGGCAAAGCCGACCTCGCGGTGACCTTGTACGACGACAGCACGATTGCCATTTTGCAAAACCTGGGCAGCAAGTTTCAGATCGCTCGCTACGTTTCGGCTGGTGCCGGTCCCCATGGGGTCGCTGCGGCGGATTTTAACGGCGATAGCAAGGCAGACTTGGTCGTTAGCGATCCCGATGGTGGTGCGCTGCGGGTGATGCTCGGGAACGGAGACGGTACCTTCCAAGCCGCGACGGTGCTTCCGACCGGAGGCAGCACCCCGCAGCCGGTGCTGGCGGTCGATCTCAACCTCGATGGGTTGCTCGATTTGGTCACGGTCAACGTGGGCACCACTGGGACGGTGACGGTGATGCTCAGCAAGGGAACTGGCCAGTTTGCGACCCCGCAGCAGATTTCGGCACCAGGCTCCCACACCGATGTGGTCGCCGCCGACGTCAACGGCGACCGACTACCGGACTTGCTGCTTCCGGTGTCGAGCGGCTCGACGGTCAGTGTCTTGCTGAACACCTCACGCTAGGAACGTCCGTGTCCGTTGCCCCTCCACCACCTGAGTACGCACTCCTGACCGCGAAGGTCGATGCATTCGCGGCGGCCGTGCAGTCACGCTGCAGCGCGGAGATGTCGTGTCGCGCGGGCTGCGGTGGCTGCTGTCTGGTCGAGCTGTCCGTGAGCAACGTTGAAGCCGCCGCGATGATGGACTACCTGCGGTCACTTCATCCCGAGGAGCAGCGTCGTGTTGCGATGCAGGTGTTGCGCCCTCAATTCGGATCTCAGCCGCGCTGCGTGCTGCTCGATGACGACGACTCCTGCCGTCTCTATGCCGCCCGCCCCCTCGTCTGCCGCAGTCAAGGGCTGCCGCTTCGCTATCCACATGAGCTGATTCCCGCCGAAGCAGTCCGTGTGCGGCTGACCAACGGGGTGGTTACCGTCTGTCCGCTGAACTTCACGACCCAAACACCGGCTGCGACGGATGTACTCGACGCTGAGCGGATCGACCAGATCCTTGCTGTCCTCAATCACCGTCATAGCCAACAGCACGGCCTCGACCCTGCCAGGCGCTGGTCGCTTGCCGAGATAGTGACTACCGCTGCCGAGGCTCCCGGCGCGAGTGATTACTCTTTCTGACAGTGTAAGAGCTGGAGGTAGGGGAAGCTACTCGGTTCGTCGACGGTATCCACCTGGTACGGATGCTTGTCGTTTTTCGCATAGCCTGAAGCCCCGCTACCGCTCGCTAGGGCAATGCCGTGCGACGATGTGGTGATGCTGCCCGACAAGGCATGGTGGTGCAGTCGCTTTTCACCGCTCTTGAGCGGCAGCCCTCCAAACTTCTGGCCAGGGGTTGCTAGCTCCGGCACACCGATGATCAGTCGACCCTGGCTGCCGCCCGCTTGCACAAAACCCTTCGGACAATCGGGCGAGCGGAAAAACACCAGCGTACCTTTGGCAACGGGCCGCAGCCGTGGATCGGGCTCATCCAGCTTGCTGCAAACGAGCAGTTGCACATATGGCAGGCCAATCGGGACGGAATTGGTCTTGCCCGCGAGCGCTTGACTCCCACCTCGTGCGAGTCCGTGGTTGGCCTCACCGGCGATACCAGCGTAGCTGACCGTCGATAGGTTGAAATTCGTCATCACCGCGTGGCCATGGGCGCGGTCCTCACCTTCCATCAGCGGTTCCCCAGAGACAATGTCGATAGGGTCACTCCCTACGGTCGCGACCAAGGTTCGGCCCGCCGCCATCGCCAGAGGCTGCCACCCTTTGGGGCAGTCTTTGCGCTGGAAGAAGGCGACCGCCAGCTTCGGCAGAGAGTCGCCGACCGGAGCATTCAAATCCAGCGGTGTCGCCAGGTCGACCACGGGTTCACTGCCGCCATCATCCATCGTTGCGGCATCGATCGCCGAGGCCGGCGGGTTGCACGACAGCAGCCCCGATAGTCCGGTGGCAATCAGCAGGCCTCGCAACGGCGAGCATGCAACGGGGATCATTGTTTCACACAGCCGACGAGCTGCACAAACGGCAGCCCGCTCGGGGCAGGTTCGGTGTTGCCACTGTCCGTGTAGCGCGCCGCCGAAGCCCCCTGGCCGTTGCCACCGTTTGCCGCCGAAATCGACTTGTAGGGAAGATCGGCACTCGTTTGAAACGAGTGTTGGTGGGTCCGGTCCTCTTGGTTGGTCAGCGCGGTGCCGATCAGCTTGCCCACCGCATCGGACGAAGTGACGCCCACCACCAATCGGCCTGTGGTTTCTTGGGCGATCCGCCAGCCCGGTGGACATGAGGCGACGTCGCCCGCCATAAACGCAAGCATGCCCGCGGGGGCCTCGGCACCTGCGGTGTCATCACCACTCGCCGTGCCGATCCCGAGGGCCAGCACTCCGACGAGCACCGGTAGACCTAGCCATTGCCATTTGTCAGAAAAAGTCATCACTTCGCTCCCAATGTGCCGGGAGCTTAGATCGTTGGGTCGAGGATGGAAGGAGAAGAAGCGCGGAAAAGGAACGGCAATCCGGCAGTGGCTGACTACGGCATCACAGCAGTGCCATCACCGGCCGGAACCGCCGCTTGGTCGGCTTCCCAGGTCACATGGATATGCACTTGGTGACCACCCGAGGACTGGTCGCCCGCTCGGAACGTCGAGGTCGTGTCGATGTCATGGTAGGTCAGCCGGCCTTCACCAATGCGTAGCCGCAGCTCGCCCTTGACCTCGCCCGAGAGCTTGGTGCCCTGGTTTTCACCCGAGACTTTGCCTTCCATGTTGATGAAGGCGACGCCCTGCTCACGCTTGGCGTAGGTGCAGGTCATGTCCCAGTTTTTGCTGCCACCCGATGGTGTTGGAATCGAGGCGCGGATCGGCCACGACTTACCCGCTTCGATGTGGCTCGGGTCAAACTGTGGCCCGCGATCGGCTCCGTAGACCCACTGCGCAATGAGCCGGACGTAACCAAGCTGGCGCTCCATCTGTTTGCCGTCTTTAGAGTCCTTGATGTCGTCGGGAATCTTGACGTCAAAGTTTGTGACATCGCCACGCGCACTCATCGTGTAGGCGATTTTCACCGTCTGAAGCGCTCGCGCCAGGGGCTCGCCGGCCTTCTTGTCCTTGGCGGAGTCACCGACTGGCTCCACATCGAAGAACGAGGCCGAAAAGTTCATATTTCCAGCTGCATCCACCGCCTGCGCTTGGTGCTCTTCCTTGAACACAAAGGCATAGACGGCCGGCTTCTTGACCCCAATGTCGCCATCTTCGAAGCGGACGTTGACTTTGCCCGACAGCTTGTCGTTGGCCTTGGCGACGAAACGGAGCAGGTCGCCAGGAGGGGGCGGTGGCACTTTGATGGCCGATGGCTTCGGGCAGCCGGTGGTGGTCACGAGCGCCGCACAGAAAGCCAGGGTCAAGGGAGACAGCGGAGCGCGAGCAGTGAGGAATAGCATCGCCAAACTGTATCTCCGCACACTCATTTTAGTCAAGGCGTTCATGGGGATGCGGCACTTGGTCCGCGACCACGCTTGGCACTAGAATGCACGACGGAATGTGGATACCACTCCAGCACTTTCTCGACCGACTCAAGCAGCCGCGAACTCGCGCCGATGAAACCCGGCAACTGCGACAGCGGCTGCGCAATGAGCCGCCATCCACCGAGGTCGGTAGTGAGGAGTCAGCGGCCTCCGCCGAGCTATTGCGACTGCGGCGAGCGTTGAAGGCCGCGATAGGCACGGTGATGAGTTGTCGGACCTGTGCCATTGGTCATCCACCGCCCCATGGACACTTCTCTGGTGGACACTGCTGCGGACTGGTGACCGAGGACGCGTGGAACGACGATGAGATAGCCGCGCTCCGCCAGTCCGGTACACTCCCGCAGGATCTGCGATTGCCAACCGGCGATCATGCGGGCTGCGCCTTTCGCGGACCCACAGGATGTTCGCTTACCGTCGATAATCAGCCGAACCTATGCGTCCGCTACCTCTGCCCCGATCTGACCCGTGAGGTCTATGCGCGTGGCGATGGCCCACGGGTCGATGCGCTGTGTACCGAGATGGAGGGTGTCTACCTACGCTTCATCTCGCTCCGGGCCCAGCGCATGGCGGCTCAGGAAGAGGTCGGACAATGACGTCTTCTGACTTCGGCGTATACGTTCACTTTCCATACTGTCGACAGCGCTGCTCCTACTGTGACTTTGCGGTCGCTGTTCGCCCGCACATTCCCCATTCCGAGTATCTGCAAGCGCTGCGGCATGAACTGCAGGCCAAAGCCGCTTTGTTTGCCAATCGTCAGGCCGTGTCCGTCTACTTCGGTGGGGGTACGCCGTCACTTTGGGAACCGGCCTGTTTGTCGTCAGCTCTCCAAGAGATTCTGAGAGTCTTTCCGGCCCGATCCGGGGTGACTCCGGAAGTGACACTGGAGTGCGATCCCGGTGGCGTCTCGACCGATCAGCTCCGAGCTTGGCGCAAGGCTGGAGTGTCTCGGCTATCGATTGGGGCGCAGTCCTTTGCAGCGCGCCACCTCGAAGCGCTCCGCAGACAGCACCAGCCTCACCAGATCCACGAGTTGGTGGAGCGTGCGCGCCAAGTCGGCTTTTCCCGTATCTCGCTAGACTTGTTGATTGGCATGAGCGGACAGACCGATGCTGAGCTGCGGGAGGACTTGCGGCAACTTCTCATATTACTACCGGAGCATGTCTCTTTATACCAACTGACGGTTGAACCCCATACTGCGCTATCGGTCCACATCCGCCGTGGCAAAGCCCAGCCCCCATGTCCGGAGCAGCAAGCCGACGCCTATGAAGTCGTAAGACACACGTTGGCGCAGGCCGGATTTCGACACTACGAAATCTCGAACTTTGCGCGGGCGCAGGCCGGTGATCCGGACTTCCGTGCCGTCCATAACCGGCTGTACTGGACCCATGGGGAGTATCTCGGACTTGGCGTCTCGGCGCATTCCTTCCGCTGCTTCCCAGACGGCAGCGGAGAGCGTTTTGCCAACCAGCGTGGCCCATCTGCCTATTTGCGGACCTGGCGAAGTCCCAGTCTGCAGCCGTTTTTGGTGACGGCTGACAATCCGTCGTTGAGTCTGTATGAGAAGCGTGCACCGGAGTCGCTGTGGCGGGAATCACTGTGGCTCAAGCTGCGGGAACTAGACGGCGTCTGCTGGTCGCAGTTTGTGAAGCTGCATCAGATCGATCCGAGGCGGATCTGCTCGAACACCATCGAGTCGCTAACGGCACGCGGCCTGGTCGAGTCCGGTCCTGACTTTCTGCGCCTGTCGGATCGGGGCGTCCTGTTTGCGGACGAAGTCGGTGCGGCGTTTCTGTAAAGTGAGCCATTGGAGCACCCGAGGATGCTCGTCTCGGTGCGGGCTCATCGTCTTATTCAGGAACTGGCGATGAGGGAGGGTCTGCGGAGCCTGTCCTAGCGATCGCTAGGCCGCGTAGCGCCGTCAAAATTTGCCGAGTACGGGGGAGATTCGGATTGATCCGAAGGCTCTCGGAGATCGCGGCCTTACCCTGCTCGATGGCGCGCTCTGCAAGATCCAGATGACCAGCTTCTACCTCGGCTTCCGCTCGGGCCAGATACGTCTCTCCCAGCAGCCGTTGCGCGGGTGCGCTGCGTGGGGTTGCGTGGGCCGCCGTCACCGCGCTGCCAGAAGCCTGCACCAGCCACTTGCTCGCATCGGTGCCGCGCTGTTTGTGAATCCGATACGACACCAGCGCTAGCTCTGCGGACATAAGCAGGCATTGAGGATCGCTATCGGCCAAGGCAAGGCAAACACCCAGGCTGCTCTGGCTCTTGGCCACTGCGCCACCGGCTTCTTGTCCTCGCTCCAGCGCGTGCTGCGCCAAGCTTAGATAGGCTCTGCTGCGGCTCTGCTGTAGCTCGACAGACTTGTCTCCGTTCTTTTCAGCGGCGGCGAGGTATTCCAGCGTTGTGTTCACCGCGTTTACAAACTCCACATCCCGTCGCGGTTCCCACAGCAGCGCTCGGACCCGCACCAGCTCCAGCAGCGCCAGGTTGGAGTAACAGTCGCTCAGCGTCGGTTTGCGCCGCACGCACTCTCGACCATGGCGGACGCCCGCAGCGAGAGACGCTTCGACCGGCAGTCCATGTTCCACTTCGTAGCTGGCGATGCGTCCATAAAAGAACGCGAGATTCGAGTATGCCGTCAGGTAGTTCGGAGAGTGCAAAATGGCCGTCTCGGTGTAGCGAATCGCGTCGCGGAAGTCCTCACGCGGGTCATCCCCCTGGGCCAGCTTGAGGTTGCCTCGGAACAGATAAGCACCCGCAAGGCCGTTATAGGCCCACGGATAGGTTGCGTCCGATGCGATGGCTCGCTGCTGATGGGCGATAATCTCGGCGATGTTGGCGGAAAACGGCAGACCGCGTGATTCCTCATAAAACAGTCCCACCAGCAATCCCTCTCCGATCGCATTTTCTAACGCGGCGTCTCCTGGACTTAGCTCAAGTCCCTTGGTCGTAATGGCCAGAAGCTCTTGCACGAGCGGACGTGGGTCTTGACCGGCATCGAGCTGCTGCTGCGCCTGCGTGAAATACAGTCCGGCCAGCAACCGATACCCCAGGACATGCATCGGCGAGATGGTGGTTGCACTGCGGCAGGCCGCGACCGCCGATGGGATGTCACTGCCAATTGGCTGACCTCGTTCATAGCGCTGCGCGATGAGCTGACCCCAGGCCTCGGCACGGGCTTCATAGACGGCGATGTCACTGCGTCCGATGACCGCCGCTTGATCGTAGGCAGCTATCGCTGTTTGCAGGTCGGCGTCCGCCTTCTGGCTTTCGCCATTGAGGAAGCGCTCGAGCGCCTTCGCTTGCATCACATCGCCCTTGAGCTTGTAGGCCTCGTACAGCCATGGTGAGGTGCGCAGGGTATGGTCTGCGTACACCAGCGCTTTGTCGTAGTCCCCGCGATACAGGGCGAGCAGTCCCTCCAGAAACTCCGCCGATTCCAGCTTGACCCCACGACTCGCTTCCAAATGCACCATGGCTGGCTGGAGCAGCTCGCGATCGAGGGTCTGCCGCCGGTTTCGCAGCCACTCACGGTCTCCCCGTCTCCTGTCCGCACGTACGGTTTCGAAGAATCGATCTCCGAGCACCCGACCGAGCGCGTAGTTAAGCTCCGGGCTGTGCGAGCCGCTGTCCCACGACGACCGCAGATGTTGATATGCGGCCGTGGTCTCGTGGAGCGCCAGATAGCCGCGTCCTAGCGCATAGTGCGCAAGCTGCCCGCCTTCCCGTCCCAGGGTGGGGATTTGCTGCTCAATCTGACTCATGCGGGAGCGGATGATGTCCTGTTCGGTCGTGATGTCATGCAGCGGCAATTCGTAGATGGCCCGCATGAACCACTCGATCTCTTTGGCGTCCTGTCCAAGCAGCCGTGCCCGTTCGATCTGTTCCTTCACGATGCGCGCTTGGCGAGCATTGGCGAGGCTTGATCGAATCCGGTCCACCACCAGCACGCCAATGAAGACCAGCGAGGCCAGCGACAGCGCGTAGAACGACTTGTGCTTGCGGACCTGCTTGCCAATTCGGTACCACAGACTCGCCTTGCGAGCGACGATCGGCTCTCCGTCGATATAGTGCTGAAGATCCTCGGCCAGGGCTTTGGCGCTGTCGTAGCGACGGTTCTGCTCCTTGGCCAGACACTTAAGGGTAATGGTCTCCAGATCCAGTGGCAGGGACGGCACAAGCTGACGTGGTGGCGGTGGGTCGACCTGGACCACCTTGAACAGCACGTCGACGAGTCCTTCCCCGATGAGCGGCGGTCGATCGGTCAGCAGCTCATACAGGGTCGCCCCCAAGCTGTAGACATCACTGCGACGATCGATTTGCTCAATCGCCCCGCTGGCCTGCTCGGGGGACATATAGTTGGGCGTACCCATGACCATCCCCGCCTCGGTGAGCCCGCTGTTCTGCGTGCCCTCGCGAGCAATCCCAAAGTCCATCACCACCGGTCGCAGTCGTCCGTCCGTAGCCTGCTCGACCATGATGTTGGCGGGTTTGATGTCGCGATGGATGATGCCTTGGCGGTGCGCTTCGTGGATGGCTTCGGCAGCATCGCGGATGAGCTGGACTTTTTCGGGCAATCGGAGCCGAGCAAACGCTCCTTCGAGCGATTGACCATCCACGAATTGCATCGCGATGTAGGCCTTGCCGTCCACCTCTCCAACCTCGAAGACCTTGCAGATGGCAGGGTGATCGATCCGCGCTTGGGCTCTGGCCTCCCTTTGGAAGCGGGCGACCATGTCTGCGTCGCTGCTCCGGATAAACTTCAGGGCCACTACGCGACCTAGACGGCGATCACGGGCCTTAAAGACCACGCCCATACCACCCTGTCCGAGCACCGATACAAACTCGTAGCGATCCCAGTTCTCGACGGGAAACTCAATATCCGACTCATCCAACTTGGGAAGCGAGCGAGTGTCTCCCGCCAGCGTCTCATGGCTTCCGAAATCGTCGGTGAGGGGCTTTTCGTCCGGGTCCATCCTGCGGTTCGACGGACTTTAGTTTCTCACACTTCTCGCTGACTTACTGCTCGGTGGGCAGAGGACTGAGTGTAGGGACCGTATCGCAACCGTCGCCTGAATGCCGGTGGTTGTCGGACCGTCAGCGTCTTGGTAGCTTCAAGCTGCTACCTTCCGAACCCATCAATGAGAGGCTCACCATGAAGACTGTGCTATTTGCTGTGCTGTCCGTGTCGTTGTCGCTAGCGATCGCTGTTCCGACACTGGCTCGAGCGGCGGACCCCGAGACGGCCAAGCCTGCGACGAAGAAGGATCCCAAGCAGGCTGCTCCGAAGAAAGAGACTGCGAAGGAGGGGACCACGCCAGATCCGGCATGGAAGGGACGGGGAAATACCGGCTCGTAGCGCCTGACCGAATAGAGCCTGGGCAGGGCGGCGCGTTAGTTCACGCTGTGCGGCTTCGTGCCCAGAGCGGATCCCTCGCTGCCACTCTGCAAATCGATGCCAAGTCGAGACACCGCAGCCAGTCGTTTGCCAGTGCGGATGAGCGGGATTTCGTCTACGTACTCGACATCGATCCGCATGCTGGACCCAAGGAAGGTCCGCAGCGTTCGCAGCACCTCCTCCATCGCGGAAGCGGTGTGGCGACTCCCTTTGACTACCTTGAACGTAATCGCGCCGCGCTCCGCTTGTACGACCTGATAGTGGCGGATGGCGTGGTCATAGTCCTTCAGAAGGTGCGCAAAGAAGGTACCGGGTACGTACTGACCATCGGCTCCTATGATGATGGACTGGACGCGGCCTTCAATCTTGCCGATCCGGGGCAAACCACGACCGCAGGGGCAGGGCTGGCTGTTGTCCATCGCCTCACCGAGGTCACCAATCCGGTAGCGGATAAACGGTAAGCAGTAGTTGTTTAGGTCGGTGATGACGATCTCGCCAATCTCGCCAGGCTTGGCAGGGCGTCCGTCTTTGAGGATCTCAACGACGTAGCCTTCTGCAACGACGTGATGACCGGCATGAGCTTCGCATTCATAGGCGATACCGGAAAACTCCCGCGAGCCGTACTTATCGAACACCTTGCAGCCGAAGGCGTCCTCAATGATGCGACGGGACTCTTCGGGCAAGCTCTGTGCTGATGACATGATGCCCTGTGGTCGCCACGCGAGCTTGCGTCCCGAGCGCTTGAGATATCCGGCCAGAAAGTTCAGCGACTCGGCATAGCCATCCATCAGGATGGGCCGGAACTCCTCGATCTCGTCCATCAGATCGGACAAGTTCTGCTCGCTCATCTCGAACGCTGGCACAAATCGCCGTCGCGAAAACGCTGCGTCCGCGTGCTCTCGGACGATCTGGGTGCGGCTCATCCCAAGCGTCTGGTGCCACAGGCGCAGCGTGCGGTCACCGAAGCGATAGCCGGTCCATTCCTGGGCGCGCAGCGTTGCCGCCCAGCGGAACTCAAGCTGCCTACGGTCTGCATAACAGACGAACGGCTCTCCGGTCGACCCCGAGGTCGTGATGCGAAGGATCTCGTTTTTGTCGTGATTGTCCGACAGGATGTCAAAGTGCAGGTGCTTGCGAACATCCGCCTTCGTCAGGAAGGGCAGCTTGTGCAGGTCTGCCAGCGAGACGATGTCCTCTGGCCGAATCCCCGCCTGGTTCAGCCGATCCCGATAATAGGGGACGTGCTTGTAGGCATGCTGAACGAGTCGCCGCAGCTTCCGTGCTTGCAGATCTTCCATCTCGGACAGCGATAGCCACTGGGTCTGCGACAGATCACGCAGATGGGTGCTCACATCTCTGGTCATCATCCAGTGGGTGGCACCAAACGTCGACAAATAGGCATCCAGGTAGGCACGCTGCCACAGCGGTCGAGGTGGGGTTCGGTCGAGCGGTCGTTTCTCATCGAGCAACGGACGCAGATCCGACGTCCGTGCGGGCCGTAGCCGGTATTCATAGAAGGCACGGCCCAGATCAACAAGTGATCGCAGCGTAGGCAGGACGGGCTGATTCGCCAGGAACGATGTCCCTGCTTTGCGCTGTTCGAACAGGGTCTCAATCTGCTTGTACGTGTAGCCCTTGTGATGGGCCGCCACCATGATGAAGGACTGCCAGTAGTAATACTCACCCCGGTAGTCGAGTAGGTCGGCAAGCACCTCCCGCCCACACATCACAAAGCCGCTCTTGTTGTCCTGCAGCCTCATCGAGAAGGCGTTGTTCAGCAGGAAATTAAGGCCCCTAGAGTAGTAATATCGCGGACCTTTCTCGCGACCGACCGCAGAGCGGAAGCCCTGGATGATGTCGACGTTGGCCCACGATAGTTCGCGCCGCAGTCGCAGGATGTCTTCGGGCTGGTACTGCAAGTCAGCATCAATCAAGCACACCAGATGTCCACGGGCGGCCCCAACACCGGTCTTCCACGCGGCCGCGATGCCTCGATTGCTCGGATGGTGCTGCGGCCTGACAAACGGATGCTGGGCTGCCAGCTCCTCCATGACCCGGGCCGTACCATCGGTAGAGCCGTCGTTGATGAGCACGAGTTCACCAGCAATGCCGCCCATGGCGAGTACCTGACCGATCCGCCGGACCAGCTCGGGGAGGTTCGCTTCTTCGTTGAGGCAGGGGACAATGACCGAGAGTTCCATCGCGCACATGATGATTTCCCGACCCGGCCTGAGTCAACGCCGATGCGCAATGAACTTCCTGGCAACCATCGCCTGAGCCGAGCTCGCGTGGCATAGTGCGTCCATGACCCTTGTGCTGGCCAGCGTGTCAGTAGACCTCGATCCGCTGCGCTGTTATTACCAGATTCACGGATTGGGACCGGCTCCCGAGCATCTGGCCGAAGTGATCCTTCAGCGCGCTCTGCCACGTTTTTTGGAAGTGTTCGACCGCTTCGGCATCCGTTCGACGCTCTTTGTGGTCGGGTCCGATGCACTGGATGGTTCCGCTGGGCGACCTCTGCTGCGCGAAGCTTCACGTCTGGGCCATGAGCTTGGCAATCACTCGTTTGGTCATCCCTACGATCTCAGTCGACTGTCCGAGGCAGAGATCGAGCACGAGCTTACGGCCTGTGAGCAGATTCTCGATGAGCTGCGTGGGCGTCCCGGCGGTGTCTGCGGATTTCGTGCTCCAGGATATGAGCTGTCTGAGACGCTGCTGACGGTCTTGAGTCGACTCGGTTTTCGCTATGATTCGTCGGTGTTTCCCTGTCCGCCGTACTATCTGGCCAAGCTGGCGGTGCTCGCCAAGCTTCGTTTGCAAGGCCGACGCTCGTCTTCAATCGTTGGTTCGCCCTGGCAGCAACTTGCGCCGAGTCAGCCGTATCGACCGGCACTCCATGCCCCCAATCGTCGGGGCACAGCTCCGCTTGTCGAGCTGCCGGTTGCCGTCACTCCATGGCTGCGCCTCCCTGCGATTGGAACGTCTCTGCTTCTATCGTCGACGTTGCGCAAGCTGCTGCTGGCCGGGATGAAGGCCCAGCCGTTTTTCAATCTGGAGCTGCACGGGATCGACCTCATTGATGCGAAGCTCGATGGCATCCCGGCAGAGCTAGTGGCCCGCCAACCGGACTTGCAGCAGTCGCTGTGGCAGAAGCAGCGTGCCTTGGTCGAGATGCTTCGATTCTTGAAAGACCATGCGCAGGTAGTGCCGCTGGCCGAAGCCGCTGCGCAGCTTGGCTAGGTGCTGCCCCAGTTCCGGCCACTCTCCACGTTCGACGAATCGCGAATGGACTTACTTTGGAGGGTCTTGGAGGGCGACCAGTCGTGCGTGTGACCGACCCAGGGCTGCTCCGAGTACGGCCCACACGGCCGCAAGCGGCACCGCCAGTAGTGAAACGCCAACGATTCCAAAGCCCACCGCTTTCAGCCCTGATAGGAGCCAGCTACTTGCGGTGTCGCCGCCTCGATAGACCACCGTGTCCATGAAGTTCTTGGCTTGGTACTTTTCGACCGGGCCGAGCACGTTAAACAGCGTCTCTCGCGAGGGCTTGGCGATGGCAAATTCACCCGCTCGCCGCAACACCGCCACCACAATCAGCATCGGCAGCACGGGATGCAGGCCAAGTCCCAAGAATCCGGCGGTGGTGAGCAGCGGCAGTACGGTCAGTGCCACCATCAGTCCCAGTCGAGCGAGCAGTGGTTGGAGCAGCAGCAACTGAATGAGGAGGGTCAGGACATTTACCGCCAGATCCATCTGCGCAAACAGGGCGGTGCGGTCTGCGGACGAGTGGATCGACTTGTCGATGATCTCGGCCTGCTGGATGTACAGAAACGTCGAGGTCGTGCTGTACAGAAGGACATAGCCGCAGATCCCGAGCAGATACGGTGAGGACAGCGCCAGTTGAACGCCCGCCAAGATGCCAGGTCGTTCACTCGGCTGGTTCGGTGCCTTGTCGTCTCTTTGGCGTTGACCCCGTTTGCTGAGCTGCATGATGCAGATCACGCACACCACCAAGCAGCCCATCGAGATGAGGAGCAAGTTGATGGGTCCGATCCGGTGCGAGAACAGCGCCGTCAAAGAGGGCCCCGCGATCGCTCCGGCGGTTCCGCCAGCCGAGATAAAACCATAGAGCCGTTTCGCCTCATCGGTGTTCCACAGGTCCGCCATGAAGCTCCAGAACACCGAGACCGCGAACAGGTTGAACACGCTCACCCAAATGAAGAACGCGATCGTCGTGTGTCGAATGAACAGGTGTGCTTCAAACACCGCCCAGAACACGGCGAGATTGCTGGCGAAGAACAGATAGATGATCGGCAGCAAGGTTCGACGGGAAAAGCGCGAGAACAAGAATCCAAACAGCGGTGCCAGCAAAAGCATCACCACAAACACCGCCGTAAACAGCCACCGCAGGTTGCCCACACCCGCCTGAATCCCCATCTCATCGCGAACCGGGCGCAGGACGTAGTAGCTACATAGCAAGAAAAAGAAATAGAGGAACGACCACAGCAGCGCTGACACCTCCTCTTTGCGGATGAGAAGGAGTCTGTCCTTCAGCTTCAGTGATGTGGAACCGCTCTGGGCCGGACTACTCATGGTTTGGGTAGACTCGCTCGGTAGGCTTTCAAGATGTCCGCTTCCTTTTCGGCGGTGATGCCCGCCCGTGGCTTTGCTTGGCGATCTGCCGGTAGTGTCTTCCACCACGCCATGGTGTCGGTCAGCGTCTCTAGCAGGGGCCGAAAGGTCAGCCCTTGGGCAACAGCCTTGGCATTGCTTACTCGATGGAAGTAGGCGCTGTCACCGCTTGGTGGGCTCCAAATCGGGAACTCCTCGTGGAGCTTGTTCCTCCGCAGATACTCCGTCGGTACAAAGGTATGACGAACCTCTGCCTTGGTGACTTGCTTGCACGCCGCCAGTACCTCTTGCATCGTGTGCGGCTTGGTCGGGCCCACGGCGTTGTAGACGCCATTTTGATTGGCTTCGACCATCCGCACGATCCAGTCGGCCAGGTCGCGACCATCGATGACCTGGATCGGATCGGACGGATCGCCCGGCACCACCATGTCGCCGCCCCGTTGGGTACGCAGCAGCCAGTACGTGAAGCGATCGGATGAGTCACGCGGGCCGACGATGTAGCCGGGCCTAACGTTCAGCGCTCGTCCCTGCATGATGCGGGTTGCCGCTTGCTCACACAGCGCTTTGAGCGGGCCATAGGAGCCCTCGGTGATCTTCTCGATGGTCGGATCGGCGATGGTGCCCACCGCTGCGCTCTCGTCCATGGGCTTGTCGGTGTCCTTGTAGACCGAGATCGACGAAACGAACACATACTGCCGCACCGAGTCTTTGAGCGCCTTGGCACTGGCCTCGACCTGACGCGGGAAATAGCCGGAGGTATCCACCACCGCGTCCCACTTCTTACCGGCCAGCGCTTCGAACCCGGTGTTGCGGTCGCCCAAGATCCGCTCGACCTTGGGGTTATCCGCGAACAGGGTTGGGTTGGTCTTGCCGCGATGAAACAGAGTGACCACGAATCCTCGTCGCAGTGCCGAGTCAATGATATGTGGACCGATAAACCCAGTTCCGCCTAGCACAAGGAGGCGCTTGGGCGTTACCACCTGGGTCGCTGCCCGCACGGAAAATGGCAGCGAACACGAGGCCAGCAGGAAAGCACGACGCGATGGATTGAGCCGAATTGGAGTGTTCATGCGCCGCAACATATCAGCCGACCGCCGGGGAAGAGCAAGATCCCGCGTGCTGGTTTAGGTGGCGCACTAGGCCTCGTCCTCGTCTTCATCGCTACCCTCGCTGGCGGCTGACTGGGCCTCATCGGGGAACGGCTGAATGCGAGAACACAGGCGGGCCTTTACGGCCTGTTGGACCTCACCGAGGTCGTCACATAGGGTGGCTGGCATCCAGAACCACAGGACACGGCTGCGAGCCTCGACGCTGGTGCGCACAAATTCGCTGCCCTGAAATTCGAGGTGTGGAGGGGCTGCTGGCCAGCAGCGCTTACATAGGCAGGGTAGGGGGCTACGCTCTTCATGCTTGGTGAGGTTCACCGGCCTTGGTGCGGGCGTTCGGGTCTTGCCCGCTGC
>JBGAUT010000002.1:0-374112 GCA_044228505.1 Polyangia bacterium | reverse complement strand
CGCATCCGCAATTCCCACAACACCCCTCACAGCGCTGTGCTAGAACATCCCTGGGAGCGTGTCCGGGACTGGTGCCCGGCCCAGTCTTCAAAATTGGTGGGACCGGTGTAAGAACCGGTTCGGCGGGTTCGATTCCCGTACACTCCCGTTCATGTACTCCTCACCTCCGCTCTCCCCAAATCTAGCTGGAGAGACGAGGACTTGCGCGTCTCGATTGCTCCTCAACGCTCACCCCAACACAATGCAGTGAGGGGGGGCAGTCTGAATGCAAGCACCGCTCAATCGCTCGCTGGTTCTGGGAAAGCACCAGGTATCTCTCGATGGCGAGATTGTGTATGTGCGGCTCCATGAAGCGGTCTCCGGGCTCGAGGCGAACGCCCTCATGGACTACATCATTGCCTGCGATCTTGCGATTGGGAATTTGGGGATGGTGGTCGTCACGGAAGGAGACTTCTCGATAACGCCCGAGGCTCGCCGCACCATCGCCCAACGCTCGAACTTCAACGGGCGTCCCCTGATGCCGATGGCAGTGATTGGCACTGGACCCGTGGTGCGAGCGATCTTCATCCTGCTGATTAACGCGATTCGGATCACTCTCCGAAAACCGGTTCCGGTGAACTTTTATTCGACGATCGAAGAGTCCCACAAGTGGATGCAAGATCAGCTCCGCGAACGCGTTCAGTTGCTCGCAAAGTAGCCCTCCTCTCAGTACGTCACCGCCTGAAGACCGCGCCGGAATCGCCGGCCCCGCGCAATGCGTCCGCGAGGGCAACCCCGGGGTACGCTCAACTTTATGTATAAACAGTAAACATTTTTATACAGTGTACCAAATGGTACATATCTCTCTGCCTTAAATCGGCACACCATCTCGCAAAGCTGCCCCAAAAGTCATCATCTGTCCGCCAAGAACTCACAAAACCTGTCTGTAATCGCAATGTTATCGAAGAATTTCGATGTTCGATAACTGCGCTGATTTCATTGGTTTTAACAGCAAATCGTGATATATTGATAAGCGGCTTACGTCCAGCCCCCAATTCACAATGGACGCTTTTGCTTAGGAGGTACCGATGCGCTTGCGAATGTTATCCCCGCTTCTGCTCGCCTTATGTTTGGTCGCGGCCTGTAGCGACACCACCACGTCCGGCACCATGGACATGACCCCCGCTCCGACCTGCGGCTCGGTAGGGCAGGCCTGCTGTACCGGCAACTCCTGTACCGGCGGTGCCTGCGTCGGCGGCTTCTGTCAGTCGTGCGGTGGTCCGGGCCAAGCGTGCTGTCCGGGTCGCGCCTGTGACTCAAGCGATGTCTGCACGGGCAATGGCCAGGGAGTCTGTACTCACTGTGGCAACACCGGTGAAGCCTGCTGCGTAGGCAACGGCTGTGGCGGCGCAGTCGTCGGAACCAACCCGGGCTGCTGCGTCAACAACCTCTGCTCAGCGGGCGGTTCGACCTGTCCGAACGTCGGTGGTACCTGCGCCGGCGGGAGCTGCGGTACCTGTGGTGGCGCGGGCCAAGCGTGCTGTACCGCCACAATCGGTGGCAACCCGGTCACCTTCTGTACCGCAAGTGGCGTCGCTTGCTCCGGTGGTCAGTGCGCAGCGTGTGGCGGTCCGGGTCAGCCCTGCTGTGCCAATAACACCTGCACCTCGGCGGGACTCGCCTGTGGTGGCTCGAACATCTGTCAGCAGTGTGGTGGCGCGGGTCAGCCGTGCTGCGCAGGCAATACCTGCAGCGATTCCGCAACGGCGTGTGGCAACGGCCTGTGCCGTGCATGCGGTGGTCCGGGCCAGCCCTGCTGCGCGGGCAACACCTGCGGAGGCGGCGGCTGCTGCGATCCGGGCAACAACAACTGTATCGCCACGGGATCAACCTGTTCCACGGGAGCTGCCTGTACTGCGGGCACCTGCCCAGTCTGTGGTGGCGCGGGCCAAGCGTGCTGCCCAGGAAATACCTGTGGTGGTGGTGGCTGCTGCGTGAGTGGTTCCTGCGTGGCATCGGGACAGAACATTCCCAATATGACCGGCTCGATCTGTAGTAATGCCGCGAGCGTCGCCTGCGGTGGCACGAACATGACCTGCTGCCAGAACGCAACCTGCGCGGCGGCGGGAAGCTGCTGCAACAGCGGCACCTGCATCGCTACGGGCACAAGCTGCGGTGGAGCGTTGGGAGCCTGCACCGCCAGCTCCTGCGGAACCCCACCGAACGCGTGTGGTGGCACGGGCCAGAACTGCTGCCAGAACGCCGCGACCGGAGCCCGATTCTGCACCGCCGCCGGAGATGTCTGCACCGGTGGCAAGTGCGCAGTCTGTGGTGGTCCTGGTCAGCCATGCTGTGAAGGAAATAGCTGTGGAAGTGGTGGCTGCTGCGACACCAACAGCCGTACTTGCGTTGGCAACGGCACAGCCTGCAAGACCGGACAAGGCCAGTGTGTAGACGGCGGCTGTCAAAGCGGAGCCTGCGGCAAGCTCGGTGAGTCTTGCTGCGGTGGTGGAGTCGAATGCACCGCTCCGTTTAGCACCTGCAACAACAACCAGTGTGTGTCTTGCGGTGGTCAGGGTCAGCGCTGCTGTCCGAGCAACAGTGGCAACGACTACTGTGGCGCGCCGTATACCTGCAACAAGAACACCTCCCGCTGCGGATAACTCCTTCCGCTTCGGCCGCGCAGAGCCGGGTCCGCACTCGCTCGGCTCTCTCTCCTTACGATTCCTAGCCAACGCCTCCCTTTGAATACCAAGCGAATTGGTTGTGTTTTCGCCAACCTGCCAAGGTGTTTGAATCCTACCCACCGATCACCCCAGGATGAGTGGCAAGGAATCCTCTCCACATGACCACGCCGCTCATCCCTGTCCCGAAGCTGGGGAAGCATCAGCTATCCCTCCATTCCGGTATTGTGATCATCGAGGTCAACGGCATCCTCTCGCTGGAGGAAGCAGAGCACCTGATGGACTACATCCACCGGTGCGATATGACAGAGCCCAACCTAGGAATGTTGGTCCTGGCCAATGAGGAATTTTCGGTGACTCCGGAGGCACGCCGCTTCCTGGTGAAAAGCAGTAGGCCCGAGCGACCTCCGGTTCCCATGGCGGTGGTTGGCACCGGAGTGCTGGTACGAGCCGTCCTCACGCTGCTCGTCAATGCCATTCGGATCACCATGCGGATGGATGTTCCCTTGAGCTTTTTTCCCTCAGAAGTACAGGCCCGATCCTGGCTCAAGGAACAGCTCGTTCATCGCACCGATCTGCTGGCAAAAAACACGAGTCGCGTCTAACCGCTCTCTCTCACAAAACAATGTCGTACCCGTACCTCCATGGGTTTCGACGACTGGTGCCTACTGCCCGTCCTTCCAATACTGCGCTTTCATCCGCTCGGTGTAGGCCGCCAGGTTCGGCTTGCTCTGGGCGTGCTGTTTGACTCGCCCTTCGTAGGGTGCGCCCAGGATCAGCCACAGGAAGGCATAGACGGTTGCATCCACGACACGCGGCACGTCCCCTAGAAAATAGGAATTGGTCCCCATCAGCTCGGAGACGGAATCGAGAATGGCCACCGCCATGTCCTCAATTTCCGCTGGAGTATGCCTGCCCATACCCTGCGCGTTGACGGTCTTTATCACCTGCTTGCGGACCATGTTGGACACAAATGGAACCGCAAATCCGGGAACTCCGGCCTTCTTGAGCGTCCCCGCAAACCGGGTCTTGAGAATTTCAAAACCGCGATCTTCTTTCCATCTCTGCGTCACCATCACAAAGTACAGATGCTCTTCCAGCATCGACTTGCAGGCTTGCGCCACGGCCCGATCATGAGCCGAGATTCCTACATCGAGATCTTTGTACTTCTTCCGCAAGTAATCGACGATAAACGTCGAGTCCGAAACCACCTCGCTACCGTCCTCGATATACGGCAGCTTTCCCTTGGGAGCGCTGCGGGTATTTCCGGGCAGCAGCTCGTACGGAATGCCAATCATGCGCAGGTAGTTGGCAACCTTCACCACAAACGGACTGGGATCAGGAAGCCCAAAAGAGGGACCAAAACCGTAGACTTTTATCATGCCCGGCAGAGTTACAGACCATGCCGCTCTCCGGCAAGTACAAAGGGGACGCGACGAGCAGAAGTAAGGGGACGCGATGGCCCTTAGGAACGGGAGGGCGGCAAGGAATAGGTTCCCGTCACATGAGCCACCGGATCGGCGGCCTCCGCATCGCCAGTGTCGCTAAACACCGCCACTTCGAGCACCGCGAGCCGCTTTCCCAACTTCAAGATCGACGCCTCCGCCACCAGATCGCAAGGCCCCGGACGACGTAAAAAGTTGATGTTGAGATTGGTTGTGACCGCCATTTCGAGCCGTCCAAGCCGCGCCAAGATCGCCGCAAACATCGCCGCATCGGCGAGCGCCATCATCGTGGGACCGGACAGCGTTCCACCGGGTCGAACCATGTCGGGACGGAAGACGATGCGCGCCCGCACTCTCCCATCGTGGTGGGCGCTGTCGATCATCAGACCCACATCCTTGGCCGCAGGCAGGCCCGCCCAAATGACATCTTGGATTTCAGCAGCAGTCAGCACAGAGTCTCCTTCCCAACGGATTCGATCACGGACCCAAACAAACTGCAATTGCTAGTCGTAGTGCAGGCAGGTTGTATCGCTCGATCGGGGCAAATAAGAGTCTTTTCATATTCCTCTTTTATGACCCTGTCCAAAACGGCGCTGTAGTGATCCCTTCGTTATTTGTCGAGCTGCTTGACGCCTTGGTCGATCTTTTGCGCTGAAAACTCCATCAGCTTGGCAGCTCCCGTTGCCAGAGCCGTTCCTAGCTGCTTTCCGCTGTGCTTAAGCTGCTGTGAAAGGAGTCTCTGTTTGGCCGCCGCACGCAGCTGATCCGGGTTAGGAAACAGCGCGCCGCGAAGCTGGAGCAGAAACATCGTGGCCCACAGCATCATCACGACCAGCAGCGGCGTCCCAAGGCTCGCCCATGCCCCAAATACGGTCAGTGCGCCCAACAGCGCTGCAAAGAAGATCGCGTGCGTAGACAGCCGCCGATACTGTAGCTGGCGAATTTCTTGTGCCGCCACGGTAACCCGTTGTTCGTCTTCGTATTCGACGAGAGCCGTCTGGACATCACGGGTTGAAAATCCCAGGTCTTTGGCGTTTTCAATCAGCTCTTTTGCCGATAGACCGTCCGCATCCTGACTTACTTTCGCGGCGTCCTTCTGCTGTGCTCGACGGAGGATGTCGCGAACCTGTGCTGCCGCGTATCGCTTCTCTGCGCTGGCCATGATGGCTGTAGTGTGACCTTGTCGCAGTACACATCGCAAGTTGACAAGTGGTCTCAGGCGGACAGCACACAAAAGTGTCATTGAGATTGCACCTGGGGCGCGCCGCGTTACCATGCCGCCCATGAGCACCGTATCCATTCCGTCGGAAGTTCCGCCGAGCAAGGAAAGTACCCTGCCCGGTACGATCGGATTCTTGGGAACCGGCAACATGGCCGAGGCACTGATCAAGGGCCTTCTCGCTGCCGGTCTGGTCAAGCCCGAGCAAATCTGGGGCTCCGACCCACGCCCGAGCCGCTGCCAGCAGCTAAAGCAGCAGTATGGCATCAACATGACCACTCACAACATCGACGTAGTCCGTCGTGCCAGCATGATCATGCTGTCGGTGAAGCCGCAGGTGCTACTGCCGGTGATGGATGAGGTGGCGGCGCACCTGAAACCGAGGTGTCTGTGCATCAGCATCGCCGCCGGTGTGCCGCTGCAGGTGCTTGAGTCGCATCTGCCCAAAGGCACCCGTGTGGTCCGGGTGATGCCCAACACGCCCGCTCTCGTTGGGGCCGGGGCCACCGCCATCGCGGCGGGCAGCACCGCCACCGAGGATGACATCAAGCTGGCCCAGCAGATCTTCGGTGCGGTCGGATTTACGGTCGTCCTGGATGAAGACCAGCTCGATGCCGTGACGGGACTGTCCGGGTCGGGTCCGGCCTATATGTTCCTGGTCATCGAGGCTCTATCCGACGCTGGCGTCAAGGTGGGGCTGTCGCGCTACAACGCGCTGGCCCTGGCGGCTCACACCGTGCTCGGCTCGGCCAAGCTGCTGCTCGAAACCGGTCAGCACCCCGGACATCTCAAAGACATGGTCACCTCGCCGGGGGGAACCGCCATTGCCGGGCTACACACCCTCGAAGCTGGTGGCTTACGCACCACCCTAATCAACGCAGTAGAAGCAGCCACCCGTCGCAGCCGAGAGCTGGGCGAGCTGGCCATTGTCAACGCAGAAAAACGCCGTCAGGCGAGTCAGGACAAGTAAATGGCCCTTCCATTTCGCGCTACCTCACAGGGAATCATCGTTGAAGTATGGGTCGCCCCGCGAGCGTCTCGCGACAGCATCGGTGGGCTCCATGGCGAGCGCATCAAAGTCGCGGTCAGCGCGGCTCCTGTCGACGGTGAAGCCAATGATGCAGTCCGCGCCGCCTTCGCCAAAGCACTCGGGGTTCCCAAAGGCAAAGTCGAGCTCATCCACGGTGAAATCGGTCGTCAAAAAACCCTGGCTGTTTCGGGTGACCCAGGGCTACTCTCCGCCAAAGCAAAGGCGCTCGTCGGAAACGACAACTCGCGCAGCTAGGGATGGAGATGTTTGGATCGCATCGTCAGGTTGGAGCCGTGGCAGCGTCGCTGCTGCTGCTGGCTTGTAGCAAAAACCACAGTCTCACCATCAAGATCATCACACCGCCAGGGATGGCTGATCCGTTTCTGCTGGCCAGCCAGGTGCGGGTGACGATTGGGGACAAGCAGACCTCGTCGCCGGTGGCAGCCGGTCACTTTTCGACGACGCTTGAAATCGAATCACCGACGGAAGGCCAGCAGACCCAGCTTCTCGTCGAAGCGCTCGATGGTGCGGGACAGGTGGTTGGTCGGGGCCGCACTCCACCGTTTGGCCTGTCTTTGTCCGATTCCGAGGTTGCGGTCTACGTCGGCAAACCCGGCCAGGTAACCGGATCCGATCTCAAGATTCCCGACGATGCGATGACGAGTGCGCAGGGACGCAAAGATCTGGCAGCCTGCGCGCTGCGCGGTCGCCGGATCAGCCCAGTGGAAACCGGGCTGGGTGCCATCATCGTCAGCGGCGAAAGCGAAGGCGTGCTGCTGTCGACGAAAGCCTGGGTCTTTAAGCCTGCCACTTTTCAAATTCTCGATGGTGGAACCATTTCCAAGGGTCGACGCGGTGCGGTGGTGCTGCCCAGCGCCGATGCCACGCTTGGTCAACAAGCACTTCTCGTGGGTGGGGCCGGTGCGGGCAGCGAGCTTGTGACGCAAACCGAAAAGTTTGATCCAGCGGTGAGTGCGATCAAAGACGTGTGGTCGCTACCCTCGACTGAAATTGGCGATATCGGCAAGCCCGGCATGTACCAGCCAGCCTGGGCCGAGCTGCAGGACAGCGTGTTTCTCGTGGCGGGTGGCTCGACCGACCCCGCGAGCGACGCACCGAGCGGCCAAGCCGTGATCGTAAAGCGATTCCCGGCTGTCTCGGCGGACATGCTGGCACGAGTCGGGGTTTCGGTGGTGCCGCCCCCGGGTGATCGCCCGACCGCGATGGTGGTCGCGCGCTATCGACACACCCTGACCGCGCTGTCGGCAGCGACGCTGGCGTTTGGAGGTTTGTCGCTCGGCGATGTCACCGCCAAAAAGCCGGTCGCCGAGCTATTTTTCCCCGAGCGCAATGCCTTCCAAGCACTCACGTTTATGGCAGGCGAGCCATCCTCTCGTCGAGGTCACGTCGCTGCGAAGCTCAAGAATGGCCTGGCGCTACTCATCGGTGGCTACAGCGAAGCCGCCAGCGGCATGAAGACGGTGCTGGGATCGACGCTGACCATTGACATCACCGCCCGGACTTTCGTTCTTACCGACGGAATACTGAAGACCCCACGCTGGGGCAGCAGTCTCCACGAAAGCAGCGGTGAGCTGGTCATCTGCGGCGGTTACGACCAAAACGGCCAGGTAGTGGGTGATTGTGAGTTTTTGTCAACAGAAAACGGACAACAGAGCCGCCCTCCGTCGCCACTTCCCATGCCACGGGCCGAACACCTGGCAGTTTCGCTCGAAAACGACCTGACGCTGCTGATCGGCGGCGTTGGCAGCGACCGCAAGTCGGTGGCCGCGCTCGATTTTTACACCACCAAGTAGCCGTCCGCCCCAGCCCATACCAAAGGCAAGCTCGACGCAAAGGCTGAAACAACGAGGTGTTCAGAAGTTCGATGAGATTGCGACACCGTAGCCAGAGCTGATTCGTAGCGGCGTCACCCATAACGGCGGAGTCTGTGTTTCGGGCTCTGGCCGTAGATTCCCGACCCGATAGCTCTCCAGGCCCCTCGCAGCCTGGAGAGGACGGGTCGCAATCATCAGTTCGCCTAGGACAATGCCGATGCTGGTATTCACCGCCGCACCTTGCGGTCGGTCCAGCCCATATCCGAGCACGAGTCCAAGTCCAAGATTCACGGCAACATTTCCAATATGAGCGAGCGCATTCCGAGCACTCTGTTGACTCTCCGCAGCGTGTAGGAGCAGCCGCTCGGACTCTGCCAACACCGTGCAGCGCACCTCCCCTGTTCCCTGCTGCACCAGCAGCTTCTCCATTCGCTGCTGATCACGAATCACCCCCACCGGGCGAATGACCACCAGCAGCCCAGCAAGGGCCGAGGTTCCCGAATTAAACGCCGATTCCACATACTGACGCGGATCGCTCGACAACGGCACAAACAACCAGGTTCCGGCCGCAAGCCCAGCGTAGATGAGGCCCCAGCCCGTTGCGTATCGTCGTTCACTGCGTGCTGTCTGTCGCAAGGTCTGGGCAATGAAGCGCAGGCGTGCCTCCGGAGTCTGTGCAGCCAGGGCCGGCGCAGCCAAAACGGGAACCTCACACTCCCCCGCCCTCGCCGTACCGGCACCGCCAAACCCAGCCGCAAGGGCAAGCCAAGCTGCGGCCGTCCCGGCAGAGAAAACCATCCGTTCACCTTTGCGCATACAGTCCATCTGAAACATCGGCGGATCATGCCATGAGAGATCCCGCCGTGGCCCGCAGATACCGAGCGATTTCCACCCGTCCCAAGACCACCTGGGCAGCTTGCCAATGCTCGCCGTCACGGCCGTTCACACCGGCTCCGGATTTGAAGCCGCGTTGCCAACGAAGATCGACTTGCCATCGTTCCGCACGGCATTCCGGGTGTTACGGCCCCGCTTGATGGGCCTCTTGGTTCCAGCGAAAAGTAAATTCCTCTTTCAGGCATCCATAAAGAGGCGCTTCGAAAGCATAATTTTACAAGCGTGCAACACCCGTATTTGATGCTGTCGACAGAGCGTCCATCCATCCCGAAGGAGAGCTCCGATGTTCTGGAAAACGATGGCTGCATCAGAGTACCAAGCCGCAGTGCGCGCCGCACTACATCACAATGTTCGATACGAACGGGAAGATGTGATGGGCTTTCCTGGCTCATTCCTAGACCGAGCGATCTATCCCTACGATGAATTCCTGCGTGACAAGCCCTTCCTGGCCTGTCTACGTGACAATCCGAACCACATCGGCTGTCACACCCTCAGCGAATCGGAGACTGCCTTTGCTGGCACCCATGCGCTGGAAGTGGACTTGATTCGCCTGTGTGCAGAGGAGATTGCGGGCGCGACGCCTGGCAGCTACGACGGCTACGTAGCCAGTGGCGGAACAGAGTGCAACATTGAGGCGCTGTGGATTCAGCGAAATGTACTGACGAAAACACACGGTCTGTCACTGGGCGAGCTAGCGATTGTCTGCTCGGAAGACACCCACTACTCCGCGCACAAAGCCGGGAACTTTGGGGAATCGATCTGTTGAGTGTTCCAGTTTGTGAGCAGCATCGACAGATGAATCTATCTGTCCTGCGGCAGATGCTCACCCTAGCTCGCTCCAGTGGCAAGCGCGGCTTCCTCTGCATCCTCAATTTGGATGCCCACGGCAAGGACTACACACTATGCGGTAGTCGCTCGGGTGCCAACGCGGTCGGAGTGTGGATGATCCTGCAAGCGTACGGATCGGCCGGAGGGACGACGTTTGTCCAGGCGCTCTTGGCTCGCACCGGCCAGCTCTGCGCTGGACTCGACCGGCTCGGGGTCGCGTATTTTCGAGAGCCTGGGATGAATGTCGTGACGATGCACGCAAAGCACATCCCAGCGGAGGTTGCCGCTCGGTTTGGTCTGGTGCCGGACCGTCATATCGGTCCGCCGTGCTTCTGGAAGGCGGTGGTGATGGATCATGTTGACGAAGACACGATTGAGCGATTCCTGGTAGCTCTGACCTAGGTGGCAGACCTCGGTCCGTGGCCCTAAATCGGCAGTCCCAGTCACAAACATCGCTTCTTGATCTAGAGAACGTCGTTTGAGGACTTTAGTCACATGCTGCTTTTGTATAACAGGCATTATCTATGCATCATTACGCAGCATGGCACTCTGAAAACTCGGAGCAGTCGTCTGCTTTCTCGCAAACGGGAGTTCGCTTGTCATGGGCCAGGACGACCGCTCGGTTCACATCCAGTCCTTCGATCTCGTAGCAACAGGGCAGCCGCTTGTGCGGGCGGATCGGCGGGTCGATCTACACAACCTTCGCAGCGATGAGGCGCTGGTACGCGTCGCTGGCTGTGGAGTCTGTCATACAGATCTCGGTTTCGTCTATGACGGCGTGCGAACCGGCAGTCCTCTGCCTTTGACGCTTGGACATGAGATCTCTGGAGTCGTGGAAGCCGTTGGAGCAGAGCTGGGCTCGCTGCGGGGAAAGCAAGTGGTGGTTCCCGCTGTCATTCCGTGTGGACGTTGCGGGCTCTGTGCCGCTGGGCGAGGGTCGATTTGTCGCAAACAGATCTTTCCAGGCTCCGATGTCTGCGGTGGCTTTGCTTCCCATATCGTAGTGCCCGGTCATAGTCTCTGCGCGGTCGACGATACGCGACTGAAGCACAGTGGTCTGGAACTGGCCGACCTCGCTGTGCTGGCTGATGCGATATCGACACCCTATCAAGCGGTGATTCGCAGCGGACTCCGCAAAGAAGACACCGTGGTGGTGGTTGGCGTCGGTGGAGTAGGCGGCTTCGCGGTTCAGATTGCCGCCGCACTGGGAGGCAGGGTGATCGCCCTCGATATCAGTGAGGAACGCCTGGCGTCAGTCGCTCCCTATGGTGCGCAGCACTGTATCTGCACCAAAGGACGCGATCCAATGGAGGTCCGCAAGGAAGTCACCCATTACGTCAAGCAGCATGGAATGAATCCGCTGGAATGGAAGATCTTTGAGTGCTCGGGACATCCTGGTGGACAGACCCAAGCCTTTGCGCTGCTCACGTTTGGAGCCTTCCTTTCGGTGGTCGGATACACGCTCGAAAAGGTGACGCTCCGGCTGTCCAACTTGATGGCATTCGATGCCACGGCGCAAGGCAACTGGGGATGCTTGCCATCGCTGTATCCAGATGCGCTGCGGCTCATCCTGGACGGCCAGATCGCGCTGTTGCCATTTATCGAGCGGCGACCTCTGAGCAGCATCAACGCTACGATGCAGGAGCTGCATCAAGGGCTCCTTCGCAAGCGACCCATCCTGATTCCTGACTTTACGTAAAGGAGACTGACCAATGAGCGAAACCTGCGCGTTCAAGAACCACGATCTTGCGCCGGATCATGTTCCGTGTGGCCGGGTCCGCTATGAACTGGTTCCTTGTCTGGCTCCGAGCGGGAACACCGTGTCGGGACTGTACTCTGCATGGATTACTCTCGACAATCCAGCTCAGTTTAATTCCTACACCACCGAGATGATCAAGGATGTGATCCTGTTCTTCCGCAAAGCGTCCAATGCTCGGGATGTCGTGGCGGTGGTGTTTACCGGTGCCGGAGAGCGGGCCTTCTGCACGGGGGGCAACACCAAAGAGTACGCGGAGTACTACGCCGGTCGGCCTACCGAGTACGCCCAGTACATGCGGCTCTTTAATGACATGGTGACGGCGATTCTGCACTGTGACAAGCCCGTGATCTGTCGCGTCAATGGGATACGCATCGCCGGTGGTCAAGAGATCGGAATGGCCTGCGACTTTTCGCTGTCATCCGACCTGGCGACGCTCGGACAAGCAGGTCCGAAGCACGGATCTGCTCCCGATGGTGGATCCACGGATTTTCTACCCCTGTTTGTTGGAATCGAACACGCGATGCAAAGCTGTACGCTGTGCCAGCCTTGGACGTCCTATCAAGCGCATCGGCTGGGACTCCTTACCGACATCGTGCCGGTCCTATTCTGCGATGGGAGGTTTGTACGGAATCCACTCGTCGTGACCGATCGCTATCTGGAAGACGGACGGATTGTCTATGGTGAGCCCAAGCAAGGTGACGCACTTGCGGAAGGAAAGGCAACGCTTGGCAGGGGTCGGGTGGATCTGCAACCACTGGATGTCGTCGTGCAGAGAATGGTGACCCAGTTGATGCTGACCATGCCGGGTTGCACTGCAAAGACCATCGAGTCTGTCCGCAAGCACAAACTTGCGCACTGGGACCGCAACCGCGAGACCAATCGATCCTGGCTGGCGCTCAACATGATGACGGAAGCACAGGCTGGCTTCCGCGCCTTCAATGAAGGAACCAAGCAGTCGCGCGAAGTAGACTTCATCACCCTGCGACAGAAGCTAGCCAGCGGCGAGAAGTGGGGTTCTGAACTGATTGAAAGCGTACTGCCCGCAAAGGGTCGATAGGGATTCCTTCCATGACGGTGCCAGTGACCCAGAAGGTGCGCTGCAGTCAGTCTGAAGAAGGCCAACTGCTGCGCGTTGAGCTGCATTCACCAAAAGGAAATGTCATCGATCTCGAAGTGATCCACACGCTGTCAGCGATCTGGGAGGACGCAAAGAAAAACCCTCGGCTGAAAGCGCTGATGTTGTGTGGAGCTGGAGATCACTTTTCGTTTGGAGCAAGCGTTGCCGAGCACCGTGCCGACCAAGTGGGACAGATGCTTCCTCTGTTTCACCAGTGCGTACGGGCTCTGTGTGAACTCGGCATTCCCTCGTTTGCGATCCTACGTGGTAGCTGCTTGGGTGGTGGTCTGGAGCTGGCGGCAGGCTGTACCTATCTATACGCAACACCTGATGCCAAGCTGGCTCAACCAGAGATCAAGCTCGGCGTGATTGCGCCGCTTGGCTCCATTCTGTTGCCATGGCGAATCGGTGGACGAGCACTGGATCTGCTGGTTTCAGGACGAACACTGTCGGCTCAGGAAGCGAAGGAAGTAGGACTCCTGTTTGCGATCGAACCGGACCCCGAAGTCGCCTGTCTGGCCTTCATTCGCAAGCACATCCTGCCGCTGTCTGCGTCGTCTCTGCGCTTTGCGGAGTGTGCGGCCAGACACTCCCTTCGACGGTTGCTGCGCGAAGATCTTCCGATCATCGAGAAGCTGTATCTGCAGGAGCTGATGGCAACGCCTGACGCCAGCGAAGGAATCGAAGCATTTTTGGCCAAGCGCCCCCCCCGATACCAGGGAGAAGGAGGATAGCCGATGCGTCCTGAAGAAATTGTCGAGTTTGCGGACGGCTTGTATCACGACACCGAGTTTTCTTCACCACGCGCCTGGCGAGAGCGCAATGATGGACGCAAGGCCATCGGCTATCTTCCGATCTACGCTCCCCGGGAACTCATCGATGCGGCGGGAATGCTCCCAGTGGGTCTTCTGGGAGGTCGCGGTCTCATCGAAATCATCCGGGGCGACGCCTACTACCAATCGTATATCTGTCAAATCCCACGCAGTACTGTTGAGTTGGCGCTATCCGGTCGGTATGACTTCATGGACGGGTTCCTGTTCCCATCGACCTGTGATGTGATCCGCAACTTGTCGGGAGTGTGGAAGGTGCTGTTCCCGAACAAGTACGCGCACTATCTGGATGTGCCCCAAAACTTCGAGAAATCGATCGGGGGAAAGTACTACGAACGCGAGCTACGCCATCTCCGTGGCGACCTTGAGGGACTCGCGGGACGGACGATATCTGACGACGATTTGCGAGCCTCGATCGCCCGATACAATGACAATCGACAGGCCATTGGCGAGCTGTGGGAACTTCGGAACGCAGCACCATGGCGGGCTCTGGCTACAGAGTCCTATTTGATTCTGTACGCAGGCTGTCTGCTTCCAGTGGAAGAACATACCCAGCTCGTTCGCAACTATGTCGCAGCGGTGAAGGAAGCAGACCGCCCGATGCGAGACAACGCCCGAGTGCTGCTGACTGGAGCATTCTGCGAACAGCCGCCTCTTGGACTCATCCGCACGCTAGAGATGGCTGGCTGTTACATTGTCTGGGACGATATGTCGATCGGACGGCGCTGGCTGGAGCAAGATGTCTCTCTCGCTGGCGATCCGATTGAGGCTCTCTCCGATGCCTTTTTGCAACACTCCATCACCACTGCCGTGAAGTACGAACCAACGATCGATCGCACGATTCCCCTGCGGCGCTTGGTGGAAGGAGCACGCGCAGAAGGAGTGGTGTTTGCGGCTCCTTCTTTCTGTGATCCTGCGCTGCTCGAACAACCGATGTTGACGCAGGCCCTCGACCGTGCCGGGGTTCCGTGGACTGCTTTCAAGTACTCCGAAAACCTGGGCCAGTTCCAGGTCATCCGGGAGCAGGCCGGTACGTTTGCCGATTCGATCAAACTCTGGAGTGAGTCATGAGCCACGACACCATCAAAGACCAGAGCATGCTCAAGCAGAAGGAGATGATCGCCGGTCACTTCTCGAAGCTGGCAACCGCCAAAGAGTCGGGGCGCAAGGTCGTCTACACGTTCGTGCCGGGGAACTTAACCGAGCTGCTGCTGTCGTTCGATCTGTTGCCCGTGTATCCAGAGATCAACGCCCTTCAGTCCGGAATGCGAAAAAAGTCCGGCGCGTACGTCACCGAAGCCGAAAAGTACGGGCACTCCGAAGATGTCTGTGCTTATGTCAAGAGCGACATCGGAATGCTCAAGTCGGGTAACATCGGTCCGACGGGGGAAAAGCTTCCTCCTCCCGACCTGTTGCTGTTGTCCTATACCGGCTGCTTCACTTTCATGAAGTGGTTCGAGTTACTGAAACGTGAATATGACTGTCCGGTGGTGATGCTGCATGTTCCCTATCAGGGCGACGGTACGATGACGCCGGACATGCGCAAGTACGTAGTCGATCAGATCAAGGGGGAGCTGATTCCCAAGCTCGAACAGCTCAGCGGAAAGACCTACGATGAGGACCGGCTCAAGGAGTATCTGCGTCGCTCCGCTCGTGCTGAAGACGACTTGGTGTGGGTGCTCGAGTCTGCGCGGCACCGGCCATCGCCAATCGATGGCTACTTTGGCGGCGTCTATTACATCGGTCCGATCTTCACTGCCTTCCGTGGCACCGAAGATGCCATCGACTACTATCGACTGCTCCGCGCAGAGGTGAAGGACCGCATCGAAAAGGGACTTGGACCCGTCACCCCAGAAGGGCAAATGGGTAGCGAGAAGTATCGCTTGGTCGTGGAAGGACCACCGAACTGGACCCACTTTAATGAATTTTGGAAGATGTTCTATGATGAGGGTGCCGTGGTGGTCGCCAGCACCTACACCAGGGTCGGCGGTGTCTACGATCTGGGATTCCGTCATGATCCCGAGCGACCCCTAGAGACGCTCGCCGACTACTGCGGTGGCTGCTATACCAACCTCAACTTGCCGTCGCGGATTGACCTCCTGTGCAAGTACGTTACAGAGTATCAAGCGGACGGACTTTTGATCAACTCGATCAAGAGTTGCAACAGCTTCTCCGCAGGGCAGCTCATGATGATGCGAGAGGTCGAGAAACGGACCGGAAAGCCGGCTGGCTTTGTCGAGACCGACTTGGTCGACCCACGCTACTTCTCGGCTGCGAACATCAAAAACCGTCTGGAAAGCTATCTGCAAATGATCGAGCAGAAACGCAAAGGAGGGACCACCTGTTCTGCGTCCCTTGGTGACGGTGTGCGTCGGCTGGAGGTTTTGCCATGAACGTCTTTTGTGGAATTGATCTTGGCTCTACCACCACCAAGGCGGTGCTGCTAGATGAGCGTGGCGACATTCTGGGACGAGGGATCACCAACAGCCGATCGAACTATTTTTTGGCTGCGGAGATCGCTCGTGATGAAGCGTTCATTGGTGCCCGCTTCACGCTCATCGATCGCGAGCTGAGTCGCCTGAGCGAAGGAGACAAGCAGTCGAGCGGCTTTCGCAAAAGACTCCTGACGCAGTTCCGTAAGCAGCAACTTCTGTCCCAGCTGCACTTGCTGCGCGATAAGTCTATCGAGGAAGCGGCAACGGATCGTTACCGAGACATCGGGCATGCACTCAATCAGAAGTTGATTCACATCTTTGAGACGATGGAGGAGGGAATTCGGCGACCACGTCTGAATGCGGGGAAGAAGTCTGACTTTTTTCGCGACCAAGCATCCAGCGAGTATTCACGCTTGGCAGAGAGCGTTGCCGAAGAGTCGATTCCGTTCGAGCTGCTGATGAGCATCTTCGACAAGGTGATCATCTTGGTCGAAAACCAGAGAATGGATCTGACCTTCGAGGGAAACATCCGAACCGCACTTGGCGCTTGTATCGACGGTGACAATGCGGGACTGGCGGACTCCTATGCGCAGGCCGTTGCGCGGGCCGCAGCGATTCCGCTGACCGAACTGCGTGCCATCGGAACCGGATATGGCCGACAGCGACTGCCGTTTCCCAAAGAGATGATTCGGTCCGAGATTCTGTGTCACGGACTGGGTGCAAATATCAGCTTTCCCGGCACAGCCACCGTGCTGGACATTGGTGGACAAGACACCAAAGCCATACAGGTCGATGCACGAGGAATCGTGACCAGTTTCCAGATGAACGATCGCTGTGCAGCAGGTTGTGGGCGCTATCTGGGTTACATCGCCGATGAGATGAACCTGGGTGTGCATGAGCTGGGACCGATGGCGATGAACTCAACTCGTCATGTCAAAATCAACTCAACTTGTACTGTCTTTGCGGGGGCAGAGCTGCGCGATCGCTTGACGATGGGACAACGACGCTAGGACATCTTGGCTGGACTGCACCGAGCCATCATCCTGCGGGCGATGGCACTGCTGGCCCGATCAGGAGGCGTGTCCAACGAGTTCACCTTCACAGGTGGCGTGGCCAACAACCAAGCAGCGGTGGCGGCACTGCGCAAGCTGGTTTCCGAAAATTACGGAGACCGGAAGCTTAATATATCACCCGACTCGATCTATACGGGGGCACTTGGTGCAGCGCACTTTGCTCTGCGAGCAGAGTCAGAGTCTCGTACAGAGAGTGCATCGCCGATGAGTTCTTCCGTGGGAGGTTCCCCATGATCTACAGCGCAGGAATCGACGTTGGCTCCAGTGCGGTCAAGGTAGCGATTGTTCGCAGTCCTCGCGGCTCTGGTCGATCCCGCAGTGGGGCGCAGGTTCTGTCGCAAGTGATCGAGCGGACCCGGCGGCGCGAAGAAAAGCTGGTGCTCGAACAGGCTTGGCAGCGCGCACTGTCGCTGGCCAAGCTTCACGCAGACCAACTCCACTATACGGCGACCACCGGAGAAGGGGAGATGGTCACGTTCCGCACCGGACACTTTTACGGAATGACGGCCCATGCTCGCGGTGCGATCTTTTTGGACCCAGAAGCACGTGCAGCGCTGGATGCGGGGGCTTTGCATGCGCGAGCCATTCGTTTCGACGATCGTGCGCGGGTGCTCGACTACAGAATGACCAGCCAATGTGCGTCGGGAAGTGGTCAGTTCTTAGAGAACATCGCCCGCTATCTGGGGGTTACTCTGGATGAGGTAGGAACTCTCTCTGTGCGCGGAGATCAGCCTGAAAAGGTCTCCGGTATCTGTGCGGTGCTGGCAGAGACCGATGTCATCAACATGGTGTCACGCGGCATCACCACGCCGAATATTCTTCGCGGGATTCATGAGTCGATGTCAGCGGGATTCGCCAAGCTGCTCAAGAACTCCAAAGCGCAAGGTGTAATCCTACTCACTGGGGGACTTGCAGCGGATGTTGGAATCGTTGCATGTCTTAAGCAAGCACTGAAGAAACAGGCGCATGAAAAGGGAGGTGAGGCACTCGCGGTGGAGGTTCGGACCCATCCAGACTCCGTCTATGCGGGTGCCTTGGGAGCCGCTCTGTGGGGTGCCTACCGCGTCGAGAAGCTTCAGCGTCTAAGCGGTGCGCCGCTCGCGGCTCTTTCACTCTGAACGTGGCGTCGATTTTTGGAGACAAGCGCTCATGTCCCAACACACCGTCTCGTTTTCTAGTGCTGTGGTCCGTCCGTTGGTTGCGTCCGATCTACACTCGGTTGTCGCACTGGATCGCGCAATCACAGGAAGCGCCCGAAAAAGTTACTTCGAAAGGAGACTCCTTTCGGCACTCCGTCATCCGAAGCGT
Source organism: Polyangia bacterium (assembly GCA_044228505.1). Lineage (GTDB taxonomy): Bacteria > Myxococcota_A > Polyangia > Palsa-1104 > JAEUJZ01 > JAEUKA01. The sequence continues at coordinate 355,676 of JBGAUT010000002.1, read as the reverse complement.
CACTTGCAGATTGCGATCACCAGCTCTGCTGGAACTCTGATCGGGTTTCTGCTGGCTCGCCAGGTGGGTGGGGAATTCGGTCGTAAGGAATCTGCCGTGGTGCTGGAGTCTATCTCTATCGCTCCGGAGGCTCGCCACTGCGGGCTAGGTCAACGACTCGTTTCAGAGCTGACCGATTTGCTACGAGCGCGAGGCGTGCAACTGCTGGTCCTTCATGTGGATTGGCGAAACCACGCGATGCTGAGATTCGCGGCCAGTGCGGAGTTCTTGCTCGGCCCTCGCCTGGTACTGGAAAGACCTGTACAGCGCATGTCGCTACCCGATACCGAGACGGTTCTGGAGCAGAGCCCCAAGCTGATCCGCAACCTTCGCGAAGTAGACTTTGATGCAGTGGTACAGATCGATCGGGATCTCACTCAGCTTGATCGGACGGAGTACTTTCAGCGACGCTTTGACGAAGTACTGAGCGAGTCTGCCATCTGCATTTCGCTGGCGGCAGAGTGCGATGGACAGGTGGTCGCATATGCCATGGCCCGAGTCGACTTTGGCTCAGAGGGCCGCGTCGAACCCACCGCTTCGCTGCATACCATTGGAGTCGCCACTGCGTATGCTAGCCAGGGCTTCGGTGTGGCGATTCTCACCCAACTGATCGATAACCTATCGGCGCTTCACGTGGAAACCATCGAAACGGAAGTAAGCAGTGACAACTTCGGACTGCTGCGATTCCTATACAGGTTTGGATTCGTGTCTTCCCAGCGGCTCTCCTTCCAAAAGCGTCTACTCTAACGGCGCGCAGCGTTGGCCGCCCTAACTGATGATAGATGATATAGGTGGCAGATGTCTTCGTCGCCGAAATTGGTCCTGATCATCCTGGCGGTGCATGACCTGTTAAGGGCCGTGACCTTCTACCGTGAAGTCTTTGGCTGGTTGGTGCGGGTCGAGGTTCCGGTCTACGTAGAGCTGGAGATGCCGTTTGGCCAGCGCCTCGGTCTGTACCATCATGAAGGCTTCGCCCGAAATACTGGTCTTCGCGCCGGATTCCCGCCTCAAGGGCATACATCCGCCACAGAACTGTATTTTCAGACGGACGATCCGGAGACGATCATGAACCGTTTGGAGCAAGCCGGTGCGCGATTGCTAAGCCCCATGAGCCCACGACCATGGGGAGACGATGCTGCGTATTTTGCAGATCCAGAAGGGAATGTCATCGTGGTAGCCCGGCCCTCTGTCCGAAGCGCTGAGCTGCCCCGGTAGGGAGAGCCCCAGTGCGACGGATCTCTGACTACGTGCACTGCCGGATTCCCAACGGGACCGGGCGAGTCTCCTAGATCTGCTTTTGAAGGGAACCCGCTGGCTTGCCTGTGGCGTTGAAACGGGTATCTCTATCGGTCTTTCCTCACACCACCGCGCAGTTTGTGGGTACTTCGTGTGGTAGTGGGGACTGCGGCACGTTACTTACAGGTGCCGGCATCCTTGCCTGCGGGCAGCTCGCACTTTCCCGAGGCACAGACCTTGTCGCGCTTGCATGGTTTTCCTGCGGGCTGCGGGGGCTTACAGACCGGTGGCTTGAGAGCGAGGATACATACCTCTGCGCCCTTGCAGTCTTCATCCTTCTTACAGGCAGTGTCCGCAAAAGCCAGTGATGAGGTGAACAGAACCAGTGTGGCCATCGAAGCGAAAAGGGTCTTCAACATGGGAGCATCCTTCCTAAGAAAGGAGGTCAAGTGGCCGACGGGAGTATCCCTTCTAGCCATGCGCCATGGTGGGGCTCCCGGTGCCCCTATGTCAAGCCTCCCAAGTGACAAAAGTCTCACCAAAGTGGGGTTTGTTTTGTTCCTAAATGGAGCCATACCGACGACAAGAGATGAATATGAATACTATGAAAAGACTCTTTTCTCTTGCCAACTGATAGCCACGCTGGCTTGGTGCGCACGCGTTCCGCAGTCAGGCGTCGGTTGTCGAAAGCCACCACTCGCGGCGCAAGAAATCTCCTTTGCGACGGAGCGGGCAGGTCGGGTACAATCTACCGGTGCGAATTTTCCTGATCGTGCTGGTCAGCCCTGCGGGGCGCGGCTGGCCGAGTGTTGCTGTGGTACCGCGTGAGGAACTGTCGGCGGTGCAGGCGGACTCCTATCGTGCACTCGTTCACTCGTTGTCGGGTGAATTGACCCCCTGTGTTAGTGAAGCTACATGTGGTCTACTGGATGCATCGATAGGAACAGGACCGATCGGGACCAGCCCAAGCAGGTCTGGGCGTACACACTTTCACCAAAGGAGCCGGCCATGCAGCGTGCGGATCTCGAAGGACGGGGTGGACAGACGGCGAGCAACTCGCCGGGCCGCAGGACGCTTCCTGTCATCAACAATCTCAAGCCGCAGAAGAGCGAGAATGAGCTAGCCATCGAAGAGGAGCTAAGCCGCTTCGAGGCCGAACAGCGCGCTGCCTTGGGTCTGAACAAGGCGACCGAGCACTGGAGCGACGCCAATCCGCAACACTTTACGCGGGCGCAGCGTCCCAAGACCACTGTCCTTGTGGGTGGACTGACTGTTGCACATGACTACCTGATCTCGGCGACGCTGGCCGGCCTGGGCTACAACGTCGAAACGCTGGACAATCCCGACTCCTCGGCTCTGCAGCTTGGCAAAGAGTTTGGGAACCGTGGCCAGTGCAACCCGACCTATTTTAACGTCGGCAACTTGGTCAAGCGCCTGCAGGATTTGCAAGCGCAGGGTCTTTCTGCCAAGCAAATCGTCGATGGCTATCTGTTCGTGATGCCGGGTGCCTGCGGCCCCTGTCGTTTCGGCAGCTACGTCACCGAATATCGCAAGGCGCTGCGCGATGCCGGCTTTGATGGATTCCGCGTCATGCTGTTTCAGCAGCAAGGCGGCCTCAAGCAGGTAACGGGCGATGATCCTGGGCTCGATTTGAACCCCCAGTTTTTCATCTCTCTGCTGTTTACCATCATGGTTGGCGATGCCGTAAACGCCATCGGCTATCGGATGCGTCCCTATGAACTAGAGAAGGGAACGACGGACCGGGCGCTCGAGGAAAGCAAACGTACGCTGGCGGAGATGCTGCGCACGCGATCGAATCCCCTGGTCGCGCTGCTCAAATGCCGCCGCATACTACGTGCCGTTGCAGTCGATCGCACGCAGGTCAAACCCAAGGTCGCCGTGATCGGGGAATTCTGGGCGATGACCACCGAGGGCGATGGCAACTACGGCCTACAGCGCTTCCTAGAACAAGAGGGGGCCGAAGTCGACATCCAGATCGTCACCAACTGGGTCTTATACAACATCTGGGAACATGCGTGGGATACACGCCAGCGCATGGTGCTGCGCCAAGACGACAACGCCAACAAAGGCCTGGTCGGCGTAAACGTGCGGCAGAAGTTGGCGATGTTGTGGGTGGCCGACAAAGGGCTGCGCCTGATCTTTAAGAGCATCGCCGGCATACTCGGCCTGCACGACTACTACATGCCCAACATGGACGAAGTGGCCGAGGAAGCGCGGGAGCTCTACAACAACCACCTCCGCGGCGGCGAAGGCCACATGGAAGTCGGCAAGCTGGTAATGAACGTCAAGCACAAGAAGTCCACGATGACGCTGTCGGTCAAACCATTTGGCTGTATGCCATCGTCGGGCGTGTCGGATGGCGTGCAGTCGTACGTGACCGAAAAGTGGCCAGATGCCATCTTCCTGCCGATTGAGACATCAGGCGACGGCGCGGTGAACGTGTACAGCCGCGTGCAAATGATGCTGTTCAAAGCTCGCGCCACCGCCCGTGCGGAGTTCGAAGCGACATGCAACGAATACGGAATCACGCCCGCTGAGCTGCGCGTGTTCATGTCCAAGCATGGCCGCTTTGCCAGCCCATTTTTCTGGCCCAGCCACCGCGTTACCACAACGGCATCGGACCTGGTTCACGAGGTCGCGCCGTACATGAAAGATCCGCTGCACGGCGTCAAACAAGTCGGACGGCGAATTCTCGACCTGTTTTCGCGCCCCGCCACTGCCACCGCTAGTCACTAAACTCGGTCCCCCCACGATACGACTCCCAAGTCAGCTCATCCTTCGGAAAGGAGGGATAAGCTGGCTTAATTCGTGGCAAATTGGTTTTGCTGCCGTCGGCTCGATCCAAGCGGCTATGATGCGATGGGATAGACGCAACAGTTGCGTCCTGACCACCAGAGGGGGATTTACCAATGAGCATCCAGCGCCTTGGCCTTCACCATGTCATGCGAGGTCTACTCCTTGTAGGGGTTGCCTCGTGTAGCAGCAACCCGGCAGAGACCATGCCAACACCGAACCCGACCTGTTCCGATGGAATCAAGAACGGAGCAGAAACGGATGTGGACTGTGGTGGCGGCACCTGCTCCAAGTGTGTCGACAAGAAAGCCTGTGTTGCGGCAACGGACTGTGGAAGCGGCGCCTGCACAAACAAGGTCTGCTCTGCACCCTCCTGCACAGATACGGTGAAAAACGGAGCAGAAACGGACGTGGACTGTGGCGGCGGAACTTGCTCCAAGTGTCCGGACACCAAAGTATGTACAGCCGCTTCGGACTGCGCGAGCGGAGTCTGCTCTGCCAAACTCTGCACGGCGGCAAGCTGCACCGACACGGTGAAAAATGGAGCCGAAACCGATGTGGATTGTGGCGGCACCTGCAATCCCTGCAGCCTTGGGTTAAGCTGCACGATCGGCGCAGACTGTAGCACCAGCCTGTGTAAGCAGGGGAGCTGCCAGTATGCCACGAGTTGCAAGGAGCTCTTGGCGGCAAATCCTACCGCTTCCGACGGAAAGTACACGATCGATCCGGATGCGGCCGGACCGATTGCTCCGCTTCAGGTTCTGTGTGACATGACCACCGATGGCGGAGGCTGGACCTTGGTGGGCAAGGGCCGTGAAGGCTGGAGCTGGGTCGACGCCGGGGAAGGAACCGCCAATGAACTCATGAACAACCCCACCACCAACACCGTGGCATACCTTGACGCGGCCACCGTGGCGGCCATTGTTGGGAATCCCAACTTCAACGCGTGGAACAGCAGCCTGAAGGTCCATCGCGACAGCGGATTCAATGACGACTATAAGATTCGCCCCAATGCTGCCACCACGTTCAAGTGGAGCCTCTTTTCCGATAATCGCCATGGATGTGGAGGCAATGCAGCGAGCACACTGAGCGGCTCGGTGAACGTCTCAGCCAGTCCGCTCGGACTTGGTGCATTTAATAGCAGTAACGCAGACCTGAAGGACTTCCAAAACACCGGCAACGACTGTACCCGCATGTTTACGCCGCTTTGGTCCAGCCATGACTGCAAGGGCGGATGGTCTACCGGCGTGAGCTGCACACCGACGGCAATGGCGGGCATCAACAACTGCTTTATGGCCAACAACGAAGCACACTGCATCCCCCACGTCCGGGTCTGGGTTCGAGACTAATAACCAAGAACAGAACGACTGCGGAGTTCGGCTGCTCATTGTCACTTCTGCGAAGTTCTAGACGTGTTTCCATCGCCTCAGGATGCAACCCGTCTCCACAGATTGCGTAGGATGGAAACGACGTGTGAGACACTCCCAAACAGGACAAAGCTTGCGGGAAACAGGAAGACCACACAGGCAGCCAGTGCAGACAGTATCAACTGGTTCTTCTTCGGTTTCGTTGGATCCGTAGGCTCACTTACCGCGACCGTCACCGATAGTAGCAGGTTCATGACAGGCAACAGGTAGCGCGGATCGCGGGCGCTCAGATCGGGAATCCACAGAAACGGAGTACCGTGAAGCTCGGACATCCTCCACAGCGCGATGTAGAACGCAACCAGCAGCCAGCCAGCGATGAGTAGCAGCGGCCCTGGGAGCATCAGCCTCCAATCAGGAATTCCTTCTCTTTTGTAGAGCGAATAGATCTCGTGTCTCTGTCGCTCCAGATCCGCTGGATGGCGATGTTTGATCGCGTCGATTTCAGGCTGAAGCGCTCGCAGCTTCTGTGAAGGCTTCGCCGCAAACAGCAGTCCACGAAACAAAAGCGAACTCACGACCGACACCGCCAAGATGGCAAGTCCCCAGTCCCCCAGTTGTCGATGCATCGCATGCAGCAGCCAACGCTGCGGCGCGATGATGGCCCAGGTTCCCCACAGACCCATCGCCAACAGACAGATGCACACAGCCCCTACGACGATCACCGGCAGCTTGCTTGGCACGGTCCGAATCGTATCACGCTGCGCAGGACGGACGGGAGCCTCTGGTCCTTCTCGGTTCTCCTGGATCGCGGACTCACATTCCGATCCAGAGTCAGTATCTTTCGAATGTCCGGGAGGTTTGTGAAACTGGAAGGAATAGGGATTAGGGCCTTTCGAACAGCGAATAGACCGCGTAGAGATCGTCGATACGAATGGAGAGCGGCGGCTTATCAAAGCCGAGCGCGGTGGCGTACTGACGAGCGATCTCGGTGTCGTTGCGCTCGAAGTCCCGCACGATGAATCCGGCGGCTTGCCAGTCGGCGCGGCTCCACGGGCTGCGGCAGTCGCTATCGGGATCGTAGACCGCCGGGCTGGGACTCGGACAGACGTTGTAGACAAGCAGCCGTCCACCCGGTCGCAGCGTAGCCAGCAAGCTCCGCAGGTAGTCGGCATCGGGCAGACCCAAGTTGATCAGGCTTTCGGGCGGCACATCGCTCGTCGGATGGATGTAGCCTCGCTTTAGGACATTTTTGGCGAGCACAAACTCGTAGCCGCTGCCGACCTGAGCCCGCACCGCCGGATCAGCGGGAAAATTCCCATACAGAAACGTCACGCGGCCGCTTACATCACGGCCTGGCAGCCGCACCGGGCCTTGGTCTCCGACGTGAGCATAGAGCGCTCGCAGCTTCGGAGAGGAAGAAATCCCGACTGCGTCCAACCCCGCGCCGGCCATCAGCTTCAGTGGCCCGATCGACCCCGCGTACAAATCCAGGCTGCGCTTCCCGGCCAGCTTGGCAAGCTGTCCATCGGCCACGATATCGATGAGCCGGGCGTGAAACAGCGGTGACCCGAGGCTGCCCACGTAATAGCCTGCTTCGTCGACGACTTCGACGGCGGTTCCAGCCAGGCCGGCCTTTTGATTGCGTGCCTCCGTTTCCGTTAGATAGACGCGACGATCGATAGAGTGCACAAGTCGCCGCGGCGAGATCGGCACAAGCTGTGCCACCGACGCAGTGTATTCGACCGCCCAGCGCGTCCGCAGCAGCGGAGGCAGAGCCGCAGCCTCGTTGGTGAGCTTGGCCACGGTCGCTCCAATCGTCTCGGGACCAGCCAGGCCCGGCGATGACACGGACGGCCCGCTCTGACACGCCACAAGCGACAAGGTCACGCCGCCAGCAATCCCTACGGTTCTCTTCGAGAAAATCATCTGTAGAAACCCTTGCATAAGTGTTTCAAAGCTGACGGTCACTCGTCAATCTACCACCTGACTCTGCCATGTTATAAGGGCCGCCATATGCCTCGTAAGGACAATAAGACGTCGTGGGCGAGCACGGCGCGAACCAAGCAGATCATCGCCGACCTCTTTGTGCATCCACCGGTGAGCCATGCCGATCTACAGCAGCGGCTCGGAGTGGCGAGCGCACTGGAAGCCCGCAAATACTTGCTCGATCGCATGCGCAGCGGCCAAGTCGAGTCGACCGATGTCGAGTTGTACGGCGATCTGTTTCACATTCTTGGACTGGGCGGCGAGGCCGAATCGCTGCTCGGGCTGGTGGGGGATGGCGCACTCGATCTGCGGACCCGCTCTTGTGCGATGGGCATCCTGCTGTCGGAGGACGCCAGCTTTGCGCCACGACTACAAGAGCAGCTCACGCCCGATGAGATGCTGCAGATCATCGCCCAGCCTCTGTCCGACGCGCTCATCCGAATTGAGTCCGATCCAGCCGAGGGCGAGGGGCTCGCGACAATGCTCAGCGCGATTCCCGGTGACATGATGATGCTCCTCTTCGACGAGCTAGACCGCTGGCGGATCGGAGCGGGGATCGCTGCCAGCGTGGCGTACGAAGCACTGCTGCGTAACAAATCGTTGGCCTTGCTGTTGCCCAAAATCGTCGAGACGCTGCTTCTGCAAGGCGATGAGGACGCCGTGACGTTGCTTGAGTCGGTCCGTGCCGAGGTGACGGAACGTTCGCAACAGCGATTGCTCCAGGGCGCGCTGCTCCGACTTCGCACGAGGCTGCTCGACGATCACAAGACCAAGGCCACGGAGGCGGTGGGTTTTGTGTCAGGCTGCGACACACTCGGCTGTTATGTGATCGTGGCGCGACGCGAAAACCCGGACAAAACGACAACGCTGGCGGTGGTGTGTCTGCATGTCAGCGGCGAGGTTCGCTCCGGTTACGTGCTCACCGGTCAGTCGTCCGAACGCGCTCGGAGTCTCTGCCAGGAGGTTGCCAGCGAAAGTGGGACGCGCTTTATCGAGGCTCCGATTGCCAAGCTGATGCCGCTCGTCGAAAACGCGGCAGAAAAGACCCTGCTGGGCGGCCGACAGGTGCCCGTCGAAGCGCTGACCGCACTGCGCTTTCTGTCTCGCTTTGCGTCGGAACCACTCCATCTTCCGGAGGTGGCAGGGCGACTGACTCTCACCGCACTGCGAGCGCTGCTCTCGCGGCCCGAGTTTGGTGATGGTTGGCGGTTTACCCAGAGCGAACTCGACAAGGCTCCTTCGCCCAAAGCCGCCCCACGGACCCGAAAAACAAACAAAATGGACGTTCCTCCGGCGACTGCGACCAAGTCGGTGCCACGGTGGCAGCTTATGGCAACCGCGCTTTCGCACAATCCAACGACCAAGCAGCGGCTCAGCAGCATGGCCCGTCACATGGCCCGCTACTACGTGATCGCGGGTGAGCCGGAGCCCGCCAAGCTGTGTCTGCTCGCGGCTGCCGACGTCGAGAAAGACTTCGCGCACAGCCGCCTGGTGCAGATTATGGCGCAGCATACGATCGAGTGGCTTGGAGGACTGGCCGATGGAGCACTCACGCATGCGCAGTCTGGTAAAGGCTCATCTCTGGTCAGTGCGGACCGGCTGTCTTGGCGACAGCAGTTAAAGAGCCGCTTTTTTGCCGGAGTGGAAAAACCGACCTCGCACGACCTGCTGGCGCTCGACTACGCGGACGAGGCGCTGCAGACCATCGTGGCCACGTTGTCTTGCTCACCGTCAGAAGAGTGGCCGCGCTTCGAGCTTCAACAGCAGACCGCGTTCGAGCTGGCGGTCGCGTTTCGTGATCAGCTCATTCGGCAACGTGGCCCCAGTCTGTCGCGCTTGCTCACTCAGTCGTCACGGCTCGTGGAGCAGACCATGAAGGTTTCGCGCTCGCTGGCAGGTCTACTGTCTTCGGCGGTGCTAACCCGCCTGGCCGGCTTTGCGGGAGACGTCTGCAGCACCTGCAAGGTCGGCTGCCTCAACCACCTCCACGCCAACGTCAGCCGCGAGTTCTTCTCACTCGACCACCCCGGCCGCAAGTAGACTACTACTGGCTTCGCAAACCACGGGGGGGAATCCATGCGGACACTTATTTCAACGTGCCTTGGCCTTGGAATTGTCGCGATGACATCCTCATCGGCACTTGCTGTCGGTGAATCAGTGGGTGGCTTTCCAAACTGGCGGGAACGCACGCTGCACGAGTTTATGAACCGCTCCCGCGTCGATCCAGCGGCAGATCTGGCGGCCTGTCCTGCGGCAAACTGCTTGGAGAAAACCTGTTACAAGCCGATTGCGCCGCTTTACTTCGACCTAAACCTGGGACGGGCGGCCCGCTTTCACTCGGACGAGATGAAACAGCAGGGCTACTTCGCCCATGACTCGAAGTGCCAAGTGGTCAGCAGCATCTCGTCGATTTACCCCACGTCCTGTAAGGGCGCGGCAAGCTGCGCCTGTACCGCCGGAACTGCGACGGCCTGGAACGCCCGCGTGTCCCTGTTTGGCACCAACACCAGCGGCGAAATCATCGCTTCGCCAACCGATCCCAAGTCGGCCTATTACCTGTGGCTGTACGAGCCCACCACGGTGTCGACCTGCGGCTACAACTCGCAGAACGGCCACCGCTACAACATCCTTCAGGCGGGGCCATCTATCGGAACGGGCGTCACCGATGCCGGAGCGTCCGTGGGTGACTTCGGCGGCGCGGCAGCGGGCAGCTACAAGATCCCTTCCGGTTCGCACTATCCCCAGAGCGGTGCCAGCATCGACATGTGGGTCAACTGGAAGGACGCAGCCGCACCGAGCCAAGCTCTCGTCAACGTCGAAGGCACCTGCACCGCGATGACGATGAAATTTGGCACCGCCCAAAGTGGCGCGTACTCGACCACCCTCACGGGACTCGGGACCACCTGCAAGCGCTATCGCTTCGAGTTCAAAGACAGCGCAGGAGCTGCGGTGATGTTCCCGCAGACCGGTGCCTACTTCGTCGGAACCGGCTGCGCGACGGATGGCTCAGACTTTTCGGCCAGCCCTCCACCGAGCTGCGGCTGCACTCCGAGCTGCGGAGGCAAGCAGTGTGGTGACGATGGCTGCGGCAGCGTCTGTGGAACTTGCGACGCCACCGCGACCTGCACGGCCAACCAGTGTGTACCAAACTCGACCGGCGGTACCAATGACGGCGGCTTCAACCCCGATCCCGATCCGGTCGATGTGACCGCCACCGGCTGTAGCTGTAACGTCGGTCAGTCCACCGGCCCAGCCGCTGCCCAGCTCACCGCCGCCACCCTGCTACTTGGACTCGCACTGCTTCGCCGCAGCCGCAAAAACCCGGTGTAACATCGCAAGCTATCCATCATGCGCATTGACCTTGAGGTAGGAAGTCGAGGGGCAACTGACTCGGCTCGTCGTTTCAGCTTCGACCTTCCCTGCATCCGATTGGGCCGTGGCGATGACTGTGAGCTTTCGGTGCCCACCGACTTGCTGCTGAGCCGGCGACAGTGCTCGCTCGAATGGCACGTGGGCACGCTGTTTCTGTTTCCACTGCGCGGCCAAAGTGACACCTTCCTAAACTCAAGTCGGGTTTCCAGACCGCTGCCGCTGTCCTCGGGCGACATCATCGAGGTGGGGGGCCAGGTCGTAAAAGTCCTGTTCCAGCAGCCCGAGCTGTCCTATCCAAGCGGGGCCGAGCGCCGTCTGACGCTGCGGGTTACGGAGCCGGGCGGCAGTCCCCATACTGTCGACTGCACCCACGCCGTGCTGAGACTGTGCCAGGGCACTGCCAGCGACATCTATATCGGGGAAGCGAAGCAAAGTCGGCTGCTCGTTTCCGATCCGGTCGAGGCGGTGATCTTCTGGTCGGCGGCGGGTATGCCTCACCTGCTGGTGCACAAGTACTCGGCCCCGATCGAGCGCAATGGTGAGCCGGTGATAAGCTGCACGGTGCTCTCGGAAGGCGACCTACTCACGCTCGGGGGAGCCCAGATCGAAGTACGAGAGATCATTAGCCCCGCCGAGCCGCCGCCACCACCGCTGGGACTGCTCATTTTCGATGGTGATGCCCCGCCCAGGTGGCAGTGGTTTCCGCGCAGCCGCGTCGAGGTGGGCTCCGCCAAGGGCTCGGACATCGTGCTCTCGGACGCGCAGTTGCCATCGCTTTGCTTTGCCATCGAACGACGGGGAAAAAAGCCGACGCTGATCCCAACCTTGGCGCAGCACAACCTGTACGTAAACTATCTGCGACTGACCGCTCCCGTCGAGCTGCTTCACGGTGACCGCATTTGCTTTGGCGAACTACTCCTGCATGTCGATCTCAAGACGCCACCACCCGCCAAGGCCCAGCAAAGCGAGCGCCGGATCGTGCTCGCGATGACCGAGTCCAGCGAGGCAGATACCGATTCCGAAGGGCCACGCGAGGTCTTTTTAAAAGGTGAGTCCACCCGCCTCGGAACCACCCCACAGAGCGAAGTCGACTGGCCCACCAGCGATGAGCTGCTCATCGACATGACCGTGCTGTGGCATCCAAATGGCACGCCACTGCTCCACGTGGGGATGTGGTCCGCCGAGGTCACGCTCGATGGTCACAAGCTGCGCCGCTGCACCCTTGCCCCACTGCGGGTCGGCTCCACGATCGAAGCCGCCGGCACCACTGCCCTGGTCCGCGAACTCGTACCGAGTCCACTCCCAAAGCTCACCCCGTAACCTGCGATCCTGGCGTATATAGCGTTCCGACTTTCGCTCGCAAACGCTTGACCGTTAGAAGGAACTGCTGTCGTGACCTCTCCATTGGATTCTGGACCACCGGGTGCGCCGCCACCACGAACGCTGGCGTCGCTGGTGGTCGTGTATTTGACGGTGTTTCTGGATCTGCTTGGGTTCGGGCTGATCCTGCCGCTGTTGCCGTTTTATGCGATGCACTTCGGTGCGCACGGCAAACAAATTGGCCTGCTCTTCGCGTGCTTTTCGATCGCCCAGCTCATCGGAGCGCCGATCCTGGGCCGCTTGTCGGATCGCATCGGCCGTCGTCCGGTCCTGCTGGTGTGTCTACTCGGTTCGACCTTGTCGCTGCTGGCGACTGGGCTGACCGATACCTTGTATACGCTGATGGCTGCCCGCGCCTTTGCCGGACTGTTTGGCGGCAGCATCGCCACCGCGCAAGCCTATGTGGCCGACGTCACACTGCCTGCGGAACGGACCAAGTACATGGGTCTGGTCGGGGCATCGATCGGGATGGGGTTTGTGTTTGGTCCGTTTGTCGGGGCCGAGCTGTCACGCTGGGGCTTTTCAACGGCCGCTTTTGTCGCCGCCGCGCTGTCCGCTGCCAACCTGCTCCTCGCGCTGTTTGCGCTACGTGAGTCGTTACCGCCAAGCGCTCGTGGCAAGAGTCAACGCGTGCCACTGTCGATTGCGTCGCTCAATGCGGCGCTGTCCCGTCCGGTGGTCGGCCCTCTGCTGCTGATTACGATGCTGTCGACGCTGGCATTTGTGTCCATGGAGTCAACCTTCGCCCTGTTTGCCAAGCAGCGTTACGGCTTTTCCGAGCAGACCATGGGCCGGTTGTTTGCGGCCATTGGCATCGTCATCGCCATCGTGCAGGGCGGCTTCATCGGACCCCTGGCGAAACGGTTTGGCGAGGTTGCCATTGGCACCGTCGGTTTCGCGATCCTGACGCTCGGTTTCTTCGCCATTCCTTGGATGCCAAACCGTGGCCTGATGATGGCCGCGCTGCTGCTTGTTGCGATTGGCCAAGGACTGCTCGCTCCGAGTCTCTCGACGCTACTATCCCGAGCCGCCTCTGCTACCGAGCAGGGCGGGACGCTCGGCTTCAGTCAATCGCTTGGCTCGATGTCTCGCGCCATCGGGCCGATTCTCGCAGGTGCCCTGTTTGACTGGTTCCCACCGCTGCCTTACGCCATGGCCGCCGTCATCACCGCCGCGATGGCCGTCTTTTTGTCACGGCAGCGCCAGCCCACGTTGGACTAGCCTGCGCCGAGGCGACCGAGGCCGCCCCGTGCTCAGACAGTCCTCGCCGAGGGAGGCTTCGGTGGATACGAGAATTTTGGGCGGCTGCGGAACTCGCACGGGGCGGCCTCGGTCGCCTCGGCGCTAGACGTGTTCGCGGGTGCGGTCAAACACGATGGCAGGCCACTTGTCGATGGTGTGGTTGAGTCGCCAGTCGTTTTCGGCCAAGTACGTTAGGTTCCCGTCAATATCGATTGCCAGGTTCGAACCCGCTTTGCTGCGGAACTCTTCGAGCTTCTTTTTGTCATCACAGCGGACCCAGCGTGCCGCGCCATACTCGACCGGTTCGTAGGTTGCTTCGACACCGTATTCATCGCCGAGCCGCGCAATCGTCACTTCAAACTGGAGCACACCAACCGCGCCCAAAATGTAGTCATTGTTGCGAATCGGCCGGAAGAGCTGCACCGCACCCTCTTCCGCCAGATGCAGCAGTCCTTTTTCGAGCTGCTTGCTCTTCATCGGGTTGAGCAGCCGCACACGACGAAAGTGCTCCGGCGCAAAGTTGGGAATACCGACGAACTTGAGCGGCTCTTTGTCGCTCATGGTATCGCCAATCTTGATGGTGCCGTGGTTGTGAATCCCGATCACATCACCGGGATAGGCCTCCTCGACACCCGAGCGATCCTGCGCCATGAAGATGGTCGCGTTTTGGATCTGCACTTCCTTGGCGATGCGATGGTGACGAACCTTCATGCCGCGAGTGAACTTGCCCGAGCAAATCCGCATAAAGGCGATGCGGTCGCGGTGCTGCGGGTCCATGTTCGCTTGAATCTTGAACACCACCCCCGAAAACGCCGTCTCGTAGGGAGACACCAGCCGGGTCGTCGAAGCCCGAGGCCGAGGTGCCGGCGCAAACTCAAGCAGCGCATCGAGTAGCTCGGCAATTCCGAAGTTGTTTACCGCGCTCCCGAAGAACACCGGGGTCATCTTGCCTGCCAGGTACGCCTGTTTATCAAACGGCGTCCCCGCACCTTGGAGTAACTCCAAATCGGTCCGCAGATCTCCGACCTGGGAACCGAGCGCGGCATCGAGCGCCGGATCGCTCGAATCGTGATAGACGACCGCATCTTGGACTCGCTCGGAGCCGGTTCCCGAAAACAGCCGCAGCTCGTTTCGAAACAGATTGAAGGTGCCCCGAAAGCGCTTGCCCATGCCAATCGGCCAGGTCATCGGTGCGCACTGGATCTTCAGGCTCGACTCGATGTCCGAGAGCAGATCGAACGGCTCGCGGCCCTCGCGGTCGAGCTTGTTGATAAACGTAATGATCGGCGTATCGCGGAGGCGGCAGACCTCCATCAGCTTGCGGGTCTGGGTTTCAACCCCTTTGGCACTATCGATCACCATCAGCGCCGAATCGACAGCGGTGAGCACGCGATAGGTGTCTTCGGAGAAGTCCTGGTGACCCGGCGTATCAAGGAGGTTTACCTCGATATCCTGGTAGTTGAACTTCATCACCGATGAGCTGACCGAAATTCCTCGCTCCCGTTCGATCGCCAAAAAGTCACTGCGTGCGTGACGAGCGGCCTTGCGAGCTTTGACAGCCCCGGCCATCTGAATGGCACCACCGAATAGCAGCAGCTTTTCGGTCAGCGTCGTTTTGCCAGCGTCCGGGTGACTGATGATGGCAAAGGTCCGCCGACGGTCGACTTCACGCGCAATCTCTTTGGCGAGCAGGCTTTCTGGTTCCACGGCTCGGGTTAGTTACGGCAAGCCGACGGAAAGGTCCACGGAAATCGCTCGGCCCCACAAAGCCGGTTCACACGCGGCGGCGGGGCGACTACCATGACCGTCCATGGACACGCCCGACCACTTTGACAGCTTCGAAGAATTTTATCCCTTCTATCTTTCACAGCATGAAAACCAAACCTGCCGCAGGCTGCACTTTATCGGCAGCTCGATCGCGCTGCTGCTAGGAGCCTCTGCTGTCGCTTGCCATAAGCCGTCGCGCCTGCTCGCCGGAATCGCCGTGGGTTACGGGTTTGCGTGGGTCGGTCACTTCTTCTTCGAGAAAAACCGTCCCGCGACGTTCAAGTTCCCGCTCTATAGCTTCATGGGCGACTGGGTGATGTGGAAAGACATCGCCACCGGCAAGATTCCGTTCTGATTTCCATTCTGGTTGTGCTCCCTCCCGCTCTGGCTTTGCTCCCTCCCAGCGAGAAACCAAGGGCCCCTATCGTACTGCTTGCGCCCGATGGTACGATAACCCGGTCTATCTACATCTTGGGGGAGGTCTGTTCATGCGTGACTCTTTCAATCGATCGGCGCTGCGTGGCCTATGGGGTGCCATCGGCGGAACGCTCTTCATCAGCGGTGTGCTTGCGACAGGAGTCCTGGTCGCCTGCGGTACCTTGGGCAGCGGCGGCACAGAAGGAAGCGGCTCAAATGATGCGAGCATCAGCGCCACCGACGACGCGGCAATGGGAGATCCGGGGACAAGTGGCGATGGCGGCAATGGTGGCGATGGCGGCGGCAGCAACCGAGACGGGATGATTGCCGACTCCGGAACCCCAGATCTCGCGCCTCTTCCGCCGGATCTAACCTGTGTGCCTGCCGCGACCCCGGACGTTCCCGATCCGATGTTCCTCGACACCAACTGTGATGGAATGGATGGGGATGCGTCGAACGCGATCTTTGTGTCACCCACGGGCGATGACACCAATGCCGGAACGGCCCAAAACCCGGTGAAAACGGTCGGCAAGGCCATTGCGCTGGCAGCGGCGAATAGCAAGACCAACGTCTACCTATCCAAAGGAACCTACGCGGAATCGGTCAATCTGGTGAGCGGCATCAGTCTCTACGGCGGGTTTGATCAAGCCATGGGGTGGCAACGAGCCGCTGCCAATGTGTCGCGAATTCAAGCGACAGGAACCGCGATCTCTGCCATGGGAATTGCCGCCGAAACCCACGTCGAGTTCCTGACGGTAGATGCAACCACGGGGAGTGCAGGACAGTCCTCGTACGGTGTCTTTGTATCAAACAGTGTGGGGCCTGTGTTCGTGCGACACGATCAGATCAGCGCGGGCGATGGTGCCGCTGGCGCGGCCGGAACTGCGGGAACTGCGGGCGCATCCGGTGGCAATGGCGGGAACGGTACCGGTGGCATCATGGGCGCAGCAGGACCAACGCTCGGGGGGAACGGGGGGAGTTCCGTTTGTTCTCGTACGGGAGGAACGGGAGGAGCCGGTTCCTCTGTGGCCGGTGGAGCGGGTGGCGCCGGGGTCGGTAACGCTGGCTCAGGAGGGTCCGGGGGAGCCGAAACCACCAACTGTGTGTTCGCGACAGCTCTAAACGGCGGAAATGGAATCAGCGGCACAGCCGGTGCCCCTGGAACCAATGGCGCGGCGGCCCCTGGATTTGTAGGAGGGACCGCCTCAGGCTATCTCCCCGGGTCCGGAGGAGATGGCACAAGTGGGACGGCTGGCAATGGCGGTGGTGGCGGTGGCGCGGGCGGAGGCGATACAGGTTCATTTCTCTGCACCAAGGATGCCGGTGGAGCAGGCGGGGGCGGCGGCGCGGGCGGTTGCTTGGGAACGGCTGGAAAAGGAGGCGCGGGCGGCGGGGCCTCCTTTGGGGTGTACCTGTACCAAAGTACCGTCACCCTTTCGAACAGTACGATAAAGGCTGCTGGCGGTGGGGCAGGTGGCAAAGGGGGGGCAGGCAGTGCGGGCGGTAACGGCGGCGCGGGTGGAGTCGGAGGAGCGAAGGCGGGCGAAGCTGGGGCGGGCGGCAACGGCGGCGCAGGTGGCAAAGGGGGCGATGGTGGGGCCGGAGCTGGTGGAAACGGCGGCGTAAGCTATGCGATCTATGGTCGGGGTGCTTCTCTGACGCAGGCCAATAACACCACCATGAACGGTGCCGGAGGCATCGCTGGCGTCGGTGGACTGAACACTGCAGGAGTGCAAGCGCCCAGCGGAGCGAACGGGCTTTCAGGCATGATCCGCTTGGATTGATCGGTACCACATATCGTGGCCGACCTCTCGCTAGTGAATCGATCGGTACCAGCGAGCAAAGGTCTGAGCTTCTTCGCGAGGAAAGAAGGCCCGCAGCGGAACCTGACGATGGTAGGTTCGGAAGGCCTGGGTGAATGACTCGGGATCTTGGTCAAACCAGGTGGCGGCCAGCTCCGAGCCTTGCAGGAGTCGTTCAAACCGGAGTCTGGCCACCAGCAGAGCGGTCATTCGGAGCCCATCGGGGTCTACGTTACACAGAACCTTCCGCAGCTCTTGAGAGATCTCGGGTCGACTGGCTGCGGTGTGAAGTGCCGTCACTGGATCCTCATCCCGCAGCGCTTCTGCAAGGAGCTGCTCACACAGCTTGTGTTGGCGGGCGGTGGTCATGATGTGTGGGACGTCCGAGCATGTCGGAGAAGGGCCGATCGGACACGGGCCAGCTCGGCTCGAATGAGGGGCACATCTGCGGAACCAACGGTTCCCTCCATCCGTTCGAGTGTGATTCCGCGCAGACCTGTGCAGTGCGGTAACACCTCATCCAGCAGCTCCCACACAGCTTCTGGCACCGCATCATCATGGCTATCGAGCCGCAGAGAACGACCCGATTGAAGCCAGCTCGCATCGCTGTACGTGCCTCCGGAAATGTGCAGTTCGATGACTCGGGATAAGTCGAGGCGGCGCAAGTACTCCTTGGCACAAAAGCCCGCGTTGAGCGCCATCGTAAACACGTTGTGCAAATCGAGCAGCAGATGCATTCCGGAACCCCGCAGCGCTCGCGCCAAAAAGGCTGGCTCGTCGAGCGGATCGCCGAGGGTGAAGTAAAATACGCTGTTCTCGACTCCGACCAGCGGAATGATCTGCTGAAGCCTGCGCAGCCGTCGATGCAACCGATCCGCTGCAGCCGGAGTCTGCCAGACCGGAAGCGGCAAGGTCGCGGCCTGTCCTCCAGGTGCGCTGATGCCCAAGTGATCGGTGTACCAAGCGAAGCGTAGCTTTTGATGATCTTCGGCAAGCCGCTGTAACCAGCGCGAACGTCGGGCAGCGTCTCTTCTATCTGCCCCACTCAGCGACAGTCCCACTCCGTGTCCGACCACCGGCTTACCAGTCTGCTTCACGAGTCGCTGCAAGCGCTGGTGAAAGCCGTTGTCCACCAGCCTACCCGATTCATCCTCCCACCAGAGCGTCTCGGGAGAAACCTCGAAGTAGTCGACCTCGCAGCGGCACACCTCGTCCAGTAGATCGAGGAATGCAGACTCTGGTTGCAGAGTCAGACCGACTCCGATCAAAACGACTCCCCTTTGGTGAAAAAGTGAAGGAAGCGTCGACTCTTGGCGGGAACATGACCCATTCCGCAGGCCACCATCATCGTGTTCGGCTCGCCTTCAATCGTGGTTCCACAGCCGCCGGACACCGCCCACTTACTCCCAGGAACGCGGGCCTGCTTCAGTTCACGCGTGGCACTCTGTCCGAGCATGGCGAGCAGCGACTTGGTGCGTTCCGGGTTGGTTCCCATTGCAAACGACGCGATGAGCGCAGCCGCTTGATCGATTTCGTCAGCGGTGAGCGTGCCATCGCGATTCTGTCCGAGCTTGAGCTCAACACTGGCTGTGACGCCTGCCGCAAGATGAGCCCGCTGCTGGGACGCTCTCTGCGCCAAGATCTCACGACTTGGCATGACCGCATCAGAAATAAGCTGAGCCAGCCGGGCAATTCGCGTGTCGACGGCCCGACTCTCGATTCGTTCCTTGGCCTGATACCGTCGCTGCCAGCGATCGCCATCCTTCTCTTTGCTCTTTGGCGGAAGCTCTGCATCCAGCTCGGAGTCCTTGAAGGAACCCATCCCGCGATCCGGCAAGAGCTTTGCGTCAAGCACCTGGACTCGCGCTGGCACCGCATCTGTCTCTATCAGAACCATCAGTGGCTCGCTGTCTCCTGCGGAAGGAACCAGCCGCTTAAGCTGCGCCATGTTCGCACAGATGACTTCGCACAGAGCCAGGGGTGCCATCTGTTCTGGGCTCCCGTGATTGAGAAGCTCTCCAAAGTCCCGTCCGCGATAATACTTCATGCCATCGTCCGCAGGAATCACCAGCACCAGCAGGGGTTTCCCGGCCCGCTGCGCCCGACGATATCCCTGTGACAACACCGTAAGCTCACTGGCCACGTCGATTTTTGGCGAATCCGCCGCGAAAGAGGAACTAAGCCACGCTGGCCACGAGGCCATCACAGCGGTACGGACTGCTGTATCCAGAAACTTGCGACGGTTCATCGGCCTTCTCCTACTTCCCCACTCTGCGTGGAATCGACCTGCTCCGCGACGGCCTCCTTGGGCACAAAGAGCTGTTCGCGATAGTGAAGTGTCTCTGCGCTGGCAGAGATTCCGAGCCGCTTCACGGGCTGGCTGGTCCCTTCTCCGCGCAACACAAGCTCGATGCCTTGTAGCGACCAGCGACCGACTTCGGGAGTCGGAGTCGCAGACCCAGCAGAACGATCCTCGATCACATAGCCCCCCACCGCATCCAAGATGAGCGTCCGATCGCCGCTCGCATAGACGCCTACCAGTGCGGCTTGCTCCGGCGTCACCACATCGGCTTCGACCACTGTAGGTTCACCGCCAACCGATGTGCGTGCGGTCAGTACAGCACGTACCGCCGGACTCCACAGATACGCCCAAGAGCCAATCATCGTCAGGGCGGGCTTGGCAACCGCCACGTCAGGAAGCGCTTGCGCAACCTCCGGTACCGCAAAGGTTTCGCTACAAGCGCCAAGCAGCAAGGCCAAGGCGGCGATCGCTCTTCTGTTCATCGGGCCCTCCATCGCGAGCTAGGTCTGTCCGCTGCTGTAGACGCCACAACGAGGAGAAAGTTCTCGGCCAGTGCAAAGAAATCTCGCAAAACCCACTGCACAGATGAAGGAAGACCCCGGACTGTGGCATAAAGGCGCAAAGAGGAACCCGACACCATGGCTACGCTGAAAGAACGGATTGACAGTGATCTCAAAGACTCGATGCGAAAGCGAACCGAGTTGAAGACCAGCGTCCTGCGCATGCTAAAGAGCGCCATCATGTACAAGGAAGTCGAGCCCGGCGGGCAGCCGCTCGATGACACCGGGGTGATGAACGTCATCTCGACAATGGTCAAGCAGCGCCGTGACTCCGTTGAGCAGTACACTGTGGCAGCTCGACCAGAGCTTGCCGAAAAAGAGCTAAGCGAAATCGCAATCCTTCAAGAGTACTTGCCGCAGCAACTGAGCGCGAGCGAGCTTTCGGTCGAGGTTGGCAAGCTGATTGTCGAGGCAGGTGCCAAGAGCGCAAAGGATCTGGGCTCGGTGATGAAGCTCGCGACTTTACGACTGAAGGGTCGCGCCGAAGGGAAAGCAATCAGCGACGAAGTCAAGGGGCAGCTTAGCAAGCTGTAGCCGATCGTTAGTTCACCACTCCCAAACAGTCCGCCAGCTCGAACAGTAGGTATTCCAGAATGTGCTCTTGGGGAAGCATCGAACCGAGAGGACAGTAGGTGGGAAACGGCTTTGCGCTGGCTCGCTCGCGGGTGTGATAGGAACTAAACAGAACCCGGCCGCAGCCCGCTTGCGGTGGATACTCAAACGCGAGTGTGAGCGGACGATCTTTGCCACCCGACACTCCTTTCAAGTAAACGGAGGAAGGGAAGCGCTGCGGATCTTGGGCCGTCTGCGCGATCTGGACCCAGCCCGGCAGTAGCTCACCAATGGGTACCTTCGAGGCATCCACGGGCGATGGCAGTCGACTCAAAAAGTCGCGCAGCCCGGCCGCCTGCGGAGTCACCGCTGCTGTGATCGGATCACCCAGTCCTCCGCTCGCCACCGCGCTGTGAAAACCATGAGGACTTGTCACCGAGCAGTCTTTGTCATCTTCGAAACAGACAAACGGGGATAACTCGGGAAGCTGCTGGACAAAATCATACGACCAGTCCGTGGCATACAGTCGACCGCCTTTGCTCAGAAACTCCACCAGATTGCTGCGCACCGCAGGGTTACTCAACAGACCCTGTGAATACGCGATTCCGGAGCAGTTGAGGAATACCATTTGATACCCAAGGAGTCGGGCTCGATCAGTCAGCAGCGACGCCAGAAGCGGCTGTCCAGGCAACGATTCCGAACCAGGTTTCTGATTGTTATACAAGTGCACGGCCGCTGGTTTGTCGGGAGTCTGGAACTCTGTACCCTCTACTCCAATCTGGCGCAGTACACACTCAATCGCATCGTGATCGCCAGTGGCAACGGCCAGCTTGGGAAGATCTCCTTCTGTCCGATTGCGGGGCAGCCGAGTCTGTTCCGCAACAAGCTCGGTGGTCTCACAAGAGGGAACGCGGACCTTGACCATCCGACGGAAGCGACCTTTCTGAACCACCACCGGAATGGCATCGCCAGACGGAACCCCACGCAGCTCGAACCGCCCATCGAGCCCGGTATAGGTAAAAGTCACCGCTCGACCGCGAATCGGATCACGACATAGCTCGCAGGATAGCTCGGAGGGCAGCGGGGTCAGTTGTCCGGACTCAGGCACGTAGACGACGGCTCTGCTCAGCGGATCGACTCCGTTTGGAACCGTCACCTTGCCTCGTAGACGGGTCTCTTTACCACTCCCACAACGCGCAATCGAGCAACCCAGACCTTGACAGGGAGTCTCGGGAATCCGAGGAGGATCGCCGCTCGATTCAACCTCGGCACAGCCGATCAGCAGCACGCCTACCCCCAGACCGAGGAGTGCCACCGCAGCACCGAAGGAGCCCACCACTGCCCTCGATCGCGCCAGGAGTCCGGTGCGCTTCACAGGTGGTACTCCACGGTGTAGCTGACTTTTTCTGGCATCGGAGAGCTGCAGGTTTTCTCAACCACAAAGTAGATATCCGCTCCCCCCGAGTACGCACCGCCACCTGTGCTCATGTTGACGCTGCCGGAGCCGCTGACATCCAAGGTATCGGTTCGTTTGTTGGTCACTATCGTCAGCCGATAACACGACATCGCACTGCCACCGCTCGTGGAAAAAGTCACCGCGATGTCGTTGGTGCAGAAGGTTCCACCGGTCGCTCGTACGACCCAGTAGTCAGGCGCCGCACCGACAGTGCCGCTAAATCCGACAACTGGAGGATTCTTATGCTCACGGAGATCGGAGGGCACCGCCGATCCGAACGTATCTCGGCTTGCGGTGTCAAAGCAGTCTTTGCTACCCCGACTCGATGCAGTCGATTGGGTATGTCCTGGAGGCGTGACATCCAGTACTTCGCAGCCGTTGGCCGCGTTGACATCGACATCGTAGTTTTCTCCACGGCAGCTCATTCCGCATTTCTTGGGAGTGCTGGTCGCATCGCAATACACATCGTTGGTCGATAGGCCTTGCCCCGGACAGACATTGCCACAGGCTCCGCAGTTGTTGACGGTATCGAGCGCGCTACAGCTACCACCGCAGCAGCCGGTGCCCATCCCACAGGTCTTCCCACATGCACCGCAATCGGTAGCAGTGTTTAACTTTTTGCAACCTCCCCCACAGCAGTCTTCATCGGCAGCGCACGCGTTCCCACAGCTCGCGCAGTGGGCCTTGGTTCCCAGCGCATCTGCCGCCAGCGCCAGCGTGCAACCGGGCGGGTCCATATCTCCACAGCGCTTAAACTGCGGAACGGTCGCGGCGCAGCGATCGTAGCGACCTCCGGCCAGACAGGCTCTCTGTCCGATGCACTGACCGGCGGAATTTTTGCGTGCGCAACTCTGGGGAAGGGCAACCCGATCACAGTATCCGCCCAGGGAATCGAGGCACAGCTTGGTCTTGGGAACGCACAGCTTGCGCGCCTTTCCACCATCTGTGATGGCCTGACATTCATAGTCTGTAGGACAGACTCCAGCCGATAGCGAACAGTCCAGATGACAGGCCGGAGCAATGTCGCCCGGCGTCTGCAGACAGCGCTCTGCCATCACGCCACACTCTGCATCTTTGTCGCAGCTTGCGCAGTGATTTGCGCTGGGAGGAACACACAGTCCAGCCGGATCGCCGGCGCGCTCGGGCTGACAAGTGACCGAACCGGGTAGCAGGTCACAATCCGCTTGTGACTTACAGCGCCCGACGCAAATCGAACTACCGGCAGACCCGACTTTGCGACACGCACCGCTCATGCACTCTGCATCTCCCACACAACTTGCTCCGATCGGCTTGCCCAAGTCTTCGAGCATCCGTAGATCGGGTGGCGGACTCGACAAGTCCGCTGGTGGGATGGCCAAATCCATCGGCTCACCCGGCGGCTCTGCCAGGTCCATCACCGCGCTGGAGTCTGGGCCCGGCACTACTTTGCTCGAACAGCCGAGTAACAGCACCACCAAAAGAGTGCTCCACACGGAAATGCGGAGTCGGTATTCACGACGCGGATGCAGGATCTCTTGCGACCTCATTCGGTACATGCCTCACCTCTTTCTGCGGGCATCCTATCGCTGGTGCGTAGATGTCAACAGCGGAATCCAACGTCACCGCAGACAATCCGCCTAGGACGGTAGCTGGCCCTTGACCCAGCACGCTTTTGTACCGAGATTACCTAACTAAGAAAGAGAGCGTTTCATGGACATTCGCATTGCCCTGCGTGGAAAAAAGAAAGTCTCTGCTCACTTCGGTCCGTATGAGGTCATCACCGATCAGCCCGAGAGCAGTGGGGGCGAAGGCTCTGCTCCATCTCCGTTTGATTACTTTGTGGCCTCGATCGGTACCTGCGCGGGGTTCTTTGTGCAGAGCTTCTGCCAGGCCCGCCACATTCCCACCGATGGCATCGAGATCATCCAGACCATGGTCCGAGATGAAAAAACGCACCTGGTATCAAGCATTCACCTGGCCATTCAGCTACCCGCTTCCTTTCCCGAAAAATACCGCGATGGCGTCATCACGGCGGTCAATGCCTGCTCGGTCAAGAAGCACCTGGTGCATCCTCCGCAGGTCACAGTCGAGACGACGATCACCACGTCCTGAAATTCCTCTCCTCTGCTGCGAGTTTGTCGACGCCTTGGCGAACCACGATTGTGTTTGCGGAATCGAATGTGTTACGCCGACCTCGTCACTTGGAAACCACAGCGGAGGTTGTCATGCGTACCCAGGTTCCTCGCCAGCACTCGACTCTCTTGGCCGTCGGACTGTCTTCTTGGCTGATCGCCTGCGGAGGCATCGAGTCACCACCGACCTCTCAAGAGCAGGCGCTACGGAGCGCGCCCGATCCAAAAAACACCGTTACCATCCACGTTCACGGCTGGAACTTGAGCGGCTCCTCCAAGACCGGCACTGTGGGTGATGATCGCGGCGGTGGATCAACAGTGGATGGCATCCGACGCTTTACCGGAATGCCCCACGGCAGCGCCAGTCCCACTGCGACCGATCAGATCATTGGCACCGAATACTACGGCAAGATCCTCCCTTCCTATTACAGCGCGGCCGACATCGCCGAAGTGGATGCGCTCAGCGGAGTCCCGCGTTACGCCGCGATTGTTGGCAAGTACGCTCGCTACGTCATGCAGCGCTCGGGTGCGGAAGGAGTGAACCTGACCTGTCACTCGATGGGCTGCTTGATCTCGCACTACATCATCGAAAACGATGTCGAAAAATTAGCCAGTGAGGGCAAGCTCCGGCGCTGGGTTTCGTTCGCGGGTGTCGTCGGTGGAGCCAAGCTCGCGGATCTCGATCGCGGCAAGTGGCTTGATCCGCTGGCCAAACTACTCGGCTACGATCTCATTGATGTCGAGCACATGAGCTATGACTGGGTAACGGACAAGGTGACCATCTACGACCACAAACGTAGAGACGGAAACAACCCGTACTTTGGCAACATCTTGGTCCATCACATTCTGGCTACGAATCCCAAGATCGACACCGCACTATCGATTCCGCTCCTCGATCTGCTGGGCTCTGCCAATGCTCCTAACGATGGCATCGTGCTGGATGACGAGATGTATCTACACGAGCAGCAGCCCTCTGCTCGCTGGACGACTCCATCAGGAACCCAGCTCCCGACTTCGCAGAGTCACCACTTTGCGAATCACTTTAACATCACCGAACAGGTCTCTGCCCAAGCGCTCGCATCGGCCGCGCTGACCGGTTCGCGCAGAGTCCAAGTTCAGCTTAGCAAGATCACGCTCCGCAACGACAAGGAAGACCCCTTCTTGGGCAAACCCCCTGCGGAAATAGTGGTCGAATCGACGGTGAAGTATGCCTATGTGAATGCGATCGATGCTTCGGAACCCACTCTGGATGAAGTTTCGATGGCTCGTCGCAACGCACCGGTTCTATCGATGAACAAGGGCGAAACCAAGACCCCCAACTTGATGATCTTTGATGGGCCGGTCTTCGACGGTCAGACCTCGGTATCGCTCAACGTCAAGCTCTCTGAAACCGACTTCTATCCTGCGGGCGGAGTGAACGAAAATCTTCTGTCCGCACCGGCCCCCTTGGGTGCATTCAGTGGCGATGTACCCTTGGCAACTGGTGACTATACTGTGACCACTGCCGATGCGGTGTTCACTCTCCATGTTTCCGTTGAAAAGTTGTACTAAGGAGAACCCGTGATGCAGCGCGTGCGCGGAGTAGGTGGCGTATTCTTCAAAGCAGTCGACCCAGAACGGCTCTCGAAGTGGTATCGAGACATATTAGGCATACCAATGGAGCCTTTTGGCGGAGCCTTCTTCCGCTGGAGTCAGCTCGATGCAAGCAAGGGAGCCGGTACGGTCTTTTCTCCCTTCAAGGCCGACACCGAGTATTTTTCACCCAGCGAAAAGCCCTTCATGATTAACTTCGTGGTCGACGATCTCGATGCCATGCTCAAGCAAGCCCGAGACGCCGGGGCCGTGGTCGATGACAAGATTACCGAAGAGTCTTACGGAAAGTTCGGCTGGCTCATGGACCCTGAAGGAAACCGCATCGAGCTGTGGCAACCGCTAGAAGCGTAGTTTAGGATGGTGGGAATATGCCATCTCACCGACCTACGGACTTCTCGGAATGACGACTCCCCCCACACAGTGCCAATTCCGCATCTACGCTCACCGTGAAAAGAACGGCGAGGTTTTCGACACCTTCCTCATCGCAACCGAGGAATCGCTGGCAATCTGGGAGCCCATCGGAGACCGCCCGCCCCTTCCGATACCACGCAACGCGCTCCCGGCAGTGTTCGCTCGCTACGGAAAACCGCTCGAAGTGGGTCTTGATATCACGCCGCTCATCGCCAGCGATGATGTCGATGACCTCCCTCTCCAGATCGAGCTTCCCTCCGGCGGACAGGCGACTCTCCAGCGCTTCCGTTTCATGCCCTTTGGCTGGGTTCATCCTGAAGACTATCTGCTCTGGACACCGGCAAGCGATGCCACAGTCGCCACGCAGGAGGAACCCCTGGCCGCCCCCGCCGCACTCATTAGTGCAGCACTGTGCGCTTTGGCCAAGGCCGCCCAGCAGACGTCGCTCCCCTAGCGATTGTGGTTTGAGTCTACTGCGCCGTGCTTAGCAAAATGTCGAGCTTCCCGGACAGATGACCGGCGACCACTAGGTCTTCCTTATTGTCCCCGTTTAAATCACCAAGAGCCAGCCCCCACGGATTGTTGCTAACGCTGAGTGCAGTCACCGGATCAAACTGTCCTTTGCCTTTACCCCGGAAGACATGAACCGTTCCCGGAGCAGAGGCAAAGCTGGAGAAGACCAGATCCAATCGACCATCACGATCGAGATCCACGGTCTCGGCATACCGATGATCGGTGGTGCCAGGAATATCGGTGGTTACCACGGTCGCAAAGGTACCGTTGCCATTGCCCCCAAAGAAGTTGATTTTGTTGTTCGCCCCGGTACCGATTGCCACCACGTCGGCCTTGCCATCTCCGTCGAAGTCACCCGCCACGACTCCGCCGCACCCGGCTTGCCCCAAAGCCAGCGTCACCGGACTACCAAACCCGCCATTGCCATCGCCAAGAAATGCCATCGGGTTGCCATTGTCAGCGCCCACCACAAGGTCTTGTTTGCCGTCTCCATTCCAGTCCGCTCTCGCCATCTGTCGACCGTTGGTGACACCGCTTGTATCCACCGTAGGCTTAAACGTCCCGTCGCCTTTTCCGCGGAGAATGCTGATCGTCTTGTTTAGGTAGTGAATCACCGCAATGTCGGCTTTTCCATCGCCATCCCAGTCGCCACGTAGCAGATACTCTGGCGTTGCAGCAACGGAAACTGGAGTGACCCCGAACCCGCCACTGCCGTTATTGAGAAGGATGCTCAGGTTATTGGACAGAGCGTTCGCGACCGCAAGATCGGGCTTCCCATCTCCATTCCAATCTCCTGTGATGACGTGCACCGGAGTGGTTCCTACCGCTACTTTCACTGGCGCTGCGATGGTTCCGTTGCCATTCCCTTTGAACAGAAACACCTCATTGGTTCCCTGACTCACCACCGCCAGATCTCTCTGGTTATCGGCGTTAAAGTCCGCTATCACCACGGACCGCAAAAGGAGTCCCTGTGACTGACTCGCTGGCGTCGCAAATTCGAGTTTCCCAAAGTAGTAGCGAAATGCGTTTGCCAGCGTAAACGTGTGATTCCCAGGGAACGTCACGGCCAGGTTCACAACTCCCGCATTGCCAGCACGCATCGGCGTCATCGCGGTCAGCGACACGGCACTCCCGTACATCAAACCGAGCGCCGCATTCGGTCCAAACATCGCGCCGAGTCCGGGACCATTGAAAAAATTCTGTCCAGTGATGGTCACCGCTGTGGTCGCATTGGTAGGGCCGAGGTTCGGTGTCACCTTGCTAAGCACCGGGGTTGCCATACACAGGGTCTGGTAACAGACCCTGGATTGACAGTCGCGGTCAAGAGCACATCCCCGACCTACCCCACACGCCAGACAGTTGGTGCCACCACAGTCCTGGTCGGTTTCGTCCTGGTTCCACATTCCGTCCAAGCACCCCGCCGCAACACACTGCCGTTGCATACAAATCGAGCTCACACAGTCCGATCCAATGTTGCAACCCTGTTGGTTGTAACACTTGCCCGGACAGCTCCCTCCGCAGTCGCTGTCTGTCTCGGTTCCGTTTTTGATGCCATCTGTGCAACTTGGAACAGAGCAGCTCTGCTGGTCGCATTTGTTGCTTTGACAGTCGGCACCCACGCGGCACCCTTGATAGTCGTTGCAGCGGCTCGGACAAGAACCGCCACAATCGACATCTGTCTCGTCCGCATTCTTCACTTGATCGGTGCAGCTTGGTGTCGCACAGACATTCTGGGAACAGACCTGACTCAGACAGTCGCGTACGAGATTACACTGGTGCCCATCTGCGCAAGGACTACAAGCACCGCCACAGTCAATGTCCGCTTCATCTCCATTGCGAACTCCGTCTACACAGGAAGCGGGTACACAGCTCGCACTGACACACTGTCGGCTCTGACAGTCCGCATCTACTACACAGCCCTGGGAGTCTTTACACCCGGTCACACAGCTCCCACCGCAGTCGACATCTGATTCTCCATCGTCCAGCACTCCGTTTTCACAGACCGAAGGAGCCGCGCATGAGGTCATCAACATCAGCAACTCTGCAAACAGTGAAGCACGAGCGATCGAAGTCATACGTCCCCCAGATGAAGTGTAAGCCAAGCCCTATCCGACAAGAATAGCAGACATACTTCAGCCCACGCTGTCGTGCGGACGGAGTACGTGCAACCTACCAGGAACGCTGACACATCTGGCGATCTAGGCGGATCCGGATAGTAGGAAATGTGCGCAGGAGCCATCAAGAGAGCCCCGGATGGCGCGGCCGACGCAGTAGACTTCCCATCAAACCGTCAGCCGCGACGTGTTTTTGAAAGCTCCTACTGCTTGGTTCCAGAACGCGGGATCAGGACTCCGCTCATCTGCAAGCGCTGCTCTAGTGCGCTACTTCCTGTCGTTTGCCAGCGCTCGTAAACCTGTACGAGATCGGAGGGAACGCACAAGTTGATGCTTGAGCGCAGACATAGCAGTACAGTAACTAGGCTGGGGAATCTGTCTGCCAGCTCGCTGCACGCCTCTCTTAGCATTGTGCTTAGCAGACGGGGTGAGTCGGCGAGCTGGGAATACGCGGAACGGCCGAGTTTCACGTAGTAATCAACGCTGATGGTCCGTCTCGACAAGCTCTCTCCGAACAGTCCGCTGGTGGTCAGAGCGGTATCTCCGACTTGCTGTAGGAGTCTCACCCGATCAAGTGGAGCGGCCTCAGCAGCCTGAGCGAGCTTTAGCACCAGCGGCTCTGGATCAAGCTGTACTCTGGTGTAGTTGCACAGCAGGTGTACCAAGTAGTACTCCGTGGCATCCTGGACCTTGACGTGCTCTGCGCGGAGGGCACTTGTCAAAACATCGTGAAAGTACAGCTCGACCGATGCGATCTCCATAACAATTCAGTCTACGGCGGACCCTAACAACTGATGCCGCGTCACGTTAGGAGTCGAGCAATAGGATTCCCAATGTGCAGTCTCTTTGTCCATTCAGCCTTGCCAATCCGGCAGACTTTCCGACGAAACATCTGCCATTGGCACCCGCCACTGCAGAGTGCTAACAAAATGCGGATCTGGATCTTTCCCAGCAGGCCTGAGCACACCTGTTCAATACGAAATGAGCGGAATCAAAGGGAATAGTAGGAATGGGAGGAAAAGCGGGCTTGGGGATGCACCCGCTGCAACAAGATACTCGCCTATGGTGTGACCAAGCTGACCGCGATCTTATGTTCGGGATCGCTGATCGCAAAGCTCGCATCGGAAAAGCGCGGTGGCCCCATCCTAGGTCGCGGATTGTTCGATACACCGACGGGTTCCTTAGGAATCCCAATCCAGTTGGTATCGAGCTTTCCGTTGTCGTTTAGGTCATGATAGACGGTCACAGCGTAGGTGCCTGTAGTCAGGTTCGGGAACCGAATCTCTGCGGTGGCAGAGACAACCTTGACCGCCTGGCGCTGCGCGGCCTTGGCTTCCTTCGCAGGGAATCCGTGATCGCTTGGAAAAAGGAGTGCAACTACGGTTCCGTTCACGGCTGGCAACCCCTGCACAAGCACAACCAGCGTCGATGCGATCGGCACGGCAGGAGCTGGCGGCACATCCGCAACAGCAGTCCAGCAGGGCAATAGGACAAGCGAAAGGATAGTGAAAAGCGGGCGCAACGTCGGTCGCATGACGATCTCCGTAAGGGTGGACGAATGGAGCGACGCAAAAAGTCTAGCAGTCCACTCTGACGATGCCCGCTAAAGCGAGATCGGCATGCCCCAGTTGAAGTGAATTCGACCCGGAAAGTGCGCGTACCATGGCTCCCGCTTCCAGCGCTCGGACTGGACCAGCGGAAGTTGTCCCGGGAGTACCAGCGGATACGCGTAATCCAGCGAGAGCGCACCGAACTGGGTCAGAAGCCGCAGCAGTGAAATCCCGACTGAAAAGCGCACATCGTTCCAGCTCATCCGCTGGAAACCATCGAACACGGCCCCGGTATCAAGGAACAATGCGCCAACCCATGGCCAGCCGCCGATCTTGGGAGTGATCGCAAACTCCCACTCAAGCTGCGACAGCAGACGAGCATTTCCGCCAACGGGAACGATCCGATAGGCGGGTTCGCCCGCTAGTGGACCGATCGGTGCCCGTACTTCTTCGGCGCGCAGTGCGTCGGCATCGTAGCCGCGAGTCGAGCTATCACCACCCGCGTAGTAGCGCTCGACGACGGGAAGTGCCGGGCGGGTCAGCGGAAACCCATAGTTTAACCGGAGATTCATCTTCCAGTTGAAGCGCCGCATCCCAAAAGGCCAGCCATCTTCAGAGCGTAGCGCTGGACCGAACGGCTTCAGCCACACCGCTTGCCCCGATAGCGCCACGAAGCTCCCACCTGAGTTCCACGGAGACACGGAGCAGCACAGCGCCGCCGTCACCTGTGCCGATAGCAGAAACCCACTCACCGGCATCAGCGGGTTCGTCGGCACCGGCAGGTTGCGCATCAGCAGTGCGGGCGCTTCGAATCCAACACGGCGGTCCCAAACAATACCGGCAGAGAACTTCAGCGACTGCGAGCGATCTCCGTCCAAATTGACGTCGGTGCTTCCTTCCCCACGATACAGCGGCACCAGAATCTGGCTGATGTTGAACTCGAGCCGTCCGAACACACGCAGAGTCGGTGGCAAGCGACGCCCCTGTTCATCGGCTCGTGCAAAAAATCGCGTCAATTCGGCGTTGGCACCGTACGAGGTCACCTGCCCAATGCTGTACGTGTTTTCGTTGCGCCAGAATCCACGTACGTCGAGTCGCACAAACGGATTCCACAGCCTCGGTGCCGCGACCCGGGCAAGCAAAGACTGCACCCGAATACCAAGCTCTGCACGCAGCTCCACCTCGGAGCCGGTTCCAAGCAGGTTGCGCCACTGATAGTTCGCCGAGGAATAGATCGGGTTATCCGTCGAAACGCCAACATAAACGCCCAGCTCTCCAGAGTTGTCGTAGCGCTCCGTGACCTCAATCAGAACCGGGACCGGATTGCGTCGCAGTTGCCAGTTTTTTTCCCGCGCTTCGGCTCGATACTCTTCGGTTTCGCCGGGATTTGGCACCACTCGCACCGACGCGAAAATCTGTCGGCCGATCAAGTTCTGTTCGCCTTCGAGCAGCTTGTTGCGATCGAACAGGTCTCCCTCTTTGAAGAGCAGATCGCGACGGATGATGCTCTCCCGAGTCACGAAGTTGCCTCGGATCAGGATCGGCCCAAAGCGCACCGGTTCGTTCTCCGTGATCAGCCAGCGCAGCGTCACCCGAGTGTGATCGTCATTCCAGCGCGACTGCGTCGGGTCGATCACGGCGTAGGGATGCCCGAGCGCCCCCATCTGCTCAAGCAACCGCACCTTGTCGGCAATCAGTACCTCGGGCGTGTAGGGCTTGCCCGAGCGCAAGCTCAGTCCCTTGCCAAGCTGCTGTTCGGTGACGGTATGAGCCCCGACAAACTCCACCACGACCGAATCGACCATCTCACGAGGGCCTTCGTCGATCTCGTAGCGCAGAAACAGGTCGCCGCTCGCCCCCGCTTCATCGGTCGCGGTCTGCAAGCCGAGCAGCGTCAGGTGTTGTAGCGCCTGTCGTGAGCGCGCCATCTTCACCGATACCCGCGCCTTGGGGTATCCCTCACGACGATAAAAGTCCTCTAGGTGCGCAACGTCCTGCTGAAGCGCCACGGCAGAAGCAAAACCGCCCTCACCAATTCCGAGTAGGCCCAGCCGAGGATAGCGACGAGTACGGATCTGTTCCTCCAGCTTAGCCGACGGATAGGAAAGAGACTTGGCCGACGGTCCTGTCGCAAACTCAATGTCGCGAACCTTGAGCTGCGGCCCTTCGTGAATCAGAAACTCGACCTCAACCGGGTCGCCGCTGCGACTGCGCCACCGCCACTTCACACGGGCTTCAAAAAAACCGTGCTGCTGGTAGAGGCGATGGATGTTGCGCGCACTCTCGTCGAGTTCGTTGGCGCTGTAATAGTTGTCGCGGAAAATCGTCACCGCCGAGCGCAGATCGCTTGTCGACAGCTCCTTTCGGCCCAGAAAGTACAGCTCGACGCGCTTACGTTCCTCAACGGCCAGATCGATATCAACGACCCGGTCTTTCGAGTTGGGCTTGATCTCACGACGGGCGATCCGAACCCCGGCATAGCCCTTGGACTGATAGTGGTCGACGAGACGCTTGATATCTTCCGCGATTTTTTCGGAGCTGGTGCGCCCAAACCACAGGCAGCAGTGCTCGAAGAACCCGTGCAGCTCCGGCGGAGACAACAGACTGATTCCTTCGGTACGGATGTTGCCGATGCGATAGCGCAGACGCCAAAAACCCACGTTGAGGCTGATTTGAATCCGAACCGAAACCTGCTCCGGGTGTTCCGGTGCCCAGTCGAGAACAAAGTTCGCAGTCGCGTCGTAATAACCGGTTCGGTGAAGGAAGTTGACCAGCTCCCGCTCCTGTCGCTGGATATCATTCACCAGCGCCTCACCCTCGGGCAAACGGTAGCCGGCACGCCAGGTCACAAAGCTTAGAATTTCCCACTCGAAGATCGGCCAGTTTCCTGTGACATACAGTCGCCGCACCACCCGCATCGGCTGAACAGTGATGGTCAGGGTCGCGTCCGCAGAAAGCTCGTACTTTGGGGCATAGCCGAGTACGTCCAGATCGCGGCGCACCCTCGTCCGCAGCTCGTCATCGAAGCGACTCGGAAGTCGCATATCGAGAAACCGCAGCAGCTTGTCGGGAGTATCCCCCGAAAGGAGCGTCCCACCAATCCTCACCTGCGACACCACCTGACCGCTCAGTGGATCACTTACACCAGCCGTGTCGTCGGTGCCAAGCTGCGGTCGTGCGGATGCACTACCCAAGTACACGACGAGTATCCCGCACACTGCGAGTACGGCGAGAAAGCTGTTGCCGACACGCACGCTTGCTCGGCGCATTTGGACTATGATAGAAAGCACTGGTGAATTGTCGGGCCCAGTATAGGAGATTTTTGTATGTCTGATCGTCGCGAAAACTCGCTTCTTTTCTCGCTCAACCAGCTCAAGGATCTGGAGGAGGAGCGGCTCCAAGAAGAGGCAGCGGCGGTCCGCGCCAAAGAAGATGCGGCCCGACGAGCCATCGAGGACGAAGAGCGGCGCAAGCGCGAAGAGGAAGAAGCCAAGATTCGCGCTGTCGAGGAAAAGGCCCGCGCTGAGCGAGAAGAAAAAGAGCGTCTCGCCCGTGAAGAGAAGTTCCGAATCGATGAATCGGAGCGCCGTGCCCAGGTCGAAGCCGAAGCACGAATCGAAGAGGCCCGACGCATCAAAGAGACCCAGGAGCGCATCAAAAAAGCTCTCCCGTATAAGCTACTCGCGGGTGTCGCTGCGGCAATTCTCGTCGTCGCTATGATTGTAATCGGTGTCATCATCAACAAGCGACTCGAGGAAGAGCGACTGCACCAAGCCCAGCTTGCCGAGCAGCGCAAGCAAGAGCGTGAAGCCGCTGCGGCCGATGAACGCCGACTCGAAGAAGAAGAAAAGAAGACCAAGAAGGCCATCGAAAGCCTGATGAACAAGCTCGATTCAACCGCGAAGGAAGTCGAGCGTAAGAAGGCTGAAGAAGAGGCCAAGAAGGCGGCGGCGGCAGCCTCTCGGTCGTCCAGCGGCAAGAAGGGCAAGGGCGACAAGGGCAAGGGCGACGAGCCAAAGAAGAAGGGTGGCGATGACGACGTGCTTTAGTCACGTGGTTGTGTTTTCGGCTCTTGACTGAGTTGCGAAGATAGATACACTCGCACTCACCTTCGCACGGCTTCGCTCCCTAGCGAGGCCCGCAAGGCGGCATAGCCAAGTGGTAAGGCAGAGGTCTGCAAAACCTTTATTCCCCGGTTCGAATCCGGGTGCCGCCTCCCCCTCTCTTCGATTTCCGGGAGCTTCCTGGATCCGCTCAACTTGAGCCGATGACAGGAAGCAGTTGCTGCACAGATCGCTGGGCTCGATTTGTTGTAGTGAGCACTTGAGTGGTTGCTCGGTGGCCGTTACTACGGCACCGCATCCGAGTGCCAGCGCCAGACCGTTAGGGGGTCAGGCCAACCTTCTTCATTGCCACAGGCAGACGCTGCATCAGGATCGGACCCATCTTCTGTCCGACCTCACCCGAGATCTCGGGCAGCAAGCGGGCGGCTTTCTTGCCGGTTGGCGTCTTGTAAAACGCGATGAGCTGGCGAATCTCGTCGGTCGTAAACCGCGCTGCATAGACATCGACGGTCCAGTTTGCAAGATCAGCGTAAGGAAGAGCTTCCACCACCGCCTTGCCCATCTTCACATCGGTATCGGGCGGTACCTTGGCACCGCTTTGCGCCATCGATGCCAGCATCTGCTTTGACATCTGCGCGATCATTGCCTGATAGGTCTCTTGCGGAGTGACCATCTGCACCAGTTCCATGGTCACTTTGCGATCCGCTTCGGCAGAGGCCGATCCGACCGGACCAAGCATTCCACCTAGGGAAAGTCCAAGGACGAGCAGCCAACGCGACGAACGAGTATGTGTACGCATTTGCGGCTTATAACATCGCGGCCAACCTGATTGGAAGCACAACGGTAACTCGATTCTGTGCTTGGACTCCCTCGCTCCTTGTGAATCAGCTTTTCAGACGGATGGACACACTCTGTTCCACACTGCGAGACGGTCTTGTTTTACTTGGCCAGAGAGCCGACAGGGAGTCCGCTAGGAACACGGGCCGGCACCTGCGGACGGCGTGAGAGATCCGTGAGTCCTTCCGTCAAAAATACGATGAGCTGCTGCTTTTCCTTCGCCGTTAGTCCGAGCGGTCCGGTGCTCACTCTGGCATCGATGTTTTCAACGGAATAGGGCTGTCCGGCCCCAGCGCCTTGGTCATAGA
Organism: Polyangia bacterium; assembly: GCA_044228505.1. Classification (GTDB taxonomy): domain Bacteria; phylum Myxococcota_A; class Polyangia; order Palsa-1104; family JAEUJZ01; genus JAEUKA01. The sequence goes on along the minus strand of JBGAUT010000002.1, from coordinate 319,883 downwards.
AGTCGACGACTTGTGCCAAGGTATCAAACGCTCCGTTGTGCATGTAGGGCGCAGTCTGAGCCACATTGCGCAGAGTCGGAGTCTTGAAGGCATGACGATGACGCGGATCGTGGGTAAATTCCTCGCGTCCGATGTCTTTGGTAAGTTGCGCGAGGCCGCGCTCGGGAACGCCGGTCACCCGGAATCGAGTCGACTCAAACTCTGGACCTTCGACTCCGTTAAAGAGCGGCACATAGTGACAGAAACTACAGCGCGCCTTCCCAAAGTACAGCTCAAACCCAGCAGTGGCATCAGCAGACATCGCCGCAGTGTCACCCGCCAGATAGCGATCCACCGGCGCGCTATTTGCCACCACGCTGCGTCCAAACGAAGCAATCGCCCGCGCCAAGGAGGACTCTGTTAGCTCTCCGTAGGTCTCGGTAAAGCGATCGCGATATTCAGGAATTGCCGCGACCCGAGCCAGCGCTTTGGGAATCGATGAACCCATCTCACGCGGATTTTCCACGGGCTTGAGCGCCTGATCTTCCAGCGTCGCCACCCTCCCATCCCAGAACTGCGCAAACTGGTATCGCGCATCGTAGATGGTTGGCGAAGATCGCGTCAGATTGCCACCTTTGGGGTCGGCCAGCGCTGCACTCACCGGCAGGCCATCGCTCATTCCTTTGTCGGGATGATGACAGCTTGCACAGGCAATTTTTCCTCCTTCAGAGAGCACCGGATCGAAAAAAAGGAGTCTGCCCAGCTCGACACGCTCTGGGCTGGTTTGGTTGTTCGCGGGATCGGCGAAAACTTCTTCAGGAATGCGAATCAGCGACAGACCAGGTGGCGGCTGTGCTGGCGTTCCACATCCAAGAAGGAGTCCTCCCAAACCGACAAGGAATGCAAAGGGAATGGTCGGCCTTCTGATCATGAAATTCTCCACTTTCACTAGAATTGATAAGCGACGGCGACGTTGATTTGGTTTCCATTGCTACCGCTCACTTCCGTGAAGCGATGTTGGTAGTCGAACTTGAGCGCGACCTCCAAGATCGGACGGAACGTGAGTCCGGCGGTGTAGACGGTACGATCGAGTCCGGGCTTTCGCAAAAGCCCAAGTCCGGAGTCCACCACATCGAGCTGCGTGTCGGTCCGTTCGTAGCGACCGAAAGCAATCAACTGGAACCCCGGATTGTGCGGAAGGAGTCGCAGCAGATCGTAGGACAGCTCGACATAACCACCGATGAGCTGACGTGACACCGGACCACTTCCTGGCCTCGCCAAGATCAGCACCCGATTGAGCAGCTCGACATCGCTGATGTACACGTAGGAAAGCTGCCCGCGCAGTGTCAGTCCCCACCGCGACAGCTTGGTATCAAGCGCAGCAATCGTGACCGAGACATCTCCCAAGTTGGGATCACCCTGCGTCGCCCGTCCCCAATATCCCGACAGCCCAATGTTGCCTCCCAAAAAAGGCGCGTAATCGAGTCGGCCAACCAGCCCCCAGTCTCGCGCTCGAATCTCACTTTCTTGACGACCTCCGCGAATTCCGGCATCCGCCGTAAACCCTTCGGCCCGAAGTCCCGGCGTCACATAGAGCTGGTATCGCAGCGGCCCAGCAGCACCGTACAGACCGGCTAGGATCTGTTGCCAAGTACTCGGCACGATCAAAAGGTCGGCATCGGGACGCTCTGCGCCATTGAAGGTAGAAGGCTCGTGATAGATGTTGATGAGCCCGATGGGAAGCACGCCCATACCGACGCGGAAGTTCAACCAACGCCGGAACATGAAGTCGAGGATGGCTTGTTCGACGCCAACCTCGCCGTTCGCACCAGAAGTCGTGAGCGCGTGTTCGTACTCCACCTCGGAAAAGAACCGAATGTTATCGGTGAAGTTGTAGCCGAAAAACAGAACCGTCCTGCGCAGGTCAACCACCGTAGGTAGGTTTCCCCCAATGGGCGCGTTCAGAATCGCTTCGCCGTACCCGCCGACTGCGGCACCACGAAGTTTGTTGGTCCGGGCATCCAGCGCCACATCGATCTGTGACTGTCGAGGCAGACTGATCGCTCCGCCTTTGCGAGCGGCACTCTTAGGAGCATCCCCAAGCACCATCTGCGACTGCATCGGGACATCGTCGTCTTCGGGAGCAAGCTGAATCGCCGGACCCGCAGGTGCAACCGGAGCGGCCGGGGTGACCGCAGGTGCACCCGTTGGAACCGCGGCCGTTGGATCTCCTCCACCAGGAAGCGAACGCAACGAGCTTTGCAGATCGATCGCGTTGGCCGGCGGGGTGGTCGTCGGAGTGTTGGTTGGCGCAGCGGTCTGCGCAAAAACCGTTGCTGACCCAAGGACAACGACGAAACCAACCACTGCCCCCCAGCGCGGCGCATTCACTCTACAAAGCGAGGATTGAGAACTCACGGCCATATCCCTTTCAAGTTAGGTCACATCAACGACGGCGCTCACGCTCTGCCCCAATGCGGGACCAACCTTGAGCAGTGCTTGCCCAAGCGCTGCCGAGCGACGTAAAAAGAGCGCTTTGTCGTGAACCTGATCCGTCGCTGACACACCTTGAAGCTGGCCCAGCAGATCGGACAAAAGCTGATGGACCTGATCGTCGAGGGTGCCATCGGTCGCACGCGTCAGACCCGACAGCGGCTCGTACATCGCAGCAATGCCCTCGATTCCTGCGCGGACCGACTGAATCGATTGCTGCGCAAACGGACTATCGGAACCATCGAGCTTGGCCCCCGCCACTACCGCCAGCCCCGACAGAGTGCTCAAGAATACCCCTACGTCGAGCGTGCGAGCGCCATCCGCCATCGCTGGAGGCAACCGTACCGCCGCCTCCGCCAGGGCCCGTGCCCCCTGGTTGAGCGTCCATGCATCAGCGGTCGGCTTGCCAAACAGCGGCTGCTCCAACCGACGCAACCCCGTGCGAGTCAGCGGGCTATCTAGCTCTCCATCGATCAGCGCGTCGATTTCGGGAGCCACGATCTTGAACAGCGCCGCGCCATGGTCGTACTCGAGCCGCGCTCGAATCCAGGCTTTCTGTGCCACCGCGACGTCTTGCGCGCCAACGAGTGGCAGCGCCCACTCCGCATCGAGGCAGGCGATGGCGATGGCATCGGCTCGCTGCACACCATAGTCACGAATTGTGGTGTCAAGGACCGTCGTCGCGGCATCCCTGGCCACGCGGTTGTCGGGGCTACAGCCAATAAGACCCAGCAAAAACAGGCCCGCTGCGAAGGGTCGTAACAAGTGACTCTGCTCCTTTTCTGAAATTGATAATCATCTTCTGCCGCGGTGCGTCAAGTGGATTTACACGGCGGCGGCACCCCAGGGCTGCGGGCGCAACTTCGCGGCTCCACGCTTGGCAGCAGAGATTCCCAACATCACGGTAAGGATCAGGCCGTGTACGTCGCACGCCCCGCGCCACTCCCCCACAGTGTCCCCAACGGGATCACTTGAGCTTGGCGATATCGATGACACCCGTCCAGATGTCCGATTGGCCCAGCATCCCCGGCAGCCAGCCCAGATCTTCGCTGACATCGCCCGAGTAATAGCTCACCAGCCAGCGCGAGCCGGACGATGGAACCGCTCCCGCATACGCCGTATCGCCCGCGCTCGGGAGGTCTCCCCACAGCTTCCAGCTCAGTGGTCCACCGTCGATAGTGCCGATCAGCTCGAACAACGAGGTCCGTTTCTTGTACGTCGGCTGCAGGTGTCGTCGTGCCAAAACAAACAGTCGACCTTGCGCCGAAAGCGAGATCGGTCCGTCGAGCCGCTGTCCCAACAGCTCTTGGTCGCAGTCAAACTTTGTGTACGGAGGAGACGCCCAGCAGACTTTGGTACGCAGCCGACCACTGTTCCCAAGTAGCTCGTCGTCTAAGCCATCCATTCGCACCAGCGCCAGCAGCTTCCCTGACGGTAAAAACTCCAGCTCGGTTTCGAGCGGCGTATCGGTGGCAACGTCGTAAATCACCGAACCGAGGCTCCAGGAAACCCCATCGGGCGACGAAAACAGAGTGACGCGGGTGTCGCCGTCTTGGTAGGCAGCACTGTAATAGACGCCGCCGGATTGCTTGATTCGCCACAAGCTATACCCCGTCGGTGTCATGACCCGAAATGGCGAAAAGTTTTCACCATCTTTGGTCGAGACATCGACGGCAATGGTGTCGACGTTGCTATCCCGTGCCGAAACCACCGGCAGCCGCGTCAGCGCCTTGATGTGCAGCGAATCCCCGACGACATAGAAGTGGGGATCGCGCAGATCACGACCGCTTCGCGCCTTGTCCTCTCCACTGAGAGGTTTCAATTTTTCTGTTGGAGCGGCAATGATCGCGGTCTTTTGGAAGCTATGGCCTTCGTCGGTCGAGCGATAGATCCACAGCGAGCTATTAGGCCCCAAGATCTGACTTCGCGCCGTGCGATGAACCAGATAGACCGCGCCCTTCCAGCGAATCAGATCGGTGTTTTCGTTGTGAGTGCAAATCGTCGTCCGACAGTCGTCGTTCGCGACATCTCGCCCACTCACCAACACCCGAGCCGACGACAGCCAAGGAGGCAGCGCGGGCGGAGCAAGGTCCGGCGTCTCCTCGTTGGGCAATTCGTCGCCCTTTGCACAAGACACCGTCAGCAGCGCCGACAAACTCAGCCAACCAAGATTCGCCAGGAGTCCGTGTTTCACCCGCTCGGCTTACCACGACTGCGCCATCCACCACAGCGGTCCGAGTTAGCGGCGCTTTTTGCCCTTCTTTTTCTTTTTTCCCTTGGCTTGCTCGACGGGAGAATCAGCAAACTCGTCCTTCACTGATCCAAGCACCTTGCCCAAATCGAGCTGCAGGTTCGGCGGCAATAAATCCGAATACAGATACGACAGCACCACCAGCACTTGTTTGTTCACCAGCACGGCGGTCCTGGCCTTTTGACCTTCGCCCCCGGAAAAGCTCAGCTCGACGGCGGGCATCTCGGCGACCGTGAAGTTGCGCGGCTCGCCAATGACCGTCAGCCGTCCGGCGGTGACCTCACGCTGCTTATCGGCCCGCACCAGCGCCACCGCCTGGTCAAACGCGACCAGCACCTGGGCTTGCTTCTTAAAGGGTGCTTCGTGACGACGCACCGCCACATCAAGCTGCTGGAGCTTGCCGGTCAGATCACCAAAGCGAATCGTCTGCTGTGCGCCCTCCCCTTGCGGCTGCGGATCTCCGAGCAGCTTCGGCAGAACCAGACCCACTCCGATACCGGGCAGCGAGTGCTGGGTCGGCGACAGATCCGCTTCCGGCGTGGCCGGGCCGGGGTCACCCGATGTCGTCGCAGCAGTGGACCCACGACTCTTGCTGAGCGCCTGACTGAGCATGGTCTTGCTCCATCGTTCGCGTGCACTCGGTTCTTGTGACCACGGCTTACCGATGACAAACGCCACCGCCACGCTCCCCCCAAGGATCAGCGTCGACAGAACCGACATCGCCTGCTGGGTCAACTTGGTCGTCACACTCGGCGGGTCGGGATCGGACAGCCGCAAAGGCGGCAAAAGTCCGCTCACCACCAGCAACACACCCATCCCAAATCCACCACCGAGCGTCGCCCGCTCACCACTTAGCACCGCAACGATCACCGATGGGATCAACCCGGCCAGCGCCACCTTCCGGACCCGCGCCACCGTATCGGGAGGAAGCCCCCCGGTGCGCAGCGCCAGCCCGACCAGCGCGCCGCAAATCCCGAACAGCGCCGGTGAAAAACCGAACTTGCGCGGAATCAGCAAAAGGGGCGATGGCAGCACCGCCACCAGCGAACCACACAGAACGCTCGCCACAATCAGCGCCACAAAGCGTCCCGTCCCCAGCATCCTTTCCGTCTGATAGCCGAGCGATAAAAGCACCGCGATATTTAGCCCAACGACGACCAGCTGATCGTGGAGCAATGCGCCCACCATCAGCCGCCACAGCTCACCGTCAGAGACGAAGCGCGGTACACAGATTCCCATCTGAAGCTGCGTCCATAGCGTGCCATCCGTCGGTGCCCATAACCGAAACAGCCCGTACAGCACCGCGAGCACCGCCGCGAGCACAAACGTCGCCACCGGCTTTTGCGCCGCCAGCCTGTCCTCGAATCGCTCGACCTCGCTCGCCTTGTCGGCTTCAGCTCGGGTCAGCCGCGCCGCAAACTCTTCCGCCGTCTCCTGAGACGGTGACACCTCGCGCTGAGCCTTGATCGCGGCGGCCAACGGTCCCGACGGACTCCCGAGCACGACCTTGCCATCCGCATCGACCTGATACAGCTTCAGCCGCGAGCCGTACGTCGTCGAGGCTTTGGTTAGCACGTCGGGCAGCCAGCCCTGATTCGACAAAATCACCACATGCTGATCAGCCACACTCTCGGATGTCAGACGAGCCAACCGTAGCTGGAGCGAACGCTCATCTTCCTTCACCGCGTCGAGGATGACGATGTACTCGGGCGGCTTATCGGGCCGCTCGATGCGAAGCTGAACCTCCGTCTCAGTCTGATTGTCGAGACGAACTGGCAGCGCCGGCGACAGCATCGCCGAAACCAACGCACGAAAGCGGAGCGTGACCGGCGACAGCGGGCCAGGTCCAAGGGCTTCGAGCATGTCGTATTGTAAACCGCAAAATTTGTAGTTTTAATTACTGAATAGCTGCGATTTCGGCAAGTCTAGGCAGCGTTTGAAGGTCCAGGTTGCCGCCACACAGAAGCCCGACCACGTTGCGTCCCGGCAGCTTGAGCCGTCCCGACAAAAGTGCCGCCAGCGCCAAGGCAGCCGTCGGCTCGACCACCTGCTTGGCTCGCGACAAGATGAGCAGCAGCGCTTGCGCGATCGCCGACTCGCTGACCGTCACGATGTCATCGACCAGCGCCTGCATCACCGGAAATGTAAGTGTCCCTACAGACTGCGTCGCAACCCCATCGGCAATCGTCCGTGGCTGCGCGATCCGCACAATCTGACCTGCTTGCCGAGAGCGATGCGCATCATCGGCAACCTCGGGCTCGACGCCAATCACCCTCACGTCGGGACGTAGTGACTTGATGGCGGTGGCAATGCCGCCAATCAGACCGCCACCACCGATGGGAATCACCACCACTTCGACCTCGGGCCAGTCACGCAAGATTTCGAGCCCGACGGTACCCTGCCCGGCCATGATGTGGGGATCGTTGAACGGCGGCACGATCACTGCGCTCCGCTCGTCCGCAATGCGTCGACAAATCGCTTCGCGGTCTTCGCTCTGGCGGTGATACAAGACCACCTCGGCTCCGTAGCCTCGGGTCGCATCGAGCTTCACCTGCGGCGCGTCTTCCGGCATGACGATCACCGCTGGAGTCCCGACAATTCGCGCTGCCAGAGCCACCCCTTGCGCGTGATTCCCAGACGAAAACGCCACCACCCCACGCCGTTTCTCAGCATCGGTAAGCTGCAGCAAGCGATTGAGCGCCCCGCGCACCTTGAACGACCCCGAGCGCTGCAAATGCTCGCCCTTGAGCCGCAGCTCGCAGCCCGCCAGCGCCGACAGCGTTTGACACGACAAAAGCGGGGTGTGGTGCACGTGACCGACCAAGCGACGCTCGGCGGATTGAACATCGGAGAGCAGTATCGGGAGTGGCTTCATGGTGCGTAGGCTCGGTGGCTCGCGACTGTACACATTGTCAGCGCGGTCGGGTCGCGGTACTTAATGGCCATGAACGAGTCCATGAGCGAATCCGATCTCGAGCGAATGCGTCACTCGACGGCTCACCTTCTGGCAGCAGCCGTTTCCGCGATCTGGCCCGAGGCACGCTTCGGCGTCGGTCCCGCAGTTAAGTTCGGCTTCTATTACGACATTGAAGTGCCGGTTGCGATCGGTCCCAAAGAGCTAGAGCGCATCGAGCAAAAGATGCGAGAGCTGCGCAAAAAGAAGCTCCCGTTTGAGCGCGTCGAGCTGCCCATTGACGATGCCATCGCCGAAATGGAGCGGCGCGGCCAGCGCTACAAAGTCGAGCTACTGACCCTGCTGCGGGATAAGGGCTCGACGGCTGTTGCCAAAGAAACCGGCGATGACAGCGTGGTCGATACCGCAGGCGCAGCGACTGTGTCGTTCTACAAGACCGGCGACTTTGTCGATCTGTGCCGAGGCCCGCACGTCTCCATCACGACCGAAATCGGAGCATTCAAGCTAACCAATGTCGCCGGGGCCTACTGGCGCGGTGATGAGCGAAACCCGCAGCTCCAGCGCATCTACGGCCTCGCGTTCCCAACGTCAGAGGAGCTCGATCGCCACATCCAGATGATCGAAGAGGCCAAGCGTCGCGATCACCGGCGGCTCGGCCAGGAGCTGGATCTGTTCACGTTCTCGGATTTGGTTGGGCCGGGACTGCCGCTGTTTACGCCACGCGGCACCTTGCTGCGACGGCTCCTCGAAGATTTTGTGCAGGGGCTGCAAGAGCCACTTGGGTACAAGCGGGTCCAGATTCCGCACATCACCAAGAACGACCTGTACAAGACCTCTGGTCACTGGGACAAGTTCCACGAAGACCTGTTCCACGTCCGAGGCAAGAGCGGCGAAGAGTTCTGCATCAAGCCGATGAACTGCCCGCATCACACGCAGATCTTCGCGTGCCGTCAGCGCTCTTATCGTGACCTGCCGATCCGGCTGTCCGAGGTGACCAGCGTCTATCGCGACGAGCTGCCCGGTGCACTGCAAGGTCTGTCGCGGGTTCGCATGATTACCCAGGACGACGCCCACGTCTTTTGCACACCGGAACAGGTGCAGGACGAGGCGCTGCGCATCTACCAAATCATCGACGCGTTCTATCGCCCATTTGGGATGCAGCTCTCGATTCGCTTGTCGCTGTGGGATGCCGAAAAACCGCAGAAGTACCTTGGCACCAAAGAGATGTGGGAAAGCGCACAAGAGCAGCTACGGTCGGTGCTACGTACCCGTGGTGTGACCTGGATCGAGGAAGCGGGCGAGGCGGCGTTTTATGGACCGAAGATCGACTTTACCGCCAAGGATGCGCTCGATCGGGCGTGGCAGCTTGCGACGATTCAGCTCGACTTCAACCTGCCCGAGCGGTTCGACCTCAAGTACATCGCAGAGGACGGCCAGCCGAGGCGTCCGGTCATGCTACACCGTGCGGTCCTCGGTTCGGTCGAACGCTTCATGTCGGTATTGATCGAGCACTACGCGGGCGCGTTCCCCACCTGGCTCGCGCCGCTGCAAGCGGTGGTGGTGCCGATCGCCGATCGTCACAACGCCTACGCGCAGTCGATCGTCGAAAAGCTCGGGGCGGTGCAGCTTCGCAACGGCCTGGGCAGCGGCATTCGGGCCGAGCTTGATGACTCGCGAGAGTCGATGCAAAAGAAAATCCGCAACGCGCAGCTTCAGAAGATCCCGTACATGCTGGTCGTCGGTGATCGCGAGCAAGAGCAGGGTGCGGCGGCGGTTCGTTTGCGCTCCGGCGTCGATCTGAAAGCACTGCCCCTGTCCGACATCATCGCCCGCATCACCACCGAGATCGAAACCCGAGCAGATCTGCCGTCCTAGCGGTTTCGTCGACAGCGCATTGGGCGGTTTCGGCCGCAGGGGCAGAGTTGTACGATGACGCTGTGCCCCCAGGCTGTTTCTGCTGATGCCCCTACTCCGGCTAGCGCCATACGAAGCCTCGTTATTGGTGACCCTGGCGTGTCTTGTTTTGACTTGGCGACGGAGGCAGTTTCCAGGTGCGCGATTTCTCGCTGGCGCGCTCGCCTGCCAGGCGCTCTACCTTGTTGGGTACATCGGAGAGCTACTCGCCCAAGGCCTGTCCTCCAAGATCTTCTGGGACAACTTTCAGTGGCTGCCCAGCCTAAGCTCCCTGCTGCTGCTCGCACTGTTTGTCCGCGATTACACCCGCCTCAAGCCGCTGCCCGCGTGGCTGATCTTTCAGCTTTCGATTGTGCCCATCGCGATGACGGTGCTGGCCTTCACCAACCCCTGGCATCACTACGTCGCCACCGGCCACCGCATCATCCCCGGCTGGCCCACCCCGGCACTGCACTACGAGTTTGGCCAGGCAGCCTGGCTGATGATGCCGTACATGGTGGGACTCGTTGGGCTGTCGATCGGGACCATGGCCGTCTATACACTTGCGCAGCACGGTGTGTTTCGTCGACAAGCCGGCGTCATTCTGATTGGTTTGGCGATCCCCACAGTGTCGGTGTTCACGGCGCTGTTTGATATCCGGATCGCTGGCTATCGGGACTTTGCCCCAGTGACCTCCGCCATCGGCATCAGCTGCATCTTGTGGGCGCTGCTCCGGTATCAAGCGCTGCGTCTGGTCCCGATGGCACGGGAGCTGGTCTTCGATCACATCCAAGTCGGGGTGCTGGTGCTCGATGAATCCCAGATGATCATCGATAGCAACGCGGCGGCAGCGAATCTGGTTGGCACGACACGGACCGAGCTGCTCGGTCAACCGATTGCCTCACTGCTCGGTTGCTGGCCTTCGGTGGTGGCGGCGCTCAAGCCCAAGCGGGTGGCTCAAATCGAACAGAGGCATCCCGACCAACGCACCGTCCGCTGGGTGCAGATCGATATCCAGCCGATCTCCGATGCAATGCAGTCCGGACACTTGCTGCTGCTGCGTGATATCAGTGATCAAAAGCGTGTCGCAGAGGAAGTCCTGCTCTCGCGTGAGGCAGCGCTAGCCGCCAGTCGGGCCAAGAGCCGCTTTGTCGCCACGCTAAGTCACGAGATCCGCACTCCGCTGTCTGCCGTCATCGGCATCTCGCAACTCCTTGCCGACAGCAAGCTGGAGCCGCAGCAGCACGACCTGGTGCGCAAACTCGATGAAGCCACCCGGCATGTGCTGGAGCTGCTCAATCACACGCTCGACTTTTCTAAACTCGAGGCCGGACGGTTGCAGCTCGTGCCTGTCGCGTTCGATCTGAGCTCGCTGCTCACATCAATCGCCGACCTTTTCTGGCTGAGTGCGGCCCACAAAGGGCTCAAGTTTTCGCTGGCCGTAGCGCCGGAAGTGCCCCACAGGCTGTACTCGGATGGACTTCGACTGAAACAGATCTTGGTCAACCTGGTCGGCAACGCAATCAAGTTCACCGATCATGGTCACGTCGAGATTCGCGTCGAGTGCCCCAAGCGGTCACCAGAGGAAGCGGTGATCGATTTCCGGGTCGAAGACTCCGGAATCGGACTCGATGAGGACCAGCAAGCGTCGCTGTTTCAGCCTTTTTCCCAGGCCGATGGGACGATCTCGACCCGCTTTGGCGGAACCGGCCTGGGTCTTGCGATCAGCCGACAGCTCGCCCAACTACTCGGTGGCGAGCTGTCCTGTCAAAGCAAAAAAGGCGTCGGTAGCACCTTCCGCTTGCGCGTTACAATGCAACTAAGTGACGAGCTGAACGCAACCTGCCACGGTGTAACCCCTTCGAGCCCAGTCATGCCAGAACTTCCCCGCAGCGAGCCTCCCCCACCCCAAGCCGGTTCGTCCCCGGATTTGGGTGCCACTGGGGCACGGTATCGGGTCCTTCTCGCCGAGGACAACCAGCTCAACCAGATCATCACCCAGAAGATGCTGCGCCGCATCGGCTACGAGTGCGACGTTGCCAGCACCGGCCATGAAGCCATCCAGCTTCTGATCCATCATCCGCCCGACCACTACGTTGTGGTGCTGATGGACCTACAAATGCCGGAACTGGATGGCAAAGAGGCCGTGTTGCAAATCCGGGCCGACAGCCGATTTGAACACATACCGATCATCGCGCTGACCGGTGAGTCGATGGATGAAGTCATCCTCGATGTGCTGTCGTGCGGCATGGACGATGTCATGCACAAGCCCGTCGACTTAAAGACCTTGAGTGCGATCCTTCAGCGCTGGGTCAACGCCAAACGAGCCACGAGCCACGAGCCGTCCCCCAAAACGGTGTCTCCAAAAACAACCTAGCGGCGCGATTTCCTCGATCTCCCGACGGAGAGGAACGACGCTCCGATGCGTTCGCTCGAAGCATGGGTTCCCGATGAATGATTCCGATTTCGTGTGCGGCGTGGAGTCCAGCACAGATCTCGATCACGATCGGGAGGGCCCGGTTCACCGGCAGCGCTTGGGGGCTACCTTGCTCGACGCCCAGAATCTGGGACAGCGGCGCACCTTCGATGAGTTCCATCGTCAGAAACTTTTCGCCCAGGTGTTCGCCGATGTCGTACATCCGCGAGCCGTTCGCAAAAAGCCTAGTCTGTCTGGGCACTTGCCACGGGACTCCCGTGCACGCTTTCCGGTCATGAAGAGAACTTCGAGGAGAACCTACATGCCCTAGGTGGTGCATGGGCGGGGCACGGGTCGTGATACGATGGCTACGGGGGCACGTGGTGATGGGCGACATCATCCGCAAGAAGAAGAACGGCAGGGTACTCGGCTGGTACATCCGCTGGGTCGACCTCGATGGCAAGCGCAAACAGAGAGCCAGTCATCAGCCTTCGTACGCGCTGGCCAAACGGATGCTGCTGGAGATCGAAGCACGGGTGGCGCGTGGAAAGACCGGGCTCATCGAACCCGATCCCCAGCCAGCCCTGACCGTCGCCGAGCTGTGCGAGCGCTGGCTCACCGAGTTTGGGAGTCCCAAGGTGAAGGACTTGCAGCGCTATCGGGCAACGGCCCAGACCTCGCTTCGGCGGAGCTTGCCGCACCTTGGCACTCTCCCGATCGGCTCGCTGTCACGGCTTCACATCGAGCGTGTGCGTGATCTGTTGGCCCAGCGCTACCGGCCGAACACCGTGCGCGCTGCACTGCGACCACTTGGAACCTGTCTGTCGTGGGCGGTTCGGCAAGGGCTCCTTCCGAGCAATCCGACGCAAGGCGTCGAGCTTCCCCGTCGGGAGAACTCGCTCGAATATCTGTCCCAAGAGGAAGCACGGCGACTGCTCTGCGAGTCAGAACGAAAGGCACGCAGCACCGATGAGCCCACGACCTTCTGCCGTGCGGTCGCGATTGCTCTGGCGCTCCGGCTCGGACTGCGACGCGGCGAGATCTTTGGTCTGCGCTGGCAAGATCTAGACCTGCATCACGGACGAATCACGGTTTCGCGCAGTTATCAGCTCGCACCAAAGTCAGGAAAGCCGCGTCACCTGCCACTTCCGCAGTCGCTGGTTCCACTGCTCACCGACTGGCAATCGCGCTGTCCCCGAACCACCGAGCGGCTGGTCTGCCCGGTCCGCAACCGAGGCATCTGGGGCATGTCGAGCCGCCGCGCAACCCATGGACTCCCGCAGATCCTACGGGCTGCCGACTGCCCTGCCCTTTTGCGAGGCTGGCACGCACTCCGCCACACCTTCGCATCGCAGTTTGTCATGCAGGGTGGCAACATCCTGACCTTGCAAAAGCTGCTAGGTCACGCCGACATTGCAATGACGCTCATCTACAGTCACCTAGCCCCCGACTTCATTGCCGGTGAGCTAGACCGCTTGAAGTACTAACCGTTAGACGGCCGCTGCCTGGCCATGCTTGCTCAAGAAGCTGGCCGAGGACTCCAGGCTGCGCTCGATCTCCGAGGCGGCAAACTTTTCGATCTGGCCGCCGATTCCGAAGATCTTGACCTCGACCTCCCAATCCATGATCCGGCGACAGGCATTCTCTCCCGCTGGAATCACCCGCATCGTGTACGCCATCCGCAGCTTGTCGCGCATCACCGACGGTACCATCACCGCCGCCACCGAATCCGAGCCCTTGGTGTGCGTCACCGACTCTTCGTAGTTGAAGCCGCCACCGACCAGCTTCTTGATAAATCCCGGCATGTTGTCTTGCGGCGTGATCCGGTTCTTCATCGTCCATACGGCACCCGCGACATTGCGATCCAGCGGATCGTACTGTTGGACCTTCATCGCCTCGATGTTAAGGCGCTTCATGAACGCGGGGTCAAAGGTGAGCTCGATCAACCGGCTCGCCGAAATCTCTATGCGATGCTCTTTGCTAAAGCGCATGGAAGAACTCCCTGTGGGTGGCTCAAGTCGCAAAGCGACCAGCGCACGCTAGCAAAGATTTGGCGGTGCAGAAACGCGAGAGACGGGACTTTTAGCGGCGCGCCTTCTTTTTCTTGGCAGCAGCCTTGCTGGCTGGCTTCTTGTCGCCCGCTTTGGCTTTGCCCTCTTCGTCGTCTTCCTCGCCCGCAGTCGTCTCCGCAGGCGTCTGCTTCGAGGGAGCGGGCTCTGCAGTAGCTTCCGCAGGCTTCACTTCCACCACCGGCTCGGATGGCTTTGTCTCCACCACCGGCTCGGCTGGCTTTGTCTCCACCACCGGTTCGGGCTTCACTTCCACCACGGGCGGAGGCGGCGCTGGCTCGGGCTCAAACTCAACGCCAGCCCCAATCTCGGCCCCCAGTCCGAGCAACCAGCGCGGTAGCTTGGCCTTTTCCGTCGGTACCACCAACATGCCAGCACCGGCACCTTCACGGACGCGACGCACCTTGCCCTGGAGGGTGTGCTCACCGGCAGTGACCGACAGCGCGGTCGCGACCGGCATCGGGCTATCTAGCTCGATGAACAAGCCGCCGTCCTGCAAGCGAAAGCGCGGCTCCTTAGCGATGGGAAGGGACTGATAAAGGACCTGTATGCTCATAATCCCATAGGGTATCAAAAGCGCATTTGCGCCGGCAACGCAGAGCGAGCAAAATCGCCCAGACCGCGCCGCCAAAACGACCCAGCCACAACACGTTGGTCGACCCCAAGTGAACGTGTTCTGTAGGGGCCGGTGTGCGGGCGGCCAAGACTTATGGGATAATTAACACCTATGTGCGGAATCATCGGATACATCGGTCCAAAGCAAGTCACCACGCTGCTGGTCGAGGGATTGCGACGCCTAGAGTATCGCGGCTATGACTCGGCAGGCGTTGCGGTCATCGGCGAGCCGACATCGCTAGCAAGCGAGGCCGAGCGTGAGCTGCAAATCGTACGCTGTCGCGGCAAGCTGAGCGAGCTGGAGTCTCAGCTCATCCACGGAACACCCCTCGGTCACGTCGGCATCGGTCATACGAGGTGGGCCACTCATGGTCGACCATCCGACGAAAATGCCCACCCTCAGCGGTTTCGCTCGGTGGCGGTCGTTCACAACGGCATCATCGAAAACTATCTGGCGCTCAAACGGTCGCTGACCGAGCGTGGTCATTCGTTTTCTTCGGAAACCGACACGGAAATCATCGCCCATCTGATCTGGGAGGAGCTACAGCACGTTCCGGCCGGACCCGATCGGCTGTTGACGGCAACCCAGCGAGCACTGCGCATGCTCGAAGGTGCGTACGCGGTGGTGGTGCTGTGCACCGAGACTCCCGACGAACTGGTCTGCGCCAAGAGCGCATCGCCACTGGTGCTGGGCCTCGGGGATGGGGAAAACCTGATCGCGTCCGATGTGCCCGCGCTACTGCCGCACACCCGTCGAGTGATTTTCCTAGAGGAAGGCGATCTGGCTCAGTTAACCCGCAGTCGAGTCCGCGTCATCGGGCTGGATGGCCAAGAGCGGTCCCGGCCCGAGCGAAAGATCACCTGGTCGCTCTTAGCCGCCGAAAAAGATGGCTACAAGCACTTTATGCTAAAGGAGATTCACGAGCAGCCTCGGGCGGTCACCGATACGCTGCGCGGTCGACTCCAGCACTCGCCGCCCGATGCGCTGCTCGATGGCCATGACATCGACCCAGCGAAGGTTCGGCGACTGTTTATTCTGGCTTGCGGAACCTCGTTTCACGCCTCGCTGGTCGGCAAGTATCTGATTGAGTCGCTGGCGCGTATTCCGGTCGAGGTCGATCTGGCCTCGGAGTTCCGCTACCGCGATCCGATCATCCAGTCAGGCGATCTGGTGGTCGCTGTCTCGCAGTCGGGAGAGACCGCTGACACCTTGGCTGCCATTCGTGAAGCCCGCCAAAAAGGGGCGCAGATCTTCTCGATCACCAACGTCCTCGATTCGTCAATTCCACGAGCGTCGGACCACTCGCTCTACACCCATGCCGGGCCGGAAATCGGCGTTGCTTCAACAAAAGCGTTTACCACGCAGCTCGTCGCGCTGGCGCTGCTTGCGCTTCATCTGGGACGACGCAGCGGCAACTTGTCCGACGAAGCGGCGCAGTCGTTTGTCCAAGAACTGACGTCGCTACCCGCCAAGCTCTCGCAGGTGCTGCAGACCGCTGAGCAGCTCCACCAGCTCGCCCGCACCTACGGTCACTGTCGCGACATGCTGTACCTGGGACGAGGGCCGCAGTTCCCGATTGCTCTCGAGGGTGCGCTCAAACTCAAAGAGATCTCGTACATCCACTCCGAGGGGTTTGCGGCGGGCGAAATGAAGCACGGTCCGATCGCACTCATCGACGAAGGTCTGCCGGTGTTGGTGCTGGCCCCCCACGACGGTGGCTACGAAAAAGTGCTGTCAAACCTGTCCGAGGTGAAGGCTCGCGGCGGTCGCGTGATCGCGATTACCACAGAAGGGGATCGCTCGCTGCACACGCTGGCCGACCATGTCATCGAGGTTCCAGCCGTGCATCCGCTGCTGGCTCCAATTGTCACCGTGGTGCCGCTCCAGCTGTTTGCCTATTACGTTGCCGACTTCAAGGGCACTGATGTCGACCAGCCACGCAACTTGGCCAAGTCGGTTACCGTCGAATAAGCCGCTCACTTTGCGTAAGGAACTTGTGATGAATCAACAAACTCCCGCCGGACACCAAGATCTCGGGCTCTTGATTGGGGCGGGCGCTGATCACACGGCGCTCGCTACTTTCCTTGATTCACTCGACGATGCAGCCAGGGTGCGAGAGGTCCGCTCGCTCGCTCGGAAAGACCTGGGTGCGCTGTATGAACGCTGTGCCAGTGCGCCGCCGCTTCGGCTCGCCGACTTTGTGCCGGACTCGGTTCCGGTGGGTAAGACCATCATCTGCGCGGGTCTAAACAACCTGCCGATGTTTCGCACGTTCGAAAAGCGGCTGGTGCGGACGCCGAGCGGCCAGGTCTTTGGCTTCAACTTCCAGTCGATGAGCTTCATCACCGGCCCCGGCTACTTCGCGGTCAGCGATTCGGGAAGTGAGCTGTTGTTCGACTACACCAAGGTGCCGAGTCAGAGCGACGTACCCGCCGACTGGCCGCCGGTCCTTCCCAACGACCGGGGCCTGTCGAACTTCGTCTATAAAGACATGCACGACTTCTGCCGTCGGGTATCTCGGGATGTGCTGATTGGGCATGCCACCCGTCGGGGAGAATCAATGCCGCAGTATTTCGTCCTCGCTCGCCAGCTCGGCTAAGTCGAGACTGTGGGGGCTTACGACGCGGGCTGCTCAAGTTCCAGGTGGACGCGGGCGAAGCGAAGAAAATCGGCTTCGGTGATGATGCCAACGAGCTTACCGCCATCGACGACAGGCAGGCAGCCGTACTTGTGTTTTTCCAAGATGCGGGCGGCATCGGCAGCAGGCGCGTCCGTGGTGATGGTGAGGACGTCCTTGACCATCACCATCTCGATCGGGATCTCGCGGGCGACGTCGGACAGGCGCTCGCTGCCAGGATTGCCATGGCTGACCCAGGCGGCAAGCAAAGTACGGTGAGTAACGAGGCCGACCAGCCGCTCTTCTCCGTCGACGACCGGCAGGTGACGTATCCGACCAACGCGCATGATGCGGTCAGCTAGATCGAGGCTGTCTCCGACGCGAAGCGCCTCAACGACTTCGGTCATGATGTCTTTCACTCGGGTAATCGCCATTCCATCCTCCAAAGCGGAGCCCACTAGCTGTGGGCAGTAGTCCCAAGATACGTCGCAAGCTGCGAATTTGCATTAGTATCTCTGTCCATGGCGCACCCACCTTCGCCCACAGCCAGCTCCACCGACGGACTGCCCGGCGTCCAACGGCCTGACGTCGTGGGGTCGCCTGGTGATGAGCAGGCGATAGTCGATGAGCTGCACAGTGTGGTGACAGGTCTGCGGGCCCGACTCACCTGGTTGAAACAAGGCGGAATCGATGCCGCACCGGCCCCAAACCCTCGTCCAGCCCGGCCTAGGCCGAGTGCCCCATCCCCGCCGGTAGGTGTCGGGAAGCTGGATCCGGCCGCAGTCCCAGTACGTGCAGCTACCAGTGGTGATCCCCGTGCTTCACTGAACGCTCCGCCACGCGAGCCAGAGTACGATGCTGGACCTCGCGACACCGATGATGCCGCTGCGATTGCCAGAGCGGCCGTCGAAAGCGCGTCTCGGATGGCGACCCGAACTCCATCCGCAGCCCCGAAGACCCCGGTCCGCAAGGCTACCGGTGATGCGCCGACAGGCTCTTCTCGCCCAAGCAGTGAAGTGACCTATCCCGAGCTTCAAGCTGTGCCGAGTGGTGCCGCTGGGCTGCGGATCATCCGTGAGTTTATCGGCGATTGTCGTCGCTGTAACCTCTGCCACGGCCGCAATCAAATCGTCTTTGGCGATGGCAACCCGACCCCCTGGCTGGCGTTCGTTGGGGAAGGGCCTGGTGCCGATGAAGACCGTACCGGCCTCCCATTTGTCGGGGCCGCAGGAGAGCTGCTCTCGAAGATGATCAAAGCCATGGGGGAGCACGCGCTCAAGCTGGGCTTCCCTGAGCTTGCGGCGCAGTTGTCTCGTGAGCAGGTCTACATCGCCAACGTCGTCAAATGTCGACCACCCGGCAACCGTGTCCCCGAAGCCGATGAGATCGCAGCTTGTGGCGGTTTCATTCGCGCCCAACTGACCGCGCTCAGCCCGCGTGTCATCGTCGCCCTCGGGAGAACTCCGACGCAGTTCTTGCTGGCTAACAGCGCGCCGCTCGGTCGCCTGCGCGGTCAGTTTGGCGACTGGCAGGGCGTACCGGTCATGCCGACCTATCACCCTGCCTATCTGCTTCGTACCCCGTCGGCGAAAGCCCAAGTTTGGGATGATCTAAAGCTCGTGATCTTGCGACTGGTCGAGCAGCTTTCTGCCTCGCCACCGGGCTTTGTGCCGCCTTCTCACGAAAGGAATCCGTGATGTCTCGCGCCTCAATCGCCAAGAACCTCCGTTCGATCCTGTGTGCCGGTGCTCTGCTGCTCGGTGTCACGCCAGCTTGGGCCGGTCCACCCGCCGGGAGCATCGTCGTCACCGAGCGGCGACTGAACCCGGCGCTGCACAGCTTCCAAGAAGACCTCAAGACCGAGGCCCGCAAGGTTCTTAGCAAGAAACCCGAGCTGGAAAACTGGAAGATATTCTTCGTCGCATACCTGAAAAAGGCAGCAGGAGACAGCAAGGTCAACGTCGTGTTCTACGACGCGGCGCAGTCAAATAAGCCCGGTCAGCCACGTGAGCCGATTCACTTCGCCGAAATTGGCACCAAGCCCGACACCAAGGTGCTGATGTCGGATCTCGATCTGCGGCCCGATCAGGGCTTCAAAGAGGGAGGCAAGTATCAGGTGCTGATCACGCGGCTCATCAACGGGAAGGAAGAAGTCTACGCACGGACGCAGCTGGAGCTGAAGTAGGCCGGGCGAACCGACGGAACTCTCCACCCTCGCTGATCTCGGCGGCACCGTCTTCGATACCGTCCATGCCGCCGTCGTACCCGTGCGCTTCAGCCTGACGAAGCCGTTCGGCAATCTCGATGATGCGGCGCTCGACCCGACCAAAGACGCTGGCCGCCGGGAATCGGCCGGAGCTATCGCGCTCGCCCGCAGGTAGGCCGCTCAAGATCTCGATGCCATCGGCAACCGTCGAAATGGTGTACAGGTGAAACTGGCCTCGTTGGATCGCGGAGACCACATCGTCTCGCATCACAAGGTGCGGCAGGTTCGCCTTCGGGATCATCACGCCCTGGCTGCCGGTGAGTCCTCGGGCATGACACAAGTCGAAGAAACCCTCGATTTTGGCGCAGACACCACCGATGGCTTGCATTTCTCCGAGCTGGTTGACACTGCCGGTGACCGCGATGCTCTGGTCGACACCGACGTCGGCAAGCGCAGACAGCACAGCAAATAGCTCGCTAGAGCTGGCACTGTCACCGTCGATTTCACCGTAGCTTTGCTCGAATACCAGTTGGGCGCGCAGGCTGAGCGGACGCTCTTGGCCAAACATCCTTGCCAGGTAGCCACGCAGGATCGCGACACCCTTGGTGTGAATCGCGCCGCCGAGCTGCGCTTCTCGCTCGACGTCAACAATCCCTTCCCGACCGAGTGCCACAACGGCAGTGATCCGCATCGGCTGGCCGAACTCGACGTCGCCGGTATGGAAGACCGACAATCCGTTGACGACCCCGACGCGCATACCCGTGGTGTCTAGCGCGACCTCGCCACGAAGCGTCAACTCACGAATGTGCCGCTCCTCGCTGGCCAGTCGTTCGCGACGCTCTTGCCAAGCCGCCGCAACATCGGCAGCCGTCACCACGAGCGCAGCCTTGCCCTCAGCGGGAGGATTTTCGATCACCCGACAGCGAGCCTGCGCCACCGCAAAGGTTGCCGTCTCATCAAGTGGCTCCAGACACAGAGACAGTCGCTCGCGATCCTCGGCCAACCGGGTCGACAAGTCGAGCAACCGCGCCCGCGCCGAACGATCAAACGGCGGCAAGCCACGCTTTTTCGCAAACGACATCAGCACCGCATCGAGCACCTGGAGGGTCTCGTGGGTGCGAGGAACCACCGGCTCGACCTCGACCTTGATGCGGAACAGCGAACCAAAGTCGGGATCCCCCGCTCGCAACGCGTCGTACAGCGATGCTGAACCGACCATCACCACCCGCACCGCCATCGGCAGCGGAGCGGGCCGCAGCGTCGTCGAATACAGCCCGAGCGGACCGACCGGATCTTCCACCGCCAGTCGCTTTTCTCGCAGCACCCGCTTCATCCGTTCCCAGATAAGCGGATCGGTCAGCAGGTCTTGAGCGCGCAGCACGAGCACGCCGCCGGTCGACTTGTGCATCGATCCGGGACGGATGCGCATAAAATCGGTCAGCAACGCCCCGAAGCGGACCCGCCGCTCGAGGTGACCAAACAAGTTGGCGTAGGTTGGGTTCGTCTCGCAAATCACCGGCGCGGGCTCGCCCGGACGGTGGGTCGTCAGCAGGTTGAGCTGAAAGCGCTTGAGCCGCGTCGCCAGCTCGGGATCGCCCTCATCGACATTTTCTTCGGCCTCGCTCTCGTCATCCTCGGGTTCTAGGAAGTCCTCCCAGTCATCGATGAGAGCCTGGCGGACCCGCCGCAGATAGCGGGCCACATCGGTGGACAAGCCGGCAAAGCGCTCGAACAGCTCGCGCATCTCCCGCTGAATCAGCGTCGCGGCAGCCCGTGCAAGGGCGGCCGTATGTTCGGCATCGAAGCGAGCACCTTGGGCACGAACCAGTCGAGCGGCCTTTTCGACCTCCCGGGTCAGCCGATCGGCGGCACCTTGCAAGGCACGCTTGGTGTTCTCATCGAGAACATCGAACTGCTCTGCCGAAAGCGGCTTGCCATGGAGGATCGGGAACGTCTGCACCGCCCCTTGCACGGTGCGAACGCCAAAGCCGTGGGTGCGGGCAGTGTTTTCCAGGTCGGACAGGATCTGCTTGTTGCGAGACTCCATCTCCGACGACAGCTTTTTGTGGGCACGCTCCAGATCCTCGGCGTCGACGAGGTGCGGCATCCGCTCCCGCAGCCCATCGATCAAATCGCCCATCGCTTCCACCAGCGCAGGCCCAGTCCCCGGTGGCAACAGCAGCGGCTTCGGCGCTTCGGGATGGTCAAAGTCGTGAATGTAGACCAGATCGCCCGGCGTCTCCATTTGGGCGGCGAACCGCTCAGCATGGCTGACAACGACGTCCTCGATCATGACCTCGGGATCGGCAGCGACGAAGATATGAAAGCCACTTTCCGGCATGCTCAGACCGAGATCGAGCGACCGCCGCGCCACTTTCGGGACAATGTCCCACAAGCTGGCATCGATTGGGCTATCGGGCAGGGTCTGCGGGTCAACCCGAACTGTCAGCGCCTCGTCGGGAACAACGAAGCGGAGTCGGGTCCGCATGCTGGTGCTGGGCTCGGGAGCGAGCAGCAGCTTGGGATCGAGCGGCGGTTCCTCATCGGTTGACGTTGACGAATTCGCAGGAGAAGCGGCACTCGCGGTCGCACCGTCGCTAGGCTCAACACCTTCGGCGGCGGCTACGTCGGCAGCAGCCTCGGCATCACCAGCGCCGTGATTCGAGAGCTCATCCTCTTCGCCATTGGGAAGTTGATTGCCTGTGGATTGGGCGGATTCCGGTTCCATCATAAAGAGGCTCTATGTTCTACCAGAGCCAGCGAGATTACCATGCCCGATCCTCTTTCCCCGTCGGACACAAGCTGCCGAAGTTCGCGGTGGGACAGCGCCCGACACCGCATGACGGTGCGGCACCGCGCAACAGACCGCAAACCCCACGAACCGGTGTATGCTGCCGAGCGTGCTGCTCGAGATAAACCCCGATCACCCTGAGCCACGGAAGATTGCACGGGCCGTTGCTGCGCTGAGCGCGGGCGAGATCATTGCTTACCCGACGGATACCGTCTATGGGCTGGGGTGCGACCTCCACAACAAAGCAGCGGTGGAACGGCTGTACCAGCTCAAGCGCATGCCCAAGAGCCAAGCGCTGGCGCTGATCTGTGTCGATCTGTCCGACATTGCCCGCTATGTGACCGTGGACAACACCGCGTACCGGCTGCTCAAGCGGCTGTTGCCGGGGCCGTACACCTTCATCCTGCCCGCGACGAGAGAAGTGCCCAAGATCATCTCGCCAAAACGCACCCAGGTCGGAATTCGGGTGCCCGATCATGCGGTTCCGCGGGCGATCACGGCGGCGCTTGGCCGACCTCTGATTTCGACGACCGCAGCGGAGCACGGCTGCGATCCTCTTCAGTGGCCCGAGCAAATTGCCGAAGCTTTCCCGCAAGTTGCGCTGATTCTCGATGGTGGACCGGGTGGTATCATGCCGACCACTGTGCTCGATATGACCTGCCAGCCGCCGCTGTTAGTCCGAGAAGGCGCAGGCTCCGTAGACTTCTTACTGGACGAGTAGAGTTTTTCGACATGTCAAAGAGCGTTCTCATCGTGAACCCGCAAGCACGGGATGGCTGGGCGAAGAAAAAGTGGCCGGTGATCGAACCCATGCTGCGTGACGCCCTGGGTGTCCTCGACGTGCAGTTTACCAAGCAGCCTGGTGATGGGATTCCGATGGCAAAGGCGGCGGCGGTGGCGGGCGCAGAACTGGTAGTCGCCATGGGTGGCGATGGCACTGCGTCGGAAGTTGCCTCTGGGTTGCTGGAGGCATTTGCCGACAGCCCTCATGGCGAGCCAAGCTGTGCTTTTGGCTATCTGCCGTGTGCAACGGGTGGTGATCTACGAAGAATCCTCGGCACCCCGGCCGAAATGAAGGACGCGGCGCAAGCGATCGCCCGCTCGAAGCCCAGAGCGATCGATGCGGGGCGAATTGACTACACCAGCCACGACGGCAAGCCACGCAGTGGTTACTTCATCAACGTTGCGAGCTGTGGCATCTCCGGCCTGGTCGATCATCTCGTCAACGAGGGCAGCAAGGCGCTCGGAGGCAAAGCGACCTTCTTTGTGGCATCGCTACGCGCCACCTTCCGGTACAAAAATGCGCTGGTGCGGATCCGGCTCGACGATCAGCCCTCCTATGAGGAGCGCATTTACACCCTGGCGATCGCCAACGGTGCCTATTTCGGCGGCGGCATGCACATCGCCCCCGACGCCAAAATCGACGATGGCAGCTTCGATGTGACCACGCTCGGCGACCTATCACTGCTCGAGGCGCTGCAGCTCGGTGGACTCATCTATAAAGGCGAGCAGAGCCGCCTGTCGAAGGTGTCCTCGCGCAAAGCCCGTCGCGTCCACGTCGAACCGGTCAACCCCGACGAAAAAGTCCTCCTTGACGTAGATGGTGAAACACCGGGCCGACTGCCCGCGACCTTTACGTTGCTCCCCGACGCGCTGCTGTATCGCGGTTAGTGGCTGCGAGGCTCGAGGACAATTCCGTGTGGGCTACGCGGCAGTGCCAACGGTCGCGTCCCCGCCTCGTAGCTGGTCAACGTAAACTCAGCAATCCCAAGGATCGTCTCAGCAGAGATGCGTAGCGGCAGCCGGGCGGAATCGTCGCTCAGCCACACATCGCCGAGCCATGGCGACTTGCCGATCACCTCGTCGCGTTCATTGATACGTTCACCGCGTCCGAGCAGGTGAATCGCCCTTCTTGGCCCAGCGAACGTGGTGAGCTGTTCACGGCCGCGCACGGTCAGGGTGCTGCGATAGACGGCAGTGCCACCGGTCACCACCAGCGACAGGCGATCTCCATCGTTGAGCTTGACGGTACGCAGCAGCAATAGCACCGCCATCGGATCGAGCAGCTCACTCTTCAATTCACCTTTGGCATGCCACTCGCCGCCCGGCTTCTTGACGGTCATATCAAAGCTGCGACCGTTCACGACAAACAACGCCTCGCGAGGGGTACGCCCGCTATCGACCTGTTCGATCCGCTTGGGCAGCAGCGTCGCCGCATCGAGCGCCAAGTTGTACTGCTGTCGCCAGCCGGTCAGGGCCTTCGCCACCCCCAGCGCTTCGCTTTCCCCCACCACCCGTACCACCGCACCACTCGGACTCGGCTGTGGCGGAGACAGTGCCAGCCGCGCTCGGCCAGCATCGACGGACCCCAGCAGCTTGACCGCAAATGTGAACGCCTCGCCCCGACGAGCCGGAGGTGCCTGCGCGGCGACGGAATCACCGAAGCCGACAAAGCAGAGCGCCAGAGCGGCTACACGGCAGCGCTTTGCTACAAGGTGCGCGGACCAGCCTGCCGACAGAGTCAACGCGTGTGCCATATGGGGACAAGACCTAGCAGCAAGCGCAGCGCTCCGGCTAGGAATTTCACCCGAGCAGCGCATAAAGTACGAGCAGCGCCACCGACATCAGCAGCGCCCCAAGCAGGGTAAAGTGCAGCGTCCGCGACGGCTTGCCTAGGAGGCTCAATCGCTGATGGTCATCATCGAGCAAGGTGGGCTGCGGCAGCGGCGAATTCATCGGTAGCGGAACCGCCATCAGCGTCGGAATGACCGAAACCAGCTTGGTCTTGGCGCTGCGGCGAATCTGCTCGGCAGCCTGCTGCGCCTCTTCGGGTCGAAGCGTCTCGGGATCGTCGTTTGGAGCGGGTACCTTGAGCTGCGTCCGTTCCTCGCCACCCCTGCGGCTGCCGTCTTGAATTTGCGTCGGAGCCGTCGCTGCAGCAAGTGCCACAACCACTTTGGTCTTGGCATCCACCGGCGGGCCATCTCCGACTTGGGTCTGGGCCTGCGGTGGCAGCAGCGCCGGGCCACGTCCAAGCTCTCCGACTTGAGTCTTGGCCTCAGGCGTACTGGTCGGTGCAATCGGCTGGGCTGCAGCCAGCGCGTCGGCTGAATAGACCAGCGTCGCTGATGGATCCTCCACGAGCGGCTCGGGCCCGTGCCCCGCCAGCACGGCCAGCCGCTTTTCCACCTCGGCCATCGACGGACGCGAGCTAGGCTGCTTCAGTAGCATCTGATCGATCAGCGCGGCCAGACCCGGTGCCACTTTCGGTGCTCGCACCGCCAGCGGCTGCGGAACCTCGTAGACATGTTGCGACATGACCTCGGCGGCCCCTGGCGAACCAAATGGCGGTGCCCCCGCGACCATCTGATACAAAATCACCCCAAGTGCGTAGACGTCGGCGCGATCATCCACTCCACGTGCGCCTCGACACTGCTCAGGAGCCATATACGTTGGAGTGCCCATCAACACACCGGTCCGAGTCGGCATCGCTCCCGGCTGCCCGGTTCCCATCGCCAGCTTCGCAATCCCGAAATCGAGGATCTTCACCCGCTCGCCACCCAACGCCGCAGGATCGGGCACGATCATGACGTTCTCAGGCTTCAGATCCCTGTGAACTCAAGCACTGTCGAGAAGGTATTGGGCTTCCGTTCCCCGAATGAGTTCCTCCCTCGGGTGCCTAGGGAACGGACTGAACGGACCGCGTAACCTGTCCGGCTCCCGAACTCACTCCCAATCAGCGTGCGCTGGGATCTGCGGGTCATTTTGGCTCGTAAACTTGCCCAGGCAGTCAACGTGGACGCGTCTGTGTGCCTGTGCCAGCGGTGATAAACAGAGCGGTGGCTTCCTCGGTCACGTCAGCGGTGTGCCACACGCCGGGCGGATTGATGACCGCTTGATAGGGAGTGAGGCAGACGGAGCGAACAGAGCCGTCCATTTCCTGATGAACAACGATGCGGCCCGTGAGACAGATAACCAGTTCGGCACCGATTGGGTGCATTTCCCAGGAAGCCCAGGGCGTCGAGAATCGATGGATCGACACCAAGCGTCCTTCGGCACCATCAACGGCGTGGCGGGCACCGTAGGCCATATACCAGTCGAGATCCCCGGTAAACACAGGCTCGCGCTCAACGGTAGCCCCAAGGCCAAGGTGGACAGGGATTTGGAGTAGGTCGAATACCGGGTCTGTCATGGGTCGGACGGTATCAGGCACGTGCTGCGAAGCAATCAATTCCATCTCTGAAAGAGTCCGATCTTGAGCTGCAATCTGCGGCGTAACCACCGGGAATCGGAATCCTAGATTCCGGATCGATGGCATGTCACGGAAAGCCAGAAAGGAGCCCATCTTGGTGAGGTTCTCTGCCCTCTCAGAGCATCGTGCGGAACATCCGGTCGATCACTGAATCGGACTTCATCGTTCCAAACAAACGCCAGTTCCTGGTCGAGGCAGCGCGTGCCCTGCAGGTTCAGCAAGGTTGAAGGACGTCCCGAATTTATTGGCAGGTAGTGCGCTCGCAGCGAGTGCCTAGATTGATACTAAGGAGAACAGAGAATGCGTGGATTCAACTGGCTTCTGATACTAGCAGTGGCGATGGGAGATGTTCAGCGCAGAACTCCGTGAGAAGCGGATTCATCTGTTATGGAAAGCGGGCGGACCATAAGTGGCAGCCGGACGCATGCAGAGAAGAGGATTTCGTCGACGGAGAAACTCGGTCTCGGCGGCCTCTGCCCCCTACCCACTCCTGCCCCCTACCCACTCGATTGGGCGTTGAAACGCTTCGGGCTCGCGGTCAAACATGATGCGGTCTCTCGGACGGAAACTTGAACGTCTGGCTCGTCGTTATCCAACTAGCCTGGTTTGTTCCGAGGAATCTCCCGGTCAGAGCCACGGCAGGCTCGCGCACTCTTGCCTCGCACATGGTGCCAAAAAAGGGTGTCATGATACCGTGCTGAGCTGTGCAATCTCAAATCGCCATCATTGGTTCCGGTTTTGCGGGACTCCTGTTCGGCATCAAGCTGAAGCAGGCCGGGATCGACTCCTTCACGATCTACGAAAAGGCAGACCGACTCGGGGGAACCTGGCGCGACAATGTCTATCCAGGAGCGGCGTGCGATGTGCCTGCGCCTCTGTATTCCTATTCGTTCGAGCCGAAGGCCGACTGGACCAAGAAATACGCCGAGCAACCGGAGATCCTTGATTATCTCGAACACTGCGCCTTCAAATACGGACTCCTTCCGCACCTACGCTTTGGGGTAGAGATTGCGGAGGCCAAGTTTGATCAAGCGACGGCCAGTTGGCAGCTCCGCAGCACGACCGGAGAGTCTTTCGAAGCGCGGATTCTCATCTCGGCATGTGGTCAATTAAACCGTCCCGCATACCCCGACATTCCTTCGATTCAGCGCTTTTCTGGTCCCACTTTTCACTCCGCTCGCTGGCCAAAGGAGGTTGCACTTTCCGATCGCAGAATTGCAGTCATCGGCACCGGAGCGAGTGCGATTCAGTTTGTACCGCGAGTCGCCTCACAGGCCAAGTCTGTCACGGTGTTTCAGCGATCTCCTCCTTGGATCGTGCCAAAACCAGACCGCAGTTATGGTCACCTGGAACAGACTCTGTACAAGTGGATTCCGGCGGTGCAGAGCCTGGTCCGTGGCGGTATGTTTGCAACCTTGGATCTGGGTTTCCTTGGACTCCGCAGCGGGAGCACCATCCATCGGGTGGCTCAGTCTCTGTGCGAAAAATATCTGCGACAGTCCGTTCCTGATGAAAAGCTGCGGAAGGTGCTCACCCCGAACTATCCGGCGGGCTGCAAGCGCATCTTGATTTCGAATGACTACTACCAGACGTTGATCAAGCCTCATGTTTCCGTGGTGACAGAGCCCATCGTTTCGGCGCAACCGGAAGGACTTATGACCCAAGATGGAACTCTGCACCGTGCGGACATCATCATCTATGGTACCGGATTTCGAGCCAGCGAATTTCTGGCACCGATGCGCATCATCGGGAGGGACGGACGCGAGCTCCGCGAGGTCTTTTCAGGAGGAGCGGCGGCCTACTTGGGAATGACGGTCCCGCGCTTCCCAAACCTCTTTTTGTTGTATGGACCGAACACCAACCTTGGACACAACTCCATCCTGTACATGCTGGAAGCGCAGGCGCAGTACATCTTGAGTGCGGTGAAGCTGCTGCGCGATGACAAAGCGCACTATCTTGATGTGAAGACAGAGCCGATGCTCCGATTCCGCGAAGAGCTCAAGCAGCGCTTGCATGGAACCGTATGGGAGGCCGGCTGCACAAGCTGGTACAAGACGGCAACCGGGGAACAGACCAACAACTGGCCAGGACTGGCATTCAGCTATCGGATGCGGACGCGTCGCTTGAACCTCGCGGACTACGAGACGGGTCGATAGACTCGCTTGCGCTGTTGAATCTGCTCCCGCCTGTAGTCCATGATGGAGCAATGTCTCTGTCCACATCCGGTTCTTCGGCAAAACCTCGTGTCGCAATCTTCGGTGGTGGCGTCGGCGGTCTATCGGTCGCGCAGGAACTTCTAGAAAGAGGATTCTCCGTCACCGTCTATGAAAAGAGCCACTGGGGGGGCAAAGTACGCGGAATGCCGGTCCCCGGCAGCGGCACAGGTGGTCGGGAAGACTTACCGGGTCAGCACGGATTTCACTTCTTCCCCGGTTTTTACAAGAATCTACCGGACACCATGAAGCGAATCCCGTCGCTCAGCGGGAAGAGCGTATTTGAGCACATCGTCGAAGGTGACGCGGAACTTCTGGCTCGACAGAGCGATCCTTCGACCAAGATTCCGGCCGCATTCAAGTTTTCGCTCGAGTGGCTCCTCGAAGCGCTGCATGCGTTCCGAGTCCTCATGTACAAGATTCCGCCTGCGGAGATGGCGTTTTTCATCGGACGGGCGCTGGCGTTCCTGGGAACGTGTCGTGAGCGACGCATCACCGAGTTTGACGAGGTCAGTTGGTGGGACTTCGTCGAAGCCGAGCGGATGTCACCGGAGTATCAGCGACTCATTGGTAGCTTGCCATCGCTCGCGCTGATTGCGGTTCGACCGGAAGAGGCCAGCACGCGCACCCTTGGCGATGCGATGATCCAGATGTTCAGCTACGGATTCTTTCCGGGCCGCACCATCGACCGCCTACTCGATGGACCGGAACAGATGCTGTGGGTGGAGCCGTGGGTTGCGCAGCTTGTCAAGCTAGGCGGCGACCTCCGCATGCCGGCCACGCTGGTTTCGCTGGAGTGCGATGGCCGACGCATCACCTCTGCAATGGTCGAGGAAGGCGGTACGCTGTCTCGGGTCGAGGCGGACTACTATGTGTGCGCGCTCCCCTTGAACGTCGCGGTGCACAAGCTGACACCGGAAATCAGGCGAGCAGCCCCGTCGCTTTCGCGCATTGGTGAGCTGGTCACGGGCTGGATGAATGGCGTCCAGATCTTCCTCAATCGACAGCTGCCGCTGGTGCGCGGACATGTTGGGTACGCAGACTCGCCGTGGGCACTGACCTCGGTTTCGCAGGCTCAGTTCTGGCCGGACTTCAACTGGCCCGCGTATGGCAATGGGGATTCGGCCGAGGCATTTTCGGTGATCATTTCCGACTGGAATACCAAAGGAGTGATCTTTCACAAGCCGGCGAACCAGTGCAATCCGCAGGAAATCTATGAAGAAGTACTGGCGCAGCTCAACGCGAGCCTGGCATCGCATGGAGAGGCGGTTCGGCCCCAGGATGTACAGTCCTTTTTCATCGATCCGGACATCACCTTCCCCCGTGGTCCCGAACGGCAGGATCAGAACCTAGAGAGCCTGTTTATCACCACCTGCGGCGCATGGACGTCGCGACCGCAGGCCAAGACCGAGATTCCCAATCTCGTTATGGCCTCTGAGTGGATGCAGCACTGCATGGACTTTGCGTCCGCAGAAGGAACCAATCAGGTCGCACGCGAGGCCGCGAACGCGATCCTCGATGCAGCCAATTCTCCGACGAAGCGCTGCCGGGTCTATAAGACCAAGCAGCCACTTCTGTCGTTGCCGCTGCGTGCGCTTGATGCGGTGCTCTATCGCTGCGGACTACCGGCACTGGGCTGCTGGGGATTTACGCGATTTACGCCCCCACCCCGTGTCCAGTAATCGGCCAATGCTTCGAGCGGTACCGACCAGACATCGGCGGGAAGTTTGTAGAACGGAAGCGGCGCATTCATCACCAACATGTAACCGAGTCCTGGCCACAGTCCGTCTTCACGCTGCGTCAGAAGCAGAAATCCCACAGCCCGGTCGATGCAATCGGACGAGCCGCCCACCGCGAGCAGTGCAGAGACAATCAGCCCGGTGGTGTAGGGAGTGCTCTGTCCGATCCCAGCGTAGGCCAAGTTACCGTAGGAATCGATGCTCTCGCCAAATCCGCCATCCGCGTTTTGGTGCGACTCGATCCAGGCCACTGCTCGACGGATGTAGGGTGCCTGTAGATCCTCACCCACTGCCGAAAGTCCGAGCAAGATGTAGGCAGAGCTTGGGAGAAAATTGCATTCCCAACGTCCCCACCACACGCCGTTATCGAACAACTGACTTCGCACAAATTCGACAGCCTTTTTGACCATCGGATCGGGCAGGCGATAGCCAAGCAGTCCCAGCGCTTGCAGCACCCGTCCGGTCAAATCTTCGGTCGCGGGATCGCCAAAGGTCAAAAATGCGCTGCCGACCATGCTAAGGAGGTCTTTGAAAGAGTCGCTCGGCATAAACGTCCCGAGCGGATAGGGCCCCGCTGGCTTGCTCGCCTGACCTCGGGTAAACGACGGCCAGCCTCCATCTGGATTCTGCATGCCCCGCAGCCAAGCCATCCCTTCTTTCGTGGCATCAGCAACCGAAGACAGCTTGCTGGTCGCAGACAGAGCCCGCAGTACCTGCGAGGTAGAGTCGCAGTCCAGGTTATAGGAGTTGGACTCCTCAAACGCCCAGCCTCCGTAGCGGGGTGAGCAAGGGGCCGGATTCTGCCACTCGCGGGGCTCGTCGACCTTGCCCTGCGTGGACAGCATGTACGCCACCCCACGACGGATGCGAGGATCTTCCTCTACGATGCCACTCTTCACGAGCGCAGAGACGCACAACGCAGTGTCCCAGGTTTCGGAGTTGTACGGAACAAAGCACCACATCCGTTCACTCCCCGCGATGGCCGGGATGTCGTAGCGCCACTTCGGAACATAGGCCAGCGCACGGGTGATCGCCGGATCGTTACGCGGCACCCCAAGCGCGTACAACGTCATCGCACACAACGTGGTATGAAACAGGGTTCCCTGCCAGTTTCCCGACGGATCCTGCACCTTCCGAAGGTAGCGAATGAGGTTGTCCCGTTCCATCCACTGGCATAGATTTTGGGCCGGAACGGGCACCTCTCGGCGCTGCTTCAGGCCCCGGATCAGTCCCGGTAATGCACTCAAGATCAGCTGAAACGCGGTGTTAATGCGCTGCCCGATCAGGAATCGCGATCCCGGAATCAGCATCCATCCCATCGGCATATCGATGAGAGCCGACGGAGAAATCAGACCAGCGGCAGCCAAAAACGTCTGGGTCACCGGGTCTGTGGCCGAAAAGCCTCCGTGTCGCAGAATCGATGCCCATGCTCGCTTCATCGGCTCGCTGGTCGGATCGGTACCCACTGCGTATAGCCCGGCGTAACAGGCTGCGGTGGCGGCCAGAGAACCTTTTTCATCACTGGGATAGTCTGGAAACGAACCATCCGGGAGCTGTCGAAACAGCAGAAACCGCACCGCTCCAGCCACGTCGAACTGACCGGCCACACCAAGGTAGGACAGAGCCACCAAGGCCCACCCTGTGGTCGGTGGTCCCGCAACATCGGCGCTGCGCCACGCACCGTCTGGAGATTGGATGGCGAAGAGACCCGTTTGTGCACGCTCGATGGCACGGCTAATTTCGGCTGGTGACACGTTGTTCATGAGGCTCTCTGGTGGTGAGGCAACTAGTTTTGGGTGAGCAGCTTTTGCGCTCGGTCCGCGAGTAGGAGGCATCCTACCTTAGTCGCCACTTGCCGTGCGCGCTGGAGTAGCTGCTCGCGACGGTTCGCATCGTCTTTGAGGGTACGTCCAAGCTCAATACTGGCTTCCGCGAGTGCGACCGGCATCCGTAGCTCTTCGGCTCGCTCCATTGCCGCCGCAAGGCGCTTCGCTGAACGGGTGCGCTGTCCCAGAATCCGAGCCACAACTCCCCACGCTCGCAGCGAAAAGGGAACGCCAATCGGGCAGATTCGACCGAGTGCGCTGGTGGCGCGACAAGCCGCCAGCGCGGTCTTACGCAGCACCCGCTCATCCGCAGAGCCCGTCTCTTGGGCCTCTTCCCACAGTTCCAGGAGAACCCAGGAAAGCAGCGTGCAAGCTGGCCACATCTGAAACAGCACCGGTCCTCGATCCAAGGCCTGGAGCGACTCTTGGGCAACCGCGAGCGCCGCCGCCTTGTCACCGAGCTGCCAATTGGCTGCGGCTTCCACCGCGAGCGCATTGGCCACTGCACTTCCCCGATCCCGAGAGAAGTCCTTGCGTGAAATCCTGGCCAGCTCACGCGCCGACTGAGGACGACCGGACCACAGCTCTGCGATTCCTAACATCGCTGATGCCCAGCCGTGGTTTAGCAGCGCCCCACGCCCCTCTGAACCACGGACGATGTCGCCCAAACGGCGGGTGGCCGGTGATAGATCTCCGGTCAGTAGCTCGCTACCGCCTCGGATGAGATGTAGCGCCTCAAAGGCCAAGCGATCATCGACCTGCTCGGCAATCGCTGCTGCTGAATCGCTCAATGACACCAGCGAGTCCCACCGCGCCATGCCCTGAAACAGGGAGCACTCTGGAATCGCAATCACTGCCTCTACCGCACGGTCGCCACGTCGCTGCGCATCTTCCCTGGCCCGTTTGAAATAGAGCGCCGAGAGCCTGTCCATCCTGAAGAAGCCAGCGGTGCAGCCCAAAATAGAGTAGGGAAGCGAACGAGCGCCCCGAGGCCCAGCACGATCGGCAAGGTTGGCGGCAAGAAACGTCGCGGTCATTACCAGGAGCTGTGACTGGTGCGCCGAAAAGTAAGAGGAAGACAGTCGACCGGCGGCAAGGGCCAGCTCGATCCGCCGTGCCTCGTCCGGAGGAGACGCTGCCACGACTGGCTCTTTGGTGATGCGCACGAGCTGCTCAGCGCACTGCACCAGCAGCATCAGCGTCCAGCGCAGCGTCGTTTGGGGCAGTGTCATCCCGAGCGATTTCAGCGCCGCTTCGGCATGGAAGAGGCTACCGTCGTTGTCCCCAATGCCAAACAGTGCATCCGCGTACAGTCGGTGCAGTTTTGCGCGCTCGTCCTTCGTGGTCGAAGCAGTAGGCGCATCGGCATGCTCGAACGCTCGTGCAAGCAGAGGCACCGCCTGTTTATGCGCCCCAGCCGCCAGCGCTTGTTCACTCGCTCGACGTAGGTATTCGATCGCTTTGCCGGGAATCTCGGCTTTGGAAAAGTGATTGGCTAGCTCGGTCAGCTCGGTGGCGCTCACCCCTAGCCGTTCCATCGCAACCGCCGCTGCGCTGTGCAGTTCCCGCTTGCGCACAGCCGAGATCGATTCATAGGAGGCCTCGCGCAGCTTGTCGTGTGTGAAGCGGTAGCGTCCTCCGCCCGCCGTCTCCAAAATCTGTCGGCGAATGGCATCGTTTAGCGCATCGGCAAGCGCCGGTTCGGACAGCGAGCACAGCTCACTCAGCAGCTCCGCGCCAAACTCGCGCCCCAGCAGAGCCCCGATCGCGATCACCTCGGCAAGCTGCGGGTCAAGTCCTCGCAGCCGTCGCTCCACAATGGCACGCAGCGTTCGCGGCAGTTCGAGCCGTTGTAAGCGCGACAGCCACGACTCCGTTGACGCATTGCCTCCCGCTGCATCCGCAAGCGCCCACTCCCCATAGCGATTCCGTCGCAGCAGTCCTTCATCAACGATCGTGTGTAGGTATTCGTTGATAAAAAAGGGATTCCCAGCGGCATGTTCTGCGACGAAATGGACGAGTTCCATGGGTGGCGAAGACACCGCCAGCATGTCCGCCAAAAGCATCCCGACCGCGTCTACGTCCAGTCGTTCGAGAGACAGGGTGTGGACGTTTTCTCCCTGGGACAATGCGGCCAGCGGGGCGGTGGTTTCCTCGCTGCGAAAACCGCCGACAATCATCAGCCGGGCATGACGCACCACATCCGAAGCCAAATACGACAGCAGATCCAGGGTCAGCTCGTCCGCCCACTGGAGGTCATCAAACACCAGCAGCAGCGGTGCTCGCTTCGACAGCGCAACGATGGCTTCGACGGCTGCGGTCAACACCCGGTGCTTCACCGCTTCCACCGGCAGGGTCTGTGCATCGGTGAGCACCGACACCTCGGGCAGCTCTCCAAGCGCTGGCTCTATCGCCGCCAGAACCAGCAGATGCCTGGCCTGTAGTCCCTCCAGATGACCAAGTCCGTTACTTCGACACAGATCGGCCAAAAGGAGCAAGCACGGACGCAGCGGAGCAAGGGGTCCATGGTGGATGATCCGACTGGTATTGGGCGTCACATCGATCGACGGACACTCGCTGGCGATCACGTTCACCTTGGCCGACGTCGCCTGCCGTACCAGCTCGCTCAGCAGTCGTGTTTTGCCGCTGCCACTCTCGCCGTTGAGCAAAATGAACTCGCCTGACCCCAGGAAGAGCCGCCGCGCCCAGTCGGTCAAATCGCTCAGGATGCCAGCGCGACCCGCAAAGCCGGCGCGGTACAGATAGCTCCGCGTGGGCCCGATGACCGCATCGGAGACCGGCACAGTGAGTTTTGCCCGCTCCGCAAGCACCGCCGATACATCAGAGGCATGACCGACACGATCTCGACGGTCCGGTGCCAACATCTGGAGCACCAGCGAATCGAGCCATGGTTCAACCGTCGGAGAGAACCGCGATGGGCGAAGTGGTGCGGCAAAGTTACAGTTGATGCGTGCCTGAATCGTTTCCGGAAACGGTAGTTGCCCGGTCAGCCCCTCGTACAGGATGCAGCCGAGTGCAAAAATGTCGGCGCGGGCATCGACCAAATCGCCATACAACTGTTCGGGGGCCATGTAGGCGATCGTTCCCCCCGTCGTCGAGTCAACTTGCAACACCTCGCGACCGTCGGGGCCGATGTAGGACAGCACCAGGCCGAAGTCCACGAGCACCGGCTGGCCACTATCCCGCACAAACACGTTACTCGGCTTTAAGTCACGGTGAACCACCCCTTCTCCGTGGATGTAGACCAGCACGTCGCATAGCTGACGAATGACTGCCAGGAAATCCGGGATCGCCTCGCTCACCAGCGGACCGCGCTCGCCTCGGAACGTTACTGGGGCAGGCTGATTCGGAGCGGGCTCGGCACAGGCACCATCGATGGTAGCGAGGTTGCCTCCAAGCGTAGTGGTATCCGCTGTGCTCGACCTGGAGTGCCTCGACCCCGACTCGCTGCTCCACTCGATCTCTTGCTCGAGCGTACGTCCTTCGAGAAGCTCCATCGCATACCACGGGAGCCCAGCATGGGTGCCATCGTCGAGTATTCGCACCACTCCGGGATGAGAGAGTCGTCGCAAACGCTGGATTTCACGACGGATGCTGCTAAGCAGATACGGGTGAGCCGTTCGGACCGTCTTGAGCGCTACAGCCTCAGCCGCCGCTCGTCGGCGTGCTTCAAAGACGATTCCCATTCCTCCCTTGCCAAGTGGCCTAAGGAGTTCATAAGAACCGATCATCACTCCCGGTATGTAGGCGAGATTTTCAGCACTCACGAGCAAGCCCGCCGAGGTCTGACGAATCTGCGGCAGAGATTCCGACTGGTCGCATACCGTAGCATGGGCTCATTCGCCAGCTGCGGTCAACCACATGGCCTCGTTCCTCGGGCGTTTCCTTGATTTTTATCTATAGACTTTCTCGACGAGAAAACTCCTGAAATAGTTCCCTGTGAACGATTTTGCGTTCGTGCATCACGGATAGGGCCGACGCGGCTTGCTCTCCCAGTTGAAGGACTGTGCCCTCGGGTAGGGTTCCGCCGGCTTGGTAGAGCCGCTCGTGCAGGCTCACGCCATCGAGATACTCCATCGCCAGGTACGCCACGCCGCCCGGTGCCATCCCGCATTCGTAGATGTGAACGACCCCAGGATGAACGACCAGGTTCGCGGCCTTCGCTTCGTTAAAAAAGCGATTGAGGACATCGCTGTTCTGCGCAAATGTCTGGTGAAGTACCTTGACAGCCGACCGCTGCCCCGACGGCTCATGGACCGCTTCGTACACCGAGGCCATGCCTCCGGTGCCGAGTCGCCGTACCACGCGGTATTGACCGAACCGTCGCTGCTCCATGTCCTTGCAGACCCTCCTAGGCGCGTCGAGCGAGCGCAGAGAGTCTCAGGATCACTTTAACCCGAGCAGATGTTCCACAGGAAGAAAGATGCTCAATCTCGCTTGGCGAGCAGCAGCGACTCAAAGTCGAGTTGGCGCTGTGGGCTGGTCAACTGCCGATGCCGCTCGAGGATGATGTCGATTCCTTGGCGAATGTACTCGGCGACGGGAACCTTGGTGATCTCATGGAGCCGCTTCAGCTCCATGTTCTGTTCCTCGGTGATGTAGATCGTCGTCGAGACCTTCCTACGAGACATGCGCCAAAGCATACATGACCGGATCAGACAGGTAAAATTTGCCAACACTGGCCGCCACCGTCGCGCCACAAACCCAAGTGAAAGCCGCCGTTTCAGACCCTAGCCGTGCCGATGCAGAGCGCTGGTTCCGCGAGCACGCATCTCGGTGATGGTCCGCGTGTAATCAGGGGTCGCAAAGATCCCGCTGCCTGATACCAGCACCGTCGCCCCAGCAGCCACCACCTCGGCGGCATTGTCGAGCTTGATGCCACCATCGACGGAAATACTGACCACATCGGAAAGCCCACGCTCGCTGATCATCCGTCGCAGGGCCGTGATCTTACCGAGCGCGCTCGGGATAAAGGACTGACCACCGAAGCCGGGATTGACGCTCATCACCAGCACGGTCGACAGCTCATCGAGCACGTAGTCGAGCACGTGCAGTGGCGTCGCCGGATTTAAGACCACCGCCGCCTGCATCCCCGCATGACGAATCTGCTGCACGACGCGATGGAGGTGCGGACAGACCTCGGGATGGACATGCAAGATGTCGGCACCGGCCTTGGCGTAGGCATCGACCCAGCGCTCCGGCTCCTCGATCATCAGGTGGACATCGAGCGGTAGCTTGGTGACGCGACGCACCGCCTCAATGACCACCGGCCCGAGCGTCAGGTTTGGGACAAAGTGACCGTCCATCACATCGATGTGGATAAGGTCTGCAGAAGCGCGCTCGACGGCGGTAACTTCTTCGGCAAGACGGCCAAAGTCAGCCGCCAATAGGGAGGGAGCGATCCGAACGTGGTGCATGCAAGGGGCCTGTAGCACACAGGCCGCCCGCTGTCA
This sequence comes from Polyangia bacterium, assembly GCA_044228505.1. Lineage (GTDB taxonomy): Bacteria > Myxococcota_A > Polyangia > Palsa-1104 > JAEUJZ01 > JAEUKA01. The sequence goes on along the minus strand of JBGAUT010000002.1, from coordinate 282,134 downwards.
GGTGACCTTCTTTGCCCGAAACACGTTCACGATCGAAGAGAAGATGTTGGTCTGCTCGTGTCCGACGAGAGTCTCGAACTCTTGGTCATCGAACCACATGCCGCCGCAGTGGAAGCACTTGTCGATGCTCACGCCCTTGAAGCTGATCTCTTTGAGATCGAGCCCGCACTTGGGGCACTTCATGTAGTGAAGCTTCTTGGCAGCCTCTCGCTCGGCCTGCTCCATCTTTTTGGCGTTCTCAAGCGCCTCGCGCTGCCGACGGGCGGCTTCCTCACGGGCAAAGTACTCTTCTTCTGCTCCAGAAGGCTTGCTGATTGTCATGGGAATTTCCTCTCGCTGCGGGAATGTCTATCACAAGCTGGGCCGGGCGGGCAGGGTCTGGCGGGCCGTCCTTCAAACTGCCGTCTACGGAACGATCGCGGGAGCCGGGGTGGGGGCCGCAGCAGGGGCAGGGGCAGGCACCGTGCCACCCAGCTTCACAATCCCATCGCGACACATCGCTGCCGCCGAGCCTTTGGGATTGAGTTCCAGGTACTTCTGATAGTGCGCAATGGCCTGATCTTTGTCGTTTTTCAGACGGTGATAGGTCTTGCCCAGCCCAAACTCTGCGGCGGAATAGGACGGACGGATCTGGATCGACTGATTGTAGTGGGCGAGCGCCTGATCGGCCTGATTCCGCTCGAACGCGATGTCGCCGAGCGCCTTGTGAATCGCCGGGACGTTGGGCGCATAGGTCAGCATGAGCTGATAGACCGCCAGCGCCTGATCGTACTTGCCACGCTCGAAGAACTTGTTGGCTAGCTCGATCTGTCCATCGAACGTCTTGGGAATGTCCTGCTCGATGATCTTCCGAACCTCGTCGGAGGTGATCTTCGTTCCCGAAGCAGGTACAGCAGCCGTTGGCGCTGGCGCTGGCGCAGCCGGCTTGGCCGCAGCCGTCGCCGTGGGGGCCACCGTCGGAACCGGTGGTTTCGCTGCCACCGCTGGGGCAGGAGCAACTGCCGGAGGATTTGGCTTGGCCGCAGCCGTCGCCGTGGGGGGCAGTGGGGTGGCCGTGGGCAGTGGCGTCACGGTTGGTGCGGGCGGCTTCACTGCCACCGTCGGTGCCGGAGCAGGACCAATCGGCGCATTGGCAGTCGGCAGCGCCACCGGTTTGGCAATCGGTGTCGGCGTCACCAGCGTCGGATTCGGGGCCGCTGCGCTGGGCGAGGTCGGCAGCGGCTCCACAATCGGCTTCGGAGCGGTATTGCCAACGCTTGCCGTCGGACCCACGTCCGCGCCCTTCTGTTCGATGGTTGGCGGATTGGTGGGAGTCGTCGTGGTCGTCGGTTGATCGCTCCCGAGCAGGTAATACAATCCCAGCGCCGCGCCGCCAGCCACCAGCAGCAGAATGCCATTGCGCCTGCGGGCTGCCTGCCGCTCGATCATCTCGTATTCATCGGGCTCGCTGGCGGTGATCTTCTGGGTGACGTCGCGAGCTTCTTGCAGTGCTCGCGGCACCGGATCGCTGCGCTTGATCGCATCTTCCACCGGATCGGTCGGCTTCTGCTTGTCCGTCGTCTTCGAGTCACGCTCCATGCGACGGGTCGCGTCGTTATCGTCCAGGTCATCCCCTGGGCCGCGCTTGAATACGGCAGTGGGACCGTCCGATTTGGTCGTCTCGACCTTGGTCGAATCGGGCTTGCCGGAGGCCGGCTTCGCAGGGGCCGCCTTGCTTGCTTCAACCCGAGCTGGCTGAGCCGGCGCCGCCGAAGGTGCTGCCGCTTTTTCGCTGGCTGGGCTGGCCTCGGCACCCTTGCCGTCCTGGGCGCGCTTGGCTGCCGCCGCGCTACTCGACAGACCAGGTGGTGTCGGTGCCGGTTTGCCCTTGCCGCTGCCGGGTCGCGCCAATCGCATCAGGCTCAGGTTGCCGCTCACCTGATTGAGTCCCGGTGGCGTCACCTTGAGAGTGCCGATCGCCGGCTTTTCAGCAGCGGCCTCGGTCTTGGCTGCTCCCACGGGCTGGGCGGCCGCTTTTTCGGCGCTGGTGGGTGGCTGTTCCGAGGGGACTGAAGCGGCAGGAGTGCTGGTTTCAACCCCTTGTGCCTTGCGTCGAGCCATTCGCTCTTGATCGACGCTGTAAAACAGCGACTCGAACTCGACGATGGTGCCCATCTTGCGCCACTTTTGGCCCGAACGAGACACTTCGTCATCTCGGGTCAGCCGTTTTTCGGCGATCCACTGCCGTAGCGTCGACAGATCCGGGCAACGAAGCACCTGGGTGCTGTTCCGCTTGCGGAGCAGAAACGGCCTGGCGCTGCCGGACAGGGCCGGGGCCGGCTTGCTCTTGGGTTGCGAGGGCGCTGCGCTCTTGGGTTGGGTTTTGTCCATCGCCATGTGTATCTCTTCACCGGGCACGCGATCGTGCGCGCTACTTAGAGAGTGCCGTATGTGATTTTGCAGCCTGAACCAGGGACCGAGCAAGCAAATCCCTGTGTCGCCAAGGATTTACGGTGTTTTTGTGGGGTGTTGCGCCGATTTGGGTCCGGTCTACATGGCGCCGCCGAGGAGCTTCTTCGCCTCGATGAAGATGTGAATGCCGCCCACGATGGTCAGGATGATCGCGAACGGAATGTGGATAAGCTTCCACTCGCGGAACATCGGCTCGATGCGAGGCAGAAGGACACGACGGCACTCGATTTCGGCCATCTCCGTGGCAACGGTGGCAACCATGCTGCGAGCCTTCTGATCCTTGATTCCGGACAGCTTGCTACGCAGCAGCGTCGAGCGGAACGGCCGAACCAAGACGTCGCGCACGTAGATCGTAAGCGCCAGCACCCCAGCGACAACCCCCGACATCTTCGGATCGGAAACCCGCGAGTAGCGCTGCCGCAGTCCTTGATAGAACCGATCGGCGACGTTTACCCCGCCGTGACGATTGCGCAAGTCGCCCAGCTTGCGCTCCAGGTCGGCCATGCGCAGCTCCGCTCGTGAGGCACGCTCGGGCATGACGGTAGTAATGAATCGCCCCACCAGACCCGACAGCACCGCCGCCACCATCGACCAGACCGCGATCGACACCCAGTTATCGAGTCGACCCGCGCTATGGAGCAGCACCAGCATCGGACCGATCGCCCCCGACCAGACGTGATAGTTAAACCAGCTCCGCTGCGCACCGAGCTTCTTAATACCCGGCACCCACTTTCTTGCCGAGTAGAACATCGACGAAAACATCAGGGTGCTGCCCAGATAGGCGAGCCACAAGCCCAGCTGATCGTATGGACGATAGCCGACTTGGTTTAGCGCCATGTCCATCTCGTCGGGACCGGGGAAGACAAAGCGGCGCTGATACCAAAAATCGAACGACAGCGTCCGCAGGTCTTCGTAGCGACGAAGCAAGATCTCGCCCAGGCAGATGAAGAAGCCGATAAAGCCGATCACCCAAGCGATCGTCCACAGCACGCCGCCGCTCTTTTTGTCGGTGGCGCGGGCGTTGTCGTCGGCTTCTGACAAGCCCTGGAAGAACATCTTGGGGTCGAACAGCTCACCGGGACGGAACAGCGCGCTGCGCTCGAAGCCGCCCTTGGCGACCTCGGACTGCTCCAGCGTGCGATCGACGAATGCCACTTCGGGTGACATCTCGACGATGGCGTCGGTCGGACAAGCCGAAATACACGCTTGGTCTTCAAAGCTGGCGCAGTGATCGCACTTGCTGGCGATCCGACGGGGCTTGGCTTTGCGCGGCTTGTTATCGCCCCAGTCGAGCTTCTTTTCCTTCTGAAGCCGCAACAGCAGGAGCGGTTTTTCGTCGAGCTCTTGCATCTCGATGGCGTCGTAGGGACACGCCAGCGCGCACATACCGCAGCCGGTGCAGAGGTCTTCGCTGATGACGACCTCGCCCTTTTCGGTGTCGAACTTGATCGAGTCGTAGCCGCACACGTCCACGCAGCGCTGATCGACGCAGGTACGGCAGCAGTCTACAAAGTCCAACCCGCCAAGCACCTTGCCACCAAGGGACAGTCGCTTGACGCCATAGCGCTTTTCGCAGGCTTTTTCACACTCGTAGCACTCGATGCACTTGCTGAGGATGCGCACCCGCAGCGACATACCGATCGAAAAACCGTGGCGAATGAAAAAGTCCGCGATCATGCCGCGTGCGCCCGTCGAAGCATCCAGGCGACTGCGGGCCGCATCGGCACCGCGACGGATACGCTCTGCGAAGAAGTGATAGGTGCGACGCCAGGTATCGAGCCGCGTCAGCGAGATCGATAGCGCCCGCACCGGCGTCACCGAGTACGCCGCCAGGCCCACCTGATTGGGCCCGGCCAGATCGAGGCTCAGCAGATCGCCTTCGGCAAACAGCCCGAGGTTACTTTCCGCAAGCCGAATCAGGGGACCGACTTCTTGGCGACGGTTGTACTCCCGCTTTTCGGCGTTTTTATCACCCTGGACATACGACGCCTGCGCCGCCCGCTCGCTCGACAGCACCTGCGGACTGAAGCGCGCCAGCGCCACCTGTCCATCCAGCACCAGCAGCGCACGACCACCGATCTCGATCAAATGATCGCGGCCACAGTCCACCAGCTTGATGTCTCCGGTACGCACCGCGTCCGCAATGAACTGAGGGTTCAGTCCGGCCAAAATCGGCGCTTGCTCGACCGCCTCTTTGGTGTCCGCCGTCGGATCTTTGGCTGGCCCGCCCATGCCTTCGGCCAGCGCCGCAAAGCCAAGGAACTGGCCAACCATGGTGCCCTCGGCTGGGGCATCGTACTGCTGACCACCGCCGGTGAGCTTAAACAGCCCCGAGGCCTCTTTGACCTTATCGAGGAATCCGCTCGTCTCACCAGCTCGACGCTCAGCGGCCTCTTGCTGGAACATCCGGCGCTGGGGATCGGTCGGCGCAATCTTGACCTTGTGCTTGGCCTTGACCTCGGCGATCGGCTTGAGCTTGCCGCCACTCGGCTTGCCCTGTGCGCCGAGCGATTTCGCGATCCCCGGCAGATCGTAATCAGCCGCATTGCCCAGCGTGGTCGATTCGTTTTGGCTGCCGCCAGTCGGTGCCGCAAAGTGCATCCCCGGCAGCGGACCCGACAGCATCCGCGTCGATTCGCCGTCGTCTTTGGGGGTTGGAATCACCGGCTGCGCCAGCATCATCGTCGCTTCGCCTGGGTCGTCCGCGAGACTGTTACTCGGTGCAGGCGCAGCAGGTGGCAGGGCCGGACCGTTGCGAACCGTGGGTGCGCCCATTCCCGCTGGCGCACCACCCATATTGGCGGTTGTGACGGTCGGTGCCCCCGGTGGTGCCGAGCTTCCCGGTAGGTTGAGCGCGGGCCGCGTCGGTGGACCCGGTGCCGGACGAGCCGGTGGTGCCGGTGGACCCGGTGTCGGACGAGCCGGTGGCAGAACCGGTGCACGGCCTTCGCTGGTCAGACGGATCTTGCCCGGACTCGCTCGGCGATCATCATCGTCGTCATCCAGACTACCGAGTGTGACACCGCGTTGTCCTGGTTTTGCACTGGGTGGGCTCGGCCCGGTCCCTGGCTTAGGCGGGTCAGAGCTGCGCAAGGCCATTCATACCCCCGATACCTAGTGGCTGCGGATAGGCAACCGCATCTCACTTTACCATGGCATCTTGCAGATATCCGACGACAAATTTGAAAAGCTGAAAAAATCTGCCGTTACGTCAGTTTTTGGCCGAGTCCGCGCCGCTCACACCCCGGTCAGCATCAGCAGTCTCTGGCCGCTTTGCCCGCTTGGGATGATGAGCCGATGTGGCACGATGTCGGCCATGCCGCGCAAACGTCATGTCGATGCCGAGCCTGCCGAGTCTTCGGTCCGGCATGCGATCTCAAGCTCCGGCTCTGCCAAGCTAGGCCCAGCCGATCACAGTCGGCCCCAAGGCCGCGCCGCCGACCTCCATCCGGGCCGCGCCGCCCATGAGGATGCCTTCGATGCCGCGCTCCGCCCGCGCAGCTTTGATGAGTACATCGGCCAGCGCAAGGTCGTGGACAACCTGAAGGTCTTTGTCGAAGCCGCTCGTCGTCGCGGGGAAGCCTTGGATCACGTCCTGTTCTGCGGTCCGCCGGGCCTTGGCAAGACCACCCTGGCGCACCTTATCTCCTCGGCCCTCGGGGTCGCGCTACGGCCTGTCGGGGCACCCGCCATCGATCACAAAGGAACGCTCGCCAGCTACCTCACCAGCTTGGGTGAACGGGACGTGCTCTTTATTGATGAGATCCATCGCCTGCAGCCCGTGGTCGAGGAATACCTATATCCGGCGATGGAAGACTATCGAATCGAAATTCCAGTCGGTGAGGGCCCCGCCGCGCAGCTTCTCCACATGGCGCTGCCGCGCTTTACGCTCGTTGGTGCCACCACGCGCACCGGGCTTTTGACCTCGCCGCTCCGCGATCGCTTTGGGATCGTGCTCCGCCTCGACTACTACTCACCCGTCGAGCTGGCCGAGATCGTGCGGTGCTCGGCGCTCCGCCTCCAAGTCGAGGTGAGTGCCGCCGCCTGTCACACCATTGGTCAGCGCGCCCGAGGCACTCCCCGCATTGCCAACCGCCTGCTGCGTCGAGTCCGCGACTTTGCCGAGGTAGAACAAAACGGCGCGGTCGATGAGCCGTACTGCGGACGCTGGCTCGATCGCTTGGGCGTCGACAAGCAGGGCCTGGATGACATGGATCGCGCCCTGCTCCGCGCCGTGATCGAGCGCTTCGATGGTGGGCCGGTCGGCGTCGAGTCGCTGGCGGCGGCGGTTTCCGAAGAGTCCGATACCATCGAAGACGTCTACGAGCCCTACCTCATCCAAGAAGGTTTTTTGTCCCGAACCCCACGCGGACGGGTGGCCACGCGGCGCGCCTACGAGCACCTGGGACTACCTGAGCCAGTCACCCCCCCGGCCGGTCAGCAGCGGCTGTGGTGACGACGTAGATTGGCTTTTAGACGGATGGGAGGCTCGTGATAGAGTGAGGATTCCATGGGCTTTATAGACGATTTGAAACAAGGTCTCCCCGGTGTTCGCTTCGCCATTCCCGACGGCTGGAAGGTCCAAGAGCAGCAGGACCGCCGCATCGTCCTCCTCGATGAGGAGCACAAGGTCGGTTGGCACATCATTCACGCTCCCTGGCGCGCCGACTTCCGCAAGGAATTTGCCGCTGAGCAGCGCCGCGACATCGAGCGTCACGCACGCTACGGCTTTGAGCAGCACTATCACCAGATCCAAGTGCAGCAGGGAACCCAGCGGCCGCCGGTGCGAACCACCGACCCGGAGTTCTCTCCGCTCATTTCCGTGGAGTACGTCACCCTCGATGGGGTGGAGTGTCTGTACATCCTGCGGCGCGTCGCCTACGAGCCAATCCTCGAAGCGGTCGTCGGCAATATCCTGGTACCGCTTGGCAACGGCCTGCTCGACATCACGGTGTTTCAGCACAGCCAGCAGACCGGCTATCGCGAAAACCAGCTCCTGACGCTGGCGCTTCAGCAAAATCCGGGTGAGGGTCTACCGAAGGTCCGCCGCAAGCTTGGGCAGACGCACTTTGATGATCCGGCGCATGACGACAAGTTCCCGACCCATCCGCTGACCTGCGTTCGCAAGGCGGTCAAGTGGCTGCTCGGGCTCAGCAAAGAAGCGCTGGCGGTGACCAACCCAGCACCGGCCCTGCCTGCGGTCGGTGCCGAGATCGAGCTTCCGCAGATCGGCTGCGCGATCAAGGTTCCGCCGCGCTATCTGCCGATTCCCGATGGCGTGCTGCCGGTTCCGGCGGGCGTCCAGCTTCTGTCGCGGGTGATCTTGGAAGGTGCCGATGATCCGCAGATGCTCGATGTTCGCTTGGTCGCCGGAGTCAATCTGTCGCCCGAGACGCGTCAGGCCAAGCTCGCCGAAATGGTGCAGCAGCAGATCGCCGAGTGGCAGCAAAACGGTGCCACCAACATCGAGATCAGCTCGGAGCCGATCGATCCGCCGGGTGGCAATGAAGGTGGTCGAATCGCGATCGCGGTTTCCGTCAGCATGCTGCTCGGTGGTGTACCGACCCATACCGTGGCGCGCTGGCTCTGTGACAAAGACGGCAAGGTGTTCCGCTTTGGCGTGGCGACCCCACCCTACGTACCCACCGCCGATGCCGCCGCCGATGTCGACTTCGTACTCAGCTCGTTCCGTCGGCTGCCGATGAAGTCAGGCGGAGCCTGGCTGACCTCTGACCTGCAGCTCGCCCCGGCCAAGCGAGCCCAGCTCGCCGCCCAAAAACAAGCCTAACGCCCCCTCGCCCACCCGCTATCCGCTACAGGTGACATGCAGGATGTCGCTGGGGAGGCCCTGCTCTTGGTCTTTGCAGACACCGACAAGTCGGTATTCTCTCGTCTCGGGGACACCGGGCTGCGCGAGCGGGGTACAGTCGTCGTAGGGCGTGTGGGTATCACGCGCTAGGAAGGTCCACTCGACCTGGCCAGGGCGACGGGAGTAGACGTTGACGCTGTCGAACGGTCCTTTTCGAAACTGAATCCGAACCCGACCGCGCTGCACTTCTGCGGAGCCGTTCACCTGGTGCTGCGCTGTGGTGAGCTGGTTCGTCGCGGTCACGATGCCAAGGTCTGGACCGATGGCAGGCTTTTGGGCGAAGCCGGGCTGCGCTTTGATCAGGCGAATGCCGGCACGTAGGCCGGGTAGAGCGCTTTCGCGCACTGCATTGGTGGTCGCGATCTGCGCTTGGTATTCGGCCTGCTTTTTCTGGTTGGCGGTAATCGCGCTGGAAAGCTGATCGCAGCTTCCCTGCATTGACTTCACCTGGGCATCGGTCAACCCGAGATCCTTTTGGTGCCCGGGTAGCTTGTCGCTGAAGTTCTTCAGCCAGATCAACATATCGCCATCACGCGGGGGAAAGTAGTCAGCCATGGTGCGGTCCTTTCGGAGGTTGCTGGATGTCCGCCCTTGTGGACGAACAGGTGGACCTTTCAGCAACCAGTGGGCCAGCCCATGTTGGCACCAAGATTTGACAGCGGAGATGGCTAGACCTCGTCTGAGAAGGCTCAAACGAAGCCCAGCCGCGACCCGATTTGATCCGGACTTTCCCGGATTTCGTCCGGCTTTTACCGGATCTCGTCCGGACTACCGGACTGCCAACTCGCCATCCGGGAACTCCCAAACGCCATCCGGGAACTCCCTAGCGCCATTCGGGAACTCCCAAACGCCATTCGGGAACTCCCGAACGCCATCCGGGAACTCCCTAGCGTCATCCGGGAACTCCCTGACGCCATTCGGGAACTCCCTAGCGCCATCTGGGAACTCCCTAGCGTCATCTGGGAACTCCCTTTCGGCATTGGGGCATGTCGAGCTGTCATACGGACCCTAGTGATGGCGGAGCTGCGAGACCTTTTGGGCCTCGGGATCGACCCGCATTTTCTCTGGGAGGTGCAGCAGGAACTCGTCCTTGGGAACCATGATGGTCGCGTCTTTGCGCGGCTTGCTGCCGCCACCTTCGCTGCCGAGTGAAGCCAGCGCGGCGTGATCGAAGAAACCCGACAGCTCCTCGGACACCGGCAGGTTCGGCTTGTCGTTCGAGGGCTGCCGACCAATCAAGCGCTCGACCAGCATATCGGTCGGCGGACGTGTGAAGCTGTGCGGCTTGGGCACGTAGCCGATGCCCATGTCTTCCAGCCACTTGATCGGCGGATCACCACCGATCAGCACAAATGCCCCCTGAATCGGAATGCTGCGCTCGCGACCCTCGGCGAGCTTGAGCGTGACGTTGCCATTTCCGAAGTTTTTCACGTTGGAGCCGAACAGCACCAAGATCCGCTTGTCACTTATCGCCTGATCGACGGCTTGCCGGTTCTTGGCTTTGACTCGGTTAAACGCTTTGCCTCGGTACGAGATGATGACCTTGTTGCGCAGCGACGGCGTGGCCAGGGACAGCGCGGCCTCGACCGCACTATCACCACCGCCGATGACGATCACGGTCTTGCCCTGGTACAGATCAGGATCGTCGAGCAGCGGCTGCACCATCGCCTGATCCTCGCCAGGTACGTTGAGACGACGCGGCTTGCCACGGGTACCGATGCACAGCATGACCTTCTGGGCCAGATACTTGCCCTTGTCGGTGCCGACAGCGAACAATCCGGTCGGCTGGCGCTCGATTTTTTCAACGACCTCACGCAGGCGGATGTCGAGGCCCACCTGGGTCAGGACGCGGTTCCAGTCGAGGATGAGCTTGTCCTTGGGCGAGTCGTAGACCGGCAGGAGCCCAACGCAGCGCACGTCGTACGGCTCGGCCATGACGTATTTACCCTTGGGATAGCGAGCGATCGTCGAGGCCACAAAGGCATCTTTTTCAAGCACGACGTACGACAGCTTGCGCTGCTGACACGCCATCGCCGCCGACAGACCAGCCGGGCCGCTGCCGACGATCACCACATCGACGCAGGTGAGATCGGGACGATTTTGGGGCTTGAGTGCCCCTGGTTTCATGCCGCTGCGCAGGCTGTGTTCGACCGCAGCACGACCCAGATTGACGGCATTTTTGACGAGCGGCTTGCCCGCCGCCTCACCGAGCAGGTACAGCCCCGGCACCTTCGACTGGTAGTAGTCGTCGAGGTCCGGAACCATCACCGGCGGCGGCTGGTTCCCCTCGCGGAACATCACCATCGCCGTGGTGGGACAGACCACCGCGCACTGCTCGCACTGAATGCAGTCGTCAAAGCGAATGACCTTCGCTTTGTTGCTCTTCAGTTCCAGCACTGCGGTGGGACAAACCAGCACGCAGGCCTCGCAGCCGGTGCAGCGCTCGTCGTTAATCGCATGAACCATCAGCTTGGTTTTGCTCTCGACAGGAGCCTTTTTGCTGGAGAGAACTCGGAATGCCACGAGCAGACCGATGAAACCAAGCGCTATCAGGGGGCCGATGATGACCGGATCCATAGCCCTCTAGTGTACCAAGTCCAAAATCCGCGCAGAACTAAGGAACGTGCGTGGGTCAGCGAAGAAACGAGCCGATCCCCAGACTGATCAAGAGCTGCGGCCCACTCAGCGACGAGATCTCCTGTCCAGCGGACCTACTCCGCACCGGAACAGCTACATATCCCCCTTCCAGCACCACATCGAGCCGCAGCCGTGCGATCGCCACGCTCAGGCTGCCGACCAGGACCGGTGTGAGCCACGGACCCCACTGCACACTACTTGTGATCGAGCTGGGATCGCTCGGCTCACCGCTGTGCCGGACCATGCCCAGCCGCAGGCCGCCACCACCGCGAATGACAAGCTTCGGCAGCCGGACCTGGCCGTGTAGCGCCAAGCGCCCGCCGATCCGATCGCTGCGCACGCTACCGAGCGGCCCGTCGGTGCGAGCAAACAGGTACTGCAAGTCGAAGTCCCAGCCCAGGTGGTAGTGAGTATCACCGAGTAGTCGCAGCCCACCGCCCGCCAGCAACGACGGTGCATCCCGCTGCACCAGAATGCTTCCCACGACCCCCAACTCGACACCGAGCGGTGGCAATGGCTGCTTGAGCTTTTCTTCGACTCGACCGCTCCAGGCCTGCACCACCGTCGTGGGCGGCGGCGGCTTGGGCTGGGACGGGTCGGTGTGCTGTTCGAGTAGCAGCTCAGCGAAGCTGGCAAACAGTAGCTCCGAGATCGCCACCGCCAACAGCCGCGCCCGCACCGCCTCGTTTTGGCTCGATAAATCAATGCTGCGCCAGATCGCCTTGCCGGTCAGTGGATCGTCGATGCGGAGGTTCAGGCGACCCGTCTCGTCGCAAGACACACTGGCCCGGCTGCTCGATGGCGAGGCCTCCCCCGAGGTCATCACCTGCTCGCCCAGCTCCAGCGCCAGCCAGCGCCGCACCTCGTCTCGCGAAACTGCGGCACAGTCATCGATCTGAAGCGCCACCTGTGGCGGAGAGGCTGCCGCAGCCCAGCCCACCACGGGAAGCAGGATCGTCACAATGAAGGCGGCCAGTTGGCCCAAGGTCAATCCAGCGATCCGTAGCGGCGGACCGAGCGCAGCCGTCGCCCAGTGGGGTAGCGACGAACGTATTCTTCGGCACGGGTTCGCGCCAGGCTCTGCTCGCCGGCACGGGACCACGCCTCCACCTCGCGACCGAGCGCGTCTTGGGTGAGCGGCCCATCGGGATCCAGCTCTTCGACATGCCGGAAGTTCTGGGCGGCCTCACGGGGCTGTCCCAGGTCATCGAGCAGAATTCGCCCCAGCGTGAAGCTGGCGAGCGGTGAGCGCGGATCACTTGGATGTTCGCGCAACAGACGCTGGATCGGTGGCACGGCATCGCTTGGGTGCCCGGAAAAGCGCGCCACATCGGCCAGTAGCAGCAGCTCGGCCGGGTCCAGTTCACCGCCATGCGGAAACACGCCATGGCTGCCCCGGCCAAAGGACTGCTGATAGGCCTGCTCGAACTTGCCCTGCTCCGCCAGTGCTTTCCAGTCTTCTGTCGGACGACTGGCGACGGTTGGCACGAGCGACCCCGGGACAGCGCTGCTCACCACCGCCTGCGTTCGCGCCATCCGAGCGGTCTGGGTCGTGGCGGACACCAGTCGCCCGAGCGGCTCTGGAAGCGCAGCCACCGAGTCACTGGCCGGCTCATTCGAAACGGCACGCTCGGAGGGCGGCGGTGGCGCGGAGGTGACCACGCCCACCTCAGACCGGACGCTCTCCAGCGGAAAGTCGCCGCTGCTGCCTGCATCAAGCTCGCGCTGCTGGTTGCCCCACAGGACGCGCACCCGCCCTTCGCTTACCGCGACATGGACTTTGTGATCGACAAGCTCCCGGACCACAAACCGAGTGCCGAGCACCTCGACCGCGACCCGTGCGGTCTCGACGCGATACAGCCGCTTCGGGTTCTTGGCGACCTGAAACGATGCCGCACCATGCAGCCGAATCAGCACCCGGTCGGGCTGGGTGGTCAGTAGCTCTAACTGGCTCTGGTCATCGAGCGCACTGGCCAGCGAACCATCGCTTAATTGCAGCAGACCGCGCTCGGTACGTACGGCGGTCTGGGAAAACACGGGAGCGGTGGCGATTCGCCGCGACCCGATGAGCGCTGAAGTAAGCAGCATTACCATCGCCAGCATCACACCGGCCACTCGCCGCTGCCGCCGCTTGACCTTGGTGACCTGCACCTGTGCCAACACCTCACTGGCTCGCGCCGGAGTCCACGCGGCCGTGACATGGCTTCCCGCCGCTCGCACTCGGTCTTGCAGCTCAGCCATGACGCAGCTTCCTTTCCAGTACGGACTGCGCGGCTGAGATGCGCCGCTTGACCGTAGCCAAGGAACAGCCACACAGCGTTGCGATGGTTTCCAGTGGCTCTCCATCGACGTGGCGCAAGGTCCAAGCGACGCGATCGCCGACAGGGAGCGTATCTAGCTGCCGATATACCCGCCCGAGCAACGCCCGATCTTCGGGCCCACAGCCCGAATCGGCGATGTGCTCGTAACAGCAGTCCCGTTCTAGCCCCAGGAACGCCCGAACGCGCCGCTTCCGCAGGTGCCGGCACGCCTTCCGCACCGCGATGGTCTTGAGCCAGCCACGCACTGCCGCCGGATTGTGCACGGCGTGCAGGCCGCTCATGGCATCAAGGAATACTTCTTGAACCACGTCATCTACCTCGTGATCGCGCCCGAGTACCCGTAACACTACGGTCGCCACATAGCCCGCGTAATCGGAAAACAAGCGCTCAATGGTGAGCGGTCCCGGCAGCACCGGCGCTTCATGGACGGTGATGGCCGAATCAATGCCCGGTGGCGGACAGAGCCGAAGGTGAGGGGTGCCGGAAGACATCTCTACCGACTAAGTGGCAACGGCGTGTGGTTTTGGCTCAAGGGAAGGACGACGAGCGCTGCCGAGCGGAGGCGGTTCCCCCGCTCTGGCAGGCTGGTGAGACTTCTTAGCGGCAGATACCCGGACCCGTCGCCGGGGTTCCGAACGCATCGGCGCACATACCCATCGTGCAAGCCGGGGTTCCACCCTTGACGCAGAGCTGACGGCAACTGCTGCTGGCACCATCGCACTGGTAGCCATCGGTGCAGTCGTTGAGGTAGCTGCAAGCGCCACCTGGCATGACCGCAGTGGCAGGGCTTTCCAGACAGATCAGGCCCTTCCAGGCATCGCTGTTCGGTGGGCGAGTGGCATCCAGATAAACGCACTGACGCTTGGTCGAGCCGACCGAGGCGCAAGTGCCAGCGCCAGCGGTGCAGCTCGCCGCGCAGGTGCCCTTGTCCTCGTAGGCCTGACGAACGCAGCCACCCATTTTGCCGGTGCCCGCTTCGGTGCAGGTCGCGGCCTTGGTGTTGCAATCAAAGACCGTGTCCGGGAAGCAAACGCCCGCGTCGTCTTTGTACGCACAAGCGTAGCCTGGCTTGCGGCAGGTCGTGGCGTTGTTACAACTGGCGAGGCAGTAGCTCTTCGCGCCGAGGCCCACGCAGCGAGCACCAGCACCACACGCCGCGTCACTCGTACACTCGGACGAGCAGTAGCCGCCCGGAGTCGCCGGGTTCATCGGGTTGTTGAGGACGTTCGACTTCCAGCAGGTCGGCGTCGGACCCTTCTTACAGACCGAGTCGGCCGTGCATGGATCGCCAATCGCGCCCGCACCACCGGCCATATCCGAAGGAGCCGTCATATCTGGCGTGGTCGCCATGTCGGGACGAGGCATATCCGGGTTGGTCGCCATGTCACCCGTGGTCGCCATGTCGCCCGTGGTTGCCATGTCGCCCGTGGTCGCCATGTCACCCGTGGTCGCCATGTCACCCGTAGTCGCCATGTCGCCCGGTGGCTTGGCCATGTCGCCCGGTGGCATCGACATGTCACAGGATCCAGTCACGGGATCACAGCCCGACATGGTCATGTCCGCAGGCGGCATGGTCATGTCGTCTCCACCCATCGTTAAATCGACAGTGGCCATGTCTGGGGTAGGCGGCGGATTTGGACAGCCAGCCATAAAAAATACGCCGCTGAGCGACGCAACTGCTGCCAGTAGTTTGGCTCCGCGTAGGCTCATAACCATGTTGCTAAAGACCTCCTGAGCCGGGCACCCTACCCCACCCGCACCTGCATGTGCGAGCAAAACTTTCATCGTCGCCGAACACGCGTGGGGAAGCCCACAAATCCGGCCGACCGCTGATCGGCCTGCCAACCGGCTTGCCGGAACCAACCGCGATCAATCAACGATCGGCAGGTGGCCGTTCACCAAGCGGGCATGACGATCGGGACGCAGCTCGCTGCGGCGCTCCGACCAGGCAGTAGCCACGCTGACATCGAGCAAGTGGCTCGGACGAACGTTCTTGATCGCGTGCAGCATCACCTGACGGACATCGGGAATGGTCGTCTCAAGCTGCGCGAGTAGCGACTCGACCTGCTGACGCCGGAGACCGTCTTGCGAGCCGCACAGGTTGCACGGCAGGATCGGATAGCCCGCTGCGAGGGCATGGGCCGCAATGTCTCGCTCGGCACAGTCCATCAGTGGCCGAATCACCTCGAAGCGGCCGTCATCGGTCCGATACTTCGCGGGCATGGCTTGCAGCTTGCCCGCGTACAGCAAGTTGAGCAGCAGCGTCTGTAGCGTGTCCTCACGGTGGTGGCCGAGCGCAATCTTGTTGCAGCCGAGTCGCTCCGCCGCGCTGTAGAGCACGCCACGTCGCAGCCGTGAACACGGCGCACAGTAGGTATCCCCTTCGGAGACAAGCTGCTTGACGATGCTGTAGGTGTCCTCGCGCAGGATTTCGTACGGTGCGCCAAAGGCCGCCAACCAGTCGGCGAGCGGCTTGCCGTCATATCCGGGCTGCCCTTGATCCAGGTGGACCGCGATCAGCTCGAACCGAAAGGGGGCTCGCTTCTGCGCGGCGCAGAGCAGATCGAGCATGGTGTAGCTATCTTTGCCACCGGACACCGCCACCATCAGGCGATCGCCCGGGGCAATCAGCTCGTAGCTTACGATGGTGCGCTGCATGGTCCGCAGCAGCTTGGTCTTGCCTTCGGTCGAGGGATTCATTGGAGAAGCCGCCGCATGATACATTGATGAGACAAGCTGCCCATAACTGGGCTTCTTTTTGCGCTTAGCGCTTAGCTACTACCGTGAGCAAGGGCAAGGACCAGGAAAAAATCTGCGTCTCGTGTGGGAGCAGCTATCCGGCGGCTTACTCGTCGTGCCCACGCTGCCAGCTACCACTGGTGTTTCCGGTCATCGGCAAGGTCTGGCACGTCGACAAGCTCATCGGTCGCGGTGGCATGGGCGCGGTCTTTTTGGCCCACCACATCGAAGATCCGAACAAGCTGTCAGCGGTCAAGGTGCTCCAGCTTGTCGTGGGCGAGCAGCGCGCCGATCGCCAAGAAAAGGTCGGTCGGTTCCAGCGCGAGGCCGAGGCACTTGGGCGGCTGAAACACCCGGCGATCGTCGAGCTGTTCGACTTTGCCCGCGAACGCGACGGTACGCTGTACATGGCGATGGAGTACCTGCAAGGGGTGCCGCTGTCGCGAGTCCTTGCGGAACGCGGACCGCTTCCGCCCCAAGACGCAGTCTCGATCATCCTGCAGGTGCTGGCGGCCGTGTCCGGTGCCCACCGAGTCGGGATCATCCACCGCGACTTAAAACCCGACAACATCGTCGTCATCAATGGCTCGGACGACGGAAATGGGCGCGATGAGCGCATCAAGGTCGTCGACTTTGGGGTGGCTCGCTTAAAAGACGATCCTGCGACGGAAGCCGGGCAAGCGCTCGGGACACCGGTCTATATGGCCCCAGAGCAGGCGCAGGGTGGTGAAATCGACGAGCGGGTCGATGTCTATGGCGCGGCCGCCGTGCTGTTCGAGCTGCTCGCGGGACGTCCGCCGTTTCTGCCCCCGGATGGACCGAACTCGAACCTGCTGCTGCTCGCCAAGATCATGACGCAAGATCCGGCACCGCTGCGCGAGCTACGGCCCGAAGTATCGGTGGCGCTGGAGTCGGTGATCGAGCGGGCGCTGTGCCGGGATCGCACGCTGCGCTTTCCGAAAGTCGACGACTTTGCCGAAGCACTGCGCACCGCGCTCGCGCATCCGACCGGGCGCCTGTGGGTTCGTCCGCAGGTCGTGCCGCCGCTGAGCCTGCCGCCGCTGGTGGCGCAAGCGGTGTCCCCCTCTCGCCCCGCATCGGTCAGTCGCACGTTACCGCCGCCGGTGCGATCGAGCGCATCGCTGCCCCCAGTGATGCGCAGTGGCGGCGCAAACACCGCGAGGTCCCCACTGGGTACCTCGGCCGCAGCGGGAAGGTCCGCCGCAGCGATCGTGGGCCTGTCGCAGTCCACCTCGGCGCTCACTTCGCTGCAGTCGCTTCGGAACGATGGAGTGCCGATCTCCGCGCTGTCATCGGGACCGAGCGGATCGTTTCCCGGTGGCAACTCGGGAGCGCACGCCGTGCCAAGCTCGGCGATGTCGGCAGGTCGATCCGGTGCCGTCAGCTTGCCTCGCTCGGGGCTGACCCCGACGCCACAGATCGAGCCATCTCGCACGTCATCGGTGCGTCCGGCAGAACAGCGCTCGCTGACCTATCGCATCCTGATCGCCCTTTTGTATCTGGGGGCAGTGTCGATTCTGACGTTCAGCTTGCTCTTTGATCGCAGTAGCTGCCGTGCGAACCGCGATCGCGGCCCGAACCTTCCATCTGGAATTGGTGGCCCGTAGGCTTGCGCCAAGCTGGCTTGCGCTGAGTCAACCCCGATGGCCTTGCTCCCGACCGCTTCTGCTCGCCGCCGTGCCAGCCTCGCTGTAGCCGCAGTCCTTGGGTTGGGGATGACCGTGTTTGTGCTGCGACCCGATGGACCGCTCGGGCCTCACCTCTGGCCAGCCGAAGCCATCGAGCCGCATGTCGCCGCGACCGGGTCACGGCTCGCGCTGGCTTGGATGGAGGTCGCCGGGGCGGGTGAAGTGGCCGCCACGATCGCGGTCCGCAGGTCACAAGATGGCGGCGCAACCTTTGGTTCGGTCGAGCACTTGGCCGCTCCCGGTGGCCGACTGTCTGCCGATCCAACGCTTGCCTATGGCCGGGACGGCTCGCTGTACCTTTCATGGCTGGCGTTTCGTTCGCATAGCTCGATCGAGTCCGAGCCGTACGACATGGCGATCGTGGTCGCCAAGGCTCGCCCCGGTGCCGCAGCTTTCGATCCACCGGTACTGGTCGCCGACGATCGCCAGACCACTTACGACAAGCCGTGGAGCACGGTCTCTAGCGATGGCACCTTGCATGTGGTCTATCGCTTTGCGTGGGCCAACCGCGCTGGTTTCCACGACGCCCAGGTCATGGCCGATGGCAGCCGCAAGACGGTGGTGCTCGTCGATGCCTCGGGATTTTCGGGAGCGCTGCCGGTGGTCTGTAGCGATCCTGCACAGCCACGCATCTTTGTCGCCAACCTACGCCCCGAGCTAGGCATTGAGCTGTACCGCTTCGAGCTGCCCGTCAGTACCCCCAGCGAGTCCCAGATCGTCTCACTCCGCGACGAACGCATTGCCCATCAGAGCCCTTCGTGTGTGGTCGAGGGCGGCGCGGTCTACCTAAGCTACGGGCTCAGCGATGGGATGTGGGACAGTGCGCGATCGCCGCTGCTCCAGCGGATCGTAGTGGTCAAGCGAAGCGAGCCGAGCGGTGAGCTAAGCCGTCAGTCCCTGGATCTGCCGGGACACCTGCTGATGCATCCCCAGCTCGTCGCGCCGCATTCGGGATCGGGCGTGGTGCAGCTTGCCTATCTGGTGGGGCGACGCGAAAACGACCCGGACGCGGCGCTGCGGCTGTGGACGCTTTCTCAACGCCCGGACTCGGCGCAGACGCTCCGTCGTGGGCTTCGGCTGGTGGCGCACCGTGAAGACCAACGCTGGCCCGGCGACTACTTGGGCACCGCTGCGAGCGCCAACCGCTCCGTCGTCGCGTTCATCGACAACAGCCAGCGCCGCCGCGCCGAGATCGTCTTTGCCGGTCCGTAGCGTTACAGGGTTGGCAGGCCCGACAGGGCCATCGCCAGCTCCGCTTCGTCGTACGATTGATCTTTGAGCCGACCCGCGAAGTAGTCGGTATAGGCCTGCATGTCGAAGTGGCCGTGTCCGCACAGGTTGACCAGGATCGACCGCGACACGCCCTCTTCTTTGCAGCGCAGCGCTTCATCGATCGCCCCTCGCACCGCGTGATTGGCTTCTGGGGCGGGCAGGATTCCTTCGGCACGCGCAAACTGCACGCCCGCCTCGAAGCACTTGACCTGGTGATAGGCCCGCGCCTCGATGAGGTTCAGCTCGCGGAGGTGACTCACAAGCGGTGCCATCCCGTGATAGCGCAGCCCACCGGCGTGAAACCCCGGCGGCGTAAACGTCGATCCGAGCGTGTGCATCTTGACGAGGGGAGTCAGATGCCCGGTGTCCCCAAAGTCATAGGCGTACTTGCCGCGAGTCAGCGAGGGACACGCGGCTGGTTCGACGGCGATGACCCGTACTTTGCGTCCACCCCGAAGCTGCACACCGAGAAACGGAAACACCAGTCCCGCGAAGTTCGATCCACCGCCGGTACAGCCCACCAAGATGTCGGGATAGTCGTCGGCTAGCTCCATCTGGGCGAGCGCCTCCTGGCCGACCACCGTCTGATGGAGCAGGACGTGGTTTAGCACCGAGCCGAGCGCGTACTTGGTATCGGGTCGCTGCGCCGCCACTTCCACGGCTTCCGAGATGGCGATCCCGAGGCTGCCGGGATGGCTGGGATTGCTCGCGAAGATGGCGCGACCGGCGTTGGTCTCCATCGACGGTGAGGCAATGCAGCGAGCCCCGTAGGTTTCCATCAGCGCCCGGCGGTACGGCTTCTGATCGTATGAGACGCGGACCATGAAGACCTGCACCTCGATCCCAAACAGCGAACCCGCAAAGGCCAGCGACGAACCCCACTGCCCGGCCCCAGTCTCGGTGGTCAGCTTGCGAATCCCGGCCTCGCGGTTGTAAAAAGCCTGCGGCACTGCGGTGTTCGGCTTGTGGCTCCCCGACGGTGAAACGCCTTCGTACTTGTAGTAGATGCGAGCAGGCGTATCGAGCAGCTTTTCCAGCCGTCGCGCCCGATAAAGGGGGGATGGTCGCCACTGTCGATAGACCTCGCGCACGGGCTCGGGGATCTCGATCTCGCGGACGGTGGAGACCTCCTGCTCGATGAGCGACATGGGAAACAGTGGCTCTAGGTCGGCTGGCCCAATCGGCTGCTTGGTCCCCGGATGGAGCACTGGTGGCGGCGGCGTGGGCAAATCAGCGGCGAGGTTATACCAGGCCTTGGGTAGGCGCGTCTCGTCGAGCAAGTACTTGATCTGAGAGGACATGGCGTTTCTCCTTGGCAACAAAGATCGATACGCTGCACGCTCACCGTAGTCGTCGTCTCCGTCGGTAGTCTAGTTTTTCTCTACGGACCGGGCGATGAACGGAAGCGGCAACGGGCACAGAATGTAACGAGGGGGGCCTTCCGATGAACCAATCAACAAAAGCACGGCTGCGATCGCTATGGCTAAGCGCGCTGGGCCTGCTCGGCCTGCTGGGGCTTTCTGCGTGTGGAGACGGAGCCACCGGTGGCAACGATCCCGGCGTGAACATGCAGGTTGTCGACATGGGGATGCCGTACCAAACGGCGTTTCCTCCGATCGCACCACAGGTGACCGCTGGCAGTGGCACGGTCCTCAGCGCCCCCAAGGTGGTGCCGGTGTTCTTTCGCGGCGACATGCAGACGAACGGTACGCTGCTCATCAGCCTGACGACCGCCATGCAAAGCTACCTTTCGACATCGACCTCGTGGGCAGTCATGCAGGAATACGGCGTGGGACGCGGCACGGTGGCACCACCTGTGACTCTCACCACGACACCGGCAGCGACGGTGACAGACGCCGAGATCCAAGCGCTGGTCAGCACCAGCATCCAAAACGGCACCTTCCCCAAAAACGACGCCAACACGGTCTACGCCATTTACTACCCCGCCGCTGTCACCATCACTCGATCCGGTCTTACGAGCTGCGTCGATTTCGAGGGCTACCACTACTACGTGACGCAAAGCGATGGCAGTCGTGTCCCGTATCTGGTCGTACCGCGCTGCAAAGGTGCCACGCTGCCGCTTCTCACCGTCATCACCTCGCACGAGCTCACCGAGGCGGCGAGCGATCCCTTTGTGACGTCGTACAACCTACTCAATGATCCCTACGCGATGTGGATGTTCGCCCTCAACGGCACCGAGATCGCCGACCTGTGTGAAAATCTGAACGACTTTCTCTACAGCGACCCGATCGCCGGTGCCGTCAGCAAGGTGTTCTCGAACCGGGCGGCGGCCAATCACAAAAACCCCTGTCTTCCCACCACCGCGACGCAGGACTTTTTCGCGGTTCCGATTTTTAACACCCTGTTACCGATTGTCATCAATGGCCGACCGAGCAGCGCCGAGGTCGTCACGATTCGGGCGGGCCAAAGCGGCACCGTGCCGGTCCGGTTCTACAGCCCGAGCTCGCCCAGCCCAACCTGGTCGGTGACCGCGACCGAATACCCGCTGCCCGATGCGAGCGGCAAGCCAAACCCCAAAGCGCTGACCATGACCTGGCAACAAGCGCCGACTCAGAGCGCCGTGCAAGGCACAAATGGCTCTCAGTTTCACCTGCAAATTGCGGTATCAGCGACGACCACTGCGGGCTTTACGACGTTCCGGCTGACCTCGACCGGGCCGGGGACCGCCGCTCCACAGACGATGTGGGTTGGAGCGGTGCAGATCCTGCGCTAGGCCACAGGTGGTTCCCCGCTAGAACCAGACCACGGCCCCAGCCGTCAGCGTGTCTTGCAGGTTTCGGCCCACGTCGCGACCCGAAAACAGCGCACTGGAACCGGGGGCCGTGAAGAAGGCGTCGCCATCCGAGTGGTCGTGCCGATACTCGAGGCGGAGGATCAGGCCGGGCACCCAGTTACACTCCAGCGTCGCCGTTCCCGAGGCCAGCCAGCTCATGGTGCCAGCAAAGAAGACCGCCTGGTCGGCTTTGCGCTCCCACAGCGCATCGCCACGCGCCGCAAGGAGTAGCCAGCTCAGCAGCCGCACCCGCACGTAGGTCGCTCCCCCAAGCCACAGGGCCGTCGCGGTCGGCTGCGGCTCGAAGCCGAGATTGCCGTGCAGGCTGAAGGCGAAGCGATTGCCAAAATAGAAGGTCATCCACCCATCAAAGAGGTGCCGCCACGATCGCGAATTTTCGAGGGGATTGCGCTCGACCCCGGTGAAATACAGCACCGACGCCTGAAACCGATCGGGCCGGTTGTAATAGAGCTGACCGTAGAGCGACTTTTCACCGTTGTTATCGACCACCGAGTTCCAGCCGTTGACGACGCCGATCGTCGCCGACCATGCCTCGCTGACCTGCTGGGTGAGCCGCACGCCGGTGTGATAGAAGGGCAGGTTAAAAAACAGGTTCGAGCGCGAGTAGGTCCAGTTGTCGCGCACCGCCATCGACTCGGGCCCAATCGGCGACAAGAAGATCCCGCCCTGCACGAGGAGTCCCAGGCCGAGCGGAATCTTGTAACCGATGAGCGCTTGCTGGATGAAACGCCAGGTGGCGGCATCGCTGGCTCCGATCACACTGGTCGACAGGTCCGCTTTCGAGTTCGGCTCGGCCAGGTAATAGGTGTTCGGGGTGTGACCGACCTGAAGCGCAATCCGCGCCATCACTCCCGATTTTTCGTACTGGGCATCGACGACGGCGTTGGCGATGGTAAAGGCGTTGTGACGGTTGTCGAAACCTCGGAAGTTGGTGATGCCGCTCGGCGGACGGTTGAAGTTCCACTGGTAGTAGCCCTCGCCGTAGCCACCAAGGGTCAGCTTGCCAAACTGGCCATCGAGCACGACCTGGCTCGATGCCGGAGGTGCCAGCGACTGTTCTTCGGCAGAGGCCGGGGCGAGCCGAGCGAGTGCGACCAACCAACAAGTCAGCAGGGAGAAACCCCGCACCGTGGAAAGCACTGCTCGAACAGGATGTGAGGTTCGCTTCATAGGGTCTCCAGCCGCAGCAGCAGTCGCCGGGCACCTTCGGCCAGGTCGTGCGGGGCGGCGAGCAAGCTGACGATGAGATAGGCCTCATCGGGAAAATCGAAGAAATAACCGGGATGAACCAGCAGGTGATCTTCGCCGAGCAGCCGCAGCACCCACTGTTCTTCGGTCAGGATTCGCGGCAAGCGCAGCACCGCGTACCAACCTCCCTCTACGGGAAGCACCGACACGGCCGTGCCGGAAAAGTGCTCGCGGAGCACCTCCAAGCTGGCTGTGATGCGACGCATGATTCCGGCAAACAGCGCGGGCCTGTATTGCAACAGCTTGGGCGCGGCCAGTTGAATGGGTGTGCCCACCGACAGGAACGTGTCAGCGATCAGCTCCAGGCGGTTCTGGGCTTCGGTGCGCAGCGGCTCCGGTCCACAGACGGCGATCCAGCCCAGCTTGAGCTGCGGCAAGCCGAGCACCTTGGAAAAGCCCGACAGCACAAAGCGCAGCGCCGGGATGTCACGCACGGAATCAGGGAGGCTCGCGAGCGACAAAAGCCGTGGCCCTTCCTGGGGCGTCGGATCGACAAAGGAATAGTCGGAAAAGACTTCGTCGATGAGCAGAGCCATGCCGTGCTGCGCACACAACTGCAACAGCGCAGTGGCCTCGGTCTCGCGCAGGTACGTGCCGGTGGGGTTGTTGGGACTCACCGCCACGATCGCTCGGCTGCGCGACGAAATCGCCGCTTTCAGCTCGGCAACGCTGACGTGAAAGCGACCGTCATAGCGCAGCGGATAGGGCACGATGTCGACGCTGGCCAGGTTGCCCAAAAACGGCAGCAGCGGATAGCTCGGCTCGGGAAACAGCACCTCGTCGCCCGGATTGCACAGGAGCTGAAACAGCCACAAGTACGCCTCGCTGGTGCTGGCACAGAGCACCAGGTGGTCGGGATCGACGGCAACACCACGGCTTTGGTAGTAATCGGCAATCGCTTGTCTGGTCGCCTTCGCGCCTTGCGGCGAGGGCTCGTAGCGGAGCGCGTCCGGCGAAGCAAGCGGAGCGAGCAGCGACTCGGGATACAGCTCTGGCAAGGCGCGGGTCGGGTTCGACACCACGAGGTCGAGCAGCGGCACCCCCGCAGCGCGCAGCTCGGCTTGAAGCTGGGTAAAGCGGTTCGTCAGCCTCTGCCACGGCAGACGAGACGAAAACAGGACTGACACCAGCGCTTTTTACCACGTGCTTGTAACCGCTCGCGCTGGCTTTTTCTTGGAAGGGCGCGGCGCTACGTGATACGGCACTTCCTTATGGGCGCTCCACCACTTCTGCCACCGGGACTTCGGCATGTTGCCATCATCATGGATGGCAACGGTCGCTGGGCACAGCAGCAAGGTCTGCCTCGGCTGGAAGGTCACCGGCGGGGCGCTCGCTCGGTGCGGGAAGTGGTGCGGGCCGCTCGCCGACTCGGCCTGCAAGCGCTGACGCTGTACGCCTTTTCGGAACAGAACTGGGAACGTCCGCTCGAGGAGGTGCAGGGCCTGATGCAGCTCCTCCATGACTATGTCATCGACGAGCGAACCGAGATTCTCGAAAACGGCATTCGGCTGCAAGCCATCGGCAACATCTCGCGCCTTCCCGAGTACGTCCTGCGTCCGCTCGCCAGCCTGATTGCCGATTCGGCGCACAACCAAGACATGGTGCTGTCGCTGGCCTTGTCGTACGGCGGGCAAGAGTCGCTGGCCGATGCGATGCAGAAGCTGGCGCACGAAGCAGCCGAGGGCACCCTGGATCCGCAGCAGATCCGCGATGAGGATCTGACGGCACGGCTGAAGACGGCGGGACTGCCGCAGGTCGATCTGATGATCCGAACCTCCGGCGAGCAGCGCACCAGTAACTTTTTGCTGTGGGAATCGACCCACGCCCGGTTCTACGCTACCTCTGTGCTATGGCCTGACTTTGGCAAAGCCGATCTGCTGGCGGCGCTGTCGGTGTACCAGTCGCAAGACGTGCCCGAAGACGTGCCGGCGATTCCGCAGACCGATCGCGGTGAAGACAAGCCTGGGAGTGGTTCTGATGTCTAACTTGGTCCTACGTTTTCTAACGGCGGTCGTGGCTGTACCGCTGCTCATCCTGGCGATTCAGTGGAACGAGCCGTACGGCGTGTGGGCGTGGATTCTGATCGCGCAGGTTGCAGGTCTGCGCGAATGGATGAAGATGACGCTGCCTGCGGAACCGGCGGTGACGCGCTGGCTGGGAGTGCTGGCCGGAGTTGCCTACGGCAATCTGCTGTGCTGGGTGCCCGATGCGCATATCCAGATGTTCGGTCTGTTTGGGGTGACCGCACTTGGGCTGCTCTACTTCCTGTTTGCGCACGGCAACATCGAAACCGTGGCGTCGCGGATGTCGATGTGGACGCTCGGCATCTTCTACGCCGGGGTGCTGATCGTGCCGCTCGTGATGTTTAAAACCACGCCCAAGCTCGGTGGTGGCTTCATTTATCTATGTCTCACCTCGGCCTGGGTGTCGGACACTGGGGCCTACTTTGCGGGACGCTTCCTGGGTCCGTTTGTCCCGGCCAAGCTGTGGCCCGCAGTCAGTCCCAAAAAGACCTGGATTGGCTCGATCGGCGGCCTGGTCGGTAGCGTGCTGGCGCTCATCGTCGCCAAGATGTGGTATCTGCCGATGCTGAGCTGGGTCGACGTCTTCGCGATCGCGATTCCCGCCAACATCCTCGGTCAGCTCGGCGATCTCGTGGAGTCGCTCATCAAGCGCTCGGTCGGCGTCAAAGACTCGGGAGTGCTCCTACCCGGCCACGGCGGAATGCTCGATCGCATTGACGCGCTGCTGCTGGTCGTCCCGTATGTCTACGCCTACGCCTACCTCCGCTTCTAGGCCAAAAAGGACGGCTCAGTCCGCTGGCTGCGTTGCTCATGCGGTCCGGTGCTCACGTACAGGTGTACGCTCCGCTCCGGTCCTCTGCGCGCCTTGCCATCGAACCGATCCGCCCTTTTTGGGGGTCTGTTGGTTATGCCGCTAAGTCGGCGCTGGCTGGGACCGGCGGCTTTGGCGATTGCGTTTCGCTATGGCTGCTTTGTGGTGATGATTGCGCTGTCGCTGCTGGCTGAGTCGAGGCCCGCGCCGCACCTCCCCGACCTGCTCATCGACCGCATTCCGTATCTGGCCGCCGTTGATCGCTACAACTACTGGCTGCTCGCGCTCGGCTACGTGCCGCTGGCGATTGGACTGCTCATCAAAGACCCGGCGCGCTTTTGTCGGTATTGCGTGAGCGCCGGCCTGCTGTCGCTGATCCGCGGCGTCTGCATCCTGATGACCGGCCTTGGCCCGGTGCGGGGACCGGACCTGCACGCCGGCATGTTGGACCGCGATCCCACGCTGTTTGGCCGGGCGCTGCTCGATATGGCCAGTCCGCTCGGAATGCTGCTCCGTGACTCGCCGCACGTGTACCTCACCAAAGACCTGTTCTTTTCGGGACACACCGCCGCGACCTGCCTTTTGCTCCTGTATGTCTGGCCGCACCGCGTGCTGCGCGGGCCGATGCTGCTGGCCCATGTCGCCGTGGTCGTCAGCGTGTTTTTGGCTCACCTGCACTACACCATCGATGTCTTCGGGGCGTACGCGATGGCGCTGGCGCTGTTTGCGGTGCGAGAAGGCTGGCCGCAGGGACTGCGCGGATCTGCCGCGCCAGAGCGGACTACGCCGACAGCGAGCCGCTGAGCACCCGGATTTCGCGCTGCGGGACGGCGATCTCAATGCGGTGGGCACGAAAGGCTTCGACGATGGCCAGGTTTAGCTCGCGCACGCCGGAATGGTAATCGGGCACCGGCACCCAGGGCCGAATCGAGATGCAGATCGAGGAGTCTCCCAGCTTGGTGACCCCCAGCACCGGCTCCAGCTCTTGCGCAACCCGACGGCTGGCCGCCAGCACCTCCCGCACCACGGCCAGCGCTTTCGGTAGATCCGTCGAGTACGCCACCCCCACGGTCAAGTCGAGCTGACGATGCGCACCGTAGTTGTGCAGCACCTCACCCACGATCTTGCGGTTCGGTACCACCACCAGCGAACGATCGGGATGGCTGAGCGTCGTAGAAAATAGGTCGATCGACTCCACCCGACCTTCAACCCCGACCATCGACACCCACTCGCCAATGCCAAACGGCCTGGTGAAGATGATGGTCAGCCCAGCCACCAAGTTGCCGAGCACACCCTGCGCCGCCAGGCTGACACCCACTCCGGCCACACCCAGGCTGGCAAACAGCGGCAGCAGCTCGACCCCCAGGTTCTGGAGCGCCATGGTCAGGAACACCAAGAACACCAGCACCGCCAGGATTCGCCCAAGAAGCTGTCGCAGCGGCTGCTCCAGCTCCAGCTTGGTAAACCAGCGACTGGCAAGGCTACTCACCCGACGGGAAATAAAGCCTCCGAACAGAAGAATGATCGCGGCCACGATGACTCGAGGTCCATAGCGGAGCCCGATGTCGATCATCGTCCGCCGGACATGTTCCACTGTCTCAAGACTGACAGAATTCATCTTGCTCTCCGACGGAAGATAGGTCCGTCGCTGATTTGCCTCAGCTTATCGCAATCGCCCAGCCATTGACGAGCGTGGCGGTCTTGCCACACCCTGACTTCGGCCAAGGAGAATCCATGCGCACCGCCCGCGAGCTTCTGTCTCAGTACGCTGAATACCACCGCGACCGCCGCAACATTGCGACCCACTTTGTGGGCATTCCGCTGATCGTGTTTTCCGTGGCCGAGCTGCTCGCCCGGATCCGCCTCGGTGGCACCGATTCGA
Organism: Polyangia bacterium; assembly: GCA_044228505.1. Lineage (GTDB taxonomy): Bacteria > Myxococcota_A > Polyangia > Palsa-1104 > JAEUJZ01 > JAEUKA01. Next base: position 254,356 of record JBGAUT010000002.1, on the reverse strand, counting down.
TGTGGTCGGTCGCCTGCGTGATGTGGGTTCTCACCACCGCGTTCTACCTGAGCCGCCACCTCATCATCGGCGCTGCTACCAGCCTGGCGGTGGGCCTCGCGGTGTGGCTTGGTGACTCGTTCGCGCATGCGCCGTTTTCTACCTGGCTCGCAGTCGGCATCGGCAGCTTTGTCATCGGCTGGATCATCCAGTTCATCGGTCACTACTACGAGGGCAAAAAGCCCGCCTTCGTCGATGACATCATCGGTCTGCTCATCGGTCCGATGTTCGTGGTCGCCGAGGTCGTCTTCGCTCTCGGGCTGTGCAGTGATCTCCACCAGCACATCGAGTCCAAAGCGGGCCCCACGTACCTACGCGACCTCAGCCGGGCGTAAGCGATGACCGAGCCCCACGGCCCACCGAGCGACCCCAAGGCCACCACCGTCGAGCTGTTCTTCGACCTGGTCTTCGTCTACGCCATCACTCAAGTCACCACCCTGCTTCTGTCCGATCTATCCCCGCTCGGCTTTGCCAAAAGCGGCCTGGTTCTGTTCCTGGTCTGGTGGGCGTGGTCGCAGTACACCTGGATGGCCAATGCGGTCGGTCCTGCTTGTCGCAGCATCCGCTTTGGCATGCTCGTCGCCAGCGTCCCCACGTTTTTTGTCGCCTTCACCCTCCCGGACGCGTACGCCGCTTCAGCGCTGTGGTTCTGCCTTTCCTACTTCCTGGTGCGAGAAATCGGCCTGCTTCTGTATTGGTTTGCACTCACCGACGATCGCCACCAACAAAACGCGCTGCGGACGTTCATTCCATTCGCCTCGGTCGCGCCCACGCTGGTGCTGATCGGCGGCTTCGTGCCGGACAAGCCACGGACGATCCTGTACGCGGTCAGCATGGTCATCGACATCCTCGGAGCACTCAACGCGGGCAAGGGCAACTTCCGCATCTCCGCCTCGCACTTTGCCGAGCGCTACGGCTTGCTCGTCATCATCGCCATCGGCGAGTCCGTTATTGCCATCGGCATTGGTGCGGCCCAGGCCGAGCGCACCCCCGGCCTCATCTTCGCCATCACCGTCATGCTGGCCGGAGTCGGCGTGTTGTTCTGGTCCTACTTCGATTGGATCGCTGAGGCCGCCGAGCACCGCCTTGCCCACATCGATGCCTCCCTGCGCAGCCGCCTTGCCCGCGACCTGTACACCTTCCTGCACTTCCCGATCGTCGCTGGGGTCATCCTCTACGCCGTCGCCGCAAAGAAAATCCTGGCCCACGCCAGCGAGGTCTTGTCCGTCTCCGGTCGCTTCTGTCTAGCGGGAGGCATCGGCCTGTTCCTCTTCGGGTTCATCCTCGGCAGCCGTCGAGTCGGCGGCCATGACATGCACGAGCGCACCACCGCTGTGTTCCTCATCGCCCTGCTGTCCGCCCTCCCCTTGCCGATTCCGGGCGTCGCCTTGGCTGGAGCCTGTCTGCTTATCCTGTGCGCGGCCCTGGCGGTCGAAACGAGTCGGCGTCGCCAGCTCCCGTCGCATCACCACACAGCGGATCCGGCTTTGCCGCGCAGCCCAACCGACGTAACATAAAAGGTTCCGGCAACGTTGCCTGTCTATGAAGCTCGAAGTCATCCATCGCACTGAGAAACAGACCATGGGTCTGCTTGAAAACGTCTGTCTGGTGGTGCGCTGGTCGGCGATTGCGACGGATGATGTCGAGCCCTATCAGAGACTGCTGGCCCTTGCACACAGCCGCTGTCCCGGCGGATTCGCCTTTCTACAGGTAAACCGCTTCGATCCCATTCAGACCACCAGAGTGGACGAGGCGATCACGATGGCGATATTCAGGCTGTTCAACTCGCATGTGCCCGCGCTGCGAATCTTGGCGCTGGCGATGCCGAATGCCCCCATGGTGAGCGCAGGGCTGCGCGGCCAGTGGTCTCGGATTGCGCTAGCCACCAAAAGCCGGCTCAACTATCAGGTCTTTGATGAGCTGGGACAGACCATCACGGCGGTCTGCGCGACGCTAAAGGCCCCCGGACTCCCCACACCGTATCCCGCCGAGCTGGAAGCCGCCGTCGAAAAACTCGCGAAAGAGCGACTGCCAGCAAGCTAGTCCCGATCGCGAAAATCAGCGGCCATCCTCGCGAGCTAGTCGGGATGGCCCGCAGCCACGCTAACCCGATGGGTTCGAGACTTTGGAGAGGAGCTCGGCGAGCTGCTGGGCGGAGAGGTTTTTGAGCAGGCCGAGGAGCTGCTCGGGGTCGGCGCCGCTTGGGGACGCTTCGCCGTGGCTCGGGGCATGGGTGCCGCTGCCAAGCAGGTCGGAGACCTTGCTGGCCTTGGCGTTGTCGACGCTGCTTTCCGAAGCGTAGTGACGCGCCGTCATCGCAAACGAGCCGTGTCCGAGCGCCCGGGCGACGGCATCGGAGGTCGCGCCACCTTCCAGCGCCAGCGTGGCATGCAGTCCGCGCAGCGAGTGGGGACAGACGGCAGGCACATCGGCGAGCTGACACAACCGCCGGACCTGCGACCAGAAGTAGTTCGTCGGCGGCACCTTTTCGCCCTTGTAAAACAGCAGTCCACCCGGTGGCGTCGACTGAATCTGTTTCATCAATAGGGGCCGCAGCACCTCCGGTACTTTGAGACGACGGCGCGCATTCTTGGTCTTGCCCGACGGCACCCACAGCACCCGGCCCTCATCGTCGACATCGCGGGCCACGCGAGCCGCGACCTCGCCCTGCCGCAGTCCCAGGTGCAGCATCAAAAGTGCGCCGAGCGCCGCCCCATCGCCAGCTTGCGCCAGCTCGATCGCTTTGGCTTCAAAGCGGCGGGCCTCATCAATGCGAAGCTGCGGCTTGCCGACGCGCTTTCGACCAATGGGTGTGACGGCCGCAAATGGGTTTGTACGACACATGTCGTGCTTGATCGCAAACTCGTACAGCCGCCGCGCCAGTCCCAGCCGCCCGTGGTGGGTTGCCGTGGCCAGCATCTTGCCGGTGCGCGGGTTCGGCGTCGTCGTCAATTCGCGGTAGAGCTTCTCGGCGCGCTCTTGGTTGATACTTGATAGCGCCGAGTCAGTGGGCAGCCACTCAAGCTGCGCTGCGGTCCAGGCCACGCTTTCGGCCTTGATGCCGCGGGTCTCGGTCAAGTGGGCACAAAACTGGGAGATGGCTTCGCCGATGCTGTAGACGTGCTGCGAGGCAATGTCGTCGCGCAGTCGGGACTTGGCGAGATCTGCTTCCTCGTAGGTGCGGAAGCAGATGCTACGGGTCTCTCCGTTCTGTGAAATCTTTAGGCGGTACTTGTTGGGCTCGTCCCTGTAGGGCCCCCAGATGTTGAGCGAACCGACTCTCATACCGTCATCGTTACACAGCAGATAAGTCCGTGACAAGCCCCACGATTTCGTCAAATTTCCTGGAAATCTCAACCGCTACATTCCGCGCATCAGCGACGGCACCTGGCTTGCAAACACGTACCGTAACTGACCTTACCCTTCCATGGTGCTGCTGTAGGATGCGAGCGGCAATTCGTTCGGCCACGGTCTCGATGAGGTTGTGGTGGCGCGCCTGTATGACGGTACGCGCACACTCCGCCAGACGATCGTAGTCGAGCGTATCGACAAGCCGTTCGCTGTGGGCGGCGCTCCGGGTATCGGTCTCGGCACACAGGTCGACGACGAGCCGCTGCGGCCGATCCAGCTCGTGCGGATAGACCCCGATGAGTCCGTCCACGGTAAGTCCTTCGATGCAGATTCGATCGCTCATGGGTTTGTCGCTGCCGCGCTGGACGGGCAGCATACGACGGCCCGAGCCTGACGGCGCTAGGAAGCGAAAGTGCGACGACGACGAACCAGCGCAACGAAGAGGCCGAGCGCTGCGAAGACCGACAGCACGCTGTGACCGGTGGTGCCTTGACGCAGATCGCAAGAGCAGCCGCTGACGTTCACTTGGTTGGGATCATCAGCGTGGGGATCGGTACCCGGCAGAGGCAGACAGGTGCCCTCCATCGCGACGCAGGCGAAGTTTTTCGGGCAGGTCAGGTATGCGCAGGGATCGTCGGCGCAACTACCGGCGACACAGCCTTGGCCGGGTTTGCAGGTGACGGCAGCACAGGCGGGGTCGGAGCGGCAGCTACCGCCGTCGCAGATCTCGGCCTTGGCGCACGGATCGGCACAGGTCGAGGCTTGGCAGGTGCCACGGACGCAGCGCTGACCGCTCGGGCAGGCGTCGCGACACGGGCTTACGCACTGGCCCGCCGAAGTGCCACTGGTGTAGCAGTAGGTTCCCGCAGGGCACGACACGCCGCTGCACGGGTTCTTCTGGCACTGGGCACTTACGCAGATCTGGCCGCTCGGACACGGCACCGAGTAGCAGCTATCGTCGCAGATGGTGGTGCCAGAGCCGACGTCGCCGCCGCCGGAAGTAACGGTCTTGATGATGCCGTCGAGCGCAGCGTTGAGCGCCGTCGCGTCTTCGGCGCGGTAGTAGTGATACATGCCGGTGGTGGCAGCGGGCTGACCTCCGGCGTCAGCCATGTCGTTCATGACCTGTAGCTCGTCGGGAGCAAGTCGTCCAAAGCCGATGACGAAGGTCTGGATTTCGACCTTGCGACCACGGGCCAGCTTGACGGCATTGACGGCGTCGAAAGCCAGGATCGAGGCGTCGGTACAGCCCGGCATGCAGCACGGCTTGCCATCGGTAATAAGAATCAAATATTGCTTGCGGACGGCGTCCTGGAACGCTTGGTCGTTGATGGCGTAGTTGATGGCATCGCCGGTTGGGGTGTTGCCATTGGGCATGACGGTGGTGAGCGAGGACATGATCGCGCTCTTTTGGCCGTACCCGATCGGGATATCGAAGCTGGCACTGGCGGCGCACACCCCCGCCGAGCTCGTCGAGGGAAAGAACACCAGGCCCATCGGAAACTTGCCGTCGTTGCGGGTCACCATGTCGCTGACCGCTTTGGTCGCAATCTGCCACTTGGTGGGGTTGGTCGGACTCGGGGCCGTTCCATCAGGCGTCTGCGTCATTGATAAGGAGCGATCGAGGATGATGCCGACATTTGGACAGCGTCCGGCCCTCGCCGAGGGCAAAAGCAACAAGGTAACGGCCCATAGCACCGCCAGTCGCAGACCCATCATGTGATCCCCCTAAAACGCGCAGAGCGCCTACGTCTCAGCCAAGCGAAGCCTTCCCCAGGGAGCGTACGCCGCTCTAGGTCTTCGATTCAATCGAGTCTGACTTTATGGAGTCTTGACGGTGGATTCGGTGATGTCCGCAGCGGTCGACGCAAGGGCCGGCGACGACTCATCCACAAGGGGCGTCGGAGCGATCTCCACGGGAAGGATCGGATCGGTGGAATCAGGCACTGCGGGACTGATGGGCTGCGACGGCTGAGCCAAGGCACCCTGGGCTTGCAGCACCTGCACAGCGGTCTGCCTCTGCAAGCGCGCCGTTTGACGCTCTTTGTAACGAGAGATCGAGCGCTGCACCATATCGAACGCCGCATCGGGACCGACCCAGCCGCGCACGACCGGATCTTTGCTGGTAAACGCCGAGGACATGACAAAGAAGCGCTCTAGCTCCTGCTGCATGCGGCGACCCAGGTCGGAAAAATTGCGCAGCTCATCTTTGCGCGCCGCTTTTGCGGGTACCGCCACCAGGCGATGATTTGGCCGACCACGCAGACCGCGTTCCTCGACTTGCAGCGCCCCGAGCAAGCGGCACGAGATGACGACGCCTGGATAGGTCAGCGCGTCAATCAACACCATCACATCGATGGGGTCGCCGTCCTGCGCCAAGGTCTGCGGTACGAAACCGAAGTCGTAGGGATAGGTGACGCCGAGCGGAAGGATGCGGCTCAGCGAAAAGCAGCCGAGGTCTTCGTCGTACTTGATTTTGATGTTGGCACCCCGAGGCGTCTCAACGACCACGCGCAGGTGGTGCTGAGCGTCAAAGGGCGGCAGATCATGAACCAAGTGGCACGAAGGCATGGTGTAGGTCGATTCGGGTGGAGTGCGGGCAGTCTACCACGCAGGATCCAAGTACCCGCCGCATCTTTGCACGGACTTTGCGATCCTTTTGCAGGTTGCGCATGCTGTGCGTTGCTGTGCGAAAGCATGCCAGGCATACTGCTCGGCCCATGCCTCGGCCCGTTCTACCTTCGTCTCCCGCCGCTGCCATCATCCAAGAGGAACAGAGCCTCTGGGAGAGGGTGGCGACTTTTCTTAGCAACGCCTCGTTTGCGGCTGATCGCAAAAATGACAGCCACGAAGCGGAGCTTATCGAGCTTCGAGACGCGATTGCCGAGGCCAAGCCTGAAGATTTACCGCCGCTCGTCGAACAGATGACCCGGGTGAGCGCGCTCGCCGCCGGTCGTCGAGGTAAAGCCGCCGCGCCGATTGATCAGCAGACGCCGTACTTTGGCCACCTGCGCTTGCAGGCGACGGTTCCGGCCAAAGCGCCGAGCCGCGACGTCCTCATTGGGCGGCGAGGCGTCATTGACCGCGCTGCGGGCATCCAGATTGTCGACTGGCGAGATGCGCCGGTGTCGCAACTGTATTACCGATATGAAGAGGGCGACGACTATGACGAGCACATCGGTCAGACGGTGCTGCAAGGAATCGTCGAGGTCCGCCGCAGCATCACCATCACCGGGGGCAAGCTCCGTCGCATCAGCTGCCCGCAAGGCGTGTTCTTCTGTGACTCGGACGACATCTGGTGGGAAGCCGAGAGCCAGGCACTGCCCACGCTGCAAGGTGGCCAAGGACTGTCCGCCAGAGCGCCGAAGCCGCAGCCGATTTTGAAGGACAAGGCCCACGCGCCAAAACCCGACATCCGGCCCGAGCGCGAGGCCGGTTTCGTAGGACGATCGGACAAGCACCTGCCCGAAATTGCTGCGCTCATCGATCGCCATCAGTTCGAGCTGATCAGCCAGCCCGACAGCGGAGTGGTGGTCATTCAAGGTGGCGCGGGCAGCGGCAAGACCACGGTCGCCCTGCATCGGGTGGCGTACCTGCACTTCCAGCAGCCCTCGCGGTTCCGGGGTGCCAAAGTGATGGTGATCGTGCCAAGTGAAGCGCTGGTTCGCTATGTCAGCGGCGTGCTCCCGGCACTCGGGGTAAGCGGGGTACCGGTTCAAACGAGCGCCGGGTGGATGCGACACCATCGCAAGCGACTGCTCAAGCACCTGCCCGATCAGCAGAACCACGAGACGCCCGCTGCGGTGTCGCGGCTTAAGAAACATCCGGGGATGCTGCAGGTGATGGAGCGCTACGTCAGCGAGCAGGCCGCCGGAATGCGGACTCAGCTCGAAGCCGCTCTGGTCGAGCATCCTGAAGCACAGCGCCGGGTGCTCAGCGAGTGGGATGCCCGCAAGGAGCGACCTCTGCGGCTACGCTGTCGTGGAGTACGGTCGACGATCGAAGGACGGCTTGACCCAGGCATTGGGCTTCGGACCGATGAGCTGCTGCGGCGCTTGTCGCGACGGGCGGGCGACGTCTGGCGTGACCTCGGTGAGCTGCTGACCGATAGCGAGCGGCTATTTGAGATTCTGACGCAGCATACCCCGTCGGGAAGCGGTCAGACTCCAGTGACCCGCAACGATATCCGTGAGCTCATCGAGCATGTCAAAGCGCAGCTCGAAGAAGTCGAGGATCTGCCCGATGACGTCGATCCCGAGCGATTTCAGGCGGTCGATGGCCGTCCGCTTGATGAAGGCAGCCCGGCGGGAATTCTCGATGTCGAAGACGATCCGCTGCTGCTGTATCTGTATCGGCTCAAGTTTGGCGGGCTCGATCATTCATCCGGCAAGGGCTATGTCCGCTACGAACACATGGTCATCGATGAGGTTCAAGACCTCTCGGTGATCGAAGTGAAGCTGCTCATCGGCTGCGTCGGCAGTGAAGACAAGCACGCGAGCGCCGAACCATCGCTGACGATGGCTGGCGACGTCGCCCAGCGATTGATTTTCGACAACGGTTTTTCGCGCTGGGAGGAGCTGCTGCCGGCGGTGGGCCTGCGCAACGTCCACATCCAGCGGCTCAACATCATGTACCGCTCGACGGCGGAAGTGATGCAGCTTGCACACGAGGTGCTGGGGCCACTTTTGACCGATGAAAGTCGCCAGGTTGCGACCCGTCACGGCGCGCCGATTGCTGCCTTTGCGTTTGCCGAGGTCGGGGAAGCCGTAGCGTTCCTGGGCGAGTCGCTGCGCAACTTGCTCCAGCGAGAACCGACGGCTTCGGTGGCGCTGGTGTCGCGTCACTCGGGGACTGCCACGCTGTTTTACCACGGGCTGCAAAAGTCCGAAGTGCCGTCGCTGCGCCGAGTTGCCCGTCACGAGTTTACCTTTGCAGCGGGAGTCGATGTCACCGACGTGCTGCAAGTCAAGGGCCTAGAGTTTGACTACGTGGTCATCTTGGATGCGACGCAGAACGCGTATCCCGACACCACGGAGGCGCGCCACCTGTTACACATCGCCATCACCCGCTGCGCCCATCAACTGTGGCTGCTGGCTGCGGGAACCCCCTCACCGCTTTTGCCCAGACATCACTTCATCAAAGAGTTCTCGCCCGCCGATGAACCCAAACCGGTCTAGCAGCATCTCATCGTATGGTAAGGAACTAAGCATGTACGATTCTTCCCGCCGTCAGGCGTTTGAGGAGCTGGCCCAGCAGCACTTCGATCTGCTCGTCATCGGCGGCGGCATCACCGGGGCAGGGATTGCTCGCGACGCCGCTTTGCGGGGACTCAAGGTCGCGCTGCTTGAAAAGAGCGATTTTGGCTCGGGCACAAGCAGCAAGTCGTCAAAGCTGATCCACGGTGGTCTGCGCTATCTCCAGCATGCCGAGTTTGGCCTGGTGTTCGAGGCGGTCAGCGAACGAACGCTGCTGCTTAAGCTGGCCCCGCATCTGGTCAAACCGCAGCTCTTCCTGGTTCCCACGTTTAAGGGCCAGTATCCCGGTCGGTTCATGCTCGGCTGCGGGATGTGGATGTACGACGCGCTATCGAAATTTGCCGCGCCTGATCGCCACCGTGCGTATCGCAAAAAGGGCGTGCAAAAGATCGAGCCGGGCCTCAAAGCGGACGGTCTGACCGGCGGCGTGACCTATTACGACGGAATGACCGACGATGCACGGCTCACGCTAGAGACCATCCTCGATGCGGTCAGTGCGGGTGCCAAGGTGCTGTCGTACGCCCGCGTGCGCGGCTTTGTCGAAGACTCGACTGGAATGGTCCAGGGCGTGACGGTCGCCGATGTACTCGACGAAACGCGGACGACAACGCTGTTCGCCAAGGTGACGGTCAACTCGACCGGGCCGTGGTCGGACTTGGTGCTGCGGCTGCTCCGACACAACCAGCCGGCACCGATGGTTCGGCCCACCAAGGGTGTTCATATCCTGGTCGATGCGGCGCGGCTGCCCGTCCAGCACGCGGTGGTGATGACGGTGCCCAAAGATGGACGCATCATCTTTGCGATCCCTTGGGCCGATCCCGAGTCGCTTGCGGCCAGCCGCACCGTGATTGGCACCACCGATACCGACTATCACGGCGATCCCGATCGAGTGGCAGCCGACGCGGCGGACATCGACTATTTGCTGGAAGTGGCCAACTTCTTTTTCCCAGACTCCAAGCTGGTTCCAGACGATGTGTTGGCGACGTGGGCCGGACTTCGGCCACTGGTGATGCCGTCGAGTGATGGCTTGGATGCCTCGAGCGTGTCGCGGGAACACCGCATCCTGTCGCGACCGGGTCTGGTCACGATCATTGGCGGCAAGCTGACCACCTATCGGCGCATGGCAGCGCAGCTTCTGTCCGAGGCGTACAAGCAGCTTGGGGTCACCGAACCACCCTGCGCGACCATCGATCGGCCGCTGCCGGGCGCGACCGATTGGAAGCCACCCACCGATGACTTTGATCCGGTTGCAGAGCTCACCGAAGAGCTGGTCGCACTCAAGCTGCCGGGGATTGACCGCCAAGTAGCCCGGCACCTGTCCACCACCTACGGCGTGCGGGCGCGAACCATTGTCGAAAAGATCCAGCAGGGGGGCGATCCATCGGCCAGCGACCGGCTCGATCCCGAGCTGCCCTTCCTGTACGCCGAGGTCGATTTGGCGGTGACGGTGGACCTGGCGGAGCGGCTCGATGACGTGCTGTCACGACGGATGCCGCTGCTACTGCTCGCTCGTGACCAGGGTCTGGGCTGCGCCGACAAAGTGGCCGAGCGCATCGCCAAGCTGCGCAACTGGTCGACAGAGCGCACCGACCTGGAGCTTCGTCACTACCGAGACGTGGTTGCGCTGTCTCGTCAGTTCCGCAGCGTTCCGTCGGGGAAATAGACCATCTGTAGGCTGTGATCGGGGCGCAGATGGACGATTACGTCGGCGCGATCGCGCAGCGGTAGGACGAAGCGCTCGACTTGCGGCCACAGTGACTCGTGCCAAAAGTGCATCACCTCGGCTTCGGTCATGCCACCTCGACCGGAAGCGACCTGCTCCGCTTCACGCTGGCGCCGCGACGCCAACGCAGCCTCGACATCGATTTCGACATAGACCAGTCGATCGAGAGCGGCCCGCAGCGGTTCATAGCCCGGCGCGTCGACTCCGACCAAAAAGCCCTCGAGCACACACAGATCGAGCGGGCCTCTGCAGCGGCGCGGCGGCCGACGCGACTCAGTGCCGCGATCGAACACCGGCAGCTCAAGCTGACACGAGCGGGTTCGTAGCTGGGACAAAAAGCCTTTGAGCAGCTCGAGATCATGGGTTCCGGGTGGACCTCGCAACGCAAAGCCACGCTGCAATCGCTCTTCCCTCGGCAGATAGAAGTCATCGAGCGAGACCGTGGCGGCGCGCAGCTCGGGCAGCGCCTCGATGAGTTGGCCAGCAAGCGTCGATTTTCCAGCCCCCGGCAGCCCGCACATCCCAAGCAGCAGCGTCTGGCCAGGACGAATCCAGCGCCGCACTGCTTGGGTCAGGGACACGAACGCGGCGTCGGACCGCATGGGTTAGGCGCGCTCGGCCAGGGTTCGCAGCCCCGCCGCAATCCGCCGTATGCCCTCTTCGATGAGCGGCACCGACGTGGCATACGACAGCCGAATGTGGCCGGGTGCATAAAAGCCAGTGCCTGGAACCACGGCCACCGACGCCTCATCGAGCAAAAAGCGGCTAAGGGCCACATCGTCCGGGACCGCTTCGCTCAGATACGCCGAGACATCGGGAAAGCAGTAGAACGCGCCGTGCGGCTCGACGCAACGCACGTGGGGAATGGCGGTCAGCGACTTGTACATGATCCGTCGCCGGGCATCGAACTCGGCGACCATTCTTTGCGTGGGTGCCTGATCACCAACGATCGCGGCGAGTGCGGCATGCTGGGACACCGCCGCCGCATTGGTCGTCACCTGCCCTTGCAGCTTGTCCATCGCCACAATCAGCGGTCGCGGCGCGGCACAAAAACCAATGCGCCAACCGGTCATCGCGTAGCTCTTCGAGACACCGTCTATCAACACGACCCGACCCCACAGCGATGGATCGAGCGCCAAAATCGACACAAACCGGCCGGGCGCGTAGACCAGCCGCCGGTAGAGATCATCGGTCACCACCAGAATCTCGGGATGCTCGTGGAGCAGCTTCACAATCTCGGCAAGCGTCGCTTCGTCGATGACCGCGCCGGTCGGATTGCTAGGACTACAGAGCATGAGCAGCCGGGTTCGCGGGGTGATCTTGCGACGCAGCGAATCGACATCGATCCGAAAGCCGTCCGCTGCTGCTGCCGGACAGAGCACCGCCACTCCCCCGGCCAAACGAACCAGCTCGGCATGGCTCGGCCACGTCGGGGTCGGAATCAGGACCTCATCGCCCTCATCGATCAGCGCTTGCAGGGCATTGAACAGACACTGCTTGGCCCCGGTCGAAACCATCACTTCTTCGGGACGAATCGGCACGCCGTGTACCGAAGAAAGCTCGGCGGCCGCAGCCGCACGCAGCTCCATGATGCCACTCACCGCCGTATACCGGTTGGCACCGCGCTCGATGGAGGCCGCAGCAGCCGCACGAATGTGCGGGGGCGTATCGAAGTCGGGCTCTCCAAGCGTCAGGCTCAGGATGTCCCGGCCCGCCGTGACCAGCTCCTTGGCACGCGCCGTCACTTCGAGCGTAATCGACGGTACCAGAGCTTCTATTCGGCGAGCTACCCGCATCAGCCCACATCCTTCGGTTTGGCAATGACCCCGAGTCGCTCGCGCAGCACGGCGGACAGTCCATTTGGAACCATCCAGTCAACATCACCGCCAAACTGCGCGACTTCTTTGACCAGCGATGAGCTGACGTAAAAGTACTGCGCTGCGGTCATGAGGAAGATGGTGTCGACATCGGGCGCGAGCCGATGATTCATATGCGCAAACTGAAACTCGTACTCGAAATCGGCGAGCGCTCGCAGGCCACGAACCACAAAGCGTGCCCCGCGATCCTTGACGTAGCTCACAAGCAGGCCGGAAAACGCATCGACGTCGACGCGTGGGTCGTGGTTCACCGCTTGTAGGATTTGCTCGCGACGCTCCTCAACGGAAAACAGCGGCTTTTTGCGCACGTTGTCAGCAATCGCAACCACTACCCGGTCAAACATCTTGAGTGAGCGCAACAAGATGTCGATGTGTCCGTTGGTGATCGGATCAAATGAGCCTGGATAAATGGCGATTCTCTCAGTAGACACGTCAGCAGCTCCGTGACCGCTAGTGCATTGGGATGCCGGAAGCCTTGCAAGCGCAGGCCGCAAGAGTCAAGGGCCATGCCAAAAGCGGCGCTTGTCGCGTTACAACTAAAGCATGCCGAAGACAGCGCGCTCTGGCTTCCGATCTGCGCAGGAATCTCCTCTTTTGCTTCTGGCGTTATCCGTCGTAGCGACGAGCTGCGATGTGGATCTCGGCAGCCGAACGGCCTTGCCGGAAAAGACGCTCGGCGAGGTCGTCTATCGCGAGTCCTGCCAGCGGGTGGCCTACACCGCGCAGCTATCCGAACAGGCGGCGGGCTTGCGAACCAGTGTGGATGCCTCTGGCACAAGCTATCGCCCGATGTGCAGCGACGGTCAGGCCGCGCCAGCTTCTGCCCCAACGATCATGCAGGCGGTCGGTGCCGAGCGCATGAACGTGGTCTCTGGCGTTGATACGGCGGTGCCGAAGTCGCTCTATGACGACTTCGATCGGGCCCTGCGCGGGACCATGCCAGCGCTCGAAGGCCCCGAGGCCCAGCAAGCGGCGGCGAGCGGTGGTGCCACGATTCGCCTGCTGTCGGCAAGCGATGCGGCGATGGCAGCGATGGCAAGGCTCGGGTATCGGGAAGGCTTTCTGCCGCGCTCAACATCGGGAGGGCTGGCCAAAGGTCTGCTCGCGACCCCGGACCTTCATGCCTCGCTGACAGCGGTGCTGCCGGTCCTGGTCGACTCCAGCCTAGGGGCGGCGGATGCGTCAGGTGCCCCAGCGCTGCGGGCCTTTCTGGATGCCGCGAGCCGCGAGGTGTCGAGCATCACGGCAATCGCGACCCCGCAAGCTCCCGATCGCACGCTCAACCTGCTCAACCGCTTCCTGTTCACCGAGTCCGCCGAGCTTATGACGCTGCCCGCCGGTCAGGCCTATTACGCAGCGCGACGCGATCACCGGGGTCTGCCCATTGTCGCCCTGCAAGGAACCGCGCTACCGGCTCCCTATGTAGATAAGGACAAAGATGGTTACGCAGATATAGATCCAAATGGTCGATTTATCGATACGACAGGAAAAATTATCCCGTTTGTCACACCGTTTGCGAGCATCAGCCTGTACCAAAAAGACCTGGCGGTGGCGCGAGACAGCGCAGGGCGAGCCCTGGTGGCGGCAGCAGGTCAGCCGCTCTATGGATACCAAAACCTCGATGACACCGTGCTGGCGGGCCTGTTGCGCGAAGCTCCGGCGCTGTTTGATGGTCAGCGTGACATTGCGCTGCGACTTGCCGAGGGAGCCGGCTTTCTGCTCGGACCTCGGGCGCTGGCGAAAAAAGACTACAACGGATCCGTTCTCGACTATCAAGGATTCGATAAGACACAGTCGCCACTGCTCGATATGGTGTATGGATTTTTGCAAATCCTGACTTATGCAGATACCGGCGTGTCGGCCGGCATCGAGCTCAATCGGCTCCTGCGTTCGGTCCAGCTCTTGCTCAACACCCAAGAGTCGACCCTGGCGCGCACGCTCGACGCCACCGCCAAAGCCTTCGATGAATCGAAGAAGCCGGCGTATGCGGCGGCCGTGCTAGACGAAAAATCGACGCTGTATGACGACCTGGCCCCGATCCTCGTTCGGCTGCTGCGCGATCCCGACCTGCTCCGGGACGTGCTGCTGTCGCTATCGGACCCGGCGACGGCGGACCTGGGCCAGATCCTCGGCATCCTGGCGAACGATTCTAGTCAGATGTTTATGAACCAAAACCAGCTCGACACCCGAGGCCAGCCTTCGGACTTATCGTCTGTGGTGGGCGTGTTCGGCAAGCCCGTGAATCGCAACTTGCCCGACTCGGATGTCGACAAAAATCCCGGCAATGCGCAAAACAACCGCTCGGTATTGCAGCGCGTGCTGCACCTGGTTCACGACGCCAACCAAGCGACGTTTTGCAACAAAGACGGCGCGTTTGTGAACATCAAGATCGTCATCGACATCAAGGTCGCCGGACCGGCCAAGCCCTGCGCCCTGTTTCAGCTCGATGACCTGGCGCTGTACTACCTGCTCTCGATTGCGGACGACTCGGTGAAGGCACGAGATCCGTACACCAACTTCATCAACTCGATTACCGATAGCGGGCTCAAGACCCAGACGCAGATCGTCGATGGGCTGGGGCTGCTCGACAACATGGTCGGGATTCCGGGGTTCGGCAAGTACCCGACCCCGGCGATGCTGGCGAGAATGTTGTTTCAGGACAACACCAAGCGGGCTGACTTCTTTAAGACCACGCTCGACTTTGGAGCCTGTATTCCGGCGCGGCAGGGCACGCTGTGCTCGAATCAAAACCTCGAATGGCAGAAGTACTACGACGGGGCGCTGTTCGGGCTGGAGGCGGTTCACCCTCGCGACGCAGCGGGGAATCCCAAGACCGGCGTCAACTTCTATACGGCGTTCCGACCGATCGTAAACGCCTTCGCCAAGCATGATGAGTGCGTCCAGCGGGCTGCCAATGGATCGTGCACCAAGCTGCGCAACGCTGGGCAGATCCTGGTCGACTTGCTGTCGGTGCTGCATCGCCACTGGCCGACCGTGCAGTCCAAGTTCTTCGATGCGTCAAGCTATGAGCCGCAGCAGAAGCGCAGTGGTGGCTCACGCTACGAGCCGCTGATTGCCAAGCTGTTGTCATCGGGCGATCTGTTCCCCGCCGTTCGGGCGCTCGGGCCGATGCTGGCGACGGTGGTGACGGACGACGGCTCGAACCTGCCGATCTCGACGGTGATTGCGCGACTCAGTCGCTGGCTGCTCGATCCCGAGTCGGCGCGAGTCGGTGGAGCGTTGGTCTATCGCGATGGTCGCACGCAGGCACTGCGGAGCGATGGCAAGCCGACCTTTGCGGCGACGGCGGACCCGGTGATCTTGGATGTCATCTCGGGGACTGCGGCAGGCAAGGTGACGCCGTTTGACCTGCTCGCCGATGCCTACAAGACCAAGCGCGCCCGAATCGCCCAAGACCCAGCCAGCGCCGAAAAGTGGCAGGCGGCAATCAGTGCGACCGCCGATCTGTATCTGACGGCACGACCGGGCGCGGCGGGGAGCTACAAGTTTGCGACGCCCCGCCTGCGACCGATTCTGCTCGCTTTGCTCGACCTGCTCCGCGACCGCGTAAGCGCCCACGGTGGCGCGATGGACATTCGGAGCTGGGTGAGCAGCTCGCTGTATCCCGATCTAGAAAAGGCGCTGACCGGACCGGTGATGGCGGGATCGCTCGATCTGCTGACGCAAGTGGCGGCCACACCGACCGTGAAGCCGAAGATGTACAAGCTGCTGTCCTCGCTGCTCTCCGATCCGGGCGTGGGCAGTCCCGATGCGCCGCGCTTCCAAGCGCTGCTCTATTCGGTGGCGGACCTGAGCCAGCTTCTGGCCGATGATGCCGACCTTGTCCCGATTGTGAAGCCGCTCGCCGGACTGCTCGACCCACAGGTGGCAGTGGGTGCGCTTTCGATCCTGCGCCGAGGTCTGCCGACCGATGACAAGCAAGTCCTGCTTCAAGTCGGCAAGAACTTGTTTACCCCGGACCCAAGCGGTCGCTATCCAGCGTTTTTCCTGGGCGATGCCCTAAGCGAAATCAACCGCAGCGGGGCCGGACAGCCGGGCACGTTGGGCAGCACGTTTGCTGCGGCGGACTATCAAGCGCTGCTATCGACCGTCGGCACCTTCCTGTCCGATGAGCGTCGCGGTGTCCGGCGCATCCTCGACATCGTAAACACCCGTCACGGCGAGTAATCGGGCCGCGATACGTCCCGCAGTCGCTTCGCCGCCTGGCGCAAGCGAAGGAGTGCCAGGTCAACCTCGCGGCCTGCATCTAGCGCTCTGACTCCCTCCAAGGCACCACCGAGCCCACCAAGTTCCTACCGTAATCGGTAGCAGGTACCTGATATAGTGGGCGGATCTGTGGTGTCTGCTCCGGCAGCACCTAGGGAACCTCGGGGGGGGATGATCCGTGAAAGCTACTTATGGGCTAAGTCAGAGCACTGTTTCGGTCGGGGAAGTCAGTCAGATATCACTCGTGGTCCGCTTCGGCGCAGATCACGCCACAGACAAGGCCGATGCGCCGCCACGTAGGCCGCTCAACCTGAGCTTGGTCCTCGACCGCTCGGGATCGATGGGCGGAACGCCGCTGCGGCAAGCACTGAAGTCGGCCAAGGCGCTGGTCGGCGAGCTGACCGAAAAAGACCTGCTGTCGGTGGTGACCTTCGACGACGACATCGACACCCTGGTTGCACCGGCGCTGGTCGCCGACAAGCGAGCCATTCAAGCGGCGATCGACAAGGTCCATGCCGGCGGCTGTACCAACCTGTGTGGCGGCTGGGAGGCGGGCGGCAAGCATGTGCAGAAGAACTTCTCGCAGCAGCTCGTCAACCGGGTGCTGCTGCTCACCGATGGCCACGCCAACGTCGGTACCACCGATACCGCCTCGCTGGTCAAGCTGGCGACGCAGTTGGCCGCAAAGGGAGTGGCTACGACCACGCTCGGCTTCGGCACAAACTTTAACGAAGACCTGCTCATCGGCATGGCGCGGGCGGGCGAGGGCAACTACTACTACATCGAGTCGCACGAAGACCTGTCCCAGGTGCTCCAAATCGAGCTAGAGGGCCTGTCCTCGGTATGCGGTCAAAACCTGACCGTGCAGGTAAAGCCGCAGGCCGCGCTCGAACAGTCGACGGTACTAAACCAGTACCGCAGCGAAGCCAAGGGCCGGGATCTACACGTCACGGTGGGCGATGTCTACGCAGTGGAAGACAAGCTGCTGGCGCTCGACCTTTCGGTAAAACCGAGTGCCGTCGGTCCCTGTCCACTCGCCACAATCGCCTTTTCGTATCGGGTGATCGAAGGCGGCGCGACCCGCGAAGTGACCGATCAGATTGTCGTGACGGTGACTGCGGCCAGCAAAGAGGCAGCGGCAGCAGCGGCCCCGGACCTGACGGTACTTGGTGAAGCGCTGCGACAGCGGGCAGCCAAGGCCAAAGATGCGGCAGTCGAGCTGGCCGACAAAGGACAGCACAAGGACGCGGCGACGCAGCTTCAGCAAGTGGCCGATTCGATTCGCAACAGCCCGGTCGCCAACCAGTTCGAGTTCACCGAAGAAATCGAGCTGCTCGAGCACTTCGCCGAGCGACTTGGCAAAAGCGGCCTCGACTCCGTGCTCCGCAAAGAGCTGCGCGATCAGTCGTACCAGGCCGGAACCCGCAGTCGCGGCGACTTGGCCCAGCGCGGCACCGCAGGCGGCTCGTCTTCGGGACTCCCGACCGTGACCAGCGCCGATGGCGGCATCACCCTCCGCTGCGAAAAGGTCAGCGGCAAGCTGCGCATCCGCGTCACTTCCGACGGCTTCGATCCCGCCAAGAACGTCCAGTTCCCCCGCGCCATTCGCGAAGAAGGCGTGTCCTATCTGGTCGAAAAGGTCGTGCCCAGCGCCGATGGCAGCTACTACCGCGTCCAGGGCAAGATTCAGCGCCTGCTGCGGCCCGGTGAAACCGTGGGTGCTGCCAAAGGAACCTCGCGCAGCGGCGGCAGCAGCAAGGCCGTCAAGACGCCCAAGACCGCGGCGGACCTGCCGACCTGTACCGAGATCGGCACCGGCGTGCTGGTGCAGTGTGTCAAAGAAGGGGTCAAGCTGCGCGCCCGCGTCGTCTCCGATGGCTTCAATCCCAACTGGAACATCCGCTTCCCGCGCAGCATCCGCGAGCTAGGAATCCTGTACGTCTGCGATCAAGTCGTCGAGGCCTCCACGGGCGGTTCCTACGTCGCCACCGGCGAAGTGAAGCGACTCATCCAGTAGCAGGGGAAAACCCCGCCGACATCACTCCTTGTGGAATGGGAGTGTGGCGCGCTATCGACCGACGGGAAGTGTCAACGTAGGCATCAGCGAAACCCCCTGGCCAGCCTGCATGTTAAACAGCTCGGTGAGCAGCATGAAGGTGCTCTTGCTCTCCAGGTCGTTGTCGGCAATGTAGTAGTAATGGTCGCGGTAGCGGATCTTCACGTAGGCGGCTTGCGGCTCGTCGCGGCGGGTGCGGACGTGAAACAGGCCCCCAAGTAGGTCACTCCACTGAAAGAGCCGCCCATCGGGATAGTGAGTCTGGGTCACCAGGCCCGACAGGCTGTGAACCTTGGGCACATCGACCGCGTGCGCCAAAAAGAACATGATGCTCCGCACCGAGCGCAGCCGCAGCGGAACCACATCGCGCCCAGTTCGCCGCACATCCTGCGTCAGCACATAACGCAGTCCGTCTTGGGTAAGCCCAAGCTGCTGCCGCACCCGCAGCAGCGCGTCACCATGAGACGCCTGAGCACGCACCTCTAACACCAGGGTCGGCTGATCTTTGTGATGCTCATAAGAGAGGTTTAGGAGGTCGGCCTGCTGTAGCTGTCGAAGATCGGCGGCGAGGTGCTGAAACTCCGCAAAGATCGGTGCCTGCGCCGGAGTCGGTCCGGCTGCGGACGGTGCGTTGCGCAGATTGCCCACTCGATCGAGCACCAGCAGCAGCACCCTGGCAATGCTCCAGCCCGAGCGAGTCAGGTGCAAAAGCGACTCCAGGGACAGCGGAGAGATCAGCTTGCGTACAAACGCCTCGCCCGCGAGCGGCGACAGCACCACGGTGGGTGTCTGGCTGTAGGAAAGCCCGAGGCTTGGCTTTACCAGGGTGCGCAGCGGATCGCTGCTCACCGAAAAGTCGGTGCCGATTCCCGCCGATGCCCCGAGTGTCTGCTGCGAGGTAATGCCACTGACCTCGACAAAGTAGGGATTGTCGCGATAGCGCAGCCGGACCAAGTTGAGCAGGAGCTGCTCGTTTTGCGCCCGCACAATGGCTTCGTTAAAGTCGCGCTGCTGAAGGCCGAGCGTCGCAGGGCCAAGCTGCACGCACCCGGAACCGCCCAGCAGCGCAGCCAGGACCAGCAAGAATCCCCGACAATCCATGGTGCCCCTTGGTTAATCTCTCATAACCAAGCCATGATCGACCAGAGCAAGCCCGATTCATCCTCCCTGTCCCGTCCTCGCTCGCATGAGCTGTTTGCCCGCGCCAAGCAGACCATCCCGGGCGGCGTCAACTCACCGGTGCGCGCCTTCCGAGGAGTCGGCGGCGATCCGGTGTTCTTTGCCTCGGCCAGCGGCTGCAAGCTGACCGATGTCGATGGCAACCGCTACATCGACTACGTCGGCTCATGGGGACCGATGATCCTCGGACACGCGCAGCCCCAGGTCTTGGCCGCCATCACCGCCGCTGCCCAGCAAGGCTTTTCGTTTGGGGCTCCGACCGAGCGCGAGGTGCGCTTCGCCGAGCTTTTGACGAAGCGCATCCCGTCCATGGACAAGGTCCGCATGGTGTCGTCCGGCACCGAAGCCACCATGTCGGCGCTGCGCCTGGCCCGAGGGGCCACCGGCCGCTCCAAGATCGTCAAGCACGATGGGGCCTATCATGGCCATGCCGACAGCTTGCTGGTCGCCGCAGGCTCGGGTGCCGCCACGCTCGGTTTGCCCGGAACCGCCGGTGTCACCGAAGGGGCCGCCCGCGACACGCTGACCGTGCCCTGGAACGACGTGGCGGCGATCGAAGCGGTCTTCCGGGACCACCGCAGCGCCGATGGCAATAGCGAGATTGCCGCCGTCATCATCGAGCCCGTCTGCGGCAACATGGGCTGTGTCCCGCCTGAGCCCGGCTACTTAGAGCTTTTGCGCCAGCTCACCTTGCAGCACGGCACCATCCTCATCTTTGACGAGGTCATGACCGGCTTCCGCGTCGCCAAAGGCGGGGCCCAGGAGCGCTACGGCATCCGTCCCGACCTCACCTGCCTTGGCAAGATCGTCGGCGGAGGACTGCCTGCCGCGGCCTATGGGGGCCGGGCCGAGATCATGGACAAGATCGCGCCGCTTGGGCCGGTCTATCAGGCCGGAACGCTGTCGGGCAACCCGCTCGCGGTGGCCGCCGGTCAAGCCATGCTGGAACTACTCGACGACACCAGCATCTACGAGCGCCTGGAGCAGACGAGCACCCATCTGGCCAAGGGGCTGCTCGCGCTGTGTCAGCAGGCGAACATTGCAGCGGTGGTCAATCAGGTCGGCTCGATGTTTACGCTGTTCTTTACCGGCGAGCCGGTCCGAAATTATGACGATGCCAAGCGCGCCGACACCGGACGCTTTGCCCGCTTCTTCCACGGCATGCTCAATCGTGGCATCTACCTGCCGCCCTCCCAGTTCGAGGCCGCCTTCGTCTCCGCTGCTCACACGGACGAGGACATCGAAGCCACCCTCGCCGCAGCCGCAGCCGTCATCCGCACGCTGTAAGTCCTCGCTCACCACGACCGTCACAATCTCGGCGTTGACTTGTCACTGCTCGACGTTGACTTGTCGCTGCTCGGCGTTGACTTGTCGCTGCTCGGCGTTGACTTGTCGCTGCTCGGCGTTGACTTGTCACTGCTCTTTTTGACTTGAGCCTGCTCTGCATTGACTTGTGATGGCGGATTGACAGGCTGGTGCGACGTTGCGAGCATGGCCCGCATCTAACGTCCGCATCCAAACCCTCATAAGGAGTGTCTGTTCATGCTCGAAACCGCGCAAAAGGCCCCAAGCTTCACCCTCATCGACACTGCCCGTAAGCCGGTGTCGCTGTCTGACTTTGCGGGCAAGACCGTCGTGCTGGTGTTCATCCCGGCGGCCTTCACCGGCGTCTGCACCAAAGAGCTGTGCAGCTTCCGCGACTCGATCTCGGCGTTTAACGATGTCGGTGCCACCGTGCTCGGCATTGATGTCGACGCCCCCTTCACCAATGCCGCCTTCGCCGAAAAGAACGGCCTGAACTTCCCGATCCTGTCCGACTATGACCGCAAGGCCGTCCGCGCCTACGGCATCGCTCACGACGACTTCGCTGGCCTGACTGGCTACACCGCCGCCAAGCGCTCGGTGTTTGTCGTGGATGGCAGCGGCACCATCCGCTATGCCTGGGTCGCCCCGAACCCCGGTGTCGAGCCAAACTACGACGAAGTCAAAGCCGCCGTCGCCGCCCTCGCCTAAGCCGCCTTGGCCTAAGCCGCCTTGGCCTAATTCGCCTTGGCCTGATCCGCCCTCGCCTCGTTCGCCGTGGCATCGCTGGGCAGCAGGTCTTCACCAAGTCGCGACGCACAAAGCTGCTGGAGCGCCTGATGCTGCCAGACCGCATGCAGCAGCATCTGCCGTCTTTCCTCTGAAGGTGCTTGCGCAAGCCGGAGCCGGAGCAGCGTCACCGCCCGCCGCAACACCACAAGCCCTTGCGACTCCTCTCCCAAGGCAAAGTGCGTCTCGGCACGAACCAGCCACACCGCCGCCGCGTACGGCCCACCGTCATCGAACATCGACTGCGTGAGCGTTGCCTGCTCGGCCACCTGCGCCGCTTCGTCCAGCTTGTGCAAGCGCAGCAGCGAGGCAGCCAAGCAGGCCTGCGAAAACGGCAACACCGCAGGCAGCATCAGAAGCGCCTCGGTGGCCTCGCGATAGCGCTGAGCCGCCGCTTCATAGTCTTGGTTGAGAAAGTAGCCTGCGGCCAGAAACGACAAGGTCTGGCCTCGCCGAATCTGGTCGTCTTTGGCCCTGGCCAAAATTGCTTCCAAGCGCCCCCGCAGCGAGTCCCATTGCGTCTGCACGTCCTTTCCCCACAGCAGCCCGCCGCAGCGCATCATCTCGGCTCCAAGACGCAGGTACTCATCGTCCAAGTTCACGGCCTGCTCGATCACCTGCTCACTCAGCCGGATGGCGTCGACACTGTTGCCTAGGCAGACCTCATTGACCGCGATATCGAGCTGTACCAGTGCCGCCATTCGCCGCTGGCCAAAGCGCAGATAGGTCTCACGGGCTTCGTGAAGCAGCTCTTGGGACAAAAATGGCCGGTCGTTTAAGTACATCTCGAACGCCGACTGAGCGCGCTGCCAGCCCGCATGATAGAGCGGCCGCTGCGGATCGCCGTCGAACAGGTCACAGACCGCCTTCATCTGTCCAAGCGTCTGCTGCGCCTTGTCACGCAGCGCCAGGTAGACACAGAGCTGGCCAATCAGGGACGCGACTTCTTGGAAGTACCAGGCGGCATCGCGCTCGGGCAGCGTGTGGCCGAAGTCGCGCATGATCTCCATCGTCACGTCCATCCGGCCCGACAGCGTGGCGGCCCCCAAGTAACCAAACAGCGACCAGTAGTAGAAGCGACTACCGGGCACAGACAGGGCCAGCGCCTCTTGCGCGCACGAAAACGCCGGAGCCAAGCGGTTGCCAAACAGCTCGAGCTGAGCCTGCAAGCAGCGCACTGCACCGAGCGACTCGCCGCTGGCACCGCACCGCACGGCTGCCAGGCACTGCTGCGCCGCATGATCGAGCCCGCCGCGCTTCCAGCACTCCGATGCCGCGTCGATGTAGTGCCGGATGGCACGGTCCGGATCGCCGCCTAGCTCGAAGTGACGAGCGAGCACCGCATGGTCGGTTTCTCCCAAGCGCAGCAGATATTCGGCACACAACCGATGGCCAAGCTGGCGGTCCTCATTGGTGAGCAGGCTGTAGGCGGCCTCGCGGAGCAGCGCATGGCGAATGCCATACTCGACCTCCCCAGGATGGCGGCTGTCGCGGTGGCGTTCGATGATCTCGGCGTCGCCCAGCTCTCGCAGCACCTGGTCGATGTGATCGGTGTGATCCGTTTGGCTGCCGTGCCCGAGCAGGGACTGCACCCCCCCACGAAAGAAGTTATCGCCAAAAATGCTGGCGACTCGCAGCACCCGCCGCTGCTCACTGCTCAGACGGCCAATGCGCGCTTGCAGCATCGCCAGTACGGTGTCGGGTAGCTGCTCGGTCTTTCCTTCGGCAAAGGCACGAATCAGCTCTTCCAGATAGAGCGCGTTGCCCGCCGCCTGCTCCACGATGCGCTGCACCGATTGCGACGGCACCTTCGCGCCCAAGATGTTCTGAACCAGCCTCTCTGACGCTCGTTTGCCAAGCCCACCGAGGTAAATCTCTTGCAGACCACGATCCTTGCCGAGCTTCGGCAGCCGACTCTCAAACTCGGGCCGGGCCAGGCAGAGCACCATCAGAGGCGAGTCGGGAAGAGCGCGCAATGCCACCTCGGTCAGCTCGATACTCTGCGCATCGCCCCACTGCAGGTCTTCTAGCACCAGCAGCACCGGCTGAACCGCGCAAGCGCCACGCAAAAAGTCACTCACCGCCAACGATGACTGCTCGAAAAATAGCCGTCCATCGAGACGCGCCGCATGCAGGGGCGGATACTTGTCCACCGATGGCTCAAGCCCGGAGAGCTCTGCCAGAAATGCGGTCACTCGCGGGGCTTCTTTCTCACCGACATAGCTTGTGGACAGCTCGTGCAGGCGCGTCCAGGCCTGCTCCGCAGTTGTTCCGTCGAGTCGTCCACACAGCCCGCGCAGCACGGCCGCACACAGTCCGTACGGGGCACCAGGGTTCATGGCATCGCCGCGTCCAAACAGCACCGAGACCGGGGCCGTTCCCACCGAAATCCGTCGCAGAAACTCGTGCCGCAGCCGGGACTTGCCAACACCCGCCGGTGCCACCACCAGCGCGACCCGAGGCGTCGATTCCTCGATGCAGGTATGCAGGACCGCCGACAGCGCGAGCAGCTCCTGCTCTCGGCCGACACATGGGGTAGGCTTGCCGAGCAGCTTGCGCGAATCGTCGATCGACAGCCGCTCACCGACCAGCGCAAAGGCGTGCGGCTGTAGCCGCTCCACCTCGAACCGAGTATCGAGCAGGCCGGCAGTTAGCTCATCCAGCAGGACCGCGTGCGGACCTCCTCCGGTGGTTCGCTGCCGGAGCAGCACCGCCGCCCGTTCGACCGCTTCCCCAACGGGTACATCCCCGGCCAGCATGCCTTTGCCGGTCGCAATCGCAATCACCGCTTCGCCCCAGCGATCATGGATGAGCAGAGCCGCCCGCGCCGCCCGTCCCGCCAGATCTGTTGCAGCCCCCGCGCCTAGCTGGTGCAGCGTCCCCAGCAGCGATCCATCGGCCAGCCGCTCTAAGATCATCCCCGAGGGAGTCAGCAGCGAACGCAGCGACTCCAGCCGCACCTTTTGCACCGCATCATCGGCCTGTGCCATCGTAGCCAGCGAAGACACCTCATGGGCATCGCTCACCAGGAGCACGCTTACCAGCTGCTGCTCGTCCGCCCGAATCGATGGGGGCACCATGCCCCGCTCGAAGACTGGTCCCTGCAAGGTCGGCAGCTCGGGCAAGGCCAGTAGCGCGGTCAGCACCGCACCCCCATCGGCAAAGCGCAGCATCGGGTCTTTGTGCAGCATCCGCCGGAGCACATCCTCAAGCGGCATTGGCAGCTCGGGCCGTACAGACCGCAGTGGCGGCGCGTCCTCGAACAGGATCTTGGCCAGCACGGCGGCCACATGAGCGGCCACAAACGGCGGACTGCCGGTCAAACACTCGTGGAACACGCAGCCGAGCGAAAAGACATCAGCGGCCAGGCTAAGCTGCGACAGCCCACGCGCTTGCTCTGGGGCCATGTATTCGGGAGTGCCGACAATCGCGCCGGTGCGAGTCATGGCGGCCGATCGACCACCGAAGCCGCGCCGCGCAATCCCAAAATCGAGCAGCACGACTTTGGCAGGATCCCCATCCACCAAAAACAGGTTGGACGGCTTGATGTCACGGTGTACGACGCCGCGCTGATGCGCGACCGACAGGGCTTCGGCCACGCGCCGGGTCAGCACCAGCGTCTCTTGCAGGCTGAGCCCACCTCTCCGCAGTCGCTCGGCCAGATCCTGCCCGGCCAGCCACTGCATGGCCAGATAGGGACTGCCGCTGTCCATGTGTCCATGCGAGACGTAGCCCACGATGCCGGGATGCTGAAGCTCCGCCAGGAGCAGCGCCTCGCGATGAAAGCGCGCATGGTCCGCCCCATCGAACAGAACCTTGACCGCGACCGGCTGCTGCGTCCTCCGATCGATGGCTCGATAGACCGCGCCCATTCCCCCACTACCCGCCAGCCGCTCAACCTCGAACCGCTCGGCGACCAAGCTGCCGGGTGAAAGCTCTTGTAGCATGGTGCGATTTTAGGGTCGCACGCCAAAGGACTCTAGGTGCTTGTTGCGATGGTGCCGAGCAGAAAACGGAATGTGCGAAGGAAGTCGAAGCGTTACGTAGCAGACGGAGAAGTGCGGAGCTATCGCAGTGGCTAGGCGATTTGGGTGATGAGCAAGGTGATGTCGTCCTTGCGCGGCTTATCGGCATAAAACTGCGCGGCCTGCGCCATCAGCGCATCCCGCATCGCGGCAGGCTGAAGGTCGCCCGTCTGACCGATCGCTTGGCGAAGTCGCTTTTCGCCGTATTCCTCGTTGTTTGGGTTCTCGCACTCGATGAGTCCATCGGTAAAGAACACGATCTTGTCGCCCGAGCGAAGCTGCTGGGTGTTTTCGGTGAAGGTCGACTCTGGAACGTCACCAAGGCGATTGCCACGCGACATCAGGACCATAAAGGGCGACTCGCCTTCCTTGAGCGTGCTCGGCTGGCGATATAGATACGGGAAGTTGTGACCAGCATTGGCGTAGGTAATGACCAGGCTCTTTTGGTCGATCACGCACGCAAAGCAGGTCATGACGAACTTGCGACGGGCGCTTTCGTAGATCGCATGGTTCATGATCTCCAAAATGCGCGAGGCCGTGATGCGTGCGCCCTCCAGAGCGCGACCGACATCGCAGGCCGCTTTGGCGGCAGCGGTGATCATGGCAGCCGGAACGCCGTGACCCGTCACGTCGCCAATGATGAGCAGGACTTTGTCGCCGGGCAGGTCATAGACCGCCCACCAGTCGCCTCCGCACTGCGTCGCGGGCTGGAAGTGACCGACGACCTGTACCGGGCCTCGCTGGATGACCTCTGCGGTCGGAACCAACGTCTCTTGAATCGTCCGGGCCAGCTCAAGCTCCTTTTCGAGGACGGCTTTGGCCGCCGTCTCTTCGAGAAGCACTTGCAGCCGATCGGCCATGAAGTTGAAGTTTTCGGCGAGGAGGCCAATCTCATCGGGGGACTGGATCTCGACGCGAGTGGTCAGGTCGCCACGGGCAATCTGATCGGCCCGCAAAGCAAGCTGCTGAATCGGCCGGGTGATCCGCAAGCTCTGAAACACGGAGATGCCCGCTGCCAGCACCAGGAACACCAGACCGAGCACCGAAACCTGGACCATGAAGGCCTGGCCCTGCGCCAGCTTGTACTCCTCGATCGAGCGAAGCTGGTTTTTGAGCGATGCCATGCTGTAGATCACGACCAAGGTGCCGAATTTCTTGCCCTGATCGGTCACGACGGGACGTGCAAACAAGCGGCGGGTGTCTTTCACTCCGCCCGCGTCGACTTCGATGGTCTTTTCGAGCGGCTTGGACAGCTTCTCCAGCTCGGGCCCGAGCACCGGATCGACCTCGGTGATCTTCTTTTCGGCGTCGTTCCAGCGTTCGTCGCTGTGTGCGGCAACGTAGCCGGTGTCGCTGATGACGTACAGCGCGGTCACATCGGGATCGGTCTTGGCAGCCTTGGGTACAAACGTCTTCAAGCTGCTGTAGTCCGACTGCATGAGCGCCGCTCTCGCACTTTCGGACATGGCCGCCGTCAAGGTCTGGGCTCGTGCGCCCAGTGCAGAATCGTACGCCTCGGAGAGCTTCTGGGCCGCCTCATCGAAGGCCCGTCGCCCGTAGTACGTACTCGTCACCCCGAGCAGGGCCGTAATGAACATGATCAGCACCAGGGTGGTGGAGATCATCTTTACGCTAATCGACGCACCGCGCTGGCTCGGCATTACCCCGAGTCTACGCACCCTTGCCCCGCCGGTCAATCCTCGCTACGATCGTGCGTATGCACCCAGCCTTGGAGCGGTTCATCCAGCAATTTAAGGCGACCTCGGACGTGGTCATCGATAGCTGGTTTATCTGCGACAACGAACGGAACATCGTCGACTACAATCGGGCCTTCTTTTCGCTGTTCCCAAGGCCCGAGGCTCGGCAGCTCAAAGCCAAGAAGTGTCACGAGGTGATGCGGCTTCAGATCTGCCAAGAGCGCTGCATTGCTCAGCAGTGTTGGCGCGAGGGCAGGCAGGTTCGTCTCGACGAGATTGACGGCAGGCCAATTGGTTTGCCCGAAGATGCTCCGACTCGGCGCTACGTGTTGTCGTCCATTCCGATCCTCGACGAAAACAATCGTCCGGTCGGGGCGCTGGAAATTCAGCGCGATGTCACGGACGAAGCGTTGGTGCAGGACAAGTACAAAAAGATGCTCGAAAACGAGGCCCGTGAGCGCGAACGACTGGCAACGCAGATTCGCACCCGGACCCGCGAGCTGTACGAAGCCAATCAACTGTTGCTCAAAGCGCAGGGCGAGCTGGTTCAGCAAAAGAAGGGCTTGGCTTTTTAGCTAGCACGCTTTGAGGGAGCATTCGACGCGCATCGCGGTGGTCGCGGGGCTGGGACTCGGCGACGAAGGCAAAGGTAGCTTCGTCGACGCCTGGGTTCGGCGAAACGCTCGTCCAACGCTGGTGGTTCGCTATAACGGCGGTCCACAGGCGGCCCATCACGTGGTGCTAGCCGATGGCCGCAGCCACTGTTTTGCCCAGCTCGGCTCGGGCATGCTGGTGCCGAACACCGCCACGCTGTTGTCGTCGTTCATGCTGATTGAGCCGCTGTCGCTTCTGCGCGAGGCGGATCACTTGACAGCGCTCGGCGTGGCTCAACCGCTCGCACGAACCACCGTGTCGGCTCGCAGCGTGCTGGTCACTCCGTTTCACAAGCTGGTCGGGCGACTGCGCGAGCTAACCCGAGGTAGCGCCCGTCACGGCAGTTGTGGGCTCGGCGTCGGCCAAGCGTGGTTGGACAGTCAAAATCCGAGCGTGCCGTCGCTGCGCATCGAAGACCTGACCGATCCCGTTCGACTGCGTCAGAAGCTACGATTTCTGCAGCTGGTCAAGCTGGATCAGGCCGAGCAGATCGTCGATGGCCTGCGTCTACCGACAGAACACAGCGAGTCTCGATTGATTCTCGACGAACTTGGGCAGCGTGACTGGCCCCATCGGCTTGCCACCGGCTATGCGCGTTTTTTGGAATCGGGAATCACTGTCGACGATGGCTCACAGCTACTGCGAGCACTCGACGATCCGCTGCAAACGGTGATCTTCGAGGGTGCCCAAGGCACACTGCTCGACGCCGTTCACGGATTCTTTCCGTTTGTCACCCCCAGTCGCACAAGCTTTGCCAATGCGCTGTCGCTGCTCAGTGGCAGACCCGCGCAGCGGCTGGGCGTGCTGCGTGCCTATGCGACCCGTCACGGCCCAGGCCCACTCGTCAGTGAAGAGCTCTCTTTGGCAGCCCGGCTCGACGAAGAGCACAATGTCACAAACCCGTGGCAAGGACCGATGCGGGTCGGTTGGTTCGATGCGGTCGCGGCTCGGTATGCGCTCCGTATCGCTGGCGGAATGGATCGACTGGCTCTTACCTGTCTCGATCGACTGCAAGGTCTGGGGCCGCTACAGCTATGTTACGCGTATCGCTATGTCGATACGGCTCCGACGGATCTTGCGGAGTACTTTGAGGTCAAACGCGATGGCGGACTGATCGACATAAAGCTGGCCGAACAGCCAAGCCTCGATCGACAGAAGCGGCTGTCCGAGCTGCTCGCCCGTTGTCAGCCAGTCCTGCGCCCGCTGCCAGCCATCGAGCGAGTACGGAGCAACGATGGAACGCCAACCTCGCAGGCCGAAGACTACGTGGCACATCTGCTCGTCGAGCTACGACTTCAGCCGGAACAGCTCCACTGTATTTCGATGGGGAACACGGCCACCGATAAGTTCTGGCGGTAACCGCGCCCGTCAAGAGTTAGCGTCGATCGCCGCGATGAAGGATGCGCTGGGCAGCCTTCCATCCGCCCATCATCGCGCCGGCAATCCCATGCCCCGCCCGCGTCGATGCGCCACACAGATATAGTCCCTCGATCGGCCCACGATAGCCGGGCCGCTTATCGAGAAACTGATCCGGGGTCGCAGCCAGACCATAGCCCGAACCATCGGAAGCCCGCGTAAAGCGACTGTGGCTCAGTGGTGTGGCTGACTCGCGATAGCAGATCCGTGCCGCTGTTCCCGGAAACTGCCGGTCCAGCCTCGCAATCAGATCGTCTTCGACGGCTTGCTTGATTTGGTGATAGCGTTCGTTGCGACGGTAACCCCAGGTCAGCACCTCGGAGTCACTGACACCCCAGCGCGAGGCCGCGCCCGGCACAATCGTCATCACCTCCACGTTGGAGACGCCCTGCGGAGCATGATGCAGCCCGTGCTCCGGGTCTTTGAGGCTGGCGCTGGTAATGTAGCAACCCTTCACCTGCGGCGGACGGGTCGGATCATCCTGGTAGATCGTATCGAAGTCGAACTCGTCGTATTGCCAGTAGTTGGTGGCACGCATGCCGTCGTCGCGCAGATCGCCCTTCACGCCAAGGAAGGTCATAAATAGCGCCGCCGCCATCTTCGAATCACGGGCACGGGTCAGCCACTCACTCGGCAAGTGTTCCGGTCCAACCAAGTCGAGCAGCGTCCGCTTAAAGTCGGCATTCGACAGCACCACATCAGCCCGTACTTGCCTGACCGGCTCTTCATCACGCTCGGCAATCTGCACACCCACCGCCCGACCATCTTCGATCAGGATTTTTTCAATGGTGTGGCGCAGACAGATCCGCCCGCCGAGAGACTCGACCCGCGATGCCAATCGGTCGGCGATGATTTGCCCTCCCCCTTTGGGATAGAAGGCCCCGCGAAAGTAATGTGCGGCCAGCCCAAGGTGTAATAAGGCGCTGACCTGACTCGGTGGTAGCCCGTAGTCGCCGTTCTGTCCGAGTAGGACGGCGCGCAACTTGATGTCGCTCACCCCGATCCCATCAAACAACTCGTTCATCGTCGCTCGTCGATACGGCGCGAGCCTTAGCCCATCGATTGCCAGCGGTAACATCTTCCGTAGCGACGGCTTGTCGTGAAGATCGAACGCTCGCATCGCTTTCATCACCGCCGATAGCAGCTTCACGTATCGATCGATCGGCGAGCGCTGTGCCGGAAACAGCTCAAGCAGGCGCTTGCGAAACAGCTCCAAGCTGGCCGGTATTCGAAACCGAATCCCGGGAAAGATCAGCGTATCGAAGCCGTCTTGATCCATCGCTGCGTAGTCGACCCGGACCGAGACCTCGTCGAGAATCCGAGGAATCGTACCCTCCCGATCACAGTCACCGATGTAGTGCAGACCGATGTCGAAGTGATACCGGGCGTTCTTGGGTCCACGACGGAACTGGGTCGCACAACCGCCCGCGACATAGTGTGCCTCGAACACCGCGACCGACTTTCCGGCCTGGGCGAGCAGCGCCGCCGCGACCAGACCGCCGGGCCCACTGCCAATGATCGCCACATCCACTTTCTGCGGCAGTTGCGTATGGACACGTCGCCACGCGGGCGTGGGGGTCGGGGGTCGCTTCGGTTCGCTATCGCTCATGGGAGCTCCATCCAAGTGGGGACGATCGTGGCTTAGCCGAGCGGGGCTAGCAGCTCGCGGTATTTCGGTAGCGGCCACAGCCGAGCATCACACTGATCCTCCAGTCCGTCGAGCACCTCGCGCAGCGCCTGACAGGCCGGAAGCACTTCGCTCGCAAACGATGCGGAGCGGGCGTGAATCTCCTCGATGGCATCCGCTTGGGCGATCGCCCCGCGCAGAGCCCCAAGGCGCTTATAGGCTTCGTCGATCTGAACCGTTTCAGTCTCGATCGCTCGACGGACCTGAGTGGGTGAAGCAATCCCTGCTGCCTGAAGCTGCGCAAGGCTCGACGACTTGGCCTGCACGTCCTCGAGAAGAACCGGAAGGATCTGGGTCTCGGTCATCTCGCGCAGGACTTGGGCTTCGATCTGTAGGCTCTTGGCAAACTGCTCGTGGCGAACATGGATGCGTGCCTCTTGTTCGAGCGTCGACATCACGCCAGAGCGCGTAAACAGCTCCTGCACCTGCGGATCTTGCCACACCGCCAGCGCCTCGACGGTATTGCGGGCGTGCGGAAGACCCCGACGAGCGGCTTCGTCCCGCCACTGCTGCGAGTAGCCGTTGCCATCGAAGCGCACAGACTTCGTCAGCGTCACGACCTCGCGAATGACCGTCATGATCGCTTGACGACGATCACCGGGCTGCTGCAACTCGATTTCCTGCACCCGCTGGTTCATCCAAGCCAGGGCGTCACCGACGAGAGTCTGAATCACCGACAGCGGCACGGCAATCGCTTGACCGGCTCCGACGGCGCGGAACTCAAACTTGTTGCCAGTGAAGGCCATTGGGCTGGTGCGGTTTCTGTCGGTGTAGTCCTTGGCCAGCACCGGAAGCGCCGGGATGCCCAGATCGAGCTGCTTCCTTTCCGACGATGCCATGACGGCACCGGACTCTAGCTGGTCGAGGATGCGGTTGAGCTGCTCGCCCAAAAACACCGACATGATCGCCGGTGGTGCTTCATTGGCACCCAGTCGATGATCATTGCTCGCCGAGGCGACCGAGGCTCGCAGCACCGCGCCGTGTCGAAATACGCCGAGTAGCATCGACGACAGGAAGAACAGGAACTGCAGGTTTTCCTCTGGCGAATGGCCCGGCTCGAACAGGTTCTGACCGTCGTCTGCGGCGAGGCTGAAGTTGACATGCTTGCCCGAGCCGTTGACCCCGGCAAACGGTTTTTCCCCGAGCAGCACGGCCAGCTCGTGACGCTCGCCGAGCTTCTTCATCACTTCCATCAGCAGTTGGTTGTGATCGGCGGCGACGTTGGCAGGCTCGTAAATCGGTGCCAGCTCAAACTGGTTCGGTGCGACTTCGTTGTGGCGCGTCTTGGCCGGAATCCCCAGACGGAACAGCTCCAGCTCGAGGTCCTGCATAAAGCGCAGCACTCGATCTTTGATCGCACCAAAGTAGTGGTCCTCAAGCTCTTGACCCTTTGGAGGCCGTGCCCCTTGCAGGGTGCGATTGCAAAACATCAGGTCAGGACGCGCCTTAAACAGCTCCAGGTCGACGAGGAAGTACTCCTGCTCGGCCCCACACTGTCCCGTCACAACGGCCCCATCGTGACCAAACAGCGCCAGCGTCTGGCTCGCCTGCTGTCCGACATAATCCATCGCTCGCAACAGCGGCACTTTGTGATCGAGCGCTTCGCCGTGATAGCCGATAAACGCCGTCGGAATGCACAGCGTCTTGCCGAGCGGCCCATTCATCAAAAAGGCCGGGCTGACCGGATCCCAGGCCGTATAGCCTCGCGCCTCGAAGGTGGTTCGCAGACCGCCGGACGGTAGGCTCGACGCATCGGGTTCGCCTTGGATGAGTTGCGCACCCGAGAACGACTCGATCAGACCACCGTGGTCGTCCCAGGTGATGAACGCGTCGTGCTTTTCGGCCGTGGCACCGGTCATCGGTTGGAACCAGTGGGTAAAGTGCGTCGCGCCACGCTCTAGTGCCCAGTCCTTCATGGCTTGAGCAACGACATGTGCGACCTCTGCGGACAATCGCTCACCCTTGCGAATGCATTTACGGAGCGAGCGAAAGACTTCCTTCGGCAGCCGTTCTTGCATGGTGCGCCAGCCAAACGTGTCGCAGCCGAAGTACGAGGAAACCTTGATTTGATCGAGACGGGAAATGCTCTCAGAGCGACTGATACTTGACATGGGCGGCGACTTTAACACGACTTTTTGGACCTGCCAGGGGAGCACACACGATTGGGCTGGCGTTGCCGATTTCTTTTGCAAAAATAGTTAGCTATGAAACCAATAAATTCTGCAAAACCTGGCTCGATCGGGTCATCCCGCCGCTCTTTTCTGTACACCGTGGTGGCCACCACCGCCGGCGCGCTGATCTTGCCAGCCTGCTCCGAATCAGAGCCTAAGTCGGAAACACTCGACGGAAAGCAGTATTTCCCTCAGTCGGTGGCTTCTGGCGATCCTCGTCCCGACAGCGTCATCTTGTGGACCCGCGCACTCAATCCCGCATCTCCAACTGAGCCGTGTGAGGTCCGATTGCAGGTCGCCACGGATGACGGATTTCAATCGGTGGTCCACAGCAGCCCAAATTTTCGCCTCACCGCCGACAGCGACCACACCTTGCGCGTCAAGGTCGTTGGCCTTCAGCCTAGGACGACCTACTACTACCGCTTCCTGGTTGTGCGCGATAACAGCTTTTATTCGTCGGTCAAAGGGCGAACCCGCACCGCTCCAACTGCCGACGATGACCAGCCGGTCAAGTTCGCGTTCTGGTCCTGCCAAGACTACGAGGGTCGCTACTACAACGCCTGGCAGCGGCTCAACCAGCTCGATGACAACCTCGATTTTGTGCTCGGGCTCGGCGACTACATCTACGAAAAAGTACCGGCAACACCTGCACCCGGCGCTCGCAGCGTCAGCTTCAGCGAACCAGCCGGAGCGATTGCGGTTGGCAGTCGGCTCGCTGCGGCGACACTCAGCCAATACCGCGACCTCTACAAGCGCTATCGCTCCGACGCGGTGCTGCAAAAGGTCCACGAGCGCTACCCGATGGTCCTAATTTGGGACGATCACGAGTACGCCAACGACTGCTACGGGGCCAATAGCACCGATCAGGATGGCAAAACCTCGGAACAGAACGGAACCCGTCGCAAGACCTCCGAGCGAGCGTTCTTTGAGTACATGCCGATTGACGACGCCCCGGCAGCCTCAGGCAGCCTGTCGGTCGTCGAGTCAAACCTGTTTCCGAAGACGCGTTTGTTCCGTGATTTTCGATTTGGGAAGCGACTTCACCTGATCCTCACCGACTACCGCAGCTTCCGGCCCGATCACTTGATTCCCGAGGAGGCCTATCCCGGCACCCTCGCGCTCGATCCGGTGGCACTCAAGGCGCTCGGGGCCTATCCGGCGTTTGCAAACGACGACAACTTCGCGGCCATCGACATCGACGCGCCGCTGTATGCCCGGCAAAAACAGGTGCTCGTCCAAGCCGCCATCATCGGCTGCATCACCGCCGGACTGTCCCAAAGCGACGCGGAGCAAAAAGCGGCCGCATGGATCACCGGACGACTCGCCCTTCTGTACGTCAACGCTGTACTCAAGGCGACCATGCAGACCGCGCTGCTCATCGCACCAGCGCCAGATATGGAGCGCGGCGTGGCCTGGCTGCACATGGGCAAGCAACAGCTCTTTTCATCGATGGGCTCACGTTATTTGGTCGTGCGACCGATGTTCGAGCTGTATGCGCTGTATCAGTGGCAGACGACCACGCAAGAGAGCGAAAACGTCTTCGGCAAGGACCAGCAGGAGTGGCTGCAAAAGACGCTGACCGATTCCAAATCGACGTTCCGCGTGATCGGTAGCTCGGTCATGCCCACCGAGGGAGTGCTCGATCTAACGACCACGCCTGGGCTGCCGCCGAGCTTCAAGAATGTCTTTCTCTACGGCATCGATGGCTGGGATGGCTTTCCGAACAAGCGCCAGGAGCTCATCGATTTCCTCAAGTCCAACGCCATCAGTAACACGCTGTTTGTCTCGGGCGACATTCACGGTGGCTTCGTGTCCCAGCTTGGAGGTGACATTGCCGTGTCACTGACGACGCCCGCCATCAGCTCCGGCACGCTGCAAGAATCGGTGCGTGACTCGGCGATTGCGCTCGGTTTCTCCGTCGACTCACCGGCGTATGGAAAAGTCGTCGCCAACCTCGATCAGACGCTGCGCGACAGCAATCCGGCAATAAACTTCACCGCCCCCGATCAGCACGGCTTTGTGATCGTCGAGGTCGGAGCCAGTGAGGTTCAGGCAACCTTCCATTTGATCGGGCAGACCGAGGTCAAGATCGACTCGACGGGCCTCGACGCCACAAGCCTGGCGGCAAAGTTCACGACCCGGAAGTTCAAGATCGTCGGCGGCACCGTCACCGCCGTGTAACGTCGTCTACTAATCCTCTTCTTCTTCGACGTGCTTCTTGGCCGCGATGACCTTGTCCGCAAGCTGCTGCGGCATCTCTGCGTAGTGCGAGGTCGCAAGGCTGAAGCTGCCCCGCCCACCCGTTGCTGAACGCAAAAACGCCGAATAATCCAGCGTCTCGCTCATCGGTATCTGGGCCATCACGACCTGATTTTTGCCCTGCGCTTCCATGCCGCCGATGTGAGCGCGTCGGTTGTTGAGATCTCCGATGATCGCCCCCATGTAATCCTCGGGAATCGATACCTCGATCTTCATGTACGGCTCGAGCAACACCGGCTGCGACTGCTTGAAGGCGGTGAGGAAACCCTTGCTACCGGCCATTTCGAAGCTGCGCGAATCGCTGTCGACGTCGTGATACTTACCGTCGAAGAGTCGCACTTTCACATCAGCAATTGGGTATCCAGCCAGGCCGCCTCGCGACATGCGCTCTTTGATGCCCTTTTCCACCGATGGAATGAACTGCCGAGGAATCGAACCTCCGACGATGGCGTCTTCAAAAATCAGGCCAGCCCCACGTGGTGCCGGCTCTAGATCGAGGAAGCAAACGCCGTACTGACCTTTGCCGCCAGTCTGTTTCTTGTGCTTGCCTTCGACGTTCTTGGCACGACCGCGAATCGTTTCCAGGTAGGGAATGCGCGGCGGAGCCAAATCCACCTCGACGCCTGCCCGGCGCAGTTTGTCGAGCGTCGCTTCGATGTGCACCGGTCCACAGCCACCGATCAGCGTTTCCTTGGTGGCGGCATCGTACTCAATCGAGAGCGCGAGATCCTCTTCGTGGAGGTCGTGCAGCTTCTGCGCCAGCTTCGCTTCGTCGGTCTTGCCCTTGATGTGAAGCGAATATCGAACCACCGGGGCCGGAATCTGCGGCGGCGCAAACCTCACCAGGTCTTTTTCGTCGGAGAATGTATCACCGATGCGCGTCAGCTTCAGCTTCGCCAATCCAACGATGTCCCCGGCGTGTGCCTCAGGCACTCCCGTCCGCTTGCCAGGTGTAAAGACATACAGTTGACCAACGCGCTCTCCCTTATCGTGGCTCGAGTTCCAGATCGGAGAATCCGCCGTGATCTTGCCCGAGACGATTCGCACGAGCGCCAGCCTGCCAACATCCGACGGAATGACCTTGAACACGAAGGCCGACAGAGGTTCGCTGCTCTTCGGTGAGCGCCGAACTTCGCCGCCCGACTTGCCGATGCCGGTCCGAGTGCGACCCAGCGAAGCGGCTGGCAACAGCGAAACCATCGCATCGAGCAGCGGCTGTACACCTCGATTCTGCGAGGCGGAGCCACAGAACACCGGGAACAGCTTGCCCGCCGCAATCGCCCGCTGCAATCCGACTTGCAGTTCCTCATCCGTGAGAGTGCCCGCATCGAAGTAGATCGACATCAGCTCATCGTCTGAGCCGGCCACTTCTTCGATGATCTTGTTACGCGCTTCCGTGACGGCCGCGGCCATTGAGTCCGGAACGACTCCCACGACCACATCGCGCCCGTCCTCGGAAAAGCGATAAGCCTTCTGCGTGACCAGATCGACTACGCCTTCGAAGCCGCCTTCCGATCCGATGGGCAGTTGCAATGCCACCGCCGACGGTGACAGTACACGCCGCACCTGATCGAGCACCCCGTCGAAGTCCGCCCGCTCACGGTCCATCTTGTTCACGAACACAAAGCGCGGCATATGCAGGTTGTCCGCAGCTTCCCAGGTCTTCTCGGTGTAGACCTGCACGCCATCGGACGCTGACAGAACGCACAGAGCACAATCCGCAGCGCCAAGCGCAATCATCGTGTCGACAATAAAGTCACCCTGTCCCGAGGTGTCGATCAGGTTGAGCTTGCTCTTTTGCCACTCGATCGCCGACACGTGCGGATTGATCGTCCCTTTGCGCTTCTTTTCCTCGGGCTCCGAGTCAAGGTTCGAGGTCTCATCATCGACGCGACCGAGCCGGGTGACCAGCTTGGCGTCGAACAAGATGGCCTCTCCCAGCGAAGTCTTTCCCGAACCACCATGCCCAATGACGACGACGTCCCGAATCTCTGCTTCGCTGTAATTGCGCATCGAAAGAAGCCTCCTAACCAAGCTGTGCTGTCGGTAGACAAGGTTGGTTGCTCCGTCGCCACAAGGTCAAACGACCCAGCCGCTGCCAAGCCTTGCCAAAGAGGCGCGCATTTTACCTTCTCAAATGAGGAGCGATAGCGCCTTTTTGAGCGAGTGCACAGGATCTTACGGCAGCGACGGGATCAGTGTGGTTGAAGTCGATGGATTGCGTCGTTTGGCGACGTACAGCTCCATGTTGCGCACCGCT
This sequence comes from Polyangia bacterium, assembly GCA_044228505.1. Taxonomy (GTDB): domain Bacteria; phylum Myxococcota_A; class Polyangia; order Palsa-1104; family JAEUJZ01; genus JAEUKA01. The sequence continues at coordinate 216,389 of JBGAUT010000002.1, read as the reverse complement.
TGCCGAGGCTTTCCGCTCACCATCTGCGTCCTTGCCAGGTAGTAAAACGCGCCAGGATGCCGTTCCATATACGCTTCGTCGTCGGAAAGCTCCGCCAGGTGATCGAGCGCTTCGGGCGACAGCTCGGCCTTATACAGCAGATACCCCAGCAGCAGCCTCACATTGGGCCCCATCTGATCGATCCACTTCATCGGCCACTCGCGCAGCTCGCGCAAAGCCATCACGTACTCACGCTTGCCAAGGTTGCGCTTGGCCTCGCTCCACTGCCGCAGAATCTGCGTTTGCTGCGCTTCCGAAAGCCCCAACGGCAGCGGTGGAGTCCCCAGCCCATCGGCAAAATGTTCGTCCGTACCATCCCACTCGCGGCTCAGAGGCTCTTCGTGTTCGCTGAGGTTCCTAGGCGCAAACAGCGTCAGCAGCCGCGCCAGATTATCAGCTGCCACTCCTCCGCCAATGCCCAGCGAACGATTGAGCAGGCGCGCCGACGCATTGCGCTTGCCTCGCATCAGCAGCGCCCGCCCGAGTGCCGCGTACACATCCGCCCGTCGCCCGTCCTTCGCGTCGTCGTGCAGCCACGACGGCGGAGAGTCAAACGGCAGGCCTTGTCCGATCAGATAGCGCTCGAACTGACCATAGATCCAGTCGTTGCTGTGTACCCGAGGCACCGACGATTCGTGACGCATGTAGCCAAGCAGATCGCGAGGGGCCGCAAATTCGATTCGCGCATTGTCATCGGTGTTGATGTGACCGCCGACCGAAAAAGCCGCCAGCTCATCAGGTGTCAGGAGCAGATCCGCCAGCACTTCCTCGGCGCGATCGATCCCGGCCCGCGACAACTCAGCCTTCAAAGATGGCAATAGGAAGTTCTTACGAAGCCTATTCAAGTCGAGCGGCATCGGCTTCTGACTCGCCACCAAGATCATGTCGCTCGATCCGTATTCCGACGTAAACACGTAGGTATACGGAAATACGCTCGCGAAGCTACGCAGCAGCGTCTTGATGTTGACCGGCGACAGTTCGTAAAGCTGGGCCCACTGACAGAACACTCCATCGTCGGTGAGTCGACTCTTCGCAAGCTGCCAATAGTCGATTGTAAACAGGTTCGAGACGCCGGTAATCCACGGATTCGAGGGCTCGCTGACAATCACGTCGTAGCGCTCGCGAGACTGCGTCATGAAGTTACGACCGTCGCCAATGATGACGCGGACGCGTGGATCTTTGCTCGGTAGGTGGCTGACTTCGGCGAAGAAGCGATCCCCGGCCTCGACTACGGCTGGCTCTAGCTCGACGACATCGGCGTGAGCGATCGGAAACTGAGTCACCGCCCCAATCGTCACCCCTGATCCGTAGCCAACGACCGCCACCCGTGGTGGCTTAGAGAGTGCCGTCGGATGCCACAAAAGCGGCATCAATCCGACCATGATCTGAGTGCCCATATCGTCGGAGTTCGAGGCGTCGACCTTGCCGTTATTCTTGAGCGCGATCGTCTTGCCCCACCGCTCGACCGACACCGTCGTCGCGATGCCATCCTTGTAAAACAGCAAATCCGGTAACGGCCGGTTGTGGAGCCGCACCACCGAGCGCGCCACCGACACCCGAAACAGTCCCGCCGCAAAGTGAGTCAGGTTCCAGCGCGGTGACCAAACCGCAAACAGCGTTGCCACTGCCATCACCGCCACGGCGAGTCCCCAGTGCCCCCAACGTCGACCCGGCGCTTTGTAAAGGGCTGGTTCGGGTGACAACTCCGTCTCGACCGTCACACGCCGTTTCGATTCGCTGAAAAAAAGCAGTAGTGCGGCCAGGCCCGCCGTCAAAAGCGCACTCCCGAGCAGACCTCGCTGCAGGCCCAGCCCCGGTAACACCAAAAACCCAGCCGCAAACGAGCCGACGATCGCGCCCAGCGTGTTGAGCGCGTAGGCAATTCCGACGTCATGCCCTGCTCCGTCGACGCTCCCCGTGTAAATGCGCATCGTCAACGGCATCACTCCACCCATCGCGAGCGTCGCCGGTAGGATGGCCAGTGCCGACAGACCAAACTGCGTCGAGAGCAGCTCATCGACCCCGAGCTGCCCCGACCGCAGGATCAGCAGGAAAATTCCTGGTAGACGATCAAAGACTAGGTACGAATATCCGACGGCAACCAGCGTCAGCGCATGCAGCGCCCCGAGCCACAACACGGGCCTCGCGATCCTCGGCAAAAGCCGTGTCACCACCGCCGCACCACCGGCAAGCCCTATCAGGAACGCGAGCAGAATCAGCGTGAACGAGTACACCGATGAGCCAATGATGATCGCCAGAGCCCGAGTCCACAGCACCTGATAGATCATCGCCGTCCCGCCCGAGACTGCGTACGACAGAACCGCGAGCCGCCGGAGCGAAAGAGGACTGGCCAGCTCCGAGACAGGCTTGTCCTCTCCATCGTCGCTCTCGTCATCCGAGGAAATCGTGCCCATCAGTTCCTGGGCAGCAGCGCGGCGCTTGAGCAGAAAACTCCCAACGACAATCAGCAGCGCCAGCGTCAGGTTCGTCCCTGCTCCGATTAGATTGGTCCGATGCACTCCAAGTCGGGGGAGCAGCCAAAATCCCGACACGAACGTACCCACCACCGCGCCGGTCGTATTCATGGCAAACAACGTGCCGATCTGAACCGACGCCCCCAGAATGCCGGCATGCCGCTTGGCCACATACTGCGATAGCAGAGGCAGCGTCGCACCCATCAGTGTGGTTGGAACGATCAGCGCCAGCGCGGTCGCCACAAAGCGCAGGATCGACAGCAGCACGAAGTGGTCTCCCACCGTCCGCCACAGAAAGCCATTGAGCGCTGGATAGTAAGAGAGCAAGACCGGCAGGAGCAGCGCATACAGGCCGACTCCGGCCTCAACCAGTGCATACGCAAGAAGGGGCCGCTTCACTGTGGGTGCAAGCCGACCGCCGATCAGGCTGCCCAGCGCCAGGCCGCCCATAAATACCGATAGCACCGTCGACATCGCCAGTGTCGTCGAGCCAAACACCAGCTGCAGCTCTCGCGTCCACAGCACCTCGAAAAGTAGCCCAGAGCCGCCGGACAGCAGGAAGCAAAGAAACACCAGTAGGTCCATGCGTGCGCAGCGTACCGTCCTCTTGCGGTGCTGCGAAGGACGATGTGGCGTGGGGTGTGCAGGTTGCGCTCGGCCGCTGGTCCTTTACCACCTCGCCTCCCTTCATCACGAAGGGGATGTTTTCGAGAATTCGCACGTTCAGCAGCGGATTGCTCGGCACCGCCACCAAATCGGCATAAAGACCTGGCCTGAGCTCGCCCACCCGATCGCTCCAGCGCAGTAGGTCCGCCGCATGCAGCGTCGCGGCCTGGATCGACCCAAGCGGCGACATCCCCAACTCGACCAGCGCGCCGAACTCGTGCCCATTCATCCCGTGCGGGTACACCGATGAGTCGGTGCCAAATGCGATCTTTACGCCCGCTTTCACCGCTTTTGCCAGGTTTCGCTTCGCTGAAGGGGCCATTTCGCGTGCTTTCTCGGCCTTTTCTTGCGGAACCTCCGGCGGACGAGCGTTTTCGGGGAAATGCGACCACAAAAACACCGTCGGCACCAAGTACGTCCCCCGCGACTTCATGAGCTGGATGCACTCATCGTCCAGCTCGGTGCCGTGTTCGATGGAGTCGACGCCGGCCCGCACCGCTTGCTTGATCCCAACGGTCCCGTGCGCATGCGCCGCCACAGGTTTGCCAAGCCGTTTTGATTCTGCGACCAGCGCTTGCAGCTCTTCGTCACTGTATTGGCCGACGTTGGGGTTGGTCCCCACCGATAGAAACCCACCGGTGACTGCGACCTTCACTACCTCTGAGCCATACTTGACGACCTCGCGCACCTTGCGGATCACGCCCTCACGGCCGTCGGCAATGCCCTCTTCGCTGTACCGAAAGGCATACGGCAAAAGGTTCGAGTCCATGTGCCCGCCCGTCGAGCCGATCGCCGGTCCTGACACTTGCATGCGTGGCCCGAGCACATCTCCATCACGAATCGCGTCTCGGAGTGCGACGTCAGCGTAGCCACGAGCCCCGAGGTTGCGAACCGTGGTAAAGCCTGCCATCAACGTCGCCTTGGCATGCCGGGCCCCAAGCAGCGCCTCCCGTGGTGCCGATACGCCGAGCCACGCATAGCTGGCGACGTCGACACGATAAGTCAGGTGGGTGTGCGCGTCGATGAAACCGGGCAGCACCGTATAGCCACCGAGGTCAATGAGCTGCGCCCCTGACGGCGCATGAGCCAGGATCTGTGCCTCAGGGCCGACCTCCTTGATTCGTTCGTTTTCAATCAGCAGCGCCTGCTTGGCATGCAGAATCCCAGTCCGCACATCGAGCAACTGCCCCGCCTTCACCAACACCGGCCCACCCGTGCCTGCTGCCGCCGTCGTCCCCCAGCCTAGCAGGCAGAGTAGTCCCCAAAAACATCCCACAACGCGTGCTGCCCCCATTGAATTCGTCTCCTCCGCCGAATGATCCGGGCTATTTTCCCGCGTGTCGGCGATTCCTTCGACCGTTTTCTGTATTTATGGCTACATCTAGCAAGCAGCAGCCCGATGGTTCGGTCCACTGCGGCAGTCCTCTTTGCGAAGACTAGGCCGTCGCTGATAAGCTTAGGTCGAGGACGGAGGTGAGCATGTCCGATCAGCATGACCTCAGGCCTTGGTATTCCTGGTTACCACTCCCCGGATTGATCCTGGGCATGCCTTTCGCCTTCATCGCGCTGTGCGGCAATCAGTGGCAGGCTGAACACAGCACCTTTGCCACCCTAGCGAAGCACAAGCGACAGCCGCAGCTTCAGACCTGGCTCGACGGTAAACGAACCCGTCTGGCTGCCACGAGCTGGCTCTCTTGGCCACCGCTCGAGTTCGCACATTGCGATCTGCAACCAACCCGTCAGCCTCGCCTGGCGATCTGCTTCGACGCAAATCAAGACATGGCAACACTGGTTCGGGCCAATACCGAGCAACTCGTGCAAATCGGGCTCTTGGGCAGGACCTCCGAGCGGGGACACTGGCTCCAAGATGGACACCGCTACCTGTGGGGCGATCAGCTCATCGAAACAAAACCGCAGCTTACGGTCACAACGCTGCCAGCGCCCTTTGAGGAACTCGAACTGGCGGCGTCACAGCGGCCCAAGTTGGTCTCGCTTTCGACGAACCAAGAGTACGCACTGTGGCACGATCGTAGGACGCAGCCCGGCGGGACTGCGGTCTTCGTCGTCACAAAGATTGCCGACGGACGAGAAGAGTCAACCTTCACGCTCGACGACCCAGCCCAGCTCAGTCAGATGGCCGACCCAAAGACTCAATGGCCGATGGCGCAACAGATCGTCTGGTGGAGCGATCTCCGCCACCGACAGCGGGTGATGCTGCGTACCAAAGAGCCCAGCGATGACCTGCGAATCACCGAACCCGAAGAGCAACCGTAGACGCTGCCCAGCCAGAATCGCCGTCGAAAAGTTCGTGTTGCGGGGGAAATCAGAAGCCGAACGACCAACGAAAAAACCCACGCCACGCTCCCTTTAAGAAGCGTAAGACGTGGGTAGCTAGGGTCGAATCGGAACGAAACTACTTCGCCGGAGCTTCAACTTCGGGGCGATCAACCAGCTCGACGATCGAAACCGGAGCCGCATCACCATGACGGAAGCCCTTCTTGATGATTCGAAGGTAGCCACCGTGTCGGCTCGCGTAGCGTGGTCCCAGCTCATCAAAGAGCTTATGAAGCGCCACTCGGTTCTTGACGATCCGCTGTGCCATCCGCATGGCATGGACGATGCGGGTCTTTTCCTCAGCGGTGCGCTTCTCTTGATCCTTGCTCAGCAAGGAGCCAACCGAGACAGCCCATGCAATGGCCGGCTCAGCGAAACGTCGCAACTCCTTAGCCTTCATGTCGGTGGTCTGGATTCGCTCGGCCTGGATGAGCGACGAAACCATGTTCGACCACAACGCCTTCCGGTGATCGGCCTTTCGGCCAAACGTTCTGCCAGATTTTTGGTGACGCATTGTGTTTGTCTCTGCGCGTTCGTTACAGCTTGTTGCGGCTCGACGGCGGTTCCCAGCCTTCGAGCTTCATTCCCAGCGACAAGTTCATCTCGGCCAGGATTTCTTTGATTTCTTTGAGAGACTTCCGACCAAAATTCTTGGTCTTCAGCATCTCCGCCTCACTTCGCTGCACCAGTTCTCCGATGTAGCGAATGTTAGCGTTCTGCAGACAGTTCGCAGAGCGAACCGACAGCTCAAGTTCCTCGACCGACTTGTCGAGGTTCTCGTTCAGCTTGCTCTGCTCCTCCGAGACCGGCTCATCGAGCGGTTCGTAGGTTTCCTCAAAATTGATAAAGATGGTCAGTTGATCCTTGAGGATCTTCGCGGCATAGCCAACCGCATCCTCCGGCTTCACAGAGCCATCCGTCCACACTTCTACGGTGAGCTTGTCATAGTCGGTCTGCTGACCGACACGAGCGTTGGTGACGACGTAGTTCACCTTCTTGATCGGTGAAAAGAGCGCGTCGATGGGAATCATTCCGATCGGCATGTTCGGCTGCTTATTGCGCTCCGCCGTAACATAGCCGCGACCCATCTGCACCAGCAGCTCGGCATGGAGCTTGCCGCCACGAGACACGGTAGCGATGTGGTGAGACGGGTTGAGAATCTCAACACCTTCGCTCCGCACGATATCCCCAGCCGTGACCTCTCCCTCACCGTCTTTGTCGATCCGCAGCGTCCGCGGCTTTGGATCGTAGACTTTGATGAGCACGTCTTTCAGGTTCAGAACGATGTCGGTTACGTCCTCAACAACGTCCGGTAGGGTTTGGAACTCGTGGAGCGCTCCCTCGATCTTGACGGCACAAATTGCCGCACCTTGAAGGGACGACAGGAGCACCCGACGAAGGCCATTGCCAAGGGTCGTGCCAAACCCACGCTCGAGAGGCTCGCATGAAAAGCGGCCATACGTCGGGGTCAGAGTCTCGCGATCCACCTCCAGCATTTTGGGGCGGATAAGCTCGCGCCAATTGCGAGCAGAGGTCGGCACACTTGCCTGCGCGGTAGCCATCTTGCTTGTCTCCAAGAAGAGCGATTACTTCGAGTAAAGCTCGACGATCAGTTGCTCACGGATCGGCATCGTAAAGTCTTCACGCGCTGGCAGAGACTTCACCTTCCCTCGGAAGTTGTCTTTGTCAACTTCGAGCCACTGCGGCACACCGCGCCGGTCGACGGCTGACAGGCTCTCGCCGATCCGCTTGACCTTCTTGCTGCTCTCGCGAACCAGAACCTCGTCATTGGCTTTGACCAAGTACGAAGGAATGTTGACGCGTGAACCATTCACCAAGAAGTGTCCGTGGCGCACAAGCTGACGCGCCTCGGCGTGGTCACTTGCAAAGCCAAGACGGTAGACGACGTTATCCAGACGACGTTCGAGGAGCATCAGAAGATTCTCACCGGTTACGCCCTTCATCCGGTTCGCACGGAAGTAATAGCCGCGAAACTGGCGCTCAGCGATACCGTAAATGCGCTTCACCTTCTGTTTCTCGCGAAGCTGCTCGCCGTAGTCGGAGGTCTTATTACGACGCCGACTATTCTGACCGTGCTGTCCCGGAGCATAAGCACGACGCTCCTGACCACACTTTTCAGTGTAGCAGCGGTCTCCCTTCAGAAACAGCTTCATATCCTCGCGTCGGCAGAGCCGACAAACAGGGCCGATGTACCGAGCCATTGTTCTCTCTTCTTCCAGATGTCGCTTTCGTTATCGCCTGCAGTTGCCGCCTCTCGGGCTGCCGGTTCCGGCGCTGATTCTCACTCTGCAGAGGGAAAAACTTCTGAACATCCATCCGCTGCAGTTGCGAGGGGCGATCCGGAGCCACTGCCGACCGTACTTAGGACTAGACTCGACGACGCTTCGGAGGCCGACAGCCGTTGTGTGGAATCGGCGTGATGTCGCGAATCAGGCTGACCCGGAAGCCAGCAGACTGCAGAGCCCGCAACGCGGACTCGCGTCCAGCACCCGGACCGTTCACGTACACAGATACGGTTCGCATTCCGTGTTCGATCGCCTTCTTGGCCGCATCCTCTGCAGCAAGTTGGGCGGCGAACGGGGTGGACTTACGCGACCCCTTAAAACCACGAACACCAGCCGACGACCAAGAGATCACATTCCCCGAGACGTCGGTGATGGTCACAATGGTGTTATTGAAGGTCGACTGGATATGAGCAACGCCACTCTGGACGTTCTTCTTGACCTTCTTCTTAACCTTGCTCTTTGGCTGCGACATGGTAATCCCTTACGCTCCTGCCGGCTTCTTACGAGCCAGACCGCCCTTGCGCGGACCCTTACGAGTACGAGCGTTCGTGTGGGTACGCTGGCCTCGCACTGGAAGTCCACGACGGTGACGTAGTCCTCGGTAGCAGCCAAGATCCATGAGACGCTTGATGTTCATTGACACCTCGCGCCGCAGATCACCTTCAACCTTGAAGTCTGCTTCGATGACATCACGGATCTTGCGGATCTCTGATTCCTCAAGATCGTCCGAGCGTTTGTCCAGAGCGACGCCGGCACGGTTCAGGATCTCAACCGAGAGAACCTTGCCAATGCCGTAAATATACGTCAGTGCGATCTCCATCCGCTTATTTCGCGGAAGGTCTACGCCAGCGATACGAGCCATATCGTGTTCCTCTGCCTATCGTTTAGCCTTGACGCTGCTTGTGGCGCGTGTTCTCACAAATCACTCGCACGACGCCTTTGCGACGCACGACTTTGCACTTCTCACAGATCTTTTTGACCGACGCTCTGACTTTCATCGTCTTTATCTCCGACGCGACCGAGAGCAAGGGTCGCGACCTAGGGGGCCTTGTGTAGCCCGAAATCTACGTGATTGCAAGAAAAATGCAATCTTACGCTAATTGGTACTTCTCCGACGAAGGATCACCAGCGACTCAGCAGCTCTGGTCCATTTTCGGTGATCGCAATGGAGTGCTCGAAATGAGCAGACAACGATCCGTCCTTGGTAACGGCTGTCCAGCCATCGTCCAAAACATCGATGTCATAACCTCCAGCGTTGATCATTGGCTCGATCGCCAAGACCATCCCTTCCTTCAATCGCAGTCCTTTGTTTGGCTCTCCGTAATTCGGAACCTGCGGATCTTCATGCATCGCTCTACCGATTCCGTGACCCACAAACTTTCGCACGACAGAGAAGCCAAGCGGTTCCACAAATGACTGTACTGCCCAGCCAATGTCCTGCAGCCGATTGCCAGGAACACACCGTTCAATCGCCAAACGGAGTGCTTCCCGAGTCGACAACACCAACTTACGCGCTTCGGGAGTGACATCGCCGACCATGACCGTTCGAGCGGAATCTCCACAGAAGCCGTTCTTAAACACACCGAAATCGATCCCGATGATGTCACCAGACTTGAGAACGGCATCCCGACGTGGAATCCCGTGAACCACGACCTCATTGATCGAGGTACAAATCACAGCAGGGTACGGAGGCCGACTATACCCTAAAAACGCCGAGGTAGTCCCGGCCTTCTTCAAGGCACGATCTGCAACTTCATTAAGCTCGGCCGTACTCACACCCGGTCGACAGTTCTCCGCGACCAAATCCAGCACGTCGCTCACCACCTGGTTCGCTTCGCGCATCTTGTCCACTTCGGACTTGGTCTTGAAGAATATCTTCATCGCATAAACTGGTCGCGACGCGCTCGGTAGCCACTCAGTTCGAGAGGCAAGCCATCACTGCGGAAAAAATATCACCGATCTTACCGGTCCCATTGACGGTGAAAAACGTGCCTTTGGCCTGATAATAGGCCCGGAGAGGTGCTGTCTGCTCTGCGTAGGTCTGAAGCCGTTTTTCGACAGCCTCCGGCTTGTCATCAGACCTAACCTCAAGCTGGCAGAACCCTCCCGCTTCGCAGCTTTCGCCCGGCGGCGGCGGGTTATCGGATACGTGATACGTTTTCTTGCACCGAGTACACCAACGACGCCCTTGCAACCGTCGACGGATCTCCTCCGAAGGAACATCAATCGCGATTACCTTGAGTGCCGGACGACCAGTCCGAGCAAACAGCGCGTCAAGAGACTCTGCCTGGGCAATCGTCCGCGGAAAGCCATCCAGAATGACCCCATTCTGGTGATCCGCACGAGAAAGTCGCTGACCCACTAGTTCAATGACAATCTCATCGGAAACCAGCTTCCCCGAATCCATAATCGCGGCAACTCGCTGGCCGAGGTCACTCCCCTCGATACGTGCGGTACGAAGCATCTCGCCAGTGGAGAGCTGAGGCACACCAAGCGATTCAGACAAAAGCTGAGCTTGAGTACCCTTCCCTGCCCCTGGAGCTCCCAGCAAATAGATATACTGTGGCATCGTCACCTCTTGCTGCAATGAGCTGTTCGCTCTTAGCGAGCCCGCGGGATACGACCCCGAATCCGCGGACCTTTCGGACCCGTGACGTTCTCGTAGTTGCGGGTAATGAGGTGGCTCTCGATTTGCTGTACCGTATCGAGCGCAACGCCGACGACAATCAGCAGTGAGGTACCTCCAAAGTAGAACGGTACCTTGAACTTCTGCTGAAGGAACGTCGGAAGAACGCACACCGCCGAGATATACAGAGCCCCGCCCAACGTGAGACGTGTCAGCACTCGGTCGATGTACTCAGCGGTCTTCTTGCCCGGACGAATGCCCGGAATGAACCCGCCGTACTTTTTCATGTTATCGGCAATATCAACCGGGTTGAAGGTGACCGCCGTGTAGAAGTAACAGAAGAAGATGATCAGCCCGACGTAGAGCGTATTGTAACGCCAATCGCCAGGATTCAGCACATCTGCTGCACGTTGCATCCAGGACGACTGAACGAAGCCAGCCAACTGCGCCGGAAACAGCAAGATAGAAGAGGCAAAGATCGGAGGAATAACGCCTGCAACATTGATCTTGAGCGGCAGATGAGAACTTTGCCCGCCATAAACCTTCCGCCCCACTACACGTTTCGCATACTGAACCGGAATCTTACGGTATCCACGCTCAAAGAAGATGATTGCAGCGATGACGGCGACGACAATACCAGTAATCACAAGCAAGTCGAAGACCGTCATGTCTCCTTGTCCAGAAGACTTCTGGAGCAACTGAACCAACGCATCAGGAAAGCGAGCGACGATGCCGGCAAAGATAATCAGCGACATGCCGTTACCGATACCCCGCTCCGTGATCTGCTCGCCCAGCCACATGATGAACGCGGTCCCCGTTGTCAGCGTAAGCATCGTCAGCAGCTCGAAGCCGAGACCAGGATCGGCTACCACCGAGCCGAACTGAGTACGACTCGAAGACTCCAAGTACCGCGCAATAAAGAACGCTTGAACCATCGAGATAACGATGGTTCCGTAGCGCGTGTACTGATTGATTTGCTTGCGACCTTGCTCGCCCTCTTTGTTCAAGCGATCAAGTGCAGGAATCACGACCGTGAGGAGTTGCAAGATGATCGACGCGCTGATGTAGGGCATAATGCCCAACGCAAAGATCGACATCTGCTCCAGCGCGCCGCCAGAGAACATATTGAACAGACCAAGAAACGACCCGGAGGCCGCCTTGACCATGTCCTTCATGACTTGACGGTTCACACCAGGAACCGACACGAACACTCCTACACGGTAAACCGCAAGGAGCACCAGAGTCAGAAGAATGCGCCTCCTGAGTTCCGGAATCTTGGCGATGTTGGCGATACTGGACGCCATGTCTCTGCTTTCTGCGGGTCAGCGCGACGAGCGAGCTTGTGGCTACTAGGCGCTGGCCTTGGCCCGAAGCGCAACTTCTTGGAAGGAGCCCTTCACTGCGAGGAGCTTCTCCTTAGCGGAGGCCGAAAAATAATGCGCGCTGACGGTCAGCTTCTCTGCAAGATTTTGGCCTTCACGTACTTCGCCAAGGATCTTCACCAACTTGGCGGAACGAGGTACCAAGCCAACGCTCTTCAGTTCGTCAATGCCAACCACGGTACCCGCCTTCTCGAATCGAGAGGCAATGTCTCCAAGATTGACCGCGAAGATGTCCTTACGGAAAGGATTGTTGAAGCCGCGCTTGGGAAGTCGACGAGCCATCGCTGTCTGACCGCCTTCGAAGCCAGGCTTGGGAATCCCGTGGTGACCCGTACGCGCCTTCTGGCCTTTGGTTCCTTTGCCCGAGGTCTTGTGAAGACCCGAGCCATGACCACGACCAAGGCGCTTCTTCGGACGGTTGGCACCGGGATTGGGAGCTAGCGTATGTAAAGAAGTTCCCATGGCGAACCTACTCAACCACTTCCACTTGGACCAAGTGCGAGACCGCTCGAATCATGCCGCGCACAGCCAGGTTGTCGGGAAGCACCCGCGATTTGTTCAGCTTGGTAAGCCCCATCGCTTCGACCGTCCTTCGTTGAACCTCGGGACGGCTGATAGCACTGCGAACCAGCGTAACTTTTAGTTTAAGCGCCATCGTAATTCCTCGCTGCGCTACAGGATCTCTTCAAGAGTCTTACCGCGACGACGAGCAGCTTCGTGAGGATCACGGAGTTGCTGTAGCGCTTCGACCGTTGCGTGAATCACGTTGTGCGGATTCGACGTTCCGATGCTCTTGGTCAGAATGTCCTTGATACCCGCGACTTCGACGATGGCACGGGCTGCGCCACCAGCGATGACCCCCGTACCAGGAGAAGCCGGACGAATCAGCACCTTGCCAGCCCCGAAGATTCCAAGCGCCTCATGTGGGATAGTACGGCCATCCTTGAGAGGAATCTTGAAAAGGTTCTTCTTGGCTTGGTCGGTTGCCTTACGAATGGCCTCGGGAACCTCATTGGCTTTCCCAAGACCAGCACCGACGTGACCATTCTCATCACCAACCACGACCAGTGCAGAAAAGCTAAACCGACGACCGCCCTTAACCACTTTGGCGACGCGGTTGATGTAAACAACACGGTCCTTGAGCTCGCCGACCTCATTCACGTTGATCGCCACGACTGACTCCTAGAACTTGAGGCCACCCTCGCGCGCTCCCTCTGCCAAAGCAGAGACGCGACCGTGGTAAATAAAGCCGTTACGGTCGAAGACGACCTTATCGATGCCTTTGGCCAGACACAGCTCGGCAATTTTTTTGCCAACCTGCTTGGCCTGATCTCGCTTCTTCATCCCTTTCAGGGATTCAAGAATGGCGGGGTCCAGGCTCGAGGATGCGACCAGAGTATTGCTCTTCGCATCTTCGGAGTCATCGATGACCTGCACGTAGATATGCTGCGTCGAACGATACACGGACAGCCGCGGACGCTCGACCGAGCCCGAGATTCGCTTGCGGATGGACTGCTTCCGCTTGAGGCGTGCGTTTTCCTTCGTAGCCATGATTTCACCCGAGCCCGGTTAGCTCGCTCCGGTCTTGCCGACCTTGCGCTTGAGCTTTTCCTCAAAGTACTTGATGCCCTTGCCCTTGTAAGGCTCCGGCGGACGCGTGCTGCGAATCTTCGATGCGAGTTGGCCGATGAGTTCCTTGTCGCTTCCGGTCAAGGTCAGCATCACCGCGTCCTGACCGGGATTAACAGTGCTCTTCGCCTTCTCGCTCTTGGCTGCAACTCCAGCCGGAAGAACTATCTCCACCGGATGGGAAAGACCAACAACAAGGTTCACCTTAGGGCCGGCCACTTCAGCACGATAACCAACACCGTTTATCTCAAGCTGCCGAGTGTACCCCTCGGAGACGCCCTTGACCATATTAGCCACTAGCGCCCGTAGCAGACCATGGCGGGAACGCTCATCGCGTCCATCACCAGCGCGGGAAACGACAAGTTGACCCGCCTCCAGCTTTGCAGAGACCCCGACCGGGATCTTGCGTTTGAGCTCGCCCTTCGGTCCCTTAACGGTGATGAGCGAGTCTTTGATGGTCACGTTCACACCCGACGGCACAACGACCGGCATTCTCCCGATGCGAGACATTACCAGACCTCACAGAGCAGCTCACCGCCTACGCCCAGCTTGCGCGCCTGGCGGTCGGTCATAACGCCACGTGAAGTCGACAGAATCGACACCCCGAGGCCCGAACGGACCTTAGGAATGCTATCGCTGCCGACGTACTTACGCTGGCCAGGACGCGAAATCCGACGGACTGTCTGAATTGCGCTCTGGTTGTCAGCCCCGTAGCGAAGAGAAACGCATAGCACGCTTCCCTTTTCTGATTCACTACGAGTCACCGCGTCTACATATCCCTCGTCCCGCAATAGCTCGGCCACTCGCTCTTTGAGGTTCGAGGCCGGCATCTCCACCTTGTCCTTGCGGGACATGATGCCGTTGCGGATTCTGGTTAGCATATCACCGATTGGATCCGTCATTTGTTTACCAGCTCGACTTCACAACACCGGGGATTTCACCACGCAGAGCCATCTTACGGAAGCAAATCCTGCAAAGCCGGAACTTCCTCATAAAGCCCCGCGGGCGGCCACAGATCGGGCAACGATTGCGCTGTCGCACCGAACTGACATTACCGTTCTTGTCCGTCTTCTTGAACTTGAAGACGTCATTCTCTGCCCGCCATTCCTTGGAAAGACGCGCCATGTTAGCTCCTGAAAGGCATCCCAAGGTACCGCAGCAGAGCACGTCCCTCTTCGTCGGTGCGTGCGGTGGTCACGATGGAAATGTTAAGGCCCTTGATCTTGTCGATCTTGTCGTAGTTGATCTCGGGAAAGATGATCTGCTCGCGAATGCCGACGGAGAAGTTACCACGGCCATCGAACGAACGGGGCGAGATACCCTTGAAGTCACGAACGCGAGGCAGCGCAAAACTGACGAAGCGATCGAAGAACTCCCACATCCGCTCGCGGCGAAGAGTAACCATCGCACCAATCTTCTGTCCTTCACGCAGCTTGAAAGTTGCGATGGACTTCTTGGCCTTGGTCACAACTGGAGACTGGCCAGAAATCAAGCGCAACTCTTCGATGGCCGAGTCGATCACTTTTGGATTACCAACCGCCTCACCAAGGCCCATATTGAGAGAGACTTTGACTACCTTCGGAACCTGATTAAGGTTCGTGTAGCCAAACTCCTTTTGGAGTCGCGGCACGACTTCCTTCTCATAAAGAGTCCTCAACCGTGGAGGGGCAGTTCGCTTGATCTCGGGACCAGGGGCGGTCTCCGTCCTGCTGCCTTTTTCTGCGGACCTACGCCCACCGGCTGCCTTGCTTCCGCCGCCTTTGTTAGCGCCAGTTGCCGTAGCAGGCTTGGCTGGCTTTGCAGCTTCTTTTTTCTTCTCGTCGGCCATCTGTCTGCGACTCCGTTCGCTTCTGCGAATCCCAAGAACTCGGCAGGACCCGAACTGTCAGTGGTTCTAGCTCTGAGCCTCAATCACCGCGCCACTTTTGGCGACGCGCTGCTTAGCTCCTTCTTTCGTCACAACGCGAACCCGCGTTGGCTTATCGGTTTGAGGGTCGATTGGCATCACATTCGAGATGTGAACAGAACCTTCCTTCTCGACGATTCCGCCTTGCTGGTTCTTTTGGGACGGCTTGGTGTGACGCTTTACCATCTGAAGACGCTCAATGACAACACGGTTGTCATTTGAGTCAGTCTTATGGATGATTTTCACCACTCGACCGCGCTTGCCCTTCTCTTTACCAGCGATCACTTGAACGAGATCGCCCTTGCGAATGCGCTCCATTACAGAACCTCCGGCGCAAGCGAGATAATCTTCATGAACTTCTTGGCGCGGAGCTCACGAGCCACTGGCCCGAAAATACGGGTACCAATCGGCTCGTTCTCTTTGTTGACCAGCACCGCCGAGTTGGTGTCAAAACGGATGTAACTACCATCGGGACGAGCCACCTCTTTGGCAGTTCGCACGATTACTGCGCGGGCTACATCGCCCTTCTTGACCTTCGAGTTAGGAAGGGCTTCTTTGATAGAGACGACTATCACGTCTCCAACCGAAGCATACTTTCGCCGCGAGCCACCGAGAACCTTGATGCAAAATACCTTCTTTGCACCAGAATTGTCGGCAACGTCGAGGACGGTTGTCATTTGGATCATGGCTAATCACCCAACCTTGGTGCTGTTTAGACGCGCCGAGCCTTTTCAATCAGCTCGATCACTCGCCAGCGCTTCTCTTTAGAGAGAGGGCGGGACTCAATGATGAGCACCTTATCACCGATGTGAGCGCCGTTATCCGAAGAGTGCGCCTTGTACTTGGAGCGCTTGGTCACAAACTTACCAAACTTGGCATCCCGAACACGGCGTGTCACCACCACCACCACGGTCTTATCCATCTTGTCCGAGGTGACGACACCCACCATCTTCCGACGGCTGCCACGCTCCTGCTCGGCGGCAGGATTCAGGTTCTTGCTATCCATGGCTTACTTGGTCCCCTTGCGACGTTCCGCAATGACCGTCATGACTCGAGCAATCTCACGGCGAGTCGCACGAATTTGACTCAGGTTCTCGAGTTGATTGGTAGCGTGCTTGACACGCAGCTTAAAAAGCTGGTCCTCAAGTCGGCTCAACCGACCATCGAGCTCCGCCGGCGCGGACTCACGCATTTCACGAAGTGAAGCAGCGATCTTCATCACACGCCTCCTTGGTCACGCGCAACAAAGCGAGTGCCGATCGGGAGCTTGTGGTGAGCGAGTCGGAACGCCTCTCGAGCCAACTCCTCGCTAACACCCTCTAGCTCGTACATTACGCGGCCAGGGCGCACGACGGCGACCCAGTCTTCATTGTTGCCTTTGCCCTTACCCATTCGAGTTTCGGCAGGCTTCTTCGTGGTCGGCTTATCCGGAAAAATACGGATATACACCTTCCCACCGCGCTTGATGTGGCGAGAGATCGCAATACGTGCGGCTTCGATTTGCCGAGAGGTAATCCAACCTGGCTCGGCAGCCTGAAGTCCAAAGTCACCGAAAGACACCGTGTTGCCACCTTTGGCAAGACCACAGGTCCTGCCTTTCATGGCTTTGCGGAATTTCGTTCTCTTGGGCGATAGCATGAACGGGCTCCAAGATTCCTAAGTAACAGCCTCTATGATGCGAACTAGCGCCCGGCTCACGAGGCGCGCGTCGCTGCTGCCCCAGCGCGAACTGGCAGCACTTCGCCCTTGAAAATCCAGCACTTGACGCCGATGACGCCGTACGTGGTGTAGGCTTGGGCAAAGCCAAAGTCAATATCTGCGCGAAGCGTATGCAGAGGCACCCGTCCTTCGCGATACCACTCGTAACGAGCCATCTCAGCACCGCCAAGACGACCAGACGAGGCAACTCGGATTCCCTTGGCTCCGAACTTCATCGCTGTCTGAATCGCCTTCTTCATCGCTCGCCGGAACGCCACGCGACGCTCAAGCTGGGTAGCAATGTTTTCGGCGACTAGCTGCGCGTTGATCTCGGCCTTTCGGACTTCCTGAATATTCAGGAAGACCTCATTGTCGGTGAGAGCCTGAATTTCTTTCTTCAGTTGCTCAACGCCCGCCCCACGCTTACCGATGACGATACCAGGACGAGCAGTATAGATATTGATCTTCGCCTTGTTTGCGGCGCGCTCAATCTCTACTCCTGCGATTCCGGCATGGCTCAACTTCTTCTTGATCTCATTCTTGAGCTTGACGTCCTCGTGGAGCCACTTTGCGTAGTTCTTCTCCTCGTACCATTTAGAGCTCCAGCTCTTAATGACTCCGAGGCGGAATCCTATCGGATGAGTTTTCTGGCCCATTGCCCTTGCCTTTTACTCTGCGACAACGATGGTTACGTGGCTTGTCCGGTGCTGGATACGGTTGGCACGACCCATAGCACGCGCCATCCAGCGTTTAAGTATGGGCCCGTTGTCGATGGAGCACCCTCTCACAACGAGAGAATCCACATCGGAAGTGCCCCTGTTCTCTGCGTTGGCCACAGCGGACAGCAGAAGTTTCCGAATGACACGCGCCGAGCGCTTGGGCGTATGCTTAAGCATCGCCATCGCTTCATCGACTCGCTTACCCCGCACGAGGTTGGCAACCACGCGCATCTTACGGGGCGAAATTCGCACATGCCTGCAAACGGCTTTGGCTTCCATGTCTAAAGTTCCCGGCACCGAGCAATAACGAGTACGGACGTGGACTTACCACGCATGCTCGTCCAAATTCAACCCGATTTTTTAGGGGAATCACGAAAAGTCCTCACTGACCTTTCGCGATCGACCCGACCCTACTTCTTGGCTGGCGCAGCTGGCTTCGAGGGCGCAGCAGACTTCGCTTTCCGATCACCTGAGTGACCGTGGAAAGTCCGGGTCTGTGCAAACTCACCCAGCTTATGGCCGACCATATTCTCGGTCACGAACACCGGGACGAATTTCTTGCCCTGGTGAACCGCAAAAGTAACACCCACCATCTCGGGAACAACCGTGGACCGACGCGACCAAGTCTTGATGACTTTCTTGCTCTTGGTCTTGACTGCGTCGAGCACCTTAACCATTAGGTGCTTGTCAACGAAGGGTCCCTTTTTGATCGAACGAGCCATCGTCTACTAACCCTTTGTGCCACGGCGACGGACGATGAACTTGTCGGTCGCCTTGTTCTTTCTGGTCTTGTAGCCCTTGCTCGGCATGCCCCAGGGCGAACAAGGGTGACGGCCACCTGAGGAACGACCCTCACCACCGCCCATCGGATGATCCACTGGGTTCATACCAACGCCACGGTTGTGAGGACGCTGTCCCTTCCAACGCAGGCGACCGGCCTTGCCCCATTGAATGTTGCCGTGATCAAGGTTGCCAACTTGGCCTACGGTGGCGCGGCAGCTCATGTGAACTCGCCGCACTTCACCGGAGGGAAGACGGACCTGCGCCCAGTCTCCCTCTTTAGCCATGAGTTGGGCAGAACCACCCGCCGACCGAACCAGCTGACCACCTGCCCCAATCTTCAGCTCGACGTTATGAATCGCCGTTCCAAGAGGAATGTAGCGAAGAGGCAGCGAGTTACCAGGCTTGATGTCTGCGCTGTTCGCAGAGATCACCGTATCACCAACGCCCAGTTTGTCCGGACAAAGGATGTAGCGCTTATCACCATCTGCGTAATGCAGAAGTGCAATGCGACAGCTACGGTTAGGATCGTACTCAACAGCGGCGACCTGAGCCGGCACACCAGTCTTTTCCCGACGGAAATCGATCTGGCGATAACGCCGCTTGTGACCACCACCGTGAAACCGAGTGGTGATGCGACCGAAGTTGTTACGACCGGCGCGCTGGAGCTTGCCGCTGGTGAGCTTCTTTTCAGGAGTCGACTTGGTGATCTCAGAGAAATCAAACCCAGTCATTCCGCGTCGACCAGGAGAGGTCGGCTTGTAAATCTTGATTCCCATCAGACGCCCTCGAAGAACTCGATCTTGTTACCAGGCTCAAGGGTCACGATGGCCTTCTTCCAGTCAGCTCTCTGACCAACGAAACGACCCATTCGCTTGACCTTGCCGCGCACGTTGATGGTCCGTACATCAGCAACCTTAACGGAGAACAGAACCTCCACGGCCTTGCGAACCTCTACTTTGTTCGCATCACTGTGGACCTCGAAGAAAACCGTCGAGCGAGCATCCTCGCCCTCACCAATCTGCTTCTGCCTGCTCCCCTTCTCGGTGAGAAGGGGTCGCTTAACGATCTGGTGCGGCTTCATTACGCCCCCTCAGCAGCCTGCGCAGTGGCAGACAGTCGAGCCTCAATCGTCTTGGCGGTTTTCACCGTCAGAACCAACGAGGGATAGTTAAGAATATCGTAGGTGTTCAGGCCCTCAATCGGAAGGAACTTGGCAGACTCTAGATTTCGCATCGCCTTGCTGGCATTTGCAGAGTCAGCCGAACCAACCACGAGCGCCGACGGAGCACCCAGACCGGTGAGCACACTCACCGCTAGCTTCGTCTTGGCATCCTGAAGCGCGAAGTCCTCAAGAATCACAAGTTTGTGCTCATTGGCCCGCACCGTAAGTGCGGAGCGGAGAGCAGTCTCTCGGACCTTCTTGGGAACCGAATACGAATAATCGCGCGGTTTAGGCGCAAATACCTTCGCACCACCGACATAGTTGGGAGAACGGGTCGAACCCTGACGGGCATTGCCGGTTCCCTTTTGTCGGTACGGCTTCTTTCCACCACCACGCACTTCGCCACGGCGGAGCGTGCAATGAGTGCCTGCGCGGCGGGAAGCAAGCTGTTGCTTGACCACTTCCCACAGCACGTGTTCTTTAACCTCAGCGGCGAACACATCATCAGCGAGTTCAATCTCGCTGACTTTCTTGCCTTGTAGGTTTAGTACGTCGAACTTCGCCATGTTTGTTTTCCACGCAGGCTGGGATCAGGTCTTGATCTCGACATCAACGCCCGCCGACAAGTCTAACTTCATCAGCGCGTCAAGGGTCTGCTGGGTCGGCTCCAGGATATCGAGCAGCCGCTTATGTGTCCGAATCTCGAACTGCTCACGCGACTTCTTATCGATGTGAACGGACCGCAGCACACAGTACTTATTGATCTGGGTCGGAAGCGGGATCGGACCCGCAACCTTGGCCCCAGTTCGCTTGGCTGTGTCCACAATCTCGCCCGCCGACTGATCGAGCAGTTTGTGGTCATAGGCCTTGAGCCTGATGCGTATCTTGGGCGTTGTCATTAGCTTGCTACCTTGCCCGCAGGCTTACTTCTTGTCGTCCAGAATCTTGGTAACAACGCCGGCACCAACCGTACGACCACCCTCACGGATGGCGAAACGTAGCTGCTCCTCAACGGCGACCTTGGTAATCAACTCGATTTCCATCTGGATGTTGTCACCAGGCATTACCATTTCCACACCCTCGGGCAGCTTGACGGTTCCGGTAACGTCGGTGGTGCGGAAGTAGAACTGCGGGCGGTAGTTCGTGAAGAATGGAGTGTGGCGACCACCCTCTTCTTTCTTCAGAACGTACACCTCTGCCATGAACTTGTTATGAGGGAGGATCGAACCGGGCTTGGCCAGAACCTGTCCACGCTCGATTTCCTCACGCTTCACACCACGAAGCAGACAGCCAACATTGTCACCCGCTTGGCCCTGATCGAGCAGCTTACGAAACATCTCAACACCGGTGACGGTGGTCTTCCGAGTGTCACCGAAGCCGATGATCTCGACTTCTTCTTGAACTTTGACAACGCCACGCTCGATACGACCAGTAACCACCGTGCCACGGCCAGAGATCGTGAACACGTCCTCGATCGGCATCAGGAACGGCTTATCCGTCTCACGAACCGGGGTCGGGATAAAGGTATCGCAGGCCTGAAGCAGTTTCTCAATTGCCCCATCGGCGATTTCGCTGTGGACACCCGTGAGAGCCTGCAGCGCAGAGCCACGAATGATCGGAACATCATCACCAGGGAACTTGTATTTGTTGAGCAGATCGCGAATTTCCATCTCGATCAGTTCAAGCAGTTCCGGATCGCCGTTGACATCGACCTTGTTCAGGAAGACGACCAACTGCGGAACGTTAACCTGGCGCGCAAGCAGAACGTGCTCACGGGTCTGCGGCATCGGACCGTCAACCGCAGAGACCACGAGAATCGCCCCGTCCATCTGAGCGGCACCCGTGATCATATTCTTGACGTAGTCAGCGTGTCCCGGGCAGTCGACGTGTGCGTAGTGCCGATTGGCGCTTTCGTACTCGACGTGAGAGACAGCGATCGTCATGATCTTGGTTTCATCGCGACGCCCCTGCGACTCGGATGCCTTGGCAACCTGATCGTAGGAAATCTCCTTCGCGCCACCGTACTTGGCAGAAGCAACCTTAGTAATGGCCGCCGTAAGGGTGGTCTTACCATGGTCGACGTGGCCAATGGTTCCGATGTTCACGTGGGTTTTGTTGCGATTAAATTTCTCTTTAGCCATAGCGATATCCCTCTACCCTGCTCTTCGCTGCTGTCTCCCTAATCGGGCGCCGGTTATCGAGACGTTGTTATCAAAAGGTTAAAAGCTCTTGCAGCGGCTCCATTGACTGCGCCCGAGCCGCCGTGGCCAGATCTACCAGCGGTAATGCGCAAAGGCTTTGTTAGCCTCTGCCATTTTGTGGGTATCCTCACGCTTCTTAACAGCGTTGCCACGATTCTGCGAAGCATCAAGGATCTCAGAAGCAAGCTTCTCGACCATTGTCTTTTCGCCACGTCCACGGGCATAGGAAACCAGCCATCGCATACCGAGCGCCTGGGAACGATCCGGGCGGACCTCGATCGGCACTTGGTAGGTAGAACCACCAACGCGCCGCGACTTCACTTCCAGCTTCGGACGGACATTGCCCATTGCGCGCTCGAAGACCTTGATCGGATCTTCTTTCGCACGCTCCGCAACCTTGTCGAAGGCACCGTAAACGATCCTCTCAGCAACTGCTTTCTTGCCGAGCTCCATCACGGTGTTGATGAACTTGGTAATCCGACGCCGAACATCGTCCGGCTGCTCGGTAAACTTAGGATCGGGCAGTACTTCCCGCTTGGGAACTTCACCTTTGCGTGGCATCGCTCTTCCTCGTGCCTATCACTTGGGCCGCTTGGCGCCGTATTTGGAACGGCTTTGCCGCCGATTTGCGACGCCCGCCGTATCGAGCGTACCGCGAACAATGTGATAGCGAACACCGGGAAGGTCCTTCACACGGCCACCGCGGATCAGCACTACGGAGTGCTCCTGCAGGTTGTGACCTTCTCCGGGAATATAGGTCGTCACTTCGATTTGGTTGGTCAGCCGGACACGTGCAACCTTGCGAAGTGCTGAGTTCGGCTTCTTCGGCGTCGTCGTATAAACGCGAACGCACACACCACGCTTCTGCGGGCATGACTTCAGGGCTGGCGCGGACGTCTTACGCGTCTGCTTGATGCGGCCCTTCTTGACGAGCTGATTGATCGTAGGCATCCGATCGGTTCCTTAAATCGCCGTGTTTTACGTCTTTGTGTGCAAACACAAAGAGAAGCGCAGTATACGGAGGGTCTTGGGTTAGTCAACAAAAAGATCTTGCGATCTGATTACTTATGCGCTTCTCCGACGGGAACTTGAGTTCCCATCGCCCTCTTTCTATTCCTCTGCACCACCACCAACTGCTGCTTGCGGAGCTGCAGTTGCCGCTTCTGCGATCGCGATCGCCGCTTCTAAGCGATCGCCTACAGGGGCGGGTTCGTCGACGGTAACGTTAAGCGAGAGTCGACGATAGGTTGGTATTCCTGTTCCCGCAGGGATCAGGCGGCCCATGATTACGTTCTCTTTGAGGCCACGTAGATAGTCAACCTTTCCGCAGATCGCGGCTTCAGTGAGAACCTTGGTGGTCTCCTGGAAGGACGATGCGGAAATGAACGATTCCGTCGACAGAGAGGCCTTGGTGATACCCAACAGGAGTGGCTCACCACGTGCGGGCTGACCACCTTGCGCCATCACGCGCTCATTTTCTTCCTCGAAGAGATGACGCTCGGCCTGCTCGTCGACAAGGAAGTTGGTGTCGCCAACATCAACAACCCGTACTCGGCGCAGCATCTGGCGAACGATCACCTCGATGTGCTTGTCGTTAATCTTGACGCCTTGTAGACGATAGACTTCCTGCACTTCATCGACGAGATACTTGGCAAGCGCTTTCTCACCGAGCACCCGTAGAATGTCGTGCGGGTTCGAACTGCCATCCATCAGCGGCTCGCCCGCCTTGACGCGATCTCCGTCACGCACCGACAGATGCTTGCCCTTCGAGATGAGGTACTCGCGAGGTTCGCCAATCTCCGGGGTGATCACTACCTTGCGCTTCCCCTTCGTGTCTTTACCGAAGCTGACAATACCGTCGATCTCGGAGATGACGGAATGCTCCTTCGGCTTGCGGGCTTCGAAGAGCTCGGCGACACGTGGCAAACCACCGGTGATGTCCTTGGTCTTGACGGTCTCACGCGGAATACGCGCAATGATGTCACCGGCCTCGACGCGCTCACCGTCCTGCACCGAGATATTGGCACCGACAGGGAGGAAATACCGTGCTTCCTGATTGGTTCCAGGAATCTTCTTGGTCTTCCCTGAGTCGTCTTTGATCGTGATGCGCGGCCTGGTATCAGCGTCTTTCGACTCGATAATGACCTTGCGGGATAGACCCGTGTGCTCGTCGAGCTGCTCTTGCATGGTGACACCATCGAGGATGTCGCCGTACTTGATGACGCCCGAGACTTCCGTAAGGATCGGTAGCGAGAAGGCGTCCCACTCAGACAGAAGCTTCTTTGGCTCGACCTTCTGTCCCTCGCGAACATAGAGCTTCGCACCATATGTCAGCGCGTATCGCTCACGCTCACGGCCGGAGTCATCGACGATCACGAGTTCGCCGTGGCGGTTCATGACCACCAGGTAGCTGCGCTCGTTGGGATCGGTCGCTTCCGGATTCTGCTTCTCAACGATCTGGATGTTCTCGAACTTGATGAAGCCGGTGCTGCGTGACTCCAGGTTGCTCGATTGAATGCGGACCTGACCGACGCCACCGATGTGGAACGTACGCATTGTGAGCTGCGTTCCGGGCTCGCCGATCGACTGGGCTGCAATGACGCCAACTGCCTCGCCAATATTGACGATGTAGCCGCGAGCCAGATCACGCCCGTAGCACTGGACGCAGATACCTCGCCGCGTCTGACACGTCAGCACAGAACGAATCTTGACGCGATCGATGCCAGCGTTCTCGATGAGCGTGACTTTGTCTTCAGTGATCTCCGTGTTGGCCGGAACGATCACATCGCCACTGTACGGATCGACTAAGTCCTCCAGCGGAACTCGACCTAGGATGCGATCACCGATGCGCTCGATGACTTCCCCACCCTCTACCAGAGGGGTGGTCTCGATACCCTCCATGGTTCCGCAGTCGTAGTCGGCAATGATGCAGTCCTGCGCCACGTCTACGAGTCGGCGGGTTAGGTATCCAGAGTTCGCGGTCTTGAGTGCAGTATCGGCCAGACCCTTACGCGCACCGTGCGTCGAGATGAAGTACTGGAGAACCGACAGACCCTCGCGGAAGTTCGTGGTGATCGGCGTCTCGATGATTTCGCCCGACGGCTTCGCCATAAGACCACGCATACCGGCAAGCTGGCGGATCTGCTGTTGCGATCCACGAGCGCCAGAGTCGGCCATGATGAAGATCGGGTTGAACGACTGGAGACGCTTCTCCTCGCCACGACCATCACGGAAGATCTGCGTGCTGATCTCACCCATCATTTCGGTGGCGACGCGTTCCGCCACCTGAGCCCAGATATCGACGACCTTGTTATAGCGCTCGCCGTCGGTGATAAGACCCTCGTTATACTGGTCTTGGATCTCCGTGACTTCCTTTTCGGCCTGCTCTAGGAAGAGCTTCTTCTTGACCGGAATGCGCATGTCGTCAATGCAGATCGAGATACCCGCCGCCGTTGCGTGAGAGTACCCGAGCGTGCGTAGACGATCGGCGATAAGGACGGTCTCCTTCTGGTCGCAGATACGGTAGCAAGTGTCGATCAGCTCACCGAGCTGCTTCTTGCCCATCGTTCGGTTGACGAGCTTGAAGGGCAGCGCCGCCGGCAGAACATCCGACAGGAGCACGCGTCCGCAAGTCGTATCTACGAGCTTACGTTTTCCGGGCGTCGTTCCATCGGGATTGACAATCCGAACCTTGATGCGCGCCTGCAGATCGAGGCCGCCGTGGTCGTACGCCATCCGCACTTCTTCAGGAGAAGAGAAGATACCTGCCGGAGATTCGCCCTTGCGGGCCTCGCGGTATTCGCCCTTCACGAAGCTGCGATCGCGGGTCATGTAATACAGACCCAGAACGATATCCTGTGACGGAATGATGATCGGCTTGCCGTGCGCGGGGCTCAGGATGTTGTTGGTCGACATCATGAGCACGCGGGCTTCCATCTGTGCTTCGATGGACAGCGGCACGTGAACGGCCATCTGATCGCCGTCAAAGTCTGCGTTAAATGCGGCGCAGACCAGCGGATGCATCTGGATCGCTTTGCCTTCGATCAGGACCGGCTCGAACGCCTGAATACCAAGACGGTGCAGCGTTGGAGCACGGTTCAGAAGCACGGGATGCTCGCGGATGACTTCCTCGAGGATGTCCCAAACCTCTGAACGCTCCTTGTCCACCATCTTCTTTGCGCTCTTGATGGTGGTGACGAGTCCGCGCTCTTCAAGCTTGTTGTAAATAAACGGCTTGAACAGCTCGAGCGCCATCTTCTTCGGAAGACCGCACTGATGAAGGCGCAGCTCTGGGCCGACGACGATAACAGATCGACCGGAGTAGTCGACACGCTTGCCAAGCAGGTTCTGACGGAACCGACCCTGCTTGCCCTTGAGCATATCGGACAGTGACTTGAGCGGTCGCTTGTTGGGTCCGGTGATGGTCTTGCCACGACGACCATTGTCAAACAGCGCGTCAACCGCTTCCTGCAGCATCCGCTTTTCGTTGCGGATGATGATCTCGGGAGCGTTAAGCTCTTGCAGACGCTTGAGTCGGTTGTTGCGGTTGATGACGCGACGATAGAGATCGTTTAGATCGCTGGTCGCGAAACGGCCACCATCAAGCGGAACCAGCGGACGCAGGTCCGGCGGAATCACCGGAATCACTTCCAGCATCATCCATTCCGGCTTGTTCGTCGACTCGCGGAACGCCTCAACGACTTTCAGTCGCTTGGCGATCTTCTTGCGCTTCGCCTCGCTCGTCGCATCGCGCATTTCGCCGCGAAGCTGCTCTGCAAGCTGATGAATGTTAATCTTGCGCAGCAGATCACGAATTGCGTCCGCCCCCATGCGGGCCTCGAACGCATCGTCTCCGCCCAGCTCGTCCACCAGCTTCTGGTAGCGATCTTCCGTAAGGAGTTCGCCAACCTGAAGTCCAGAGTTCCGAGGCTCCACTACGACGTACGACTCGCAGTACAGAACCTTCTCTAGTTCCTTGAGCGTGATGTCGAGCAGGTTTCCAATCCGGCTCGGCAGCGACTTGAGGAACCAGATGTGCGCGACCGGAGTCGCAAGCGAGATGTGACCAAGCCGCTCACGACGAACCTTGGACTGGATGACCTCGACGCCGCACTTTTCGCAGACGACGCCACGGTGCTTCATGCGCTTGTACTTGCCGCAGTTGCACTCGTAGTCCTTTACTGGCCCAAAGATCTTGGCGCAGAAGAGGCCATCACGCTCCGGCTTGAAGGTCCGGTAGTTGATGGTCTCTGGCTTCTTCACCTCACCATGGGACCACTCGCGGATCTTGTCTGGTGACGCCAAGCTAATGCGGATGGCGCTGAACGAAAGCGGGTCCTTGGGCTTCTCGAAGAAGTTAAAAAGATCCTTCACGAGACCTCTCCTTGAAAGTGCGAGCCTACCGCGTTACGAAGCGGCGCCAATCTTGGCAACCACCTCACGAGCCATCTGTTGGACAGCCGACGATGCGGTGTCCTTCTGAGGCGCGCTCGGGTCTTCAATCAGCTCAACGTTGAGACACAGAGACTGGAGTTCCTTGAGCAGCACGTTGAACGACTCTGGTAAGCCAGACTCGAGGTTGTGCTCGCCCTTCACAATCGACTCGTACATCCGCGTGCGGCCTACGACGTCGTCGCTCTTGACGGTCAAGAACTCTTGCAGCGCGTACGCGGCTCCGTACGCTTCCATTGCCCAGACTTCCATTTCTCCGAGCCTTTGACCGCCGAACTGAGCCTTACCACCGAGCGGCTGCTGGGTCACAAGCGAGTACGGTCCAATCGACCGGGCATGGATCTTATCGTCGACCAAGTGGTGCAGCTTCATGATGTACATGACGCCGACCGTGACGTCGTGGTCAAACGACAGGCCAGTCTTTCCATCGAACAGAATCGACTGTCCATTGTCGGATTGATTGGCCATGGTGAGCGCAGTCTTGATCTCACTCTCCTTCGCTCCGTCAAAGACCGGAGTCGCAGTGTGAACACCACGAACCAGCTTGCCGGCGAAGCGCTTCAGGTCGTGCTCATCCAGTGCATCGATGAACGCATGGGCCTGATCGGTCGTGTAGATCTTCTTGAGCCGATCGCGAAGCTGCGCTGCGCTGTACTTGCTCTGCAGAACTTTTTCAATCTGCTTGCCGAGCTGAAGCGCGGCCCAACCAAGGTGCGTCTCTAGGATCTGTCCGACGTTCATTCGCGATGGAACGCCGAGTGGATTTAGCACCACATCGACCGGCGTACCATCGGCCAGGAACGGCATGTCTTCTTCCGGCAGAATCCGGCTGACAACACCCTTGTTACCGTGGCGTCCGGCCATCTTGTCGCCGACAGCAAGCTTGCGCTTGATCGCGACATACACCTTGACCATCTTAATGACGCCCGGAGGAAGTTCATCGCCCTTGGTCAGCTTCGCAATCTTGTCGCGATACACCGACTCAATGGCATGGATGTCATCCTCAAGACGCTGCGCAAGCTGCTCCACTCGCTCTTCAACTCGGCCGTCTCCTTCGGCCACTCGCAGTTCGCGGTAGTGACGGGCTGGGATCGTCTCCAGCGTTGCCATGTCCAGCGACTGACCCTTGGCGAGAAGAACCTTGCCCTTGTCATCCACGAGTCGCGACGCGGTGGATTTGCCTTCGAGCAGACGACGCATCTTGGCGTAGTACGACTCGCAGACAATCTTGACCTCATCTCGCTGATCGGTGATGAGCTTCTCTTTTTCGGCGTCCTCGATGTCCTTGGCGCGCTCGTCCTTCTCGGTACCCTTGCGTGCGAACACACGAGCCGAGATGACGATGCCTTGCACACCGGGAGGAACCCGCAGCGAGCTATCTCGAACATCCCCGGCCTTTTCACCGAAGATTGCACGGAGTAGCTTCTCTTCCGGGCTGAGCTGAGTCTCACCCTTCGGAGTGATCTTGCCGACGAGGATATCGCCAGCCTTGACCTCGGCACCGATCCGCACAATGCCCGACTCATCGAGATCCTTCAGCGCTTCCTCACCAACGTTCGGAATATCGCGGGTGATCTCTTCCTTGCCGAGCTTCGTGTCGCGGGCGATGCACTCAAACTCCTCGATGTGAATCGAGGTGTAGACATCTTCCTTGACCAGTCGCTCCGAAAGAAGAATCGAGTCTTCGAAGTTGTAACCGCCCCAGGGCATGAAGGCGACCACGACGTTCTGACCGAGCGCCAGTTCACCCATTTCGCAAGCAGGACCGTCCGCGATCACGTCACCGGGACGAACCCGGTCCCCACGCTCAACGATCGGCTTTTGGTTGATGCAGGTATTCTGGTTTGACCGCTGAAACTTAACCAGAGAATAGATGTCCGGCTTCGCACCGGCCATGTCATCGAGGTCCTGCTCGAGCGGGCGCACCACGATACGCGCTGCATCAACCGACTCGACGATACCTTCGCGCTTCGCAACGAGCGTAACGCCGGAGTCTCGTGCAACGATACCTTCGACACCAGTTCCCACGAGCGGAGAGGCAGTGCGAATCAGCGGCACCGCTTGGCGCTGCATGTTGCTGCCCATGAGTGCGCGGTTCGCGTCGTCATGCTCAAGGAACGGAATCAGCGAAGCGGCAACCGACACCAACTGGTTCGGCGACACGTCCATCAGCGTGACTTCTTCTGGACGAGACAGCACGAAGTCACCGTTATGCCGCGCAGAGACGTGCGGCCCGAGGAACTTGCCATCTCGCTCGACCTGCGCATTCGCCTGGGCGATGAAGTGGCCTTCCTCCTGGAGTGCCGAGTAGAACTCGACATCGTCTGTCGCTTTGCCATCCGCACACTTGCGATACGGCGTCTCAATAAAGCCGAACTCGTTCACGCGAGCGTAGGTCGACAGCGACGCGATCAGACCGATGTTTGGACCTTCAGGAGTCTCAATCGGACAGATTCGTCCGTAGTGTGTGGCGTGAACGTCACGGACTTCAAAGCCAGCGCGCTCGCGAGTCAGACCGCCCGGTCCAAGTGCCGAAAGACGACGCTTGTGCGTGACTTCCGACAGCGGGTTCGTCTGATCCATAAACTGCGACAGCTGCGAGCTACCGAAGTACTCCTTCACGACCGCAGAGACCGGCTTGGCATTCACCAAGTCGTGTGGCATCAGCGTCTCGATCTCCTGAGACATGCTCATGCGCTCTTTGATCGCTCGCTCCATCCGAACCAGACCGATCCGGTACTGGTTCTCCATCAGCTCACCAACCGCACGAACACGTCGGTTGCCAAGGTGATCGATATCGTCGATCGCGCCCTTGCCGTTCTTGAGCTCGATCAGATAACGAACGGTCTCAAGGATGTCGCGCTTAGTCAGCACGCAGTTGTCGAGCCGCTCATCAATCTTGAACTTGTAGTTCAACTTGAGACGACCGACCTTCGACAGGTCGTAGCGCTCCGCGTTGAAAAACAGGTTCTTGAAGAGCTGCTGTGCCGTCTCGAGCGTCGGTGGATCACCAGGACGAAGGCGACGATAGATTTCCATCATCGCTTCTTCTGGAGTCGAAAGCCGGTCCGCAATCAAGGTGTCGCGCAGGTACGAACCGACGTTCAGACCATCGATGAACAGTACCTTGAACGACACGATGTTGTGCTGACGCAGCTCTTCGAGCTTGGCATCGGTCAGTTCCTCGTTGCACTGCAACAGAACTTCGCCAGTCAGCTCGTTGATTACGTCGTGCGCGGCGACTTTGCCCACCAGCTCGGAAGACTCGACCGGAAGCCGATCGATGCCGAACTCCTGCAGCTTGCGAATCGCCGCCCGCGTAAACTTGCGGTTTTTCTTAACGAGAATCTCGTTGTTACCGGGGTGACGGATGTCACGCGTGGCACGCTGTCCCGGTAGCAGATCGTACTCCAGCGACTTGCTGTAGTGACCGTCCGGCTCGATAAAAATCGGCTCCGTCGCGTAGAAGTAGTTGAGCAGATCCTCAGTCGAGTATCCAAGCGCCCGCAGCAGCACTGTCGCGTGCAGCTTCCGTCGGCGATCGATTCGGACATACAGGATGTCCTTCGGATCGAACTCGAAGTCGAGCCACGAACCACGGTAGGGAATCACTCGGGCGCTGTACAGCAGCTTACCGGACGAGTGAGTCTTTCCCTTGTCATGATCGTAGAACACACCAGGAGATCGATGTAGCTGCGAGACGACAACGCGCTCAGTACCATTGATAATAAAGGTACCGTTTTCCGTCATCAGCGGGATCTCACCGAAGTAGACCTCCTGCTCTTTGACGTCGCGGATCGACTGGTAGCCAGTCTCTTCGTTGGTGTCCCAAACGACGAGGCGAATGACCACCTTAATCGGCGCGGCGAAAGTCATTCCGCGCTGACGGCACTCATCTACGTCGTACTTGGGTTTGTCGAGATGATAGGAAACAAACTCGAGGGATGATGTCTCAGAGAAGTCCTTAATCGGGAAGACACTCTTGAACACTCCCTGCAAACCGACGTCTTCCCTCTGCTCCGAGGGAGTGTCCTTCTGCAGGAACTTGTCATAAGACTGCTTCTGGATGTCGATAAGGTTGGGGATGTCAATGATCTTGGTGATCTTCGCGTAGTTCTTGCGGACCCGGAAGTTGTTCTGAATCACCGAAGCCATTAGCGACCCTTTCTGTCCCTTGCAGCGAAGTGCACAAGGCTCACAGGAAAGCTTCTCGGGAATCTCATGGAGGGGGTTCCCATCGCAGCGTGCTTTCCCACCGAGGTTGTCAACCCTTCCGAACTCTCGAGCGAAGCCCTCGCTCGATCAAGTCGGAAGGCAGAATGCGAAGCAGCGCCGATGTGACAAAAACCGGCGGCCCACAGGGACACCATTCCCTGCGAGCCGTCGGTGGCCCCACTTCCTAGCTTTTGTAGCCGATTGGCAAAGGCCAACCTGTGAGCTACTTGATCTCGACGGTGCCGCCCGCCTCGACAATCTTCTTCTTGATCGTCTCGGCTTCTTCCTTCGACACGGCGGCCTTCAGTTCCTTCGGAGCGCCATCGACCAGATCCTTGGCTTCCTTGAGGCCGAGGTTGGTCAGTTCGCGAACGACCTTGATGACGCCAATCTTGTTGGCACCAGCACCGGTGAGCATGACCTGGAATTCAGTCTGCTCTGCAGCGGCAGGAGCCGCAGCGGCACCACCAGCAGCGGCCGGGCCGGCAGCAACTGCCACCGGAGCAGCCTTGACGCCCCACTTGTCCTCGAGCAGCTTGGTGAGCTGTGCAATCTGCATCACCGACATCTGCGAGAGCTGATCAACAATTTGGTCCATGTTTGCGTTGCTCATTGTAGTTTCTCCTTGGAGTTAGCCTTGGGTCTCGAGCGCACGCTTCCGTGCGTCGAGGACGTAAGCAAAATTCTGCGCAGCCGCGTTGAGCGTGCGTACGACGTTGGTTGCTGGAGCCATGAAGGTCGCAAGCAGCGATGCCCTGATCTCGTCTTTGCCCGGCATATCCGCCGATGCGATGACACCTTTGTCATCGAGGACGCCTTCAAGGTAGCCACCCTTGATCTTGAACTTCTCATTGTTCTTGGCGTAATCCCGAGCCACCTTGGCGGCAGCAGAAGGACTATCCCAAGAAAAAATAACTGCCGTCGGACCTTCCAGGTATTTGCCCATCTTCTCCATGGGCGTACCAGCGATTGCTAGCTTCACCAAGGTGTTCTTGTACACCTTGTACTCGCACTGCTGTTTCCGGAAGTCTTCCCGGAGAGCAGTGACCGCTGGAACCTGAATGCCACGGAAGTCACAGATGACCACCGCCGCGCTCTTTTGGAGCTTGTCTTTCAACTCAGCGATTTGCTGCGCTTTATCGTTCCGATCCATACCCCAGGACTCCAAGTCTCGGCAGGTGATTAAGCCTTATCGGCTCCTGCTTTCTAGGACAGTTGCGTTACTCCGACAGAAACTGCCAGAGGGATTACTTAGCGGTAAGCTGGCCCTGAATTTCGTTCGTGTCCAACTTCAGGCCCGGCCCCATTGTCGTTGAAAGAGCGATGCTCTTTACGTAGAGCCCCTTCGCCGACGACGGCTTGAGCTTGATGAGAAGCTCAATGAGTGCGCGTGCATTCTCGCGGAGTTTCTGCGAGCCGAATGAAATTTTCCCAACCGGCGCGTGAACGATTCCGGTCTTCTCCACACGGAACTCGACGCGACCACCTTTTAGCTCGCGAACCGCCTTGGTCACGTCCGTAGTCACAGTGCCGACTTTCGGGTTCGGCATCAGACCGCGAGGACCGAGAATACGGGCGATCTTACCAATCACACCCATCATGTCGGGAGTCGCCACAGCGGCGTCAAAATCCAGCCAGTTTTCGGTCTGAATCTTGGCCACCAAGTCTTCTGCACCGACGAAGTTCGCACCCGCGTCGAGCGCCTCTTTGGCCTTGTCTCCCTTCGCGAACACAACGATCCGAACGGACTTTCCAGTACCGTGAGGCAGGTTCACTGCACCACGAACCATCTGGTCGGCGTGTTTCGGATCGACTCCCAAGCGGACGGCGAGGTCAACAGTCTCGTCGAACTTGCTTGAGATCTTCAGCTTGGGAAGGAGATCGAACGCCTCCTCCATATTGTACCGCTTCTCGCGGTCCACCAGCTTCAGTGCTGCTGCGTACTTTTTTCCAGCTTTGGCCATCGAATGAACTCCATAGCGACTTCAGGGAGTCTCCCTGAATATCTCCCGCACTATGCTGCGGTGGGCAAAAGGGAACTAGCCCTCAACGACATCAATGCCCATCGAACGAGCGGTACCTGCGATGGAACGCATCGCATTCTCGACGTTCGTGGTATTTAGGTCAGGAAGCTTCTGCGAGGCAATGTCGCGAAGCTGCTTCTTGGTGATGGATCCAACCTTCACCTTGTTCGGCACCTTCGAGCCAGAGCCCGGCTTCTTCTGCAAAGGCAGACCCGCAGCCTTCTTTACAAGAACAGAGGCTGGAGGCGTCTTGGTAATAAACGTAAACGAGCGGTCTGAATAGACCGTGATGACCACCGGGATCATCATGGTCTCGATGCCCTGCGTCTTTGCATTGAAAGACTTACAGAACTCCATGATGTTCACGCCGTGTTGACCGAGGGCCGGTCCAACGGGCGGCGATGGGTTTGCCTTACCGGCGGGGATTTGCAGCTTTACGTAGCCAGTGACTTTCTTCATGGCTGATTCCTACGTGTCTGTCAGGTACTTGCCACCGGTTTGACTACCACCGGAAGGCAACAGGATGCCCAAAATGCCCTTTATGGGCAAGCACTTAGCGCATGGGCCAGTATTCTTCTTGCGATCTTATCTTCCCAGCCTCGAGCGAAGTTGGCAAGGAACGATCCGCTTGCTGCGAATCAAGCCTTCTCCACCTGCGCAAAATCGAGTTCCACCGCAGTGGCCCGACCGAAGATGCTGACTCGAACTTTTACCTTCTGCTTCTCCGCTTTCACTTCATCGACGATGCCTGCAAAGTTTGCAAACGGACCATCGATGACGCGAACGCTCTCGCCTTCCTCAAAGGAGACGCGAGGCTTCGGTTTGGAGGAGCCTTCAGACATCTGCGAATTGATTTGCGCGATGTCCTTTTCGTTGACCGGAACGGGATTCGTTCCACCAAGAAAGCCTGTTACTCGAGCCGTGTTCTTCACCAGATGATAAGTGCGTTCACTCATCGCCATCTGGACGAACATGTAGCCGGGATAGAACTTGCGGGTCGTCGTCCGCTTCTGCCCCTTCACTAGCTCAAGCACTGACTCCGTAGGGATCAAGACCTGGCCGAACTCAACGTCCATGCCGGCTTGCTTGATTCGCTCCTGGAGCGAGAGCTTGGCCCTGTTCTCGTGGCCCGAGTAGGTATGGACGACGTACCACTTTAGACCCATTGCATCACCGCCGCTTTGCCCAAGGGATGATCCTGCTAGCTGTACAGGAGGCCGGTCATGAACGCCCACGTAGCGTCGAAAACGCCCAGCAGAAGTGAGGCGATGATCACGGTCACGATCACAACGAGGGTAGCCGCGCTCGTCTCTTTGCGAGTGGGCCATGAAACCTTACTTAACTCAGTGACACACTCCGAAGCGAGTCCGAAGATCTCCTCGTTGCGCCACGCCCAGTAAACTCCCACTCCGGCAAGGAGAAACGACGTCGTGTAGATGATGAGCTGCTTTGGCTTGGCGAAATAGCTCCACACCCACTCACTGGTTCTGACCAGCAAGAACACGAGCGCCAAACCGGCTGCCGCAAACAGGATATGGACCCACTTTCGTTCCATCGTTTCCGTCTTGCTCCACTTGGGCGCTCAAGCCTTACCCGCCGATCACCCCGGGGCCCTCGCCAAGCTCAAGATGTTGGATTCCGCAATCACTTGCAGGCCAGGAGGGATTCGAACCCCCAACCCGCGGTTTTGGAGACCGCCGCTCTACCAGTTCGAGCTACTGACCTAAAATGAGATCAGACATAGCGCTCGCTTCTCAAGAGAAGCAAGCACCGAGACTACTTGGTCTCCTTGTGGGAGGTGTGACGATGGCACCACTTGCAGTACTTATTGAACTCCAGTTTATCTGGAGTGGTGCGCTTGTTCTTGTTGGTGTGATAGTTACGCCGTTTGCACTCTTTGCACTCTAGCGTGACAAGTACACGATTACCGCGAGCCATGTTCTGTCCTCAGACCACTTAGCGAGCGCAAGCCCGCGTTTGATTGATGTTGGAGAGAAGAGCCCATGTCCAGGATTGAACTGGAGACCTCGTCCTTACCAAGGACGCGCTCTACCAACTGAGCTACATGGGCACAATGTTTCCGGTAGCGGGCGACGGGGTTCGAACCCGCGACGTCTAGCTTGGAAGGCTAGAGCTCTACCAACTGAGCTACACCCGCAAGAAGTCAGAATCGAACTCAGAGTGGAGGGGGAAGGATTCGAACCTTCGAAGCGTAGACGCGGCTGATTTACAGTCAGCTCCCTTTGGCCACTCGGGCACCCCTCCGGTTTTTATATTTTCAAAGAGCTGGCGGTGGGAATCGAACCCACTGCCTGCTGATTACAAGTCAGCTGCTCTACCAAGTGAGCTACGCCAGCAA
The DNA here is from genome assembly GCA_044228505.1 of Polyangia bacterium. Taxonomy (GTDB): domain Bacteria; phylum Myxococcota_A; class Polyangia; order Palsa-1104; family JAEUJZ01; genus JAEUKA01. The sequence goes on along the minus strand of JBGAUT010000002.1, from coordinate 180,415 downwards.
GCGCCGACGGCCGCGAGGCAGCGAGTAGTACCTTTACTGCCCCGTTTTTGTCAAGAAACTTTTTTCAATTCACATGTTTATGCAGCCCAAGCCCAGGCGCTTGGCAACAATGTTGGAAATCTCGCGCAATTCGCACGCTGAGGCAAGTGCTCTTTTCTTACGAGTCTAGGTAATCTCCAGCGCCATCGCGACCGCTCGACCACAGAACCGCTGATACTCCGACGACACCTGGACCTCGGGCGGGAGGCTTTCGCGAGGAACCGGGCGAAATCCAAATTTTTCAGCAAAAAAGTCCGTCGCATGCTCCGTGAGCAAACAGACCCGCAGTAGGCCGCGCTGCCGAACTCGCAGCAGCGCCATCTCGGCCAGCATCCACCCGAGTCCCTCACCCCGTCTTTCAGGATGCACGGCCAGCGATCGCAGCAACGCGGTGTCACCGTAGATTTCCAGTGCAACGCAGCCCATCACATCGCCTTGACCGTCCTTCAGTACCCACAGTTCGGCCACCGATTCAGGCACACCCGCCGTCGGTAGCTTCACCTGATCGAGCAGCTTCTTGACCTTCGGGTAGTCGCTTGGCGCACAAGGTAGGACCGCGTCGCCCAGCCGATTCAGCAGCCGATCGTGCAAATTTTCAAAGCTACCCGACGACATGATCACCACGGTGTCACCGGCGGAGGCGCGCTGCGCCAGCAGTTCGATGATCTGCGCGGTATCGGCGATCGCTCGGGCTGGCACGCCCCGTCTGCGAATATCAGCAGCCAGCTTCTCAACATCGAGCCGATTCCCGATCGGTGCTTTCTCCGGCATATGGACCGCGCCGATCAGAATCTCATCAGCCGCAACCAGGGCGTCGGCAAACTCGGTCTGGAACACTGCGGTACGGCTCGTGGCAGAACGCGGCTCGAACACAGCAATCAGGCGACCGGAACCAAAACGCCCACGTAGCCCACGTAGCGTCTCGCGAATTGCCGTCGGATGGTGCGCAAAGTCGTCGACCACAGTCACTCCCTGGGCCACACCACGTAGCTCTTGTCGACGCTTCACCCCGACGAAACGCCGGATGCCCGATGCGATCTCTGTCGGCGTAAGTCCGAGGTTCGAGAGAGCAGCGATCACCCCGACCGCATTTTCTAGGTTGTAGCTGCCAGAGAGCCCGATCTCGAAGTGGCCATACAACTGTCCACGGTGCAGCAGCTTGAACGCCGTGCGTCCACCCGTCTTGATGCTGGTGACTTCGGCACGCCAGTCCGTGTTGTCGGGGCAGCTCCCGGCAATCCCGTAGCTCTCGACGCGGCACCGAGCGACCTTGGCACAGTCGATCGCGTGTGGAGAGTTCGCACAGACCACCAACGCTCCATCGCTGGGAATCAAAGAAGCCAGCTCTCGGAACGCCTGCTTGATGTGCTCGAGATCGCTGAAGATGTCGACGTGATCCAGTTCGACGCTGGTCAAGATGGCTACGTGCGGACGGTAGTGCAGGAATTTGCTTTTTTTGTCGAAGAACGCGCAGTCGTACTCATCGCCTTCGAGGACAATGTGCGAACCGCTCCCAACGGCCGCGTTGTGACCCATATTGAGCGGAACCCCGCCAATCATGTACGAGGGGTCGCGCCCAGCGTTGAGCAAGGTCCAGGCCGCCAGCGAAGAAGTGGTTGTTTTGCCGTGCGTGCCACAGATGACGAGCGGCAGCTTGCCCGGAAGCAGAAGCTCTTCCACGATGGCCGGAAAAGAGGTCAGTCGGATTCCGCGAGCTTGCGCGGCCAGAACTTCAACATGATCGCGGCGACAGATGTTGCCAACGACCACCACGTCAGGCTGCCAATCGAGATTTTTGTCGGCAAAGCCTTCCATCAGCGCAATGCCGGCCGTCTCTAGCTGGGTGGACATCGGAGGATAGACATGCTCATCGGAGCCACGGACCTCGTGGCCCACCGCTTTGAGCAGCTCGGCCACGGCACCCATCCCGGTGCCGCAGATGCCAATAAAATGAATCTTCACGTTTCTCCTCGTCAGCGTCGCGGAAGGAGCGCCGCAGAGCCAGCCTGGTTCGCGTTTCGGCCAGTATAACGGATGCTAAGCACCACCGGCGTTCGGTCAGGTACTCGTCGGTGAAGTAAGCGCACGGAGCACGGCATCACCACACTCAGCGGTCGACATGGTGCCTCCCAGATCGCGGGTCACTTGGCCGGCCAACACCACGTGTTCCACAGCGTGCCGCAGTCGCGCCCCCGCACGACCCTCGCCAAGATGGTCGTACAGCATGGCCAGCGTCAGAAACGCCGCGAGTGGATTGGCCAGTCCTTTGCCGGCAATATCTGGAGCAGAACCATGCACCGGCTCGAATAGCGAGCAGCGCCCAGGATGGATATTTCCCGATGCTGCCACGCCCAGTCCACCACAGATCGCCGCACCCAGATCGGTCAGGATGTCGCCAAATAGGTTCGACGTCACCACGACATCAAAACGCTCCGGGGTTCGCACGAACTCCATCGCAGCTACATCGACAAACAGATGACTCGACTGCACATCACGATGCTCGGCAGCGACTTCTCGGAAGGCTCGCTGCCACAGCCCGTGCGCGTGGGGGAGTGCGTTGGCCTTATCGACCATACACACCTTCGGCGTGGCATGGGATGAGCCATGGGGCACCTTGGCCAGGGTGTAAGCCGCCCGAATGATCCGTTCGACGCCGCGCCGGGTGTTCAGGTCTTCGCTGATCGCTACCTCGTCAGGGGTATCACGCTTGAACGAGCCCCCCATCTGGACGTAGGGCCCTTCGGTGTTTTCGCGCAGCACCCAAAAGTTCACGTCGCGCCGACGTTTGCCCTTCACCGGACAGAGCTTTTCATCCAGAAGCTGCACCGGGCGAAGGTTGATATACAGATCGAGCCCAAAACGCAGGCCTAGGAGCACATCGCGAGCGACAACACCGTCGGGAACCCGTGGATCTCCAAGTGCACCAAAGAATATCGCATCAAACTGATCGCGCAGCTCGCCAAGCGCGCCCTTGGGCAGCGTCTCTTGCGTCTGTAGGTAGTGATTCGCGGACCAGGGGAAGTGCTGGATCTCGAGCGGAATTCCGAGGGGATCAACGGCACGCAGCGCTTGAGCGACAACCTCGGGACCAATTCCATCCCCGGCAATCACTGCGATACGCCGCCGCCGCCCTTGCACCGGGGCCAACCCGAACGGATACACGCTGTCTGCGCCGGTCATCGTCAGAACCTAGCGCAGCGCCGCGAAGCCAGTGCCACGCGACTTGTTCAAATCCTGGGGGCTGAACTTAAGGGCCCGAATTCCGAGCGTATCGTCAAGATAGATGCGCTCGCCCTTCTGAGTCTCGATGAGAAAGCTATCTGCCGAGAGCGTCACCCGTTTGATCTTCGGCACTGCCATCGCTTCCTGGCCACCCACGTCAAAAATGATGGTCAGCTCCACTTCATCGCTGATCAGGTAGCAGCCCTTGCCTTCGGCTTTGACGGTGGGCTCGCTCTCGAACACTTTTTGGATTAGGTCCTTCTTCATCTTGATCCCTTGCCTACGGCGTTGGCTTGTAGGCGTGCGGTAAGTACCCCAATTCGCACCGCGTGGCAATGCGCTCGCGGCGCGCTCAGTCTGCGATCTTGGCGGAGGCTCTCCCGTGTTTTACGCAAGCACGCTGTCCGCAACGGTCAGACGCGAACGCCCCAATGCAGCTTGTTGCGGAGCAGATCAAAGAACGATCGATTCCGAGGACGAAAGATCGTCAGCGGATGGTCCGAACAGGTCACCTGCACCAGATCGCTTGGCCCGAGCATGTGACTCCACTGCCCATCGACGGTCAGCAGGACCTGGGTGGCATCTCGACCCGGCCGAACCTCAACAAGTGAGCGCAAATGAACCACGAGCGGCCGGGCCGTCAGCGTATGCGGACAAATCGGCGAGATGACCAGCGCTTCCATATTGGGCATCAGGATCGGCCCGCCGGCCGCCAGGTTGTAGGCAGTCGAACCCGTCGGAGTCGAGATTATCAGACCATCAGCGCGGTAGGTCGTCACCTCATCACCGTCGACAAACGCATCCAACTCAAACAGCCGCGCCATTTTCGGCTGGCTCACCACGACGTCATTGAGAGCGGTTCTCTCGACAATCAGGTGCTCTGGTCCTGGCACGACGTTGGCTCGATCGGCCGGCAAGCGATAGACCCGACAGCGCAGGCGGTGTCGCTGCTCCGTCAGCACGTTGCCATCGAGCGCAGCCAGCAGTGTCTCACAGGCTTCGTCGGGCGTACTGCACGTCAAAAAGCCCAGTCGGCCCAGGTTCACGCCCAAAATCGGTACCGCTCGCTCACCGAGAATACCCGCGCCGTACAGCATGGTGCCGTCTCCACCTAGCGCCACGAGCATCGCCAAGTCTTGGGGCAGCTCACTTTCGCTTGTACTTCGTATCCAGTCGGGCAACTCGACGTGATCGCGCAAGACCAACTCGGTGTGTCCGTGCTCACGCAGCGCTCGCACGAGTTGGGCGCACAGTGGCACCGATTCAGGCTGATCGCGCTTTAGGATGAAGCCGACGGGAGGCAACTAAGCTCCTGCGATGGGCGGTTTCGGTCTTCCCGATGGAGGGCGTGGTCGCAAAAGCTCCGCTCCGCCCCGATCACGAAGAAACTCAAGGAATGTAATGGCCGCAGGTAGCTCTGCCGCAGGTAGCTGCTCGATCAGGTCACGAGCACTCCGACGATAGACATCACCCGGAGCCTCGATCGTTACCACCGGACGCGGCAACTGCACATCGGTGTCAATCGGTGCCTGAACCTCGCCCCATGGCGGTGGCTCAGGCGTCGTCAGCTCGTCGCGCTTAAACCACTCCTGGATGTGCCAATGCAAGAGCTCGCCGCGATAGGCAAACCAGCGCTCCCGCTCGACCGGATAGTTCAATAGCGCATCTTTGAAGCGCCGAAATGCGCCCTTGCCATCGATGCTGATAATGAGCCGTTCACGTAAAACCGGCTCCGTTACCCCCGCCACGAAGCGTTCCATCCATTTGTACTGCTCGCGAGAGGAGGCAGGCTCAACGCGCAGATAGGCGTCGCCCCCGCTCATCACCCTGGCTCGCAGCTCCTCGACATTGGGAGCCGCTTCGACCAGTGTGATCACCTCGCCCGATCGAGTATCTAGGAAGCTCTCGGTGTCAGGGGCATTGCGCTCGACCGCAGTCTCCAACTCCGCCCAACGCACCGCTATGACTCGCATAACCAACTAACCCCGTTCTGTAAGAGATAGCACATATTTTTAGACTCATTTGAGTCAGATGAAGAACCAATCCGCCGACGATGACTAAGCAGCGCCAAGGTCCGAATGTGATCTTAAAGGCTATGTGAACTGAGCCGCCATTTGCAAGGGCTACAGCCGCTTAGCAAGCAGGCGGTCTACGGAAAAATTGGCAGCCGATGGTGGTCGGGCTAAAACCCGCGCATTATGCCTCTTTCGTCGAGCCATAGACAGACCCTCCTCGATTTGCTCGGAGAACAAGGAGAGGTCCGCTTCGACGAGCCACTGGCTCGACACACCACGCTGCGAGTTGGTGGGCCGGTGGATGCCTGGATTGCACCCATCACGGTTGCCGCTGTGGTGAAAGTGCGCCGATTCTGCTCCGATGCCGGTCTCCCGTGCCGAGCTCTGGGCTCGGGATCAAACCTACTGGTCCTCGATGGAGGCGTTCGTGGCGTGCTGCTTGCGTCGGAAAAGCTCCGTGGCCTGTCGTTTTCGGAACCGAACGCTGACGATCCACGAACCGAGGTCAACGTCGAAGCAGGCGTCAGCACCGGCAAGCTGCTCAGTGAAGCGACCCGGCGCGGGCTCGGTGGCCTCGAATTTCTCGGTGGTGTGCCTGGCTCGATCGGCGGCGGCTTAATGATGAATGCGGGCACCTACTTGGGCGAATTCAAAGACGTTACGGTGGAAGTCTGTAGCGTGAGCAGCAGCGGCGAGCTGGTTCGTCGCTCGCACGCAGAGTGCGGCTTTGTGTATCGCGGCTCAGCACTGCCTCCATCTGAAATGGTGGTTGCGGCACGACTGCTGCTTCCTCCCCGAGATCGGGATGCGATCGCGTCCGACGTAGCTGCACTGCGCAAACGTCGACGAGAACGGGAGCCACATGGCGTCTCGTGTGCTGGCAGTTTCTTTAAAAACCCCGCCGGAGACTTCGCGGGTCGATTGATCGAGGCCTGCGGGCTCAAGGGCACGCGCATCGGTGATGCCGAGATTGCAACTGCCCACGCCAACTGGCTGGTCAACGTCGGTACCGCCCGAGCCACCGATTTTGTGGCTCTGATTGATCTCGCCAAGCAGCGAGTTGCGGAGCAGTTTGGTATCGCCCTCGAGCTGGAAGTGAAAATCATCGGAGAGCCGCAATGAAGAAGCGGGTTGGAGTGATCATGGGTGGGCCATCCGCCGAACGCGAGGTGGCGCTGGCATCGGGACGACGAGTCGCGGAAGCGCTCAGCGAACGGGGTTATCCGGTCATTGCGATCGACTGGACGGGGACCGATCACAACCTGTGGTCGGATCTGCGCCGCGATCGTGTCGAAGTCGCGTTTGTTGCGCTCCACGGAACCCTCGGAGAGGACGGCTGCATCCAGGGCTTGCTCGAGTGCGCGGGGATTCCGTATACCGGATCGGGCGTACTGGCATCAGCGCTGGCGATGGATAAGGTGGCATCGCGACGGGTATTCGACGAAGCCAGCATTGAAACACCACGCTGGACCGTCTACGAGGGGCCTGCCGATGTGCAGCGGATCGGTTTGCCGCTGGTGGTGAAGCCCTCACGAGAAGGCTCATCGGTGGGAATCTCGATTGTTCGCCATGAATCGCAGCTTGAGTCCGCACTGCAGCTAGCCAGCAGGCTTCACGGCGTAGTGCTGCTCGAGGAGTTTGTAGCGGGACGGGAAATCGAGGTCGCAGTACTCGATGGAGTCGTTCTCGGTGACGTTGAAGTTCGCCCGGCTGGAGAATTTTACGACTACGCGGCGAAGTATCAGCGCACCGACACCCAGTACTTGGTGCCTGCACCTCTGAGCGCTGCGGAACGGCAGCTCTGTCAGGATCTGGCTCGTCGGGCCCATGCCGCCTTGGGCTGTGCCGGAGTGACACGTACCGATCTGCTGCTGGCACAAAATGGACGAGCGGTCTGTTTGGAGGTCGACACACTTCCAGGGCTGACCGATCGCAGCTTGGTGCCAAAAATCGCCGAGCAGTCGGGCCTCGACTTCGCCACACTGTGCGAGAGAATTCTGGCCACGGCGGCTCTCAAGGCCTAATCCACGCTCTGTCGTCGAAACCCTATCGCTAGTTGACAGAGAATCGCGATACCCTTTGGGCACGGCCCACGGAAGGCGCGCATGATTCGGATCCTGGAGCTACTAACCGACGGCGGACGGATGGTTATTCGCGAACTGGCTGACGACGCCGCTCGCGCCGCTCTGCTATCGCCTTCCACAGGAGTCGTGCGCTGGGTCGATATCTCGAAGCAGACGCCCGAGGAACTCGACTTGATCGCACAGAGCTTCCGCTTCCATCCACTGGCGCTCGAGGACTGTCTGCACTTCGATCAGCGACCCAAGCTCGAAGAGTACGCCGGAACAAGCCCGTACCTGTTCGTCGTCACCCACAACTTTACGATCCTGCCGACCACGAAGAGCATCCTTTCCGAGGAAAACTCTCTGCACGTGCCGCGCCTACTGTGGGCCGAAAGTCGCTCGCAGATGGTGGCGCTGACGATGCTGGAGACGCACGCTTTTCTCGGACAGAGCTACCTTGTCACCGTTCACGATCAGCACAGCCCGGCGCTTGAGCACACCTGGAACCGGGTCAAGCACGACCCACAGCTTCTCGGACGCGGCGCGGACTTTGTGTATTACCTGCTAGCCGATGGGTTGTGTGATTCAAACTTCCCGGTGCTAGAGCAGCTTGGCGACATCCTCGATGACATGGAGGAGTCGCTGTTTGACAACCCAAGTCGCGCCGACCTGCACCGTATTTACTCGATGCGCAAGACGCTGGTGTCGATGCGCCGGGTGCTGTCCCCGCAACGCGATGTCATGGGGAACTTGGCCCGTCACGGCGGCAGTGCCTGCGTCAGCGAAAAAACCGCACCCTACTTCCGAGACATCTACGACCACTTGACGCGCATCTACGAGAGCATCGAGGCGGGACGCGATCTCCTCGGAAACTGCGTCGACGCGTATATGTCAGCAGTCGGCCAGCGTACAAACGAAATCATGAAGCAGCTTACGATCGTGTCCGCCGTATTGCTGCCGGTCACGTTCTTGTCTGGCTTGTTCGGAATGAACTTCGAGATGATGCCGTTCCGATCCCCGATCGCCTTTGGACTGGCGCTGCTGCTCATGTTCGGAGTCATCCCCGGCGTGATGTTTCTGTGGTTCCGACGCAAAGGCTGGCTCGCAAGCGACAACCCTGACGACGTTTCACCCCGCGAAAGTGGACGGCACCACATCAAGCAGTGACTCCACGGTGGCCTCCTCGATCGCCGGACCGGGTTGGCCGTAGGTCGATGCGAGCTCAGCAGCGAACAGCGACATGACTTCTTGAGTTGTCAGCGTCAAGGGAGCCCCTTCTTCGACCAGGCTCGTGACCCGCGCACCACTCAGTCCGCAAGGAACAAAGAGCCGCTGCCGAAAAACCTCTGTCGAGGCTGTCGAGACATTCAAGGACAAACCGTGGATCGCAACCTGATGCTCGACATGCACGCCGACCGCGCCAAGCTTGCGATCGGCAACCCACACCCCAACTGGCTCCCGACGATAATCCGCGGTCACCCCAAGCCGCGCCGCCACGGACACCGCCGCACCGGTCAACCAGTCAACGTGACCAACGACTCCGCCCCGCAGCCGCACCACCGGGTAGACCACAAGCTGACCCGGCCCGTGATAGGTTGCCTGACCCCCACGCCGAACCGCCACCGTCTCAATTCCACGCGACGTTAGCTGCGACTCAGACACCAAAAGATCGGTCGCAACGGCCCGATGTCCAAGCGTGATCACCGGATCGTGCTCGACGAGCAGTAGTGTTTCTTGGCCACCACCGAGGACTTGGGCGCGAAGTCGCTCTTGAAGGGCCAGTACCGGCTGATACCGAGCACGACCCAGCCAGACCACCCGCATCACATTCGCCGCGGATCCGTCCCAGGCTGCGCGTATACGGTGCTCCAGATGCTCGACTCTTGCGCGGGTGGCGATTGATCGGCGAAACGAACCGACTCGGCAACCCACTCGCGGACCTGATCATCGATCGCCACGATCTCGGACTCAGGCAGCACCTTCAGCAGACGAGCCCGCGACAGCTCAATGGAGTCGCGCTTCTTCCAGCGCTCGATCTCTTCCTTGGTGCGGTAGTTGCCCGGATCGGACATCGAATGGCCGCGATAGCGATAGGTCTCGATCTCCAAGAGCGACGGAACAAACTCGTTCCGAGCCCGCTCGACCGCTGCGCTGATCCGATCGCGTACTTCCAAAATGTCATCGGAGACAAAGCGATCACGCTGCATCGCAAAACCCGAGGCTCGCAGCGTAATGTCCGGATGGGCCAGCGTTCGCTCCAGCGGCGTCCCCATCGAGTACTGGTTGTTTTCGACGATAAAGACGATGGGCAGCTTCCACAGACCAGCCAGTGAGAGGCCCTCGAAGAAGGCTCCCTGATTGACCGCACCATCGCCAAGGAAGCACAGCGTGACCTCGGGAAGGTTCTGGTACTTGCTACCAAACGCAACCCCAGCAGCCAGGGGCGCTTGTGCACCAACGATGCCGTAGCCTCCCAGGAAGCGATGGGCAGCGCTAAACATGTGCATCGAGCCACCGAGCCCACGCACGCAACCGGTGTCCTTGGCCGCAAGCTCGGCAAGCACCGCTTTCCCCGATTCCAGCGAGCTGCCCGCTTTGGCCATAAAGTGACCATGCTCACGGTACGACGTAACCATGTAATCGGTCGGTCGCAGCGCCAGCGCAGCCCCAACACAAATCGACTCTTGGCCGATCACCAAGTGAAGAAAGCCACCGATCTTGCCTTGACCATACGCCTTGGCAGCGGCCTCCTCGATGCGACGGATGAACAGCATCTGGCGATAGGCATCGCGCAGCACCGGTACATCAGCATCAGCGAGCGGCTTAACGAGGGCGGGATGCACGGCTTCCTGAGACGGAGCCGAAGTAGTGACTGTCTCCATGTTCGAGCACTATATTCGATGCTGGCGCGACCCTGGAAGCGATTACTTCTTGCAGCAGAGCACGCCGTTTGTGTTTGCCTGGTTAGAAGTCGTGGTCGTAAGCGGCTGGTAGGGCGAGCTGATGCTCAGGTTGTTGCCATTGAAGTCGAACATGGCACGGCCAAAGCCATTGCAAGTCGGCGCGCTTCCAACAGAAAAGACCATCTTTCCACAGCCAGCCCAGGCCGCCGTCTGTCCGCCAGTCCCATTGGACGCACCACATAAACCGCTTCCGCCTTGAGAATGAACGGCCACGTTGGCGAGGAAGAACCCGCCGAGGTTGTTGCAGTTGTTCTGGTTGATGGTGTCGGCAGCCGCACAGAGGTCAAAGCCCGACGCGCACAGCCTGGCCGCGTTCTTGGTATTGTCACCTGAGGACTGATAGGTGCCGGGACACGCCCAGGCCGGCTTGCCCGTGCCACTGCTGACATCCGACCCTGCACCATCGCTACAGCCGCTCGCCGTTGTGGTCATGTCCACGATGCCACCGCCATCGCCTCCGGTCTGAAAGCCGCCGGTTCCTGGCTTGCACAGACCATCGATACAAGAATAACCATCGGGACAGAAATGACTGGAGTCACAGATCAGTGACGCGGCAGTCAGATCAGGATTAAAACAGCCAAATAACATAGCGATGGGAAAGAAGAGAATTTTACGCATAGTCAGTACTCCCGAAAAGGTTATTAAGGCTAAAAGCTGCCAACCACGGCAAGGCCATTCCCCGTCGGTAGAATCCGTGCGGTCGGTGTTGCAGGCGGTGCAGCAGCGGCTGGTTGTTTGCCTCGCAAATAGATCCAATAACCAGTCCATGCCGCGCCACCAGCCAATGCGATGCCGCCAAGAACATCAAACGCTATTGCTGTATTATTAAGGGTTTTACCCTTGTCATATAGCGAAGAGATATCCCCCGCCCAATAGCGATTGGAAGCCGAGGCCACTTCTTTTTGAATCGACAAAGCCGACGCGCCGGTGCCGATCCCGATCGCCAAGAACGCCACTCCAGCGCCAAGGGTCACGATCGCCGGAATCGGCGGCAGCTTCGGATACCCCTTCAGCCAGCCCGGTCCGCCATCTAGTGGCAGTGGGGAGGTTGAGGGACTAGCGGTCGGGTCAGCCTGTTTCAGCTCGGCGAGGTGTTTCCTTACCTCCTCAGCATCGGCAGGATTCGTCGCCAGATATTTTTCGTAGTACCGCAGCGCGTCGTCTCGTTGACCCTGTTTTTCGGCAGCCCGCGCCAGGTTGTACAGCAGCGGCGTCAGCTTCGACAGCGCGTACGCAGCCTCGAACTCGGCCCGCGCCGCAGTGTAGTTACCGTCTTGGAAGAAGCGCGCCCCAGAGTCGAAGTGTTGCTTGGCGGCGGCCATCTCGTCAGCGCTCGGTTGACCAGGCGTCGCCTGCACCGCAGGTGGTGTCGAAGGATCGGCACCTTCGGCCATCACCGACGGCGAGACAAGAACTGCCAGGGTCAAGACACACCGGCGGAAAAGACGAGTGCTGATCGGTAGCCTAAATGGTCCCATAGCGGGAAGGTCGCGATTTGCCACGTTGCGAATATAACACGTCAAGCCGGCAAGATGCCTGCCTGCTTCTGGCGCGAACCCGACGGGTAGTTGCTTGGCACACCGTCTGCTTCCGTCCCTGCGCTGAGTAGCCCACGCTCTGGGCTCTCGTCTGAGCCAACCCCATACCAAGCGTCGTCGCGTGCGCCGCTGCACTGCGCCCCGTGCGCCGCTGCACAACCAGCGTGTAAGGGTGCGCAACTGCACGCTCCAAAGCCTGAGCGGTAGGTAGGGAAGTTGGCTCGGAACTGACACCAGCCAAAGGATGCGCTCATGGATATCCAGACAAGCACGAACGAAACCCTCGATGCCGATGTGATCATCGTCGGAGGTGGCGTCACCGGCTGCGCAATGGCCACAGCCCTGGCCAATGGCAAACGTCGAATCCTGGTATTGGAAGCCCGAACTGGCCACAAGCCTCGCTTTGCCGGTGAGCTGCTTCATCCAACCGGAACCCAGGTGCTCGACGACTTGGGGTTTCTGCCAACGCTTCGCCATCATGGCGGCGTCGATGTCGATGGCTTTGCTGTCGTCAAGGCTCTCAACATTCCGGTAACACGACTGCCCTATGCTGAAATCCGCCACCAGCGTCCGACGGGCTTTGCCATGGAGCACCGCGATCTAGTGACCGGCATGCGTGAGTGGGCAGAGCAAAGACCCGGCGTCACCTTCCGCTTCAACGAAAAAGTCGAAGAAGTCCTGCGCACCCAGCACGGTCGCGTGATCGGCGTACGAACGGCGGCGAAGACCCTACGCGCAAACCTTGTGCTCGGCTGCGATGGTCGTCACTCAAAGATCCGGCCTCTACTCGGTCTCAATGAGGAAGCGCGCCTGCTTTCGTTCTCGGTGGCGATGCGACTTCCCGACGGAGCCAAGCACCTGCCCTGCCCCACCTATGGACATATCTTCCTTGGGGCCTGGGGTCCGATGCTGATCTATCCGATCGGTGGACCTGGTGGCAGCCGTGATGCCCGAGGCTGTTTCGACGTCACCCGCGAGCTGTCCGGTGGACCGAAGGGTGCCAGCGAGCTTCTCCGCCGAGAATATGCTCCGCATCTGCCCGCGCCACTGGCCAAAGCGCTCCTTGAGTCACTCGATCGCGAGCCGCCACAAATTGCCGCCAACGAAGCCATTCGAACCGACCACGCCGTGCTTCCCGGTGCTGCGATCGTTGGGGACGCCGGAGGATGCGCGCATCCGCTCACCGCAGCCGGGATGACCGTCTGTTTCACTGATGCCCAGCGACTTGGTCGACTGCTCGCAAAGGCTGGAGACTTTTCAGACGAGAAGCAGGTCGACGCGGCACTCCGTCGCTACGAGATCGAACGTTATCGATTCGTGAGAGTGCGCGAGATCCTCGCCGATGCCCTGTATGAAGTATTCCGGGGCGTCGAGCCGGGTACACGGGCGATCCGCGAAGGCATCTTCCGCTACTGGGAAGGAAGCAAGACGGCGAGGGCTCGTTCGATGGCCTTGCTATCGGGTGCGAGTTCTAGTCCGGCGTTGTTCTTGCGGGAATACCTGACCGTGGCCGGAAACTCCACGAGCGCGGTCCTGGCCGGTGAAACCGGTCCGATCCGAGGGGAGATCGCGACGATCCAACAACGCTTCGACTCGCTCGTCGGACTCGGCCAAAAGAGCGTCGAAAAGGCGCGCATGGTGTTCCGTGACGTTCGTCAGGAACTCCTCCGCGCCAGCGCGTAAACGCTCGTCGGTTAGTATTTGTGGAGTATCAGCCCGCTCGGTCCGACGACGAAGATGTCATCGGGCCCGGCGCAGCCAATGCTGGTGAACGGTTGGTTGGTAAGCGAAGTTTCTGACAGCCACTCGGTGCCGCTGCGCCGCATGATGACGCCCTGCGTGCCGACACCCCACAGCTCCCCAGTCTTTTGAACGGTACACGCAGCGACGCCACTTGCTCCACTCTGGGTCAGCGGTCGGGCTGAGCTGGCCGTCCATCGTCCCGATGAACGCTTCAGCACCGTGCCTTTGTTACCAAGCGCGGTCAGTCCCTCTTCGAGTGTCCCGACGAGGGAAACGATGGTCTCGGTGGTCAGACCCGAGGCTTCCTGGGTCCAACCGGCTTTGTCTCGACGCAGCACAATCCCCTTCGCTCCTGCAACGTACACGACGCGACTGTCGCTGCTGCCGACACCCCACGCCGCAAACAAGTCGTCGGTGATGGGTGGCCCGATCGGCCCCATCTCGATGTTCCAGTTGCCTTGGGTTTTGCTGTAGATACGACCGCCGCGTCCGACGACAAACACCGCATCCGAACCAACCCAAACTCCGGTTAGCTCGGCAACACCAAGGACACCGCCCTCGACCACCCACACCGAGCCGGCTTGATGCAAGATGGTGCCTTCGGTTCCAACCGCCCAAACATCAGCGTCGCCACTCGTCGGAACGTACCCGCTGACCGCATTGAGCGTGGTCATCGACTGGTTGGGGATGATCTTCCAGGTCCCCTGCGCACCCACGCCGACGTGCTTGATGATAAGACCGTCGCTGCCGACTGCGTAGGCTTCGGAGGTACTGGCCGCCCAGACCGAGGCCAACGACGCTTGAGTTACACGGCTGGATACTTGGCTCCAGGTATCGCGTTCACGACGGAGGATCGTTCCCAGGTTGCCAACCGCGTACACGGTATTGGTGCCCGTGCCACGATCGGTTCCCCACAGTGCGGACAGGAGTTCCGTGGTAAGCCCCGCCGCTTCGACCTGCCAGGCACCGGCCTTACGTCGGAGCAGAGTGCCCTTGGCACCAACGGCGTAGATCTCATCGCCAGCGCCCCACAGCGCCGTCAGGTTGGCGGTGGTCGGAGGCCGCTCAAAGCTCCAGTTGCCGCCGGTCTTTCGCATGATCAGGCCACCATCGCCCGCCGCGTACACATCACCGGCCAGTGCCCCGCTGCCCACCCAGACCGCGTTAAGCTGCTGAGCCGCCATGGCGTTCGCTTCAATCAGCCACTTGCCGTCGCTGCCACGGTGGAGAATGCGACCATTGGCACCCACCGCATACACGTCGGGAGAGGTGGGCCCCGACGTGCCCGACACCGCGAACAGAGAGTCGGTGGTAACGCCCATCGCCTCGGCAGTGAAGTTGAGTCTGCTACCCACCTTCGCAACGCGATAGACCCGGCCTGTGGTGCCGACCGCGAAAAAGTCTCCCGCCATCGGACTGGCCCAGATGCTGGTGAGCTGGCCATCACCGGTACCAATCAGTGGGCTCTGATCACTCCACTGACCGCTCGCATACAGCAGACTCAGGTCGTACATGCCGACAGCGACTGCTTGCGGCGCGCTGCCTTCCATGTAGCCCGTCATGCCGAGAATCGTACGGCTGCTACTACCGGGGCTGCGCTGCACCTTCCAGCCAGTCGAGCGACCGGTGACCAGGGTTCCTGCCTCGCCGCCCATAAACAGATCGTCTTGATCGGCGCTCTTGCCCGCCGAACCCCAAAGAGCCCGGAGGTTGTTCCCCTGCGGAATCGGGCTTTCCCAGCGCCAGTTGACCACACCAGGGCCACCACCGTCGCCGCCACCGGTGGACATGTCGCCGCTGCCACCGTCTGGACCGATCGAGCCATCCGGCGCAACCTCGTTGACCGGTACCTCCCAGCAGCCCGATCCCCCGACAATGGCTGCGAAAAGTAGCGCTCGGTACGACGCGGTGCGTAAAGACTTCCGTCGCTGAAGTTGGTTCATTGCTGTGGTAATTCGTGCTTGCTGCAAAAACGAAATATTTTCGGTCAGCATATTCGGATCGTTTGCGACTAGACGTGCTCTGTCAAGCGCGACGTTACGAAGTTTCTCGCCGAGATGTGTGCCCAAGGTGGGAACATTGGCACCCAATGTGTACTAGATTTCGCGCATGCAGCGCTGGCTGACTCTGCTGTTGTTTCTAGTCCATATGGTTTCGCCGGCCTGGGCCAAGGTGCCGCAGGGCGTCATATCGGAAGGGGATGTAGAAGGGGTGCAGGCCTATCGGCTTGCGAACGGGCTGCGAGTGCTGCTGGTGCCAGAGCCTTCGGCTGCTTCGATCACGATCGAGGTCGCGTACTCGGTCGGCTCGCGGCATGAAGGCTACGGCGAAGCTGGCATGGCGCACCTTCTGGAACACCTGATGTTCAAAGGCACCACGCGCTTTCCGAAGCCGGACGAAGAGATCGACCGGCGCGGTGGTGGATGGAACGCCGAAACCGAGGTCGATCAGACCCGCTACTACCAAACGCACCTGCCGAGTGAAGAAAATCTGCGGCTGGCGCTGTCGATCGAAGCCGATCGCATGACCCAAGTTCGCTTCCGACAGGCCGATCTGTCGCGGGAATTCCAGGTGGTCCGCAATGAACTAGAGCTGGCTGATAGCGATCCCCGCGACATCCTGATGCGGCGCGTTCATCATGCGGCGTTCTCGGTCCACAGCTATGGTCGCGATCCGATCGGCACCCGCAGCGACATTGAACGGGTCTCGATCGCTCGCTTGCAGGCGTTCTACGCACGGTATTACCGACCCGACAACGCCCATCTGGTGATTGGTGGGCCGATCGCGACGGACAGCACGCTGCGCATGGTGGTGGAGCTATTTGGCAGGATTCGCCCCACCTCGCCGCCACCGGAACGCACCTACACCGAAGAACCGGCGCAGGACGGCGAGCGCTACGTAACAGTGCGCCGCGTCGGCAAGCTGCCGCTGGTCGAGCTGTACTACCACACGGCGGCGGCGGCTGACCCCGATCAAGCGGCGCTGGCAGCTCTGGCGGACATCCTGGTGCGACCGGGCTCGGGACGACTGTACAAAGCCTTGGTTGAAACAGGGCTGGCCGTAAATGTTTCGTCTGAGAGCGAGCTCCGAAGTGAGCCGGGCGGTCTTTGGGTACTGGCCGAGCTCCGCAGCGGAGGCGATCCCAGTAAGGTTCAGCAGACGATGACGTCGATCATCGAAGAGCTGTCTCAAAAAGGCATTTCGGCGGAGGAACTGCGGCGCTTTCAAGCCCGGGCGGTCGTTGAGCATGAGCGACTCGTACGCAGTCCCGGCGACCTGGTTCACTCGCTGGGAATCTTCAGCACACTCGGCGACTTCCGACTGTTGTTCCTGCTGCGCGATCGCACTACCCGACTGGATGTCGGGGCAGTGCAGCAAGCAGCCAAGCGCTATCTGACACGACAAAACCGCACCGTGGCGCAGTTTGTCCCAGAAGAGCTACCACCGATCAAGCACGCTCGTCCCCCGGTCGATGTCGCGGTGATGCTGCGAGACTTTCACGGGGGCGCGGCCGTGCAACCCGGCGAGCCGTTTGCCCAAACCCCGGCCCAGATCGCGCAGCGCGTCATTGAAAAAAAGCTGCCGACAGGTATGCGGCTGATCATGGTGCCCAAACGTACCCGAGGACAGCACATCGAGCTGGCGCTGCATCTTGAGCTAGGCAGCAGTGAATCGCTGCGTGGACGAGAGGCCGCGCTGGGCATGCTGGCCCCCCTGCTGTTGCGAGGCAGCAAACAGCACGACTACCAACAACTCCTCGATGAACTGGACCTTCACAAGGCAGCTCTGGCGGCTAGCAGTGAAGCGGGCATTCCGGGACTTGTCAGCCAACAGCTCGACTTCGGGGGAAGTACCGTGAAAAGCGAGTTGCCAGCGCTGCTGACCCTGCTGCATGAGCTCCTGACGTCCCCCGGACTTCGGCCCGAGCAGTTTGAGCGAATTCGGCAGCAATCGCTCGCCAGCAACGAGGATCAGACACACAACCCCATGGCGCAGGCGCTGATCAAGCTGCTGCGGCATGCTGCGCCCTGGCCTGCCGATGACCCGCGCTACCTGCCGACGACCGCCGAGCAGACGGCGCGGCTGCAAGCGGTGAAGCTGGACGACCTGCGCTACCTGGCGACGGAGCTTCTCGGGGGAGAACACGCCAAGCTGGTGCTCGTCGGTGACTTTGACCCGGAAGCGGTGCATCAGCAAGTCACCAAGCTCTTCTCGGGGTTTGTCGCCAAGCGTCCGTTTGTCCGCATGCCGCGTCCGTTTCAAAAGGTCCAGCCGAGCAATCTGACCGTCCAGCTACCGGATCGCGACAGCTCGGTGGTGGCGATGCTGCTGCCGTTTCCACTTTCGGACAGCGATCCGGACTATCCAGCGCTCGTTCTGTGGCAGCAGATCTTCGGCGGCACCACCACGTCCCGACTGAATCAGCGACTGCGTGAACGAGATGGGCTTTCGTATGAAGTCCGCTCGTCCCTGCGCATTCCGTCTCTGGACGACAACTCTCACCTGGCGGCGATCGCGACGAGCGCACCCCAGAACGGCAAAGCGGCGCTCGCGGCCATGTGCGATGAGATCAAGCGAATGCTCGACAACGGCCCGACTGCCGCAGAGCTGGCCCAGGTTCAAGCCGCCTACGACAAGCAGCTTGCCGCGATGATTGCCGATGATGATGACCTGGCGATGCTGCTCGCTCGACTCGCCATGCTGGGCCGTGACATTCATCATCTCGACGATCTGCGATCGCGAGTGCAACGCGTGACACTCCCGCAGCTCCTTTCGGCCGCCCAACGTCATCTACGAAATGCGCCCCTGCTTTCGGCTTTGACGCATGAGTGATCCAGCCCTGCGTTTGCAAGATCGGCACGAGCTGTGGAGACGAAACCGGCAGCAAATCGTCCTCGATATGCTCCAGCGCAACACCAAGCTATGCGGACGTCCGGTACATCTGAAGCTGGAGCTGACAAACTTTTGTAACCTGGCGTGCCCGATGTGCCCGCATGAGTCGATGCGCCGGCCCATTGGCTATATGGATCCAGCGCTGTTCCGCCGAATCATCGACCAAGCGGCCCCCGAGCTGGAGTTTGCCTACGTTCACCATCTTGGCGAGTCGCTGTTCCACGGTCGGATCGGGGAGCTTATCGCCTACGGACAAGCCGCAGGTGTCGCGATGGGTTTGTCCACGAACGCGACGTTCCTCGATGATCGCAAAGCGCGGGCGCTGCTCGATTCGGGGCTGGCCTTTCTGGTGATCTCACTCGATGCAGCGTCAGCCGCAAGCTACGACCAGATGCGGCGGGGCGGTGACTTTGCAAAGACGGTGGGCAACATCGAACGGCTCCTCCGGCTCAAGCGGGCGAGCCGGCATCCGCTTCATGTGGTGGTGCAAATGATCGTGAGCGCACACAACGAGCACGAAGTCGAAGCGTTCGCCAAGCGCTGGCCGGAACTGGTCGTCCTCAAGGAAGCGCGTGACTGGGCCGGGCAAGTCTCTCTGTCGGCACTGCGACCGCGCTCACCGAGCCCTCCATCGGCCTCGAATCACGGAGAGGATGCCGGAGACGCGTCCTGGCAGGCCTTGAGCCAGCCTTGTCGATTGCCGTGGAGCGAGCTCACCGTACTGTGGGACGGCAAGGTGGTGCCGTGCGCCAACGTCTTTGAGCATGTCAACCTGCTCGGTGACCTGACGGTGCAGTCTCTACATGAGGTATGGAACGGGGAGCCACTCCAAGCGCTGCGAAGGGCCCACCTGCGAAATGCGCTCGCCGATGTGCCGGTGTGCCGAACCTGTCCTCGTCATGCGTTGCTCGCGGAAGACTTTGTGGCCGTCGACCAGCTCTCGCAGCGACTCCGCAACTACGCGGGCGGTGAGATGTCTCCTCGCAGCGGCTTGTCTTAGTCGATCCTAGTTTGTTACAAGCTGAGGCGAGGTTAGGCACATGATGAGCCCCGAGCTACTGTCCATTTTGCGCTGCCCCAAGTGTAAGGGCGTGCTCACCGAGCAGCAGGCTGAGCTGGCCTGCTCGGCCTGTAAGCTGCTATTCTCCGTCGAGGATGGTATTCCGAATATGCTAGTCGAAGACGCCCGTCCGCTCGTCGCGAACGAGGCCAGGTAAGAGGTCGGCATCTTGCAACGCGCTGCTGGTAGGCTGTTTGGGCTCCTGGGGACGCTTGGGCTGGCGGCGATGGGCTGCCTCCCCAGCAAAACTCCTGCTCCCGCATTGCCCACCGCAAACAGCCCCAAGGCCGACGCCTCGACCATCGAGCTTTTCATCGCGACGCGACTTTGGAATACCACCGAGCCGTGCGGCTGCACCTCCACTCCACTCGGTGACGTCGCACGCATCGCCGCCCTGCTCAAGTCCTCGCCCGATCGCAGCCTGCTGCTCGATGCCGGAGGCTTGCGCTACGAACCCAAAGTGCTGTCGGCAAGCAAGCTACCGCAGGCCCGACTCAAGGCCGACTTCATCGAAAAGACCTGGCAAGAGCTGTCCGCCGTGGTCATGGTCCAGTCCGAGGATCTGAGAGGAGAACAGGGCCTCGCCGAGCTGGTGGCAACCAAACGACTCGTCGCCAACCTTGCTGGTCTTCCAGAAGGTGTCGCCACACCACGCCAAGTCCGCACCCTGCTTGGCGTCAAGCTGGGCATCGTAGGCATCACGGACCCGACCGGACCGTGGCCCACTGGGATCCTGGCGAGCGACCCCGAAACAGCCCTTGGCGAACAGCTCGCGGCGCTACGCGGTGAGGGCGTCGAATCGGTCATCGTCCTAAGCGGCATGACTCGTGAAAAGACCCGCCGGCTGGCGCGCAAGTTTCCCGACGTCAAGCTGTGGGTAGCCGGTGCCAATGACAAGGTCGAAGAGGGCGTCGAGCTGCCCGAAATCCTAGGTGGTGGCGCACTGCTCGTCACCCCTGGCTTCAAGGGCGAGCGGCTGTTCCATATCAGCATTCATCCGTCCGCCAGCGGCTCACTGGTCTGGCGATTTGTGGCAACGCCCAAGCAACGTCAGCGCCAGATCTCGGTGCTGCGCGAGCGAGTCAGTGCCGCCGAAAAGCTGCTGGCTGGGCTCAAGCAAGATACCGCCGCGGATCCAGCGTTTGTTAAGACCCAGCAAGCCGAGCTGCAAAACCTCCGTGAGCAAATCTCGCAGTTGTCCCAGGCACCAAGCCACCCCGATGGCGATGGCTATGTGACCGCCGAGCTGCAAGCGATCACCCGCAGCCTGTCGCGTGATCCAACCATTCGCAAGAAGCTCGATGAACTCGATCAGCAGATCGGACAGGCCAACTTAAAAGCACTGGACGGACCGCCTCCAGATACTTTGCCCGGCAGTCCTCGCTACGTCGGCAACACGAACTGCCTGGGGGCCTGTCACTTCCACGAAGCGGCGCACAAGCTGTGGCAGACAACCCAGCACAGTCGAGCCCATCGCACGCTGGTCGAGGTCGGCAAAGAGCTGTCCTATGACTGCGTCGGCTGTCACTCGACGGCATTCGACACCCCGGCGGGCAGCAATCTATTTACGATCAACAAATGGCAGCAAGCGACCACGCCACCGGTTGGGGTGGGCCCCGATATGCGCCACGTTGGCTGCGAGGTCTGTCACGGACCCGGCTCACTTCACGTCGCAGCGCCCGGCAAGGTCAAGATCCCCACGCAGCGCCCCGACGAAAACACCTGCCTCGGCTGCCATACCAAGGAACACTCAGACACGTTCGAGTGGAAAGCCTACGCACGCGGCATCCTCGGCGAGGGCCACGGCGCAGCCACCCGTCAAACGCTCGGCGACGGACCAACCGGTCGCGAGCTGCGCCAGGCCGCCCGCAAAAAAGCCGCAGAGCATTAGCCGAACATCCGAGTCTCTTGCACGGATTCCCCCGTCCCTTGCACGGATTCCCCCCGTCCCTTGCACGGATTCCCCCCGTCCCTTGCACGGATTCCCCCGTCCCTTGCACGGATTCCCCCGTCCCTTGCACGGATTCCCCCGTCCCTTGCACGGATTTTCTGGCGAGCGTTAGAAGCGGTCTTTGCAGGGTTCGTACTTGCTAGCGGCGATGGCGGGTGCACTGCCACGACGAGCCGGTGGCTCATCCGCGATCATGCTCTGATTCACCTTGAGCTTGCCGTCGGCATTGGCGGTCACACAGGCGTGGCGGGCGTACTCCGTCATCAAGCGTGCCCACTTGGTACGACCAAACTCGGCAGCCAGCTCGTCCTTCTTCTTGTCGAACTCGACCTGGTCCGGCTCTTTTCGCTCTTTGAGCGTGGCCACGATAAACGCGCCGCTCACATCGACCGGACCGACGATCTCACCCGGCTTGACCGTAAACGCCTTCTTCACCAGCTCTGCCGATGAGCCAATCCCTGGCAGGGTGTCGCCTTTGCGTGGAAACATGCCAGTCTCTTCGACCTGGATCTTGCTGCCCTTGGCCTGAGCCTCCGCCGCGTCCGAGTCATCCTTCGGGAACAGGTCGGCCAGCTTGCCGCCCGCACGCAGCTTGGCCGCCGCATCATTGGCGCTCGCCTGGGCCAGCTCTTTGCCCTTCGCGGCCCGATACAGCTCTTCAGCCAGCTCAGCTCGCGCTTTGTCGAGAGCAATGTCTCCTTCGCGGAAGCCTTCGACCTTGACAAGCTCTAGGCCACGATCGCTCCGCTCCGGTCCAATGACTTCGCCTTCCTTGGCAGCAAAGATCTTGTTCTCCAGCTCGGTGCCAAAATCGGTGGTCGCTTTCTTGCGCCAGCCCACGCTGCCACCACGCTTTTTGGTCGCTTCGTCTTCCGAAACAGCCATCGCGACTTCAGCAAACGACTTGCCGCCTTGGATGCTCTGGAGTGCCGCCGTCAGCTTGGCCTTGGCTTCGCTGACTTGCTGCTCGCTCGCGTCCTTCTTTACATCGATGAGGATGCGGCGCAGCTTCGCGCTCTTGTCTTGCTTGACGTAGAGCAGCTTGCGCTCCTCGTAGGTCTTTTTGATGTCCGCTTCGTGAGCCGCCGCCCAAGCCTCGATGTCGGCGTCGCTAGCGACCAGCTCTTGCTCATAGCGAAACGGCGTAAACCGAACGTACTCGAGATTGGTCTGACGGGCCTTGTCCTCGAACTCGGCGCGAATCTCATCGATCGAAGCCCGCGTACCGGCCCGGAGCAACTGCCGAAACTTGTCCGCGAGCAGCTCGCGACGCTGAATTTCGACAAACTGCTTCATCGTCAAGCGATACGAGTTCTGCACGACCATGCGCAGTCGCTCGTAATCGAGGACATTGCTTCGCATCGCGTAGGCTTCGACTTTGCGCGAAATGCCCGCGACAAACATGTTGCCGTCGACGAGAAGCTTGGCCGCCTCATCTTCAGAGACGAGTAAGCCCGCCTGTTCGGCTTCGTGAGCCAGCAGTTCTCGCTCGATCAAGCGGTCGATGACCACCTCGCGCAGACGCCCTGCTTGCGCATCACCTCGGCTCGGGAGCCCGAGCGCGATAAACGAGAAGTTCAGCTCCTGCTCGCTAATGTCGTTGCCGTAGACCCGAGCCGCATAACGCGTTCCGAATCCATCCAAGACCGAGTCGCCCGATGGTGAACCGGGACCGAAGCTGACGATAAAGGCGGCAATAATGACGCCAAAGAGAATGTAGACGATGGCAGAGCGTGAGTTCTGCCGCACCGAATCGAGCATGAAGCGAGTGCTCCTTTACTTGGGTCGAAGAATCTACCCGAGGGATACGTTCTCAAGCAACAAAACGCCCAGACTTAGCTGCACGAACCTCCGGTGCGGCAGGTCTTGACCCCACCGCCGCAGTCCACGCAGCTTAGGCCGGTGGCACAGTCACCGTCGAGGTTATTGGTCGTACAGACCGTGCCCACACCACCCAGCTTGCAGGTACCGCTAAAACTGTTGCACTGGTTTTGACACTCGGTGTTGCGCAAACAAGGCTGACCGTCAGCGAGCTTGCTTCCGCAAGTACCAGCCACGGTGTTGCAGATCAGGCCAGCTTTGCAGTTGCGGTCGGTGGCACAGGCCTGGCCGCTGTCTCCCGTCGAACAACGATTGAGGCTGCAAATTCCGCTCAAGCAGTCGAGGTTGAAGTCGCAAAACGAACCAATCGCGAGCGGCCCACACCAGTTCTTGCTCGGAAGGCAGGTCATGCTGCCGGTGGCGTCACTGCCGCAGTCGCTGTCGCGAACGCAGAACTCGCCGCGCTTGCGCAGCGACTGACAGGTCCGGCCGTTGCACTTGAGTCCGGTCGCACAGTCCGCATCGACGGAACACGCACAGCCTGACGGACGGGCGGAAAGGCTCAGACAGTCGCTGCACTTGCCGACACTGCTCCCACTTGCCACATCGCACAGCAGCAGCCTGGTTTCATCGTCAAATCCACTGCACTGATTGTTGAGAGAGCAGCCGCAACCGAGATCGCCGCCCTTGTCCCCGGGAACACACACCGCTTCGGTGAGAGTGGCGACATCTCCGTCGCTGATGCCAGCGCCGCAAGCGCCCAGGCTGGTCAGCGCGAGCGTTGCCCACAGGGCTGCCGAAGAACGTACCGTGGCTCGCTGCTTTGTCATGACCGTCTCCTCATCGCTTTTTTGAGAAGCTTAGCGCGCCTTCATGTTGGGTGCGGATCTCAAAAAGTGCTAATAACGACAATAGGTTACAGGGTCAGGTGAATGCGACGGTTTTCCGCCCTATTCGCCGACCAGCATCGAGGAGATCGCCCATGCAGAAGTCGCTTCCCGCTCGTGTTGGTTCGCTGCTCACGCTGGCTCTTTGGCCCCAAGCGGCCGATGCCGCGGTCTGCAAGGTTCCCGGTGCCTTCGCAACCATCCAAAAGGCTGTCGACAGCGCCACCTGCACCGATATCCAGCTTGAGGCTCAGGTCTACACTGAGCAGGTCTCGATCGGCCGCGTGGGCGTCACCATCACTGGCAAAGGTGCAGGAAGGACCATCCTGCGCAGCCCGACCACCCGCACCAAGTCCACCGTCACCACCACCTACCTGCCTCGTTATTCGTACGTCGTCGAGATCAAGCCAGGTGCTCTGGCAACCTTGCGTGACCTGTCGATTGACGGACGAAGCAACGCGACCTGCACCGAGCGCTATTTCGGCGTTCGTTACCACAACTCGACGGGAAACCTCGAGCGCGTCGTCGTGGAGAATGTGCGCGGCATGGGCTCAAGCTTCGCAAGCTCGTGCACCAATATCTTTGCCGTCGGGGTCACCAGCGACGGAACAGGCGGCGGATCGGTTCAGCTTACCCAATCGACCGTGCGCAACTTCCAGTCGCTGGGAGTGCTCGCAAGCGGTACCAACGCCGGCGTCGTCGTTCAAAACACGGTCATCCGCGGTGCCGGTCCGCAAAACAGCCTGGCGCAGTCCGGCATCCGGTTCGTCAACGGTGCCTCCGGCGCGGTCGACCGCAACAACCTCTTCGACCTGCGCTACACCGGCGATCCGTGTAAAGGCATCGGCACCGCACTCGAATTTTACCGCGCTGGGCAGGCGTTCATCACGGCCAACGTCGTTGTCGACGCCGACCGAGGGCTTTGGCTGCACGAAAACCTGAGCCCTCAAGTTGCGTACGATAACCGCTTCATCCGCACCTATCTGGGTATCCAAAGCGCCCAGAATGGTGATGGTCAGATTCGGATCAGCAAGAACGCTTTTTCTGAGCTGAAACGCAGCACCGCCACCACCGTCGATAGCTGCTTCACCGAGAGCGGCGATGGCATTTCTGTCGATGATGAGCTCGATACGGTCATCATCCAGAACAGCATCGCTGACAGTCCTCGATCTGCCATCGCCCTCGGTGCCGGCACCGAAAATCTCGATGTCCAGCAGAACCAGAGCGTGCGCTCAACCAAGACCGACATCGATGATCAAGGAACGGCAAACCGGCTCAGTCTCAACCGCTGTGCCAAGAGCACTCCCACCGGCCTGTGTTCGGACACCCCGTAATCACAACGCTACGGCATCAGGCGAGGCCGCTTGGCTTCGCGGCACTGCGCCGGGGTGTTCGCATCGGCGCAGGCCTCGGTGCATGAACGAAACGTGCTGCCCGAGATACCGACCCGGCTCACGCATTCTTGCCACGTTACCTCGCACAATGCCCGCTCCCGAGAACGCTGGCTCGCGGTCAGCGCGGTGGCAACGCAGCGCCGGTAGTCAGGTAAACAGGTCGCGGACTGGAGTAGGTTGCGGGCGCACTGAAACTCACAGTCCGTGAGTCGCGCTTTTTGCGATTCACGACTGCACTCTGCGTCCTCTTCATGACCTTCGCGTGGAGCGACCAGCGAAAGGCCCGGCGTCAGTCCTGGATCCTCCGGTCGCGGAGCAACCGGCGTGACCACAAGCTTCGACGGCTCCGCAGGCGTCTCGACGGGTTCGACCGGCTGGGTGGTGGGCTCTATCGGTGCCGTCACGGGAGGACGAAGGCTTGGCTTCGCTTTTGGTTTGTTCGAAACGGCTGGCTCCCCGCTACAAACACGCTCGATCGACTTGAGCGTCTCTGGCGACAGCCCATGCAGCATCGCTTTTCCGGGCAGCGGTTTGTATGACTCAACGAGGGGCTCCAGAGAAACTCCCTCGGGCGGCAGAATCTGCGTAAACACCGGTCGCACCGCTTGACCCAGTAGGTCCGGTGCCACCATCGGGGTGTAGTCATCCGCAAAGATCGGATACGCCACATCCGGCGAGACCTTCACCGTCAACGCCCCACAGCTCGGGATCGCCTGACGAATCCATCGCAGATCGACCATCTGAGGGCCTGGACCCACCGGCTGCACGCGCACTTTGAGCGGCCGTTCTTGGCTGCCCGGTCCGTTTGCCAAGTTTTCGACGATGATGTTGAGCACAGCACTTCGCGCAATCAGTGAGCTCGGCGCATTGCAAGCGGTCTCTGGCTGCTGATCATCCCAAAGCGCCGAACTACTGCTGTCGACCGTACGAATTCGATCTTCGTTGCCCTGCCAGGCATGGCCAATGATGCCGGTTAGTATCGAACCACCGACGAGACCACCTCCCGCAAACGTGATGGTTTGAAAGGTACTCGTATCGATCAGCGGGGCCGTGGTCGTCGTGCTCATCGATGAGCTACCAACGATCGGCGTGGTGGTGCTGCTCGTGCCCGGCAATGTCGATAGCGCGCCGCCTGCTAGGATGGACGCACCAAATCCGGTCAGGATGCCGCAAAACGCAAGCCGCGTCTTGCTCGCATAGGAAATGGAGGCAAGGCAGCTTGCAAGACCACCTGCCGCTATCGCTCCACCGCCTGCGTAGGTGATCGGCGGGCCATACTTGCTGTCTAGCTGAGAGATCCAGCCGCCAAGACCAATGCCGACGCCCGCCCCACCTGCGATGCCGGCAATCACTGCGGCACCTTTCCACCAATTTCCACCGAGACGCTCGAACGTGCCGGTATCGGTGCGCCGGGTCTTGCCATACAACGCGTGTCGACAGCGAGGCGTCGAGGAACCCCGAAGCTGAAGCACATAGCCGTTGCCTGGCTCGGAAAGCTCCCAGGTTTCGACCGTACGCACCGTCATAAGGCGCGTCGTCGCCGCAATCGGAACCTCGGTTCCTAGTCGCCACTCACCTTGGTAACAGCCGGATAGACACACCCCAACAAGGGCAAAGGCCAGCGCCGATGTCCCCCTCGTACGCATCTAGTTCTGACTCCGGATCACCGGCTCGACCTTTAGCTGTTCAGGCCCTTCTATCGAGGGTAACTGATGCCCCGGCGCGATCTTAAGAATCGTAAACTCGACGCGACGGTTGAGTGTCATGCCTTCCTCGGTATTGTTGTCGGCGATCGGTCGACTCTTGCCAAAGCCTTGGGCTCGCAGTCGCGACGGCTCGATACCGCGCAACAGCAGGAACTTGAGGACGGCGCTCGCTCGACGCTGAGAAAGATCGAGGTTGTAGGCATCGTCGGCACGGAAGTCGCAGTGTCCTTCGATCAGGATCTCGAGCCACTCGGGATGCGCCTTGATGTAGTCGGCGATTTCCTCGAGCACACCGGACGACTCGGGCAGGATTACGTCTTTGTCGGTCGCAAAGTGGATCCGTTCGAGCACCTTGATCTTGTTCTTGTCGGCAAACACTCGCGGGCAACCGTGGAGCGCCTTACGTCCCGGCAGCGTCGGACAATCATCAAGTCGGTCGACGATGCCGTCGCGATCAGTGTCTCGCTCGGGACAGCCATTGTTTTCCGCCGGACCTTTTTCCTCAGGGCAGTGGTCGGTGGGACCAATCAGCCCGTCTCCGTCTGGATCGTCAGGAGGCTTCTTGAAGCTCTCGATCGCCTCGTATTCACGCGTCTTGCCCGGCACCCACACCGCCGACAAAAAGTACCGGAAGGTCGGGATGCTGAAGCCACAGTCGGCACCGAAGTTAAAGCCAGTCGTGAAGGTCACCCCAAACGAAGCGTACCAACGCAGACCGAGCATCGCTTCGGCGGGAATTTGCCTGATCGAGTCAGGTAGGACAGTGAGCGGTACGTTGAAGTACACGCCACCGAGCGTGGTCAGGCCCCACTTGCGCACCACCGGCAGTTCCGCACCAGCGGCACCCACGAACGCCGGACCCAGCTTCACGTCCATAAACTCGATCGCCGGACGAATGTGAACGCCTGCTTGCAGCGCCAGCAAGATTCCGTTGCCGAATCGGTAGTCGGCCACAAAGCTCGGAGTAAAGGTCACGCGTCCATCGCTGGCAAACGCAGCCTGATCCCCCGTCGGGAAGTTCACGCGCCCTTGCAACGAGACGCCGAAGCCACTCGCATAGGACAGCCGCCGCACAAACGGCACTTTGAACATCGCCGCCAAATCTCCTACGGCGTTGCTCTTGATCTGCCCTTCTTCACCAATCACCTCAAGGTTCGACGACTGCTGGAACAGCACCACCGGGAACACGAAGCCCAGCTCGAGCCAGTTCGACAGTCCAATGGCCGCCATCACATCCAGCTCGAGGCGGTTTTTCACCACATCGGCGGCCTTCTGACCGTCGCTGTTCAGGAGCACCAGCGGGTCCAGTGAAAAGCTAAAATAGGCACCGACCGCTCCCGACAGATGAGACAGCGGCTGTGACTGCGGAACAACGATCAGATCGCGAGGCCCCGGCGTCGGTCGGAAGTTCTGGACATCGAATCGCACATTCTGTGCTGCCGCATCCCGCAGCCCCACAAACAGAGCCAGTCCAGCGACGAAGAGGCGTAACAGGCGCATGGTTAGCTCCGCACCTTCCGAGCCAGCGAAAGACCGAGTACCACCAGTGACAGAAGCGATGCGACCCACAGGCCTCGGTTGGGTCCAGGTGCAATGGGATCTTCCGTCGAGCCAATTCCGGCACCGCTGCAACACAGCGCCCCACCGTGGGCCGTTAGCCCCGGCTTGCAGCGTCCAGCCTGGCAGGTTTTCGTGTCTTTGGAGCAGCACTGCGTCCCCAGGCAGTCCGAACTACTCTCACAGTTTGGTGTGCACGACCCATCGACGCAAATACCACACGGACACTGCGCGGAGGTAAAGCACTCGACACACTTTTTGCCATCGCAGACCTGGTTCGACGGACACGGTGTGGCGCAGGCGGTGTTGCACTGGTGTGTCATCGGATCACACGTTCCGCCCTCACCACAGTCTTTATCGGCCCGGCAGCGCACGCACACCGCACTCTCGGTACGGTTGTCGGGAGTATAACAAAATGGCTTGTCCGTCGGAGGTTTGCTCGAAATGCTACCGTCCGACTCAATCACGTAATCGACACCACAGGTCTTGCAGTTCGGTCCGCAGTGCCGATCATCGGTACAGGGCACACAATCACCGCTGCGGCAGAAGGTTCCGACTTTGCAATCGGCATCGTAGCGGCACTGGACACAGACCTCGCCATTGAGACAGTACGGACGCACCCCCTGAGAGTCGTTCTTGGTGCTGTCGGGGCAGCTCACACAGGTCTTGCCACAGCGGTCATCGGTGTTGCAGTCGGGCAGCTTGTCAATGCAGCGACCGTTCAGCAGATCGCACTTGCCGCCTCCGCAGTCCACATCGGTTCGGCACTGTGAGCAATTGCGCGCCTCGGGTTTGGTGGGGTCTGTCGGTACGCAAAACTGACCGGGGCAACAGTTGCAAGGATTGACGCACTTGCCTTGCACGCACTTGCGACCGGCGGTGCAATCGCCATCATCTCGACACTCGGCACACTGATAGTCGCCACCGGGATCGCGAGGGTCGCGAATACAAAATGGCTCCGGTGCCAAGCACTCCCGGCACGATTTGCCGCAAAACTGGTCGCCAATGCACGGCGCACACACCGCCGCCTCGTTACAGAACATGCCGGCATCGCAGGTACCCGAGGGCTGATTGGGCACGTTGGCCAGGCTACGAGGACACTGCTTACACCGCGACGGCTGCCCGTCATACGGCAAAACCCCCGAAGCGGTCTGAAAAAACTGCGTCGGCTGGGTGTAGTCGAGCGAAAAGTTGTAGGTACCAAGCGGTTTGGTACCTATCCCCGCGATCTCATCGATATCGGTAAACGTCGGGTCGATGAGGATCGACATCTCCAGTACGCCAGCCTGGTAGTACTGAGCGTAGGTGACCTCGATCGGATACAGCCCCGGCTTGGCAAATCGGACTGTGTTCGTCGCCCGAAACTTCGTGGCACCACCAACGATGCCGCGACTAATCACCAGCTTGGCCTCCGGGGCATTCGGCGGCTTGGCCTTGGTGTAGATGTACATCGCGGTGGCATCGTCGGTGAGAAAGCCAAAATGGATGCTCTGGTTGGCCCACTCCGGAAGGATGTTTATAAAACCTCGAATCCGCGATCCATACGAGTTGTTCAGCGTAATAGGATCTTGTGGCGCACCAGGAAACCAGCAGCCGTTGTCCTTCCCCATGAACTGCGGGCAGTCGCGGGTGCTAATGAAGTCGCCACGACTGTCGAGACCAGGAGGATCAACAAAGTTTGTCAGATCAAACGGCGTGAGCATCGTCTCATCGACGCGCATCCCGCTCATCGGTCCACCGGTGGTGCCATCCATGAAGGCATTCACCGAGTCAGGAAAGTCGGTGGCACCACTATTGGGGAACCCAGGTCCGCGTGGCTTGAACACGGTATTCGGATCCCCGCCAACACCGAGCAGACGAAACGCCGCACACAGTCCCTTTCCAGGCAGAATTTTGCCTTTGTCGTCGCGGGGATTCGGCGCAATCGGATCGCCGGTAATCGTCACCGTGGGCAGCTTCTGCGCTTCGCCATCGCGAAGTGGCCAGGCCCCAAGGCAAAAGAGCGCTACCCAAAAACAGAGTCTACTCCACGTAGAAGTGGATCTCCGACGGAAACACGCACGCTTTTGAAAAGTGAGGGTCCGCATGGTGAAAGCTTCGAAAGCTCTAAAAACGATAACAGTCGCAGACGACGCCGGTCAATGAAGTGCCATGCGATTTCCGAGGAAGACATGGCTTTTCATCGCCCGGCAGACAGTAACTGAGCTTGCGTGTTACTTGCGAAGGATGTCGCCGTCGCGAACGATCGCGAGGTCCGTTTGGCTCATAGGCCGGGCCATCGGCAGCGGCGTCAACTCAGCACCAGGCTCGGCCACAAGGCGGTGCGCAAGAACCGGTGGTGGCAGATGTTCCCCAGCATGCGGTTCGTTGCCACTACCAAACTTGCTGACGATAAAGTCACCGAGGCTGTCGAGATACGTGTAGACCACGGGAACCACCACCAGTGTCAGCACCGTCGAGGAAATCAACCCACCGATGACGGCACGCGCCATTGGGGACCGAAACTCCGAGCCCTCACCGAGTGCCAACGCCAGCGGCAGCATGCCGAAGATCATCGCCAGGGTCGTCATCAGAATCGGGCGAAGCCGAATCTCACCGGCGGCAATCAGGGCCTCTTCGCGACCAAGTCCTTCGGTCCGTCGCTGGTTGGCATTGTCGATGAGCAAGATGGCGTTTTTGGTCACCAGTCCCATCAGCATGATGAGTCCAATCATGCTCATCATGTTCATCGTCCCACGAGATACCAACATGGCCCCAAACACGCCGATCAGCGACAGCGGCAGTGACAGCATGATCGCCAGCGGCTGTAAAAAGCTCTCGAACTGCGACGCGAGCACCAAGTAGATAAACACGATCGCGAGGAACAGCGTCTCGACGAAGTAGCCGACGGTTTCCTTGAGGTCTTTGCTCTGCCCACCCAAGTCGACGACGTAGCCCTGGGGTAGATCCAGCTTGGCGACCGCGTTCTTGATGTCGGTCGAGACGTCACCGAGTGGACGACCCTCAACGCCGCCGGTAATGCGTACCTCACGAGCCAGATCGATTCGGTTGATCTTCGACGGTCCGACGCCACGAGAAAGGTTGGCCACTTGGTCAAGCGCCACCAGCGTCCGACCGCCTTCCGCTCGCATCGCACCCGGCACAAACAGGCGGGCAATGTCCTTCTGGCTCGTCCTTCCCGTCGAGGGCAAGCGAACGCGAATGTTGTACGTCTCAGCGTTTTTGTCCTCAAAGTTGCCGGCAAGGTCACCAGCGACCAGCACCCGCAGCGTCGTTGCAATCTCGGCGACCGACACACCAAGGTCGGCCGCACGTTGCCTATCAATCGCCAACCGAAGCTCGGGCTTGGTGTTTTCTTGGCTGATCTGCACGTCGACCGCGCCCGGCGTAGCCTGCACCCGCGCCAGCACCTGCTTCGAGATTGCATCGAGTTGCGTCAAATCCGGACCCTTGACGCTGATCTGCAGCGGTGACTGCGGCCCACCGACGCCTCCAGCGTCTACCACTGACGTCGAAACATCGACGAGCTGGGAAATCCGCTCACGGACTTCGGGACGAATCTGAAAAATGCTGCGTTTGCGTTCCTTCTTGCTCTTCAGCTTCACGTAGACCTGGCCCTCGGTGACGGTACCGGTCGCACCGGCACCGATCGTCGAGTACGTATACGCGATGTCACCGTCTTCGTGGATGCGCTGTAAGATTTCGCGGGCCTTGGTGTCGGTGTAATTGAGCGAGCTACCGACGGGTGTACGCAACATAACAATAAACTCGCCGCGATCTGTCTCAGGGAAGAACGAAAATCCGACGAGCGGTGCTATGCCTATCGTGACCCCAAAGATCAGCGACGTCAGGCCGACGGTGGCAATCCGATGCCGTAGCGCCCAGGCGATCACCGACCGATAGCCCACCGAGAGCCGATCAAAGGCGGTGTTAAAACCGCCGATCGCTCGCATGAAAATGTTTCGCTGGGACGGATCCTTGTGATGCGGTTCCGGCCACACTGACGACATCATCGGATCGAGCGTGAACGACACGAACAGCGACAGCAGCACCGCGACGCTGATCGTGATGCCAAACTGGAAGAAGAAGCGGCCGATGATGCCGCCCATGAACGCCACGGGGACGAACACCGCGATGATCGAAAACGTCGTTGCCAAAACCGCGAGACCGATCTCATCGGTGCCCTCTTTCGCGGCACGAACGTGGTCTTTGCCCATTTCGGCGTGTCGGACAATGTTTTCGCGCACCACGATCGCGTCGTCGATCAGAAGTCCGATCGCAAGAGTCAGCGCGAGCAGCGTCAGTTGGTTGAGCGTAAAGCCCGCTGCCCAAATCGCTGTAAACGCCCCAATGACCGAGATTGGCAACGTCAAACCGGTGATCACCGTCGACCGCCAGCTCTGCAAAAACAGAAACACGATCGCGACCGTCAAGATGGCACCGAGCAACAGGTCTTCTTCCACCTGATTTACCGACGCTCGAATGAACACCGAGTTATCGATCACGACGTCGAGCTGAACCTCTGCGGGCAGCTCTCCACGGAGCTCTGCCATACGCTCACGCACCGAATCGGCAACCTGCACGGTGTTTTGGCCGGACTGCTTCCGAATCTCCAGGGCCACCGATGGTTTGACGTTGTAATCCTTGGAACCCTCGCTCCACAGACCACGCGTGACGAGCGACAAGCTCCGCTTTTCCTCTGTCCCATCGCGCAGCGTCGCCACGTCGCCCAACCGCGTCACTCCGCCCGTCGGCATACGCAGCGGCAGCTCGGCAAACTCCCGCACCTCATGAACTCGGCCGGCCACGCGTAGCAGCGTCTCTTGCGAGCCTCTCTCGATGCGCCCAGCAGGCAAGTCTAAGTTCGACGACTTAAGCCCATTGATAACATCCGTCGGCAGCAAATTTCGGGCGTCGAGTCGCGCCGGGTCAAGCAGCACCTCGATTTCACGCTTTGCGCCACCAACCAGCGTCACTTTGCCGACGCCTGGCACGTTCTCCAGCTTCTTGCGCAGCGACGAATCAGCCAGCTCCGTCAGCTCTTTGAGAGACAACGCATCCGAAGACAGAGCCAGCGCCAAGATCGGCTTGTCGCCGGGATCGAGCCGCTCGATCAACGAGTCCTTCGCGTCTTGCGGCAGGTCCGACTTGATGCGCGAGATCTTTTCACGAACGTCGTTTGCGGCATCGTTGATCTTGACGTTCAAGTGGAAGACCACGACGACACTCGACACACCTTCGAGTGACTGTGAACTAATCTGCTTCACACCAGCGACGGTGTTTAGCGATTCCTCGATCTTCTTGCTGATGTCACTCTCGACCGATTCTGGACCCGCCCCGGGCCAGACAGTGGTCACGGTAATGACCGGCAAATCTACGTTCGGAAACTCATCGACGGATAAGCGTCGAAACGCAAATCCGCCAAGCACGACGAAGGCCAGCATGATCATCGTGATGAACACGGGCCGTTTGATCGAAATATCTGAGAGAACCACGGTGTCCTCCACCCCATGCGACGCGCCGTTTCGAATCGTTCGAATCGGCGGTCGCGGTCGTCAAAAAGTTACGGGCTCTTGTGCTGCGCTACTGCCGTTGAGTGCTGGACGGTCACCTTGCTGCCACTTTTGAGCCCCGTTGGCGAAGAGATCACGACTTGGTCACCAGCCTGTACTCCGCCCACGATTTCGGTGACATCACCGTCCGTCACTCCGGTTCGGATCACCACTTTTTCCACGGTGTCTCCGGCCACGCGCCAGATCACACTCTGCTTGTCATCCTCACCATCGCCATCAAGGTCCGCAGGCGGTGACACGGTCTCTTCGCGTACTGCCACAAGGGGCACACCGATACCTTGTCGTTCACCGCCAGAAATGACGTTTCCCGTTGCGTACATGCCGCCCTTGAGCACGCCTTCGTTGTTGGGAATGCGCACTCGCAGGCGAATGGTACGCGTTCGCGGATCGACGGTTGGACTCACCGCCGTGACCTCGCCTTCCAGGGTCTTGGGCGTTGGCGCGTTGACCTGAAACTCCACCCGTGCGCCCTTGGTAATTCCCGAGGCCAAGTCAGCCGCAAGTTGCGCAACCAGTTCCATTGCCGAATTGTCGACGATGGTCACAATGTCGCGGTTTTTCATCGTGTCGACGTACTCATGCAGGGACACGCCACGACGGCCAATCACACCCGAGATCGGTGCGATGTACTTGGTCTCACCGACGGCATTTTTTGCCAGATCACGCACCGCCCGAGCCTGATCGAGCTGCGCCATCGCTGCCTGTACCGACACCTGCGCCAGCTTCATTGCGCTCTTGGAGTCGTCAAAGGTCTTCTGGTCCGCGGCTCCGGAGGCATGCAGCTTGTCGACTCGCTCAGCGTCATGGCTCACGCGCTCGAAGTCGGCTCGGCTTCGTGAGAGCTGCGCCTCGGCAATTGCCACGGCTGCGGCATTCGAACGAAGCTGGGCCTGCTGGTTCCCCGAGTCAATCTTGGCAATCAGATCGCCCTTCTTGACCGGGTCGCCTTCGTCGAAGTTGAGCAGCACAACCGTCCCGCCAACCTTCGACTTCAAGGTCACCTCATGCAGCGGCTTGAGCTCGCCTGTGATCGGCAGTCGTCCGCTGAAGGTATGTTTCACGGCGCTCGCCGTTTCGACCCGCAAGACCTTGGGCTGAGACGCGGCCGTCCCTGCGGTCTTGCTCGCGTCTTTTTTGCAACCTGCGAGTGAGAACGCTCCCACCAGCAGCAAATACAGTGTCGCTTTACGCACGGCTGATCCTTTTCGCTTTCACCAGACGACCGGCGTCGTCTTGCTTCTCTTGGCGGCCATCACCGCCCTTTGGTCCCGCTCGATTGGGCCGAAACCCCTGTACCGCTGCCTGCACCAGCGCCCGTCCCACTCCCGTCAGAAGCGGAAACTGCTCAGGCGAGCGAAGATGACGAATCACTGAAACCTGGATGCCTCCAAGAATCAAACACTCCAGCAGACGCGGATTTCCGGTAAGCTCGCCAACGGCCACGCCAGCCTCGGCAGCAGCCAGAATCAGCGTCTGCGGCACTTGTTCAATCGCTACCGCACTGCACGGCGGACGATCCGAGTCGACCGCAAAGATGTGCGATAGGAAAAACCGCACGGATTCACGATTCTCCCGCGCTAGCATCAAAATCGTTTCTGCCAGCGTCGCCAGAGCTGCCTCCGCACTCGCGCCTACGGACCCAAGCTCAGCCGCTTCGTCAACGTTCAGACCCGCCGCCTTCAGCCCCTCATGAAGGAGCCCACGCAGATGGCTCGCACTTTCCACGAGCAACGACTGATACAGATCCTCTTTGCTCGCAAAGTAGTAGTACAGGATCGACTTTTTGACACCTGCAGCGTCAGCAATGTCCTGAATCGAGGTGCACGAATAACCCCGCGTCCCAAACAGCTGAAAGGCAGCGTGACAAATTCGCTGCCGGGCCTCTTTCACGGCGCTGGATTCGGGAGGCACCGAAGCCGTCTGTCCTGCTTCACGGACAGGGCCCGTGTTTTGGTCGCTGCGCTTGCGCATTGCTGGTTAATTTGAACGATCGGTCAACGCTCTGCCAGCTATTTTTGACCGACCGGTCGATATACAAGGCCTGACAACCAGATAGAGGCCACCGCCACTACACGCACAACAGTCGCCACCGTGCGCTCATTCCCGTCCGTCGCGAACGGTCTGCCTGGTAGCAAACGCCTGCTCAAACAGCGCTTCGATGGGTAGGTGCCGAGCCGCCAAGGTCGCCAACGTATCGCGATCCTGTTGTTCGCTCCACGGAAACGGGCCGAGTGGCGTGATGCCACCATGTGATGCGATCAGCTGTAGGGTATCCGCTTCTTCCGGGCCGATCTCAGCGCGGAGTCGGTTCAAGATGACACCGCTTACCGGCAAGCCACGCCGTCGCGCTTCCGCCAGTGTCAGCAAGGTGTGATTGATGGTTCCAAGCTGCGTCCGCCCGACCAACAGCAGTCCAGCCCCGAGCGCCAGCGCCAAGTCCGCAACCACAAAGCCCGGCGCGATCGGTACCAGCAAACCTCCCGCTCCCTCAATCAGGACATAATCCCCGGGGAGAGCTCGACACGCCTCGACGAGTCGATCAACGTCGATCCGCGTTCCTTCCGCCGCCGCAGCAGCCTCTGGCGCAACCGGCAGCTTGAAGCGCAGATAGGAGGTCTGTGGCTCTTGCAGACCAACCGCCAAGGCCAGTCTCGACGCATCACTGTCCACGCTGCGTTCGCAAAGTCCTGTCTCGATCGGTTTATACGGTCGCACCCGCCAACCCCGTCGAGCCCACGCCCCAAGCAACGCCACGCTGACGGTGGTCTTGCCCACACCGGTATCGGTACCCGTCACAAGCACAAAGCGCTTCACGCGGCTGGTTCCTCGGACATGAGGGCCGCCATCACTTCATCCAGCGCCTGCCGGGTCGCATCGACCAAGCGGTGCAGCTCATCGCAGGTGATGGACAGCGGCGGCATCAGCACGACGACATCGCCTAGCGGCCGCAAGATGACGCCATGCCGACGGAGCTGCTCACAAACCCGTGCCCCGATGGCCAGCTCAGTCGAAAACGCTCGCTCGCGATCACGCCCAAGCTCGATTCCGACCATCAGGCCACAGCGACGGATTTCACGGACATTGGGATGTTGCGCAAACTGTTCACCGAGTAGCTGAGCCAGCAGGGCGATTTTGACGGGCAACGACTCCAGCACCCGCTCTTCACGGAAAATCGCCAAGCTGGCGAGGGCAGCGGCACAACCGAGCGGATTGCCGGTGAAGGTATGGCCATGAAAAAAGGTCTTCTGCTCACTCCGTCGCCCAAGGAATCGCCGGTACACCGGCTCTGTGGTCAGGGTCGCGGCAAGCGGCAAATAGCCGCCAGAAAGTCCCTTGGCGATGCACAGAAAATCCGGCGAGACGTCGACGTGCTCACAGGCGAACATCTTGCCGGTACGACCAAATCCGGTCGCTACTTCATCAGCAATCAGCAACACGCCATGGCGATCGCACAGCTCTCGGGCACGCTGCAAAAATCCGGGCGGCTGAAGCAGCATCCCGGCAGCCCCCTGAATCAGCGGCTCGACCACAAAAGCCGCCAGCTCGTGTCCGTGCTCTGCGAAGGCCGAATCCAGCGCAGACAGCGTCGGTTCCACGCGTTCGGTATGAAACAATAGCGGCGAGAACAATCGATGGAATAGGTCGATTCCGCCGACGGAAACAGAGCCGAGTGTGTCGCCGTGATAGGCGTTGCGAAGCGCCAAAAAGCGCTGCCGCTTGGTATCGCCGCCGTGCCGGTGAAATTGAAACGCCATCTTCAGCGCGACTTCGACAGCGGTGCTGCCCGAGTCCGAGTAAAACACTCGCTGCAGCCCCGGTGGTGCCAGCGCCACCAGTTGCTCACCGAGTTCGATGGCTGTCGGATGGCTCAGCCCCAGCAGTGTGGAGTGTGACAACGTCGCCAGTTGCTTCGCGATCGCGGCATCAATCGTCGGGTGCCGATGTCCGTGAAGATTTGCCCACAGCGATGAAACTCCGTCGAGATATCGCTGCCCGTGCTCGTCAATCAGGTAGTTGCCCTCAGCAGCAACGATCACCAGAGGCTGCCATTCGGCTTGCTGGGTAAATGGATGCCACAGAGTGCGAAGATCGCGGACGGCCCAGCTCGCGCTCATCGGCGTAGATTCGGAATTCAGCGGTGGTGTCATTTTCGCTGTCACATGTCAGGATGAAGGGTCTGTTAGTTCAGATTTTCCGCGTCGCTGGTTGATGGGGTGAAGTCACCGGGGCTTGATGGTCACTGCTCGTGCGGACTCGGCAATGCACACAGGTGTCTACAGGGTGGGCGATGTCGGTAATGGGGGCACTTTCATCACACTCCGAACGTCTTCGCAAGAGGTCTTCTCGTCGGAAGATGACAACCGAGAAGGCGGCTCCCCCGATAATCGAAATGAAGTAAACTGGCTAATACGCGAGGAGTCTTTATGACCAAGCAATCTGGCCCTGCTCAGCAGGACAAGGACGAGCAAGCATTTCGCTTGGATCACGAAATCGCCCGAAAATACGATCCGGGCATGCTGTCGAAGCTGATCGTTCGCGACTCGGGTCGCGGCGAGCCACTCGATTTGCACACACGGTCGGCGATGGAACGTCGTCTCGGCGGTAACTTCGGCGGGGTTCGCGTCTATCGAGGCCCACTCGCCGAGGAAGTCACCTCGCGCTATCGCGCCGATGCCGTTACCGTCGGTGGCACCGAAATGATTCTGGTTCGCGAAGGCTGGCAGAGCAACTTCTCGACGGTGCAAGGTGGTGCACTCCTCGCGCACGAACTCACCCACGTCCGTCAGCAGCAGCGCGGCCTGCACTTTCACGGGGCTGGCGATCCGTCGTCACCGATGGAACGAGAAGCGCACAGCGAGCAAGACGCTTACGCCGCATCCTTCGGAGCGGAGACGGACAAGCACGCACACGAGGAATACGGCAAGGATCTCAAGGCGCACATGACCGAAGTCATGAAGGAAGCGCTCAAGCAGTACGAAAAAGAGAACCAGCAGCAGGACTTGCGCTCGAATCCCAACTCGCAGAGCGACTTCGGGATGGCCTAGTCAGCGACGGAGACACATGTCGGATGTGATCGAAAGCAAAGAGCAGTTGCTCATTCGTTACCGCGACAAAGAGCTTCGTGGCTGCACGATTAAGAAGCTATGGCTTCAGGGCGTCTCGCTGATCGGAGCCGATCTGAGCGACGTCACCTTCGAGGACTGCTCTCTCGACGAGTCGAACCTCACAGGCGCGACACTGAACCGCACCAAGTTCCTGAGGACGAGTGCGCGCAGCACCAACATGACGTCAGCGACGCTCAATCGAGCGGTGTTCACTGACTGTAACCTCACCGAACTGTGCTTGGAAAAAGCCCTGGTCGAAGGCACCGAGTTTGGGCGCTGCGACATGGACAACCTGCGCGCCGACAAAGCGTACTTCGGCAACTGCTCTCTGTTTCCAAACCGCGCTTACGGCATCAAGTTTCGTGGCGCGACCCTCATCAAGCTCAAGGTCAGCGTCGAAAACGGTGCCCCAGAGCTGATTCGGGCCCAACTGTCCGACGCGACGGTGATCGAATGCGAGTTTGTTTCGACGAACCTGTTGCGCGCTGACCTTCGGCGGGCCCTGCTTATCAAATGTAACCTCCATCGAGCACTGCTCCGCGACGCGGTGGTCGATCAATGCACCCTGGTGCAGTGCGTCACAATGGGTGCCGAAATGCCGACCTCTCTCGTCGGTGGATCGGCCCTAAACCAACCGCTGGCGTAGCCCCATGGAGCCGACTTTTTCAAGCGCGTTGTGAGGCAAGGACAACCATGAGCGATCGCATTGACCCACGCCGCCAGACCCGAGAGATCCGCGAGGCGCTATCCCGCTTCGAGCCCGACCAGCTTCTAGAGATCCTGACCCATGTGTTCCGTCAGTACGTCGTCGAGGGCGGCGCACCACCGGCGATGCAGCTCCAGGATGAGCTAACCGGACTCAGCTTCGCGCAGGTCATCGAGCGGCTTCAGCTTCGACTGGATCTTCCCGAGCTGCGTCTGTTTGAGTTACAAGGCGGACGCGTCATGGTTCGGGTGGACGGTCGGCTGCATCCTCTCGAGACCGCTGACAGTCGCCCCGAGCCGCTCCCGATGCAGCGCGTGGTAAACGTCCAGCCGATGGCTGCAGCACCGGCACCGCCACCTGCCCAACCGCCAGCGAGTACCAGCCCTGGGACTGAGTCTAGAGAAACAGCAGTCCCCGGAGTCCATGCCGTGGGACATGCGAGCGGAACCCGTCCACAAGCAGCCCCAACCCCAGCGCGTCCAACGGCGACTGCGACGGCCACACGTCCGGCTGCGGCACGCCCGGCTGCGACTCCAGCGGCGGCTCCGGCCACGACCCCAGCAACTGCGCCCGCAGCGGCGGCTCCGGCTCGTCCTGACAAGGCTCAAACGGAAAAACCTGAAAGCCCTGGCGGTCGCTTTGGCCTCCTGGAGATCGACTGATGAGCGCGCTGATGGCTCGCCGCTACTACACCCGTGGCTGCACCGAGCTTCGGAACAACGAACTCGACGACGCCTGTCAGGATCTCCAGGCCGCCGTGCAGCTAATCCCGTCGTATTACGAAGCCCGAATCGCCTATGCGTCGGCTCTTCTACGACTCAAAGATCCACCGCGGGCCATCCAAACGCTGCGCGCTGGACTTCATTACACGACCGGTGGACCCGGTCGAGCCTTGCTCTGCCGCGCTCTGGGCGATGCGCTGGTGCTGGGTGGCGACTTTTTGGCCGCCGAGCAAGCGTTCGCGGAATCACAAGCTGTCAGCCCGCAAGACAGTGCCGATCTACACGATCGCTTGGCTCGCCTGCGAGCACGGACCGGACGATTCGACGAAGCGTTCACCGAACTCCTCGCCGCCGCTCGGCTCAGCAGGCAATCCTAGTCTTCACGAGACGCGCTGCTCGCGACGCTGCGCTCAGCCGATGATCACCGGTGCACACGTCGATACCCCGGCACCAACAATCCGATAGCTGGCGTTCGTTTTGACCTCAACGGCCTTGCCCGTGCCGGGATCGAACTCGAAAACCATCGACCTAGCACTGCCGCTTACATTGGCGGTGATGAAGATGTAAAAACGCCCGCCCCAGTGAGCAAACGCCCACGCCGAGGGACTGTTGCCCATGGACGACAAGTTCCAGCGACGAAGGATTCCAGCCGAGGCTTTGTCGATCTGTCCGATAAACGGCGCGCTGCCAGGGTGGTAGCCGTACAGCTCGCCTTTGCCGGTGCCGGTTAGCTCGGGGCTGCTCTGACCGGATAGCTTGAGTCCGGCAATTTTCTTTAGCAAAAGCGTGGAGGAATCGATGGTTGCCAGGTCAGCGACGCTCTGATTGCTGTAGGAACCGCCAGCGACAAACAGCGTCTCTTTCTCGCTGCCCTCGGCGTCGGAAACGAAGCCCATACCAAACGTCTCAAAGCTGCTCTGACGGGTGGCGAATCCGGTCGGCTTGCAGCTCGCATCAGTGGTGTTCACCCAAAAAATCTCACCGCTCGAATACAGCACCCATGCCCGCGCTTGGCGATCGACAGCCATGGAAAATGGCGTGGCTTTGCCACCTCCTCCAATTGAGTTACCCGCCGGACACGACAGCGTGCCGATCAACTTGAACTCGTACTTGCCGTCGCGAGGATTAAAGCTAAGGAGTCGGTTGTCGGTATCGACGACGTAGATTAGCTCCGCTCCCGGGCTACATACCGTCGAGCAGCGTCCGCCACGACAGCTCATCGGCTGGCACGTTTCTTTTTCATCCCCGATGGTGCCGTTCGCATTGCAGGTGAAGACTTTGTCACCCACGCAGGTGGTCGGCAAAACCGGCGAACAGTCCAGGCACCCGCGCTGTGGATCGCAGATCCGCCCTGCCACCCCGCAGTCCGCTTTGCTCACGAACTTTCCGCTGCTGCACTCCTGAAACGCGCCACTTTGACATCGTTTTTCGCCGCTTTTGCAGCTATCACCATCGGGGTTTAGCGGGTCGGGGCTGCTGTATTCGCCCGACTCGCGTGAGTCGACCGCACAGCCGGGCTGAGCGATCCACAGCCCAAGGACCAGACCGATCTGAGTAAGCCAGCTCGACGATGAGTGCCGCATCGGTGCCTCCGTTAAGCAAGTTCAACCCGAAAAGACGGCGCATCGTAACGAGCGACCCTGACGGCTACAAGTGATAGATCGTGGAGGCGCTCGGTGGAACGCAAACGCTGCAGCCAGGTGCAATCGCCGCTAGGAGGATGACGAGGCTGGCAAGGTCAGCCGACCCTCGGGTCCGAGGTCGTTGGCGATGTGGATCAGAACCACCGTGATGTTGTCGTCACCGCCTCGAGCGTTGGCCAAGTCGACCAGCACCTGGGGCACGTCTCGATACAATTGGCGACTCAAGACTTCGACGAGATCGGCTTCTTCGACGAAGTTCGACAGTCCGTCACTGCACAGGATCAGGCAGTCACCGACCCGAACTGGCGTGACGCTCCCATCGACCTGCACGTCACGCTCAAAACCAACCGAACGGGTGATGATGTGACGAAAGCGCGACTCGCGAGCTTCCTGCTCGGTCAAAAAACCTGCACGAACCTGCTCGGCGACCCAGGAGTGATCGAAGGTCAGTTGCTGCACTTTGCCATCGCGATACAGGTACGCTCGCGAGTCTCCGACATGAGCAATGTACGCTCGCCGTCCCTGTACCCACAGCGCAGTCAGCGTCGTACCCATCCCTTCCAAGTCGGGATCGGCCTGCGCGGCGTCGAAGATATCGGCCCCCACGGTCATCATTGCCCGGGTAAACGATGCCAGGTTTTCGGCCCGGGTCGCCGCCCGCGCTGGCGCTTTGACCTGGTCGCGAAGCTTTTCGATCGCCAAGCGACTGGCCATCTCGCCCGCTTGGTGGCCGCCCATCCCGTCCGCGACAGCGAACAGGCCCAGATTTTCAGCGACGAGAAAATTGTCCTCGTTGTGCGCTCGCTTGCGGCCAACATCGGACAGTGCGTAGGGGATCAGTCGCATGATTTTGACCAATAACACGAGGTGCCGCTCACGGCGACCTTCGACTAGCGCTCAAGGCCAACCACTTTCCAGCCTTTGTCGGTCGGCTCTAGGAGCAAGATCAAATCTTCGCCGCCCTGCTCGACCCAAGCAAACGCAACCTCATCACCGTCGGAGCCACGCGGTACCCGACCCAAACGGGTGCGCACCTCAGGAAGCGTGTAAAAGTGGAGCCGATCGCGTTTCGGGATGCCCTCGGACATCATCTCGTCGAAGAAAGCCCGCAAAGTGGTCGCATCGCTCGCGATCGGCTTGCCGCCGGAGGTAAACGGCAAGGCACTGCCCGCGCTCATCCGCTTGGCGTCCTTGCGCTCGAACGCGTCCAGCCAGCGTTCTGCGGCACTCTTGGCATCATCTGGCACTTTGGTGAGCGCGTTGGCCTTGATCGGTGCTGCAGGCTCGACCGAGTCGATTCCGGCCCCGCGTGAACCGCCACTGCGAGGCACACCAAGCGAAAGACGGGCGGGAGCTGGTCGCGGTGCTTGCTGCAATTCCGATGGCTGATCGCCACGCGGCTCTTCCCTCGATTTGGTCGCCGAAGCCACCAGTGGCTTACTCGCTGGTGGCAATGGCGTCCCCGAGCCTGCTTTCGGCGGCGTCGTCAGGATGTGAGCATTGACAAAGTCCGTCGCGCACTGCCGCTCATCGCGGTGAAAATGCCAGGTAATGTAGACGTTTCCGTCACGACTCTTGATCGCCTGCGGGGGCTCACCGAACGGGGCCGCGCTGCCCACCGCATCGATCGCGGCAGCATCAAACGGCAGCACTCCCGACGTCCGTGCAATCACCACCTGACCGAGCGTCCCGTCGGGCTTGATCGACAGCTCAAGCGCCGTCACCAACTTACGGTCGTACACATCGGACCCAACCTTGCGATCGAGGTCTGCCAAGAATCCATCCCCCCAAAAGCGGTGGATCTGACGGTGAACCTGCGCAATGTAGGCCGCGAACGGATGAGCGCGGGTGCCCAACTCGCTTTGGTTGCCTACCCGCACGTTCGGCGTGAAATTTTCGAGCGAGGCTCGAAACAGCGCCTGTTTGGCCATGATGCGGTCCCAGCGGCCCATGCCCTGCGAACGCTCCGCACGTGCGGCCGTCCGACGCTCGGACTCGGCCACGTCATAGCCGACAATTCGATCGTAGTCCTGATAGCGCAGCCGCGACGGGCTAAGCCCCGGGGCACCCGCGACACCTTCCGCACGCTCGGCTCGACCTTGACTCTCTCGAGACTCGGCCCCGCCGCCTTGCTTGAGTAGCACCTGTCCGTCGCCGAGCATCGTCTCGCCACCTGGCGACTGCTCACGACCCAGACTCTGCGCCTCGGGAGTGCTCTGCTTGGCGCTCGGCTGGGCAGCCATCGCCACCGCCAAGTTCGGCATCCTGGCCACCGGCGTCGGTGGAGGTGCTTGCTGCGGCAACCGCTTCGGATCACCCGGTCGAT
The DNA here is from genome assembly GCA_044228505.1 of Polyangia bacterium. Taxonomy (GTDB): domain Bacteria; phylum Myxococcota_A; class Polyangia; order Palsa-1104; family JAEUJZ01; genus JAEUKA01. The sequence goes on along the minus strand of JBGAUT010000002.1, from coordinate 135,488 downwards.
CCTGAAGCTCCGCTGACTTCTGCTGCGCTTCACCGATCTGCGGAGACTGGTTCTCTGACGGTGCGCTCGCTTGTGTTTCCCCCGGGATTTGTTGAATCAGATTGCGAGAATTCGCCTGAGTATCTATCGCTGCAGCGTGGTTTTTCTGGGCCAGATAGCGCGCATCTTTGTTGTCTTGCTCATCGGGAAACTGCTCTTGGTCCACCATCTTGAGGTGCGGCATCACCGTGACCTCGAGTGGCTTTACCTCGGGCTTCGGCTGCGGCGTTTCCGGCTCCGGCTTCTTCTCGCGACGCTCAGCGACCTTTTCGTCCTCGACCGGCTGCTTCTTCGGATCGAGCGGCTTGTCCTTCGGTTGGGTCTTTGACTCCGCTTCCGGGGACAACGGCACAGGATTGGCCGAATCGGTCGTCGCTGAATCCCCGATGCTGTCCGGATCGAGATAGGTCAGCTCCAGCGGTAACTCGACCTTCTCTGTCAGTCGGGCAAGCAGCGTCGGGAGCAGCAGGGTATGCCCCACAGTAGACAGCAACACGGCCGAAATCCACACCCGACGACGTCTATGCGCCGCGGTGGTTGGACTCGGATGCTGCAACCCTGCCATCCTCTTACCCTACCAAGCAAAACCGCACATCGGCAAACCGTCTGCACCCTGACAGCGTCGATTCACGCCCGCAATCAGAACCGAAGAGGTGCGCCGCGGGGAGCAAGCCGAGTCGTCCATGTGAGGTCGAGTGAGATTCAGTACTGAAAGAGAGGATTCGGTCGGAAGGAGCAGAAACCCGTCAAGAGGCAGCCCCGATCGGGTCTACATGCCAGCGTCGCGCTGAAGCTTATACTTGCCTTTAAAGCCGCCCATGCCCGAGCCTTCGCCCATTCCCGAACTACTATGAGAATAGGAGAATTCGCACCCAACGACATAGTATTTGCCGTTAAAGCGGCTCTCGGATTTGCCGAGCTTCAGCTCAATCACTTTGCCAGGTTTGATTTTGGAATCACCAAGCCCGGTCACTTCAGCATTGATGAAGTTCATCTGCCGTTCTTCCAGGATCGACTTTGCAAGCAAATCGCCCTCTTCTTTCGAACGGAAGGGAATATCGAAGATGTGCAGCTCGGGATTGTCACCGAATGCACTACTACCGCCCTCTCCACCAAGAGGAGAAGCGCCACCCTCGGCTTTGCACTCCATCATCTGGGCCTTACGAGTCGACTGAAATGGATCCCAGCCGTGGCAGATCACCTTCTTGACCTGGCCCGCCGTCGACATCTTCGGCTTGAAGTTCTCGAGAGCACCGCTACCCTCGGTGTTGTAGTCGAGAGTAGAAACCGGCCCCTGATCCTTTTCGCGCTTGGTGTAGAAAATCTTCTTGTCTTCACAGAAGATCACACGACCCGTGCGGGCTGCCCGCATGCGCAGAAATTCCAGGTCGGTCATGTTGTTCTGGTGCAGGTGCTCGTGACGCAGCGTTGGCGGTTCGCGCCCGAAATCGACCGACAGACCGGCCTCACTAATGACCTTTTGAACGATCTGCTGATCCGTCTGATTGGTAAACGTGCGGGTCTTACGGCCACGCGTCAGCTTATGCATAGCGTTCATTCCCTGCAAATCCGTCGATACCGTTGAATGGGCATCGTAGGTGGGATCATCGCCATGCACATAGCCTTTGAATAGCTCTTGCTCGCCTTCGCCTTCAACCTTGATCTTGACGATCAGATCGGTACCCGGCTTGAGCGAAGCAGAGAACTTGTCTCCACCGCTTTCACTGTCGGCAAGGTTCGAGAGTGAGATTTGTACATAGTCGGGTTGATCAAGATCTTTTTTGACCACCAAGCTTGAGATGTTGCTCAGCTCAATCTCTTTGCCACCGACGAGTACTTTCGGTAGACTGACCTTGGGGCTCTGGGTATCCGGCATGACTAGCCTCTCTTGCTACCTTACTTCTTACCGGTCTCTGCGGATTTGGCCTTCTTCATCTTGACAGTGGCCTCGCAGCGAACCGGTGTTCCATCCCGCAGAAACATCGTGAATTTCTGCTGAACGGACTCAACAACCCCTTGAAACACAAATTTACCCCACACAAATTTGCACAGCGGCGGGCGGGGCTTCTCTTTGCTGATAATCAGCGCAAGCTTTTCCACCTTCGAGGTATATTCCATTACGGAACTCTTCTGCTCGTAGGTATCGAAGTGCAGTGTTACGGTCAAATTCGCAGGGGTCGGCTTGGTGAACTCCTCGGGGGGCTCATCGGTCATGGCGCCCTCTTTCTGGGTCCACTGGACTTGCTTTTCGACCGTAAACTCTTTGGGGTTAAAGAGTACCGTCAACTTGCCGCCACGGTCGCAGTCGTGGAGCTCTGCTTTCTCTAGTTCAGCCATGTGATCCGAACCTTTCCTTAGCAATCCGCTTGGACTTTTCTAGGCTTTCAAGTGCCAGCTCAGCAACCTTCTTGAGCTTGGTTTCAAAACCCTTCCGGTCCTCCATCATTTTCTTATTTGCAGAATTATCGATAGCTTTCTTGAGCGGATGCGTATCAGGCGTGTGCTCAGCATGTGAGGCCGCCGCTGCCATCTGCTTTTTGCTATCTGCAAAAGCGATAAGCGTCAAATCACCGAGCGATATGCGATTATCTGATGCGATCGCTTGGCTCGCCGCCTGTGATCGAACCGCATCGAGAAGACGCGTCGAGGCATCAACCGCAGCCCGCTGAATCTGCGACGAAGAGCTACCGCCACGACCCGCAGCGGCCTGCCCCTCGTCACCCTGTCCTTCGAGCAGTGCCAGCTCGGGGCGCATCGCCCGTCCGCTGCTGGCCGCCGCTTGATAGGCACCCAGGTCGGCCTCGATGGCTTTGACAACCGGCTTCAGATCAGCCTTCGGCAGCGTGCTCCACAGCGGTGCGGAAGACTCGCGCTGGTCCTGAAGCTGCATCGCCAGACGCGACACCGGTGGCGTCCACGCCGAGTCCAACATGACTTGAGAATTTTCGGAACCGCGCACCGACGCAGCGCTTTTTTGATCGCCAAAGGCGCGCTCTGTGGCCGACGCAACCGGCATCGCTGGCGACTCGCCACGCGACGGCTGTGCCCCACGTGCCGACGAGCCACCTTGCAGGCGGCCCATCACCGACCCGAGCATCCGCAGCGAGGCGGTGGTGCCCAGCGGCTGAAAGTCCGGTGCCGACGAATTGCGCTCTGAGTCCGACATTGGTTAGCCTTCGTAGGTCAGTTCTTCGTGAGCGATTTCAATCGTCTCGACGGATATTTCGTTCTTCGTGGCGTCAAATTCAGGGCCTTCCCACTTGCAAATCCAGGCTTTGCGGAACCGCCACTTGTGAAGACGCTTTCCGCCGGGGCCATAGTGAACAATCAGGCCGTCGATGCGCTGCATCTTTTTGCCTGGTTCATCATTTACATAGCCCTGCCGCAATGCCCACAGTTCTGATCCAACAAATCCCTGTTTGAGGACAATATTTGAATATTTATTGACCCCCATCAGCTTCAGCTCTGTGGTGTTAACCCCGCCCTCTTGGATAGTTACGACCTCTGACTCGGACTTTAGGCCCGAGCAAGAGCGGAAGAATCCTTGTTGGATTCCTTTGACCTCAACGGCGAAGTAGTAAACAGGCAGTGCCTCGCGGCGTGACATGTCTTAGATACCTCTCTGCTCAGCGCGGTTCAATGCGCTCGCCCATTTGTTGATCAATCGTAAAGTAAATAAATTCAGCCGGTATCGCCGGTGCGACACGAATCTCCGTGACGAGGCGACCGCTCTCGACAACTTCATGGGAGTTCGTCTCTTCGTTACATTTCACAATAAACGCCTCTTCGGTCGAATTACCAGCGAAGTACCCTTTAATGTAGAGATCACTAAGGAACGATGATACTTCTCGCTCGATCAGCGACCAGGTTTCTACAGTATTGGGTTCAAATGATATCCACTGAGTTCCTTTTTCAATCGCTCGGCGCAGCATAATGAACAAGCGCCGCACATTCAGATAACGCCAGTCGTCGGATTCCGAGCAGCTCCGGGCACCCCAAATGCGTATTCCCCGTCCCGTCATCGAGCGAATCGTATTAATCCCCTCGGAGTTGAGCTGTCCAAGGTGATCATCGGACAGCGGGAGCGTAAGTTGCGTGAGGCCCAGGATCTGCTCGTTGGCAGGTGCCTTGTGGACGCCACTTTGCTGCTCGGTACGAGCGTACACCCCAGCCACGAATCCCGACGGTGGTACCTTGTGCTGGGTGCCGTTCGGTCCAGCCACGACCACCCACGGAAAGTAAATCGCGGCAAAGCTGGTATTTAGCCGCTGTCGCATACGACGCACTTCTTCGATGTCACGAGTATCCGGTGCGTCGAGGATGGCAAAACGGTCCTGAGAGCGCTCGCAGATCCCGATCATCGCATCATGGATGTGCTGAACGTAGCTGCGCGCCTCGGGAACCGACATGCTCTTATAGGCCAGCATGGCGTCGGGCACACAAATGAGTCCGACATCATCGACGTGCTCAAGGGTCATCAGACCACGTCGGTCGTCGAGTCCGTTATCGTAGCCGATGAAATCCTCGGCGGTGATGCCCTCGGTACCATCGCGTCCACCGGTAAGCTTATCGAGCGGTGACTCGATCGGTAGGTTGTTCGGCCACGGTGAGTGCGAACCCAAGTCTTCGAGTCGAATCAGATACGACTCTTCGTTGATAATGCGCGGCGCGTAGCGACGTGACAGCGGATGAAGCTGAAGACCTTTGAAGACCTCTCGCCGATCGCGCAGCGAGGCATAGATCTCGAATTCGATGACCTCGACGTAAGTTGGGGCGGCCGCTGCATAGCGACGGACCACCGGCGTCTCTGAACCCCAGGACAGCACTTTGTTCTTTTCGTCGATATCAGTGACGACGATGTAGTCGCTGTTGTCCCGATCAAAGATCCGCAAAAGCGAACCCTTTTCAATACCTCGCGTCGAAGTAACTCGCGCCTGTCCTGCCCCCACCGGCAGATCGAGCGTCAGCAGCGTCTTGGCCCCGGTGCTGCGCGTCGTCTTCACCCACACGCTGTTGCCCCAGCGACCTTCGTTGAGCGCGAGCACTCGCAGCGTCGTCTTGTCCCAGGCATCACGCAGCCCTCGCTCCGCTTGCAGGGCGTGGTAGGTTTCCAGACGCTGTCCGGCGCGTGGCCTGCGGGCGACTCGCACGACGTAGCAGGAACGACCGCCGTTCAGAAAGAAACCCTCAACGGCGCGGGCAAGATGCCCTTCGCTGCTGGGACCGTATACCTCGATGAACTCAGCCCACGACTGAAGCTGGACCGGCACATCCAACGGCCCACGGTTGGCAATTCCGACGAAGCCGACAATATGAGTGTCAGCGATGGTCAGTGAGGTATAGCGAGCGCCTGCACCGAGTGGATATACGCCAGGCGGTCTGATCTCTCGGGGTGCCATGCAAATTCCTTTGACGGACTTTGGTGAGCGGATGACTCCCTCACCGTCGCAGAAGTACAGGATTCGGAGAACTGTGCGCCACCATTTTACCCGAGAAGCGCGGCGTTTTACTCGAAAAAATGGGCTCTACCACAGGACTCCCAATCGACTCCTTTTTGACTCCCAAATAGGCTCCTATCGACTCCCATCGACTCTCTGAGGCACCATGGTAGGTATCTGTAGCCGCTTAGGAGTCTCTGTACGGAGTGATAGGAATCGAACAGGAGCCGAATAGGAATCGGCCTGGTTTCGATTGCGAAGGTTCAGGAGATGGAAGGAACGGAGCGTCGGCTAAAGAAGTGAGTATCTGGCTAGCCACGCTTGCGGGCGTCGTTGATCTCGCGGTTGATGCGAGCGATCTCACGAAGCCAGATGTGCCGCTCGTCGTGCTCCATGTTGAGCACATCTTCAAGCGGCCAGTGAAAGTGATAGGCGATGTAGGCTACCTCCCGGTACAACTGCTCCAGGGGGTAGCTCGTTATCCCCCCTGGCCGACTACGCGGCCATCCCCTCCCCCAAGCAAGTCGATGTCAAACTCGTGCTGACACGAGGGACACTTCGCATGGACTCGGGGTGCGCCTTCTTCGTTGATACGGCGATAGAACTCTTGAAGATACGCAAGATCGGTCGAGAACAGGTTCTCGATCACCTCGGTATCCACGACCGCCAGCTCGCCTAGCTTGCTGATCACGCGGCTTAGCAGCACGATCACCAGATAGGCGCGGTTCGACTGGACACGATAGTCCTGAAGCGGAACGATCTCGTCTTTGGCGGTGGCGAGTCGCATCACACCATTGCGATGCAACTTCCCTTCACTGTCGATATATCCTTTGGGGAGTGTGAACGGGAACTCAGTCTTGAATGCCATGCTTTCACTCTCAGCGATTACTTGTAGGTTGACTCGGACTGGTATTTGAACGTCATCTTCTCGCAGTACAGCTCGATTTTGACGCTACGGATCTTTTCTGAACCGGACTCGGCCTTGTCGGGGGTGAACTTGATGATTCCCAGGTTCTCTAGTCCGAGAGTAAAGAGGGTTTTTCCGAGATCCGACGACAGATACTCGATACCACCCTGCTTCTCGCTCTGAGAATAGCTCTTGCCCTCGATGACGAACTCCTTATGCCACTTGTACCACTTCTCCGCATCGGACTCGGGAACCGTCAAAATGACATTCGGGAAATCGATTTGTGCCGGCTCCTTATCGAAGATTAGCTTCTCACCAATCGTGTTTTCGACCACGTTCTGCTTAATGCTGATGGCCTCAACCTTAGAGATGTTTCGGCAAACATCATCAAGACCATGAATTCTCACACGGAAGTTCGCGGGAGTCCACAGCTTTTGTTTCGGTGGGCTAAGAGGTACGGGTTGCACCTGCCTTGTCCCACCACTGTATTCCAGTGTAGACATTTCTGGCGAAAACTTGACCGTCATCTTAGCGGACTCTTTGCTGGTGGCATCGAGTGCTGGTAGACCGATTTCAGTGATCAATGCACGCTGAAAGGTCTGACGAACAATTTCTTTAAAATCATAATTGGTATGCACAATCGCACCGTCTTTGCGAGAGTGCTTATATGACATACTGTCTTCTATCCACTCATAAAACTGCTTGGTCATGCCAGTTCCACAAGTGACAGTAATGTCATCGACTTTGACATTACCAGCGTGTTTACGAACTGGATAACCGCCAGCCATCCGCTCGTTGACGGACTCCGTTTGGACGTGTCCACCGTCGGCAGAAAACAGCCAGCCAGAGGGTTGCTCCAGCTCTAGATAGAAGCGACTATTTACGTAACTACGAGCATGGGCGGCCACTTGAATCCCTCGTTGTTCAAATAAATAAAACTCACTGCCCCTGAAGCAAGACAGGCGACTGAGTCCCCCCAGCCGCCTGTCTCCACTTACATCAACTGCCACATCCGTACGGCGTGCAGCTTACGAATGTGACACTCCCCACTACTTGAAGGTAGCGCTGGAGTTGTAGGTGAACTTGATGTCTTCGCAGTACATCTCAACCTTCACGCGACGGATCGACTCGACACCTGCTTCGACCTTATCCGGCGAGATCTTGAAGACGCCGAGCTGCGCGAAGTTCAACGTGAACAGGATCGTGCCGAGATCGGGAGTCAGGTACTCAAGAATGCCCTGCTTCTCCTGATCCTGGCCATTGCGACCGTAGATCACGAAGTCCTCGTGCCACTTGTAGAACTGGTCGGCGTGCGACTCAGCGAGGGTGATGACGAGGTTCGGAATTTCGACCGAGGCCGCTTCCTGCTCGTAATCGCGCTGCTCACCCACCGCGTTCTCGACAACCTTCTGCTTAACCACCAACGCTTCGATCTTGTTCACCTTGGCGAGAGCCAGATCGAAAGCGGAGTCGGTGAAGCGAAGACGGAAGTTCGACGGCAGCCACTTCTTCTGGGCAGCAGCGTCCATCTTCGGGTTGCCAACCTTGCCCGAACCCTTGATAACCTTGCGGGTGATCTCCGGCTTGAACTTGACGGTCATGAGTGCCGCGTCCTTCGACGAAGCATCGAGCGCCGGCATACCAAACTCGGTGATCAGACCATTGCGGAACTCAAGAGCGCTCAGCAGATTGTAGTCGTAGTCATAGTGATTGATGGCACCGGTGCGACGGCCTGCATCGTTCGACGTGTGATTAAACGCAGTGTTAATCCAGTCATAGAAGGTCGTGGTCATACCCGTTCCGCACTGGAACGAGATGTCCTCGTACTTCACGGTCGCTAGGTGCTTGCGTGCGATGTGATCCGCACCCATTTTCTCGACCACGACGTCGGCAGTGGCGTTACCACCCTCGACAGACTTGATCCAGCCTGCATCCGTTTGGCCATCGAAGGTGAGGTTATATTTGCCGCCCGTATAGGCACGAGCGTTCTTCGTGATCGCCATTTTCGTCCTCCCAATTAGACGACGGGGTGCCCTAGCTCACTCGAACCAGGGCGCTCCCCGCCCTTTACACAAAACTACTCTTGGACGCCGCCACCAGCAGGCATCTGGCCGATCCGGAAAATCACGAACTCGGCCGGCTTCACAGGTGCGAGGCCAACTTCGACGATGAGCTGTCCAACGTCGATGACCTCTGGCGGGTTGGTTTCCTCGTCGCACTTGACGAAGAACGCCTTCTCCGGCGTCTCGCCCATCAGTGCGCCCTGGCGCCATACCAAGGTGAGGAAGCTCGCAATCGTCCGCACCACTCGCTTCCAGAGGCGGAAGTCGTTCGGCTCGAACACGACCCACTGAGTGGCGCGCTCGATCGAGGTCTCCACCATGATGAACAGGCGGCGGACGTTGATGTAACGCCACGACGGGTCCGAAGACAGCGTGCGGGCGCCCCAGATACGGATTCCATTGCCCTGCATCAAGCGGATGCAGTTGATGCCACGTGGGTTCAGAATGTCCTGCTCACCACGCGAAACCTGGTAGCGCAGGCCCAGTGCGCCGCGCACGATCTCGTTGGCAGGAGCCTTGTGAACACCACGCTCGTTGTCGGTACGCGCATACACACCAGCGACGTGTCCCGACGGCGGAATGTAGACGTTGCCGCGCTCCGGATCATAGACCTGGATCCACGGGAAGTAGTAACCACCGTACTTGCTGTCACGCGGACGGGGCAGCTTGTCCACACCACCCTGGACAACCTCGGGGCTGTCGAGAATGGCGAAGCGATCCTTGCGGTTCTCACAGTGCGTGAGGAGTGCATCCTGCACCGCAGCAGAGATGATGCCAGGTGCCGCAACCAGCGAGATCTCGTCGATCTCCTCGAAGCACTTCAGACCGGTGCGAGCACCAGGTCCGTTGTCCTTGCCGATGTAGCGGGCATCGTTGTCCACCTTGGTGCCGGTCGTCGGCGTGCCATCGGCTTTCACCGCAGCAGCCTTTTCGGCAGCAGCCTTGGTGTCCGCTGGGCTGAGATCAAGGTTCGCAGGAGCGCCGACGTTCACAACGTAGCAGCGCGAGCCGCCATTGTTGAAGAAGCCGTACACTGCGTGCGACAGGAAGGTGGACTGGGTGAAGTCGCCGAAGGTCTTGACGTACTGGGTCCAGTTGGTGACAAGCACCGACTGGTTGACAGGACCCATCATTGACTCGCCGAGGAATCCAACCGTGTTGGTTCCTACCGCCTCAATTGGCTTTGAACCGCGGTCAACTTCCTCAACGTATACGCCCGGCGAAAGGTAACTAGTGGCCATGCTGCGCTCTCCTTGCTGATTTGCCTACGGTCAGATGATCCCCAGGGTGGCCTTCCGCGCTGGTCCAAGTGGTCTCGCAGAAGGTTATCGGTACGGCCTGGCGATGGTTGCGTTCCAATGGCACCGTCAGTTCCTCACTGACGGAGCCGGTTCAATTTGTCCAAGTCGAAAAAGCGAACCTCGCGTTCACGAACACGCGTAAACGTCCGCGAGGTCGTCGGGTACAGTGGGATCGTGGTCCAGCACTGCAGCGCCGGCTTCAGCGGCTGATTGAGGCTCGACCAGAAGCGAGACAGAACGGTCTCATCTAGCTTCTGGGACATGAGCAGCGGAATGTAATCATCCGGCTCAAAGGACTCTCCCTTGAGCTGCTCTCCCCGGATGGTCGGGTTCTCCATGAAAGCACGGATCGTGGCTCCCAAAAGGAGCTGTTCCTCTTCAGGAGTCTGTGCCCAGCAGGAGATCAGATAGTCGAGACGGAGCCACATAGGCATGTCTCTAGCGATCTCCCGAACCTGACCGCCGTCTCCGATTTCCTCGTCGATGTACTGGGCACTCCGGTTGTTACCGACGCCCTCTTCATCGAGAGTCACATTGTACAAGTACAGAGACACCGCAGGCATCTTGCCCTCGATGTTCTCTTGTTTAGGCGCAGCCACAACGAGATGGACGCGCTTGTAACCAATCTGCTTGTACTGCTGCTTGAGGAGTTCCCCAATGGATTGGGAAGTCTCCTTAATGATGTGGTACTGGCCTGGATTCATGGCCTGCCCGACTACCCTTGCTTCCCCCCCTGAGATAGCACTGATCGTCAGAGCTAAGGTCCAGGGTCAGCCTACGTTAGTGGATCGGAAGGAGTTCTGTCAATCCTTCATTTTCCTTACAGAGTTCTTGTCGGCCCCTGGGAAGTGGCTAGGAGTGCTCATGAAAAACGCTTAGGAGTCGGTTGAGAGGACGGGCTCCCAAACTACCCACAGCGCTGAATTCTCACACCCCCTGCGATCACGGCAGCCTTCGAAATGTGAACCAAAGATCTCACGCAACACCGACGGCAATGGACAAATTACTTATTTGAAATACTTCATTTAAAAATGAAGCAACCCGTCCAGTCGGCGCGCAGGATTCTACGGACAAGCCAATAGACTCCTACTCCGTGAAATCACACAGGAAAGGAGCCGTGCAAGAAAGGGCTGTTCGGTGGAAGAAAGTGGTAGGGAGACCCAAGGAAACTGGAGTCTATGGAAGGCAAGAGCGAGATGGTGACGGCCGACGCGAGTGGTCGGCACAAGTAGGAGCTAGGCGGCATCCTCTTCGCTGGCTGATTCCTCACCAGCGATTTCGGGCAAATCGGACTCGGTCTGTTCACTCTGGTAGCTGCAGGTCGCACAGCGCAGCTTGGTACCGGAACGATTCTGCTTCTTTAGCAAAAACGGTGCGCCGCAGTCAGGACACGGTTCTTTGATCGGACGATCCCACGACACGAAGTCACAGCCCTTGGCGCTGTAGTTCGAACAGCCAAAGAAAGGCGATCCTCGTCGCGAGCGCCGCTCGGTCAGAAAGCCTCCGCAGTCGGGCTTAGGACAAGTGATTCCCAGACTCACCGGCCGAGTCGTCTTGCACTCGGGATAACGCGAGCACGCCCAGAACTCACCAAAGCGACCGCGCCGGAAGATCAGATCGGCCCCGCAGGTCGGGCATTTCTCTTCGGTGGTCGGCTCAGGAACAAGCTCGATGGTGCCATCCTTGGTACGAGTGAATTCCTTGGTGTTTTTGCACTCGGGATAGCCGCTGCACGCCAGGAACTCGCCGTTTCGGCCCCACTTGATGACCATCGGCTGGCCACACTTTTCGCAGACCAGCTCAGTCGGGATCTCGGCCTTCTTGAGATCCTTCATCTCGACGTGAGCTTTTTCGACATCAATCTTGAACGGCCCGTAGAACTCGTTGAGCAGCGCGAGCATGTTGCGCTGACCTTCTTCTACCTCGTCGAGATCGCTCTCCATCCGCGCCGTAAAGTCGACGTTCAGGACATGCGGAAAGCTCTCGACCAGAAGTCCATTGACCCGGGTTCCAAGGTCGGTCGGGTGGAACCGTCCTTCCTTCTTCTCGACGTAACCGCGATCTTGAATGGTGGACAGAATCGTGGCGTAGGTCGATGGACGCCCAATGCCCTTCTCTTCGAGTTCTTTGACCAGCGACGCTTCGGTAAAGCGAGGCGGCGGCACCGTGAAGTGCTGCTCGGCCTGAACGCTCTGTGCCTTGAGCAGCTCGCCTTGCGAGAGGCTAGGTAATCGATCGCCATCCACGGCAGGCTCTGCCGTCGGCGCATCTTCGTCCTCTGACTCGGTATAGATGAGCGTGAAGCCGGGCATGCGCAGCACTTGACCACTGGCACGCAGCTCGTAGCTCTGACCGGCGTCTTTGACCTCGACGATCACCGTCGTTTGGTCGTAGACCGCAGGCTTCATCTGCGATGCCACAAAGCGATTCCAGATGAGCTGATAAAGCTTGATCTGGTCCTCGATGTCGCGTGCCTTATCGGCATTCTTGGCCGCTTCTTCTCGCAGCAGCTTGCGCACCGTCTCGGGATCGTACTTGGTGCTGGTCGGGCGAATCGCCTCGTGGGCGTCTTGGACGTTGCCCTTCTTCGACTTATAGACCACCGGCTCATCGGGAACCGCGTCCTTGCCGAACCGCTGACCGATGTAGCCACGCACCTCGGTAAGAGCATCTGGGCTGATGCGCGTCGAGTCGGTACGCATGTAGGTGATCAAACCCACGCGGCCTTCGCTGCCCAGTTCGACACCTTCATAGAGCCGCTGCGCCACACCCATCGTCCGCTTGGCGGTAAAACGCAGCTTTCGTGCAGCTTCCTGCTGAAGCTTGCTGGTGATAAACGGTGCCGTCGGGAGTTTGCGTCGCTCTTTGCGTTCGACCTGCGCAACCTTGAGCGGCACCCGCTTGAGCATCGCCGCGATCTGGTTCGCGGTGGCTCCATCGAGACGCTCGGGCTTCTTGTCGTTGATCTTGTAGAGTCGCAACACAAAACGCGGCGGCGTCTTGCCTTCGACCTCGGCCTGCACCGTCCAATATTCCTCGGACGTAAAGGCACCAATCTCGGCCTCACGCTCGACGATGATGCGCACAGCCACCGACTGCACTCGGCCAGCGGACAGTCCACGGCGGACCTTGGTCCACAAGATCGGCGAAATCTGATAACCGACCAGCCGATCCAGCACGCGTCGCGTCTGCTGCGCGTCGTACTTGTCCTTATCTAGATCGGTCGGGTTGGCGATCGCTTCGGTGATCCCGCGCTGCGTGATTTCGTTAAAGAGCACGCGCTTGATGTTGGAGTTGGCCGGACGAATCTCGTCGGCCAAGTGCCATGCGATGGCCTCTCCTTCGCGATCGGGGTCAGGTGCCAGGTAGACGACATCGCTGTTCTTGGCGGCCTTGTACAGCTCGCTCAGAATCTTGCCCTTGCCGCGAATGACGACGTATTCGGGCGTGAAGTCGTTTTCCAGATCGACACCAATCTTCGACTTTGGCAGGTCTTTGACGTGACCCACCGAAGCCAGCACCTTGGCCGTTCCACCGAGGTATTTTTCGATGGTCTTCGCCTTGGCTGGTGACTCGACCACGACCAGCATCGAAGCGCGCTTACCGCTGCCTTTGGCCGGGGTCGACTTCTTGCTGGCCGCCGTCTTTTTGCTGGCCGCCGTCTTCTTGCTCGCAGTCGTCTTCTTGCTCGCAGTCGACTTGGTCGCCGCTTTTTTGGTCGTTGCCGACTTACTGGCCGCTGGCTTGGCGCTCTTTTTGGTCGCGCTCTTGGCCGGGGTCGCGGTCTTTTTCGCCGGACTCGCTTTCTTTGCCGACGCTTTGGTCGGCTTTTTGGTGGCGGTGGTACTCTCCTCGTCAGACGAGGTCGTCTTCCGAGCAGCCTTAGATGTGGTCGAGGACTTGGCTTGGGCCATGGCTTTCCTAGCTAAGCGGAGCATGCACGATGTACCGCCCACCCGCCAAGCGGGTACAGCGATCCGCGAGCTCCAGATCAACAAGTACCGCCGCGCACTCGGCCGCAGAAAGGCCGGTACGGGCACACAGTTCCCCTACATCTGCGGCGGCGGAGACAGCAAGCGCTGCCAACACCCGCTTCGCCGCAGTTTCATCGGACAAAAGCATCGTTTCCGTCGGTAAGTCGGTGGCCTGTGGCACCCGCGCCAGCTCCTCGCTTGGCACATCCGGCCGCTCCCCACAACAGGACGACGAGGTCACGTATCGAACGACCTCATCGACGGTACGCACCACTTGGGCACCCGCTGAAAAAAGCGACCTCGTACCGTCCGATCCTTGAAATCCGAGCAGCGGCCGCCCATAACGCAACGCTTGGCGCGCCGTAATCAGCGAGCCCGAGTTCGCCTGCGCCTCCACCACAACCACGACATCAGCGATCGCCGCCATCAGCTCGTTGCGCACTCGAAAATGAAACGGCCGAGGTGGTGCGCCCAGCGGAAACATCGACAAAAGCAACCCTGTGCGGGCCAGGGCCGAAAGCAGCGGGACGTTCTGCTGCGGATATAGCCTATCGACCCCAGTGCCAAGGACCGCGCAGGTCGCTCCACCTGCGGCCAGCGCCCCTCGATGAGCGGCTGCATCAATGCCCAGCGCCCCACCTGATACCACCAGCACGCCGTGCTCACCGAGCTTGCGACCTAGCTCGACCGCTCGCTCCTCGGCCAAACGACTACAGGCCCGCGAGCCGACCACGGTACAGATCGGCCGACCGCTCAATAGTTCTGCCCGTCCACGCAACCACACCGTCGGTGCTTTCGCCATCCTTCGCAGCCGATCCGGGTAATCGGACTGAATGGGGAGGAGCTCGCGCAGACCCTCATCGCCCACCCGGTCGTCGGGCATGGCCAGTGGTTCGCGATCTGAGGAAGAGTGCAGCGACAAGGCATTCACGAATAGGCACTCCCTCGCAAAGCGTCAAGGCACATCCTACGCTGCGACGGAAAAAGATCGTGAGTCACGGCCGAACCCAAGTGACGGGTCGCGAGCGCTGAGACTGGAGGTTTCCCCTCTTACACCCGCACACGCAGGCACACCGATCGTGTATATCTATGAAATTATTTGTATTTTATATTTCTATTTTCATGCATTCTATTGTCCTCGCTTTCGGTCGTGACCAGCCCAGGTGGTCGTTGGCGCTCTCGTTGCCGGGGGGCCCCGAGTGCTCTGTTTCGCAAGGTGCTCGCGGAAAAGCGCAGCGCAGCCAGTGCCACCGTTAGACCAAAGGGGGCCCTAGGCTGGTCACGTCCGTGCGAGCCTTTGATTTGGTGTCATTGCTCAGCCCACCTCGCTACCTACCTGCACTGCTTTGGGATCTTGCTGGCTACTGTCGGCCATGGAGAGCATCGAAAATGGTTGCTCGCTGCACCTATTTTCGTTTTTGCTGCGGCGACGTGATGCTCTCACGGAGGCACCGCACCCCGTGTCCACCTCGACCCAACGTCCCGGATTTTTGCAAACCAGCACGCTACCCGCTCTGAGCCTCGCTGCGGAGGTGGGTGGTTACGCATGGTGGTACATCGAGGTTCACGATGTCAGTCAGCGATTTGGTCTGACACTGATCGTGTTCGCCGGTTCGGTTTTTTCCGCTGAGTACGCCGCCCGGTTACGACGGGGTGAGCCCGTCACGGGACTCGATGTTCCCGCCGTCAACCTTGCGCTCTATGAACGACCCAATGCCACCGCTCGACCGCGTCAGAAGCTATGGGTCATGAACGAGTATCCAGCGTCGGTGTTAAAGACCGACGAACACTCGATCGCGATCGCCCACAGCTCACTGCGCGTAGATCTCGATGGCAGCTTGGTCATCGACCTACATGAGCCAAGCACTCGGTTTTTTGGCAAGCCCGGCCCCCTGCTAACAGGCCAAATTCGACTGAGTCCACCGCAGGTTGTGCTGTCACCGATCGTCATTGGTCAAGCACCGGGCGGCGGGACGCACTTCTGGCAGCCACTGTCCCTGTTTTCTTCGGCCGAGGTCCACCTGCGCCTAACAGACGACCCCATCGAGTTTCGCGGCACCGCGTACTGCGATCACAACTTTGGCGGAGGTCGTTTGGAAGACTGTTTCTCTCGCTGGGGTTGGGCTCACGGCTTCGCGGACGATCGCTCGGTCGGCGCAGTGGTCTACGACACCACCCTGCTCAATGGGCAGCGCCATCGAATCGGCCTGCTCTTACGCCAAAGCGACCACGAGCCAGAGCTGACCGACAGCAGCGATCCACCACCTGATGAGGAACCAGCACCCGATGGAGCGGATTTTCTGTGGCTCAAAGTCCCCCGGGTGATGTCGGCGGGAACGCTGCGTGGGCAACGAACCCGCGACAGTCAGCTGCTCGATGCGCCGTTTTATGCCCGATTTGGAGTCGAACTGAGTGACGACGAACGCCTGCCGGGCATCCTCCTGCGTGGCGTCGGCGAGTACCTAGATCTGACGCGGTTCCGTCGCCCCGGGCTCCAATTTCTTCTCCGCTATAAGACCCACCAGGTGAACGTCAGCGACGAAGCTCGGCGCGCCTAAATACCCACCGCTGGGCGCGTATTTTTACTATCCGAGCGGCGCGGAACGCAGCGATGATGGCTGGGCTGATGCCCGGTGTTCTGCTGAAAACGAGCCTTGAGGTCTGGTGCGGTACCTCCCTGTTTTTTTCTCTGCTCCTTGTGCTAGGTGTCTGGCGTCTGCGGAGGACGCTGCCTGCTCCCCCTCGTGAGTGGCCACCGATTGTGATTCTGCGCCCGTGTGAAGGAAACGAACCGGGGCTGTACGAAAATCTGCTGTCGTCCGTCCACGCGCCCTATCCCGGGCCACGTCGGGTCTTTCTGCTCGTCCCAAGTGCTGCCGATCCTGCGTATCCGATGCTCGAACGGGTCGCGCAAACCGCACCGCCCGAGGTTCCTGTCGAGGTTTTGCTGACCCGACCCGAAGCCCGCCACAATCGCAAGGTCGCACAGCTATCGGCGGGTCTGCTTCGCTCGAACGAGCCGATCATTGTCACTGCCGACAGCGATGTCCGACTTGGACCAGACGATCTGCCAACGCTGGTATCGCTGGTCTGCGGAAAGCCTAGCTCGCCCACCAGCAGACAGTTGGTCGGGATTGCCTTTGCGTCCCCCATCGAACAATCGCCAAGAACACTCTGGGATCGCTTTTCGTCAGCACTCGTCGGTGGTTCGGCCCAGAACTTCATGGCGCTCTACGGACTGTATCGATTGATCGGAGGCGTTCCGAGCATGTCGGGGGCGCTGCTAGCCATCTCTCGGCAAGCACTCGCCGACATTGGCGGCCTGCACAGCGTCTGCACGATCTTGGGCGAAGACTACGAGCTTGCCCGCAGGTTTTGTGCAGCCGGATACTCCGTCGAGCAAAGCCCACTACCAGCCCACTGCTCCGATGGTGGCCGTAGCCTGCGTGGGGTCATCGGGCGCGTCGGCCGTTGGCTCATGGTGGTGCGGGCGCAGAGGCCGCTTCTGCTGCTCACCTATCCGATTTTTATGGCCGCGACGCCACCACTACTGCTCGCCAGCCTGTGCTTGCGAACCCCACTGCTCGTCGTAATGGCAACGACGCTGCTGTGCAGTCGGACCGTTCTGTCGTGGCTTTTGCGACGCTCGCAAGGTATCCGGCGCAGCTTGATTGAAAGCGCGCTCGAGGTGTTGGCAGCCGAGTTACTGCTGTGGGCCGGTCTTTTGCAGGCGATCGGCACTCGTCAGGTCAACTGGCGAGGCTATCGCTTCCGCATCGCTCGCGGCGGACACATGATCCCCGAGACACGAACCCCGTCGGTACAGTCTTAGCTCTGTCGACCAAACTGGGACAATAGCTCGCTGACGTCGGGTGGAATCGTTCCGCCAGACTGCTTGTGGACAAGGAGCAGCTTCAACACCGCTCGCGCCGCTTCGGCCACCAGATCCGGACCCGCGCTGTGTCCAATCGAGGCGGGCGCAGCTGCAGTCGAGGTCGTCGCCGGTACACTCGCTTGGGACTGAGCCGCCGCAGGTGCGGACTCACCCGGAGCAGCCGAGACCCCACCGCTCGGAGCCGGAATCAGCGCGAGCACCTCGGCCGGATGCTTCCACACGTCCACTCGCGGGAAGGCATGGGTCACTATGCCTTTGGCGTTCAAGATAAACGTCATGCGCGCCGTGTTTTCACCGCGAAGCGCCCCCCATTCCTCGCAGATGCGCCGATTCGAGTCGCACAGCAGGTCGAAGTTTAGGTTGTGCTCCTTGGCGAAGGCCACGATCTCGGCGGACGGACTTGAGGTAATACCGACCACGCGTACCCGCTTTTTGACAAGCTCCGGCATCACGTCGCGAAAACCGATCGCCTCGCGAGCACAGCCCGGTGCTCCGGCCTGGGGAAAGAAATAGACCACCACATAGTCGGCATCGGCCTGGAGACGGCCAAGCTGCACCATGTGCTGTTCCTGGTTGTAGAGAGCGAAGTCTGGTCCGAGTTCACCTACTGCTGGCATGGTTTTCTATATTACTAAATTTCATTGATCAAAGTGCTGACTTTGGCGACAGCTCAGCAGGTCACGCCTGTCGCAGCATGCCGCCCATGTCAGACCGGGCCGACTCCCAGCGACCACACCGTGGCACCCGTGCCCCACAGCGGACTTATGTCCGTATTCATTGTGGTTTTACAGACGAGCTTTTACAAAAAATTCAACCTGCCATACTGGCCAATGGCGGAGCTTCAGAGGCAACTAGAAAAGCAATCTTATCTTCTGGTTGATTCGGTTATCACTGATCATTCTCGATGCCCCTACCTCTGCGGTTCCTCCATACGACGCTCAGCTCTAGTGCTGAACATCGGACCATGGACCACAACGGGAGGCGAGGGTATGAAGAGACACTTACTTGCGCTGCTATCCGCAACGTATTTGCTAGTTGGATGTAACGCTGAACCACAACTGGACCAAGGGTTGGACCAGCGCCAGCAAAACGGCCTGGGCTGGAACGGTCTGGGCTGGAACGGTCTGGGCTGGAACGGTCTGGGCTGGAACGGTCTGGGCTGGAATGGTCTGGGCTGGAACGGTCTAGGCTGGAATGGTCTGGGCTGGAACGGTCTAGGCTGGAATGGCACTGGTTTCAGCAACATCTCGGTGCTGCCAGACTGGGGACTTGATGCCTGGGTGAATGAGCCGGGGATCTCGGCAATAGAGCGAGATGCGCGACTGCACGGCCTGGAGTACTGGACGGGCTGCGCCTGCGGGAGCGGCGACCTGCTGAAGTGGAAGGGCAACAATCCGGCCACTCCCGGAATTTCGGAGACCCGCTATTTCCGAGGAAACTTTGACCTGGCCCCGACATGGTGCCGAGGAACCGGAGTCGTTCCGCTCACCGAACGGCAGGCGGTTTCAGCGTGCCTGATTTCACGGATCAACACCCAAGGAATCCACAACCCGCTGTCGATGCGCGGCACCGAGGCTTCGCTCAAGCTCGCTGACAACGAGAAGCTGTTCATGGCCTATCCCGAGGGCCAGTTCTGGGGCAACCTCTGGGACGAAAAGCCGTCGATCCAAGATCCCACCACCGGCTTCTATTACGAAAATACCCGCGCCTTCTCGTGCTACTTCCCAGACGGTGGCAGCAGCGCCTCGCTCAACGAAGACCTCCAGATCATCATCGGTCGGAGCTGCGAGTGGGGAGGCTGCGGACCACGCATGAAGTCTGCGCTGCTCTGCTCTGCGGACGGCGGCACCGATGGCTCGCTGTCGCAAGCGTATGCCGACCCACTGCTCACCGCCCCGATCACCATGGATAGCGATCCAGCAATGGTCTACAGCGGTGTCAATCGCAGTAGCTTGAACAACTATCAGGATATGGTCACCGGCACTGAAAACACGCAGCTGTACGGTAAGCGGTTCCGCCAGATGTCGATCTTCCTCGGCGCGTGGGCCGACCTCGAAACCGACAACTGGAAAGATGGCATGTATCGCTGCGATGACACCTGCTCGCCGATGGATGGCTGCAAGTGCTACGACTCGTACTGTGCGGGAGGCGAAAACACCCAGGGCGGCCAGCCGGTTCGCTGCGAGGCCCCGAGCGCTTGCAACAACTGCCAAACGATTGTCCGCGCCGTGGACAAAAAATGCGGTCTATCAGCGGCCTGCAAGGGACCGGATGACTGTGTCCGCGATCGGAAGCTCATCGATCTGGGCCCCGAGTGCTGGCTCAACGTTCAGTTCACCCGACCGTGGGACATCGTCACAGGAACCTGGGTCACCGGTTCTGCCAACCCGCACAAGGCTGGCACACTGCTGTTCCGCTACTCCAACGACTCGGGCGCTCCTGCCAGCATCCAAATTCGCGACCAAATCCGCAACCTACCGATCCCCGGCGGTGGCTTCGCTCCGACGGGAAGCTGGGACAAGTACGACAACAAGTACATCTACCCAATCTATCCGGGCCGCAGCGCGTTTGGCGGCACGACCCCTGCCATCGAAATCGCGATTGCTGGCGATCCTGCCTCGGTCTTCCCGCACCTTGATTATGCGCAGCTCTTCGTCGGCCCACCGATGGATGTTAAGCCCCGCGAGCTGTATTGGAGCACCGCCGCTGTGGCACTAGACCCCAGTGCCACGGTGTGTACCAAGGTGGTCGTGGAGGCTGACTCCGACGTTTCGAAAATCGGCTCGGTGCGAATCCTGCCTCAGGTGAGCGGGGCCGCTCTCAGCGAGCTATCGGTGACGATCCGCCACAACGGAGTCAGCGCCGAATACCAGGCAGAAGAAAACGATGCGAACTGGTCGAAATGGAACGACTCGTTCAGCGGTCAGGATGCCAAACGCCAGCCTTGGGAAGTCTGCGTGGACAGCAACGGTGCCAGCGGAACCCTCGAATCGGTCATGCTGGAGCTGATGGCAAGGTAACCGACGGCCCATCCCCAAAGGAACGCTCCTTACGAGGAGCTAAGCGTCCGTGCCTCAGCCAGCAGAGGCGATAGCCAACCGGTCAGCATCGAATCGCCACGCACGGCCTGCTCAAAGGCTTTCGTCGCAGCTTGTGCCAAGGCACGTCGCCCATCCACGGTCTTCTGATCCTGCGCCCGCACGAGCTGGAGCTCGCCTTGGGTGGCCCGCGCCAGCGCGTGATTCGGGTTGACCGCAAACACCTTTTCAATGGCGGTAAGTCCGGCGAGCACATGCGCATCACGGACCGCCGGCTTCTGACCCGCAGTGCGCGCCAGCCGCAAATAGGTCTCTGCCACCACCTGCCAGGCGTCCGGATACGTCTCGGGACTTTTCGTCGCCTCCTGCGCCTTCCCCAGCGCCTCTTCTAGCTGCGTCTGCCCCGACTGCTTCTGCTGCTTCGCCCACTCCGCACTCACCCATCCAGCCTGCGCTTCAAGCGTCCTACACATCGCATCCTGGCCATTTATCCCTAGGCACTTGCTCAGCGCGTTTTGTAGCTCGCCAAGCCCCGGCGCTGGGTCTCGGTGGTCGCGGACCAGTGCACCCACATCCAGCAGCTGGATCAGCGCCGCATGCTGCTCCAGGTCCAAAAACGAGCCGCCGAGCTTCCTTGCCTCCGCGAGCGTCTCCTTGGCTCGCTTGAGCAACCCGTCTATCGCTTGACTGGTCACGGCAGCCCGCTGGGCCGCTCGGGCATACACCGACAAATAGTTGATATAACACTGCTGATATTGGCCATTCTTCTTCTTACAACGCTCAAACAAATCATCTGCTTGAGTCAGCAATCCACCAGACTCTACCGAAGACTGAGCCAGCATCACCATTCTTGAAATCGTAAACAGTGCGTTTTGTATCGCTATCAAATAACTCTCATCGAGCGCCATCGCCTTCTTTTCATAATGTACCGCTTTTTCCAAATATCCTCTGGTCGAGGAACTCCCGTGTAGCTGCAAATAAGAGGCATACGCCAAATAGGTACCTGCCATATCATTGAGCCCCCACAGGAAGTGAGGGGTACGCTCGACCGCCGGCTCTAGCAGAGCAATCGCCCGACGAAACAGTGGCTCTGGGTCTTCGCCACGCCCTTGCGCGCCATCGGCGGCAAACGCATTACACGCCGCCGCCACGTCGCTTGCGTACGGATTCTCCGGCTCTCGCTCCAGCACCACGGCCGCCTCGGCCAGACACTTCTGCACTCTCTCCGCCGAGCTGGTTCCTGACCCAGAGATCGCCATCGTCATCAGCGCCGCGTAGGCTTTCTTCAGCGGCCCAGCCGTGCTCCTCGGTTCTGCTGCCGTGATCTTGTCGCTGCTCTCGATCGCCGCCGCGTACGCCACCTCCGTCGGCTGTCCCCTCGTCGCTGCCATCTCCACCTGCCTCACCCACGCTTCCGCAAGCCCCTCGTACACCTCCGCATCGCTCTGCCCTATCTGCGCTCCCTCTTGGTACTTCTTTACTGCCTCCCCAAACTCCTTCTTCGCCTGCTCGTCCTTTCCGCTGTCCCTCGCCTTCAGCGCTCTCTCTAGGTGGATATCTCCTTGCAGCTTCGCCACCTCGTACATCCACGGCGCTTCTCGGCTCGCCTCCTTCGCTTGCAGAATCGCTCCGGCGTAATCCTTTCGGTAATACGCAAGCATCGCTTCCAGATATCCCGACGTATCCGACGCCAGCTCCCGGCTCTTTTGCAGCGACTCTATCGCGGGCTTCAAGTACTTCGGCTCTATCTCTTGCAGCTGCTTTTCCGCCCAGTCCCCTCCTCCCGACAACCTCGCCTCGTACATCGCTTGCTCATAGTGCTTCCCCAGCACCAGCCCTAGCGCGTAGTGCACGTCCGCACTCTCGTTTCCCTCGCCCTGTGCCTGTCTCAGCTCCCTCAGCGCTTGCCCATACTCGTGCAGCGCAAGGTGCCCTCTTCCCAGCGCGTAGTGCCCTAGCCCTCTTCCCATCGCCCCGTATCCCGACAGCTCCGCCTGTAGCTTCTCCATTCGCCGCCGGATGATTCCCTTTTCTCTCTCCAAGTCGTGCAGCGGCATCTGCCTCGCGCTTCTTAGCACCCACTCCATCTGGCTGATCTCTTGCCCTAGCCTCTTCGCAAGCTCCGCTTGTTTTTGGGCTTGCCGCTCTCGCTCGAGCGTCTGGAGGCGCGTCCGCACGCCATACCCCAAAAGACCCATCACCGTCAGGAGCAGCGCCGTCCCGAGCGCCACCAAGGCCTTGTGCTTGCGCGCCCGCCGGTACAGCCGCTGAAACAGACCGATCCGCCGCGCCAGCACTGGTTCGCCGTCGATGAACCGCTGAAGGTCATCGGCCAGCGCTTTGGCCGAGTCGTAGCGCGCCGGTTGTTCCTTTTCGAGACACTTGAGCGTAATCGCCTCAAGGTCCGGTGGCACCGTCGGATCGACCACTCGCATCGGCTTGGCATCGACGGTGAGCACCGCCAGCAGGATGTCGATGTCAATGTTCCCATCGTAGGGTGAGCGCCCGACGATGATCTCGTACAGCGTCACCCCGAGCGCATAGACATCGGTGCGACGGTCGAGGTGCTTGGTATCCCCCCGTGCCTGCTCCGGTGCCATAAAGCGAGGTGTGCCCTCGATGATGCCCGAGCGACTCTGATCCGATCCCGCCGTTTCCCGAGCCAGACCAAAGTCCATCACATACGGATGAAACTTCCCATCCGCCGTCCGCTCGACCATGATGTTACTCGGCTGGTGGTTACTACTTCAGTATCCGACGAAAACTCGCTGCCGATAGCTCGGTGCGGGATGTGCGCGGGAATCCCGCCACAAGACACGACCTATGGCCCGCCCCGCCAGCGCCTCCGCAGTCCTGACCACTGCGGTTTCCGGGTTCCATTGGGAATGGAGTCCCATTTCCGGTCTGCGTTCTCGCTTCCATTCGCGATGGAACCGGATTGCCAAGCAGACTTCTTGTTCCATTCGCGATGGAAGCCGCATGCTGAACCGGTTTCGCCTTTCCATTTGAAATGGAAGCCGATTCCCGAGCTACTTCCCGTCTTCCATTCCCAATGGATCCCGAATTCCGAGCGGCGTACGCCCATCCATTCCCAATGGATCCCCCATTGCGCTCTGCCCGTCCGATCCATTCACGATGGAAGCCGGATTTTGCTTCCGTACCCCGCTTGCCTCACCGATGGGCAGCGTCTTTTAGTTGTCTCACGATAAGTCCCTCGATCGAATCGAGAGTACTTGCGATGAGGGCAGCGTACTTGTCGCCCAGTTGGACTCTCTGTTCCGCAGATGCCAGCCCGATCGATTCGATGGTCGCGACCTGGGCAGTGAATTGTTCATCCCAGCTATCATCAACCCTCGTCAAGCAGTCACGCAACAAGAGCAGTCGATCCGCTCCCTGTAGAAACGACGACGCCCCGGATCGCATCGCCAAGAGGTCTGCGAGCATGAGCTGTAGGATGCGGCAGGACTCGTCAAGCGTCGCTGCAAACTTAAACTCGGCCATTACTTGGCTCCTGTTTTCTTGGGCCCTCCGAGCCACCAGGCTGCCGACTGGTATTCAACTGGCATTCGCTCATACGGAGGCCCTACGCCTAGCTCGTCTGCCTTGTCAAACCAAGCATCGCGCAGACTTGCAGGTAGCACGACCCCGCAAAATGGACAGAACTTGATTTCCAAAAACGCTGAGCCGCCATCTGGAATCGGCACGCCCCATTCGCGAAACTTGTCGATGAAGATCAGTGCCCTTTCGACCAGAGCTTCTGATAGTGCCTCACAACAACTCACGGCTTTGTTCGTCATAGATTGATCTTTCTGCCAGGAACCGATGGCTTGGACATAGCACCTGTCGATGGGTCCATCGAACCAAGATGGTGTCCTCGTCGATCGTACACCTCGATATCACCATGGGTGTGATCCCACTCGTAAAACCGCTCTCCGTCGGTTTTGGTTTTCCCACGTGCCGACTTGAGTTTCTTCCAGACGTGCGAATCTCCCTTGGAGACAGAACTGCCTGGTCGGTTGTGCGCTGCGGCTTTTGCCGCCTTCCGCAGCTCCGCAGCTTCCTCGACCGCGCCCCCAAGTCCTCGCCCGACCGCGCCCATCGTGCTCGCTGCCGCTGCATCGATCACCGCATCCGCTGCGAGTTCCCCGGCGTCATCTAACTGGTCGTCACTTCGTTTCTTGGACCAGTCGTCGATTCCCTGGAGCCACCCGGCGAGCTTTCCTTTGGCAAACTGTTTCAGTTTGTCGCGGTCCGACACCGTCTCTGCCAGCTTCCTGGTCTTCTCTGTGACTTCATCCTTGATCGTGGTCAGGCTGACTTTGCCCGAAGCTAGATCGTCGATCGTCTCGCCCGTCTTTTTCAGACTCAGTTCACGATTGGTCACCGCTCTGTCTGCCCCGCGAGCGAAGCGCTCCTCCTGCTCCATCTTCAGCGAGGAACGACCTTCGGCGGCTGTTAGGAAACAGCGCCGCAGATTGGGAGTCTCGCAGACGCGACTTCGTTCCTGATCGGTGTAATAGATTTTGTCGCGAGTCTGTTCTTGATACTCTGTGTATCGACCGTATGTCCCGTTGTCGCGCTGCACGGGATAGCGGCATCGCTGTCCTTCTCCGCTCGTCGCGCCGAGTTGCGCAAGCAGCCTGCCGTCCTCATCACGTAGCTCGCAGCGATCGTTGAGACGTACTTGATGTGCGGGCTCCCATTCCTTGTGGTGCCGCCACAGGACGCAGTCGTATAGCTCGCTTTGGTTGGTGAGTGGATTGTGTCTGCTCTCGTTGCAGAGTCGGTCACCGCTCTTGTCGCGCCATAGCTCCTTTCCGATTGGAACTCGGACGCCGTTCTTTTCGCAGAATCGACCATCAAGAGTCCGACTCCCAAAGCTCCCCATGACGCTGCCATCGTCGTCACGAATGAAACAGTTGTGATCGAGCTTGGGATCGATGGGGGACTCTGCGTAGGTGTCCTTGAGAAGTTCCTCGATGCCTTCCTTGAGCTTCTGTGCGGCGACTGCGGTGAGGTCTGCGGCAAGCTCTGTAAGTGGGGTGGCGGCGCTTCCTTGATATTGCTTTCCTACGCTGAGCGTGACGAACTGGATCAGGACCGACCATGGTGCGAGTCCAGAGACGCCGTGAGTGACAGAGGCCCCGAAGTCGACGCGGGCGTGGGGTTGATAGCTGATTCCTACGGAAGCGGCGGCTTGAATGGGAATGGGACTGTTGCCGAGTGTTGCAACGGATTCCGGGTGTACGTAGGAAGGGGCACCGCGAGTAAGAGCGGAAGCAGAAAGTTTGAGAGATGGGAGAAATGGAAGCCGGAGTCCAAGCTGTGCGGCGGCTTCTCCGGTTGCGTAACGACGGAGCGGATCTACGAGCGCGCCGAAGCTGAGCGTCACATCAAACAGACCGAGAGACTGCTGTGTGACGACCCGAACCGAGCTGAGATCCCCAGCGATTCCTAACGAGTTTGCGCCATCAAATGGGCCGAAACAAAGCTCGTGATCGTAGGTGATACCGATGCGCAGTGATGCCGGAGTATCTGGGGAGGCATGAAGCGGAAGCAGCGGCCACAGACGAAGAGTCGCGGATAGGCGAAGCGGTCCCTGGCTGCGCAAGTCGGCACCGGTCTGCGACCAGAAGGAGGTATGGGAAGAGACTCCTCCGCTCAAGCGACCGAAGAGACCGATCGACACTCCGTAAGGAATCACAAACGCGGTGCTACGTAGCTCCGTCTTGGGAAGGACAAGCAGGTGGGCGTAGGCATGCGCAGCGAGATCGTCGACGTCGAGGCAGGGAACGAGGGGGCTGTTACACAGCGGACTGGCGGTGGGGAGGAGTGCTGGCTGCGGAAGGACGGCGGGCTGTGCAGCAGCGGAATCGCCGCAACACAGCAAGCACAGCACGAGCGCCCAGACAAACAGCACACGCAGTCGCATGACGGGCGGACCATAGGCGTGCGCTGTGACAAAGACAAGCGCTACACACCCGACACGCTACGGGGGGTGATCAGCACTTCCCCACCTGTCTCCCTCGATAGTATGGAACCGACGGCGCTTTGTTCTGTGGGAGAAGGCTGTACTCGGCTTAATGTCGCGATGGATGAGGCCTTGGCGGTGGGCGGCGTGCATGGCGTCGGCGACTTGCTGGATGACTTGCACTTTTTCGAACAGCGACATGTCCTGCTGCGCCAGGTGCAGCGGCTTGCCACTGATGAGCTGCATCGCGATGTAGGGATAGCCTGCATCCTCGCCGGTGGTTGGCATCTCGCCGATTTCGTAGACTTTGCAGATATGCGGATGGTCTAGCGAGGCCTGCAAGCGGGCTTCCCGCTCGAAACGCTTCACGAACACCGCTCCGGTCGAGCCATCGGCATGGCCAAGCATCGGATGCACAATCTTGAGCGCAACGAGCCGGTTCAGACGGGGATCACGGGCCATGTAGACCGCGCCCATGCCTCCCGAGCCCAGCACCTTGATCACTTGATAGCGATCCCACTTTTGCAAAGAGCGCGGGATGCCGACCTTTGGCATCGATGGGACAGAGCGCGGCGCTTTCGCCGACAGGCTATTTGCTCTCGATGAGGAGGCCTGGGTACTGGGCAGATCGGTGGTCTGCTCGTCTGCCTCATCGACCGGAGCTACGCCCCCCGGAACCAGATCGATGGTCGCTGGTTCGGACTCGTCCTCAGGAAGACCTACGGAGGGTACCGATGGTGGGGCCTGCTCTTTTGCCACACTTCTATTATATCAAAATCACTTGACAACTTCGCCGGGAGTTCCACGCCACACCTCGGCGCTCATCATCGCAGGGCCACGCCAAGCGGCCTACCTTGCCGTCACGAACCGAAGTGCAAAAACCCGAAGACGACCTGGCAGTAGATCGCACCAACCACAGCCATCGCCAGCCCCCACGCAAGAAGCTGACGATACAGCGTATCGGTATCGCCGTGGGCATTGGCCAGACACAACGCACCGAGCGTCGACAGCGGCGAGACATCGACCAGGTGCGCGCCCACATTGACGCTGTTGGCCAGTGCCACCAGGTCACCTCCCCCAAGCTTGTGAATCAGCTTGGGCAAGATCGGCAGGAACGCTGGCAGCACCACGCCCGACGAGCTGGAGTACGCCGACAAGATTCCAGTACAGAGCCCAATCACGCCCGGGGCGCGCTCTTTGGTCGACAGCTTTTCAATCAGCCACGTAAATAGGTCGATCCCACCGGTGCGCTCGAGGATTCCCATCAAACAGGTCATCCCGCACACCATCAGGATCGTCCCCCACGGTACGGTCCGTAGCGCCTCTTCTTCATCGGAGAGTCGCAAGATGGAAAGCAGTACCGCCGCCGTCAGCGCGACCGCGCCAATCTCAAGCTTGCCAATCGACACCACCAACAGGACGGCGAGCAGCACCACCAGTGTCGCCACATGACGAATGTGCAGCGGCTGACGGTGGCTGGCCAGCAAGCGTACCAGGCGCTCGTTTTGGTCCGCAGACGGTGTCTGTCGCAGTAGCTTGATCCCGCCAAAGAACAGATAGCCAAGGCCCGCCACCAGCGCGTGCGCGAGCAAGCAGTGAAGGTAGTTCCACCAGCCGTAGCCATGCAGGCCAATTCTCGCCATCAGATCGTTGGCGATGACTCCCGTTGGTGCCAGCGGAGACAAGGACGCCGCATTGCCTCCGCAAGCGACCATCAGCGCCATCAGAAACGACGACACTCCGGCCTCGTGCGCGACCGCCATCGCCACCGGGGCCAGCATTGCCACCGCCCCGATATTGCCCGCCCCGATGGTTCCAAGCGATACCGCCAGCACAAAGAACACCAGTGGCAAAAGCCCCGGCCGGCCCCGCGCAAGCTGCACGGCATAGCCAGCGACGCGCCCAAGTGTGCCATTGGCCTGCGCCTGCCCAAACAGCAGCGTCAGCGCCAGCACCGTCAGAAACAGCGGCACCGGAAAGCCCGCCATGACCTGACGAAGCGTCATCTTGGCCCCGATCACGCCGAGTCCGTAGGCAAACGTGAGTGCCAACAGTCCGACGTTGAGCCGAGACCACATCGACAGCAGAATCGCGCACAAAAGCGCGAGCACGGACAGCAGCGGAATCAGCATCGGTCGTACTTCGAGCTACAGACCAGTGGCCCTCACCATCACAGCACGCCGAGCAGCATGAACTTCAGATAGCGACCTTCCTCGAACGACGGCGGTACCGGGTGATCAAGCCCTTGGCCACCTTGATACAGCACCGTAACCCGTCGCCCGGCATCGCTCGCCGCCGCCGCCAGCATGCGCAAGAACGACTGTTCATCGACAAGCTGCGAGCAAGAACAGGTGGCCAGCAGTCCACCGCGCCGCACCGTCCCCATCGCCAGCGCGTTCAGCCGCTGATAGCCCTTGAGCGCCGCCGGAAGGTCTTTCTGGGCTCGGGCAAACTTGGGAGGATCCACCACCACCACGTCGTAGCGAAGCGGAGTAGCCCCCTCCAAGAAGCGAAATGCGTCGGATTCGACCGTGAGGAGCGGCCCGAGGCTATTTAGTTCGCTGTTTTCGGTACACAGCTTGAGCGCACGCGGCGAGATATCGACACAAGTGGCTTCGATGGCACCGTGACGCAGCGCTTGCAGCGCAAAGCCACCCGCATAGCTGTAGACGTCGAGAACCTTGGCACCCGCGCAGTAGCGACCGAGCAGCAACCGATTGTCGCGCTGATCGAGAAATGCGCCCGTCTTTTGGCCCTCGCGAACGTCAATCCGCAGCCGAACCCCGTTTTCCAAACAGAGCGTGCCATTGGTAAGCAGGCTCTCATCACCGAACACCACGCGATTGTGAGAGACGAAGCCCTCGATCGAGGCAAAGCTGCCCGCCGCAGCCTCCACGATGCACGCGGGTGGCTTCGGCAGCGACCGCAGCGCGGCATACACCGCGTCTTCGCACAGCTTCATCCCGAGCGCCGAAAACTGCACCGCGGCCACATCGCCAAACAGGTCGATGTGGAGCCCCGGCAGCCCATCGCCCTCGCTGTTGCACAACCGATAGGCAGTGGTATCCGAGCGCGGCAGTCCCAGCGAGCGTCGCAACAGGCTCGCCTCGTGAATGCGACGCTGAATCAGCGAATGGACCAGCGCCGTCGGCGGCAAGCTGTGATCGGCGACATCCGCCTGGGCACCGCTCTGTAGCTCGCCAACGGTCAGCATCCGCACCACGATCTGCGAGCGAGGGTTGGCAAAGCCATGACCGATGAGTCGCTCGTCGGCATCGTGGACCGCCACCACCTCGCCGGGGGTCAGCCCGGCCGGCAGCTTGTGGATCGCTCCCGAGAAGACCCAGGGATGACCGCGCCACACCGGGTTGGCACGACCGCGCTTTAGGACAACTTTGGCAACTGGCACGGCGGCAAGCTACCACAACTGTCGTTACAGTCCGTGGAGCTTCTGCACGTCGATCAATACCCGCCGCACCTCGTCGGAAGGTGCCGTGCCCGCATCATGTCCCGACGGACGAAACGCGCTGGGATCGATGAGCACGCGCAGCACCGAAAGCACGCTCGCTGCCAGCGCCTTGGTGTTGTAGCCGCCTTCGAGCACCAGCAGTAGTCGCGGCTGTACCGCCAGCAATGACGACACCATTTGGGCGTAGTCTTCTTCCACGAGCCCCATGCCCGCCAGCGAGTCCTGTGCGTGACCGTCGAAGCCGGCCGACACCAGGATCATGTCCGGAGCAAACCTCCGCAGCGCGGGCAGCACCACCTTCTTGAACGCTAGCTTGTACTCGGGACCAGCACTCGACTCGGGCAGCGGGATGTTAAGGATGGCACCCCGACCCTTGCCCTCGCCAATCGAGGTCGCCGCACCAGAGCCGGGATAAAACGGAAACTGGTGGAGGCTTATCACCAGCACCCCACCATCGTGGGCAAAGATCTCTTCGGTGCCATTTCCGTGATGCACGTCGAAGTCGACTATCGCCACCCGTCGCCCGGTTGCTCGCACCGCCGCTGCTGCAATCGCGACGTTGTTTAGCAAACAGAAGCCCATCGCCCGCTCTTGGCTGGCGTGGTGTCCCGGCGGACGAACCAGCGCAAAGCCGTTGTCCCCATCACTTTTGGCAATCCGTAGCGCCAAGTCACAGGCCGTTCCTGCGGCATGCATCGCCGCGCTGTACGTCCCCGGCCCGTAGTAGGTATCGGGATCCAGCCAGCCTTGGCCTTTGGGCTGTAGGTCGCCCATGCGCTGACGCAAATCCGCCAGGTACGGTGCCGTGTGAACCCGCAGCAGCTCTTCCTCCGTGGCGGGACGCGGAGGAATCCGGCGAAAACGACCGACCAGGTCCGAGCCGTCAATCGCCGCCTCAATCGCTTGAAGTCGTTCGGGCCGCTCGGGATGCTCGCCGACGATACGATGACCCAGGAACACGTCGCCGCTGCTCAGGTACGTCTTCATCGTCGACATTGTACCGCCGAGCGGCATCCGCACAAAACCATCGCTGCACCACCGGTCTCCACAGAAGCGAAATCTCGACCGCCACGACCGGAAAAAGGGGCTTGACTTGTAGGGGAACATGATACGTTACGCGCCCTGATGTCGCCCCGTCGAAGTACTGATCCTGCGCCCGCCGCTCACGAAGATTCTGAGGCCGTCTCAAAACCTGCCGCCTCCTCGACCTCGCAGCAGCCGTATGTACCGTACATCTCACCCGACGCTGAAGTTGCCGAGCTGACCCCGAAGGCGGTGCTACTCGGTGCGCTGTTTGGCATCTTGTTTGGTGCCGCGACCGTCTACCTGGCGCTGCGGGCTGGACTTACCATCTCCGCGTCGATTCCGATCTCGGTGCTGTCGATTGCGGTGTTCAAGAAGCTCGGCAAGAGCACCATCCTTGAAAACAACATCGTCCAGACGCTCGGCTCCGCTGGAGAGTCGATCGCCGCCGGAGTGGTCTTCACAGTGCCGGCGCTGCTGTTTTTGGCGCAGGGCGACAGCTTCTTTCGCTATGGCCAAATCCTGACGCTGGCTGCCGTCGGTGGTGTGCTGGGCATCCTGTTTATGATCCCACTCCGTCGCAGTCTGATCGTCAAGGAGCACGGCAAGCTGCCCTATCCCGAGGGAACCGCCTGCGCCGAAGTGTTGATGGTCGGTGAGCGCGGTGGTGATCTGGCCAAGCGGGTCTTCCACGGCGTGTTTGCGGCGTCGGGATACTGGCTGCTGATGGGCGTGCTCAAGCTGTGGCGCGACACACCGGGCCTGCGCAGCGGACCGAAGTCGGTCTATCCCAACGCCAACCTCGAGTGCAACATCACCCCCGAGTACCTGGGCGTCGGCTACATCGTCGGTCCAAGAATCGCATCCGAAATGACCTCTGGCGGCGTCTTGTCATGGCTGGCGCTGATTCCGCTCATCTCGATGTATGTGCCCGACCCGCAGCGCATCGCCGACCTGCACGCACTCGGCTACAGCGATGCCTGGATCGCCACTCACTCCGTCGCCGAGCAAATTTATCGCGCCTACGTCCGCTACATCGGAGCTGGGGCCGTGGCCTGTGCGGGCCTGATGACGCTGCTCAAGACCCTGCCAACCATCGTCAGCAGCTTCCGTGATTCGATTCGCGACCTCCGGGGCGGTGGCAACTCCAATCCGATCCGCACCGAACGCGACCTGCCTCTGGTTGTGGTTGTCATCGGCACCATCGTGCTGGGCCTGCTGATTGCGCTCCTGCCCAACCTGCCCGGCAAGTTCCCGGGATCACTTTTGATCTCGGCGCTGATCGTGCTGTTCGGTTTCTTCTTTGTCACCGTGGCGAGTCGGATCGTTGGCATCATCGGCAGCTCCTCGAATCCCATCTCGGGGATGACGATTGCGACGCTGATGGGCACCTGTCTGGTCTTCATCACCATCGGTTGGCGAGGCGACTCCTATCAAGCCGCAGCGCTGCTGGTTGGCTCGG
Source organism: Polyangia bacterium (assembly GCA_044228505.1). GTDB lineage: Bacteria > Myxococcota_A > Polyangia > Palsa-1104 > JAEUJZ01 > JAEUKA01. Next base: position 102,908 of record JBGAUT010000002.1, on the reverse strand, counting down.
TGGTGTGCATCGCATCAGCCAACGCGGGTGCTACTTCGCAAGACCTAAAGACCGGCTTCCTTGTCGGAGCCACTCCGTACAAGCAGCAAATTGGCCTGATGATTGGGGTGGTGGTGTCGGTGCTGGTGATTGGTGGGACGCTGCTGCTCCTCGACCGCTCGATTCCCGGTGTGCAGCACGCGATTGGCACCGAAAAGTTCCCGGCCCCGCAGTCGATGCTGATGGCGACGATGATCAAGGGGCAACTTAGCCAGCAGCTCCCGTGGGGTCCGGTGCTGGTCGGGGTGTTCATGGCGCTCATGGCTCAGCTTGCCGGAGCGCACGCGCTGTCTTGGGCGGTGGGTGCTTATCTGCCGCTGTCGACGACCGCACCGATCTTTGCGGGTGGCATGGTGCGCTGGCTGGTCAATCGTCGTCGCACGCTGATGTCCGGAGGCAAAGCCGCCGCCGCCGAGTCAGACATCGGACCGGGCATGCTCTACGCGACGGGTCTCGTTGCTGGAGGCTCACTGGCGGGCATGCTGATCGCGTTCTTGCAGGGCTTCGCCGAGCCGGTCGCGAGCAAGCTCGACCTCGGCCACGAGTACTGGACCAAGCTGGGACTCGGCGGCGATGTCATCGCAGCGGGCGCGTTCTTCGTACTGTCGGTGTTCTTGATTCGGCAAGCGCTGTCGGATCGCAAGTAACGGCAGCGCACCGGGACGCGCCGCAGCAGACAGCGCGAGGAAACATTCGAACCCGTCTGTAGTGTGAATTACTGACGGAGTCGGCGCGAAGCGCCTTTTTCCAGCCGACGCGCTTCCACCACCGCACGGACATGCAAGCCTCGGAAGATCTCGCCGGCGTCGTCGTGTGCGACCACCTCGAAGCGATGAAACTTGCCTTCCAGTCCCAGGTAGCGCGCCGTCATTCGCACCGTACCACCGAGCGGCGTCGGCGCATGATGCTCGACTCGCACCACGATCCCAGCGGTCAGCTCACCCGGCAGCAGCATCGGCTCCATGGCCTTGGCCGCCGTAAGCTCCATCAGCGAAATCAGCTTCGCCGTGCCAAGTACGAGCGGAAACAGGTTGTGCTCAGGACCACCACCGGTACCGGTCGCCGCGACGTTCGGAGCCAAGTCCTGCTCACCGACCACATGCGTGATGGTGAGTTCCGGAATGATAGAGCCAGGACGCAGCATGGTGGAGTTACTTGGGAGGGTCGTACTGCTTGACGGTGGGCTGCTTTTCGCGCCAGTCAGGACCGACACCACCCTGCGTGGCCACCGAATGGGTACCGCGCTTGAGCATGTCGATTTTGGTCTGGATGGCATCGCCACGAAAGTCGACGGCCGGGGCATGTACGCCGGAATCCATGCGGATCGCGTCACACGGGCACGCTTCGACGCACAGTCCGCAGACCACGCAGCGCAGCTCGTCGATCTCGAAAATCCGGGGACGCTTTTCGTTCTTGTTGCCCGTCTCTTCGGGAACGATGGTGATGCAGTGTGCCGGACATACCGTCGGACACAACATGCAGGCGACGCAGCGAACCTGGCCGTCGTCACGCAGCATCAAGCGGTGCAGACCCCGGTTGCGATCCGGATACCGGAGCTTCTGCTCGGGATACTGAACCGTAACCGTGTACTTGCGCGAAAACAGGTTGGCGAAAAAGTGCTTCGCGGTCACACCAAGGCCACGAATGACCTCGGGCAGGTAGATGCGCTGCTCCAGCGAGTCGGGTCGACCGACGACGCGAACACCGATCTTGCCGCGAGCCTTGCCGCCCGTCGACGACGACGCTTCGGTAGTAGAAGGAGCGTGATGCGTAGACACGGCTTATTTGCCTCCCGACCGCCAGAGCACGACGGCGGCGGTAATGATGATGTTGGCGAGCGACAGCGGCAGAAGCTGCTTCCACCCGAGCCGCATCAGCTGGTCAGGACGGAAGCGCGGCAGCGTCCAGCGAATCAGGAGCTGGAGCCAGCACAGCATCAGGATCTTCAGCGACCACGCCACCACTTGCAGCAGCACGACCACAAGGTGCGGCAGATGGAGACTTCCAAAGCCCGACGAGTCGAGGCCCGGAACCTGCCAGCCACCCAGGAACACCGTCGCCACCACTGCCGACAGGAAGATCGTCTCGATGAACTCGGCCAGGAAGAAAATGCCAAAGCGCATACCGGAATACTCGACGAAGTAGCCGATGAGCTCCGGTTCTCCTTCGGGAAGATCGAAGGGTGCTCGCTTGGTTTCGGCAATCGCGGCGGTGAAGAACAGCACGAATGCCAGCGGCTGGGTAAAGATGCCCCACTGGAGGATGTTCGAGCCCTGCGCGGTGACGATGGCGTTCGGCTCGAGCGAGCCGTAGACCAGGAACGCGCCCATCAGCGACAAGCCCATGCACACTTCGTAGGACATCATCTGCGATGAGGCTCGCAGACCGCCGAGCAGCGACCACTTGTTGTACGAAGCCCATCCCGCGAGCGTCGTTCCATAGACAGCCAGCGACGCCAGAGCGAAATAGAACAGCATGCCGACATCCATCCGCGCCACTTGCAAAGGAATCGTCGCTTTGCAGGTCGCCGGGTCGGTCACCACGCTCATCACCTGGCCCACACACAGGTCGGGACCAAACGGAATCACCGCAAACGTGATGAGAACAGGCGCAATCGCCATGACTGGAGCCAGCGCAAACAGGAAGCGGTCCACCTTCGACGGAACCACGTCCTCTTTGAACATCATCTTGATCGCATCAGCGACGAAGTGAAGGATACCCCAGAGCTTGATGGGGCCAATGTTGGCGCGGTTTGGACCCAGTCGGTCCTGCATCATCGCCGACTGCCGACGCTCGGCCCAGGTACTCAGCGAGGCCAGCGGCATCACAAAGCCCAAGACAAGCAGCACCAGCTTGAGCAGCGCCGCAACGGCCGTGTGTTCGGCCAGGAACATCAGGATCGAATCAATCATCGCATCCCCTCATTAACCACGCGAGTTGGCGAAGCGTAGCTGCACCGGCAGGTACTCTCTGCCCCAGTCCGCCGAGGCAAAACCAGCCGCCACGCCCTGTGCCGGCTCTGCACCAGCAGTCAGCGACGACGAAACCGAGGCGACCATCTGCAAGAACGCCTGCCTCGCAGAAACCTGCCACTTTTCGCCCTGCGCCAGGTTGGCCTTCTTCGCGATCTGGCCAATCAGTTCCAGGTGCGGTCGGGCATCACCTTGCGGAGTCACCGCTTTGCGCAGCCGCTGGACAAGGTGCTTGTTGTTCGTGAACGAGCCGTCGATTTCCGCCCACGCTGCGGCCGGTAGCTGAACCTGGGCCCGACGCAGCAGTGGCGAGTCATGCACTGCCTGACAGATAAACAGCTCCAGTCCGTCCACGAGCGGTGCCGCATCAAACAGCGCCTGTTCGGTGAGCGGCAGATCACCACCAACCATCCACAGACCCTTAAGCTTGCCCGCCTTGAGATCAGACAGCAGCGCGTTCGCGTCGCCAGCCCCCGTGCCCGCAAATAACTGGGCACCAGCAGTGTTCGGGTTCGTGTCCGCACTGCGCAGGATCTTGTCGGCTCGCTCGGGTTGAGCGGCCGTTCCGGTCACGTAGCTTCGAACCGTTACCCCTCGCGCCGTAAGCTTTTGCGCCACTTGAGATAGGGCAAACAGCGCCTCGTTCGTGGTCTGAGCCGAATAGCCAAGGGCTATCACTCCACCACCGCTCGCCAGTCGCTCAAGTCGCTCGGCAGCAAACGCTACCGCTTTTTCGATGCTGGTGATCTGCGCAGGCTGTCCGCGACCGCCCCCGATCCGCGCCGAAGTAAGCCGCTTGTGCCGCACGTCCTTGTAGGTGAAGCGGCCCTCATCGCACATCCAGTACTTGTTCACCTGGAGGTTCTCGCGAGGAACCATTCGCCAGATTTCGCCCTGCGCATGGTGGACTTCGACATTACAGCCCGTTGCACAGCCTGGGCACACCGACGAAGTGGTAAACAGCTCCCACGCCCGCATGGTGAATCGGAAGTCTTTGCTAGTCAGCGCGCCGACGGGGCAGACATCGACGGTGTTCAGCGAATACGGGTTGTCGAGCTGATGACCCGGTGCCACCGTAAGCTGCTCGCGATCACCGCGCCACGCCATCGTAAGCTGCTTTTCGCCTGCGACCTCGTCACAGACACGGATGCAGCGGGTACACAGAATGCAGCGCTCCGCATCGAGGACAATGTGCGGACCGAGATCCTGCATCTTCGGCTTGTGGACCTTCGGAATCGACGACCGCGAGCCGACATGATCCCAATCCTGGTACTGCTTCTGCAGCGTACATTCACCGGCTTTGTCGCAGATTGGACAGTCGACCGGGTGATTGACCAGCGTGAACTCGAGCATCTGCCGTCGGATACCGAGCACACGTGGCGTCGCGGTGTTCACTTCCATCTTGTCGGCAATCGGCGTAAAGCAGGCTGGAACCAGCTTTGGCTGCCCGACGACCTCGACGAGACACTGCCGACAGACGGCCGGTGAGCTCAGGCCGGGATGGTAACAGAAGTAGCTAACGTCGACGCCATTGGAAAGGCACACCTCAAGCAGGTTGGCACCCTTTTTGGCCTGGACGTCCCGACCGTCGAGCTTGATGGTGACAAGATCGCTCGTCGGAGGCGCGGAACTTGGTGCGGAACCAGCGGGCGCAGCACTGGCAGCAGCGGGCGGCGCAGCCGAAGGCGGGGACGGACTCGGCGTCTCACGCAGAGCGGCTGCGATGCTCGACTTCATTGGGGATGGAGGGGTCTCTGCCATGACCTGTAAGTTGCCTTGTGCCTAAGTCAGCGGTCGCACTCGCCGCCGATCATGTTGATCAATCCGAACGTGGGGATGATGTCGGCGATACCTGCGCCCAAAATCAGCTTCGACAACGCCTGCGTGTGAATGAAGCTGGGGGCGCGAACGTGACAGCGGTAAGGACGCCCCGAGCCATCGGAGACGATGTAGAAACCGAGCTCGCCGTTGCCACCCTCGGTGTAGGAATAGACCTCGCCGGGGGGAACCTTGATGCCGTCGACGATCAGCTTGAAGTGGCCGATCATGCTCTCGATGGTGTTGTAGACCGCACTCTTTGGCGGCATACAAATTCTTGGCTCATCGAGAAGCACCGGACCCGCCGGGATTTGCTTGCACGCCTGATCGAGAATGCGCATCGACTGCCGAATTTCTTCCAGCCGGACCGCAACGCGATCGTAGTTGTCACCGACCGAGCCCACTGGCACGTCGAACTCGAAGCGATCGTAGACCAGGTACGGGTGATCTTTGCGTACGTCGTACGGAACACCCGTCGACCGCAGACATGGACCTGTCCAGCCCCAGGCGATCGCGTCCTCTGCGGAAATCGTCCCGACGCCGTCCATACGATCACGGAAGATGCGGTTCTTGAGGAGCAGGCTCTCGCACTCGGCCAACACCTCGACGCTTTTTTCGAGCACTGCCCGCAGCTTTTCGATGAAGTGCTCAGGCAAATCCTGCGCGACGCCACCGATGCGCACATAGGAGTGAGTCAGCCGCGCACCCGTCAGTTCCTCGAGCAGCTCCCAGAGCCACTCACGGACCTTGATCATCCACAGGAACGGCGTAAAGCCACCGACTTCCATCGCCGACGCGCCAAGGCAGGTCAAGTGATCGGTAATGCGCGAGATCTCACCGACGATTACCCGAATATACTGGGCGCGCTCCGGCAAGCGGTCGACGATGCCGAGCAGCTTCTCCACCGCCAGCGCGAAGCCAACGTTGTTCAGCAGCGGCGAGACATAGTTCAGACGGTCGGTGTAGGGAAAGACCTGGGTGTAGGTCGCAGCCTCGGCTTCTTTTTCGAAGCAGCGATGCAGATACCCAACCTGGACGTCCGAGTCACGAACCGTCTCGCCATCGATGGTGAGGATGATGCGAACCGTGCCGTGGGTCGCCGGGTGCGACGGACCCATGTTGATCGTCATCGGCTCCGTCGGCAGCTCGATGTCCTCGACCTCTTCAAGCTCTTCGTTATTGAGCTTGTCCATGAGGTCGGGCGGCAGCTTCGGTCGAGCGGAAATGCCTGGGATTCCCCCCGCAGCGATTTCGTCGGGAGTGGGCATGCCAAGGGCAAGCTTCTTCGGTCCGGTCTTGCTCTGTGTCGTCGTCGACATTTCTTTGGCTCCCTTAGCCGAGCGAGTAGTCGCGGCGAATGAGCGGCTGCCGCTGCTCTTTGGGATAATCCTTGCGGAGCGGGTGCCCAACGAACTCTTCGTACATCAGGATGCGACGAAGGTCGGGATGTCCAGTGAACTTGATCCCGAACATGTCGTAGGCCTCGCGCTCTTGCCAGTTGGCCGTCGGCCACAGGTCGGATACGGTCGCCACTTCCGCGCTCTTACCGCCCTCTTCCTCGTGAAGTCCAACTTTGACGCGCAGGCGATTGCCGGTGGCCATCGAGCGCAGGTGGTAGACCACCTCGAATCGCGGCTCGCGGCCAAAGTAATCGACGGCGGTCACACTGACCAAAAAGTCAAACCCAGCAGTATCGCGAAGATACCGCATCACGTCTTTGAGCTTGTCTGCGGTCACTACAGCGGTGTCATCGCCAAAGTTACTGTGCGACGAAACGATCGCTGCGGGAAACTGCGCCACCAGCTTGTCGAGATCAGCCTTGCTCATTCCAAAATCTTCCCTTGCTGCTTGCTCGCGAACGGAAAGGGCGGCGCTTACGCGACCACCGGCAGACGCTTCCGACCGTCAGTGGATTGAGCGGCAAGCTCGACCTCTTTGCGGTCACGGCGCTGCACCCAGGTAGTCGCCTCGGTGATCTTCTTTTGCAGGAGGATCAACCCGTCGAGAACTTGCTCGGGACGCGGCGGACAGCCCGGAATATAGACATCCACCGGGACGACTTGGTCGCAGCCTGGCACGGTGTTGTAGTTCTGATAGAAGCCACCGGTCGATGCGCAGACGCCGAAAGCGACAACGTACTTGGGCTCGGCCATCTGCATCCAGATGCGGTGGAGCACTGGCGCTTGCCGCTCGGTGATCGTGCCCACGACGAACAAAAGGTCGGCCTGACGCGGCGAGAAGCGCGGAAACTCAGCGCCAAATCGGGCGATGTCGTACTTCGACGCTGCGGTCGCCATGTACTCCATGCCACAGCAGGCGGTAACAAATGGATAGGTGAACAGCGAGTACTTACGAGCCCAGTTGAGGGCGTCGTCAAGGCGGGTGGTGTAGCTCTCGGCCATGGTTTTTTCCTGACTCCCCGGTTAGCCCCAGCCGATGGCGCGCTTACGCCACACATAGGCCAGTGCAACCACCAGCGTGCTCATAAAGACCAGCATCTCAACAAATCCGAATGCCGTCACGGTGCCCAGGCACTCGTTGCGGATCACCGTTCCCAGACAGGACAGGCGACGGAAAATTGCCGCCCAGGGATACAGGAACGCTGCTTCGATGTCGAAGATGAGGAAGAGGAGCGCCACTTGGTAGAACTTGACGGAAAAGCGGACGCGGGGGCTGCCAATCGGTTCCGAGCCGCACTCGAACGGCGAGAGCTTTTCGGCATTCTCGCGCTTCGGGCCCAGAAACATCGCGAGACCCAAAAACACGCACGAAAAAGCGATGCCAAATAGTATCGCCACGAGCGTGGGGCCATAGTCAGTTGCTTGTTCGACGGACATTCGGAACCTCGTTTGCTCCGCCGCGAATATAAATGGCTGGCCTTCCGGGTGTCAATCTTCGCCCTGAGAGTGTGTACGTTTCCATGACCTCGCAGCCCACCTTGTGTCCGCGGATTCGCTCGGCTGTCCGACAGCGTACTGGCTCTAGGATGCCTCACTCGGCCGAAGCTGCGTCTTTTTTGCTTTGTCGCGATAGCAGGTGCGTCAGTGCGGTCTTGGCCTCGTCGCGAATCCGCGCATCGCTGTGACTTTGAGACACAAACTCTAGATAGCGCTGCGCCTCATCCCCACCGAGGTTTGCCGCTGCTTCCAAAACTTTGCCTAGTTCGCTGCGGTCGCGAAACTCCGTGCTATCGAGCATCGGCCGCACGGTCTTCGGATCGCCCAGCTCGACCAGCGCTCCGATCGCCTGATCGCGCAGCGCGGTCGGTGAGTGCTTATCCTTTAGCACCTGCATCACCATCACCTGCACGCCCGGCTCCTTCCTCTGGGCCAAGATTCGCAGCGCCACACCTCGCAGATCCGCTTCCTTGTTCGCGTCGTTCACCAGCCGAAGTAGGTCTTTGCTCGGCACACCGCTTAAGCGAAGCTGCGCCCCCAGACTATGGGCGGTATCCTCGACTGCTCGTCTCGCCAGCTCTCGCCACTGGGTCGGCGTCGGTGGCTTTTCCTGCTCGCCTTGCTCGCTCACCGCCAGGTGCTGTAGCCGAGTTAGCTCGGGCTGCGGCGTCTGGTCTTCGCTCAACACATCGACACCGCGCCGGGTTCTCAGCAGTCCCGCCGTGAGCGCCCGCAACAGCGGCGGTCTCGATTTGGTCGTAGCACCCGCCGCATAGACCAGACCGAGCTCGATCTGCAGCACAAAATCTCCCGGCAGACGCTCAGGCGGGGCCAAGAGCACGGGAATATCGACGGCGCGAAGCCCGACCATCGCTGCGGCCAGAAGTGGCTGCGTATCGAGCTGCATTGGCGCACCTCGCTCCGCTGCCGTGCCGTCGGTCTGACTCGAGATCTGAATATCGACCACGCGCACCGCCAGCGTCGGTGCTGGACGTTTGCATCCGACGATTACGCCCAGGCACAGTACGAGTCCGATCCAGACAGCCTGCGAGCCACGCTTCATTGCGGCAAGTATAACGTGACGTACACGGCCGTCTCGGTGTCGACGTCCAAAGCCTACACGCGGCTGGCCGATTGGTTCGATCACCGACGATAGAAATGTTCGCTCGGCGCAAAAAGATTATGTGCCCATGACAATCCCGTGACATCGGCTGGTCAACATGACGACATGCAGAGCAAAGCTTCACGTCCCGCGCCTTCCGTCGAGATCATCGACACACCGCGAGAACGTCCACCACGCCCGTTTCAGATCGACAAGTTCACCAGCATTCCGTTCTTCCTGGTTCACTTGGCCGCCCTGTCGGCATTTTGGGTGGGCGTCACCACCACAGACATCATCGTCTGCGTCGCTCTCTATTACATTCGGATGTTTGGCATTACCGCCGGATATCACCGCTACTTCTCACACCGCGCCTACAAGACCTCGCGATGGTTTCAGTTCGTGCTGGCGGTGATCGGTGGAGCCTCGATGCAAAAGGGCGTGCTGTGGTGGGCCGCGCATCATCGCAACCACCACAAAAACAGCGACATGCCTGAGGACATCCACTCGCCAAAGCAGGACGGGTTTTACTGGTCCCACGTTGGCTGGATTCTGTCGAACGACTACGATCACACCGACTGGGATCGCATCCGCGACTTTGCAAAATATCCCGAGCTGCGCTGGTTAAATCGGTGGCACTGGACGCCCGCTCTCGTTGGTGGAGCGATCCTCTACGCCCTCGGCGGCATCCACTGGTTTGTGTGGGGCGGAATCGTCAGCAGCGTCCTTGTCTGGCACGGCACGTTCTTTATCAACTCGCTCGCGCATGTCTGGGGCAGCCGTCGCTATCCAACGACCGATACCAGCCGCAACAACTTCTGGCTGTCGCTCATCACGATGGGCGAGGGGTGGCACAACAACCACCACTACTACCAGAGCACGGCCAACCAGGGCTTCTTCTGGTGGGAACTCGACTTCAGCTACTACATCCTGAAGATGCTGTCGTGGGTGGGAATCGTCTGGGATCTGCGCACACCACCCGCACACATCCTCCAAGGTAAGGCGACTGTCGCCGACGTAGTCAGCGATGCCATCACGCCGCCCGCACCGCCTGCCGCCCTGCCAAGTGCCTAATACGTCGGCGTGATACACTAGGCGCTTCCATTTCTCCATTGAGGGAAGGCCTCCCATGTCCCAGCAAACCGCAGACGCTGCCAGCGCTTGGCAGCCCGCTCAGCCCGGCGAACAACGCAGCCCCTGCCCGGCGCTCAACTCTCTGGCCAATCACGGCTTCATTCCACGAAACGGCATCGCCACCCGAGCCCAGCTTGTCTCGGCGATGGTCAATCGACTCGGCTTGGCGACGGCGCTGGCCGACAAGCTAGCCCAAGCAGCGCTCGAAAAATTCGGCCGACCCGGGGAATCGAGCGAGCAGGTTCTGCACCTCCAGGATCTGTGCCAGCACGGCAAGCTCGAGCACGACGCCAGCCTGACCCGTCAGGACGCCCACGCGGGTGACAACGCCAAGGTCGATCCTGCTCTCGTCGAACAGCTCCTCGCGCTGAGCAAAAACGGACAGACCCTGACGCTAGACGATCTGGCAGTGGCTCATCAGATTCGCATGCAGCAGTCGGCCCAGGGTGGTCATCAGGTACCTCCGAAGGCTGGCTTCGTCGGCACCGTCGAAGCATCCTTGCTCTTCTGTGTGCTGTCTCGCGGCGAGGGAGTCAGCATTGCCGACGCTCGCGAGTTCCTGCTATCCGAGCGCGTTCCCCACGGGCTGCAGGGACAGGACATCACGCTGGCACAGGTCGCAAGGCACGCCATCACGATTGCGGTGAAGGGCAATCTGCCGCTGTGCGACTCGGCCCGTCGTGCCAAAGAGGCGCTCAAGAAGTAACCACCATAGCCGCGCACGGGTTACATTCCGCTGCGCATGCCGCTCTTCGAACTTTTGCTGACAGCGCTCGACACGCTGCTCGCCAACAAAGTCCGCGCTGTGCTGACCACGCTGGGCGTCATCATCGGCGTGCTGTCGGTAATCTTGCTCGTCTCGCTGGGAGAAGGTGCGCGTAGCTATCTTGGCGATACCTTTGCCGGGCTGGGCTCGAACATTCTGCAGGTCCAACCTGGCAGGCGGGAAACCAAAGGTTTTGGCGGCGCGGCGCTCGGCACGGTCTACAAAATTACCCGCGAGGACGAACAGATTCTGTCCCGGCGAGCCACGTCGGCCGATGGCATAAGCGGCGTCGTGACCGGTGGCGGCACGGTCCGATACCTAAACCGTCGTCGCGACACGCTGATCCTTGGCGTCAGCAGCCGCTTCACCGAGATCCGCCAGATGTCCGTCGAGCAGGGTCGCTTCCTTTCCGATGAGGACATCGATGCTCGACGTCGCTTTGTTGTTCTCGGTCGCACGGTCCTTTTGGAGCTCTTTGGCGACGAAAACCCTCTCGGGAAAGTGATCAAAGTGGCCGACGGTGAGTTCCGGGTGGTTGGACTCATGGAACACAAGGGCCAGACGCTTGGGTTCGATCTGGACGACATCGTGTTTATTCCAGTAACGACCGCGATGGATCTGTTCGCCGTCGAGGGACTGTCGCACATCCTGGTCCGCGCACGCGACAAAGTCAGCGTCGATCCGGCGATCGAAGAAATCACCGACATCCTGCGCCGTCGCCACAACGACCAAGTCGATTTCACGATTATCTCTCAGGATGACATGCTCTCGACGGTAAATGGCATCATGAACACGTTTTCAATGGTGCTCATCGCGATTGCCAGCATCTCGCTCATCGTCGGTGGCATAGGCATCGCTAACATCATGCTGGTATCGGTACGCGAGCGCACCCGCGAAATCGGTGTCCGCCGCGCCGTCGGAGCCAAAAAGCGTCACATCCTGCTCCAATTTCTGCTGGAGTCGATCGTGATCTCACTGCTCGGTGGCGTCATTGGACTGTTGCTGGGCGCGCTCATTATCATGGGCGGGCGACTGCTTGTGCCAGGGCTCCCGGTGCGGCTGTCGTTCGACATCGTGCTGATTGCGGTAGGGTTTTCGGGTCTCGTCGGTGTGCTATCGGGCGTTGTTCCGGCTCAGCGAGCAGCCAGCCTCGACCCGGTCGAAGCGCTTCGTTACGAGTAGTTCGTGCCGCGAGGAATCCAGATGAGTACACCGAAGCAGACCTCGGAACCAACGCCACGCTGGCTCAGCAAAGTGGTGCTCGGTTTTGGTTTGGCCAGCTTGCTATCTGACGCAGGTCACGAGGCCGGAACGGCTGCGCTGCCAGTGCTGCTGACCACCATGGCAGCGGCCCCAGCCACTTTGGGACTTATCGAGGGCATTGCTGACGGAGTCGTCTGTTTCGCCAAGCTGTTCGGTGGTTCGCTGGCCAATCGCCCGACGCTGCGAAAACCGCTGGCAGTCGTGGGTTATGCAATCACGGGGTTGTCGATCGGCCTGTTCGCGCTTTCGTCGAGCTGGCTGCACATCCTGGCGGCACGAATCCTCGGCTGGATGTTCCGAGGGCTTCGCAGTCCGTCGCGATCGGCGATGTTGGCCGACGCGGTGCCCAAGGAAGTGCTCGGACGAGCGATTGGTTTTCATCGAACCATGGACACGCTCGGAGCGATCCTGGGGCCACTACTGGCGACGGTGCTGCTCTTGCGCTTACCACTTCGCCAAGTGTTCTGGGTCGCGATGATTCCCGGCGTGCTCGCGGCGGTAGCTTTCAGTCTTCTGGTACCCGCTCAAACCACCACTTCTCGAAATCCGCCGCCGTCTCTGCTGGCCGGATTTCGTGAGCTACCGCCGTCGTTTCGTCGGTTCCTGTTCGCCGTGCTTGCGTTTGGGTTTGGGGACTTCGCTCGTACGCTGTTGGTTCTACGGGCCACCCAACTTCTCGGAGCCCGTGATTTCCCTGGCGGCGGCGCAGCCATTGCGATCCTGCTGTTCGCACTTCACCACGCCGTGGCCGCAGCCTGTGCTTTCCCCTTTGGTTATCTGTCGGACCGAATGTCACCCCGTACGCTGCTTGCGGTGGGCTACGCGCTTGGCGTTGTGACGGCATTAGCCGCCGCCTTTGCACAACCGTCGGTGCTATTCCTTGCCGGCCTGTTCTGTGTCGCTGGCATGGTAATTGGCATCGAAGAGACCATCGAGGGCGTGTTGTGCGCGAAGCTGGCCCCTCCCCGCCTGCGTGGCTCGGCATACGGGGTTCTCGCTGCCACAAATGGCATTGGCGACATGGTGGCCAGTTCTGTCATCGGCGCGGTGTGGGCCTTCTATGGTCCAACACTGGCGTTTTCCCTGGCCGCCGTCGCTTGCGGAGTTGGCACGCTCCTGCTCATCCTGCTGATTCCCGACGAGAATCCGCCGTCGCCGTAGTACAAATGGCTACTTAGGTCGATGCGCCGAGATTCGCTGCCACGCCAGTAGACAGCCGATACTCACTCCGAGGAATCCAAGACCCGCTGAAAACGTCACCCCGTGGCCAACTCGTCCATCGAGCCAACGACCCACGTACACGCCAACCAACGCCGGTATAACCACCAGCCAGCCGAGTCCGACCATCGTGACGGCCGTGCTGATGATGCCATGCTCCTCGCGACGGTGTCGCTCCCGACGGGCCTCTAGTCGGGTCGCCGATTCGGGCAGCTCATCGACACCACTTGGCTTGGACTTCTTATCGACGGTCATGGCTCACCCGGCAGCCGACGTGAACCTCCGCCGCCACTGCGCTGTTCATGCCGCAAATAGTCGGTCATATGGCTGAGCAGTGACCCTTCCATCCGCGAGAAGCTCTGTTGAGCCTCTGCTTCTTGAGATGCTGCGACGCTGAGTCGACTCTTCACTTCTGCCGACAAGATCCGCAGGTCATCGCCCTGTGTTGCCTCGCGGGTGAACACCTGGACATGTTGCCCATCGGTCACAAACATCACCCCGCCGCGCAGTCCGACGAAGTGCTCGCGACCCGTAACCAGAGCATCGGCAGCTTGATCCGTATTCTCCGATTCCAGTCGATAAATCAGGACTGCCACCGATAGCACGGTCAGGAAATCGACATGCCCGGGTAAAATTCCAAATGACCCGGTCGCATCTTCAGCCCGCACGTGGCGAACTTCATCGATATCGAGCACCACCTGCAGTGGCGTGACGATCGTGAGTCGGAGACTCCGTCGCGAACTTATCGGCTCGACAGACCGCTCGGTCATCAAGATCCTCACGCCTCAATCGGGCCGTCAGTACGTCAGCAGCGTCACCACCGGATGACCGCTGAGTGGAGCGCGCCCACCCAAAAACGACAGCTCTAGGACAAAGCCAAAGCCAAGCACCTCTGCGCCTTGTTTCTGGCACAGTCGAGCAGCTCCGGCGGCGGTGCCTCCCGTCGCCAGTACGTCGTCAATGATGACCACTCGCTGCTCAGCAACCGCATCTTCGTGGATTTCGAGCGTGCCGCTACCGTATTCCAGCGCATAGCTCTCCGTCACTCGACGATAGGGAAGCTTGCCCGGCTTGCGAACCGGCACAAAGCCAAGTCCGAGCCGTTCAGCGACCGGTGCCGCAAAAATAAAACCTCGCGACTCAACACCCACAATCATCGTCGGACGAAGCGGAGCGACGCGTTCTGCCAAGAGCTGGATCGAGAGCCGAAACGCAGTCGCATCGGCAAGCAGCGGCGTGATGTCTTTGAACAGAATTCCCGGCTTCGGAAAGTCGGGGACATCACGAATGTGACGGGCTAACAGCGACACGCCTGGATCAGAAACCATGCTCCGCACACTATCATCGCGAGGACGATTCCCAAAGCGCCGGCGTTACATGCCGACTCGTCTCATACCACCTCCAGGACCACCACCAGCTCCGCCTGGACGTGGGCCCGCGCCACCGGAGGCACCCGAGCTAGCCTTCTGCGCTTCGATGACGATGACCTGACCTTCGCCAATGCCGTCGGTGACTTCGGAAACCAAGCCATCTGTGATCCCAATGCTCACGAACACCGGATGGATCCTCTCACCGTCAGGAATAAACACTGTCGACTTATTCCCCCGGTCGGTCTTGCCTTCGCGGCGTCGCTCACGGCCCTCTGGTGCGCCCTCACCGGACCCTCGATCGATCCGAGGCTTAAAGCGCAGCGCCGCATTCGGAACCAGCAGCACCTCTTTTCGCTCAGCGACTACCACTCGGACGTTCGCGGTCATCCCCGGCCGCAGCAGCAACTCGGCGTTGTCGACATCGAGGACCACGACATAGGTCACGACATTTTGCACCGTCTGAGCGGCGTTGCGAATCTGCGACACCTTGGCTCGGAAGCGCCTGCCACGAAACGAGTCGACCGTAAATTCAGCGCTCGCTCCGACCTGCAGAAAACCGATATCGGCTTCATCGACGCTGGCCAAGACCTGCATCTTGCGCAGATCACCCGCTATCTGGAACAGGTTCGGTGCCTGGAAGGAGGCCACCACTGCCTGACCCAACTCAACGTTACGGGAAATGACGATGCCGTCTACCGGTGACAAGATCACCGAGTTTTTGAGATCAAGCCGAGCTTTGTCGAGGCCAGCCTGCGCAAGCTTGATGCCAGCCTCGGCAGCCTGGACACTCGCCGCCGTGCTCTGCTCGGCCGCCACCGCAGTATCGCGATCCGCCGCAGAGATGTAATTCTTCGCGAACAGCGCTCGCGACCGTTCGGCAATCCGCGCCGCGTTCAGCGCATCGGCCTTCGTCCGGACCAAGTTGGCTTGAGCGGACGCCAAGTTTGCCTCTTGGCTCTTCACCGCCGTTTGAAAGAGCGCCGGATCCAGCTCGACCAGAACCTGTCCCCGACGAACAGTGTCGTTAAAATCGGCGTGTAGTTTGTATACGATTCCGGACACCTGCGAGCCCACCGGCGATAACAAGAGCGGCTGAATGGTACCCGTTGCGTTGACGACCTGCGTGACGTCGCCCTTGGTCACCTTGGCGGTCACCCAGCGCGGTCCGTCGCCTTTGTGAAAGAACAGCCGATACGCGCCGAATCCAATCGCGACCACACCGACTGCGACGCTCAGCCAAATGATCAACGTTTTCCATCGAGGGGCCGAAGTTGGTTCGCTCATGGCGTCGTTCCTCCTCGCGTGTCGAGCTCCCGGGTCAGCTCGCCAAGATAAAAACGTAGACTGGCCCGCTGCTGCGCCAACGCAAAGTCCGCTTGAACCTGCTGCGCCAACGCTTGCATCGCCGATACCTGGGCATCGCCCAGCTCGATCGCATTGCCGACGCCCGCACGATAGCGACCGTCGGCCATTTCAAGCTGCTTTTTGGCCTGGTTGGCCAGTGCGACCGAGGCTTCAACCGTCAGCCACGCCGTAAGCACCAACTGAAGGGCCTGCTGAAGCTGACTGCGCACCTGCAGCCGTAGCTGCTGCAAGTTGGCCCGCGCAAGTGCGAGTTGTGCCTGGGCATCGCGTACCGCATACACCGTCGACAGGCCAGTCAAAATCGGCCAGTTTAGTCCGAGCGTTCCCGTCACCAGCAAGCCCGGCAGCGTCTGGGTCGTCACATCGAGACCGCTCACTCCACCGATCGTGCCACTGCTCATCGTTGCATTCGCACCGATGGACAACGTGGGCAAGTAGTCCGCTCGCGCCGCCCGTAGCTGCGCTTCGGCCTGGCGGACTCGAGACAGCAGCGATTGATAATCAGGCCTCGACTCCAGCGAGGCATCAACGGTCGCATCAGGGATCGTAGCCACCGTGTCCGCACTCGCACCGCTGAGCATCGCTTCGAGCGGATGGGGCGGCGGCAGCACCGACACCAGAGGTCGCTTCTGCCACCTTGTCCACTCTACTTCGGGCAAACCAAGTGCCTGCAAAAACTGGGTGCGCGCCACCTGGACGTTGCCCTGCGCTTGCAGCACTTGCAATCGAGCTTGCGCCACTGCCGTCTGGGCGATCAGTACGTCAATCTGCGGCTTGGTGCCTATCTTAAAAAAGCTCTCCGATTGTTTTTGGCGACGCATTTGCTGCTGCAAATTCTCGCTCGCCACGGCCAACAGCGCCTCTGCTTGCAGAACAGCATAAAAGCCGCTCATTGCACCGAGAATCACCTGCGCTCGCACATTCCGTTCATCCGTCTGTGCTGCCTGCGCGCCGGCCTGAGCCGCAGCAATCCGACCGCCCACTCGCCCGAAGTCGTAGACCATCTGGTTCAGTGCAAGCTGGCCACTCGAACGCAGGGTCGAAACCGCACTCTTACCCTCTGGAGCACCGATTTGATAGCTGTAGTCGCCACGAACGCTTCCGGACAGGGTCAACTGCGGCAGCCAGGCACTGCGTGCGGTTCCAATCCGCGCATCGGCCGACAGTCTGGTCTGATGGGCTATCGTTGCGGTAGGACTATGCTCGAGCGCGGCTTGAATCGCTTCTCCAACGGAAAGAGCGGGTTCGCTCGCCGATGCCATCGCCATTTGCGCGGCGGCTGGCTCATCAAAGCCTAGGCAAAGCAGCCCGAACATCCCGATCGCAGCGTAGCGAAAGCTAAGTACAACTCGGCTCATGATCGTGTCTCCACCGAACGCAGAGCGCGCTGGTGCCGCACCTGGAACTGCGAGTGTAACCACCGATCGGAGTCCACCGCTCCCCCGAGCAACGTCGTCGCCGAGGTCGTTGCCAGCAGCGCGTACACCGACTGTCGCGTCACTTTCACCGGCTGATCCGGCGTAAGCAGCGGCGAACCCACATCCCCGAGCATCGCCAGCGTATCCAGCGCCAACAGTAGCGGCCAAATACAAGCCAGCCGCAGCCGGACCTGTTGCGATGGCAACGCCAGCACATACGGCCACGCCTCTTCGCACCTTCGGATCCCCAAGAGGAGCAGTTCCCGGGTCAACAGCCGCAGCGAGCGCGCCTCCGCAAGACTTTGTGGTGTCTCTTCGGTCAACGCAAACAGCCGTCCTGGCGACAGTCCAAATTGAAGCAGCAGTGGCTCTGGCACATAACAGCGGCCAATCCTCAGATCGGCGGCCATGTCGCGAACCACGTTCGTAAGCTGGAGCGCTTTCCCAAGCGCGACCCCGCGCTGGAGCAGGAGCGGCTCGGTCAGGTGCGTAAGCCCCGGCAGATGCGCGGCGCAGATCTCGGTCCAGAACTCACCGACGCAGCCCGCGGCGTAATAGGTATACTCGTCCAACTCTTCGATCGAGCGGAGCGTCACCACCTGCTCCGCACGTGACACGCTGCCGGCAGATGGAAACCGTCGCAGATCCGTCTGCATTCCGGTGATGAGCTGACCCAAGACCTTGGCAATCAGTCGCCGATCGTTGCTGGCGCTGTGTTCAAGCAAGGCCAGACATTCCCCGAGCACCGACAGCAGCGTCTTTTCGCTCGAAGGCAGCCCGCTCGTCGTCGATTCAGCAAGTGCTCGACTCAGCGAGAGAGTCAACCGGGCCGCCGCCGCAACGTCCCCGGAACATGCTCGATCTAGCTCGGTGAGCAAGTCCAGCCGTACCGACGCTGGGAGCAGATCGGTATCTGCGACGGTATCTGCGGCTCGCGCCAGCAGGTAGGCCAGCCCGATCTGGGAAGCGACTGCTTCGGGAAGCACACGCACGCTTAGATAAAATGAACGAGAGACGCGCTTGAGAAGCGCGATGAGCGACGGAGAGAGCACGATTGGAGAGGGCTACTTACCGGGAGGAGTAGGAGGCTTCGCAGCGCCAGGAGGAGCCTGTGGCGGTGCCAATACCGGTGGTCGCTGACCCATGGCTTTCAGCGCAGCCGCCTCCGCAATTGCGGCCTGCCGCTCGTTCTCCTCGGCGGGACCGATGTGCTCTTTGTTGGTGTCATCGAGCATCTTGTAATAGACCAGCAATCCATCGCTGGAGGTAAAGCCCTTGGGGCTCGATTGGTTGAACACACCCTCGAAGACGTACTGCTTGCCGATGGTCAGCTTGGGCTCACGACCCCGGAAACCCCGATACTCGGCAATGAGCAGTCCCTTTTCCTTCGAGCCGTTCGGCTCGTCGGAGGCGTACATGTGAGGCTCCTCACAGTCTTTGCACTTCTGCCCCTTCGGACAAACCGGACACTTGTACACCTCAAGAAGGTAGGCCTTCACCTTGACCTTCTGTCCGACGTACTTGTTCTTCACGTCGCTGTAGCGCTTGAACTCTTTGCGCATCCCGTAGATCGAAACGGTTCCGTCGGGATATTCGCGAGGAATGTTGGGCTCGGCAAAAGACGGTGGTGGCGGAAGATTCATCTTCACACCGGGCAGCAGCGTCGCACCAACGCCGGTCGAGTCCAGGAAGCCCGCCAGACCCTTGTCGCAGCCCGGCACCATCGCGCCGAGCAAAAGGACGAGCGAGAGCCACCCCGTGCGTCGGAGCAGCCCATGCTTTTGCCCATTCTTGTGGACGAGCCGCCCGAGGCGGACGCGACCGGAAACGGATGCCAAGTTCATCTTCTGCCATTCCTCCTCTGCCAACTCGGCAGAGCGCCAAAAACGACGACCATCTTGCAGCTTTGCAAAAATAGGTGCGTACGCAATAGGTTTATTTATACCGCTGGCAATAACAAGCGGGATGCTGATTCGTTACCACGGAGGCCATCGAGTAGCAACATCCGCAGCCGACGGACCCATCCTACTGCCGCGGCGATGTCGCACGGGGAGCGAATGTCCCAAATCGATCCCCCAGCACCCGAGGCGCTATTCGCAACCAATCGGCCGCCTGCGCCCGTTTTCGACCTTTTTCGCGTAGCTCCGCCGCGAAGATCGGGTCAAACAGAACCCGCTCCAGTGCCATGGCCAATGACCGCGTATCACCCGCGGGCACCAGCAGCCCCGCCCCATCGAGCTGCGTCGGCACACCCCCAACCCGCGAAGCCACGACCGGACAGCCGGCCGCCAGTGCCTCCCACACCACCACTGGTGAGCCTTCGGTACGCCCATCGGCCAGTATCAGTGAGGGCAAAGCCAGAACATCAGCGGCCCACAAGAGCTGCCGCTTGGCCGGTCCATGTACCTCGCCGATGAACTGGCACGCCAAGCCCAGTTGCGCGGCCCCCGCGATCAGCGATGCCCGTGCCGGTCCATCCCCCGCGATCATTAGCTCGATCGGTTGTCGCACCGAGATCTGTGCGATCGCCGATAGCAAAATTTCGACCCCTTTTACCGGCACCAAACGGCCCAGGAAAAGCACCGTCGGTCGCTTCAGCCCAAACCGCTGGCGTGCTTCTCGACGGTCAAAGTCACTGGAAACGAACTCGTCTGTCTCGATCCCCATTGGAACGACGACACCCGGAGCATCATCGATTTGCAAGTGTGTGCCGCAGTAGACCAACCGCCCCTGTCGCGAGATCCAACGCCCGATCCAGTGAGCGTGCAGCCTCCTCAGCAGATGAACATCGGAGGAATGAGCGATCGCGACATGAGGCCTGGAGCCTTGCAGTAGCGTCGCCACCACCCCACACGGAATCAGCCAGTGCGACACGATCGCATCGCACCGGGCGAGCTTCTTGGCGACTGTTTGAAGCAACTCACCTGAAAACCGGCCGGCTGTCCAAAGGGTCGAAACCGGTTTTTGGATTAGCCCGTTCGCCAGTGCATCCGGTGCCCCGCCGTGAAAAAACAGCGTCGAGGGCACGCGATGTACAGCGACTCCCTCGAGTACGTCTGAGGATGGGCCGGAACCATCGCCCGCACAGGCCACCGTTACTTCATGTCCGCAGCGACGCAGATAGCGGTTTAGACCATGGACAAAGCTGCCCGCCGAATCCCCCACAAAACGAGGGTAAGAAGTGGTCACTACTCCGACGTGCACGGGTCCACCGCCCGGGCCTCGCGACGACGTCGCCGCGCCCACAATCGCCACGGCAAAGCCCGCAGGACCACAAACAGCACCGGATAAATCGCCGTCCGCAGCGAGATTCCCGAACGCCAGGCCGCTCCGTAAATCGTCCTCACTGGTACATCCTGGACCCGCGCCCCACCAACCCACAGTCGCGCCAGCAGGTCGTTCGGATAGCCGTATCGAGGAAATAGTCCATCGAGGTCAATCGCACCAAGCGCCTTTTTCGTCGCTGCGGTAAACCCACACTGTGAGTCAAATAGCTTCGGATAACCCGCCGTCAGCCTGGTCAGCAGCGACAACGCGATGTTGCCGATGAGACGCAACCTTGGCATCGTCCGCCAGACCTCACGATTGGCAAAGCGATTGCCCTTCACATAGTCTGCGTGACCCTCGAGAATCGGCTGAAGCAGCGTTGGCAGGTCGGCCGGGTCCATTTGGCCATCACCGGCCATCACCACTGCTACATCGCTATCGAGGACCAGAGCGCGTCGGTATCCTGTGGCGACCGCCGCCCCAACGCCCAGATTTCGCAGATGGCGCAGCACTTCAACCCCGGGTCGAGCATGTTCCGCAGCGACAGTGGATGTTTGATCGGCACTGCCATCATCGACTACCAACACATGATCGACATACGCCGGTATCGTCGCCAGCGTCTGTTGAAGGTTGTCGGCTTCATTATAGGCCGGGACGACCACCGCGACCCGGAGCCCTTTGTACATATCTGTTTGTCCCGTGCCGCGTCTTCGTCGGCGGCGGCTTGCCGCTACATGGATTTGGGTGCTGGACGGACTACTTGTCGACGACAGTAATCTTGCCGTCGATAATGTCTTTCCGCAGCGACTCGACGCGTTGCCGAACTGCAACGGGAATCATGCCTCTACGCGGTTCATCGTAGGCATAGTCAATGCCGCCTTCTCGCAGACCGAATACCTTGACCCCTGGTTCAAAGCGCCCGTCGCGTAAAGCGGCAATTACGTCGTAGACGCTGACCTCTACTCGTTTGACCATGGAGGTCAAGATGAACCCAGGTGCCTCGTCCCATTGATCACTATCGACGCCAATCGCTCGACGCTTGGCTTCGCGAGCGGCCTCGAACACACCAAGACCGGTCGAGCCAGCGGCGTGAAAGACCACATCCGCCCCCGCCTGATACTGCGCCGTCGCCAGCTCTTTGCCTCGGGCCGGGTTTTTGAACGCATCAGCGCTCGTGCCAGCATAGCCAACCAGCACCTTACACGCTGGACAGACCGCAAGCGCTCCCTGACGAAAGCCTGCTTCGAACTTGTGGATAAGCGGAATGTCCATGCCACCAACGAAACCGAGGACTTGGTGAGGCGACTGAAGCGCAGCAACTGCACCCACGAGGAAGCTACCTTCCTCTTCACGGAATTTCAGAGCCACCATGTTCTTCGGCGGGACCACAAATCCGTGCTCATCAAACTTGGCGTAATCGACACAGGCAAAGTGCCGATCGGGATAGTCACGGGCAATCTGCAACATATCGTCGGAAAATACGAACCCAACCCCCAAGATTAGGTCGAACCCACGAGCCGCCAGGAGCCGTAGCCCCGACTCGCGATCGGCACCATCGCCCGGCTCGACAAACTCGGCGGAAATCCCGAGTTTCCGCACGGCTTGGTCGACGCCCCGAAAAGCGGCGTCGTTAAACGACTTGTCACCACGCCCGCCCACGTCGAACACCAAGCCGACTCGCAGCGCTCGCACCGCACCATCACTTCCGGGCATTCGATCAGCGTGTAGCGGCCATAACAAAAGCAGGTTCACCGCGACGAGAAACAACGTCACGACGAGCAGCACGTTTCGCGAAGCAGCTTTCACAGCGAAAGCTATACCACATGTGCTAAGGCTGCCCTCGCGAGGTCATCTGCCAATGCTCCAATCGATCACCGAGAGCCAGTTTTACTGGGGCCTGCTCGTCACGTTCTGCGGTCTGGCCGTCCTGACCGTCATCAACCTGCTGTTTCGGGCCGCACCGTACGGTCGCTACAAAAGCAAAGGCTGGGGTCCGGAGATCAACGCCACCTTCGGCTGGGTGCTCATGGAAGCACCGGCCTCACTCGCCCCACTGGCCCTGTTTTTCATCAGTTCGAGACGGGACACCGTGCTGTGGGTGTTCACCCTACTTTGGCAGATCCACTACTTCCATCGCGCCTTTGTGTTCCCGTTCCGTCGTCGCGGTGGTGGCACCATGCCGCTGGTCATCGCGCTGCTGGCGGTCGTTTTTAACCTCGGCAACGCCTACCTCAACTGGCGCTTTCTAACCGCGCTCGGGCCTCGCTACGACGATTGGTGGCTCTCCGACCCACGATTTCTAATTGGTACGGCCGTCTTTGGAATCGGCTTTGTCATCAACCAACACGCTGACTGGGTACTCCTCCATCTGAGAAAGCCCGGCGAGACTGGCTACAAGATTCCGTTTGGTGGCATGTACCGCTACATATCGTGCCCCAACTACTTTGGAGAGCTCGTCGAGTGGTTCGGTTGGGCAATCCTTACTTGGTCACTGGGCGGTCTCACGTTCGCACTCTGGACGGCTGCCAACCTGGTGCCCCGCGCCGTCACCCATCACCGCGACTACCACCGCCGCTTCCCCGAGTACCCGAGCGAGCGCAAAGCGGTCATTCCGTTTCTTCTCTGAGCACGCCACTGCGCCGGCTCAGCCTCTACCCTCCGACTCGCCTCTACCGCACAGCCGCATGAGCGAACTCAGCCCGCGAGCAACATTCGCTCGCCATGAGCGCGATCGCGCCAATCGTCCCGCATACCTGACGGGAGGCGACGCGGTGGCAACAAAGTTCTTCGGGATGATGAAACGGAGCCAAGAAGAGCGGCTGCCGTATGGTTGGGAGCGATGCGCTCCCTCTACGACTAAGAGGGGGGAACTGGTAAGCGGGGGGAACGGCTGATTCCGAATCGTGACAACGGATCTCGTGGCGTCGGTGAAAAGCCTACCGACGCTGCAACTATTCCTCGTCGTCGTCGTCGTCGTCGGCCTTGCGGCGCTGCTTCTTGCCCTTCTTCTTCAGGACATCGCCCAGCTTGGCACCCATCTCACCCGAGCCAAAGCCCTGAGCAGCCGAGACGGCCGCTGCACGATTGGCTGCCTTGATGGACAGACCGATCTTGCGCTCCTGGGGATCAAGCGAGATGACCTCGACGTTCACATCCTGGCCGGGCTTCAGTACCGAGCGAGGATCTTCGACGCGGTCGTCCGAAATCTCCGACACGTGGACCAAGCCCTCGACGCCCTTGTCCAACTCAACGAAGGCACCGAAGTCGAGCACCTTCTGGACCTTGGCCGGCACAATGCTGCCAACCTTGAACTTCTCGGGAATGATCGCCCACGGATCCGCATTGAGCTGCTTGATACCGAGCGAAATCTTGGGCTTCTCACCATCGGTGGTGTCGATGTTGATGACCGCAGCCTCAACCTCGTCACCCTTGTTGAACATCTCCGACGGGTGCTTGATGCGCTGAGTCCAGCTCATATCCGAGATGTGAACCAGACCATCGATGCCTTCCTCGATCTCGACGAAGATACCGAAGTCCGCGATGTTACGCACCCGACCCTTGACGGTGGTGCCCGGCGGGTACTTGGCAGCAAGCTGCTCGTACGGGTTCGGCTCGAGCTGCTTCATACCGAGCGAGATGCGGTTGTTCTTGGCATCGATGTCGAGCACAACCGCCTCGACGGTGTCACCAACAACAACAACCTTCGATGGGTGCTTGACGCGACGGGTCCAAGACATCTCGCTGATGTGAACCAGTCCCTCGATACCCTCTTCGAGCTCGATGAACGCGCCGTAGTCCTTGAGCGAAACCACCTTGCCCTTGACGACGGTACCGGGAGTATAACGCTCGGCAGCGTGGCTCCATGGATCATCGGTGATCTGCTTGAGTCCCAGGCTGACCCGCTCGGTCTCGGCGTTGTACTTGAGCACCTTGACCCGCACATGATCGCCAACCTGGAACAGCTCGGAGGGGTGATTGACCCGACCCCAGCTCATGTCGGTGATGTGGAGCAGACCGTCGATGCCACCCAGGTCGATGAAGGCACCATACTCGGTGAGGTTCTTAACGATACCCTCGACCGTCTGGCCTTCAGTGAGCTTCTCGAGCGTCTGCTCTTTGAGCTCAGCGCGCTCTTTTTCGAGAAGAACGCGACGCGACAAAACGATGTTGCCGCGCTTTTTGTTGAACTTGATGACCTTGAACTTGAACTGCTTGCCGATGAACGAGTCCAGGTTACGCACCGGACGCAGATCAACTTGAGAGCCGGGCAGAAACGCCTTGACTCCGCCACGAATTCCGACGGCAAGGCCGCCTTTCACTCGTTGCGAAATCACGCCTTCGATCAGCTCGTCACGCTCGCAGGCAGCCGAAATCTCGTCCCACACCTTGAGACGATCGGCCTTCTCTTTGGAAAGAACGCAGAGCCCGTTTTCGTTCTCGCGGCTCTCCAGGTAGACGTCTATCTCGTCTCCCTCTTTGAGGAGCACCTGGCCATCCGGGCCAAGGAACTCTGCGAGTGCCACCTGGCCTTCCGACTTGTCTCCGATGTCAACAATGACGTGGTCTTTGTTGA
Source organism: Polyangia bacterium (assembly GCA_044228505.1). Classification (GTDB taxonomy): domain Bacteria; phylum Myxococcota_A; class Polyangia; order Palsa-1104; family JAEUJZ01; genus JAEUKA01. Next base: position 77,709 of record JBGAUT010000002.1, on the reverse strand, counting down.
TTTGGATGACTCGTCCACGGACGATCTCGCCCTCTTTTACGTCTCCGTGTTTGAGGCTCTCCTCAAACATAGCGGCGAACGAATCGCCAAGTGGCTCTGCGGGTGTTCCCTGAAGTCCGGACATGCGTTTATCGAATCTCCCTTCGTTCCTCACTCGGCTGCCGTCGATGAGGATTGTCTACGTAAGCACGAACCACAGTCCGCCCAGAAGCAACACGCTTGCGCGTCACTCGTTTTACACGAGGCTTTTCGACTGAGGCAGAAGAACTAGTCGCGAGGCTGATGAGAACAGGGTACAGCACTGACGTAGGAGCGAAACTTATGCTGTCACATCATAGGCCGTCAAGAGAATTTCCATAGCGAAAACACAAAAACTGCAAAGGCTTGGTTAGTAGCCAACCCACGTTGCTCACTGCGCTTCCCATCGCGATTGTTTTCGCTTTGGCAGCTAGAAATCGACTGCTCCATCCCGTAGCATGGAACATTACGATGGCGTCTTCTCATCACACGCAGGGTGACGGCCCCGGGGGGGACGTGAGCGAGAACCTGCAGGCAGTGGCTCCGACCGATCAACCGGCAGCCATTGCGGATCTGGTGCCCGAGCTGCTCGGAGTGATCGGTGATGGCCTACTTGTGATCCGTTCGGTCAGCGAATCGCTCGTGTTTCACAATGAGCCTGCTCGACGTCTGCTCGGTTTCTCCGCACAGAATCTTGCCAAAGCGGCCTGGCAAGACCTCGTGGCACAGATCGGTGACCAGCTGGTTGATGGCGCAAATGCTGGTGTTCAGACCAGCCCGCTGCTTGAGCTGCCGCAGGAGGACAACAGTCCGACGAGTGGGCGGCTTATCTTGCATCGAGAGCGCGCTCTTGACTGGGTCCTGCGCCGATTGTCCTCTTCAGAAAACCGCTGGCTGCTGCTCTTGCGCGATGCCACGCCGCTGCTTGCTAGCGAACGCTCGCTGCTTCAGACCAATGGCGTCCTGCAGAACGTGATCGAGGAGCAGCAACACCTTCTATACATGATTCGCCAGCTCGGTACGCCGGTTCTGCCGATCTATTCGCGGATCGTCGTGCTTCCGCTGGTCGGTCATATTGATGGTGGCCGCGCTGAACACGTCATGGATGCAGTGCTGGCGGCGATCGTTCGGTACCAAGCAGAGGTGGTAATCATCGATATCACCGGTGTTTCGGTTGTCGACACGGCGGTTGCAAACTCGCTGCTGCAGACCGTGCGGGCGGCTGACTTGATAGGCACGCTGAGTATCTTGGTCGGTATCTCCGCCGAGGTCGCACGTTCCATGGTGCACCTTGGAGTTGGACTCGACCGCGTTGTGACCAGGCGTGACCTGCAAGCCGGGATTGCCTACGCACTGCGCCACACTGGCCACTCGATCGTCCGCGTTCGGGAAGAAATCGACTGGCTGGCATCGGTGGCCAACGAAGGGCAGCTCTCGAACACCAGTGAGCTCGACACATCCACATCAATGAGCGAGACCACCCTCGATCCCCCTCGCGATACTCCAGAGATTCCTCTGTAGCCAAAACCATCTCCAAGACAACGTTGCCAGCGGGATACCAGCAATTTGCGCACCCTAGGCGGCCAAACCGTGTAGGATGAAGGTCATTCTTCCGAGCGACTTCGCTCGGGTGGTTGTGCCGTTGACCGAGGAACTTGATGACTGCGACGCCCAACGCAGATTACGAGCCAAGCACACGTAGTGCTAGCTCGATCTCAGGGGTGCTCAAAGTCGCGCAGCGAGGGGGAAGCTCGAATAGCCGCGAGGTCGAACCACGCATCGCGGACCTAGCGCGCTCCCCAAAAATCGCTGTTCGAGACGTGATCTCTGGATCGATCTCGGCACTGGTCACGATCAGTTACAGCCTATCGTTTGCGGCGATGATCTTCTCTGGCCCGCTGAAAGGTCATCTCGAAGACGGCGTCCGGATGTCGCTGATGAGCGCAGGCCTCACGCTGATCCTGGTAGCACTCACGAGCCCGTTCTTCTTCGCGATCGCTGGACCAGACTCACGATCGGCAGCCGTGCAAGCAGCGATGGCGATGATGCTGACCGAGAAGATCGCCGACAAAGATCCCTCGCCGCACATCGTGTTTGCATTGGCGCTGTCGACAGCCGTAACAGGTGTCGCTCTCTATGTACTCGGCAAGCTCAAAATGGGACGCTGGGTTCGCTATATTCCCTATCCGGTCGTCGGAGGATTCCTGGTCTCGACCGGCTGGGTGCTCGCGGTTGGCGGTATGCGAGTCATGGTGCCGCCTGACGTACAGGTCAACTTCGATCTGCTACCGCAGCTCTTACAGCGCGGAGCGGTGGGTCAGACTCTGTTTGGGATCGGCTTCGCAGCGACAATGTTCATCGTGCTTGGGCGCGCCCAACAGTACTTTGCGCTGCCCGCTCTGCTCGTTGGTGGGACGCTTCTGACGCACCTCATCATCGCGATCGATCCTGAGCTGAACATTGCTCGTGCTCAAGAAAGTGGCTGGCTGCTGCGGGTGTCGGACAACCTAAACGTCAGCATGCCGTTCATCCCTTTTGCGACGGGGGCACTGGAATGGCCAGCCGTAAGAAACTTCATCTTCGAGGTGATCACGCTCATCTCCGTCACGGCAATTGCGGTGCTGGTGACGGCCGCCGCGATTGAAGTGGCAACCAAGCGCGACGCGGACCTCGATCAAGAGCTGAAGGGCCACGGCATCGCCAACATCGTGTCCGGTCTATGTGGCGGCATCGTCGGCAGCAATGCCGTTGCACGTAGCATGCTGAACCTGCAGGCAGGAGCAGCCACCCGGCTGTCTGGGGTCATCGCCGGCACGCTGTGTCTGTTCGTCTTGTTTATCAGCCCGAAGCTAGCAAGCCTGCTGTCTCGACCCGTACTTGGCGCGACGCTGGTCTACCTGGGGCTGCGGCTGTTGCAAGAGTGGCTCTTCAAGGCGTACTGGAAGCTCCAGCGCACCGATTACATGTTGGTGGTGCTGATGCTGGTACTCATCATCATCACCGGCATCTTCGTCGTTGGGCTATTCGTTGGCGCGCTCGCGAGCTGTCTGATCTTCGCCGTCAATTACAGTCGCGTCTCGGTCGTCAAGAACTCCTTCACGCTCGATGAATACGGCAGCAAAGTCCAGCGCTCGGCCGAAGAAAATCAGGTGTTACGCATCCGTGGTCGGCAGTATTGGGTGTTGCGTCTGCGGGGTTACCTGTTCTTCGGTTCGATCGTAGGTTTGGTCGCCGACATTCGGCAGCGGATTCGGCGCTCATATGCTCAGGATGCCCAGCCGCTGAAGTCGGTGGTGGTCGACTTTCGCTACGTAAACGGCATGGACTCGTCGACAGCACTGACGCTGGTGAAGCTGCGGCAGACGATTGAAGATCGGCGCATGCAGCTTATTTTTACCTCGCTCAACGCCGAGATGGAACGAGCGCTGCGTCGGGAGCACTGCATTCGGGACGACGATGTGTGCGTTGTGTTCGACGATCTCGATGCCGCGCTCGAGTGGTGTGAACAGCGAGCCGTCGTCAACGAGCCGAGTCTGTCGCGAGTGGATATGCCGTTTGTGCAACGGCTCGCCAAGGAGTTCGGCAGCCTCGATCTCGCGGTGCGCTTTACAGATTACGTGCAGCGCATCGAGTTAAGAAAAGGCGAGTACTTGTTCCGTCAGGGTGATGCCTCGGGTGCAACCTACGTCGTAGAGTCAGGCCGCGTCAGCATTGTGCTGGAGCGACCGGATGGCGCACCGCTGCTACTGCGCTCGGTGACCAGTAACACCACTCTCGGCGAGATGGGCCTATATCGACAGAGCATTCGCTCCGCTTCGGTGGTTGCGGATGCACCATCTGTAGTTCACAAGCTCGAGCGCTCGGCACTGGACCGAATGGAAACGGAAGCCCCCCGCGTGGCCGCTGCCTTTCATACCTTCGTAATCCGCACACTCGCCGATCGACTGCATGTGGCCGACAAAGCGATCTCGGCTCTGGAACGCTAAAACCCGTCCGATCCGGCGCAACACATCGAGTCGTTAGCTGCCCATCCGGCGGTGATCCGTCCACTTTGATTGACTCGGCGTTCGGGCTGTAGCAACCTTCGCAGACCGTGACAGCGAAAGCTTGCGCCTGGCACCTACGTTCGGGAAGGAATCTGCTCCTTGGTTTGGGAGCATCTCTTCTCCTTTCATTTGTCGGCTGTTCTACTCGACAGCCACTCGCGCCTGGTTGTCGTCCGTGGAATGGCTCTGATTCCAGCACCGAACCTCCGGCCCACTGCTTGTTTTTCCCAGGCAGTCTCGCGATGGACCCGCTCGGTGATGTGCTGTACGCCGCAAACACGAACGCCGACCTGAGCTTTGGCGGAGCGACGGTGGTCGCCATCGACATCCTACGCCACGCTCGCGCCGTCGAGTGCTTCCGCCGCTTCGGTAGCGATCCGGGCACTGCTGGCGACAGCTTTTGTGGCAAGGTCTCATGCAGCGACTCGGGCGCGGTCTTGGGAACCGGTGCCACCGTTGAAGAGACGGAGAGCAAGGAAGCTGATCAAAGCGAGCGTGCCGCCGACTTTGATCGATGCTACTGCCAGCGCGACCTCGACGACCCCACGGTCGTGAGCTGCGAATCGCAGCGATTCGTAATGTCCGATCAGACCGTCAAGATCGGCTTCTTCCCCGGTGAAATGCAACTGCTCGCCGAGGACCCGCCCAATTGGCTGGCCCTTCCTGAACGGGCGGCACTGCGTCGCGGTCTGCTGCTCGCGGTACGGGGCGATCCGTCCATTACTCTGCTCGAAGCGGCTCGACCGCTCCGACGAGGACGATCCGGCGGTGAGTCACCGGAGCTACGGCTTGGCTGTGACAAACCCAGTCGCTTGACCGACGCCGAGGTCGCGGCACCAAAGTCGACTCACCAGGCAGGTGTACCCTACACGCTGTCCACCTGTAATGAGGCCAATCGCGTCAACCGCACCGCTGATGACGTGTGGATCAATCCCGATGACGAATCAGAGGGAACCAGGCCGCGCTTCGAGCTACCCGCCGAGCCAATCAGCGTCTACCTAGATCGCGGCTGTATCGAGCCAGGCTTTTCGCACGATCGCGGCACGTTTCTTTCGGATCGCAACCAGAACCCGCAAGGACGACCGCCCTGCTACAAGCTCGAAGGGGCCAACCTTCGCACGGGAACTTATTATCAGTATCTCGTCACGAGCCATCTTCCGACGGGACAAGCGTCTTCTTTTGATCTCGGGAAAAATCCCATCGAATTACCGACCCCCGTGCTGTCGGATGTCAGCGGCTCACTGCTATCGACTAGCGACGGCCGCACCGGGGCGTTTGCCTTGGCTCCACGCAAGCATGGCGACCTCAGTCAGCCGTGGTACGTGACTTCGAAGCTGACCAGCACGCTATCGACGTTCCGACTCGGCGTTGGTCCAAAAGTGGTGCCGGGCTTGCTGTTCGGTGTCTCCAGTCAGTTCACCAACGCGACCCAGGACGTCCGGTCGATTGTCTTTGAGCCGAGCGGCGATCGCGCCTTCCTCGCGCTGTTCCAGCCACCAGCCCTGGCCGTGGTCGACACGCGACTTCGCGGTGGCGGCAGCAACATCCCCGTCAATCAAGTCACGTCGGTGGTGAATCTATGCGCGGGCCCGTCTCGCCAAGTGGTCGCCAAGGTGCCGCGCTACAGCATGGGTCAGGTCGTGCTAACAACCCGCGTCTTTGTGACCTGCTATCTGTCCGGCCAGATCGCCGAGGTAGATCCCGACACCGGTGAGCTGATCGGCACCATGCAGACTGGACGCGGGCCTCTGAGCATCGCGCTAAACTTCGGCTCTGACGAGACCCCAACGGCCGTCGGCTATCCGGGCGCTGTCGACCCATGCGCCGATCCACTGCTGTCGACAAGTGACGCAGCGCGGCTCGGCGTAACGTGCCCCGGTATCGGCAATGACCTGCGGCCTCGACCGCTTGGGCCAGGCCAGGCGCAGTTGCCTGCTCGTGCCTACGTCAGCAACTACCTCGATAACACCATCTCGGTTCTCGATCTGGACCCGCGCAGCCCGAGCTATCGGCGCATGGTGGCACGGATCGGGCTACCGTCTCCTAAACAGGTGCAATAGCTGTGCGACCTCTGTCTTGCTCTTTTGTGTCGACGCGGCTCGCTTGGGGTGCATTCCTCGGGCTGCTTGTTTCGACGAGCTGTAACACCCAGACCGTGACCACTCCGACACGGTCGCTCGATCGTCCCAGTGACTTGGCGCTCTTTTGCGTCGAATTCGAGACGAAAGACGGTGGCTGTCTTCCCTCGGGAAATCCGCAGACCGATCCCCAGGGCTATCTCGACGCGTATTGTGCCGGCACCGACTGGCGCAACTACACCCCGGTCGCGACCGTGCTTCCCCGTATTGAATGCGAGGAAGGCCGACGACGACTCCGTCGGGATTCTTATTACCAGAATGTCCGCTCAGCGGCACAGCTCCTCGGACGAGATCCGGACTCTCCCTGTTGTGCTCTCGACGACACTGCTTGCACTGCGGTTGCTCCGACGTGCATGTACCGCACCGAGCTATCCCTTATCTCGAACACCGTTCGTGGTGAAATAGCCGTCGCGGATAACGCATTACAGACACCAGGGCTGTCGACGTATGGCCGCTTGGCGAATCTGCACGGTGGCAAGCCCGGTTTCGGATTTTTACCCGCAGGCAACCTGCCGCTCCATGTCCGTGCGACGGTACCGGTACCTCCAGGAGAGGTAGCGACGACGATGGACGGTCAATTTGCTTGGGCCGTCACCAGCAACGCAGGATCTTGCGATCTTTCGGTCGTCAGGCTCCAACCCGTGGCGAACTTGGTTGCCAGAGCACCAGCCTGCGATGACACCGGCCAAACCTGTGCGACCCGCGACTGTGACGGCGAGTCTTGCCCCAAGAACGTCCAGCCTTGGATTCCATCTGGACCGGGAGGCAAAAAGACCATCAGCGCCCGCCCAGGATGGATCGAGATTGCCCCGTGGTCGCGAGCCGCTCAGCGACGGGTTGTCGTGTCCTTTCCGACCTGCGGTGTCGTAGCCGTCGTCGATGCCTCAGATGGAGCCAACGGTGGACGAATCTGGGAAGCGGTTGCTTTTGACCTCAAAGACGCAAAAACTGCACCGAAAGTACTAAACGCAACCGAGATCGCGGCGCTCAAGTGTCCGTCGGACTGTGGTGGAGATGGCTCACCATTGCCGCCCGATGCGATGGACATTCCCCCTGGCGGTGCGATGAAAACGGCCAGCTATCCTGGCTCGGTTGCCATCGACACGTATGGTTCGAGGCTCCTCGTCAGCGATGCAGTTGGTGATGCAGTCACGGTGATCGATTTCGATGTCGGTGCTACAGATGGAGCCCACCTTCTGTCCGGTCTTCGCCGCATCCCGCTCGATTTCGAGGTTCGCAACGATGGACGCAGCGCCCAGCTCGGACTGGATACGATTCGCGTCAGCCCACGGACCCCCGCGGGTCAGTTTGCCTACGTTGTCGCACACGACAGCAGTGTCCGGGTTCTCGATCTCGACCGAGAGGTAGAGTGCGAGACAAACCCCGACTCACGATACCTGCTCAGTCAAGCGGGCGGCGCACTACGCGTGCTGCCAGACGACTTCAATGACTCGAATCTACGTCGCTTATCGTGTCTGCCTGTCGATAAGCTCAAGACCCCGCGAGCACCTCTGGCAACAGGTCCGGGTATCTGGATACCGAACGGTAGCCTACCTCGTGACATCGGTATCACCCACGTCGACTCGATTCCGTGCACCTCTACTGATCCGAACCAGTGCGCGTTTTCTGCGAATCCAGACCCGAGTTCGTACGTGCCGTCGAGCGCAGCCCTGTGGGTGGGTGACTTTGCCTGGATTCTGGGCGGTGGCGGCGCTGTACTCGGCGTACAGATCGCAGATCGATGTCCAAGCCCGTCTTACCGAGCATGCTTCCCAGAGTTTGCAGCACTGCGTCGGCTGGCGCTGCTCCACACCCGCTCACAAGCCCTGTCGAACCCGGAGCAACTTGGCTTACCACCTCAGCCGCAGGCATTGACCGTAATGCCGCAGGATCGACTCGGCAACGTCAGGCGCTCGGTGCCGCGCTTCGATGAGCGTGCCGATACCGGCGTCAGTGGACCACGTCCCGACAGCGATACCTCGGGTCTGCCCATCGTAACGACACGCCTCGGTGGTTCTCTGGTCGGTTTTTATACGACACTGTCCGAGCCATCGAGTAGCCAAACCCGACGACGACTGATTTTACCGTCTGTGGCTCCTTACTACTATCTGCCGGTCGATCCGATCTGTGATGTCGCGATCGCTGAGCAAGCGCTTACCCTGACCAGTCCCGACTTGAACCTGCCTGCCGAGCCGACTCGGCGTCCCGTCACGACGGTCGCCTTCACGGATCCCGCCGCTGCTTCGTCCGAGTCTTGGACGCTTGGCTGGGAGGGAATTCTCACGGGACTCGGAAGATCCACCGGGCTACTGCAATCGGACGGCTCGCTCATCGATCTGAACGGTCTGTACTGTAACCGTGGCGTCGAACCCGGCGACAAGCTGTGGATTACCGGTTGCTACAGCAACTCCGACTGTCCGAGCGGCACGCTGTGCAAACGCGAGCAGACACAGATCAGCTCACCTGGTCTGTGCATGACCCGTGATCAGGAGGCGCAATGCCGAGTCCTCTCTGAACGGTTACTGACCGATAGCAGCAATGACACCGTTTGGGCAGCAAGCTGGCTGCGGCGCTATCAAGTCACCAAGGCTGAGCAACAGATCACCGCCACCCCACCGCTCAGCGACGTCACCGATCGCCTGACGCTCGACGAAATACCGGAGCCCGAGTTTCTGATCGAGCGGCAAAGCTGCAAACTCGGCGACGTAGGAAAGGCGGAGGTCTGCACGGACCCTCTCTTTGCGCCTCCCGTCAAGACACGCATTGACCCTGAAACGAAAAAGAGCCTCGCGCCCGGCGTGGCTTGTCGCGTTACCGGACGTGACAGCACCGGCAAGGCGAGCGCAAGTTGCATCCGCCAGTGCGAGGTCAACACCGATTGCGGAACCGGGTTCGTTTGTGCGCATTCTCGTTTTGACGCGGACGAACGCCCCCTGCTCGGACGAGAGCCCGGTGCTCGCTGTGTTCGGGCACCGCTCATCGCCAAGGGAACGCCTTGGAACGATGGTAGCGGCTGGCGAGCCATGACCCAAGATGAAGCGACAGCAGTCAAGCTAGCTTGCTTCCCGGACCAGCTCCGCTACGAAGTGCGCGGTGGTGATTCTCTGGTCGTTAGGACCGATCGGACGCCATTTGCGACGCTGGTTCGCCGGGGCCCGGATGGAGTCTGTCAGCGGCCCGCTTCGACCGACCCGACTTTCGCCGCCAGCCGAACGATGCAACCACGCATCCGAATCGGTCCGCACGATAGCATTCCAGACGGAGACACTCGTCGGTGTCCGTCCGTCCAGCAGGGTCTCATTAGCCACCGCCTGCCTGCCTCTCCCGAGGCGGTGCAGGCTCCAAGCTGCCAAGGCCTGTTCAAGGATGGCGGAACCGTCGTGCTGCCTTACGGCCAAAGCGAGTACCCGATCCATGTCGTACACGGCCAGGATTTCTATCCACAGCCGCCCGATCTGAAGACAGAGAAGCAGGGCCCTAGGCTCGGTCAACCACGTGGCGGCTGGCAGTGGGATCCAAGCTGCGTCAAAAACCCGATGGACCCTCGCTGTGGGTCAGACGTCAAGCGAACCGCTGGCGATCCCTGGCTCAACCGCGAGTTCGAGCTGTTCTCGATGCTGCCACTCAACAGCCCGGCCAATCAGTGCGTCCTCACCGGTCCAACCGAGGAGGAGTACCCGATAAACGGTGCCGATCAGATTAGTTGCTCCGGCTTCTGCCGCTTCCCTGGCGATCACACCGAGATTCAGGGCGTCCGACGCATCCACTACGAGCATGCGCTGGGCAACTTGGTATTGCGGGTGCCGAGACGACTCGTCAACACCGACTTACCGCTCGACAATCGCCTAAAGATCACCGATATGACCGGTAAGCTCGTCGACAACCCGAACTACAATCCGATCGTATGGGCGGTTCCGCCCGAGGGTTACTCCGTCGTATTCTCTGTCGTCGGTGGCGTCCAACCGTTCATCCAGTATGCGCAAACGGCGCAGCGTGATGCATCAAGCGGCCTGCTGGCGCAAGGGCTCCGTGCAGCAACCAGCGGTCTGGATGGTGTGGTCTATCTGGTCGACGAAGGACGCAGCGGTTCGGCCACGGGTCTGCGCGGCCAGGTGATGCGGCTCGTCGGCAGCATCCTCGATCCGTACTTCCTACTCCGTTAATTTCGGGCGAGGTTTCTGGTGGCCAATGCACTGTCTACGGGCGATCCGATCCAGCGGCTCATCCGCGAGCTAGCGAAGCTACCGGGAATCGGTCAAAAAACGGCGACTCGGCTGGCCTTCTTCGTACTGCGCGCCCCCACCGAGCAAGCGCAGAGCCTGGCGCGGGCACTGGTCGAGGTCAAAGAGCGCATCCGCTTATGTTCCGTTTGCATGAACCTGACTGAAGGCGACCCATGCGATATGTGCAGCGATCCGTCGCGAGATGATCGTCTGCTCTGCGTGGTCGCGCATCCCCCGGACCTGCTTTCGATTGAGCGAACCAGCAGCTTCCGAGGTCGATACCACGTCCTGCATGGCGTGCTGTCGCCGCTGCAAGGCATTGGCCCAGACGACCTGCGGGTCCGCGAGCTGCTCAGCCGGGTCACGCCACCGACGACCATTGAGGAGGTCATCCTGGCGACCAGCCCCAACGTCGAAGGCGAGGCCACCGCGCTGTACCTGTCCAAAGCGCTCAAGTCCTGCGGCGTCCGAGTATCCCGCATCGCATCGGGTCTGCCCATTGGCGGAGATCTCGAGTACGCGGATGGCATCACCATCGCAAGGGCGCTGGAAGTACGGCGTGACATGTAGCCGCAGGTTGGTAATGCTTGCAACCATCTTTAAAGCCTGATAAAAGGGAACTCACTATCTTTTGGGCTCTGCCCGTCTGCTCTCGGTGAACCAGACGCTAGGGGTCCCACGCGAGGAGAACCGGTCGCCATGGAAATGTTGTTCGAGGAGGAGCAGCGGAAGATTCAGGCAATCTCCGACCGCCTCCAGCGCGACTCGAACTCGATAGCGGTGCTTGTGATTAACAAAGATGGCCAGGAAATCGCCCGTGCCGGTCAGACCAAAGATCTCGACATTACGTCGCTTTCTTCGCTCTTTGCCGGTAACGTCGCAGCGACTTCCGCGATTGCCAAGCTCCTAAAAGAAGAGGAGTTTGGCGGCCAGTTTCACGAAGGCACCAAATATAATGTCAATATCTCCGTGGTTGCCAAGCGAGCGATCCTGGCGGTTCTGTTCGACTCCAATTCGTCGATCGGCCTCGTCCGTCTTCGTGTCCGCCGCGCTTCCGAAGAGATGGCCAAAGTCTTCGAGGACTTGGTGAACAAAATCCAGCAGCAGCAAAAGGGCTCGGGCGGGGGTCAAAGTCCGAATATCGCGGGCGAGATCACCGACGACGACATCGACAAGCTGTTCGGAGAGTAAGATCGTGCTCCGCAGTGGGTTCCCACCGCTGGCCTCCAAGTGTCAAAAACTCACTTGCGAGATGGCTGCATCTGGATTCTTCCTGGCATCTAGGAAGTCCCTGGCATATCCAGATTATTGCGCAGCAATGCTTAGCGGTATTTGCACAGGCAGCCAGGATTCGCAAATAAGCGGGATTCAGGATATACGATGAGCTTTATTAATTACAGCTCACGCGAGATCAACTGCAAGCTGGTCTACTACGGACCCGGACTCTGCGGAAAAACCACCAATCTCCAATATATCTATGAAAAAACCAACCCCGATGCCAAAGGGAAAATGATCTCGTTGGCAACGGAAACTGAGCGGACGCTGTTCTTCGATTTCCTTCCGCTTTCGCTTGGTGAAATTCGTGGATTTAAAACCCGCTTCCACCTTTACACGGTCCCCGGCCAGGTCTTCTATGAAGCCAGTCGGCGGCTGATCTTAAAGAGTGTCGACGGGGTGGTGTTTGTGGCCGACTCGCAAGAGGCTCGCTTCGAAGCGAACATCGAGTCGCTCGAGGATCTTCGCGGTAACCTGGTCGAATCGGGTTACAATGTCGATAAGATGCCGTTTGTCATTCAGTACAACAAGCGGGATATGCCAAATGCGATGTCGGTCGAAGACCTTCGTCGCGAGCTAAACCCGAACAACGTCCCAGACTTCGAGGCCATTGCGGTCAAGGGGGATGGCGTGTTCGAGACGCTCAAGGCTGTTGCGAAGCTTGTGTTGACCGAGCTGAAGGGTCAGAAAAAAGGTTGAGCCATGTCGACGACAACGCCCAGACTTCGCTCCGATCTGCGCACTGAACCCGTCGAGGACGCGCAGGGTGTGCTCTATTTTGATGTGAGCGACCCGAAGAGTGGCGGGGTTCTGCGGCTGTTCGACTTCGAGTGGCTGCTGGCCCAAAAGTTCGATGGACAGCGCGGCTTTGATGAAGTCGCCCGTTTGGCCGAAAAAGAGCTTGGGATCGCTGCAAACAGCGACGATATCAAGGTCTACGCCGAGCGGCTCTCGCTGCTTGGACTGTTTGATGGGGTTGCCGCTCAGCCGGGTCGTCTGCCGGGCGCGCTGATGGCGACAGCGTATCTTCAGGCTGCGGGTCTTGTGCCTCGGGTGGAGGTCATTCCGTACTCCGGCAAGCCCGCGACGAGCGCCGCTCCCGTCGTCGAAACCGCCGCGAAGCCAATCGAAAAGCCAGCCACACCGGTTACGCCGAGTAAGCCAGCCGAGGTGGTTGCCCCCAAACCGACGCCTTCTGTGGAAGCGATCAAGAAGCCGATCGAGCCCGTGGCGCCCACAAAACCGGTGGAGCCAACGCCAGCAATCGCTGCGAAGCCGATCGAGCCGGTGCGTCGAACGCCAGCCCGCGACGACGACGATCGGATGGGTCAGCCAGTGTTGACACTGCGCCCGCCGACCAGAACCTCGACGGAGGCATCGGCGTCCAAGCCTCTGCTCAGCGAGCCGCCGGTCAAACCAGCGCCGCCGGTCAAGGTTACGCCCGTGGTCGAAGCGGCAGCGCAGCCCGCTGCGCCACGTGCCAATCTGCTGGAAGCGCTGGAGTCGCTGCCTCCACCGGTAGACTCTGAGCCGGTGGCCGGTCCAGCCAGAATCGAGCTGCCTGCGTCAGTAACCGATTCGCCCGGATCGCTACTTGAAGAGGTGATGGCTGCAACGAAGCCAGAACCGGCACCTGTGATCGAAGCCAAAAAAGCACCTGTGGTGCCGATTGAAGTCGAGCTTCCCGCCAAGCCCGTCGAGGCGGCAAAGCCCGTCGACGCGCCAAAGCCCGTCGAAGTGGCTAAACCCGTCGAAGTGGCTAAGCCCGTCGAAGTGCCAAAGCCCGTCGAAGCGCCAAAGCCTGTCGAAGTGGCAAAGCCCGTCGCGGTGGCAAAGCCCGTCGAACCGCCGAAGCCGATCTCGGTGGCGAAGCCCGTCGAAACCGCGAAACCTGCCGAGCAACCGAAGGCCGCTCCACCGGTCGAAAACAAGGGTGGTGGCGGTAAGTGGGTCTTCATCATCCTGCTGCTGCTCGTAATCGGTGGCGCGGTGTTCTGGTTCGTCGTTCGTCCGATGATGATGCCGCAGAAGGTGTCCGTGAAGACGACGACGGCGGTGGTTGCCGACGTAAGCCGTAATTTCTCGGCACCAGCCACCGTGAAACCCGGCTCGTCTACCGTGCTCAAGCTAGCAGGTGCCGGCAAAGTCACGATGGTCATCGAGGAAGGCAAGGCTGTTACTGCCGGAACCTCGCTCGTCGAGCTCGACACGCTAGCAGCCGCGCAAAAGGCGCAGACTGACACTCAGAAAGCCCTGGATCTTCTCAAAAAAAAACTCGAGACGGGTCGCCTGAAGGGCAAAGCTGCTGTTGATCTCCAGGCCAAAATCACCGAAAAGCAGAACAAACTCGGTGAGCTAGAGACACAAAGCAAACTGGCGCGGCTGGTTGCTGAAAAAGAGGGCACGGTCGCCAAAGTCTTTGTCAAAGTGAATCAGACCGTTACCGTCGGAACCGAAGCCGTCTCCGTCGTGCAAAAAGGCCTGATTGCCGAGCTCAAGGTACCCACCGTCGACAGCAGCTCTCTCTCTCAAGGACAGCAGGTTCACCTCACCAACGCGACCAAAAGCGTGTCGCTCAAGGGCTCGATCAAGTCGATTGCCACCCAAGATGGCACGAGCGTCGTGAGCATGGACCTGCCCGGCGATTCAACTGTCAAAGCTGGCGATGAGCTGCTCGTCGAAAAGACGGTTCTCAAGCAGGTGGTATCGCTGCCCACGGTCGCGCTTCAGGAAGGCGGGCGCGTGCTGGTGGTCAAAGATGGCAAGGCTGCTGCTGTCGCTGTGACCGTATCTGAGCAAGACGCGGAGTCGGTGGTGGTCAAGGGCCTCCTTGGCGGTGAGCAAGTCATCCAGACCCGTTCGCCGGACGTTCACGAAGGCGTGGAAGTCGAAGTCAGCGCCGCATCCCGCTAAGCAACGCCCCGCAACGCTTCGCTACGGGCGATAACCCAGCGCCGCCCCAGAGACGACCGTCACCGGAAACGGAGCTGCCGTCAGCACCTGCGCCGCCACCCCCGTCGAAAAAAAGAGCCCGCCACTCGTACCAACCCGGACTAGATCCACCGCTGCGTCGATGCGCCCCCCCCAGGCCATCGTCCACATGGCGGTACCGGGAACGCTACGACGATCGACTATCAAAGCCCCGGCCTCGAGACCCATCCCAACGTGCAGCCGCTCGGCGATCGGCGGAAGCCAAAAGCTTGGCCCAAGTGTCACCACTTGATAGAGCAGTCCGGCCTGCATCCGACCGGCTTCGACGCGCAATCGCACCCCACCGGCCACCCGAAGGTTCTGCGCACCCAGCTCACCTTCGAACGCACCACCGAAAAGTGACTCACGGAACGCCCACCGATAGGCAAAACCCGCACTCAGGCGACCAAACCAACGGGCGTGACTGGGACTGGGCAATACCTCAACAACGGTGAGCGGCTCGGACGAAACCGCATCGACCACTTTCGCTTCGCTGTCGGAAGTCGGCACGGAAGTCGCTGCTGGGCCCGGTTGCGAAGAATTGGCCGATACCGCATATGCCGATAGGGGAATGATGCTGGCTACTGTCGCCACTGCGAGCCCCACCGTGCGGGCTGAGCGGTTCGCCGCGCTCACTGACATTTTGGCACCTTTAACATGCAAGGTGGCATACAGGTCATAGGCGTCTCCCAGGTCGCGAGGTCGCATACACCCTGCGCTTTGAGCTGCTCACAGCTCGCGTTACGCAGACAGGCGGCGCGGCTTTCATCGAGGTCGGGCACCATCGTACCGCCACAACCCGAGCGCACACACGACAGGCTGACCGTGCCAAGCTCGGGACAGCAGGTCAAAATCCGATCGACCGCCAGCTCGCACTGAAGCTCGTCGCCCGAGATTCCACCGTCAGCCATCAGCAACAACAACGTGACCCCCGCGAGGGTGATTCGTCGGAGCAGCCCGTTCACTCGCCTACGCAGTCTGGTCGATAAGGCCATCACCGAACGCAGCATGCCACGTCGCCATAGGCCAAGAAAAGCGATTGCGCGGTCTGACTCGGCTTTCGGCGAGAGTTCTCCCTCGGCAACAGGGCTTGCTTCCGGCGGAAAGCCGCGATACCGTGGAACCACATGGCATTTGATCTCGGCGGTGCCCTTGTCCTGGCGAGGGAATGGGCGAAGACGCGCAGGCCCAAGGCGCTGCTTCTGCCACATGACAATCCCGACCCAGACTCGCTCGCCGCTGCGGCGGGGCTATCGCTCTTGCTTGGTCGACAGGGCATCGAGTGCACGATTGGGATGGCCGGGATCATCGGTCGTGCCGAAAACCGAGCGATGGTCCGGGTGCTGTCGTTTGACCTGCGTCCGCTCGAAAACCTCGACCTTGAGTCCTTCGGCATCATCGCGCTGCTCGATACCCAGCCCGGAACCGGCAACAACTCGCTACCCGCGAACCGACTCCCTGACATCGTAATTGACCACCATCCCCCGCGACCCCTCTCCGCAGAGGTGCCGTGGTGCGACATTCGTCCGGAGTTTGGTGCGTCCTGTACCATCGTTTGGCGCTATCTCAAGCAAGCCGGGATCGAGCTCACCGCAGACCTCGCGACCGCGTTTCTGTATGGAGTCAAGACCGAGACGCGGGATCTGGGCCGTGAGTGTGGGCCGCACGAGCGCCAAGCGTATCTGGAGCTCTCTGCGCAAGCGGATCACACCAAGCTGTATTCGATCACCAATCCCAAGCTGAGCCGCGAACACTTCGTGGCCATGGACCGCGCTTGTCGTCGGGCCATCTGCTGGGGAGAGCTGCTCGCGGTGAACCTGGGAACCGTTCCCTATCCCGACCTCGTGGCCGAGATTGCCGAGCTGATGCTCGCCTACGAAAAGGCGCGCTACTGTCTCTGTTTGGGAGAGTACGAAGGCCAGGTGTTCCTGTCGATTCGTAGCGAGGACGAAGACTCACACGCCGGTGAGCTGATCCGTCGCGTCGTCGGTAGCAAAGGCGCAGCGGGCGGTCACGGCATGAGCGCTGGCGGACGACTCCACCAGACCGTACGCAGCGATACCGAGCTCAAGACACTCTATGATGAGCTGGTCGCCCGCCTGGTTGTCGAGCTATCGATCAACCAGCCCCCTGCCCCGCTCCTGTAGCTGCTGATTCCCTGCCGCAGCTACGCATGCCTCTGTGCTCATCGCGGCACTCAGTGACGCTCTTTCGTCGTCATTATTAGGCATTTCAAATCATTCATATTGAATACCCGTGAAAGTCTCCACATTTTTCAGAATTGGGTCTTGAAGACTTGCGAACAATCCACAAATTATAGCTGGCTTCGTTAAGCCGATGACGTAGTCCATCGAAGAGAGAAAGACGCCATGAGCAAGCCAATTCCCAAAGTCCAAAAGTACATGACGACCAGCCCACACACGATTCGTCCAGACCTGACGCTGGCCGATGCGGCAAAGACGATGCGCGAGCATAACATCCGTCACTTGCCGGTGCTCAGTGGTGGGTCATTGGTGGGGCTTCTGTCAATGCGTGATATCCACCTCATCGAGACACTCAAGGACGTCAATCCGAGCGAGGTGATTGTGGAAGACGCGATGAGCCAAGAGGTCTATGTGATCTCTCCGGACTCCTCTCTTGATGAAGTGGTCGATGAGATGGCCGCCAAAAAGTACGGCTCGGCGATTGTGCAGCAGAACGGCAAGGTGGTGGGCATCTTCACAGTCATCGATGCCCTGCAAGCGCTCAGCGACCTGCTGAACACTCGCCTCAACAAATAGCTACATCTTCCAGCGCAAGATTGTTCCGGAGTCGCCGGCCGCCCAGACATCGGTTAGGTTGTTGCCCCAGATCGTCCGAATCGTAGCGGTCGTTCCGGTCTTCTGTAGCGTGAAGTTCGTGCCGTCGTACTTCAGCATCGTTCCCCCCGTTCCGCCAACCCACATCGCCTGAGCCGTATTGTTGGCCCACATCGAATAGATGGTCGCCGTCGATCCGGTGTTCAGAGTGACCCACGGAGCACCGGAGTAGTAGATGAGCTGCCCATTGGTGCCGCCCAAATACACCCGTCCGTTATAGGGATGATAGTACGCGCTGTAGTAGTTCTCTGTGTTCGGGATCGGAGTGAGTTGGTTCCAGTTCAAACCGTCCGTGGTCCGATAGATCACGCCGGAGAAGCTGGTCGCGTAGACGGTGGAACCGCTACCTGCCATCGCCAAGAACGTGGAGCTATACACTGGATTCTTGGTGGCAGCGGTCCAGGTGAAGGTACCATCGGCTCGAGCGATGTAGCCGTTCGCACCAGCGACGTAGTAGTAGCGCGGCGTGGTGTTGCTGATGTACACGCCATACAGCGTGTTGGTCGTTCCCGAAGGAACCGTCTTCCACGATGTACCATCGTAGCGGAGGATGACGCCGCCGCCCCCAACGACCATGATGTCGTTTGGTAGTCCGTAGGCAGCTAACATCGACTGACTGGTGGTAGAGAATCCAGCCGCCGGAACGATGTTGTTGGCGTCGGTGTTTAAATTGGTATCAACAGGTCCAAATATCTGTAGCGCCGAATTCTGGTTGTTTGCGACTCCGTACGATGCCGTCAAGGTGTTGAGGGTAAGCGGCGCTCGCGCATACGGAGAGCGAGTCCAAGTCTGGCCATCGTAGTGCAGGATCAGTCCAGTGGATCCGACGGCCCAGAGATCGTTGTTGGCAGCGCCCCAGACCGCCCGAATGCTCGAAGTGACACCCGTCACATCAACCTGCGTCCAACACTTCGGGCTACACGCACCTCCAGCGTAGCGATACAGTCGGCCGGCAGTGTTACTCGGGAGCCAGACCTCTGGTCCAACGCCACCACCCAGGTTGGAAAAGCTGGTGATCGTAACACCGTTATCAAGCGTCGAGGCAGTCCAAGCGGTTCCGTCATAGTGGAAGAGCTCCGATCCAGTCGCAGCCCAGATGTCCTTGTTACTGGTACCCCAGACATACTGGACGGACTTGTTCTGTACTGGAGCGCTCGCATCCTTGTTCCACTTGGTGCCATCCCAGCGCCAGATTCCGGTGTTGCCACCGGCCCAGATTTCCGTCTCTGATACAGCCCAGGCTCGGTTGAGGTAGTCGGTGGCCCCAAGTCCGGTGATCATCGGAGTCCAGGTCATGCCGCTCAGACGCGCTGCGAAGGGACCATTGGTGCTGAAGTTGTATCCCAACACGATGGCGTCGCCGCCAGAGAGCGCCACAAGCCCGCGTGCATCAATGTTGGGAGCACCCGGCCAAGCCGGAAGTGCGTTCCACTTGGACCCATCCCAGCGTGCAATTCCCGGAGTGCCACCACTGTTCGACACTGCGAAGACGTTGGTTGCGCTCGACCCCCGAATCAGCGAGATCGAGTTGGTCATGAACGGCGAGGTACTCGACTGAGTCCAAGCCGCTCCGGTCGAGCTCAGCAGCGTGCCGTTGCCACCACCGGCCCATAGATCCTTGGGACCAGATCCCCAGACATCGGACAGAGACTGCGTGTTGCTCAGTGAATGGTACTGGCACCAGCCATCCGGAGAGCATGCCCGCTGCATGAACTCCACCGTCGCCGTGGTGCCGCCCTTCTGAAGTTTGGTCGTGCAAGTGGGCGCGTAATAGGTCGCAGCAGGAGTGCAGCCGGACGCCCAGACCGGATAACTAGTGGCATTCGCCGGACCGTTTAGGACGACATCGGTGCCGAACGGAAAGTCATACGAACAGACGGTCTGCCCCGCGCCGCAGTTGATGCCGGCAGGAGTGGAAGTCACGGTGCCAGAGCCCGTCACGGTGACAGTCAAACCACACTTGGGAGAAGCCTGTGGAAGGAGGGTCAGCTCCAGCTCGTAGTACGTCTTCTGATCGGTGATTTGCTCAGTGACCTGACCATTGGCCAGGTAGCACTGATTTCCATCCATGGCATAGCCATCGATCTTGAGTTGGCCGTAGGAAGACGCCTGGTTCGGTAACTGTATCGCGAACTTGCTCGTGTTGTTCGTGACGGTCAGTCCGTTTGGGTCGGCTTTTCCATTGAGCGCCGACTGGATCTGGAGCGACTGCGTGCCGGTCTGGATTCCCTTCACGCTCACCATAATCAGAATCTGACCATCCGGAACATTCTCAACCACCGGTCCACAGGAACCCGCAAGCCACGCACTTGCGAGCAGCAGCGACCGTGCGCCAATCTGATGAAACCAGGTCTTCATGAACTCCTCCGTAAGCGGCTCATTCGTTAGAAGGAAGGCATATAGATGGTGATACCCGTCGGAACTGGGGGGTTCATCTGAACCTGCTGGACCGTCTCGCGATTGGCGAGTACTCCACCCACCACCCCGCCTGCTACGCCACCAGCCACGACCACTCCGATGATCGTCCAAAACCACCACTTCTTGTAGACCGGTGTCTTGTCGGGCTCACCAGCAGTGGGGGAGGTTTGGGAGTGAGAAGCGGTCAGCTGCGAGTCCGGTTTGGGCTCTGGTTTGGGCTCTGGCTTGGCCTCTGGTTCGTCCACGATTCCGGCTTTGACCTGCTCAATGTAGCCGTTCGCCGCCGCCACCAGTTCCGGCTTCGGGTTGGGATCGGCCTTCAGGTATCGTTGATAGTAATCGAGGGCCTCTTTGTTGCGACCGAGGCGCTGCAAACAACGACCAATGTTGATAAGCAACCACGGGGCCTGGCGACGCTCATACGCAGACTTGTACTCTTTGTGCGCCTCTTCGTAGTGTTTGTCCTTGAAGGCCTTGCGAGCTTCGTCATAGTGACCCCGACACAGCGTGTCTGTTAGGCAGGGATCAGAGGCCGCAACGCTGTCTTCTCCGCCGCTCTGTTCCGCTGCAGCAGCAGGCGACAACACCGCACAAAACGCCACAGCAGCCGCACTCAGCCGCCACAACGGGAGAGGATTAGTCCGCAATTTCTGGTCCGTCATCTTTCTTGTGATCCTGGTTCTTACCGTCAGCTTTGCTCTTCTTGCCGCGCTTGGGCTTCAGTGCCTGCTTGTATGCAGAGTCTGCTCCCGGCTTCAGCGTGATCTTGCGATCCGTATAGCCGCTCAGGTGCAACACAACCTCGATGGGGCTACTGCCTTCCGGCTGCTCTCCAGTCCAAGGTGTCTGTCCCAGAAGCTGACCATCATCGGTCCGGATGATGTCGGCACCTTGTGGCTCGCTGTCCACACTCCACTTCGATTTGGGTTTCGGTGGTGGTGGCGGCGTGCTCACCGTCGTCACTACTTCCTTGGGTGGCGGCGGAACCACCAGCTGCGGCTGTGGCTTCTGAGGATTTCGCAGCGCCAACATCGACACTGCCCCGACAATCAGCAGCGCACTCCCAACGCCAAGTCCAATAAGCAGCGGAGCCCGCGATTTCTTGACCGGAACCACTGCCGCCTGACCCGAGGCCCCACCAAGCGTCGAGATTCCCCGCACGCTGTCCGGCATTGAGTCAGCGGTCATGATCTGCGATCGGATCGCCTGCATCGAGTTCGTGACCATCGGCATGCCGACACGGTTCGCGATCTGCTCGATCTCGTACTGGACCTGGGCCGCTGTAGGACGATCCTCCGATGCCTTCGACAGCATCTTCTCAATCAGTGCCAACAGTTCGGGCGGCGCATCCGGTGCCAAAGGCTTGAGATCCGGCACCTTCTCGTAGATGTGCATGGCCATCAGCGCGCCCACACCCTCGGCGTTGAACGGCAAGCGCCCCGATAGCAGCCGAAACATAATGACACCGAGTGAGTACAGATCGGCCTTTTGGTCGATATTGACCCCACCCTTGCACTGCTCTGGCGACATGTACTCTGGAGAACCCAGCACCGCATCGGTCTGCGTGTTGGACTTGTTGACCCCCTGCGACGCTCCCCCAAGCTTGGCGATCCCAAAGTCGAGCAGCTTCACCCGCTCCCGAGTCCCGGACTCCGGATCCGACTCCGTCACCAACATGACGTTGTCTGGTTTACTGAGCACTTCGTCGAGAAACGCGCCAGCAATTCCCCGAATCGTCTGCGCTGCTTAGGGAATGTATTCCTTCGGAAATACGTGCAATCCGTCTGCTCCAATTGGCAGCGGCTTCACCCACGCAACCGCGCTGAGCGACATCGACTCATAGAGATGCGGAAACAGAGCACCTCCTCGCGAGGGCTCCCAACGAATGCCACTTCCTAACCGTTCAGTATCGACCGCCAGCAGCACCAACCCGTGGCGCGCAGAGAAGTGCTTCGCCGCTGTCTGTTGGACCTGCGTTGCGGTAGAAAAATGAATATATCCATCGTGCAGATCGACTCCTGAACCGTCGAACTGCCCTTGATGCTTGGCCTGATTCCACTCTGCTTCGGACAGAATCTTGTAGATCAACATGAGGCATTCCCAATCACGAACAGAGCACGGGACTCCGAACTATTTCGAGCGTTTTTTTTCGATGATGCGAAAAGTCACTCGCACTTTTCCTACTCCAAGCGGTCGACGAGAATCCATCGCCAGAATCTGACGATGCTCCGCTTCATGAGCCGACGCAAACTGAGCGATTTGGACGTTCAAATCCGATTCCTTCTCAAATTCAAAGTCGTGATGGAGACAGACTTTCGCACGATTGTCATTCTTGTGGCCCATCAGGGATCGACTCTCTTTCATCGCTGTGTTTGTTTCGTCTTATCACAGCGCGCAGCCGAGCAAGACTCCCCTCGGAGGACCCTTGCAGACATCGAAGCACAGGCCCGGCTTCCCACGCACTTCCCAACCGCAGCACAGACCCGATCCTCTCGACGAAAGAACATGAATCCATCAGATCTGGTTTAAGATCCCGGTGGACGATGCCCTTGAGGTGCGCGGCCTGTAGCGCCGATGTGATCTGTCGGACCAGCTTCAGGATCTCGGGCAGCGGCATCTTGCCGCCCAGTCGCGCCAGACGCTTGCTCAGGGTCTCACCCTCGAGCAGCTCCATCACAATGTACGCTGTCCCATCGGGCATCTGCCCGAAGTCCGACACCTGAACCAGCCCCGGGTGATTGACCAGGTTGACGGCTCGGGCTTCATTGATGAAGCGCACGGCCACGTCGGGGCTCTGCGCAAGCTGCGGATTGAGAACCTTGATGGCAACGCGACGCTCGATCGTCTCATGAACCGCTTCATAGACCGCGCCCATACCGCCTTGGCCAAGCTTCTTCTCGATCCGATATGGGCCTACCAGCGTCCCGATCATGGTGTCTTAAGCCTTCGAACTCGCTGCGCGACGCAGCACCCGAGCACACCTCGGAGCCTGTGACGACACAGCTCTACTTTCTTTTTATGATATCTCATCGAGAGTAATTAGTGATGCAAATAGCTATTACGCGGACATTCCTACCTTGTGGTACTTCAGACGGAAATATGTTAAATTTCAGAGAATTTCGCAACTTTTCGCGCCATTACGTCGAGTCCATTCGAATCATACATTACTGAAAATGTTTGTTGTATCATGGACCTATTCTGGCGCTCCCATCGCTACACCCCGACGACGCAGGCTGTGCACGGAACTACCGACGGCGATCTCTGCCGAGCCGGAGTCCACAAACGCATAATCTGTCCGTCGCTAGAAAGCCAGCGAATGGTTGACGGAGCGCGAGGACGACCGTGAGCACGGAAAGCACAGATACGGGCGACGCCACAACCTGTTCTCGCTGTGGTGCGAGTTACAAGACCGGCACGGTCCACATCTGCCCTCTCGCCGACCCATCGACACTTTCGGAAGATAAGCTCATTGGCACCACCATCGACAATCGCTACACCGTGGAAGGACGGCTTGGCGAAGGCGGGATGGGGGTTGTCTATCAAGCTCGACACGTAACGCTGCGCAAGCCGGTTGCCATCAAGGTCCTGCGCAAAGCCCAAGAGGAATCGGCGTGGAAGCGCTTCATCCAGGAAGCCCAGACCGCGTCGATGATCAACCACACCAACGTCGTCGATCTGACCGATTTTGGGATGATTGAGGGCCACCCGTACCTGGTCATGGAGTTTCTCGAAGGAGAGACGCTGACCGAGGCCATCACGAGCGGCCCACTCCCACCGCTCCGGGTCTGTCGAATTGGTGCCCAGATCGCACGCGGCCTGCAAGCCGTCCACGACAAGGGAATCGTCCACCGAGACCTCAAGCCGGACAACATTTTCCTTCTCGAGCGGGAGGGCAAGCGCGACGTGGTCAAGATCGTCGACTTTGGACTGGCGAAGCTCGACGAAGGACAGCGGCTGACCCAAGATGGCACCGTCGTGGGAACGGCTGAGTACATCTCACCCGAGCAGGTCACCGGACGAGACACGGATGCTCGCAGCGACCAATACGCACTCGGCTGCATCCTGTATGAAATGCTGACCTCGCAGCTTCCCTTCGACGGCAGCACCACCACCGACGTGGTCTACAAGCATGTCTACAAGCAGCCGATTCCGCCGCGCAAGGTCTGTCCCGAAGCAAACATCCCAGAGTCGCTAGAGCAGGTGATTGCCCGCTGCATGGCCAAGAAGCCAAGCGACCGCTTCGAAAAAATGACCGACCTGGAAACAGCGCTCACTGCGATTGAACAGAACCTGATCGGAAACAGTACTGCGAAGGTGGTATTGCCACCGCCATCTGGAAGGCTGCCGCGATGGGCTCTGGCAATCGGCGTTTCCCTGCTCATTCCAATGATGCTCGGTACGTTCTACCTGGCGCTCCGCAGTGAAGGAAAAGAGAAATCCGGGGGCCTGGCGGTGCCCGACCTCGGCCCGCTCGTGGTCACCCAAACCGCGGTAGGTCTGTCTGATTTGGGCAGTCTAGTGGCGCATTCCGATGCAGGAACGAAACAAAGCGGCCAAACGCCTTCTATTCCGCCGAAAACAACCGAAAATTCGCCAAAACAGACGGACCCCAGGAACCAACTGCTGTCCCCTGCCAAGCCTCCAGTATCGGTCAAGCTGACGATTGCACCGAAAAAGGCGCTGGCATCGGTGGTGTGTGGAGGTGAAACACTTGGCTGCAACCCAAGCTGCCAGGTCCAGATTCCCAGCGATGGCAGCTGCGAAGTCAGCGCGCCCGGATTCCGCAACAAGACCCTGCTCGGAAACAAAGCGAAGACCAAAGGAACCTGGCGCATCGTTTTGTCGAAGGCAAAGCGGTAGAGTGAAAACAGTCGATCTGATTCATTGGTCGACAAAATGACCGAGCCCACTCAACCGTCGAATCGAGCATGAAGACATCGCCCGCCTCCAAGATCGTGTCCGCTTTGATGCTGTCGGGACTCTCTTTGCTAGCCAGCCCCGCCTCTGGCCGGGCTGCAAACGTGGCGTCCAAAGGTCACGTCGCGAGGCAAGGTGAAGCCTTTACCTTTAGCCTTCGCTTTCTCGGTTCGGTCGACGCGGGGCGCGCACGGTTGGCGATTTCCCCACCCACCCAGCAGGGTACCGGTTCAGTGATCAACATCGTGGCCGAGGCGGAAGCGCTCGGGCTCGCCAAAGCGATCTCGGGGCTGCATGAGCAGTACCGCTTGGTGCTCGATGGAGCCACGCTGCTACCTCGTAGCATTCACCTGCAAGAGAGCGGCTGGCGGATGCGCACGGCAGTCATCACGCTCGACGGAAAAACCGTGGATCTGGTCATCACCAGGCCCAATGGTGAGCAGCGCGGCCGGATGACCATGCCGACGGAGCCACTCGACCCACTGGCGGTGTTGCTATCGCTGCGAGCGATGCGGCTCCACGACGGGGATAAGCTGGATCTGGTGGTCCTCGATGGCTCGGCCTTCTATCAGGGTACGATGGAGGTCATCGGACGCGAAGAGTTGGCGACACCAAACGGCCCGCAGAAGGCCATCAAGATCGCCTGCCGTGGGGAGCGCATCGTCAATAATGGCCAAAAAGTAGGTCGGCCGCCGCGCTTCGGTACCGTGTGGGTCAGCGACGATGCGGCTCGGCTGCCACTGCGCATCGAAGGCGAAACCGAGCTAGGCAAGGCCGAATTTGTCCTCACCAGCTTCGAGCCAGGACGCAAGCCGCTACCACTGCCCAAAAAGATCGTCGGCATCAACGAGCGTCGAGCCGATTCAACGCCGGAAGCTCTACCAAAGCTCTGACGCACCGTAGACAAAGACCGCCAGCGCCGCCGCCACTTGTCCGAGCGCGATGGGGTCGACCTTGTCGACGGTGTCTGCCGCCGAGTGGTGATACACAAAGTAGCGCTCGCCCGCAACCTGAAGCCCAACCACAGGCACGCCTCGTTCAAACAGCGGCCTTAAATCGGCCCCACCGCCGGGCATTCCGACCATCGAAGCCTGCATGGGAGCCAGCAGCCCGGCCACCTTGTGGACCTTCGCGAGTGCTGCCTCGCTGCCAGAAAATAGCCAGCCCGTCGGTCGAAACACCCCGCTATCGGCCTCGATCGCCAGCACATGCTTGTCGTTCCCATGCGCCGCCGCATAGGCCTTCGCTCCAGCGCCGCCGTTTTCTTCGTTGACCCACATCACCAGCCGCACCGTTCGACGCGGCTTGTGTTCTCGCAGCGCCAAGAGCGCATGCCAGGCCGCCACGCAGTTCCCTCCGTCATCATGCGCGCCCTGCCCTACGTCCCACGAGTCGATGTGACAGCCGAACACCACCACCTCGTCGGGACGTTCCCGTCCTAGAACCTCGACCACGATGTTGCGCGAGGGAGACGGTGGTAGCTCTTGGTTGCGCAACACAAGTTTCGCTTCTATCCGTTGTCGCGCACGCTGCTGCCGCAGCATCTGGTCGGCATCCTCCGGGCTTACGGCCGCAAACGGAATGCGCGCTACACCCTCCTTGTAGGTCATCACTCCGGTATGCGGCGTGCCGAGGGACTGTGGGGTCAGTGAGCGCAAAAGTGCGGCTTTGGCTCCTGCCTCGGCAGCTTTCACCGCGCCAAACAACCGAAACGGAACCGCCGATTCGTAGGACACAAACGGCGGCGCAAACAGGACGATCTTGTTGCGCGCCGTGCCCGGCTTGAGCTCTTCGAAGCTCTGCACCACGAGCACCTCCGCGCCAATTCCCTCCGGCGGCGTCGAGACACTCCCGCCGAGCCCCAGCACAGACAGCCGCTGCACGGAAGGAACGCTGAGCGTAAGTTCCTCCTGACCTCGCACCCAGCGCGGCACCATCACCGGCTCGCCTCGCGCCGTGGTCAGCCCATCGCGCTGTAACTCGGCCAAGATCCAGTCAATCGCTCGTTCGAGGTTGTCACTGCCGGACAGCCGTGGACCAAACGAATCACAGAGCTTTTCCAAACGCGCATAGATCCGCTTATCGCTCGTCAGGCTGGCCTGTAGCTTGTCGACAGTAGAACGCAGCCGCAGCGACGAGTCCGCTTCGGCTCGTACCGAAACCACCGGCATCCGCGGAACGGACGACGCTTCATCGGCAAACGCGGCATGAGAAATTCCCAGCGCCAGCAGCGCAGCCGAACCGACGCAACGAACACCACGATGTGCCAGCATTCGCTAGCCTCGGTGGCTATCCGCCAGCTTGGCCGTCTTGGTTTCCACCGGCAGCATCGCCGGAGTCACCACGGACGCCTTCGTCGTCTCGGCGGGGTGTTTTTCAATGAGCCACTGCGCCGCACGGCCGAAGTCCGCAAAGCGGCTCATCTTGCCTTCCTCCCCAAGGAAGGCCATCGCCACCTCCCGACCTTTCCCAGACCCTTCCGCGAGCCGGGCCGCCACCACCAAGCAATAGCCCGCCCGATCGTTGTAGCCGGTCTTGCCGCCTAGCACCTCGTGACGTGACGCCAGCAGTACATCGGTGTTGCTGTAGTCGATGGTACGTTTCTTCGGCCCAAGTACCTGCGCGACATACGATCGAGTCTTGCACGCTTTGGCGATCAACGGATGCTTCAGCGCCGCCAGCAGCATCGTCACAGTCTCTCTCGGTGAGGACACGTTGCCGTAATCAAGGCCCGTCGGATCATGAAACTCGGTCTTGCGCAGTCCCAGGCTCCGCGCCTTGGCAGTCATCTGCGCCGCATGTTCTGCGGGTGATAACCCCGCCGCCCGACCAAGCGCCAACACAGCGCGATTGTCAGACGCCATCAGCGCCGCATGGAGCAGGTCGCGATTCTTCAGCTTCATTCCGACCATCAGCCGTGACTTGGCACCGCGAGTCGTCCGCCTAGCGTCCTCTTGCGTGATCACGGTCTCGCCGTCGAGGTCCAGCTTATGTTCGAGCGCCACCAGCATCGCCATCAGCTTCGAGATCGAAGCGATCGGTCGCACTTCGTCGGGATTCTTCTGAAACAAGGGCGTCCCGGTGTTGAGATCCAGCACCACGGCGGCCCGCGCTTGAATGTTGGGCAGACCGCCACGCGTATAGACCGGCACCGCCCGTTCGCGAACCCGCCTGCGCGTCGGTTTTTTCCGGACCAGGTGCTTTCCGGACTTCACCTGTGCCGTCGCAGAGGACTTTCGATGGGATCTGCTCGACGCGAAAGAAGGACTACTGCTGGCGAGCGTGACGAAAGCCGTGCCAAGTACTACCAGAATTCGTCGCCACGATGCGAGGGAGCGCATGCGCGGCAGTATCCACGACTCCCGGCCTGACAGGCAAAATTTTTCGTCGAGGAAGAGTTGCGATCAGACCAAGTGGCGAGCGAGGTAGTCAGGATAGCTGGCCGCATCGGGCAGACGGAGATCAATCACGAGCTGAGGCTGCTTACCGTCCTCTTGAGACATGTAGACCGCCGAACCGTGTCGCTGCCACGCCGGGAGCGCCATGTACTCGACGCCATGCTGACGAAGAATCGCGATCCGCTGCTCCGGACCCGTTCCACCAAGGATGGCCGAAATGGTCGCTGGCGCGGTCTTGGCCTGTTCCAGCACATGCGTCAGGTAGCGCTCGATCGCTGCGGATTCAGCCCGTTGCCGTCGCCACTGAAAGTACGTCCGCGCCAATTCGACGTTGGGAACCTCGAACAGCCGGACATCGAACGTGAAGACCTCATTGACCATCAGTGACAGCTTGGCCGACGCCTCACCAGCAATCCGGGCCAGCAGTCGCCGTGCGTCACTGCCTTGCGAGATCGCAAACAGCAGCAGATCGGTGCGATCGGCATATCCAAAGCTACAACCCAGCACTGCGCACAAATGCGACAGCGTCTTTAGCAGTGCCTTCTGGACCTCACTGTCGAAGACTTGATCGGTTCGTTCATTGAGCCGCTGTTCGAATCTCCGCCCCAAGAGATGCGCCACCAGCGGCGTGCCGCTAATCAGTGGACAGTCGGCAAAGACCTCATACGGGGCCACCTGCTCTGGGACCACAGAGGTTGTCATTGTTCGTGAGTATACCAATTTTTGCTTTGTGCCGAGATAGTTTGCGCAATTTGATAGGGCGCAAAAGTTCCCGTCGCCTCAGACAGGGCTTGGCATGAACCGGTCACAGTCTTCTTTCGTCGACAAGAACTGTGCTCTTATAATGGGAGAATGTCATCCGCAGATCTCCCGGTTGCCAATGGTTCCGAGCTGGTCATCCTTCTGTGCACGTTTCCGAGCGGGAACGAGTGGGGCGAAGTCGCCAACACCCTGCTCCACGAACGGCTGTGCGCCTGTGTCAATCAAGTCCGCGAGGTGTCGTCGATCTATCACTGGCAGGGCGAGATCGTGTCAAACCGCGAGGTCGTCTGCATGATCAAGACCTCGGCCGTCCGATATCCGGAACTGGTGCAGCGGCTCACCGATCTACATCCCTACGACGTCCCCGAGATCGTTCGACTGTCGGTCGAATCTGTAAACCAAGCCTATCTCGACTGGGTGGTTTCTGAGTGCGATCCAAGCTCGCCCGAGTCGAGTCGCACCGACGGTGAGGGTCAGCTCGACGAGGTGTAGCGAACGCTCGGCTGGATCACCCGATTCAAACCGGTGGTCTACGGAGATGGCGGAAGCTGGATTCGGGGGATTCTCCCGAGTCGATACATGCCGTCGGCGTTGGGGATATACATTCCACCCGGATCGCTGTCATTGGTAAGTGCAGTCATCCGCAGCACCAGTTTGTCTCCTGCCTGGGAATCACTCGCCACGCCTTGTGCCTGCGTTTGAAATGGGACCGCATACAACGGGTTTGTAGCATCACGGACAAAGACGTTTTCGACACCAACCAGCACTTGGTCCGCGCTGTCATCGACCGCCCCCGCCGCACGGGTCCGCACTTCAAAACGAACCCGCATTTTGGTTACGCCATTGCCGAGCAGCAAGCCATCGCCAATGATGTCCCACGTTCCCGCCGGTACTTTGTCCCGAAGCACATACGCCGCTTCCAGCGATGAAGGAGAGCCACCGGCCCTCACACCGGGTGCTCAAAACGGCGGCGGTTCATGGTCCACGAGAACAAGGTTTAGCTCGCTCTGCAAGTAGTCGATCCACAGCGCCGCCGGGTTCCGTGCCGCCGGTTGACAGCCGATAGACAGCGTCACGAGCAGCGAGCCGATCACTGCCCACGCAGACCGCATGACTACTGCTGCTCCGACAGCTCGAGCGGTATCTGTACATCCCCGAGAACTTGTTGACCGCTGCTGTCACGCATCTGCCACGCCAGGATCAGTGAGGTTCCCTCGGACCCCGCTAGCTTCGGGAAGTACAGAAAGCCACCCGTCCGCCCACCTGGCGGCAGCCGTCCCGCCGGAAGCGCCATCTGCGCAGCATCTGACCGGGTCCATCCCGTGTCACCCTGGTTTTGCCACCACCACGGGCTGCCATACCAGTTCATGCCCCAGCCAGCACCCCACAGCCACGGATAGTTCCATCCCCACCACTGACGCGAGTAGTAGCCGGGTCGACTGTAGTAACCCGAGCGACCGTAGTAGCTGCGTCCACCGTAGTAGCCCGGTCGACCATAACTGCCAGGGCTGCCGTGAAAGCCCGTTGAAGGTCTCATCACGGGAGCACCAACATGGACGCCGCCACCGCTCGGTCCGCGATAGACAGGCGCGCTGCGAACGCCGGAAAAGCTCGGTGCGCCACCGACTCGGACACCGCCCCCACCACGCCAGGCCAGCAGCACTTGACCCTCAGCAGTCGAACTGCTCGTAGGCACTGTGTCCTTTAACGCAAGCTGCTCGGCCCGCAGCGGCGCGTACTGCATGCCGCCGGCTCCCACGAGCACAAACCCTTCAGGATTTATCAAAATCTCGGTATTGGAGCGATTTTCGATCACCACCAATACCGGCGTCATGACCTCGAGCACATCGCCCGGATAGTCGCCTGGATCGAGCCGGGGGACATGAACCGAAACCCCCGCCACCTGTACCGAAGCCAGCGGCTGCGACGCCATCGGAACTGGCCGAGGCATCGTCGCACAACCGGACGATAACAACAGGCCAGCCACTGCGATGCTCATCCGGAGCGATGAAAGGGTCGTCATGGTTTCCCTCTTCTTTGCTGTCACAAACGTAAGATGCCAACTTGCAGCGATGATGCACCGCTTGTCGCTTACACTAACTCCGCCAACGATACCGTGCCAGTATCGACGCTAGGCCGCCGCAGGCTCAAGGGAAGCGACTAGGGATGCCCCGGTGGCTTCTGGCCAGAGGCCGGTGGCATCGTTCTCGCGGCCGGTGGAACCGGGCTGTGTCCAGGTGGTAGCGCACCGGAGGCACCGGGAACGGGCATGTGTCCAGGTGGCAGTTCTCCGTGACCGGGTGGCATCGCGCCATGGCCAAAGGTTGTATCAACGGGCGGTCCCGAACCCTCTTTGCGCACAGTATCGAGAACCACCGCGAGCGAACGAGCCGGCAGTGTCACCGGACCTAGCTGTCCTTCGACATCGCCTGCCTGCTTGGTGCTGGCATCTTCATCTTGGTCCACTCGAACCGCCAACATCACCGGACCTGTCGGAGGACCGCCCATGCCCATCAGGTCATCGGTGGTCAGCTCAAACGCGATCTCGCTGTGATTGACCATCAGCTTCTTCGCGAGCAGCACCATGCCCGGCTGACCTCCCTGCGGAACACCGCGCCCCGATAGGAACACGGTCGCGCCCATCTTGACCTTGTCTTTGACCGCATCCGAAACCTTGATCACGCCACTCGCCAGCACGGTCGCGGTCGACGCGGTCGGTACCGGCTGGGCACCTTGTACGCCGTGCAGCATCGACTCATGACCCGCTGGCATGGCTGGCATCGGCTGGGTCGGTGCTGGTGCTGGCCCTTTCACCGCAGCTAGTGGTGGCAGGCTCGGAGGTGCCGGAGGAACTGCCCGATCACGTTTTTCACAGCCGCCCTGACAGGCAATCATCAGGACGCATGCAGCCAAGGCTCGACGAGATTGCAACATGCGGCTACGTTACCACCCGTGCAAAACAGAATCCATCACGCCCGATTGCGATCCTCGCGTCCGCTGGCGAACCAGACTGTTGAGTACATCTTTTCCCATGATGAACCGGAGCTGACCTTCCGTCCCGGCCAGTTCCTGTCATTGCGTGTCGGAGAAGATGCGGAAGGCAATGCGGCGCTACGCAGCTACTCGATCGCGTCCTCTCCTGAACAGCGAGGAGAAATTCGGCTGGTGCTGCGAATCCTCGAAGACGGGGTCGGCTCGCAGTTCTTTGCGGGACTTACCCCAGGCGACCCAATCAGCTTCACCGGGCCGATGGGATTTTTCGTCAACGAGCTGTCGCACGCCGGAGACGTCGTCTACATCGCGACAGGGACGGGCATCGCGCCGATTTGGCCGATGCTGCTCGAAACCCTGGCTCGACCCGAGACGGGCCGCGTCGAGCTGTTCTGGGGACTGCGCCACGAGGACGATCTGTTTTGGCAGGACGAACTCCATTCGCTGACAGCCAGAAATCCCCGCTTGTCAGCGCACATCTATCTGTCGCAGCCTCGCGGATTCTGGCGTGAACGAGGACGAGTGGTGCCGCCAGTGCTGGAGCTGTTACCGTCGCTAACGCGTCCGACCTTCTATCTGTGCGGCAACGGCCAAATGATTGAAGAATGCAAAGCAGCGCTCATCGCACGCGGTGTCGAGCGCAAGCGGCAGATCCGTACCGAAGCCTTCTTCGACTGAAGCGACCATGCGACACATCGCCATCACCGCCTTTTCCGGAGAAATCTGTCAGGGGCAGATCGTCAGAGAGCCGATTCCTCGTGAGCAACCCGCCCAGCGACTGCGGCTACCGGTCTATCCGTCGGTGGGCATGGCCGCAAAGCCCCACGTTCGCTGGCGATGCCTGTCCTGTAACCAAACCTGGGAGCACGAACCGCTGCCGCAAGAGGCGCTATAGCAACAGCGCGATCAGCGACCATCGCGTGGGCCGCACGAACTACAGATCGACCAATTCGACCTGCGGCAGCGAGCGACCAAGAAACCGAGCCGCGACATCGGCCACCCGTGCCTCGTCCGTAACGAAGCAGCGCAGGCGATCGGTCGGATGCAAGTTGGTTCCTTCTGTCTCGCGAGCGAGAAGATCCTGCCGGGCCAGCAGCTTTTCCGTCGCGACGGCCATCGCCTCGGCCGAGTCGACCAGCATCACCCGATGACCCCATAGCTCCGAAGCCACCTGTGCCAGCGTCGGTCGCAGCAGCGGATAATGGGTACAACCCAGCACCAGCGTATCGAGTAGCGGGGCCCGATCGCGCAGCTCGGTTAAGTAGCGACGAACGATGAGCTGACTCACCGGGTCGGCGGGATCGGTCCAGCCCTCCTCGACAAGCGGCACCAGTAACGGGCAGGGCTGGACGTGGATTCGGAGCGACGGAGACAACGCCAACAGCGCTCGCTCGTAAGCGCCCGATCGAATCGTCGCCAGCGTGCCGAGCACGCCTACCTCACCGCTGCGCGTCACGGCCGCTGCCGCCTGGGCTCCAGGCTCGACGGCCCCGAGCACTCCAACGGACAGCTCCGCACCAAGTCCGGGCAGCGCCGCCGCCGAAGCGGTATTGCAGGCAATCAGCAGCAGCTTGACGTCGTGGCGAAGCAAAAACCGTGCGGCATTGCGCGAATACTTGAGCACAGTCTGCGCACTCCGGGTTCCATACGGCACACGCGCCGTGTCACCAAGGTAGACGATTCTCTCACTTGGCAAGCGCGATAGCACCGCCGCGACCACGGTAAGCCCACCGACGCCCGAATCAAAGACCCCGATCGGACGACTGCGATCTGCCGGCGTCATCAGTTCACCGCATGCGGCAGAGCAAGAAGGAACGGAGCAATCTCCGCATCGAACTTGGTACCGTCGGGGCGAACCATCTGGTACGACCCCTCCATCGTGCCAAACTCGGTGCGCAGCATGCAGCCGGACGAATAGGTGTAACTCTCGCCGGGACGAAGAAACGGATGCTGACCCACGACACCAGGACCGCGCACCTCTTCGACATGCTGAGTAGCGTCGGTGATGATCCAGTGTCGGCTGACAAGTTGCGCAGGCTCAGTACCGGTGTTGCTAATCGTGATGGTGTAGACGAAAAAGTGCATCCGCGCCTCGGGTTGCGAGCGCTCCGGTGCATAGCGCGTCTTTACCTCAACGCGAATACCTTGCGTCGTCGTATCGGACATCGTGACCTCGGGAAACTCAACGAAAGCGGCGCAGATACTAGCGGGGTTTTTGATCGAGCGGGGACTTGTTACAGCGCGGATTTGCTCTAGCGAGGACTGCCAGGAGCGGTGGTGGAAGGAACCGGCGACCGATCAACCTGTGAGCTGGGAGCGACCGTCGCGGGCACGGTCGGCGGGGTTGCCGCTGCGGTCGAGTCGCTCGGTCCGGTGGTGGCGGTGCTAGCGGATGGCGTAGCGCTCACTCGTTCCAGGCGAACTCGTTTGCCGTCTTGGAAATGCTCGATGAGATCGATTTTTCCGTCGGAATCGCTGTCGTACTCATCTCGCACAAGCTGACCCGCTTCGTAGAAGGTCTTCTGATCGGCGACCCCATCTTTGTCATGGTCAAACTCCTCACGGAGCTTGCGCCCATACTTGTCGAGGTAGAGCAGCATGTCCTTGCGTCCGTCGCCGTTTAGGTCGACCTCTTTGCAGGACATGTACAGCGGCGGATTGCCCTCGGGGTTCTTGTGAAACACCTTCAAGACATCGGCCTGCGTACCACCACGATAATTGGCCGTCTCGATGCGTTCGGCACCTTGACGCTGGCAGCCCAGCTCGGGCCGAGGCGGGACTGCGGGAGTCGCGCTAGGCGTCGGACTGGTGCTGGCCAGACAGCCCGCAACAGTGAGAGGCATGAGCCCGCTCAAGCTTGCAAGGGACCAACGACTTCTGCGGCCGCGATTCATCTTCGCCAAGATAGCCGTGCGCCCTTTCGACGTAAACACCCAAGGCACGCTGGGTCGATTCGGACTAACGCGGCGCGGGCTTTTCAGGGCGGGGCCGACCGGCTTGAACGGGTGGGGCAGCAGCGGCCTCGGCTTCCTTGCGACGCTTGTACTTTTCGATGGCAGACACGAAATCATCAAATGGGATCATGTAATCCATCTTACAAAACAGAGCCGCGCACAGTAAAGCTCCGGCAAGTCTCCGAAGGACAGCGGGCTAGCGCCGATTCAGACAGTAGCGAACGCCTGCTTTGAGATCGGGCAGCGTCTCCAGCTTGTCGAATCCACCCTCGACGCGATCGTTGAGCCGGGTCAGCATCATCGCGATCTGCGGACTGATCCCAGTCACGATCGGACGTGAGCCGAGCATCTCGATCGCACTCAGCATCCGGCGCAGCGCCGTCGCACTCGCGTTGTCCATCGTTTCAACCGCCGTCAGATCAATCAGCACCAAGCGCGCCCGATGAGACACCACCGCATCGAGCAGCCGCTCGGTGATGGTTTTCGCCCGGGCATCATCGAGTGTTCCGATCACGGGCAGAAGCAGCACACCGTCGAAGACATCCAGCACCGGGGCCGACAGATCGAGAATTTGCTGATGCTGCCGTTCGATAAGCGCCAGCTTGTCCGACAGAGCCGCATTCAGCTCATTTTTGCTCTCGGCCTCACGCTGAGCTTCGACTGCCCGTTCGATCAGCTCGAGCTGCTTTTCTTTGCGCTCCGAGATGTCCATCACCGATCCGACGATGAACCGCCGCCCTTCGTCGCGAATCAGTACGCTCACCGCGATCGCAACATCGACCAGCGAGCCATCACGCCGTCGACAGCGCAGCTCAATCCCGCTCTGGCTCTGCGCCTTGCCATTACTGCCCAACAGCTCGGTAAACAGGCCCTGCGCACGATCCACCTCTTCCGTCGACAAAACCTTCGCTAACGGACGACCGACCAGCTCTTCGGGACGGAAACCGACCAGCTCGCAAAACGCCCGATTACAGCTTACGAAGCGATGGCGATGGTCCCACAGACACAGTCCCACACCGCAGGTCTCCAGGATCGCCCCGAGCAGTGACTCGTTTTCGCGCTGGGTTCGTTCTCGCTGTAGCCGTTCGCTGACATCGCGGGCGGTCACCAGCAACACCGATTCATCGGAAAGCGGCAAGGTCCGAATCTGCAGCTCGCACGATCGCGACGCCATCCCCGGGATCGCTTGTTCGATGAGCACGGTCGACTGGGGTACGCCGCCACAAACCCGCTGCAGCGCAACCAGCACGTCGGACGGCAAGTTGCGCTCGCCAGCGGCCTTGAGCAGGTCAGGCATCAGCTTGGCAAACCGGGGACTGTGGTGCAAAAGCTCACGGTTCGCATCGAAGATCGCGACCCCATCGGCCATAGAATTGAAGATCGCCACGGCGGTTTGATCCAGCCAAGCAGCAGCATGGCGGCGCGGCGGACTGTCTTGAGAAGGTACTTCGTCGGACAAGGGCAACGCGCTCAAGGGGATTTCAGGTAATTTTAGGAAATCACCACTTAGTGAGAGCTGTCAATTGCCCTTTTCGTCGTCGCGGGGTAGATATGGTGGTGCCTGATGCTCGTCCACCTTCAGAACCAGCCGTCGTTCTCGTCTGACAATTCGGCTCGTGGGCTGGACGAAGACTTTCTCCCTACGACGATGGACGATGCCACTCGGCGCGGCTGGTCCGAGCTAGATGTCGTGATGGTGACGGGCGATGCCTACGTTGACCACCCCGCCTTTGGTCCCATCCTCATTGCGCGGCTGCTCGCCAAAAGCGGCCTACGGGTAGCGGTGCTGGCGCAGCCTGACTGGCGCAGCGTGGCTGACTTTCGACGATTTGGCCGACCCAGGCTGTTTTTCGGTGTCTCGGCAGGCAACGTCGATTCGATGCTCAATCGACTGACGGCACAAAAGCAGAACCGCAGCAGTGATCCCTACAGCCCGGGTGGTCGAACTGGGCTGCGACCCGATCGGGCCACGCTGGTCTACGCCAACCGCTGCCGCGAAGCGTTCCCGGATGCGCCGATCATCCTGGGAGGCATCGAGGCGTCTCTGCGTCGAATCGCGCACTACGACTACTGGTCGGACTCGGTGCGACGACCGATCCTCGTGGACGCCAAGGCTGACATGCTGGTGTTCGGGATGGGAGAAAGTCCCATCTTGGAGATCAGCGAACGACTCCAGCATGGAGAGCCCATCGACCGCATCCGCGACGTCCGAGGCACCGCGCTACTTTTGTCCCAGGAAGAGGCGTTGGCGCTATCAGCCCCGTGCGAACGGCCCGCAGAAAGCGACTCTATCGTCGAGCTACCCACCTACGAAGAGGTCGTTGGCAGCGATCTCGACTCGCGCCAGCGCTTTGCCCTGATGTCGCGGCTGTCTCACGCGGAGGCGAACCCTCTCACCGGACGGCCGCTCCTTCAGCGCGTCGGGCATCGTGCGGTGTACTTCAACCCGCCCGCACTACCGCTGAGCGAAGAAAAGCTCGATGCGCTCTACGACCTGCCGTTTGCGCGGCGTGCCCACCCCAGCTATCGCGAACCCGTGCCTGCGTACGAGCTGGTCAAGCACTCGCTGCGGCCGATGCGGGGCTGCGTGAGCGACTGCTCGTTCTGTAGCGTCTCCGAACACGAGGGTCGCATCGTCCAACGCCGTAGCACCGAAAGCATCGAGCGGGAGCTAATAGCCCTCCAGCAGCTCGACGATTGCCACGGGGGCACCCTCGATCGCTGCGACACCGATCCTGCAGTGACCGCCGAGCAGGCGAAAGACGGCTTGCCGCCTCTGTCTGCGTACATCTCGGGGCATCCCGGCTCGACACTCGATTACATGATCGAGCTGGCGCTGTACCTGAAAGCCCATCACCTGCGTCCACCCTCGGTGCAGGACTTCATCCCGACGCCGATGTCACTGGCGACAGCGATGTACCACACCGGCCTCGATCCCCTGTCAGAGGACCCAAGCCGCCAGGTGTTCACCGAACGGGGCCTGCGTGACAAAAAGCTGCAGCGGGCGCTGCTCATGTACTGGGATCGCAGCCAGCATGACCTGGCCAGGGAAGCACTGCACAAGGCCAATCGGCGCGACCTGATTGGTCACGGCCCAGGCTGCTTGGTTCCACCCGCGCATTCACCTCGCCATGAGCGCTCCCTGAACGTATCGACAGCCCGGGGCCCCCGCACGCCCGTCCGTCACGGCAGCGTGGACCATGCACCCAAGCGGCCCGCCTCGCGACCGCTGCCCGCTCCGCCTGAAGACGCCCCCCAGCCGCTTACTTGAGCGATCCCGTCACGTCGATCCAGGTCACTCGCACCATCACCGAATCGCCGTCTCGCGTGATCGCCGACGGGGTGACTTTCAGCTCGCTCAGCGTCGCAGGGAACGCTGCCATCAGATCGAGCGGGACCATCCCCAGGTCCGGCGAGCCGGTGGGCTTGGATGTATCGGTGGGGACAATAAACGTTGCGGCTTGCACCGGTTTCGGAGAACCGATGCCATTGCCGGTGAGCGTAAACTTGCCGCCCGAAAAGCTCGACCTCGCCTCGTTGCCCGCAGCGTCGCGAATCAGGTCGGGATAGGCGTACCAAACCCCACCCGGCGCATCGGACGGCAGTGTGAAGCTGCCATACAGCATCTCTCCACCGACCAAGTCCACGCTGGTGAGCATGGTTCCATCGGGCCCGAGCCACACCTTGACGGTCTGCGTCGACGGCAGCGAGCGCTCGTCGCTTAGCTTCAGCGACAGGTTCACGGGCTGACAGCGCTCCACCCGCGATGGCGTTGCATCCATCTGCACGGCCTGCGGCGCGGTCCGATCGGCATCAGGATTGGACACCACCTCGACCTTGGAGACCGGATAGGTGGTGGCGGTGTAGATGCCGCTCTTGCGATCGTAGAGCTTGTAGATGGTGTCGGCGGCGTTCTGGCGCTTGACGTCAAACGACTGGCCGTTCTTGGTATCCACGCGCCCTTCGACAAAGTAGGTGCCCGGGGCCAGCTCGGCCGGGACCACCAGCGAGGCTGTGCCTGAGCCGCCCGGCACGATCTGTGGCTGCCCAATCACTTGTCCCGAAGCCGTCGCCAGCCACCACGAGCTTTGCCGCAGTCCGCACTCGTCGCCTTGCAGCGACACCGTGACGCTCATCCGGTCGCCCTGGCGAATCTGGGGAGTGCTCGGGGCAACGGTCAAAAGGGTTACCGCGCCACTGACCGCTGCGGTGCCATAGTCGGTGTAGTAGTTGGCAACACTCGTCCCGGCGATGCTGGTAGTCGAGCCGTTCGAGTAGTCGATGCGGAAGCTGGCGCTGTTGCCAATGCGATTGGCGACCGCGACCAGCTCTTGCTTGGAGTTGACCAGCACGATCCGCTCGACCGTGTATTGGCCCCGTTCTTCGCACTTGGTCAGTGGCTTCGTTCCCGAATACACGCCACCGATTCCATCGAGCGGGATGGTGCTGTAGACACCGCTCGGGGACTTGAGCTCGGCGTACAGCGACCGCGTGACCGGGCGATCGCTCGATGGGAGCCCAGGCACCGGGTCGCTCAGTTTGCGACACGAGACCGGATCACCTGCACCGCCTTTGCTACAGGCGCTAAGGAGCAGCCCGCCCACAAGCTGACAAACCAAAACATACGTCTCAAGCGACCGAGACCGTCGACAAGCTAGAAGTGAATGCATGGATTCCTCGAACCGGTGGGGAGGCGTGCACAGGCTGGCACGCCCAGCGCTACTGCACCTGATAGACGTAGTCGAGCTTCATCGGGCTGCCCCGGAACTTCGGGAACACCGCGCTGCGAATCTGCGATCGCAGGCACAGACCGATGTCGGCCTTGTCAAACGGCGGGGGCAGCGTCACTTGGGTCAGCTTGCCCTCGGGGCCAAGCACCAGGCTGACCTTGGCATTGCCCGACGGCTCACCGAACTCGACGTAACACTCATGGACACGGGCCTGGATCGGGGCCAGCACACGGTCGATCTCACGCGGCTGGAGCCGCTCCGGCAGCGCCATGAAGTCGGCTTGCTTCTTGATTTCGGCCTGCGACATATCCTCGGACGCATCCCGTGGGCAGCCGCGATCCGGCGCCACTTTCACCGCCATCGTCGCTCTCGGCTGCGCAGCCGCAATCTGACCGGTGCAGCGGTCGTAGACCCGATGACCAATCGACGCGACCAGCACTCCCTTGGCGGGCGGAGGAATCGGCGGCAAAGCGGCGGTCTTGCTGGCCGCTGCGGGCTGCGCCGGGGCCTGCCCCATCGGCAGCTCGGTGGGATACGGCGTCGTAAAGCGGAACACGTGCTGAACCTTGAGCCGAGGTACGACCCGCTCGACAAAGCGATCGGCCCGCGTCCGATCGGCAATCGCGATCTCGTGGTTGGCCATCGGCTCGACCTGCGCTCGGCCATCGGTCACGCGCTGGGGCGGCTTGGTGGTCAGGTAGCGCGGCTCACCCGCCACGGTGATCGGGTTTTTGCAGACCAGGCAGCCCGAGATCTCCATGTCGACCTGCTTGGCCGCCGCGTCATACGGCGACGTATCGGGCGGAATGTCCGACTCGGCCACGAAGGTGTGCGAGTGGAGGTAGTCCAGCAGGAACGTCTTGGACACCTCACACTGCCGCTTGTAGAGCGGATCGGGATCCTCACAGCGCGCATACAGCGGCTCGATGAGCGTCGCGAAGTCCTTGACCGGCACCGCGTCCTTGAGCAGGTCTTCGAAGCTCTGGCCGCTCTGCGC
Source organism: Polyangia bacterium (assembly GCA_044228505.1). GTDB lineage: Bacteria > Myxococcota_A > Polyangia > Palsa-1104 > JAEUJZ01 > JAEUKA01. Next base: position 37,014 of record JBGAUT010000002.1, on the reverse strand, counting down.
TGCATCGGTCGTGGCTGCCGGCGCGCCGCCCGTCTGCGCGAACGCATCCGGCATCGCCGCCCCTTCGGCCTTGCCCTTGCCCGACTCTGTCTTGCCGGTCTTGTCGCCCGCTTTGGCCGCTGCCGGGGTCGGCTTTGGCGTCTTGGCAGAGCCGGTCGCACTGACCAGCAGCACCGTCGAGAGCACACCCACTAGCGTCGGCAAGCGCCGGTCGCCACACAGCTCGAACTTGGCTCGCAAGGCTTTCATTTTTGCCTGCATAACACGATTTGTGGGGCCGTGTAAGCGGCTTTGCAGGGTGCTAGGAACGGACTTGGCCGCTCCCGGTCACGACGAACTTGGTCGCGCACAGCTCACGCAGGCCCATCGGTCCAAACGCGTGCAGCTTGGTCGTCGAGATGCCGACCTCTGCGCCCAGCCCCAGCTCGCCCCCATCGTTGAAGCGTGTCGACACATTCCAACCGACGAAGCTCGCGCAGACCTCGCGTAAAAACCGCCGCGCCGCCGCCTCATCCCGCGTCACGATCACCTCGGTATGCAGCGATCCGTACTCGGCAATGTGCGCGATCGCCGCGTCCAGCGAGGGCACCAGTCGCACCGCCAAGATCAGATCCAAAAACTCGTGCCCAAAGTCACTCGGCTGGGCCGCCGTCACTTTGAGTCCCTGTGGCAGCGGTGAGGGCAGCAGCGCCCGCGCATCGTCCTCGACCCGCAGCTCCACACCAAACGGGGCCAGCCGCGCTGCCAGCATCGGCAGAAGCTGCGCCGCCACCCCCGAGTCGATGAGCAGACACTCCAGGGCGTTGCACACCCCAGGCCGCGAGCACTTGCCGTTTTCGACAAGCTCCGTCGCCATCTGAAGGTCCGCCGTCTTTTCCACAAACAGGTGACAGATGCCCTGATAGTGCTGCACCACCGGAATCCGGGCGTGTTCGACGACAAAGCGGATCAGCGACTCGCCGCCCCGGGGGATGCACAGGTCGATGAGCCCGTTTTGTTTGAGCAGCGCCAGCATCAGCGCCCGGTCGGGATTGTCGACCAGAATGCACGCATCCGCAGGCAGCCCGTGGAAAAGCAGGGACTCCCGCACCAGCTCCGCCAGCGCGAGGTTACTGTGCCGCGCCTCTTTGCCGCCGCGCAGAATCACCGCGTTGCCGCTCTTTAACCCGAGCGCCGCCGCATCAATCGTTACGTTCGGGCGCGACTCATAAATCAGCAGCAGCACCCCCAGAGGAATTCGCACTTTTTCGACGAGAAATCCACGCGGACGCGGCCACGACTCGACCACCTCGCCCACCGGATCGGGCAGCGCGATGATCTCGGACACTGCCTTGCCGAGCGCTCGCAGCCGACCTTCATCGAGCCGCAGCCGATCGAGCAGCGCCGCCGACAGCCCCGCCTCCGCCCCCGCCGCTAGATCAAGCTGGTTCGCCGCCAGGATCTTTTGCACCCGCTCCGCATCGCCAAGCAGCGACACCAAGTGCCCGAGCACCGCATTTTTCTGCGCCGAGCGCACGCTCGCCAGCGGACGGGCCGCCGTCTGGGCCCGCTTGGCAATCGCCTGCGCCGTGGCCATCGTCTCTGCCGAAATCTCCGTCATCGTCGAAGCACTCATGGGCGGGCTCCTTGGCCGGGCTTGGGGTTTGCCGCCGTCGCGAGCAGCACCAGATCATCGCGATGGACCGCTTCGTCGGCGAGCTTGTAGCCCAGGATCTCCGGGATGGCAGCGGTGCGCACACCGATGATGCGCCGCACTTCCTCGGCACCGTAGCTGGAAAAACCGCGAGCCAGGGCCCGACCGTCGAGCGCACAGATCTCGACCGGCTCCCCGGCCTCGAAGGTACCGCGCACCTCGCGAATGCCGCTCGGAAGCAGGCTCTTGCCCCGCTCACACAGCGCCCGCGCCGCGCCATCGTCGACGACAAGCTGCCCGGTCGGACGCAGATCGCGAAGCAGCCAGCGCTTGCGACTGCCCGTCCCCGGCTGCGGTGGAGCATGAACAAACGTCCCGATCGGCTCTCCCCGCAGCGCTACATCCAGACAGCCGACCTGCTTGCCCGGTACGATCAGCGTTGGCACCCCGGATTCACCGGCACGACTGGCCGCCCGCAGCTTGGTCGCCATCCCGCCCGTCCCCACCCCCGAGGTCGAGTCCCCCGCCAGCGCGAGCGTCGCCGGGTCGATCCCCCACACCTCGGGAATCCGCGTCGCTGTCTTGTCTTTGCGCGGGTCTGCCGTATACAGCCCGTCGATATCGGTCAGGATCACCAAAAGCTCCGCCTCGACGAGGTCGACCGCCATGCCCGCCAGCGTGTCGTTGTCGCCAAACTTTAGCTCTTCCACGCTGACCGTGTCGTTTTCGTTGATAATCGGCAGCGCCCGGTGTGCGAGCAGCGCCGCAATCGCCCGCCGGGCATTCAGATAGCGCGTCCGCGACTGAATGTCGGCATGCGTCAGCAGCACCTGCGCCACCGTCACCCCACGTGGTCCCAGCGCGTCGTCGTAGAGCCGCATCAGCCGCGACTGCCCGACCGCCGCTGCCGCCTGCTTGCCGCGAATGTCTTTGGGCCGCGCCGCAAGTCCCAGCCGCTCGACGCCCAGCGCCACCGCCCCCGAGGATACCACCACCACCTCACGCTCCTTTGCGGCACGCGATAGCTCGTCACACAGGCTCTCGAAGCGGGTGCGGTCAAACTTGCCGCCGCTCTCGGTCAGCACGCCGGTGCCAATCTTGACGACAACCCGCCGCGCCGAGCGAAGCTGCTCACGGCGGCTCACGCCTTCAGTTGTGGCAGGTGGGAGTGGTTTCGGTGAAGCGCTGCCGGAAGCGCCCTTCGGGTCGGCTACTCGTCGAGACATCAGAAGCTGCCCATTTTGCTCGGCTTTTGCCGCCGATTCAAGGAACAGCTCGATCCGATCGCGACGTGTTAGGGGCCGAAGCAGGCGTGCATGGCGGTGCGGATCGCATCCCGGCCGTTTTCGCGAATCGGCTCGCCGTGGGCCACCAACACTTGCTGAATCGGTAGCTCGATGAGTCGCTCGAAGTCGTCCCGCAGCGACTTGCCCGGCACGGTCATGTACTTGCGCCAGAACGGTCCAATCAGCGGCCCCGGCACAAAGCCCATTCGCGGCATCATCGTGCGGGCCAGCCACGAACACCCCGTCATGGCCGGCGACCAGTTCTGCACCGAGTCGCACGTCAAGAGCACCCCCGGCTCGCCCAGAAACAGCGCCGCCTCGGGTGACTTGGCGTTGCGAAACACGAACAGTTGCGGGGCCCGCTCTTGCAGCGGCAGCGGTCCGCCCTCGGACAGCTCCACATCGGTGGTCAGCCCTCGGTCGTGCTTGCTACCGGGCAGCGCCCACAGCTTCGCCCCGAACCGCCCGACGTAATAGGGATCATCCATCCCATGGAACTGGCCGAGCTTGATGACCTGACGCACCTCGCCCAGCTTCCGCAGCTCGGCCTCGGCCTTCTCATCGAGCCGCACCGAGTTGCAGATGGTCAGAGCCGAACCCTCGCGCACCACCGTCATGTTGCGGGTAATGGTCATCCCCACCCCCATCCGAATCGTCCCCACCACCTGCCAAAGCCCCGGTCCCACCTCGCGAAGCGGTCCATGCGACCGAACAGCGGCGTATTTGTCTTGGCTCATGGGATCCTTCTACCACGCCCCGCGCCCCCCGGCACGGGGGTCGGATTAGAGGCTGACGGCGACGGCGATGGTGTCGCTGGGCTGACCAACTTCCTGGTCGTGCGAGACGCCGATGGCTCGGTATTCGCGGACCTCGACAGCGTTGATCGGGCGGGGGTCATCGTACGGCGGGCGGCTGTCGTGGCCGAGCAGCACCCACGCTGTCTCCCCCTGCTTGCGGCTGTAGACGTTGATGCCGTCGAGTGCGCCGCGCATCCAGTGGATGCGGACCTTGCCGCCTTGGCTGCTGCCGCGAATCACCGGCTTGTGCGCCGCCAGATCCTGCGCCGTCGCCTTCACCGGCACCGCCTGGAGCGCCTTGGCCGACTCCTCGGTGTAGCTCGGGCTGGTCTTCATGCGGTCGATCACGCGCTGGATCTCGGTGAGCGTCTTTTCTCGAATGACAGAGGTACGGGCAACAGCGGCTTGCCAGTCCGCGTACTTCTGCTCATCGGTGGCAATCGACGCACACAGCGCCTTGGCCCCATCAAGCGCGTCTTTGGTCTCACTCGGCGCGAGCCCATGCGCCTTGGCCTGCGTCGGCAGTGCCGTCTGAAAATTCCCAAGCCACACCAAAAGACCTGCATCACTACGGGGGAAATAACGAGCGGACATGATTCGAATCTCCTTCAAAAGTGGATCGCCAAGCCCACCACACCGCCTCATGCGACATGTGAGTGCCTGAAAGCGTGAAACGCAGATCCACCCCCCGCCACCCGATTTTCAGACTTTTTTTTCGGTGCCCGCTCCGGCCATCGCTGCGAACGCACCTGCTGCGACTCCATCCGCACCCGCCGCGACTCCGCACGCACCCGCTGCTACTTCGTACGCACCCGCTGCTACTTCGTACGCACCCGCTGCTACTTCGTACGCACCCGCTGCTACCGCGCACGCACCCGCTGCCACCGCGCACGCACCCGCTGCCACTTCGTGCGGACTGCTGCGTCCCGCGTGCGGATGGTCCTGTGACCGTGTCCCCAGCGCTCCGCACCGCGCCCCGAGCACTCGTCACCACGTCCCGAGCACTCGTTACCGCGTCCCGAGCACTCGTTACCGCGTCCCGAGCACTCGTCACCCGGCACAACGATACGTGCTACATCGGAACAGCGGGTGCGGACGCGGCAGCAGCGGGTGCGGACGCGGCAGCAGCGGGTGCGGACAAGCGGTCTGACGCGGAGCACGCGGTGCCACGACTGAACAAGCGAAATTTGTTCTTACACGGTATTATGAGTCAGTCCAAAATAGCTAGGACTCGGGCATTGTGGGGAATGAGTCCCTATCTTCCCCTTTTTAGATTGGAAGGATGTCTCCATGGCAATAATGACCTATGAAAAATGGTACGAGCTAACCCACGAGCGGCTGAACTGGAGAGGCTCTGAATTAAAAGCTGTCGACAATGCTCTGATTGAATATCACAAAAATCCAAATTCAAAAACCGCATTTGCTATAAAAACGGCTCTACGAGCATATATTAAATATCTAGGCGGTAAAGAAGAAGCAAAAAAATACTCGCGCAACTCAAAAGGCGGCATTATCACACTTGAGTGGGAAGTAAACACCTATGCATATTGCGTAGAGCATCCCGCCGCCGCAGAGTTCCGTGAATTACTAGCAAAGCGACGTGATGAACTCTGGTCAGAATATTTCTTGCACAAGAGAATTGTATTGAGGTCATCTCAAGCCATCAATGCAATCAAAGACCCTGCGACACTCATCTATCAATACACAAAACTAGACGCAGCGCTACGACCTCCGGTGCCGCAACCACCAAGCGCGATCCAACAGCAAGCGACTGAATTTTTAAGCAAAATCATTGAGAGTGTCGTTCCTGCGAATAAAGTACAGGAAATTCTATCTGCTCTTGGGGCGGAATATGTTAAGTCGTTCGCCAAGGCGGTTACGCCATACGTGAGCGTTGGTTTTGCTATCGTTAGTGTTGCTCTCAACGTAAAGACAATCATCCAGAGCATCATCGCCGCCCGCGACGCACAGGAGCATAAGCTCTACATTGCGCAGACTCGAGATGCGCTACGGGCAGTGGATGCTTTGTCCCAATCGTTACGGGATCTCGCCGGCAGAGAGGGAGAGAAACTGGCCTTCAACGCCTTGAATGCAGCGATTCAGGGCGCAACCTTCGCTATGCCCCCAGGGGTTGGTACTGTCACAGGCTTGGCGTCGAGCTTCGCCAATACCTTGGCTATTTTCATCTTGGACGTAACCAACCTGGCACTGGACTTGCGCCATGTCAGTTGCGCCAACGGAATTCTCGCTGAGCCAACCAAGCTTTTCAGCGTAAGACACAGAGAAAGACTCTTCAAGACCTGGCCACTGGTCGGTGCGTATTTTATTTTGCTAAGTCATGACCTTGATCTGCTCGCCTACATTGGCCAGCCGATTATCGGCACACCAGATTGGAAAGAAGTTCTGCAAAATCTTAGTGAACTTCACATTAAGCCATTAAAGGAATCCGCCCGTGATGTGGTTCTATCGTCGCGATTTACGCTAGAAAATCTCTATGTAGTGCCCAAAGGCGTTATCGAGAGCATGGCCAATTGGCAAGATACTCTCGTTGCCAAATGGGGCAGTATGGTTGAAAACACTGTACTGTCTGGCATTGAGGAAGATTTCAAAAGATTCGATGCCCTCGCCAAGGACGACGATGACGCTCCTTCGGCCCCTTCTAACGGAGAGTTTTTCTCGATCGTCCCCTAATTACCAAAAGCCCTCTCGCCTAATGGCCGTCTGCTGCTTTGGCGGCTTCGAGGGTGGCGGCTTGGTCTAGGCGGCCTCCGTTGAAAAACAGGTTCAGCGCGATGGCGCTCACGGCGGCGAGCAGGATTCCTGACTCCAGCAGCGGATGGAGCGGGGTCGGCATGTGCTGGGTCCAGCGCGGGGCGGCGAGCGGAATCATGCCGATGCCGATCGAGACTGCGACGATGTAGAGGTTGTGGCGGTTGTGGGTGAAGTCGACCTTGGCGAGGATGCGGATGCCGGTGGCAGCGACGGTGCCAAACATCACCAGGCCCGCGCCTCCCAGCACGAACTGCGGTACGGATTCGACGAGCGCGGCCATCTTGGGAAGCAGCCCGAGCACGATCATGAGCAGCCCGGCGGCGACGCACACGTAGCGACTGCGGACGCCGGTGACGCTGACCAGGCCGACGTTCTGGGAAAAGCTGGTATAGGGGAAGGTGTTGAAGATTCCGCCGAGGAAGGTGCCGAGTCCGTCTGTGCGTAGCCCGGCGGTCAGCTCGTCGCGACTGAGCGGCTTGCCGACAATGTCCGCGAGCGCCAGAAACATCCCGGTCGATTCGATCATGACGACCACCATCACCAGCGTCATGGTCAGGATCGGCACCAGCGCAAAGGTCGGTCTTCCAAACGCAAACGGTCGCACCACGTCGAGCCAATGGGCCTTGGCCACGGTCGCAAAGCTCATCTTGCCCATCGCCGCCGCCGCCGCAGAGCCCGCGATGATGCCGAGCAGTACCGAGATGTTGGCGAAGAAGCCTCGGCCGTACTTGGCAATCACCAGGATCGCGGCCAGCACACAGCCAGCCAGCGCCAGGTTGTCGAGCGCGGCATAGTCCGGCCGATCCGAGCCCGGCGGCCCGCCCATCGCCCAGCCAATCGCCACCCGCATCAGGCTGCTACCGACGACGACGATCAGCGTTCCAGTCACCACCGGCGGAAAAAACCGCAGCAGTCGCCCGACGATGGGAGCGATCAGCATCGACAAAAGGCCTGCGCCGATGATGGTGCCGAAGATGGCCTGCGCTCCGGTGGGACCGGGATGGGCCGTCGCCATCGCGACCATCGGACCGACCGCCGCGAACGTGACCCCCATCATCACCGGCATCCGAATCCCAAACCACAGCGTCAGCCCGAGCGACTGAATCAGCGTCACCAGCCCCGAACAAAACAGGTCCGCCGAGATGAGCTGGGCCACTTGCTCGGGTGAAAGCTGAAGCGCCCGACCGATGATGAGCGGCACCGCCACCGCCCCGGCATACATCACCAGCACATGCTGGAGTCCCAGGGCCCACAGCCGCCCAAGTGGAAGTCTCTCATCGACGGGATGAACGGTTGAGCGGCTCATAAAGTGGCTCCTTCAGTAGCCACTACATACCACTCCCCCGACCCCGTAGCCGTGGGGCCGACCGAAGGTGCTTTTTTTCGAGACGCCCTCGGCTCGGAAAAAAGTACCGCAGGGCAGGGGGGCCCCACGGTCGTGATCTAGCAGAGGAGTCTCCTGGAATGCCTCACCGTGGGGCCGACCGGAGAGCTTTTTTCAGCGGGCCGTACGGACCGATGGAAAAAGTCTCGCAGGGCAGGGGGGCCCCACGGCACTCATCAAGCAGATGGACTCCTAACGGAGTCGGTTTAGCATCGGAGGATCTGCTAGGAGACTCCCCCGATGAGAAGAACGAACTTGCTTGCCGCCTGGCTCGCCAGCGCCGCGCTCTGTGTGTCCTGTTCGCCCACCGATGGCTTCGACGGCCCCCCGCCTGTCCAGATGCCGCCCACGCAGTCCAAAGCGATCGCCATTCGCGTCCTGTCCAGCCTGCCGCAGCATGTCTCCGGTGGCGATGCCCGGGTCGCGATCACCGCGCCGAAGGCCGAGCTTGCCGAGCTAGAGCTGTGGCTCGACGGCACACGGGTCTACCTGACCCAGCAGGTCCAGACCGATACCGGCCTAGAGGGGATCATCGGCGGGCTCAAGCTCGGCGAAAACTACCTGGAGGTGCGGCACTCCTCACGCGGGCGCGAGGCGTCGGTGGTGATGAAGAACCATCCCATCATCGGCCCGATGTTTTCCGGTCCGCAGCAAGAGCCGTTCGTGTGTTCGGTGGTGACCGATCTTGGCAAAGAGCCGCTCGTCGATACCACCGACCCGAAGTACTACGCGGTGAAAGACTCGGGCGGCAAGACGATTGGCTATAGCAAGAACTGCTCAATCGACTCGTACGTCACCTACTACTACATGCCGGTCGGCAAGTTCAGCCACCGCGACTACAAGCCGCTGCCCACCGATGGCTCTCGCCCCACCGACATTGCCAAGACCAAGCTGATGGATGGTCGCGAGGTCGACTTCATCGTCCGCTGGGAGCGCGGCACCATCAACCGCTTCATCTACCAGTACGTGATGCTGGCACCGTTTGGGGAAGACCCGAAAAAGCCGGACCTGAGCCTGTGGAACAAGCGGCTCGTCTATCACTTCCAGGGCGGCGTCGGCTTTGGCCACTATCAGGGTGGCCCCGATACCCGTGCCGGTCTGGCGTACGTGATTGGCAAGGGCTACGCGATCGCCCACTCGAGCGGCAATCGGACCGGCGAGCACTACAACCTGGTGCTCGGTGGCGAGACGGCGCTGATGACTAAGGAAGGCTTCATCAAGCGCTACGGCGTGCCGCTGTACACCGTGGGCATCGGCGCGTCAGGAGGCGGCATTCAGCAGTACGTCTACCCGCAGAACCATCCGGGGCTGATTGATGCGGCGGTGGCGCAGCAGCCGTACCCGGACATGGTCGGACAGATTCCTCACATCGGAGACTGCGAGCTGCTCGAGTACTACATGGACGTGACCGATCGCGGCAACGCCAAGTGGACGAGCAGCATCAAGAACCGCAGCCTGCTCATCGGCTTAAACGGCGAGGAGACGGTGCCAAATCCGTTCTACTCGCTGCAACCGGCGCTGCCCAACGTCAAGATGGCCAAGGGCTCGACCGAGTGTCGCAAGGCCTGGATGGGGCTGACGGCGGGGGCGATGAACCCGCACTACGACGCCGATGACATCATTCCCAAGGCGGCGGCGCGGATGAACCTGGCAGCGTTTGGTCCGGTCTACTTTGGACACTTCGACGACGTGCGCAACGTGTATGGCGTGGGGCCCGATGGCTATCCGCGCTCGACCTGGGACAACGTCGGGGTGCAGTACGGGCTCGGTTCGCTGAAAAAGGGGCTGATCACCCCCGCTGAGTTCCTCGACGTAAACTTCAAGGTGGGCGGCTGGAAGCTGCTCAGCGAGATGGTGCCCGAGGGCTTCCCCTACAACGGCACCGGCGCGAGCGAAGTCGGCAAGGTACTAGCTGACCCGAACTACTTCGATCCCTGGGGCAGCCGCAACATCAATCGCTGGAACCCGCTTGCGCCGAGCATCCCGGCCCCGCGTACTCACGGCGATCTCGAGGCGACGCGGGCGATGTACGGCTCGGGGTTGGTCTTCACCGGCCAGACCGACATTCCCACCATCGACTGGCATCCCTACCTTGAGCACCGGCTGGACATGCACAACGTCCACCAGTCGTTCGCGATCCGGACCCGCATCAAAGCCAAAATGGGGAGCGCGGACCATCAGGTGATCTGGTTTACGGAAACGCCCGCCGCATCAGGAAACGACTTTGATCAGGTGCCAATGGCGCTGGAGGTGATGGACGAGTGGATGGCGAACCTTCGCCAGAATCCGACCCGCACCGTGGCTGCCAATCGTCCCGAGCGAGCCGCCGATAGCTGCTTTGACCAGGCCGGGGTGCTCATCGCCAAGGGCGCCGACGTGTGGAACGGCGTGCTCGACCAACAGCCCGCCGGGACGTGCACCCAGAAGTTCCCGATGTACAGCACCTCGCGCATCATCGCCGGGGCCCCGATCGAAGGTGGAATCTTCAAGTGCGCGCTCAAGTCGGTCGATACCGCGCTCACCGATGGCACCTATGGAACGTGGAAGCCCTCGCTCGCCGAGATCCAAAAGCTCAAAGCGATCTTCCCCGAAGGCGTCTGCGACTACAGCCGCCCCGACCAAGGCAAGCCCGCCGTCAAGATGCAGTAAACACCCAATCCGCTGGCGTCAGCGCGGGCGGTTTTGGCGATGACGGAGCAGGTCGGCGAGGTCGTGGTCGACCATCATCTCGATGAGCGGGCGGAAGCGAACCTTGGGCTCCCACTTCAGCACGCGCCGGGCCCTCGTCATGTCGCCTCGCAGGTCATCGACTTCGCTCGGGCGGAAGTAGCGTGGATCGATCTCGACGTAGCGCTCCCAGTCAAGGTCCAGCCGACCAAACGCCACATCGAGCAGCTCGCGCACCGAGTGACTCTCGCCGGTACAGATGACCAGGTCTTCGGGCTTGTCCTGCTGGAGCATCAGCCACATCGCCTCGACGTAATCGCCCGCAAAACCCCAGTCTCGCTTCGCTTCGAGATTGCCCAGGTACAGCTTGTCGAGCATCCCGAGCTTGATCCGCGCTGCCGCCCGCGTCACTTTGCGGGTCACGAAGGTCTCGCCGCGCCGAGGACTCTCGTGGTTAAACAAGATGCCGTTGCAGGCAAACAGCCCGTACGCCTCGCGATACAGCACCGTCGTTTGATACGCAGCGACCTTGGCAATCGCATACGGCGAGCGCGGACGCAGCGGCGTCGTCTCGGACTGCGGTGGTGCCGAGGCCCCGAACATCTCCGACGACGACGCCTGATAAAAGCGCGTGCTTGGACCCAGCTCGCGCAGCGCTTCGAGCAGCCGCGTTGTCCCTTGCGCCACCACGTCGTGGGTGTACTCCGGCATATCGAACGAGACGCGGACGTGGGACTGCGCCGCGAGGTTATAGACCTCGTCGGGTCGCACGGTATGCAAGATACGCCCGAGCACCGTCGAGTCGACCATATCGCCATAGTGAAGCTGCAAGCGATAGTCGGGGACGTGGGGGTCTTGATAGATCGTATCGAGCCGCCCGGTATTAAACGACGAGGAGCGACGGACGATGCCGTGGACCTCGTAGCCTTTGCGAAGCAGCAGCTCGGCCAGATAGGAACCGTCTTGGCCGGTGACGCCGGTGATGAGTGCTCGCCTTGCGGTCATGGTGCAAACTCGCGACGGAAATAGTCGATGGTGCGCCGCAGGCCCTCGTCGAGTGAGGTGGTGGCGCGGAAGCCGAACAACTGCGCGGCGCGGGAGCAGTCGAGTGCGCGTCGGGGCTGACCGTTCGGACGGCTGGTGTCGTAGACGAAGCGACCGGAGTAACCAAGCAGCTCGGCGATCTTGTCGGCAAGAACGGCGATCGAGACTTCATGGCCGCTGCCCAGGTTGACCGGCTGGCTGTCATCGAACCGCTCACAGGCCAGCAGGATTCCTTCGGCACAGTCCTCGACGTACAAAAACTCGCGGGTGGGGCTGCCATCTCCCCACAGCGTCACCGTCGGTTGTCCATCTGCGATGGCATGGACGATCTTGCGAATCAGTGCCGGAATCACATGCGACGACTCCAAATCGAAGTTGTCACGCGGACCATACAGGTTCACCGGAAACAGCACCGACGAGGAAAATCCATACTGCGCCCGATACGCCTGCGACTGCACGAGCAACATCTTTTTGGCCAGCCCGTACGGCGCGTTGGTTTCCTCGGGATAGCCGTTCCACAGATCGTCTTCACGAAACGGCACCGGCGTGTGCTTGGGATAGGCACAGATCGTCGCTGTCGCCACCAGCTTCTTGACCCCAAAGCAGCGCGCCTCATCGAGAAGCTGCACGCCCATGAGCAGGTTGTCGTGAAAAAACAGGCCCGGATTGCGCTGGTTTTGCAAGATGCCCCCGACGCGAGCGGCCAAGTGAATGATCAGATCAGGGCGACTGTCGTGGAGCAGCCTTCGCACCGCCTGCAAGTCGACCAGGTCATAGTCGCGAGAGCGCGGCACGAACACCTCACGGCAGCCTCGGGCACGGAGCTTCTCCACGACAAAAGAGCCCAAAAAACCCGCGCCGCCGGTCACCAGCACCCGCTGCGCTGCCAGGTCGAGCCGGTTGTTCATTGGCCCGCCTCACTCGGCTGGCGAAGCAGCGAGGGCCAGGTCGACGGCGGCTTAAACGCACCGCTTGGTGGCACCCCGTTCATGGACACCACCAGCGCGGTCTCTTTCGACGACGGCAGGATCGGCCTGCGCAGCCCTTCCGTGATGGTCTTGACCCGCGACGGATCGAAGCCCATCAGCCGCGTCGTGACCAGGTCCGCGAGCACCGGGTCTTGGCTGCCAATCAGCAGCCCGGCGTGTCGCGGTGTCGAGGCAAGCGGTCCTTCGCCCTCGCCGCCAATGATCCCGTCGATCAGCGTCAGATAGCGCCGCTGCGGGGTGTCGCGCAGGACGCCGTCTTTGCCGGTATGCAGCACGATCTCACCCAGATCCAAAATCGTCCGCCAGATGGTGTCGTTACCCTCCCACGAGCCTTCGAGGATGTAGCCACGAACCATGCCGTTCTGCGGATCATGCAGCCTTGGTGCCCGCGCCACCAGCGAGTGTCCGAGCGGCATCGGAAAGCGCTGGAGCTGATTTTCCATGCGCACCGCGAGCGGCGGCCAGAACGGAAACTCGTCACCATCCTCGGCGGGCGTCCCGGCGGTGTAGTGCGGCAGCCAGTACTTTTCGTTGGTCAGGCCGATCACCGACTTGCACGCCAGCGTCACGCCCGACTTCTTGTGGGTCTTACACTTGGCCAAGTTCAAGATGCAGTCGGCAGCAAGCACCGTGCGCGGAATCGAGTATTCGTGCTTGCCGCCCGAGTGATGTGGCCTCGGCGTGTGCTGGTGCGAGCGATGAAAGCGATAGCGATCCGAGCGCTGCTCCACGGAGGCAAAGCGCGAACGAGAGCCCAAATCGACCACCCGATAGCCGAGCGGATCACCGGGCAGCGACTCCCGAACCAACATCCCGAGGTTATACGACCGCCCATGCCGCCGCACGTCGTCGAGCACCATCCGTGGCACGATCTGGAAGTAGCGCAGATCAAGGAACTCGACGGAGTGACCGCGCTCCCTGTAGTAGGCGATGAGCTGGTCGATCCCGAGTCCACGGAGTACCTCGTTTACGTTACAGCCCTCGACGGGAGTATCGACGATGGTGACCTGGCCGGTGGGTCCGGTCGCCCGCAGCGCATAGTCGAGAAGTGGCCGCAGCACCGAACCCGGCGTCGAACTACACAACAGCTTTTCGCCATGCAGCGGCTGGTGAAAGTTCTTCGACGCAACGAAGTTCGGCTTTAACACCACGCGATCGCCGGGGGCAATCAGGTCACCGAGCGGGTTCCAATCCGGGGTACCGCTGCGGGCTCGATCAAACCCCAGGTCACGCAGCACCGCCTCGACCATTTCGTAGATCGGATTTGGCGGATCAAACGGCGCTAGCTCGGGATACTTGGCCTTGGGCCGACTGACGACGGCAACCGGCACGGACTGATCTGACTTCATGGGCTCTTTGGCTCGGACCCACCGTTTATCACGTTTATGCGCGGCGCTACGCCCGTACAATCCTCGCTCATGAGCGACTCCTCTTACGCTGCCGTTCTGCGCCACACCCCTATGTTTGCGGATCTGTCCGATGGCGAACATCGAGCGCTGGCCAAGCTCGCTGTGTTCCGACGGTACAGTGCGGGCGATGAGCTGTTTTGCGAAGGGGATGACTGCTCTGGAATGTTTGTCATCGCCGCCGGTTCGGTCCGCATTTTTAAGGTCGCCCCGAGTGGCCGCGAGCAAGTACTCAGCATTGATGGTCCAGGTGACTGCGTGGCCGAGCTGCCGGTCTTCGACGGTGGACCCTATCCTGCGACAGCTCGCGCCGTGACCGATACCCACGTTCTGTTCTTGGGAGCCCGCGAGCTGCGGGCACTGTGCTTGGAAAATCCGGAGGTCGCGCTAAAGATCCTCAAAGTGGTCGGTCGCCGGTTGCGCCGCCTGGTAATGCTCGTCGAGGATCTGTCGTTTACGACCGTTCGCCACCGCTTGATCGGCTTTCTGCTCCGCCACGCCCAGCATCACCGCAGCGGCAACGTCGCCGAGTTTCTCCTGGCCGAGAGCCATCAAGACATCGCCGCCCACATCGGCACCGTCCGCGAGCTGGTATCGCGCAACCTATCGCGGCTGTGCGCCGAGGGACTGATTCGCATCGAAGGCAAGCGCTGCCTGATCCCCAGTCTGACCATCCTGGTCGACGAGCATGAGGGCGACGAATAAGCCGCCGTCCGTCTGTTATGCTGCTCTACAAACGAGCTCCTTTGGGGGAAGGACCGCATGCGCAGCACACGACGTAGACCGACGATGACCTGGCTCGCTGGCCTGATCGCTTTGGGGATGATCGCTTGTAGTCCCAAGACCGAAATGGTCGAGGGTGGTACACCGGACCTGGCGATGCAGTCGCGGGACATGGGGATGTGTCCGCTTGATACGACGAACCTGATTCAAAATCCCGGCTTCGAAAACCCCAGTGTCGAGCCCGACGGCAACGGCAAAGCCAACAACACCGGCAGCCCACCGAGCACGATTCCCGGCAAGTGGGATGGCTGCTGCAGTCAAGCGGGCGGCGGAACCACGTGGACCGTGGGCATCGGCACGCCCCGGTGCGGCCTTCGATCGCTGATGGTATCGAGCCAAAACGCGACCGCCAACGTGCTAAACCAAACCCTCCAGGCCCAGTCGATGGTGGGCAAGACGCTGGTCGCTTCGGCATATGTGTTCGTCCCGCAGGCCGGGGTGGGAGCCAAGCTGGCCATCGACGTGTGGGATCTCACTGCCGGCAAGGTGATCGCGACCTCGCCCACCGTGACCACCAACACACCCGACTGGCAGCCCCTTTCGGTATCCGTGCCGGTTCCGAGCGGCGGCATCTTCCAGCTACGCATCAACGCAAGCGGCACCTTGACCGCCTACGTCGATGATCCCAGCGTCCGTATCCCGTAACTGGGTTACCCAAAATTTTCCGATGTCGCCCCGTTTTGTTTGACCATGGAGGTAAATGCGGGTACTTGTCGCACATGGTTCCACCGGGTGACGAGATTCAGCCAGGGATGGGCGGCGGCGTACTGCTCATCGAAGACCGGCCTGCGCTGATCGACTCGGTCACCGCCTGCCTGGGGGCACGAGGCTACCGAACGCTGACCGTCTCGTCGTTTGATGGAGCGGTACAGGGGGTCCAGCGGCCCGAGGTCGCGCTGGTCCTTTTGAGCTTTCGCTTGCTCCAGCAGATCGGCGGCAAAGATTTCCTCGACGCGCTGCGTGCCGAGAGCCCACGTCGACGGCTGCCGATTATCGCGCTGCTCGACCAAGGGGTCGATTGGCAAGCCGCCAGCATGCTCGACTTTGAGGACTACTTGCCGGACCCGTTTTCGGTGGAAGACCTGACCCATCTCGTCGACGAAAACTGCCGCTAGAACGTGCGATAGCGACGGGCACCTAGGTAGCGTCGCTGCCAATCCGGTTCGCTCAGCGGGCTTTCGTGGACCGTCGGCCGGTCGCTGGTGGTGGCGTGCAGGAATCGGCCCGCACCAACGAAAATACCGACATGTGCGACCTTGGGCGGAGTACCGGGCTTTTGATCGGCACTGCCAAAGAAGAGCAAATCGCCAGGCTGCAAATCAGTCTGGTTGTCGACGGCCACGAGCGCAGACCAAGTCATCTGCGGACCGGCGTCCCGGGGAGCGATCACCCCACAGGCCATAAAGGCATTGCTGACCAGGCCCGAACAGTCGATGCCCAGCGTCGAACGACCTCCCCACAAATACGGCGTCCCTTCATATTTGCGCGCTTCGGAAACCAGGCAAGCGGACGACGGTGCCACCGGCGCGCTCAACATCTCGACGTCACCGCGCTGAATGTAGGCCTGTCCGCCATCGGGTAGCTCCACCTTGAGCCAGCGCGCCGACACGATCTCGTGAAGCTTTAGCTCACTGTGAAGCGGCAGGACCAAGCGCGGGTTGCTCAGCGTGACGTCGGGACTGCGGTAGACATTGCTCAGACGCGTCGACACCCGCAGCCGCGCCTTTGGTGAACCCAGCCCCACCGATTGCTGATAAGCGGGCTTGTCCGACGGCCACGGCCACAGCGAGGTAAGCGGCACGTAGCCTTTATAGGGAGCTTTGGTTTCGACCAGGACCAGTTGTCCGCTGACATCGCGACAGTCCTCTGGCTGTGGTGGCACCGTCACCAGTTCACCAAACAGCGCCTGGTCGGCGAGCGGTCCGCTGACATCGGCTCGCTCGTACAGGTCCGCGACGGGAATCCCCACCACCGCTCGCCCCGCTTGCACAAGAGCCCGCCTCGCCGCTGCCACTTCGGGCGAACAGCCGTCGGCGGCCTGCAACTGCCCGAGCCCGGTAAACAGACCAACGACTCCGCCAAAAGACCACACAGCGACGATAGACATCCGCGTTTTGCGATTCACGAAGGCACCGTAGCACGCCCCAATCCCAGATCCACCACCCGAGCGTTCCAGGCGACCCACCTGGCCTGTCGTACCCGGTTGTGCGCGGAAGGATTCTGAAAATACGCGAACTGACAGGGCTTTTTTGGCTGGCTGTCTTCGGGTATAGTGAGAACCGATCGTCGAGTCGTGTCACTGCCCGTATCCACCCCACCCATAGGGACGACGGCTACTACCGTGCCTCCCGCGCCTCATCGCCTGGGTGGCAACAGAGAATCGCTCGCTTCGGGAGCCCCCGGAAAATGAAATTTTCCTGCGAACAGTGCCAAACCAAATACAACCTTCCCGACGAGCGTGTCCGGGGGAAGGTTCTCAAAATCCGCTGCAAAAAATGCGGCTGCCAGATCACCGTCAGCCAGGGCGGCGTCCGTACCGCCAAGGGTGAGGTCGAGGAAGACTCCACCATGATTGGCTCGCGAGCTTCCGTCGGCTTGGCTAGTGCCGGCGGCGGTGGCGGTGGCGGCGGCGGTGATGACGGCGGTGATGGCGGCGACTCGACGATGATCGGCGGCATGGCCGACTTCTTCGCCAAAGTCGGTGGGGCGCAGCCGGCTCCGCAAGCCGATGAGTGGCACCTGTCGCTCGATGGCAACGTCGTCGATCCGATGCCTCTCGCGGATCTTGCGCAACGCATCGTCGCAGAACAAGCAACCCCTGGTCGCGACATCTTCGTGTGGCGTGAAGGCCAGGCCGAGTGGCTGCCCCCGGAATCGATCAATGAAGTGCGGGCAGCGGTCGAAAAGGCGCGACTCCATCCCGGTCCGGTCAAGCCTGCACCGATGCCGACCTCGAAGCCAACGCTGGGCGACGAAGAAGACGAGGGTGGCGACAAGACCCAGATGGGTTCGCTCGACTTTGCGGCACTCGGGCTGAGCGATGCCAAAGCAGCATGGGAGGAGCCAGCAGCCGCGGCCAAACCAGAGCCTGGCAAGAACGAGCCCGCCAAATCATCGGCAAAAGACGCGGCCAAGTCTGAGCCTCTCAAGTCCTCCGCAAAAGACGCGGCCAAAGCGGCAGCCCAAGAACCGCTCAAAGGTGCGCTCGCACTCAAGTCCGCTGCCAAGGACTCGGCCAAGTCGGAACCTCTCAAGTCCGCTGCCAAGGACTCGGCCAAGTCGGAGCCTCTCAAGTCCGCTGCCAAGGACTCGGCCAAGTCGGAACCTCTCAAGTCCGCTGCCAAGGAGCCGCTCAAACCAGCGCTCAAAGAAACGCCAGCGGCCAAGCTAGAAGCGGACGAGGTCCTTGAGGACGACGCGGTGGAGTCGGTCGATGCGATCGAGATGGACATCGAGATGCCGGCACCGCCACCGAAAGGCAGTCGCCCGGCACCGCCGAAGCCGCCCGCGATAAAGCCGCCACCGTCGTTTCCAAAACCTCCAGCCGCAGCCCCGCCGGCACCAGCGGTCGTTTCCGCACCGACTCCCGCACCGACTCCCGACCCGGTGCCAGTGGCCGAGAGCGCTCCTGTCGCAGCGACGACACCACAGCTAGGCTCCGAGCCAACCATTCCGGCTAGCTCATCCCAAGCGGCGAATCTGCTCATCCCGGGCCCCGGTGAATGGCCGCAGCAGCCCGCCATGGCACAGCAGCAGACCCCTGCCCCCGGCGAGTGGCCCCAAGAGCAGGCATCAGCGGGCGGCGATACCGGCAATCCGTACGGTGGTGGGTCTCCCTATGGCGGTGGGTCTCCCTATGGCGGTGGGTCTCCCTATGGCGGCGACCCGAATTCTCTGCCGCAAGGTGGCGCTTCGCCCGAGCCGGTCAGCGAAACGCCCCCGGCCAAGTCGAAGACACCGCTATTCGTTGGCATCGCGGCCGTGGTCGCGCTGCTCAGTGGGGCGTCGTATTTCCTGCTGGTAAAGCCGTCCACCGGCCCGCAAACCGCCGTGGTCGATGCCGGTCAGGACGCAGGTGCCCCGGCAAAGCCCAAAGAGGAACCGGTCAAGAAGCCGGACCCTCCGAAGATCACGGGCATCAGCCAGGCCGAGTTTAACGAGCTTTGGTCGACGGGCGAGTCAGCGGCAAAGAGCTGCTTCGAAAAAGCCATCAAGAAGCAGGCGGACCTGGAAGGCAAGGAGCTATCCGTCGCCGTAGAGGTGTCCGACAAGGGCAAGATCGGCGAAATCACACTCTCTGGTACCGATCTGGATGACAAAGCCAAAAAGTGCATCCTGAAGGCGATGAAAAAGTGGAAGTTCCCAAGCAAGGACAAGTCCGCGTATACCGCCAAATTCCCGCTCAAGATCTCGAAGTAGTCCACGCGCTGTCCGAAATTCGACCTCCCTGCCCTATCATGGGCTAGTTAACCGTTTTGCCTTATCTTCACTCTCTCGGGGGGGATTGACGTGAAGCACTCGTCTTGGCTTATGACATGCCTTGTCATGGTCGCTGCCTGCGATCCATCGCAGACGACCGGACCGACTGGAATCATCGACATGAAGCCTTCTGTGAGCGGAGATCTGGCAGGTGCCGACCTAGCGATGAAGACGTACATGGCGACGCTGCCATCCTGTACTCCGGTTCAGATCACCGGGAGCCAGGTCTACGCGGGTGTCTTCAACGGCTGTAGCTGCCACAAGTCTACGGCACCGAGGATGGCGAGCGCCGCCGATCTCATGGCCAACCTCGTCAACAAGATGCCGCGTGCGGCGATGATGCCACTCGTTACACCGGGCGATGTGAATCGCTCCTATCTGATCTTCCGGCTTACCGGTGAAGGGGATCTGATCCCCGGTGGCAGCTCGGGCTTCATGCCGCTTGGTGGAAGCAAGCTCAACACCAGCCAGATGTGTCAGGCGATTGGGTAACTGCCCGAGATCATTGGGACTTCCATCGTTGTGGGCGTTCTCTCCCATTGCGGGCTTCGGCGAGTTCGACGGGTGCGGCTGTTGCTCCGATGGTTCATAAACGGCACCTGGCTGCCTGGACCGCATCCGTTCACGCTGCCAAGTGGCCCGGATGCGACAACCCGCGCTGAGTCAGGGCTGCCGCACTGCGGGCTTTGCCGGTGCCCAGGTCCAGCTCGCACCAAGGAACCCACGGACGTTGGGAACACCGGCTCCGCTGTGAATTCCAGAACCGAAGCCAGCCGCAAACCCCCAAGCACCAAACTGGGACTTTGCACCCATCACAAACTCGGCTGGCAGATCGACGCTGGGATCGAGTCGAGTCAGCACGCTGCCGAAGATCTCACCAAACACCGAAAACGGAGTGCTGCCCGTGCGGAACAGCTCGATCTGTAACGCGGCACCGTAGTCGAACGCCATTCCAGAGGAGACGTTGAGCACCGACTCAGTCGCTGCAAAGATCCAGCCGGCGTTTAACACCGCAGTCAGCCGACGGAAGTGCCAATGGGAAAGGAGTCGCACGGTCAAGCTCGGCAGCGCACTCCCCATGAAGCTGTTGCCGCTACCGGAAGGCAGACTGAGAGAGGCCGTAGCCCCAATACCCCACAGCGGCTGCGAATAGAAGACCACCTTGGTCCGCAGGCGCACATCCCCTAGCGCGAACAGACTCGGTGCGAGCGCTGTCGGATCTGAAAGAGCGTCGGTTGTGACAATCCGGGCTCCCACCGGTGGCGGACCGCTTTGCTGATACAGCGCGAGCGGCACCGAGAGCGCAAACTCAACCCGTCTCCACAGCGAAAACGAGACGCTGTGGTCGGTGATCAAGCGATGGGCAATGAGGGCACTCGGACAGGAGCCGTCACTTACGCAGAACACCAGCGGTTGATCCGCATAGTGCGTCACCACCTGCGTGGTCAGCGCCAGGTGGTCCCCGACGGTAGCAAGATCCTGCGTGACGACCTTGTGCAACCCAGGAGTGGGCCGCAGGTTGTTCAAGTCGATGGCAGCATTGCCGCCAAACGCTGCCGCCGTTGCCATCCACGCAACCTGGGTGAATAGCAAGGACAGCACGTACCTGGTTCGGAAGGTGTTCATGTCGCGTTTCGCCCTCGCCAGCGACGGTTCCGTTGCCGAAACAGGATGAGCAGCGAAAGCACCACCGAAAGTGCCACCGTTCCCTCGCCAAGTGTCCAGATCCGGGCCTGCGGAGGACCGCAGAAGCCCCCGCGAAGTGCAAGCTGGCATGCGTTACCAATGCCATCCCCATCGGAGTCCGTCTGATCCGAGTTTGCAAGCTCGGGACAGTTGTCGCAGACATCACCGCGTCCATCGCCGTCTTGGTCCTGCTGCATCGAGTTCTTATCGAGCGGACAGTTGTCGCAGGCGTCACCAAGACCATCCCCATCGGAATCCCGCGCAAAATCCGCAGAACAGACTGCGGGCACTCCGGGTGCGACCGCTACATAGTCATCGCACGGACGCGTCGGATTTGCTCCCGTGGGACACGCTCTCCGTTCGAGGTTGTACTCCACACAGAGCTTCTCTTTTTCCCGCGCAATTCCGTTGCAGTTCACATCGGTGATGGCGAAGGCCGGGCCCACGGGAAGCAGGGCTGCCAACGCGAGCAGCCAGAAACCGAGTGGAGTGACACGATTGCGCATGACGGAAAGGGACTCCTTGTCTCCGGACTAGCGATTCACAGTCGCCGCGGCAACCACGCCAGCAACGGTGATCGAAGTGGCCGCAGCAGCCGCCTGCCACAGCCACCATTGTTTGTAGAGCGGAACCTTCTGCGGCTCCGGCACCGTACTGGGGGGTATCAGATCGACGCCATTCGCGATACGCGGCGGTGCCATGGTCGGTGCGAGCGTCGCTTCCAGCGGCGTATTGCCCTCTCCCAGCTCGACCCGCCGTTTGATGGGCTGGTAGCCGGGACGATACAGCGTCACCTCATAGGGGCCACTTAGCAGAGCTCGGCGCAGCCAACCATTGGTGGGAGTCTCGCCAAGCGCCAGCGGCAACGAAGGTGGACCAATGAACGATTCCAACACCGGAGCCACCCGCACTTCGGCACCACCTGGCTGTGTGCGAACTTCCAGACAGCCATGGTCGCGCTGCCGGGCTTGCTGCAGCAGCACCGGTAACAGCCGCTTGAGCTTGTCGAGTAGCTCTGCTCCTTCGCAGCGCCCACACGGCTCGCGGGACTCAGCGGTCGGAGTTCCGGTCGCGGTATGAAGGACTTCCACGTGCAGCGCCCGCTGCGACTCAGTAGGCGGTGTGACCGTCACCCGCAGCACATACTGGGTCTTTGCATAGGAGTGGTCTTGACAAGGATCGGGCATCAGCAGCGGCAAAAGCTCGGCACCAGGAATCGTCACCGCTTCGCTGTCTGTGCTGAGCGAAAGCTCTGGAAAAGCGGCACTCGCCACGATCCGCCGCAGCTCGGAAACCTGAGTCCGAGGAAGCGACAGACCCGACAACAACAGCGCCAAGCGCGGCGTCGGCTGAACGGTCACAATCCCGTTGTCGCGAAATCGGACCTCCCACGGTCTTCCGCTGCCGAGGTCGATGGGAATGTCGCTGCGCTCGGACTCCTTTTGAAGGCTCAGACAATGTGAACCAGGCGACACCAATAGCTGCTGCTGCTGCTCAGAACTGCGGGGCAAAAGACCCAACACGCGACCATCCACACGCACGACTGCCTCGGTCATCGACTCGCCGCCAAAGATGAGCAGCTCACTCGCGGTAGGTGGGGCTTCGATGGCCAGCCGCTGCGCCGCTGCCGCTAGCGTCGGTACCGGGCGATGACGCATGGCTTCATGGACACGCAGAAGATTCACCGCATCGAGCCCACGCCCCGCTGCTTTGGCCGCTTGAGCCAACAGCAGCAGAGTCTCCGGTCGGCGCTTGGTAAGAAAGTCTGCTTCAAGGGTCCGCACCGCCGGTTCACCGCTGTCCGAAAGAGCTGGACCGCACTCTGCCGCTGCCGCCAGCGAGGCGGACAGACCCAGCCCGACCACCAGCGCCAGACAGAGGCCTCTTACGCCATGATTTGACCCGATTCCCATCACTTGCACCCATCAAACGCACGGATCTGGGTTTTGCCCGACTCTGGATCCACGCGGTAGCGCCGCCCGGATACCAGCACATCTTGGCCCCCTGGCTTCAGCCACAGACTCCGCACCTGGCACTCCGTCCCCGTCGGTCGCACATGCAGCTCGACCTTGCCGAGCCGAGCCTTTAAGCGCTCGATTCCGGCCTTCACCTGCGTGGTCAGTTCCACAGCGCGCAGCCCAACGGGTTCGCGCAAAAATCGCTCATAGTTTCCCATGGCCTCCAGCCACATTCCTTTTTTGTCCTGCACCAGCGCCAGATAACCAAGAAGCTGCGTTGGGAAGTTCGGATCAATTTTTCGCTCTTGACCGAGCCGCTTGGCCAAAATGAGCTTGCCGAATGCGCCGTCATAGTTGCCACTCTGATACAGCGCAATCGCCTCGCCGAGCGACTGACTGGCATGCGAAAGCGCGACTTTGACCCGGGTGACCTCGCCACTGCGCACGACCAGCACCTGGGTTGCCGTCTTCCCGCTCGCGTCCACGTAGCTTAGCCGATGACTGCCCGGTGCCAGCTCCTGCTGGAGTGGCTGCTTGGTCAGCAGCAGTTCCTGTCGACCGACCCGAACACTGACGCCCTCATCACCGCTGAGCAACACTTGTCCGGGCTTTGGCTGGGTCGCGGCGGTGGTAGGGGCCGCCATATCCGGAGGTGCGCTCACCACCTTCCCGGCTGCGGACTCTGCCACGCTGGGAATGCTCTCGATTGAAAGTTCTCGATGCGCCAGGATCTGGTTGATCTGGGCATGAACCAGCGCATCGGGATCCCGCAGCAGCGGACGCAGCAGTTGCAGCACGCTCGCATCCTGCGCGGCCAGCGCTCCAATTGTTGCCACCAGCGTGCGTCGCACCTCGATGTCGCCATCGCGAACCGCCAACCACAAAATCGGCAGCGCATCGGCTACGGACCAGTGCGAAAGGACCGCAACAATCTCGACCCGCCGTGCGGCCTCCGCGTTCCCAAACTCCGCGAGCACAGAAGGCGGTGCAACATCGGAAGGGAGCCCGCCCCGCTGACGAAGCACCCCATATGCCAGCAGTCCGTCGTTGCCGCCCCGCTGGAGTGCCTCGAGCAGCACCTGTTTGGCGCGAGGTGTATCGATCCGCTGGGCCGCCGCGAGCCGCACTGAAGGGTCACTATCTTCGAGCGCGGGAACCAGCTCTTGCGGTTCGCTGAGCGCCAGCACGGCCAGCAGACGAACCACCGGGTCTGGCGACTGAATTCCGGTCGTGATTTCGGCCAGTTTGTGGAGCAGGTCGGCGTCTTCGATCTTGGGCTCGAGCTTCCGAATGCGCTGGAGTACTCGCGGAATCGTGGCCGCAGCCGCCCGCTTGACCGCGACCGGAGTGGCCGGATCGCGAACCGCCGTCAGCAGCCGCTTGAGCGCCTCGACCGACGACATCGTGCCCAGGAGTGCCACCGAAGCCGTCGTGGCCCCTTGCTCTTCATACAGCCCAAACACAAGCTGGTCGCTTTGCCCTGGGTCACTTCCCAGAAGCTGCAGCAAAGAGCCCGCCGCCGTTACCCGCAAGAGCAGAGGATGGGAATCTCCCCCGACCAAGCTGCCAAGCAGTTCTCGATCTGCCACCGTGCCGCAAATCCCCAGTCCATCCGCAGCCAAGATGAGAGTTCCCTCTGCCGCCTTGCCATCCCGGAGCACGCTCCGGAAGAGCTGGCAGCCCAAGCCATTGCCGAGCAAAGACAGTGCATGCGCCGCAGCCAGCGCCTGGGCTCCCTGCTCGCGAGCGGCTTGCTCTAACAGCGACTCTCCCCGATCATCGCCGCGACGAGCCAAGTACATCGCCAGTGCCAATGGATCAGCGGTCGGATCCGGGGCAGCATGCAGTCGCCCTTCCAGCTCGCGCAGCGCCGCCACATCCCCGGCGTTGGCAAGCCCGACCAGCAGCTCGAGTGTCTCCGGACTCTGTGGCGACAGCGCCAACAGTCGCTGGTATTCCTCTCGTAGGATGGCGCGGGCCGCTCGGTCTTCACGCGCCAGCAGCAGCGCGGTACTTGATCGAGCGATCGGCTCCTTGCTACGCAGCGCCTGCTGCAGCGCTTGCTGGACCGTTTGATCTGTCGCTTTGGAAGGAGGTCGTCGCGACAACCGCTGCAGCGCCCGCATCACCGCCACCCACACCTCGTCCGGTGCGCGATCCTTCACGGTATCAAGGAGAATTCGCACCGAACTCTGTGCGCCCATCTGGCCCAGCGCCTCGGCTGCTTGGAGCTGTACCAGCGGATGTCGATCGGAAATCAACTGCTGCTCCACCAGCGCACGGTGCCGTGGATCATGGGTCTTGGTGAGCGCAGCCAGCGCTTGGCGTCGCACCTCTGGATTGCGATTCCCAAGGGCCTGGTTGAGCAGCACCAAGGCGCGTTCCCGCAACTGCGCCACCGTCGCTGGTTTCGTGGGAAGCGCGGCCACCGTCACCATCGGCTTGGCTGGCGCATCCTGGTGACGCTGGCCCAGCTTCACCAGCCACCCGATGAGCCCAGCCGCCCCCAACAGCACGACCAGTACCCCACCCCCAAGCAGCCAGTAGCGCGCCCGCGAACGAGGCGGAGAAAGTGCGGTCTGCGTGCTCTGTTCCACATGCTGCGATAGCTCGACCATCACGTCTTGCATCGATGGCCGCTGCGCCGGATCAAGCGCTTGCATCCGTCCCACCAGCAGGGCCAGCCACTGTGGACAAGGGCCCCCAATCGGCTTCACATCCTGCGGCGTCTGCCCCGTCACCATCTGTTGTAGGATTCGCCCGAGCGCAAACACATCGGCCTTGGGACTCACCGACGATGCATCCCGCCACTGCTCCGGTGCCATATACAGCGGGGTGCCCATCGCCGCGCCAACTTGGGTGTGGTGCAGCGACTCCCCCCGGAGGTCTTCCCGCAGCTTGGCGATTCCGAAGTCGAGGATCTTGGTTCGCACTCCACCCGCGATCAGTCCATCAGGAACCACCATGATGTTGTCGGGCTTGAGGTCTCGGTGGATCACCCCCTTGTCGTGCGCTTTGGCCAGCGTCGTCGCGAGCAGCCAACCGAATCGCGCAACTTCCTCCGCCGACAGCAGCCCTTGCTTCAGATACGCCGACAGCGTCTTCCCCTCGACAAACTCCATCACGATGTACGGACGCCCATCGGGGAGCTGATCGCGATGCAGGACCGTGATGACACCCGGATCGTTGATGATGTTCGGCGCGCGGACCTCATCCATGAAGCGCTCGGTGAAGCCCGGTCGCTGCGCAATCTCCGGCTTCATCAGCTTGATCGCCGCCCGTCGCTGTCCCTGCCGATCGAGCGCGTCGAAGACCTGCCCCATCCCCCCTTCCGCCAGCAGCCGCACCACTTCGTACTGTCCAAAGTGCGTCGGCAGCTCGGGATGACGCTGGCGCAGAACCTCGGCTACTCGCATCGCTGAAGGCCGGGCCTCGGGAGACTCCGCGAGCATGGTCTCGACCAGCTCCGCAATCGCGGTAGGAATCGTCGGCGACAGCTTCTGGAGCGGCGTGGCCTGCTGACCTACTTGGCGGACTCTCGAACCAGAGTCGGAAAATGGCAGTTTCCCACCGAGCAGCAGATAGCCAAGGACGCCCAGCGCATACACATCGGCAGCAGCACCCGGACGAGCAAAACCGGACAGGTACTCGGGCGCGATGAACGCGGACTCGGCCTGCCACTCCGAATCGGCATGAGGACCGGCCATCGTTGCCGGGATGGCAGCGGGCCCGTCTCGGTCTTGTCGTCGAACCTCGGCACAGTCGAGCAGCAGCACCCGGGTCTGCTCGGCATCCCGTGACACCCAGACCCTTTGTGGGCGGAGCCCATGGTAGACAAGTCCCGCCGTATGAAGGAACGCCAGCGCTGCCGCCAGTTGAGCCAGCAGCTCCTGTTTCCCAGGTCCCAAGAGTGACGTTGCGCCTTCGGGAAGCGGCACACCGCTCGGAGTTTTTCGAATCAGATAGGCACTGCCGTCCGGAAGCAGCCCGCAACCCAAAATCGCCAGCAACCCCGGCTGGGCAGGCAGTCCCATCAGCAGTCGCGCTGCTTCCAGAAACGACTCCTGTTCACGATCCGTCGCGGCAGGCAACAGCACTTTGAGCTGGCACCGTTCCTCCCCCTTTCCCAGCGCATACAGGAGGCAGCTTCCATCATCCGGAAGCTGCCCAAGAACGGAGAAACCCTCGACGATCTGTCCAACTTGTGCCACGGCCTACTTATACTCCGCAATCTGCTTGAGCACTCCGCAATCTGTCGAACCGGCGGCAGACACGTACAACCTACCTATTTAACCTGTTCATTCACGAGGACAAACGCCAGGTCGTTCTGGCATAGAATATTAGGCATATCTGTTGCGATTTCGACCTCGAGTGACTTGATTAGTGGTAGTGGAAATAAATGATCGGGCCTGACACCGAAATTGGACCGTATCGAGTCCTCCGCAAGCTGGGCGAAGGGGGAATGGGGGCGGTTTTTGAAGCGATTCACAAAGAAATCGATCGTCACGTCGCCATCAAAGTCCTCCATCCAGAGTTTGCGAAAGATCCAGCGTTTGCGGCACGGTTTCTTGATGAGGCGCGGGCCGTCAACTTAGCGGATCATCCGGGCCTGGTGCAGATCTCCGACTACGGACGGATGCCGGACGGCACGGCCTACATTGTGATGGAGTATCTGAAAGGCGAGACCCTCGGTGCTCGTCTGCGCCATGGCAGTGGCAAGCTTCCAGTTGCAGAGTTGGTCAACATCGCGATTTTGGTCGCAGAACCGCTCGCCGCCGCTCACGAAAAAGGGATCGTCCACCGCGACCTCAAGCCGGACAACGTGATGCTACTGGAGGATTCCAGTGGTCGCGGCAATCTGCGGACCAAGCTGCTCGACTTCGGGATCGCCAAGCTGGCCGGACAGGCACGGCGACACAGCGGCACGGTTGCCCACTCGATGATGGGAACCCCGCTCTACATGTCTCCCGAGCAGTGTCGGAATGCCGCAGATGTCGATGATCGGTCGGATGTGTATTCGCTCGGGATCATCCTGTACCAAATGCTGGCTGGAAGGCCTCCTTTCGAGGGCCGTGATGAGTTCGAGATCTGCGAACAGCACGTCCGGAAGGAACCAGCCCCTCTGGCCACCTTGGTGGAAGCTGCGCCCGAAGCCCTGATCGACTTGATTCAGCGGATGCTCCGCAAGGACCGGGAACAGCGGCCACGGATGAGCAGCGTGGTCCTCGACTTGCAACGAATTGGCGCGCATGTGCCGACGCTTCCCAACCACTCCACGCCACGGGAACAGCCGGTTCCTCCAACCATCCGCAGCAGCTTTAGTCCATCGACGCCCTCCGTGCATCAATTGGAGCCCATTCCCCCAGTCGCCCGAGCGGCCAATGACGCAACCGCTCCACAGGTCGTGGCCGCCACCAGGCCGAGTTCGACACACAAACGACTGTGGGTCGGGTTCTTGCTATTGGGGGTGGTTGTGCTGGGAGGCGGTGCGCTCGCGTGGTGGCGCTGGCATGCCGCGCCCAAGCCGGTTGCGACCCCCAAGACTTCTGGGACGTCCGAGCTACTCGACTTTGCCGTGGCGGCCCAGTCTGCGGTCCCGGTCACGACCCCGGCGGTGATCGTTCGCAACGAACCCGTGCAGCCACTGCCACAGACTCCAAGCCCCCCGAAGCCGGCGAGCAGTGCCCACAGTTCCGCAAGTACCAGCGCTCCCAAGACGATTTCTCTGTCGGTTCAGACCAAGCAAACAGAGGTCAGCGTGGTTCCACTGCGCGGTCTGCGATGTCTGAACGCGCCCCCCGCGGTCACGCCTTGGAAGTGCGTCGTCTCCATCGAGCCCGGTCGGTCCGCAGGCATTCGACTGGAGCGCGCTGGATTTGTGGCCAAGGAGCTGATCTTCGATCTCAGTCACAGCGAGAGCCGGACCGTCTCTCTGATCCCGGTGTATTGATGCGGAGTGTAACCATCGTGCCCATGCGACATCGATTCTGTCTCTGTTTCGGTTTCTTGGTGGCGGCGCAGTTTTCCACGCCGATTCCCAAGGCTGTGGCCCAGCGGGCTGCTCCGACCAGCGGCAAGGCGACCGTCAAGCCCGTGCCCCCGCAACCAGAGGAATACCAGAAAGCGCTCCAGCTCTTTGCGGAAACGCTGATCGCGTGGAAAGCGGGTCAGCTAGAGCGGGTCACTCAGCTCGCCGAGCAGACCATTTCCCGGCTAGACGCCGTCGCAGCACTCGACTTTCCGGGCAAAAATCCACAGTTCGTGCAGCGCGATCTCGGGCTGATGCTGTTTCTAAGCGGAATCGCACATCTGAAGCTGAGCCAGCAAGGGGTTGGGAGTGTGCGCATTGCGCATGCCCAGAAGTCGCGCAGCGCCGTGATCCGTTCGATCGAAAAGCTGGATGAAATCGACAAGTACGTTCAGGAATTGGGACTTCCGGTCGATACCAATCGCAAACGCTTCCTCGATGAAGCCACCAAGATTCAGAGCGAAGAGACCGTACTCAAGCTCTCGGTATCTGGGAGTGGTGCCATCAAACTTCGACTTCGCAATCAAGAAGAGCTGTGCCGCAGCGCCACGGACCGAGGTTGTGATCTCCATGTCACGCTGGGTTCACCCCTTGTGGTCGAAGCCGTGGCCGATGAAGGCACCTATGTCGCACAGTGGCACGGCGGTTGTCCGCAAGCGGCCTCCTCCGTCCCATCAGCGCCGGGCGAACCAGCTCCCGCCCGCTGCGAGCTGACTCCCAGCGGACCCATCGCGCTATCGGCAACCTTTCTGCCCCGTGCGGTGCTCAACATCACAACGCAGGGGGATGGTAGCGGTGCGATTGTGGTGAAAGGCAGTGGTCGCGAGGATCTCCGTTGTGGGCCCAGCGAGCCGTGCACGCTGCGCATTGCCGGTCGTCCCGAGGTCCAGCTCTTGCCAAAGCCCACTTCAAGCTCGCGATTTGTTGGTTTTTTGGGGGACTGTCAGGGGAAATCCTGTCTGCTGTCCCTTTCGCAAGACCGCTCGGTCACCGCCGCGTTTCGCAAAAAAACAGAGGCCAAGTGGTGGGTATGGACCCTCGTGGCTGGTGGCACTGCCGTGGTGGCGACGACCGTTGGAATTGGTACTGCGGCGGCCCTCCGTCCCATTCCTTCCGACATTCGGAGTGTGAGGTAATTCAATGAACAAGCACTGCGCGCTGCTCGCTACATTGCTCGGAGTCCTGCTGACCATCGGCTGCGGCCCACCAGAGACCCTGCTCATCGCAGTCACCGTCAATGGAGTCAGTGATGACATCGAGTTTGTTGAAGTCGCCCCCACGCTAAACGGAGTCCTTCAAAAGACCGAGCAGTTTCGCGGAGCCAGCCGTAGCTTTTTTGCGCTAGAGCTGCCTGCGGACACCAAGGGAACCTTCGACTTGGCGGTGCGCGGTCAGCTTCCGATCCAGTGTGCCATTGCCGTCGGTGCAGCCAGTGTCAATCTCGATCAGGGAGGGCTGACCAGCTTTCACGATGGCCGACCCTATTATCCGGTTCAAATTGATCTCAGCCGACTCGATGGTCCGCAGTGTTCGCTGTCGGTACAAAAGACCGGCACCGGAAAAGGTACCGTTTACTCACTCCCAAGGCCGGGTGGTCCCGTCGAATGCGGCCAAAAATGCAGCGCCGATTTTCCCCTGGGAGCCGTTCAACTCAGCGCGGTGTCGGAGCCCGATTCCTACTTCCTAGGTTGGGAGGGAGTCTGCAGCGGAACCGAGACGACCTGCACTGTCCAGTTGCCCCTCCAGCAGCCGATCGTCGCCCACTTCGCCCCCAAGATCTGCACCGCAGACTCCGGTACTCGCTGGTGCTGGGACAACCCGCTGCCGCAAGGGAATCATCTGAAAGCCGTGCAGGTCAGCAGCGACGGCAAACAAGTCTGGGCCGCAGGAGATCACGGCACCCTCCTCCACCTCGTCAACGGCGAATGGCTCCCCGTGCGCTTGGGAACAAGCGCCAACCTCAGCGGGTTGTCGATGTGTGCAAACGGACAGATGCTGGTCGCAGGAACAGGAATAGATGAGAGCACGCTCAAGCCCCAGCCCGTTCTGTTTGACGGAACGGCATCTGGCGCGGTCTTTTCGCAGCGCGCTCTGGCTCCCAGCATGGCCGGAGCAGACCTTCGGTCGGTATGGGGTTGCGGCGGAACAGATGGCTCCGTTGCCGTCGCCGTTGGCAATCTGTTCATCTACCGGCGCACCAAGAGCGGAACCTCGGGAACCTGGTCCGAAGACAATGTCGGGAGCACGCTGAACCAAGGACTCCGTTCGGTGTCCGGAATCGGCACCGAGGCATGGGCCGTTGGCGACAGTGGCCTCGCCGTTCACGGGGTCAATCTGGATGCAGCCGCCGCCAGTTGGAGCAAGGTGGTGTGGGGAAGCAGCCTAAATCCGACTCCTTCTGGCTCTCTCCAATCGGTCTGGGCCGCAAGCTCCAGCGAAGTCTGGATCGTTGGCTATACCCTAACGGGTTCCCCCGAAGTTCTGCACCTCTCCCAAGGCACCTGGAAGCGAGAGACTCTCCCAAACTCTGCGAATGCGCTGCTCTATGCGGTGTGGGGTAGTGGCAATGAAGTGTGGATTGCTGGCACCGCTGGCCTTCTTTGGCACCTTCAAGGTGGTGTGTGGACCCAAGAAAAATTTGGTGATGGCACAATCTACGGAGTCTCCCAAGGCCTGCCGGCCACCCCTTGGATCGTCGGAGACGCTGGCCTGCTCGCTTCCCGAACCTCCGGAGTGTGGATTCCCTCAAGTCGAGGTGAGATTAGGGAGCTGCTTGGTCTTTATGTGGACGCGGGAGTCGCCTATGCGGTAGGCAGCAACCTCGCGCTACGCTGGGATGGCACGAGCTGGTCCAAGCTATCGAACCTACCGGCGAATACCATCCTAAATACTATCTGGGGCATCGGAGGACAGCTCTATCTTGGGGTCGCCGATAACAGCATCTGGCGTCTGTCCGTAACCGATCCACAAGCACCACAGTGGAAAGTTGTGGATACTCTCACGGCCAGCGGAACCGGAACCCGGGCACTGTGGGGTACTTCTGCCAGTGACCTGTGGGCGGTGGGTCCGAATAATTATCTGCGTCATTTTGATGGCCAAACCTGGAGCAAACAGCAGCTTGGCGGAGTCCTTGCGCTTGAAGGAATCTGGGGCGGCGGCTCACAGATCTGGGCCGTCGGAAAGCAGTCCGCAACACAGAGCGTGGTCATGACGTCCATGGGCACGACCTGGAGCACTGATTCGGGAGCGCCGTCCGTGGGTCCGCTGAACGCGGTCTGGGCAAGCTCTGGCGATGCCTGGGCGGTCGGCACAACGCACAGCGTGCTCCGTCGCCAGGGTACCAACTGGGCGAACGGGTCTACAGCCACAGAGATTGCCAAGGCCCAGGATCTGCTTGCAGTGTGGGGAACTGGTGCTGGCACCGTGTTTCTGGCTGGAGCCGCCGGTTTCGTGCTGCGCTCCGATGGATCTCAGTTCACTGATCTCAAGTTCGAAGAGACTGGAACTACACAGACTCTCAACAGAATTGCGGGCACTAGCGATGCCAGCAGCATCTGGACTGTTGGGACCAAGGGCACCATCTTGCGACGAATCCCGTAGCTTTTCTAAAAGCTACAAGCCACAGACCTTGGAAAAAGGCTCACACGGAGATATCGATACATGCGTAACAGGTTGTTCTGGCCTATCGTCATATCGACACTGATCGCTCTGTATTTATGCCCGGTCCGACCGGCTCAAACTCAGACGCCGCAGTGCAATCTCCAACTTTGTACCTTCGGCACAGAAGGTTGCTACAAGGTCACCTTTCAGAATATCTGGAATACGCCAGGAGCAGACAGCGCAAGCGGCATCAACATCTATCCAAAAATTGAAATCGGTGGCGCTAGCGTCCTGGATTGCTCATCTCAATCCAGCCCAAACACAACTCATTTAACGGTCAATCTTCCGCTTAACTCTGGATCATATACTATAAAATTAATACTTACTGCCAAGCTCCAAGCAAGCGGTATCACCGTTGCGCAAAGCTCTCACACAGAGAATTTTTCTACATATACACACCAGTGTCCAAACTGCCAATTGCCAATGGGTCAAGATGGGCTCTACCTGTCGGGATGCCAGGCACTATGCACCAATCGCTGCGGAGAGCTAATAGGTTACCCGAATGGTTGTGTCTGTGCGGCCTGTGCTGGTGGCACAAGCTGCGTAAACAATCAATGTCAGGGCTGCCCGGCTGGATTCAAAGATTGTAACAACAATCCCACTGACGGCTGCGAGACTCCCATCAATACCATCTCCAACTGCGGCTCTTGTGGCAGGTCTTGCAGCTTCCCCAATGCCTCCGCTCTGTGCTCTAGCGGCTCCTGTGCTTTGGGGGCTTGCAACGCCGGCTTTGGCAACTGCGACGGCAACTCCGCCAACGGCTGCGAGACTCCTGTTTCCTCCATCTCCAACTGCGGCTCTTGTGGCAGGTCTTGCAGTTTCCCCAATGCCTCCGCTCTGTGCTCCAGCGGTTCCTGTGCTTTGGGGGCTTGCAACGCCGGCTTTGACAACTGCGACCGCAACTCCGCCAACGGCTGCGAGACTCCTGTTTCCTCCATCTCCAACTGCGGCTCTTGTGGCAAGTCTTGTAGTTTCCCCAATGCCTCCGCTTTGTGCTCTAGCGGTTCCTGTGCTTTGGGAGCTTGCAACGCCGGCTTTGACAACTGCGACCGCAACCCGGCCAACGGCTGCGAGGCTTCTCTTTCCTCCATCTCCAACTGCGGCTCTTGTGGCAGATCTTGTAGTTTCCCCAATGCCTCCGCTCTGTGCTCTGGCGGCTCCTGTACTTTGGGGACTTGCAACGCCGGCTTTGACAACTGCGATGGCAACCCCGCCAATGGCTGCGAGTCTGCGCTGAACTCTGTCACGAGCTGCGGGGCGTGCGGGGTTCGCTGCACCGGTGCGGAGCGTTGTCTTGGTGGGAGCTGTCAGGTGCCGTGCACGCCCGGCGATCGGATCTGTGCAGGGTTTGCCGTCAAGCTCTGTGACCGCGATGGAATCTGGCATCTCATCGACTGCCTGCCTCCATCGCGCTGCCTTGGCAACATGTGCGAGGCCTTCCCTTGCACTGGACACGACCCGCCGGTGTGTATCGACCGCCGCAGCCGAGGCCTTTGCGCAGGCGGATCGTGGACGGTGGAGCAGTGTCCGGCCAATCAGGTCTGCGACCAGGGGCTTTGCACCACCCCCATCCAGCGATGTGGCCCGGCGGATCGGCCCCGCTGCGCAACCCCACTCAGCCGCGAAATCTGCCGAGGCGGAAGGTGGCTCACCGAGGACTGCCAACCCGGACAGCTCTGCGAGCAAGGCACCTGCAAGCCAGTCAATCGACGATGCACCGCGCAGGATTCGCCGTTCTGCGTAGGCACCAGCACCACCGCCCTGTGCCGCAATGGACAATGGACCGTCGAAAGCTGCCCGACCAACCAATCCTGCGTCCAGGGCACCTGCCGCTCTCACGGCCCGCGACCCTGTCCTCTTGGAACCTTGCGTTGTGGTGACCAGTGCTGTGCTAGCGGGGAGCGCTGTATCGCCGGTCAGTGCCGGGCTGCGATCAAACCCCCCGACTTCTTGTGTGAACCACTGACCCGCCGATGTGGCTCAGATTGCTGTCAGCCCCACGAGAGATGCATCGCCGGAAAATGCAGGGCCCTACCCGGGTGGCGGCCTCAGTAAGACGACGAGGCACGGTGGATGATATCTCTCGGCTTGCCGCGATGCCCGCTTGTGGATAATCTGGCCGTGCGGGTTCCGATGCTGAACACGTCGCACTCTATGTGTGTGACTGACGGTCGGGGACGATGCAGCGAGTCTCATGAACCTCCCACCGACGATCTCAGCCAAGCCACCGGACAAACCAAGCGATCCGCTGGTGGGCAAGACCCTCTGTGGCACCTACTATCTGGAAGAGCTTCTCGGCAGCGGCGGAATGGGGGCGGTGTATCGAGCGCGTCACCTTCGTACCGATGGCCTTTGTGCCGTCAAGGTGCTGCACTCGACATTTGCCAAAGATCCTCGCATTTTCCACAGGTTCCAAAACGAAGCGCGGGTAGTGGCTGCTCTCAACCACCCGAACATTGCCAAGGTATTCGACTTCGATCGGGACATCGATCAGGGCTTCCCGTTCTTGGTCATGGAGCTACTCGATGGAGAGGATCTCGAAAAGCGACTCCGCCGAGAAAAGAAACTGCCGCTGTCCACCGTGATCGATATCGCCAAGCAGTGCTGCGCAGCGCTTCACGATGCTCATGCGATGGGCGTCGTCCATCGCGACATCAAGCCAGGCAACATCTTCCTTGTTCCAGGCAAAGGCCCGGAAGGTGGCGATCTGGTCAAGCTGGTGGACTTCGGGATTTCAAAGATCAAAAACGCGCTGTCTCAACAGACCGTGGAAGGATCTCTGCTCGGAACGCCCAGCTACATGGCCCCAGAGGCTGTCCGGGGCCAGGTGAGTCAGATCGATGGTCGCGCCGACCAGTGGGCGATGGCGGTCGTGATGTATGAAGCACTGGGAGGCCGTCATCCGTTCGTGGTGGACCCCACGGCGGACCCACGGGAGGCCATTTTCTTCCGGATTTTGAGTGAGGAACCACCGTTTCTCTCTCAGCTCCGAACGGATCTACCGCCTGCGGTACTGGCTGCGATTGGACGGGCGATGAACAAGGACCGGGAGCAGCGCTTCCCGACCATCGAGGATTTCCTCCATGCGCTCACCGCAGAGCAAGGGCCCTCCCCGAGCGAACGCCGTCAGAAACGACACCTAACGAGCCGGATTCTCATCGGAGTCACCGTGCTTGCACTGTGCGGCGCTGGACTCTTCTTTGGTATTCACGCCACGAAGTCCAACCCATCCATTCCGACGGTACCGAAAGTCGCAGCTTCTGCCCACGACGCCAGCAGTTCTTCCCCTGAGGACTTGCACAGTCCTGCATCCGTGACCATCGATCTAGGAGTGTTGCCTGACCTAACGCTCTTAGAGCCCACACCACCGACCGTGCTTCCCGCAAAACCGCGTGTAGAACCGCCACGCCCAGGGCCAGTACGTAAGCCCAAGTTCAAAAAAAATCAGCCACCGCAGGTGGATGAAGACCTTTTCAATCCGGAGTAATCGACCATGCGGGACCTGTGGACATGGCTGTTAGGTATCGGACTATGCGCTCCACTGATCTCACATGCAGAGACTCCGACTCCTGCTGCGGAATGTGACAACCTGGCCGAAATACGTCGAGAAGGATCGCGGGCCTACAGTGACCAGAGACTACCTGTAGAGGCGCGACTCCTGCGCAGTGAGCAGTTTCTCCAAAAGGCGCTCTCCTGTTGCCGAGAAGACGCTGACTGCCTGAATTTGACTCACTTCGGACTGGCCTGTGTTTACGAGGATCAGTTTCGCATCTTGCTCAAAAAGAACCAGCGGGAAGCAGCGAGTCAGAAGCTCGTTTCAGCGCTCAATTCCTATGAGCGGTATATCAGCCAAGCGCCCGCTGCGGTTCCCACCTCATCTGAGCTCCAACTACCATCCCCGGTGGCGCTCACCGATGACGCGCCGGCCTGTCCTGCTCCAACCGGAAAGCTGCAAAAAGGCAAGGAACGCCAGCAGTTCGCCCTGAACCAAGCGCTGACCGGACGGGACCGCTTGGTAACGCATGTCCGCCCGACCCATGGACGCCTGCTGATCCAGTTTCCGAACAACTCTCTTTCCTTTCACATCAACAAAGCGGAGTACGTCGTGGTCAAGCGACCCGAGCGGCCGCTGCCGGTTTGGCTCCCGCAGGGGAACTACGAGCTCACCTGGAACAACGGTGGCAGCCGGGCGACGGTCGATCTACGCGCTGGAGAGTCCGTGACGCAGCTCCTCGGAGCCACTCCGCCTCCGCCGAGTCCGCCCATACGCATCGAAACGCCCACCTTGTCCGTTCAGCAGCTGCTCCCCAGCACAGACAAGCCAGAGCCAGCCAAGCGAACGCCGTACGGACTACTCATCGGAGGCGGTGCCCTGATGGTCGCAGGAGTCGCCATAGGTTCGTTAGGAATCGCCGGTCTGGTACTGGATGGCAAATGCACAG
>JBGAUT010000029.1:70230-76165 GCA_044228505.1 Polyangia bacterium | reverse complement strand
GCATTCTGGATGACCAGATAGCAGGCGTAGCGGGACATCATGACGGTCCGGATAGGGCGCTGTGCCCCACTTCCGATCCCGACCATTTCGGTGATATCAACGAAATGGTCCTCCACCGTCTGACCACTGTTGAGGCAAGCCAGCTTGGCCTTCGCGATCACCGCCGCAAAATTGCGAAGGTCGGTATAGCCCAGCGCCTCGGCAAACTCCCGACTCGACCAACACTCGACGCCCCGAGGGTCCACGCGCCGAATGCTCACAAATACCGAAATGTCAGCTTCCATGGTTCACACCCCGCCCCTGTATAGGCCAGCGAACGCGGACCCGCAAGCCAACCCGGCCATCCCCCAAGCCGCTGTCCGACAAGCGAGCGCCGTTTATTTGTGGTTTTTTTGCGCAAATTGATTTCAAGCACTTAGGTCAATTTTCGATGTCGGCTTTGTGTCCCTAACGACTCAATGGCCTGCCCCAATTTCATGTGCCGAGAGAGGCGACCCTTCCCCGCGTTCACTTTGACCGGAAGCGCTCGCTGCTGTTACCAAAAAGATCCTTGACGCGAACCGAATTGGCCGTGTTACTCATGGCGACAATGCTCACAGAGCTTCGGTTAGACGACTGGAAGAGCTTCGGGTCTGGTGAAGGTGCCCGGAATGTGATCAAGCTGGCACCAGTGACGTTGCTGGTCGGCCCGAATGGCTCAGGGAAAAGCAACGTGCTCGACGCGCTGAGATTCCTTCAGGGGGCAGCGCAAGGAATGTCCCTGGCGGATGTACTACGTGGCCGATGGGAGGGGAGTCGCGAAGTATGGCCGGGAATCCGGGGACACATCGTAGAATCAGCTCGGCATGGCAAAACGGCGGTGGGGATGTCTTGTCGTCTGGATCTAGGCGATAGCAGGTTGGATTATACGCTCAGGGTTAGTATGGACGAACCGGTCCATGTGCTGGCCGAAAGCCTCTGGGAAGACTGGTCATTGAAAGCACACAACTCCGACGAGCGATTGATCTTCGATACTCATTGGCGGTCTGTCAGTAAGTTAGCGAGCAGGACCAAAGGGGGAGTCATTACTGCTTTGCTGGGTAATCCATGGGGAGCAGCACACAAGCAACTATTTGGCGCGCTTCGGTCGCTACTAGGTCAGATTACTACCGATCCGGACAAACGAATCGCTCGTTACTGTATCGAGCGGATCAACCGTACAAGACGGGCGTTGTCCGAATTTGTGTCATTGGATATTCGCCCATCCATGATGCGCGACTATCGGCCAGACGTCGCAGGTCCACTTGGGGACTCGGGCGAGAATATCTCATCAGTTCTCTCTTCGATGAGTGCGGAACAGCTTCAGGATGTAGTTGATTGGCTGGGCGAATTGTGTGCGCCTCCGCTAGATCGGATCGACTTCGATCGCACCCAACTTCGCGAAGTGATGATGTTCCTTGTGGAGGAAGGAGGCGCGCGCATCTCGGCTCGTAGTGCATCAGACGGAACGTTGCGCTTCTTGGGTTTGGTGGTCGCCCTGCTTACGTGTCCAAATGGATCTATGGTTGTTTTAGAAGAGCCGGATGTTGGGCTTCATCCATCGCGTATTCGTCTGCTCGCGGAACTACTAGAGCGGACGGCGTCCAGACGGCAGATCCAAATTCTTGCAACCACGCACTCACCAACGCTGCTTGCCCATCTTTCTGCGGATACTCTGGGCTCGGTGGTCGCGTTTGGTCGTGATCCAGAGACCGGGTGGACTGCGTGTTCGACGCTGCGCGATCTTCCGCACTTTGAAACGCTGCGCGACTCCAAGAACCTGGAACACTTGATATCCACAGGGTGGCTGGAGCGCGAGCTATGAATGTCCTTATCATTCCCGAGGATCAGGAGTCCGACCGCTACATCTTGAAGCCGGTTATCGAGAACCTGTTTGCCGACCTAGCGGTTCGTGCACGAATAGATGTTTTGCCGGAACCCAGACTGCGTGGTGCGGACCAAGCGCTTGATCCCTCACTCGTCAATGAGATCATTGATGGGAATCCGATGATCGATCTATTCCTTCTTATCGTTGATCGGGACTGCGATCGGATGAAGCATGAAGCTCGAGCATCGGCTCGCACAAGCGAACATCCGGGCAGGCTTTTGGCGTGCCTTGCGTGGCAAGAGCTAGAAGTGTGGATGCTCGCGTTACACAAGGACAAGATTCGAGTTCCTTTCTCCATGGTTCGACAACACTGCGATCCCAAAGAAGCGTTCGCGGAACCACTACTGGAACAGCTTGGCACGGATGGACCCGGGGGCGGTCGCAAGAGAGCAATGAGTGCAATCAAGGGCAATTGGCGTAGCCTGCGGAGCCGGTGTAGTGAACTGAAGGCCCTTCAACAGCAGGTTGCAGACTGGCTTGACGAACGAGTTGGCGCAGTTGATGGCAATGCGATTCGTTAAACTGCGATGTGTTGTTAACGGATTCGCATTTGTAAATATGTAGTCTGGGCCGGTTCGATCCAACGAGTAGGACTTGGCTGTCGTTGTCCGTGTGTCTGACCAAGCAACCGATCGTGCAGTGAATAGTGAACACATCTCCTGCGGATGACGACGCACCCTCTCGCACTATCGGTTCCGAACAGCCCTGCTCAACATACATTCCCGCTCAAATTTGCCCACATGCGACATCCGTTCAGTGTAATTCGGAGCACGGATAATTTCCGACACATGTCAACTCTTACCATTCAATTACCTAGCCATAAACTACGCTTTTCCGTCGAGAATATTTGATTTCGGTTGACCGACCTAAAGCCCGAAAACATCATGTTGGTGCCGGACCCGGTATCGGTGGGGGGTCACCGGGCCAAGATCCTCGACTTTGGGATCGCCAAGCTCATGACTGAAGGGGGACAGCGGACACGACCCGATATCGTGATGGGAACGCCCGCGTATATGTCTCCAGAGCAGTGCCGAGGTGCTGGTGCTGTCGATGAAAAGACCGATGTGTATGCACTCGGGATCATTTTGTTCGAGCTACTGGCTGGTAGGCGTCCGTACGCCGACATCGAAGGCCTCGCCGTCCTTAGCATGCATGTCTTTTCGCCCCCACCCATCTTGTGCAAGGTGGCCAAAGCGGTCACGCCGGAAGTATCGCGGCTCGTGGACTCCATGCTCGTGAAGGATGCCGCTACACGGATGCCGATGTCCGAGGTACGAGATCGACTCGCAGCGCTGCTCTCTAACAGCGCTCGGCACACGGCACGATGGAACCTTCAGACAGTGGTACCGATCGCGCTGGCGCTTTGCATTGGAGCTGGGTTTGCGATGCGCTGGCTGGTCCAGTATCCACGGCACAGCCAGCAGACCAGCCAACCGCACGGCCAGAATCTGACGGCTCCTATAGTAACACCTGTGCCCAAGCAGCCCGTCGCCGATCCGGTTCTGTCCGCGCCACCTGAACAGAAAGAAGCTGAGTCTGTCTCCCCGCGCTTGCCAGTGCCAACGAAGGCCGAAAGGCCGCCGAAGCCCAAACCCACGCTCAAAGCCAAGCCGCCCAGCATGCCTGACAGCCGGAAGCAAAAAGGAGGCTACCGTGATCCGTTCCAACCTCTGTGACTGGCACGATCGTAAAAGCACAGAGTCAAGGAATCGGCCATGGATGCTCACCATGGCAGGGCTTTGCGGTTGTGCGCTGCTACTCGGAATGGAACTGCCGGCTGCGGCAGAGCAGCCGGTGACACGACGCTCTGTTCAGCGGGAAGTCTGCAATGCCGATCCCATTTGCAAAGAACATGCGCAAAATGCTCTGAACGCTCTCAACGCAGACGATAAACCGCGTGCGATCAAGGAGTTTTCTTTAGCATACGAACGCATCACGTATCCGATCTTCCTATTTCAAATTGCTCGCCTTTATCACGAACAATCACAGACCCAGCTCGCCATCAATCACTATGAACGATACATAACCAGCGGTGATGACCCAGCTCTAATAGACAAATCGCGACAATACTTGGCAGAATTACGGTCTGTTCAGGTGCCGCCTCCACCGACATCAACCAATTCCGCTCGTATGATTGCTGATAAAGAGTCAGGTCCTCAGCTTCCTTTGTATCGGCGCTGGTGGCTATGGACCACGGTCGGAGTCGCAGCGGCAGGGATCATCGTGACAGGTGTGATAGTGGGAACCTGGCCACGCGTTCCGACTGGCTCGCCGACGATCACCGTGCGGGAGTAGATCATGATGCAAGCGCGAGTTCGGGCCCCATCTGCTCGTCTGTGTTCGCTAGCACTGTGGGCACTTTGCCTCGTGGCTAGTTTTTCAAGCTGTCACGGTGACTCGATCATCGTCACGATTCATGGACTGACTCGTGACATCGCCGAGCTACGGGTCCAGCTCACCAAGGACGGACTGCCGCTCACTCTGGATGCCGATATCATCCCCGCGCCCAGCTCTGACGCACTGGAGTTGGTCTTTGCAGGCGAAGGAAACCTCGAACTTGAGATT
This sequence comes from Polyangia bacterium, assembly GCA_044228505.1. Lineage (GTDB taxonomy): Bacteria > Myxococcota_A > Polyangia > Palsa-1104 > JAEUJZ01 > JAEUKA01. The sequence continues at coordinate 71,694 of JBGAUT010000029.1, read as the reverse complement.
ACCGCTCTTGATCAAGGACGCTGCACAACGCATCAAGGCAAGACCCCTTTCACCGTCAGCTCCTCGCGACTACGACCTGTCTCCATCGACGTCTCGCTCGAGCCACTTCTGAAGCACCGATGCACCATCAGTGTCGAGGTCAAGGGAGATGGACAGGTTTCGTCCTCGCCCAAGAGCACAAGCAGCAGCAGTCCATGCACCCAAGGACTCTGTCGCTATGACTTCATTGCCAACGAACTTCCGGTGACGCTATTGCCGACACCAGGTCCGAGCGCCTACACGGTGGAGTGGGAATCCCCAGTCGCCAGCTGCCAAGGACGTGCTGGCTGCCTACTGCCCATTTCTGCATCGATCACGGTTCGCGCCTACTTCATTCACTCCACCTGCGGGCGCGGAAAAACAGGATTTTGCCAGACTCCGCTCCCCCCCGAAGCGACGGGCAAGAACATAAGGGGCTTGTTTGGATTTGCTCCTGACGATGCATGGGCAGTGGGAGACGGAGGACTCATCCTTCACTACGACGGCGCAGCGTGGAAACCGCTACCAGCACCGGGGTCCGATGCACTGCTCGCAGTATGGGGAAGCACACCCAAGGATGTCTGGATCACGGGTCAGGATGGACTGCTGCTTCACTATGATGGCTCTTCGGTGACCCCATCCGCAGACAGCAGGAAGGTCACCTCGAACCACCTCAACAGCGTCTGGGGTGCCGCGTCCAACAATGTCTTTGCGGTTGGTGACAATGGAACGCTGATCCATTATGACGGGGCCTCTTGGCGTCCTTCGCTGGATCCTGGCGATCCAGTCATCGACAGAAAACACCTCCGTCGCATCTGCGGTTTGGGCAGCAGCGATATCTGGGCCGTTGGCAGCTTAGCGACGGTGCTTCACTTTGATGGGCAAGCTTGGCAACGAGATCCTGAGCCGCGAAGCATCACCCCTGCGACGATTCATGGCATCTGGTGTGTAAGCGCGGACGAGACCTTGGCGGTCGGTAGCGCCGGTGCCAGACTTCGCCATACATCTGCCGGGTGGTCACTGGCGAGCGATAACTTGACGACCTTGGGCCTGTTCTCCGTGTGGGGCACAAGCCCGAACGAACTGTGGGCGGTGGGAGAATCGGGAACCATCCTGAGTCACAATGGAACATGGAAGGCCAGCGCAGACAGCCAGCTTCTCACCAAGGAATGGCTGCTGACCGTCTGGGGCCTAAACCGCTGGAACGTCTGGATCGGTGGACTCAACGGTACCCTCCTCACCTATCAGCCCTAGTCAGTACTACCACCGCAAGCCGCTGGACCGTGATCCTTGGGACGCGCTAGCGCAAAAAGACTCCAAACCGTACGCGTTCCCCTACCGAAGTGGTAGTCACGGTCTTCATACCGATTGCGCCCTACCCCATGGGTTGTAGTCAATCGGTTCGAAGCGACTGCGCCCTACCCCATGGGTTGTAGTCAATCGGTT
>JBGAUT010000029.1:0-70220 GCA_044228505.1 Polyangia bacterium | reverse complement strand
TGCGCCCTACCCCATGGGTTGTAGTCAATCGGTTCACGGCGACTGCGCCCTACCCCATGGGTTGTAGTCAATCGGTTCGAAGCGACTGCGCCCTACCCCATGGGTTGTAGTCAATCGGTTCGAAGCGACTGCGCCCTACCCCATGGGTTGTAGTCAATCGGTTCGAAGCGACTGCGCCCTACCCCATGGGTTGTAGTCAATCGGTTTGGTGGAATTCGGCTTGGGTATCGCCTAGGTCGCGATGGACTGAAGGGCTCTTCGCAGCGCCTCATCGGCCTGCTCAGCCATCGCTGCCATCCGCGCATCCCCCAAGAACGACATCATGCTGCTCGGCTTGGCGATCTCGACCGAGATCTGCCCTGCGGCTAGCTCCCGCAGGACCACGTTGCAGGGCAGTAGACACGCTACATCGGGATTTTGCTCATAGGCTTCATAGGCAAGCTGCGGGTTACAGGCCCCCAAGATCACCACCGGGGCCACGTCCTTGCCGAGCTTTTCTTTGAACTTGTCGTGCAGATCGATCCGGGTAAGGACTCCGAATCCTTCTTTTTTGATCGCTGCGGTGATGCGCTCTGTCACCTGAGCCAAGGTGCCCGCTATCGTCTGCTTCATATTGAGGGGCTGCATCTATCGATTCCTCCTCTTTCTATCCAACCTATGCACTTGCGATGGATTGTGAAGCCTATTGCATCACGGGCGAGGCTTGCTCACTGCCCATTCGGCGCAGCCAGCGATAGTGCGACCGCAGTGCATCGCTGAGCCGTAGGTTGTTGCGGTAGGGGATGCCATGGGCCAGGGCCGTGCGCTCTACAATCGGTGCCAGCGCAGGGTAGTGAATGTGGCAGATGCGCGGGAACAGATGATGCTCGACCTGGAAGTTGAGTCCACCAACGTACCAAGTCAGAAGCCGGTTGTTATGCGCGAAGTCGACCGTGGTGTAGACCTGATGCGTCGCCCAGTCGCGCTGCATGCGGCCATCCTCACCCGGCATCGGAAAGGTCGCTTCCTCGACACAGTGCGCCATCTGAAAGACGGTCGCCAGCACGATGCCAAGGACAAACTGGGTGATGACATAGAACAAAAGCACAGAGGCTACGCTATGGCGGCTCATGGGCAGCACGAATGCCCAGGCACAGAACGTCGCTTTGCCAAGCCAGAAGCGAAGCAGGTTCCAGCCGCTTGGTCGGGTCACTTTGGTCTGGCCAATTCCTGGATCGATCATGGAGTGGAAGTCATCCATGAGCTGCCAGCGAATCGGCAAAAGGCCGTACAGAAACCACAGATAGACGTGCTGGAAGCGAAACGGTGCACGCCAGGGATCGTAGGGAGACAGTCGCCCGATGGCCCCGACCACCAGATCGTCATCAGCGCCAGTGATGTTGGGATAGGTGTGGTGGGCGATGTTGTGCTTGAAGTGCCAGAAGTAGGAGCTGCCGCCCAGGATGTCGAGCGACCAGGCCATAAGCCGATTCACGCCCTTGTGTTCGGAATACGCCCCATGGCCGCCATCGTGCTGCACCGAAAAACCGATCCCGGCCATTGCGAGCCCAAGTGACACCGAAAACGGCAGTGCCGACCAGAAGCTATCGGCAACGAACACCAGGCCAACGTAGCTTGCCGCAAGCCACAGAAACATCGTCAGCGTTTTCAGATACATGCGCGGTACGTCGCGCTGAGACAAGCCCGTGCTTTCAAAATACGCCGCCACGGCTCGCTCGACTTCAGTTCGGAACACAGAGTTCGGTTGGAAGGTCAGGGCCACGTAAAAACCTTAGGTGTTCGGATGACCCGAACCGCTGGAGCGATAAAACGATGGACAAAGAGAGCCGTGTTGGATTCGGTTGTGGTCCGCACAAGCCCTGAAGCCAGACGCTCTCACGGCAGCAGTATATGTCAACGTCGATCGTAAGCAGGGAGCAAAAAGGAATCTCTCAGATCCCTTGCTCAATCTTCGCGCTATGGCTGGTCGGACAATTCGCCGTGCACAAGACAATGTCCCACAACAAGTCCTGACGCACCGAAACGAACGTTCAGTCAGCCTGTCGGTCCCTTCTGAGATCTATATTATGCTTTCTGAATGTGTAATATACAACGGACCGAGACCCGGCTGACCACTGTGCCTGCAGTCGCCCAGCGAGCATCGGCTCGCTACGTTCTGTTAGGCGTCGTAGGTGGCTTGAGTGGGCACGACAGGAGCCGATCGGTACGCGACGATCGGTCGACCGGGAATCCAATTGCCTTCGAAAGAAATTATCATTAATATTGATACGCTGAGCGCACACAGACACTCTCATAAAGAGAGTTCGTCCGTGGTTCATGGGATGTAAAATTCTCACGCGGAACGAATACACAACATCAGGGGGACCATTATGATCACCAAGAAGGGTTTTGATACAGAATACGAAAAGCTAAAAAAGAAGTTCGAAGTAAAGACACTGGCAGAAGCAGAGAAGCCTTGGAAGCCAATTATCAAGCTCATTGAATCGTACGAAAAGAAGAAAGACCCTAATGTATTGGTTGAGATATCAGATATCATATATACTGAAAGAACGACCACCCTCAAAGGGAAGCTAGCGCATCATGACTTGATGTTCTGGTTGATTGACAACATGGATGAAGAGCTGGCTCCCAGTCTGGTGGAGAATGGCGGCTCGCTAAAGAATGGCGAGACGGATGTCTTTTCAGCCGACGTTCGCAGCCAGCTATTCGAGCTGGCAAAGTTCGCCTGTGACGACGTGGAGCGCTGGTCGGGTGAGATCAATGAGAGCCACGGCCCGTACTACAAAGAGAGCCTTCAGCGGAATCGGGCCTGGTGGCGTAAGACCGATAAGAAGTTTTATGAGCCGCTCAACTCGGCCAAAGGCTCATCCAACTGCGAATCGATTGATGTCAAGGTGTACAAGATGCACGAGTATACCGGGACTTTCAAAGGAATCTTGGAAAACACCAAGAAGGCCAAGTCTGGCATCTGCACAACCTATGGCTTTGCCGCAGCCTCGATCTTGATTGCGGACAAAATCAAGAACGCCAAGACGACCAAGCTGAAACGCATTGAGGTCATCGGTTGGAAGAAAGGCCACGTCTACGTCATTGTCAATCGCGAAGGTGAAATCGACAAACCCAGCACCTGGGGAAAAGATGTCTTTCAGGTGGATGCGTGGCTTGGTTCACTGGGGCGTAAGTACTTGATCAAAGGGGTCAAAGGCGACAACAGCGGCTTTCTTACCAACGTCGAAGTTCTCTTTGACAGCAAGCTATTTGATAAATAGCCGTTTCGAACACGCGTTGATCGGCCAGAAGCCCCACCTCCCCCCGGCCTCCTAAGTCGAGTCACCACCTTCGTTCCTGGATTTGCGCTGCGCTGGATGGCCCAGGTCCGGTAGGATGCGCGTATGTCGAACGCTGATCCTGCTTCGGGTGGGCCTTGTCCTCCGCCCATCATCCAGGTTGAAGACGACCGCACCAGCTACAGCGAAGAGGGCTTCCGACGCGGAGTGCTCGATCACCTGCACTTTACGATGGGCAAAGAAGACGCCCACGCGACGCCACATGACCGTTACATGTCGCTCGCCTATGCGGTTCGCGACCGAGTCACCGCCAAGTGGATGCGGACCAAAGACGCGTATCGCAAGCAAGATCCCAAGCGGGTCTATTACCTGTCGGCAGAATTTCTACTCGGGCGAGCACTGTCGAACAACCTGCTAAGCCTGGGGCTATATGACACGGCGCAGAACGTCCTTGGTGGAATGGGTCTGCACATGGGCGACCTGCTCGACCAAGAGCGTGACGCGGGCCTTGGCAACGGCGGCCTTGGACGGCTGGCCGCGTGTTACCTCGACAGCATGGCGACGCTCGGATTGCCCGCGTACGGCTACGGCATCCGCTACGAGTTCGGAATCTTCGATCAGGTGATCCGAAACGGGGCCCAGATCGAGCGTCCCGAGGAGTGGCTCCGCTACGGCTGTCCGTGGATGGTCTCCCGTCCTGAGTTTACCCAGCCCGTCCACTTCTACGGTCACACCGAAATCCACGGCAACGGTCACCCGCAGGTGCGCTGGGTTGATACCACCTCGGTGCTCGGAATTCCGTTTGACATGCCGATCTGCGGCTATCACAACGACACCGTCAACACCCTGCGCCTGTGGAGCGCCCGCGCCAGTGAAGAGTTCGACCTAACGGTGTTTAACGCCGGTGACTACGAGCGCGCCGTCTTCGACAAGAACAACTCCGAGTCCATCAGCAAGGTGCTGTATCCAAACGACTTGCTGGTCGTGGGCAAAGAGCTGCGCTTAAAACAGCAGTACTTCTTTGTCGCCTGCGCGATTGCCGACCTGCTCCGCCGACATCTCGACCATGCCCGCAGCAAGCACGATCCGGCGGCGGTCCGCGAGCGGCTGATGATGCTGCCCGAGCGGGTTGCGATTCAGCTTAACGACACCCATCCCTCGATCGCCATTGTCGAGCTGATGCGGCTTCTCATCGACAAGTACGATCTGCCGTGGGACACCGCCTGGCAGATCACCGAAAGCGTCTTCGCGTACACCAACCACACCCTGCTCCCCGAAGCGCTAGAGGTCTGGAGCGTCGAGCTACTTGGCAAGCTCCTGCCTCGCCACTTGCAGCTTATCTACGAGATCAATCATCGCTTTCTGCGTCAGGTCTGGACCAACAATCCGGCAGATCAGGAGCGTCTGGGACGGATCTCGCTCGTGCAAGAGCTGCCGTTTAAGGGTGTGCGGATGGCGTACCTGGCGACGCTCGGCGCGCACCGGGTTAACGGCGTGGCCGCGCTGCACAGTCGGCTGCTCAAAGAGACGCTGCTGCCCGACTTTGCGGCGCTGTATCCCGACCGCTTCGTCAACGTCACAAACGGGGTCACGCCCCGGCGCTGGCTGCTATCGGCAAACCCCGAGCTGGCAACGGCGATTACCCGGCGCATCGGCGACCGCTGGCCGACCGAGCTTGAACAGCTCCAGCAGCTCTTGCCACTCGCCACCGACCCCGAGTTTCAGGCCGAGATCCAGCTGGTCAAGCTCCAGCGCAAGCAACGGCTCGCCGACTACATCGCGCACCACAATCACGTCACCATCGATCCGCACGCGCTGTTCGATGTCCAGGTGAAGCGACTCCACGAATACAAGCGGCAGCTCCTCAACGTGCTGCACATCATTTCCCTGTATCAGCAGCTGAAGCAGAACCCGAACCTTGACATCGTTCCGCGTCTGTTTCTGTTCGGTGCCAAGGCTGCACCCGGTTATACCCGCGCCAAGCTCATCATTCGGCTGATCAACGCCGTCGCCGATGTCGTCAACCACGACCCGCATGTCAGCCACAAGCTCAAGGTGCTGTTCCTGGCCAACTATCGGGTCTCACTCGCCGAAAAGATCATCCCGGCGGCGGACCTGTCCGAGCAGATCTCGACCGCAGGCTTTGAGGCCTCAGGCACCGGCAACATGAAGCTCGCCATGAACGGTGCGCTGACGATTGGCACGCTCGATGGTGCCAACATTGAGATCCGCGACTTCGTGGGCCCCGAAAACTTCTTCCTGTTTGGACTCACCGCTGATGAGGTGCTCGCAAAGAAGGCGACCTACAACCCGTGGGACTATTACCGCCAGAGCCCTCGTCTGCGGCAGGCAATTGACCTCATCCGCTCCGGCTTCTTTTCGTACGACGAGCCGGGCCGGTATCTGCCGCTGCTCGATGCGCTGCTGCCGCGAGACGAACGGCCAGGCCATGGCGATGCGTTCCTGGTGCTTGCCGATTTCGATGCCTATACCGCGTGCCAGGCGCAGGTCGACCAGGCCTACCGCAACCCCGCCAAGTGGACCGAGATGGCCATCCATAACATTGCCCGCACCGGCTACTTCTCCTCCGACCGCTCGGTCCGCGAATACGCCGAAAAGATCTGGAATGTGAAGCCGGTAAAGATTCCGTAGGCCCGGCCGACTGCGGACGTCGGAGCGGAGGCGCTACAGAAAGCGTCGAACAGACTCCCACAGCGGTGCCAGCGGATAGCCGTTCCAGACCACGAGCTGCACCACCCCGCACCAGATCAAGAGTCCCCACGCCAAGCAACGATCCTGTCTGGGCTGAAACAGCCAGTACCACAGCGGAATCAGCGCCATCGAGGCATGCCACCACTCTGGATGATCAAGGGCACCGAGTACGCTCACCCAGCCAACCAGCGCTGCGGCCAAAACGAACCGCTTTCGGAGTAGCAAAAACACCAGCACTGCGGACCCAGTGAACTGGATCGTTTGCCGCAGAACGGGCAGAACAGCCGGTGCGGAATGCAAGGCAGGCCGGTACCTCGCGACCGCAACCAAGCAGCTCACCGAGATCACCGCAGCCAAAAGCGCGATCCACAGCCCGGAGTTCCTGAGCACTCCCCACTTCTCTTCTTTGATGCAGCGCCACAGACAGTAGAGCGCCACCGGGGTCAAGGTCGCACCGCGATAGGACATAAGCCCGGCCAGCGCGATCCAAATGAGCGCCTGTTTCGGTCGCTCTTGATGAACCATCAAACCCGCAATGGCTGGAGTCAGCCAGGCCAGCTCATAGAAGCCATTGAGCGCGCACAGAAGCCCAAACAGCCACAGTCCCACAAACGCCGTCCTCCGCACCGGATCGGTGAAGTCGAGGTAGCGGGCCAGCATCCACAGCCCAAGGTGCGTCAGTAGCAGAAACACGAGCACGCACATCTTGCCAATCACCGGCTCGGGCCACGTCGTATGCTCGGCCAGAAGATGCAGCGGGATGAACGGCACCAAGATTCCCGGCGGATAGGTAAACGGCACATTCAGCCAGGCGTCAGAGACATAGCGGGTATGGACATCCTTGCGAAGCTGACCGAGGGTTTCACGATAGATTCGTGGTCCGGTCTGCGCCGCCACGCCGACCATGTACACCTGCCGCAGATGGTCGGTGTAGCCTTGGGCGAGGTCGCCACTAGAGCTCCGAACCACGTACGCAATGCTCATGCTCAGCACCAAGGACAAAACCAGCAAGGATCGCATCGGCGTAAGCACAGAGCAGCTCCACAAAAGTAGTGCGGCTGCAATAGCAAGCGCCCCAAGACAGGTAAAGTGCAAAGCATGGTCGGTCCGGCACCAGCACCATCCAGGGCAAGCGCCATGACTCTGCTTCTGCCTCGGGAGCACGGAGCGTACGGACAGCTCCTTCTGCCCACGGTGACAGCGCTCGGGCTGTGGGGGTCGCCGCAGCCGGTGAGTTATCTGCTCTGGGTCACGGCGCTGGCACTGTTTTGGGCACACGAGCCACTGCTTGTCATACTGGGCCAGCGGGGAACCCGTCCGCGTCGCGAACACGGCAGGTGGGCAGGTGTTTTGTTGCTACTGCTGCTGCTGGTGGCGACTGGCTCGCTGCTCGCGGCGTATCAGCGGCTTCCCATTTCGCTGCGTCCGCACTTGGCGGTGCCGTTTGGGCTGGGTGGGCTCATCTTGCCCTGGCTGTTTGCGCGCAAAGAAAAGACCACGGTGGCCGAGCTGCTGGTGGCGATTGCGCTTTCGTCATGGGCCGCGCCCATCCTGCTCAGCAAAGGCGTCGCGATGGCCCGGGCGTACCAGCTAGTGTGGTCGTTCGCGTTGCTGTTTGTGGCGGCGGTGCTGCTCGTGCGCGGTCTGATGAACAAGCTCTCGCTGGGCTGGTCGCTGGGGGTCGCGGGAGTGGGGCTGCTCGCGACGCACTGGGCCGGCCTGCACGGACTGTTACCGCCGCATGCCATTTGGCCGCTTGTACCCATGGTCCTGCTGGTGACCGGGCTTGCGCTGGTGCGTCCTTCGCCGCGCTACCTCCGGCACGTGGGCTGGAGCATTGTGGTCGTCACCCTCGCCATGATCGCCATGGTGTCGCTGGAACTGTGAAGCCTGCCCACGTGCGCGCCCCGATTTGCGGTAAGCTGCCAAGAACATGCGCCTGCTCAATATCGTTGAGGCATTCCTTCGCGAGGATGGCTGGGATTACTCCCAGTTCGAGAGCAAGAACGTTCTAAAGACCGGCTACCAGGGCCAAAACGGGAGCTGGACCTGTTACGCCCAGACCCGTGAAGACGACCAGCAGTTTTTGTTCTACGCCATCTGTCCCATCAAAGCGCCCGACAAGAAGCGCGCCGCAGTCGCCGAGTTCATCACCCGCGCCAATTACGGCATGGTCATCGGCAACTTCGAGCTGGACTATTCCGATGGCGAGATCCGCTTCAAGAGCAGCCTTGACGTCGAAGACAGCGAGCTGACCGAGCCCATGGTCCGCAGCGCCGTCTACTGGGCGGTGGTGATGATGGACAAGTACCTGCCCGGCCTACTCCAAGTCATTGGTGGCGACATTCGCCCCGTGGATGCCATCGATGAGATTGAGGCCGAAGACCACAAAGACCCGACGAAGTCGTAGCCGGGAGTTGTTTTGGGGAGATCTACCGATGCGGCGCGGGCTTGGGGGCGGGGCGCAGATAGATCCGCAGAGGGCCAAACTCGGTCTTGGGTAACGTAGGGTCACGGGCATCGCCGTACAAACACAGGCCATGGGCATTTGGGCCGGGCGGCACGGTAAAGCGCAAGAGGTGCTCGCCGCCAGCCAGCTTCCGCAATAGCTGGGGATCACGGGTGCGGAAGTGTACCCATGCGCCACGACCATCATCGGTGACGGTCTTTTGTTCGCCGATCACGATGCCGTCGAGTTCGACCCGTACCAGCGAGCCCCCATCCACGGGGGCAGAGGCACCGGGCCACTCCGCAGACAGCCGCGCCGCCACCTCGATCTCGGAGAGCAATCGGGGACGCTGCGACTCGGGCGGGGACAGGAAGCGAAAGTCCAGATCACCGCTGTCGGCCCCATAGAAGTGGACGGCCGGCTTGCCATCCCACACCCCGAGACGCTCAAAGCGAGCCTTGTGAAACTGCGGCGGCGGTAGCTGCAACACGAGCGCTCCCCCAGCTTCGGCTCGCCAGGGGGCGTGCGACTTGCCGGTCCCATGCAGAACCTGATCGACCTCATAGAGCGGCTCTATCCCCCGCACCTGGGCCAGCCGAGGGTTCACCGAAAAGGGCTCGCCGAGTAATAGTCGACGCCCAAAGTCGCGCAGCACCTGCCGCACGTCATCGGTAAAGGGCTTGTCGATATAGACCCCAAAGTCACGCGGCTTGCCGTGATACGGCTCGTAAATCCACACGAGCGCCCCCGCGCCTTGGTTCTGAAAGTGCCGACGCAGCAGCTCGGCAAACCAGCGGGAACGTGGCAGACCGAGATACTTTGGACCCTGGTCGGTACGAAAGCCGAACTCCCCAATGACGAGCGGCTTTTTCACAAGCTGCTCGGCCAGGAATGCTCGGTCATCGAGAAAGTCATGTAGCCGCCGGAGCGAGACATTGCCCTGCCCGTTCTGCAAATACAGATGGCTGTCGACGTAATCGATGTCTCGCAGCGAGTGCACAGCAATGAAGTCCGCCCGCTCCGAGCGCATCGAATAGCCCCACAATCCGGCGGCTACCAAGTGGTTGTGGTCGAAGGTCTTGATGTAACGCGCCATCTCGCGCACCCAGCCAAGCCGCGCCTGCCGCCCAGCCGGGGTGTCGACGGTCGATTCGTTCATCAGCTCCCACGCCAGGATGGTCGGATCATCGCTGTAACGCATGCCGGTGAGGCTGCTCACCCGGTTGACGATCCGGCCGACGTGGGCGCGGAACAGGGCATGGGCGCGCTCATCGAAATAAAACGCCTCCTTGTCCTTCCCGTCTGCGGGCAACCCCAACCAGCGCAGGTACATCGGCACGCCACCGTAGTCCGCCCAGTTGTTGGACAAGGTCAGGATCACCCGAACGCCCGCCCGCCGTGCCTCCAGCAACACCCGGTCTAGGTGCAGCAGCGTTTCTTCGATCACCCGCTCCGGTCCGGCCTGAAACAGCACATACTTGATCTGCCACTCGGTCGCATCGGGCTGCCCTTCGCCGAGCGCCCAGACCCTGGCGACGGATAGATTGTCTTTTCGCAGCGCGGTAAACAAGTCCTCGGCACGGCGGCGGTCTTCCTCGCCATGCATCGGGTTGACGTTGGCCCCGACAAAGCGGAACGGCTGGCCACCGAGCATAAACTGCGTCCCGATCGTCGACACAAACTGCCCGGCGACAATCGGAATGAGCGGCTCGGTGCTAGCGGGCGGGAGGCTCCCCATTCCGGCAGGCCCAGCCCAGGCTGCCGACCCCCAAAGCACCGCAAACAGCACCCCCCAGCGCACCCACCACATGAACATCTCCGGACATGGAAGCCCAGTCGGCCGCCCCGTGTCAATTCCGACTTCGCCACAAGCCGCGAGAGCCAAACGGGGAAGCGTTGACACGGACCTAGGCTCGGGAATATACACAGGTTCTTCGCTTTTGCTTCGCTGACCCTCGTGCTGACCGCTCACAGCCGGTTGCGCACGCTTTCAAGGAGAACGACTTTGGCTCGCGTAACCGTTGAAGACTGTCTGGAGCGGATTCCGAATCGCTTCGCACTGACCATGCTCGCGTCCGAGCGCGCCCGTCAGCTTGCCCAGCGGCGGTCGAAGCCGTTCATCAAGTGCGACAACAAGTCCGCCGTGACTGCGCTGCGCGAGATTGCCGACGGCAGGGTCTATTACCACGAGGACATCCGCGCCGAGATCGAGGTCTATCTCGAAGAGATGAAGCTGCGCGGAGCCAAGCTGTCGGTGCGCCGTGACCATCAGGCCCCGATTCGCGGCTTGGTCGTCGAAACGCCCGAAGAGTAGGAAATGCCACGCATCGCGCTCCTGCCCGAGGAGCTGACCAACCAAATTGCCGCTGGTGAGGTGGTCGAAAGACCAGCCTCTGTCGTCAAAGAGTTGGTCGAAAACTCACTCGACGCGGGTGCGCAGCGGATTGATGTCGACATCGAGGAAGGCGGGCTCAAGCTGGTCCGCATTGCCGATGATGGACTCGGCATGAGCCCGGAAGATGCCGAGCTATCCCTGCTCCGGCATGCGACGAGTAAGCTCCGCTCGGCCGATGATCTGTTTCGGCTGACCACGATGGGCTTTCGGGGCGAGGCGCTGGCATCGGTGGCGTCGGTTTCGCGACTCCAACTGACCACCCGCAGCAAAGACACCGCCTTTGCGTACCGCATTGCGATGGAGTCTGGGCAGAAGCAGAGCCCAAGTCGCGAAGTCGGTGGTCCCGTCGGCACCCAGATCGAGATCCGTGACCTGTTTTATAACGTCCCGGCTCGCTTGAAGTTTATGAAGACCGAGTCGACCGAGACCGGCCACATTTCCGAGACGCTGGTTCGCTTGGCGCTGGCCTATCCGGGGGTCCATTTTCGGCTTCGCTCGGGAGAAAAAGACCGGGTGCTGCTCGATCTACCGCCGCATCGCAGTGCCATCGAGCGGTCACGGGCGGCGATGGCCAGCCGAGGCAAGGGTCAAGGCGCACCGAGCCTGTATCTGGCCCAAGGCAGCGCCCCCGGTGTCTCCGTTGAAGCCCACATTGGGGCCCCGGATGATGCCACCACCACCGCACGCAACGTGTTTCTGCTGGTGAATCGCCGCTTTGTGCGCGACCGCAGCCTGCTGCAAGCCATCACCACCGGCTACGGGGAGCTACTCGAAAAGGGACGCTATCCCCTGTGTGTGCTGCACCTTGCGCTCGACTTGCAGCTTGTCGATGTCAACGTCCATCCGCAGAAGCTGGAAGTCCGGATTGCCAATGCCGACGCGGTGTTTTCGGCGGTGCAGAAGGCGATTCGCGAGGTCTGTGTGCAAGCGCCCTGGCTGCTCGGCAAGGCACGGCCACCTTTGGGTGAGCGCAAGTACGTGCTCGGAACGGGCCTTAGCGACGTCGCGATGGAGAGTCGTCCAAGCTATGGCTCATCGCCAGCCCAGCATGAGGCCCCACGCCCGTCGCTTCAGTCGGCCGCCGCCACCTCGCGGGCCTTGGCGATAAGTGCTGCCCCAAGCGAGCGGGTGGCCACGCATTCCATGCCGCTGCTGCGCGAACCACCGCGTCCGGGGGGACTGTCCGAGCATCGCAACCGACTCCAGCAAGCGCTGAAGCTGTATGCGCCGATTCCCTCGCCGAGTAACGACGGACCGGCACCGCTCGAAGAAGTCCCGACCGAGGATGAGCGGTTGGAACTGGCGCGGCTGCCGTACCTGGGTCAGCTCTTTGCGACGTATCTACTGTGCGAGTATCACAATGAGCTACTGATCGTCGACCAGCATGCCGCCCACGAACGGGTACTGTTTGAGCGGCTGAAAAAGGCCCATGGTCAAACAGCGCTCGCCGCGCAGCGACTGCTGTTTCCGGTTCACCTGGAGCTAGACGAGAAGCGGGCTTCGCTGGTCAGCGAATATGATTCGGGGCTGCAGCAGCTCGGCTTTGAAGTGCGACTGTTTTCGGGAAAGACCTTTGCGCTGACGGCGGCACCAGACCTGGGCCAGTATGGACGAGGGGCGACGGTCCACAGCGAACCAGAGCGGTTGCTGCGATTGGTACTCGATGAGCTAGAGGAACACGGTCGCTCCGATGCGCTGCAAAAACGCGATGAGCTGCTGCTTGCCACGATGGCCTGTCATGGTGCGACCCGCGCTGGGGACGTGCTCGACGAAAGCAAAGCCCGGGCGCTGCTCGCCGCACTGGATGATGTGTCGCTGAGTCCGTACTGTCCCCACGGTCGCCCGGTGCTGTGGCGGCTCGACAAAAGCGAGATCGAGCGCCGTTTCCACCGTACCTAGCCGATTTTTTCCGTCCCAAGCGTCGAAAGTGGCTGGGCGCTGCTGGCATACTTGACAGCATCCTTCAAAACGAGCTGAGGTAGACCTATGTCACTACTCGACCAGCCATTTGGCCTTGCCGGCGAACGCAAAGCGTTTTCGATTCTGTGCCTGGTGTTTTACACGGCGCTGTACGGCCTGATCTCGTTGCTGTTCTATTTGGCTCCCCCGGACCAGCCAGAGGTGAGGGCGTGGGTTCCGGCCTTTGCGGCGCTGGCTGCGACCTACGGCATCGCGTTCTTTGCACTGGCGGCCGACTGGTTCTGGGCGCGCTGGTTTGCCATCGGCCTCGGCTACTCGGGATTGACGGTGGCGATGTGGGGGATGGTGACGGCCAAAGCCATCGATCCAGTGCTGCTCTTTTACGGAGTGACCCACGGCATCGTCGCGCTGTTCCTCCAGGGCAAGAAGCTGGCCGACCACTTTGACGGTCAAGAGTCGTGGAAGAAGATCCTGCGCGTCGACGATCAAGGCGTGGACAAGGTCCGTCACACCGTCACCCGCGCTGCGGCGAGCTTGCCAACCCTCATCCTGATTGCGCTGGCCCCCAAAGAGGGGAGCCAAGCGCTTTTGATCATGGCAGGTGTCGGCCTGATCGCGGTGCTGCGCAACCGAACCTTCGGGGTCATGCTGCTACTCGGTACGAGCCTCGCGCTGCCGCTGTCGCTTCTGCATAGCCATACCGCCGGGCTTGTGACGACGAACCACTATCTGGGGACCCTGCTCGTCCCGAGCCACCTGCACCAGCTTGGACTCGTCGCCGCCGCGTTCCTGCTGTCGGCAAGCCTACCGTTTGTGCGTCCTGCCCTGCGGTTCCTGAGCGGACGCGCTGCGTGAACGGGTACGACCTTCCGGTTGAAAAGGCCCACTTGCATGTCGAGTGGGTCGAGCCCAAGTCCCCTTCGAGTGTGACGGTGCCGCCCGTGCTGATCCTGCACGGTGGTCCTGGAGCCGACAGTCGCTACCTACGACCGCAACTGGATGCGGTGGCCGACCTGGGCGTGGGCCGTCGCATCTACTTCTATGATCAGCGCGGGGCCGACCGCTCACCACAAGCCGAGGGAGAAGAACCACCATCGGTCGCGGTTCACGTCTCGGATGTCGATGCGGTGCGACGGTTGATGGGCGTCGAAAAGGTGCGCCTCATCGGCTACTCGTGGGGCGCGCTGCTCGCGATGCTGTATGCCGTGAAACACCCGCAGCACGTCGAACGACTGGTGCTGCTATCACCCGCGCCGCCGTCGACCGCGATCCGCCTTGAGTACCAGCGGCGGATGGCAGAAGCGATGGGCCGCCCCGAAGTAAAAGCGCTCCGCGAGGAGCTTCAGCAGCGCAAAGACTCGCTAACGCCAGAGGAGCTGCGGCGGTGGCGATTTGCGTTGGCGGTGACACCGTATTTTGTGGTGCCACGCCGAGCGCTTGAGCTGACGCCGTTTTTGGTGAAACAGCGGCTTGAGGAAGCCATCTGGAAGAGCCTGGGGCCGTCGTTTGATCTGCGCGCCGAGCTCGCCACGCTGGTTCGCATTCCTTCGCTGGTCATCCACGGCGAAGAAGACGTGATTCCCATCGAGAGCGCCGTCGAAACCGCTGCGCTCCTATCGGCCGAGCTGATTCGGCTGCCAAGCTGCGGCCACGTTCCTTACATCGAAGCACCGGGGCCCCTGTTTGCCGCCCTGACCAGATTTCTGGCGTGACGCGGCCCTTTACTGATTGGCCAAGTTTTGCGGTAAGCTGCGCGGACTTGTCGCTGAGAAAACGACATGGAGAGGGAGAGGCCCAACATGAACCAGACTGTAAGCGTAGACCTTCGTAGCGATGCCGACTTCGTGCGCGCCCTCGATGCCGCGGTGCAGCGCCATGCGATGCTCAAACACCCATTTTATCAGGCGTGGAGCGAAGGCGCGCTCAGCCTCGATGATCTTCGAGAGTATTCCAAGCAGTACTTCCATCACGTCAAGGCGTTCCCGCGCTATGTCAGCGCCGTTCACGCCAACTGCGATGACCTGCCACTTCGCCAAGAGCTGCTCAAGAACCTGTGCGAGGAAGAGCAGGGCGAAAACAACCATCCCGAGCTATGGCTGCGTTTTGCGGAAGGTCTCGGCGTCGATCGGACCGATGTGGAACACGCCGAACCGACCTACGCCACCCAAGCCTCGGTCGAGATCTTCCGCGACCTCACCCGCAATGGCAGCTACCTGCAAGGAATGGCAGCGCTCTACGCCTACGAGTCGCAGATTCCCGATGTCGCCAAGACCAAGCGCGACGGGCTCAATGAGTTTTATGGATTGAACAACCCCGAGGCGGTGTCGTTCTTTTCCGTTCATGAAGTCGCCGACGTGTTTCACCGCCAGGTCGAGTGCGATGCCCTGGTTTCGCACGCCAAGTCGGTCGAGGAGCGAGAGTTGGTGGTAAACGCCGCCGAGCGCGCTTCGCAGGCGCTGTGGCAGTTCCTCGATGGCATGCAGCAGCTTCGCGGGCCGAGTGCCGCTAGTTGCGCTTGCTAAGCTGTCCCCGCAGCTCCGTCGCTTGATTGCCCAGCTCGCCGAGGCAGCGATCGAGTGAAGCGCTCTGCTCGCGCTGACTGGACATGCCCCGCCGCACCACTTCCATCAAGTTGCGTAGCCGCTCTCCCTCGGTGGAGTTGTTGCGCTGCGAGTTGGCCAAGTCTTCCAAGGTCCGCACCATTCGCTGTAGAGATTCCGAGATTGCGGACATGCTGTCGCGCTCGTCTCGTCCACCTTTGGCCAGTCGATCGACCAGCTCCCGCAGGCGCGACACTTGCCGCTGGAGATACTCGGTGCGCCGGGTTTGATCGACGGCTTTGCCGGTGATCTCGGTGACGTGGTTTTGGACATCCTGAATCGAGCGCGTGACGTAGGCCGAGCTGCGCGCTTGTTCATCGGTGGCCGAGGCAATCGACTTTGACATTGCCGCCGAGTTGCGCAGTCGCGACAAGATGTCGGTCATCGTCTTGGCCGCTTCGCTTGATTGAGAAGCTCCAGCTTCGACCGCATCGGCACCAGCGATGGCGGCCCGTCGGGCGGCGTGGGCACCTTCGGCAACCGCTTGGATCAAGTTGTCGATGCTGCCCGCAGAGTTGGCGGTTCGACGGGCGAGATCTTTGATTTCATCGGCGACCACGGCAAAGCCGCGACCTTCGGCACCAGCCTGGGCAGCGATGATGCTGGCGTTGAGCGCGAGCAGGTTGGTGCGCTGGGTAAGCTCGGTGATGAGGTGAAGGACGTCGCCAATCTCGCTGACGCGTTTTTCCAGCTCCTCGGTGACGTTGCCGATGGCGTGCGAGGCTTCGCGGATGTGCTCAATACCGCTCATGCTCTGCTGCAGCACTTGGGTACCACGCTCGGCATCGACGCCGGCCTGCTCGGCGAGGCTGGCGGCGGTGATGGCGGTCTCACGGACCCGCGAGATCGAGTGCTTCATTTGCAGCATGGCGCTCGCCGTCGAAGAGGTCGTGTCAGAGAGCGTATCGGCATGCTTGGCAATGTCGGCGGTTGCGTTGGCCACTTGTCCGAGGCTATCTGATGCCTGGGCCACGACGCGCTCGGCCTCTTCGATGGTCGCGGTGGCATCCTGGACACTACCGGTCAGGCGCTGACAGCTTGCGGAGGCGCTGCGGGCTTCGTCGCGGGACTGCTCGGCCTGAACGCTCGCAGAGCCAAAGCCGGCCAGCACTTCCCGTAAGAGCTGGAGCGCCTCTTCGATATCCCGCACCTGGGCCGTCAGCGTCCGCTGCAGCCCGGCTCGCGTCTGCGAAACGTCCGTGGAGGCCCGATCGACGACGACGGCTGCGCCTTGGAGCATGCTGACCGCAGAAGACAATCGATCAGCCTCGACGTCAAAGGCTCTCCCCACGACCAAGATATCGTCGGGCACCAGGTTGCCAATTCGCACGTTGAGATCGCCTTGCTCGACGCGATGAGCCGCATCGAACAGCTGATCCATCCGCCGTCCCAGTGTCGATAGCAAGTAGATCGCAAAGATCGCGTAGCCAAACAGCGCGGCCCCGAGCACGCCGAGGATCAGCCACAAGCTGGTGCGATAGTCCGCCACCTGGTCACGCAGCGAGGCCGCCAGCGTCAGTTCGGCCATCTCGGTAGTGCCCGGTATCGACACCGTGCGACGAGCGATCGAAAACTCAATGCTGGCAAGTCGCTGGGTGACATTCTGAGCGAGGTTGCTATAGCGCTTCTGGTCCGCAAGCAGCAGTGACAGCTGCTCCCCCTCGGCCCCGCTGCGCGTACCGATGAAGAGCTGGTCCCGTAGCTTGAGCACCGCAAACAGCAACCGTGGGTCGTTGTCCACGCTGCCATTCAGCAGTGGTGCCAGGTTCTTTTCGGGCGCATTGCGCAGCGCCTCGGCCAACAGCGTCGAGTGCGCCAGGTCGGCAACTCGGCTATCGGCATGCGACTGCGCCATCCGCTGCGAAACCTCGTGCAGCCAGTTGTTGCCGACGATCGACAGCGTGCTGAGCAAAAAGAACAGTAGCAGCAGCGGCGGTAGAAGCAGCTTGAAACGAAGGCTCGTGTTCGGACCAAAGAGCAACGTCATCTTCTCTCCCGCCGCGACAGGGCGGACGCGGTTACGTGCCAGGCGAACCCGGCGCAGGTTCATTTTTAGGAGTCAGGTGCGGCACTCGCGGACCATGCGCCGCCGCAAAATCGACTGCTTCGCGATAGCCCGCGTCGGCATGTCGCAGCACGCCCATCGCAGGATCGCTGGTAAGGACTCGTTCTAAGCGACGACGGGCGGCATCGGTTCCATCGGCCACCACCACCATCCCGGCATGCTGCGAATAACCAATGCCGACTCCGCCACCGTGATGGACCGACACCCAGGTGGCACCGGCGGCACAGTTTACGAGGGCATTGAGAAACACCCAGTCGCTGACCGCATCACTGCCATCGCGCATCGCTTCGGTTTCGCGGTTTGGCGAAGCCACCGATCCGGAGTCGAGGTGATCGCGACCGATGACGATCGGGGCCTTTAGCTCACCTCGGGCGACGAGATCGTTGAAGTAGGTGCCGACGCGGGCGCGCTCGCCGTAGCCGAGCCAGCAGATGCGGGCGGGCAGACCCTGGAACTTGACGCGACGGCTGGCCATCCCCAGCCAGCGCCGCAGATGCGGTTCACTGGCGCTACCCTTCATCACTTCAAGAACGGCCGCATCGGTGCGCTCAATGTCCGCCGGATCACCCGACAGCGCGGCCCAGCGGAATGGTCCCTTGCCTTCGCAGAACAGCGGTCTGATATACGCCGGCACAAAGCCCGGCATCGCCGCAAACAGCGGGTCGTGCTCCAGTCCTTCGCGGGCCGCCTCTGGATGAAGCAGCGCCTGGGCCCGAATGTTGTTGCCGTAATCAAACAGGTGGGTTCCCCGCGCACGCAGCGCCAGCGAGTCGACCAACTGCGTCACCATCGTGCGCCGTGCTCGTGCGATGTAGCCTTCGGGATCGCTTCTGCGCAGCTCAGCCGCCGCTTCAAGCGACAAGCCCGCCGGAACATAGCCTCCGAGTGGATCGTGCGCCGAAGTCTGATCGGTGAGTAGATCCGGGATCACGTTGCGCTGGAGCAGCAGAGGCAGGACGTCGGCGACGTTGGCACACAGACCCACCGACAGAGGCTGTCGCTCGGCCTGCGCCTGTCGCAGTAGATCCAGCGCTTCATCGAAGCTCGACGCCTCTTTGTCGAGATAGCCCTGTTCAACCCGACGACGAATCCGCGACGCGTCAACATCAATCCCCAAGAACACGCCTTCATTGAGCGTCACCGCGAGCGGTTGAGCGCCGCCCATTCCGCCAAGTCCCGCCGACACGACCAGCCGACCCGCGAGCGTGCCACCGAAGTGCTTCTGGGCGGCAGCCGCAAAGGTCTCGAAGGTGCCTTGCAAGATGCCTTGGGTGCCGATGTAGATCCACGATCCGGCAGTCATCTGCCCGTACATCATCAGCCCGGCCGCCTCGAGGTCCCAGAAGTGTTGCCAGGTTCCCCACGCCGGAACGAGGTTCGAGTTGGCAAGGATCACACGCGGCGCATCCTCGTGAGTGCGCAGTACGCCGACGGCTTTGCCCGACTGAACGAGCAACGTCTCATCGTTACCGAGCGAAACCAGCTCCCGCAAGATCACCGCGAGCGCTTCGTGGTTGCGGGCCGCTTTGCCGGTTCCGCCGTAGACCACCAAGTCCTGAGGTCGTTCAGCGACACTGGGATCAAGGTTATTGCACAGCATCCGCAGCGCCGCTTCCTGGCCCCAGCCCTTGCAATGGAGCTGGCAGCCGTGAGGCGCAGTGAGAGTGCCGGTACGACTGGCCTGTACCGCTGACTTTATGAAGTCTTCCGTATGGGTAGCGATCGACATGGCCAGATATTACGCGACTCTAGAATATCACTAGTTTGTGTCGGCATGACAGTGCGGCTATGGCCCACTTGGCGAGGCAGGAAATTTGATATGCTCGCCCGAGCATGGGTCACGCCCTCCCCCGCAAGAGCATCTAAGCTCTTAGGCAAATGGGTCGGACCACAGGATGCCACCGAGGAGAGATCACCGACGATGCCGAAGATGTCGTACCGCGAAGCGCTCAACCAAGCGATGAGCGAGGAGATGCAGCGCGACCAACGCGTGTTTTTGATGGGCGAGGAGGTCGGCTATTACAACGGTGCCTACAAGGTGTCGCAGGGAATGCTGGCTCGCTTCGGTGAAAAGCGCGTCATCGACACCCCGATCGCCGAGTGCGGTTTCGTTGGGATCGGCGTGGGCGCGGCGATGGTTGGGCTCCGTCCGATCGTCGAGCTGATGACGTTTAATTTTTCGCTGGTGGCGATCGACCAGATCATCAACGCCGCTGCCAAGATTCACCAGATGTCCGCCGGTCAGTTCCATGTACCGATGGTCATTCGCGGGGCCGGTGGCGCAGCGCATCAGCTCGGTGCGCAGCACTCCAGTTCATTCGAGGCAATGTACTGCAACACGCCGGGTCTGAAGGTGGTGATGCCCGCAACGCCGGCCGATGCCAAGGGCCTGCTCAAGACCGCCATTCGCGACGAAGATCCGGTGATTTTCATCGAGGCCGAGCTGCTCTACGGCGAAACCGGCGAGGTTCCCGAAGGCGAATACCTGATTCCGCTTGGCAAAGGCGACATCAAGCGCCCCGGCAAGGACTGCACCATCGTTGCGTACTCGAAGATGGTCGGGCTGGCGCTGCAAGCGGCCAAAGAGCTGGAAAAAGAGGGCATCGATGTCGAGATTGTCGATCCCAGGACGCTGCGCCCGCTCGATGAGGATCTGATCTTCTCGTCGGTGCGAAAGACAAACCGCCTGGTGATTGTGCAGGAAGCGACGCCGCATTCCAGCTTCAGCGGTGAGATCGCCTATCGCGTCCAGAAGAACTGTTTCGACGACCTCGATGCACCCATTGAGCGAGTCACTGGGGAAGACGTACCGGTCCCCTATGCGCTCAACCTCGAAGCGATCGTGCTGCCCGATGTGGCGCGGGTCGTTGCGGCCGTCAAGCGCACCCTCGAATAACCAACCCAGATAACACCGCTGCCAACGCGGAGAGAACTACACAGCATGGCGACTCTCATCTCGATGCCGCGCCTGTCCCCGACGATGGAAGAAGGCGTGGTGGCCAAGTGGCTGAAGCAAGAAGGCGACAAGATCAACCCCGGTGACATCGTCGCCGAGGTCGAGACCGACAAAGCCAACATGGACTTCCCCCTCGAAGACGAGGGCTATCTGCTGAAGCTGCTGGCGATGCCCGGTCAGACGGTGAAGCTGGGCGCTCCGGTGGCGATCCTTGGATCACGCGGGGAAGACATCTCGGCTCTCCTCAAAGAAATCACTGCCGGCACGCCGGCTCCTAAGCCTGCGGCTCCCCCGGTGGCGGTCGCTTCGACTCCGGCCATTCCGGCGGCGGCTCCCGTTCCGGCGGCGGCTCCCGTTCCGGCAGCAGCTCCCGTTTCGGCAGCAGCTTCCGTTCCGGCGAGCGGCCGACTTCATGCGTCTCCTCTCGCCCGGCGACTGGCCACCGAGTCTGGAATCGACATCCGCACCGTCAAGGGCACCGGACCGGGTGGTCGCATCGTCAAACGCGATGTCGCAGCAGCCCCGAGACTCTCTGCGGGGACGGCACCAGCGGTGGTAAGCCCAGTCTCTGCGGCGGCTCCGACGCTACTTGCTGGGGATGAAATCCAACCGCTGTCGATGATTCGTCGCACTGCGGCTAGGCGCCTCGTCGAGGCCAAACAGACCGTGCCGCACTTCTATCTGACGAGCGAAGTCGACATGGAAGCGGCGATGGCCTTCCGAGAGCAGCTCAACCGCGCCAGCCAAGCCTCGGGCGGCGAGAAGGTCTCGGTCAACGACCTGATCCTGAAGTCGCTCGCTCGGGCACTGCGCTTTGTGCCACGGGCCAACATGTCGATTGCACCCGATGGGCAGAATGCGATTGCGCACCGCCGAGTGGATATCAGCGTGGCGGTAGCACTCGATGACGGCCTGATCACTCCGGTGGTTCGTGGGGCCGACCAGAAGTCGCTCGGTGCGATTGCCCGCGAGGTCCGTGATTTGGCCGGTCGCGGCCGCGATAAGAAGCTCCGTCCCGAGGAGTACACCGGCGGCACCTTCAGCCTGACCAACCTGGGCATGTACGGTATTCGCGAGTTCTACGCGATCATCAATCCACCCGAGAGTGGCATCCTCGCGGTCGGCCAGGTCGAAAAGCGACCCGTGGTCGTCGAGACGGACGGCAAAGACACGATCGAGATCCGAAGGCGGCTGACGCTGACGCTGTCGTGCGATCACCGCATCATCGATGGCGCACTCGGTGCCCAGCTTCTCGCCAAAGTGGTCGAGGGCCTGCGCGAGCCGATGCTGCTGGTGCTGTAATGAACAAACCAGCCAGTCCAAGTACGCCGAGCACAGGTCCCGAGGTGGTGGTGGTCGGAGGCGGACCCGGTGGGTACGTCGCCGCGATTCGCGCCGCCCAGCTTGGCAAGAAAGTGGTCGTGGTCGAGCGTGCTCACCTCGGTGGCATCTGCGCCAACTGGGGCTGCATCCCGACCAAGGCACTGCTTCACTCGGCAGAGCTTTTTGCCAGCGTGAAGAAAGGTGCCCACCTGGGCATCATCGCCGACGGACTCCGCTTCGACTACAGCGCCGCCATCGCCAATAGCCGCAAGATCGCCGAGGGCCAAAAGCGGGGCGTCGGTCTGCTGTTCAAAAAGAACCAGATCGAGCATCTCGACAAGACCGCGACGCTGCGTCGGGAAAGCGGCAAGCTACGCCTGTTTGTCGATGGCAAAGAGCTTTCCGCACCGCACATCATCCTCGCGACCGGGGCCAAGCCGAAGACCATTCCAGGCCTTGTTCCCGACGGCAAGGACATCCTGACGTACTTCGAAGCGATGAACCTGCCGAGCCAGCCGAAGTCGCTGTTGGTCGTTGGAGCCGGGGCAATCGGCATCGAGTTCGCGTACTTCTATAACGCCATCGGTACCCAGGTGACGGTCCTTGAAGCGCTGCCGCAGATCCTGCCCGTGGAAGACAGCGAGATCGCCGAGCAGCTCCGTCGTGAGCTTACCAAGCAAGGCATCCGCATCCATCTCGGTGCGCGCTTTGCGGGCTGCGAAAAGAGCGGCGACTCTCAAAAGGTCCGCTTCACCGACTCGACCGGCCAGAGCCAAGAGCTGGTGGTCGACAAGGTACTCTCAGCAGTCGGCGTCACCGGCAACCTCGACACCGTGGGCGCGCAGGCGGCGGGCGTCAAGATTGACCGGGGCTTTTTGGCCGTCGATGAGTGGTATCGGCTGCTCGATCCAAACGGCAAGCCCGAGCCCGGCTTTTACGCCATCGGAGACTGCATTGGTGGACCGCTGCTCGCCCACAAGGCTTCTGCCGAGGGTATCGCCTGTGTCGAAAAGCTCGCTGGGATTGAAGAGCGCGAGATCCGCCGCGTGGACCTAAGCAGCATGCCCGGCGCGACGTTCTGCAGACCCGAGGTTGGCTCGATGGGCCTGACCGAGCAGAAAGCCCGCGAGCAAGGCCGCAAGATCAAGATCGGCAAGTTCCCATTCAAGGCGTCCGGCAAAGCGCAAGCGACCGGCGAAACCGAGGGAATGGTCAAGGTTGTCCTCGATGAGCAGACCGGCGAAATCCTCGGCGCGCACATCCTGGGCGGCACTGCCAGCGACATGATCTCGGCACTGTGCCTGGCCCGCAGCGGCGAGCTGACCGCGACCGAGGTGCTGCATACCGTGCTGCCGCATCCAACCTATGGCGAGATCATGAAGGGGGCCTTTGAGGCCGCTTTCGGCGAGGCCATCGACCTGTAATGGACAGCAACCAGCACACCGCTCGACATCTTCCCGTCCTCGGCAACAGCGAACCGACCGCCGAGCTCCGCCCCCGGCACCCGGCGTGGATCAAGGCGCGGCTGCCCTCGGGCAAGACCTTCTTCGAGGTCCGCGACCTCGTCCATGGACAAAAGCTCCACACCGTCTGCGAGTCGGCGAGCTGTCCCAACATCGGCGAGTGCTGGAGCCGTCGCGCCATCACCATCATGATCCTCGGCAACATCTGCACGCGCTCGTGTCAGTTCTGCGATGTGCCGACGGGAAGACCGCTGCCGCCCGACCCCGATGAGCCGCGACGAGTGGCGCTGGCGCTCAAAGAGCTGGGGCTACGGCACACCGTCATCACCTGCGTCGATCGCGATGATCTCAAGGACGGCGGTGCCGCGCACTGGGCGGAAACGATTCGCCAGGTTCGCGAGCACTGCGATGGCATGACGCTCGAAGTGCTGACCGGCGACTTCAAGGGCAACACCGACGATGTCGATACCGTGCTCGCCGCCGGCCCCGATGTCTTTGCCCACAACCTCGAAACCGTGCCGAGGCTATCCCGACAGGTGCGGGTGCAGGCCAGCTACCCACGCAGCTACAAGATCCTCGCCCATGCCAAGAGCCGCGGGGCGGTGACCAAGACCGGCCTGATGCTCGGGCTCGGCGAGACAATCGACGAAGTGCGCGAGGTGCTGCGTGAGCTAGCCAGCCTCGGCATCGATATCGTGACGATGGGCCAGTACCTCCGCCCGTCGAAGTCGCACCTGCCGCTCCAGCGCTACGTCACCCCCGACGAGTTTGCCCAGCTTCAACAGGAAGCGCTCGCGCTCGGCATCTCGCACGTCGAGTCCGGCCCGCTCGTCCGCTCCTCGTATCACGCCGACGGACAAGCCGAGCTGGTGCGTAGCCTTCGCCACCCAGCCCCATAGGTTCGTGGATCCAAACGGCTAGCGCGGATAATAGCCCTGCGGTGGCGTCGAATAGACCGGCTGCGGGTAGCTCGGCGCAGGCTGATAGCTCGGCGCGGGCTGATAGCTCGGCGCAGGCTGATAGCTCGGCGCGGGCTGATAGCTCGGCGCGGGCTGATAGCTCGGCGCGGGCTGGTAGTGCGGCTGCATCATCCCCGGCTGACCCGGATAGCCACCGTGCTGCGGCTCACCACAGGTCACCGTCAGATGCATCGGGGTGTAGATGCCGAGCGTTATGAGGCCGATCAGATGGTTGCCGAAGCTCTTTTTGGTATCGATGGCTGCGATCGGTCGGTTGCCGCACATCTCGGCGGTGTTGGCGTAGCCGCCGACCAGGTTGAACAGCCAGCCGTGGACCCAGCGACGATGGACCTCGGTCTGCCGGTAGAACGGATTTTCGACACGAATGTGGTGGGTACAGCCCGCGAGCAGCAGCGCGGACACAAGCAGAGCTTTCTTCATCGGACACCTCTAGCGTAAGTAGTCCATAGCTCTGCCCGGCTGTACAGAGTCGCCCCTTCAGCGTCGTCGCTCGGTTACCGCAGCGCGTCCACTGGACGCAGCCGCGCCGCTTGCCAGGCCGGATACAGCGTCGCGAGCAGCGTCAGCACCAGCGAGGCCAGCAGCACCGAGGCCAGCTCCCCCACGCTCACCTTCACCGGCAGCTTGGTGATGTAGTACACGTCGGTATCGAGCGGCAGGCCGAATCGATCGAACACCCAGCAGGTCATCACCCCGGTCAGCACCCCCGCCGTCGTCCCGACCGAGCCCATGTACGCCCCGAGCAGCACGAAGATCCGCAGCACCGCCCGGTCGGACGCCCCCATCGACTTCAAGATCGCGACCTCTTTGCCCTTTTCCATCACCAGCATGATGCCGTTCGACACAATCGAGAACGCCGCGACGAGGATGATGAAGCACAGCGCGATAAACATCGCGATCTTCTCCAGCTTCAGCGCCGCAAACAGGCTGCGGTTTAGCTCTTTCCAGTCCTGAACCAGAAACTCCCCACCGAGCGCCGCTCGCAGCTTCGCCGTCACCTCGTCGGTTGCTTCCGGGTTTTGCAGCTTCAGCTCCAGCCCCGACACCTCATCCGCGAGCCCCAGGAACTTCTGGGCCGCTGGCAGGTTCATGTAGGCGTACTTGCTGTCGTATTCGTACATGCCCGAAAAGAACACCGCCGCGATGCGATGCGGCTTGCTCTTTGGAATCGGTCCGGTCGGGCCGACATCCCCCATCGGCGACACCAAGCTGACATCCTCCCCCACGAATACGCGCAGGTTGCGAGCCAGCTCTCGACCAATCGCCAGCCCCGGCAGCACCTTGCGCGGCGGCTGAATTCTGGGGCCACTCGGCTTGGGGGCCACTGGATCAAACCCAGCACTCCCCGGTTGTAATGCCCCTGCCCCGCCGTCTGCTACCGCACCGCCATCGACCGCACCGCCATCGATCGCACCGCCATCAACCGCACCGCCATCGACCGCACCGCCATCGACCGCCGGGCTCTTCGACGAAGAACCCAGGGTGCGCGTGCTCGCGGGCTTGACCATCTGGTCGGGGTGCAGCAGGTGATCGAGCGAGCCCGCTTCGGTGTTTTTGACCAGCTCGGTGACCTTGCCCACCGTGTCGGGATCGATGCCTTTGATGATCACCCCGGCCAGGTTTGACTGACTCGCGATCATCACCTCGCTCGACAGGTACGGCGACGCGGCCAGGACTCCGGGCACCGACTCGATCTTGCGCAGCGCCTCACGATAGTCCGTAAAGGTACGGTCCGGCGTCGTGATCACCATGTGCGCGTGGGTGCCGAGGATCTTGGTCTTTAAGTCCTGCTCAAAGCCCGACATCACCGACAGCACCGTCACCAGCGCGCCGGTTCCCAAGAACAGCCCAAACGTCGAAATGGTCGTAAAGATCGTCAGCCGCCGGATGAGCTCGATGAAAAAGCCGACCAGCACTGTCACCAGCACCGTGATGTACTTGGCCCCCCGCAGCGGACCGCGCAGGTTCCACAGCGTCTCCGACAGGTGGTCACGCATCAGGTATTCGACGAGCTCGGCACCCGCGAACACCGCTGCCGTCACCACAATCAGCCCGAGCGTCGCCCAGCGCAGATGGTCGAGTGCTCCCGGTGGTCGGTCCGCCCGCAGATAGCGCGCCGCCACCAGCAGCTCGAACGACAGCTTCACTTGGCCTCGCCCTCCGCCGGGTTTGCTACTTCGGGACGGAGCTGTGGGAACGGAATGACGTCACGAATCGAAGCGCTGTTGGTGAGCACCATCACCAGCCGGTCGATGCCAATGCCCTCCCCGGCGGTCGGCGGCATGCCGTACTCGAGCGCTCGGCAGAAGTCCTCGTCGTAGTCCATCGCTTCTTGATCACCACCGGCCTTGGCGCTTACTTGATCCGCAAAGCGGCTGCGCTGGTCGTCGGGATCGTTGAGCTCCGAGAACGCATTGGCCAGCTCTTTGCCGATCACAAACAGCTCGAAGCGGTCGACAAAGCGCGGGTCGGCATCGTTCTTCCGTGACAGCGGCGACACTTCGGTGGGGAACTGGCACACAAAGGTCGGCTGCACCAGCGACTTTTCGACATACTCCTCGAACAGTGCCACCAGTGCATGGCCGTAGCCGGTCGGCGCTTTGGCACCCAGCACCGTCTTTGCATAACCCGGTAGCGCCGCATACTCGGCATCGCTACAGGGACCGTCTGCAATTGGCGCATCGGGCCGCGCTTCCTTGACCAGTTGCCGCATCGTGGCGCGACGGAAGGGCCGACAGAGGCGCACGTCCTTGTGCTCTTGATAGTCGATGGTCGTCGTGCCGTTTACCACCTGACAGACCCGCTCGATCAGCTCCTCGGTCAGGTCCATCAGGTTTTCGTACGTGGCGTACGACTCGTAAAACTCAATCGAGGTGAACTCCGGGTTGTGAAACCGCGACAGCCCCTCGTTGCGGAAAATCCGCCCAATCTCGTAGACGCGATCGAGCCCACCCACGACCAAACGCTTGAGATCCAGCTCGGTGGCAATCCGCAGATACAGGTCGAGATCGAGCGCGTTGTGGTGGGTCCGAAACGGCTTGGCCGCCGCCCCGCCATTGGTCGATAGCAGCATCCGGGTGTCGCACTCGACGTAGTTTCGCTCATCGAAGAAGCGGCGGATCTCGCGCACAATCGTCGCCCGCTTGCGAAACACCTCGGCCACCTCGGGATGCACAATCATGTCGGCATACCGCTGCCGGTAGCGCCAGTCTTCGTCCGAGACTTTCGGCCCGTCTTGCAGCGCCTTGCCCGGCAGGGGTCGAATCGCCTTGCTGAGCAGTCGCAGGTGCCCGACCCGCAGCGCCCGCTTGTCCTTGCGCGTGCGAAACAGTGGTCCCGCAGCCAGCACAAAGTCACCCAGGCCAAGCTGGTTCGACAGCGCGAACGCCTCGGCGACGTCGGCCTTTAGATAGAGCTGGAGCATCGCGCCCCGGTCGCCCCGGATGAACAGGAACTTGGCCTTGCCCATCTCGTTGACTTGCAGCAGCCGCCCGGCGACGGCATAGCGCGGCGCATCGGCGGGCAGATCACTTTCCAGCGGCAAGCTTCCGACGTCTTCGGCACGGGAGGCCGGTAGCTCGAAGATTTGGTGGCTGGGACGGACATCGTTGGCGAACGGATTGTGTCCCTTTGCTCGCAGCTCGCTGACGATGCGGCGGCGATCCCGCATCTGTCCTTCGAGGTCGCTGTTGTCGGTGGCAGATGGAGCCTTATCGGTGGGCGCGGTAGGCACGATACTCATGGGGGCCTACTCTACCTCATCCGTGCGCAGGCGCGAATACAGCAGCACATCGACCCGCTGACCATCTTTGAAGACCTGCTTGCGCAGCCGCCCTTCGAACGAGTAACCGACCTTTTCCAGCACCCGCACCGACGAGACGTTCCAGCCAAAGACCCCCGCCTCGATCCGAAATAGCCCCAGCTCATCGAACGCATAGCGCGTCACCGCCCGCACCGCCTCGGTCATCAGCCCCCGCCCCCAGTACGGCTCGGCCAGCCAGTAGCCCAGCTCGGCGGTGTCCCGATAGACCGGATCTTTGTCGAGCCGATGGACCCCGATGCCACCTGCGACCAGCTCATCGAGCACAATCGCAAACACCCCCTGCGGCTCCGTCATGCTCGCGGCATGCGCCACCCAGCGCTCGGCATCCCCTTTGGTATACGGATGAGGGAAGCCATCGCGCAGGTTCTGCCAGATCCGCCGGTTGTTCGCATGACGAGCCAGCGACTCCACATCGCCAGGCAAAAAAGGCCGAAGCGTCAGCTTGGGAAGATGCAAAATCATGATCTTGCCAGTCTAGCAGCGCCCCCAAATCCCCCGACCAGTCAATCTGCGCAGCGACTTCTACCAACTGACCCGGCTGGTGACAAACCAAGCGGGCTTTTGCGCCGATAGCTTGAGGTATTCGCAGGCTTGCCCACACCCTGCCAAACAGTCCATCGGCAAGCCAAATTCGAGCGCCCGAGCTGCCCCTTACCCAATGCAGAGCGTCTTTTCGGGCTTCTGACCTGCCTTCTGCCCAATGCAGAGCGTTTTTTCGGGCTTCTGACCTGCCTATCCCCGCAGTGCACAGCGTCTTTTCGGGCTTCTGACCTGCCTATCCCCGCAGTGCACAGCGTACAGACGGGGTCTGGACCTCGATGGCATGAAGTCCACTGCGGTGAGCTGAGGTCACGACCTGCCCGCAGCGGTGAGGGTTTCTGTGCGGAGGTGGGAATAGCTGCGCAGGTGGCGCTGTTTGTAAGTGAACAAAGGAGACCCCCCAGATGAAGCGATTTACTCTGACTGATCTGGTTCAGCTTCCACGCCTGGATGCGGCGAGCGCGGTCGCGCTGGTGCGAACGCTGCTGACCCTGGCGGATGACAAAAAGAAGCTGCCGCCTGGCGTGGCGCAGGCGAAAAAGCGGCTCGGCGTGGTTCACAAAGAGGTGGCCGAAGCCCTGACCAAGCGACTTTCGGTTGGACTCATCGACCCACAGCGAGCGCGGCTGGCGGATCGCAGCGAAGACCTGGCCTTTTCGGCGCTGTTTGACTTCCTGACCGGCTGGAGCAAGCTCCCTGCCCCCTCGAAGCAGTCCGCCATCGCGCACAACCTGCTCACGGCGCTGTTCCCGGCTGGGCTGCGCTTTACCCTGCTCGGCTTCCAGCAAGAGTGGGCAGAGTGCCAAGCGCGTCTCGATCGCATCGATCGGGAAGGACTGGCCGCGCAGCTCAAACTACTCGGAGGAGAGCCCTTCCTCGACAACCTGCGAGCTGCCCACAAAGAATACGGCGAGGCGCTCGGCGTGACGCTGGCCCGAACGGACGCCGCCCCCCCAACGGCAGTGGTCAAAGAGCCGCTCGTCCGGCTGCAAGACGCGCTGCGAAAGTACGTGCTCCAGGTCATCGCCCAGGTCGAAGAGTCTGATGCCACCTCGGCGCAGCTAGCCGAAGACCTCCTCGCCCCCCTTAGCGAATGGCAAAGCCGAGGAGCAAAGCCCACCGCCCCCGCTGAACCCGCGCCCCTGGCCAACGAACCCGCCCCAAGCCCAAGCTAGCCCAGTCCGGGGACTACTCGTCGATCAGGGCTTGGATGCAGGATTTGACTTCTTGGGAGTGCCAGAGCTGTCGCTCGCTGACGATGAAGTAGCGAACCTTGCCGTCGCGATCGATCAGGAAGGACTCGGGAAACTTCTCGGTTCCGTAGGCCTGGGGGGCTTTGCGCTCCTTATCGAGCAGCACGGTCATCTTCGAGCCCTGGGGGAAGTGCTGGCGCACCAAGTCCCAGTTTTCATCGACGCTCACCGCCAGCAGCGAAAACGGCTGGTCCTTCATGCTTTCGGCCAGGCGCTCTAGGGAAGGCTCCTCGACCGCGCAGGTCGGGCACCAGGTCGCCCAGAAGTTGACCAGCACCACCCGCCCCCGCAGAGACGACAGCTTCACATCCTGGCCGTCGTGGGTCTTGAGGGTAAAGTCAGGCGCGGGCTGCGGCAGTCGCCCGAGCACCGGGTTCTGCGCCGTGGGGCGAAGGACTTGGCACGGGGCCTCGCGGGTCCGGCGGACGCCTTCGCGGCCACGCTGAACGGCATCGGGCACGGTCCAGGCGAAGTAACCGACGAGCGCGCAGGTGACGAGCCCGGCGACCCCGTACGCGGTCAGTTGGCTGGTCGACCAAGTGGGGGTGGGCATGGCTTTTCTAGATAACCTCCGGGAGCCGAGCGTACTTGAGTTCACGATTTGCAGCAACGCACAGCGCCGAAAACTCTTGTCGCGGACATGATAGGCTAAAGAAAGTGGCCAAGCCCAATCTACCAGAAGGCGCTACTGAGCCCGCCCCCACCAGCATCGAGCCGAAACGAATGCCGGCCGATCTGATGCACGCGGTCGACCAGGCCATGGAGCACCCCGCCCGAGAGGTGCCCCAGATGCAGCTCGCACGCACGCTGGAAGAAGCTGGGCCCAAGACCTTCGTCTACATCGACAGCCACGGCCGAGTCCGCCCGCCGACCCAGTACAAGATGATGCAGGCCGCCTCGTACGCGATGCTGACCACGATCCTCGTCGGCGGGAGCATCCTATACACCTATCTGTGGGGGCTGCTCGGGCTGCTGTTTCCACTGGTGTTCGGGTCGCTCGTTGGTCGCAACCTGATGGTGACCCGGCGGATCAACCAGGCGGCGCTGCTATCGTCCCACGATCGGCTGGATGAGGCCGAGTCGATCCTGCGACGCCTGCTGCGGCGGAAGCTGCTCGGGCGACGGCTGCGGGCCCTGTGTCACCACAACTTGGGTGCGGTGGCAACCCGGCGCGGTGAGCATGCCGAGGCGCTCATCCAGCTTCGCAGCGCGATCTCGCTATACCAAGAGTCGTGGCGCAAGAGCCCGCACCTGCGCTCGTGCCAATACGGCGAGGTGATCGCGCTGTGCAACCTAGGCCGTCCAGACGAAGCCCGTGAGCGCCTGGCGTCGATTCGCAAGACCGAACAGGGCGACTACCTGCTGCTCAAGTACTGGACGACGGATCTGTATGTTCGCTTCTGCGCGGGCGAAGAGCCGCCGCCGCCAAGTGAGCTGTGGGAGCGGGCCGAGCGGGCGCTCAAGATTACCGCTTCGTCGGCGCTGCTCGCGCTATGTGCCTGGGCCTACACCAAGGGCCGAACCCCCGATCAAGACATGGCGTGGCACCTGCTTCGGGAGTCACTCGATCGGCTCGACAACGAACCGCTCGGACGGATCATGCCGCCACTGTGGAAGTGGATGGCCCAAAACCGCACCGCTGCGGAATCCGCCGCGTAAGGGTTTCATCCAAGATGGCAGCCTCTTTGCAGCTCGCACGCACGCTGTCCTCTTCAAGCGACGGTTCCGCCGAGGAACGAGCGCTGGTGGCCATCGACACCCAGGGGGCGGTGATCTCGCCGCTCCGCCGCTATGCCGGACGGGCTGCGGTCTATGGGGCGCTGTCGATCTTGTCGGGAATTGGCGTCTGCTCGCTGTTTTCGGGAGATCCACTGGTGCTGGCGCTGAGCCTGGTCGGCACGGCGGCCTGGGGTCACGGGCTGCTCGTCACCCGCTGGCTGGAGCAAGCATCGCAGCTTATCCATGTGTCGCGACTCGATGAGGCGGAGCTGCTGCTCCAGCGCTGTCTGCGGCCACCGTGGGGTAGCGAGGCAGTGCGTGGTCATGCCCACCTGCGCCTATCGACCGTGGCCAGCCATCGCGGGGATCACCAGGCGGCGCGGGATCAGGCGCGCTTTGCCTCGGCACTGTTTGCGGGAGAATACCCACCGCAGCCGCAGTTCCTGCAACTGGCGCGCTACCAGGAAGTCCGGGCCCTGGTGTCGCTCGGCCAGCAGGCCGAAGCCCGTCATCACTTCGCCGAGGTGCAGACGGTTCCAGCCGGTGACTACCTGCGGGCCCATTTCTACGTGACCGAGCTGTACCTGGCGCTCGGCGATGGCCAGGTGCCGTTTCTGGACGCGCCGCTGTGGGAACGGGCGCAGCTTGCGATCGACACCGAGCATGCCCCCCCGCTGCTCGGGCTGTGTGCCTGGGGCTTTGACCGCCTGGGGGATGACGAAACCGCGAGTCACTTTGTGACCCTGTGCAAACGGCGCTGCGGGGAACGGGTCGCCATGACCCTGCCGCTGCTGGCGCGGTTCCTCGATCGGATGGAAAAGCGCTAGTCGCCGGTTGGGCTGGCCTTCTCGCGCTGTCGCCGTCGCCAGATCCCGAGCGCAAGCAGCCAGGACAGCAGCGACACCAAAAGCCCGATCCCAAACGAGCGCGGAAAGTACGACACCCGCAGCGAGTGCTGACCGAGGGGTAGGGCCGACAGATCGAGCGCCAGTTGACCGTGATCCTTGACCACCTTGACCGTGCTCGGAGACGCCTTCCAGTGCTCGTTCCAGTTCGAGTTGAGGAAGAGCCGCGCCCCCGGCTCCCGCAGCTCGACCGTGATGTCGCGCCGATTGGGGGTGTAGTCGTACTTGTGGACCTGCCCTTGGGCGGGATCGGCGAACCAGAGCTGCGGCACATCGCCCACGGCCAGCTTGTCGGCCCGCTGAAGCGGCGCTTCTTCATCGCAGCCCATCACCCCGTGCCCAAGTAGCTCCAGCTCGCGCATCTGGCTCCAGTGGCCTTGGACGTGGAAAAACGGCACCGGCCCGCTGGGTAGGCTGAGCGGCACGGTGAAGACGCCCTCGAAGCTGTGCGCGAAAAACACCGCCCCATCGATCGCGGTCCCAAAGACCAGAAACGCGCCGAGCAGCCGACCCGGCCAGCGACTGTCGATCTGACCGCGCACCCACGACATCAATCGATCGGCCCCCACCCCGCCAAGTAGGGACAGCCACAGCACCGCCAGGATGAGGTGCCGCGAGGGCACCCGCAGATCGCGCAGCACCGGCAGCTTCTGGAGCAGCGACCACGGGGCGACCGGCGAAAAGTTCCCAAGCGACAGCAGCACCGAAAAAGTGGTGAGTGCCCACAGCCGCCCAACCAGGGTCGGATCGTGACGATGGGTACGACGGCCTCGCAGAATCCATACCGCGAGCGGCACCATCAGAAGCGGCACAATGAGCTGCGGCATCCGCGCCGTGTACTCATGGGACCAGTACTTGCGCTGGGGCAGCGGCCCAAAGTCGCGCCACACAAACAGGTCGACCAGCACCTGCTTGAGCAAGGTCATGTCCGGGGCCCGCCGAAACAGCGGTCGTGGATGGTCGAAGATAAACTCCAGCGTCGGTAGCATGCGATAGGCGGCCAGCAGCAGCGCCACCGCACCCACCGCAGCGAGCAGCCCGTACAGCCGCAGGCCCGCCACAAGCTGCGAGCCGGAGCGGCGCTCATCCGGCAGCGGACGAAACGCTTGGGCGGTCACCCACATCACCAGGACTTCGCCCGCCATCGCCGGGGTAAAGGTGCCGCCCAGGCAAGCAATCCAGCCCGCGATCGCGCCCGCCCAGATCAACCAGCGCAGATCATCGACGCTGCGCAGGAAAAAGTAGAGCAGCAGCGGATACAGCGACACCCCGGCAAAGTTGATGTGACCCACCGACAGGTGCAGCGCCAGATAGCCGGATAGCCCAAAGCTGGCACCGGCCACCATCGCACCGGTCCAGCCGATGTCGAGTCGCCGCGCCAGCACCGCCGTCCCAAAAATCCCGAGCGCCAGATAGACCAGCATTGACAGCTTGAAGCCCATCGGCGTGCCAAACAGCAGCACTAGCAAAAATGTCGGTGCCCCATCGAGCGACTGCGGGTTGGCCAGCCCGACCTCGCCACCGCATGAGTAGGGATTCCACAGCGGGAGCTGCCGATACCACAGCACGGTGCGGCGGGCCATCTCGCTCATCGTCTCGAAGTAGCGCCAGTCGTAGCGGCTCGACCACAGCTCTCCGTCTTTGAGAGCAGGCCACAGCGCGATCACCGCAAAGCACAGCGCCCACCCCGCGATGATGTAGTACATCAGCCGGTGCGCACGCCGCACCTCGGCAAGCTCAACGTCAGGCGACGAATCGGGTTCCATGGCGGGTCGATTCCTACCACGGCAGCGGATATCATGGTGCGGTCATGAGCCGCGAGCGATTCCTAGAAAACCCGTTCTACGTCCTCGGGGTTCGTCCAAGCTGCACCCGCGCCGAGCTGGAGCGCGAGGGCCAGAAGCTGCTTGGAATGCTCGAGCTGGGAATGCCCTCCTCGAAGAAATACCAGACTCCGATCGGGGAAGCCGAGCGGTCCCCTGAGCTGGTTCGTCAAGCAATGGCCGAGCTACGCGATCCGCACAAGCGTCTGCTGCACGAGCTGTGGGCGCAGCTTCCCGCAGAGATTCTCCCGAATGAACCGGGCGCAGTGGCAGGGGGCAGCGAGGATGGCGGACCGGGACCATGGCCGGATGCTCCGTCGGCGCTGGGATTCGGAGCCAAGAAGTGAGCCTGCTTTTCCTCGGGCTCTTCGTCGCGCTCATCCTTGGCAAGCTGTGGCGCAAAGAGGATAAGCAAAACGAACACAAGTCCGAGGATCTGCGGCTGTCGCTGCGGCTGGCGGGCTGGCTGCTGTTCTTCGGTAGCTTGGTCTACGCGCTAGGCCAGCTCTCGCACGGCGCGGTGCAGTGGTTGCTGGTACCGCTCGGTCTGCTTCTGCTGTTACAGCGCCCGATGTTTCTGGTCCAAGAGGTGTTTCTACCGAGAGGTTGGGTCAAGTGGACCTATCGAGGTGCGCTGCTTTCGCTGTGGCTGACCCCGGATCGTCGCGGCCAGGCGCTGCTCTACGGCAACCTGGCGCTGTTGCGCGCTCCGCTTCATCACGATCCGCGTGCGGATGAAGAGTATCTGACCGCGCACCAGAAGCAGCTTCCGGGGGGAGCAGCCTCGCTGGTGGCGGCGGCGATGCTGCTGGCCCGACGAGAAGGTCTGGCGGCAGCAGGGCCCATTCTGCGCTGCCTCGATACGGTCGACGACACAGTGAAGCCGGACTGGGCGATGGCGGTGGCCTGCGAGCTGCAACTGGTCGAGCTCATCCGGATCGGGGATTGGCGCAAGGTCCGCAAGCTCTCGGCAGAGTGTAAAAAGACCCCGCTCATCGAGTTTCTGGCGGCCTGTGCTCAGGTGTTCGTACCGATGCCGGAAGAGTCCCCACCGTCTCGTGATAGTCTGTACTGGCTGTGGCTTCGGGCCCCGCAAAAGCAGCATCTGTGGCGGCTTCTCGAACAGGCCCAGGACCACAAGCCCGCCGTGACCGAATCGACGCCCAACCAGAGTCCGCAGATGGCTGACCAACCACGACTTGCTGCTGCGCTCCGTGCGTTGGGTCAACTGTGGCGCAGAGAGGCACATCTTGTGCGACCGGAGCAGCTGCGCAGGGTGGGAGAGCTGTGGGACCACGCACTCGCCGACAAAGAGACCGAGCGGATGGTGATGACGCGAGCGCTGACGCTGACGATTCCGGGCAGCGAGCACAAGGCGCTCCAGACGCTGCGAACCCAGGTGGTGGCGACACTGCACAGCTATCTTCGCCAAGGGGCGATGCCGACGAGCAAGCTCTTCCCGGATGGACAGATTCCGAATCGGAGCGTCCTTGGTGAAGCGGTGCTGGCAGTGCGGGCCGAGCTGCTGGAGCAATTTGAAGCGGCGACCACGAAGCTGGAAGAACGGACCACGGACAAGCGCGTCCTGCCATGGCTTGATGAGTGGAGAGAGTGGGCGCAGATTCGTGATTCCTATCAGCGGCTCGAAGAGTTCGGAGGGGCCGAGGCCCGTCGGCTCGGCTGGACGGCGCTACATCGTCAGGCCAACAACTGGGCGTGCTGGCTATGGAATGCCCGAGGCGAAAAAGTCCTGGCCAACGCGGTGTTCCGGTTCCTACTCCGCGAATCGGAAGCACTCGGGGACGATCGGACGGGACAGCTTGCGAAGAAGAACGTCGGCTCGGGACTGTAGCGATGGTTCCTGCGCAACCTCGTTTGGGTAGGCGCAACTGCGAGCGCTAGTTTTCAGGAATGACGATCCCGGTCTGGTTGGGGTCGAGGAGACTGCCGATGTTGTTCACATTGGTGTCGCGATTCCCAAGCTGCCCGGTCTTGCCATCTAGGAAGTTGTACTCCAAAAACTTCAGAATCGAGGAGTGCTCCATCACGACGTGAGAGACCTGATTCTTGCGAGCAAAGCGACCGATCGCCAGAATCGGAACACGCAGTCCGGAGGCCTGTCCGTCAATCGGATTTGGGGGCGGCGGGGGCACGTGGTCGTAGAACCCTCCGCTTTCATCCCACGTCACCAAAATCAGCGTGTCGTTTGCGTACTGCGAGCTAAGCACCTGCCCCACGAGTCCCTGCACAAACCCGGCCCCCATGCTGATCTTGTTGCCGAAGTTGGGATGCTCGGTGTGATAGGACGTGCCCTTCACGAACGAAAAAGTCGGCAGAGTTCCCGCCGCGATGTCCTTCGAGAAAGAGGACAG
Source organism: Polyangia bacterium (assembly GCA_044228505.1). GTDB lineage: Bacteria > Myxococcota_A > Polyangia > Palsa-1104 > JAEUJZ01 > JAEUKA01. The sequence continues at coordinate 33,635 of JBGAUT010000029.1, read as the reverse complement.
ATCCCTGATGTACTGCGGCTTGTCCGCAAGCTGCGCATAGTACTGAAACGGATAGTCCGATGGATCGTAGACACAGGTGTTGGGAGTGACCAAGGGAGTCGTAAAGGTACAGTCTGCTGGCCGCGAAAACGGACACAGCACCGCATCCTTCATCGCTTGATAGCCCTCTGCATAGACCGAAAACGTATGGCCTCCGGAAGCCAGGACATCGACGATGGTCTTCTTTCCGGTGTAGCTTACCGGTGTCTTGATCGGATACCAGCACCCTCGGCCGTTCGCATCAGGTACTTGATCGTTGTCCGTGAACTCGTACTTGGCCACCGCAAAGTACATGTCGTTCATGGATGACGCGCCAGCCACCGGATGAAAGTAACGATCGCCGAGCGCATACTGCTTCGCGAAGTCGTGATACGGCTTAACCAGCGAAGACGGAGCGATCGCAAAGTTCCGGGCATCGGAACAGAATGCCCCAGTCACATAGCGATCCATCTTGCCGCCATTGATTCCAGCGACCATACAGGCCTTGCTGTGATCGGGGTCGCGGCCTGCGTTGAGCGCATCATCAAGCACCACCGGAGGCGATCCGGAAGCCTCCATCACCGGTGCTGCTTCACAACAAGCGGGACCACTAGTACAAGTCGGATTCGAACCAGCGGATGCCGTACAGTAGCGCCCAAAGTAGGTATCAAAGGAGTGGTTTTCCTGCACAATCAGCACGACGTGCTTGATCTGTGGAGTGGGAGGAACCAGATCCGGCATCGCCAGGTCGACCGACGACTCCATCGCCAGGTCTTGACCCAGATCATCCACCCCCATTGCATCCGAACCACAGCCATCCAGTAGGCCGATGGCAACAAGTGAACTACAGGCCAACAGAAGTGGCGGCAGAGCGGTCGGCGATTTGTGCATCGTTTGATGCTGACACGATCAACGCGAACGTCGACAGCAGGCTCTGTAACCGCCGAATATTGCTTCACATGTTCGTGAGACAGAGGGAACCTATCTAGCGAGGATCAAGCCGAGCGCGGACCGCTGCTTGCTCGCGAACTTCCTCTTCACTGGGAGGAGACCGGCGATCGGCTTCTTCATGCAGCCGCAGCGCTCGGTGCAGCCGATCTGTAGATTCCTTTTCTCGACCACGAATTCGCAGCAGCTCGGACTCTGCAGCCAAGATCTGAGCGTACATCCGAATGCGAACTGCGGTTCCCAAGATGACCGCGCAAGAGCCGGAATCAACCGCAGCCAGCCGAGCCAGGTCCAGCTTCAACGCTGTCGCAGCCGCTGCTCGCAACGCTTCGTCCGCTTGTTCGCTCTGCTGCTCAGTTTGGGCCAGGTGAAGCACTCGCTTGAGCGCCTGGACGAGCTGCTGCATCTGCCGCTTGATGAAGTCCTTTTCGACCTCGCTACCATCCTCACGCTGACGAAACATGGCGGTTGCCTCGGGACTGTAATGCCAAGGAATCTAGGTCGCGCTCAAGTGTTGTCAACCGATGAGGGACAAGGTCGGATGAAATCACCACGCCATCTGCATGGGCATCCGGAAAGGTGCGAACTACTCATCCATCGGCGCTTCAATAAACCGACGGCAGGAAGGACAAGTGAAGACCGGACCGTAGTCACCCATTCCCTTCTTCAGCTTGTCTTTGTGACAGAACGGACAGGTCAGGTTCGACGTTCTGCCAGCAGCGATCTGTTCCATCACTTGGCGGACTTCAGCGTTGTCGCTCATCGGGACACTCCTTTGGAACTGCGAGATCAGAAAATCAACGATCACATCGTATCGCGCCGCGCACCTGCCAGACAACCGGAACCCTTACAGCACTCGTAGCGAGGACGGTCGCACCACGGCCCGGTTCTGCTCTTCCGCTGCGTCCACTCCGAGCGCATCGTCCGCAGCTTGCGAAGCTTTGGTAAACAGATAGCGACTACCATCCGCACTCTGCTCAAACCGATACGTCCCACCCGCTTCCGACAGAAAATCAACCACCAGCTCGGGATCGGCCCCGATCGGTGCACCGACCCGCAAAAGCTCAGCACGAATCGCCGGCAGCACCATCTTCTGCAAAGAAGCAGAGAGCCGCACCTTGCCTCGGTAGCCAGCAGTTCCTCGGGCATACGGACAGTCCTGCGCCAAGAAACCTTCGGTCAGAGCACTCTGTGCAGTATGGCACCAGGGCGCTCGGTCGAAGCGATCTTCGTAGACTGTGCAGTGATAACGACCATCTTGGGCACGAGCCAAGAACTTGCAGCGCAGCGCATCAATCACCACCGCCAATCCGTTGACCGGCACCGCAAAATGACACGACATCCCACAGCGTCGACACAGCGCCTCATGCTCGGCGGAATCCATCCTTTAACTATCTCACGTTCTATGGCCGCTCCAAAGACGGAAAGCAGAGTCGCCGCAGATTCTCCGCTATATTCCTCGCTCATGAAGATAGACCCCACCGAAATCTCGCCACGCAAGATCTATCGCTTGATGACGTTTGCCATCACCCCACGACCAATTGCCTGGGTAGGAACTGTGTCTGCCCAAGGCATTGCCAACTTGGCTCCGTTTTCCTTCTTCAACGGAGTCTGCGCAAACCCGCCCACAGTGGTATTTTCCGTCGCCAATCGCCGCGATGGATCGATGAAAGACACCCTCCGCAACATCCTTGCAGTACCAGAGTTTACAATCAGCACCGTCTCTTTTTCCGAAGGGGAACAGATGAATGCTACTTCGGCCGAGCTTCCTTACGAGGTCAGCGAGTTTGCGGCCTGTCAGGTGTCCGAGCATCCTTCCGAACGGATTCGTCCGCCGCGAGTAGCCTCTGCCAAGCTCGCCATGGAGTGCGTCCTTCATCAGCTTGTCCCCGTTGGAGAAGGCCCACTGGCAGGAACCCTTGTGATCGGACGGATTGTCCTTGTGCATCTCGAAGACGGTGCCGTAGATTCGCACAGCGCAGTCCCAGGTGACCCCGATCCGCAGGTGCTCGATACGATCGGAAGAATGGGCGGTGACGGCTACTGCCGCACCCTCGATCGATTCGTTTTGCACCGCCCTACTGAAAAGTAAAATCTCCAGATTGGGAGTCTCGATCGAGACTCTCTAGATCACGCGCAGCCAGCCCTGTAGTGCACTGGCCAGACGCATAAAGTAGGTCACTGTCTCGACGTCCAAGGTCTGTGACTGACCCGCAGCGGAGTCGTACATTCGAGCGGTTTTCGCAAGCACCACACGCGGTGAGGGTCCGCTCGCATCAACCACCGCTTGGGTGCGCAAGATGACCGTCCGGAATGCCCCTGCCACAGTTCCCGGAAGCACCACGGCATCTTGATCCGTATTGCCATCCCGAGCGATCCGAAACACCACCGAACGGTCTCTGCAACGGTCCAAAAAGTCGGACCATGCACTGTCCTCTCCAAATCCCAGCGCCTTGCGGAGTTCCTTCGGAGCACTCTGTCGCAGCGACTCTAGGAAGGCATCCCGCAGCGCCCCCTGACACAAAAAGTCCGGTGGATCGAGCGCGATCCTTGCCAGCAGTGCCCCCTTTTCTCGCTGAACCGACAGGCGCATTCCCAGGGAAATCAGATCCTGGCTTTTGGCAGCAGCAAAACGACCGTTGGCATCGACGGAAAGCGCAATCTCGGCGGAATAGGAAGTGGTGCCGTAGCTGGGGCTTATCAGCCCAGCTGGCCCAGATGAAGACGCGACCGGTGGCATCAACCGTTGCGCATCCTCCATCGCACGGAATGCCTCCACGAACCAATACAGCGTGACATGGACATCCGACATCTGGCTCGGATCGGTAGGAAGATCGAGATCCAACTCGGTGCTGCGGGTCTGTTCCGAAGCGATGAAGTCGCGCAGCGTTTCGATCAGATCGAGGAAAGGCTCAACCGACCAACTACTCAAAAGTCGCGGCTCCTCACCATCCACCTGATAGGTAACCTTCGCTTTGACTCCCCACTCTGGATGACAGATTCCCAGCATGCTGCGACCGGATTTGCCCAAACGGAACAGCACTCCGTTTTGGGCGGTGGTTCCCGGTGGGGCATACTGCGAAAGCTCTGCCGCTGTCGGATTCACAAACAGAAACGAGGGCACTTTCAGACGGTAGATCGGCTGCTGCGGGAGTCCCTTCAGTGGCTGAGTTCCCCCTACCAATGATTCGCTAGGAACCACCGCCTCGGTGGCCTGCACGCACGCTTGCAGCCGCGCCATCAACGGCCGAACCTGGGGAAGCTGACGTTTAAAGAAAAAGAAAAAGACCTCTTCCCCTTGCCGGGCAACCAAAAAACGGAGATCGATCGAGGTCTTGCGGATCGCCCACAGCGCGTCGCCAGGACCGCTCCCCTTCCGTGCAAGACGCTCCCCACTTTGGATGGTCAGGCTTTGTCCGGCGCGCAGCGTGGCCGACATCAGCGCCGCAGTGGTCGCGGGTAGCTCTTCGAGCGGAGCAAGCACATCCGCCATCGGTTATCCGTCTCTGCGCCGCGCCGCAGCTTGAGCGTCGCCAAGTCCGGCCACAAATCGCTGCAAGCGGGCCTGCTCCTGCTGGAGCTGCTTCTGTTTGGGAAGCTTGTACAGGAGTCGCAAGGAAGCGGGGCGAAGCACAAGCTGCCACAGCAGGAGTCGGGGATGTTTGTCGGTCATCGCCAACAGCACAAAGCGCGTGTTGTGCGCATCGGTAAACACCAGAGCACGGTCCCAGGCTGGCAAGAGCCGACGCTGAACATCCGACAGACCTTGCGCCTTTTGCTGCGCTGGGTCGGCTTTGTCCACCAGCTTTTCCAGTAGCTCTTTGACCTCGCGACGATCGCTACCATCACTTAGCTTCTGTTCAAGAATGCTCTGCGCCATTCCCGCTGGCAGGGACGGCAAACGCATCGCACTGTCAATAGTAGGCATATGAGATGACTCTTTTTGAGAGTCTGCCTCAGCCAGACGCTGTGCCATGGACTGGGTGATTCCATCTGGCGAGGTTGATGCTATTGGCTCCTCGGGTTCATCGCTAGACAGAGAGAACATCTGCGGAATTTTTGCTCCCGAACCACTGGGGGAGCCTTGGCGTTCCTCGCTAGCTTCTGGTTCTTCCTCGGAAGGCTCTGGCTGAATCCCTCGGGTCTTTAGCTGGTTCAGATAGTCGGGCGGCACGGGCACAGCCACGACTTCGAGCGAAATGGTCTGCTGATGCAGCTCGCGGACATCGCTGCGATCGGAATAAAAGACGAGGTTTAGCTTCTTGTCGTGGTTGGTTTCGAGTGAACACTTGAGCTCAGCGGTCACTCGAGGAATCCGAAACATTGAAGCGTTCGCAGGAATGGAATCCAACGCCGGACTCCCATCCTCCGTGACATCGGAGCTGGCAGACAGAGCGCTTCGAACATACTCCTCAGAGGCGCGGTCGAGCCGCTTCTGCGCGCCAATCACACCGCTACCAATCGCGTCGAAAAAGTCCGCGATGTCGCCACTTTGGGACTTGTTTGTCAGGTCGCGTAGCTTTTCCCAAAGTGTCGCGACCTCATCATACTTGCTACGAAATTGGCTGCTTCCGGGATCAGCGGCTCGATCATAAAGCCGGTCTATCTCGGTACGCAGTTGAAGGATCAGAGTCTGGTGGGCGGTATCTGTCGGCATGGCAGAAAGGAAGGCAGCGAAGGCCTAAGAGCTCTTGGTGTTGCGCGGTTGCTTTTCGACGGGAGGAGGTGCCTTGACTTCGATTGTGTCGGAATCATTGCCTTCGCTAACGGTAGCGGGCGGACAACCGACAATGCGCTCGTAAATTTTGCCAGTCTGCGCGAGCACTGCGCTATCCACTTTGCTGCGCTCGGGCATGCTCAGATCCTTGGCCGACAAGTCCTTGGCACGATCGAGCAGGAGCCGCAGCGTCGCTTGATCGGCTGGGACCGCTTGCAGGATGGTCTTACACTCTGCAGCACCTCGGTAATCGCTGCCGTAGCCGATGCTCAGCGCGGCATTGATCGCAACGCCACCAATTCCAGCAGACAGACCAACCCCAGCGGAGACATCGACGTGCTGCGCGAGATCTAGTTTCACGGTGAGCGTAGTCTCTGTGAACTGGTAGCGACTCGGTGCCACGGCGATAAGGAGTTCCTTAAAGAGCGCCTGAAACTGCTCTTGTTGCTTGCGCTCTTCTGCGGTCAGCTCTGTGGTCGTTGTCGACGAATTTCCTGCCGTGCCAGGAAGACTTTTTTGACCTCCTAGCATCGACTGCGCCATCACCAAGAGTCGCTCGACCGACTGTAGATAGTCGAGATCGAAGTGCCGCTGCGCCTCCGCAATGCTCAGACCCAGGCCGGCAATGATGTTGGGAATATGCGTCAAATCTTCAATGATCTTGTTCGACATGAAAGGCTCCTCAGATGTGTTTCTGCTTGGCGGCCTGCTTCGGAACGGAACGAACTTCGATGGTCAAGGAGGACTGCTCGGATTGGCTGGTTTCGTACAGCAGCGCATGGCCTAAGTTGATCGGCGACACCATGATCGAACCAGACGTAGAGTGGGTTTTGGTCATGCGCAGCGAACAGCTCACCGTGTGCGATTGAACCAGTTGCGTCGGTGGTACAAGCGGCAGCAGCAGACTCCGTACCGGTGGAGGAGCCGCAGCCAGAAGCGCCGCAAACCGCTCACGCTGGGACGCGGTCACTTGGTCCATGCGCCGCTGAATCAAGATGCTGTCCGCAGCCAGGGCCGACACCATCCCGGTAAGATCCTGCCAGCGCTTATCATTCACGGAAGTATTAGAGCATGTCGCCAAAAAATCTGTCAATTGCCAGGGGCGCATTCTTTGCGACGTCGCCATACATCAGAACGAGTAGACTCCGGCGCAATGCGCTTCGTTTTTGGCAAGACTCGGACGCTCAGCCACGATTTCAGGTTGGCGGCACTGACTCTCATCATCGCTGCTGGCTGCGCCAAGGTGTCCCCGCTCGCATCGTCTGCGACTCAGCACACCGATCCATGTCAAGGAACGCTACTCGACGCGGACCATCCCGATCCGCGCTGTCTTTTGCCGAACACCGACCTGCTCGTGCCGCAGCCTTCTGCACTGTCGATCCGTACCATCCCCACGCCCGCGTTGATCCGTAGGGGTCAGGCATCAAATCTGACTCTTATTATGCGTAATATATCGGGCGCACCTCTTACGCTCGAACTGGATGATTCCTGTCTGGCCTTTGATGCGGTGGCGCGGAGTGCCAAGGGTTCTTCTTTTGAATCCGATTGTGGGGGTCTATGTTCGCGTTCCGAAAAGAAGCTGCGGGTCACCCTGCTACCGGGTGGAACGATTCACAAAGCGGTCCGGCTCCATGCCATCCAACGTCGCATCGTGGGTGAGAGCTGCGAAGATCAGAACCTGGGCCCGCTCTTACCTGGACGATACAACTTGCACATTACGTTGCCCTGGAGCGACCCGGCACCGATTCCGGGGAATGCGCAAGCACGGGCCACACGGGTGTTCCAAGGACCGCTGATCGTCGAGCCGTAACCACCGGAACGGTTCACTTACCGCCACTGCATCAGCGCACTCGCAGAGGTCGCCGTCTCGGTTCGTTCCATCACCCTGACACCACGAGCCCCCATCAGCTCAATCGCGACACGCAGTCCAGCCAGCGTCACTTCGTGATCGAGATCATCGAACAGATGCGCTGCAAACCGGAAGGTCACCCGTCCGCTGTGTTCTCCGGGAACAATGTCTACGGTCATGCCTTTGTGAAAGGCCGCCCAGCGGGTCGCACCAACCTTCAGACCTCGCTCTGGCGACAGCAGGGTAAAGAGCAGGCCATACACCGGACCCGATAGCAGCTTGTGCTGCGCGTCATACGACCAAGTCACAAACTTGCGCCGATCCCGAAAGAAGGCATCCAAGACGACCCGGGTGATGCAACGGAAGTGAACCTCTGACAGCCAGCCGCTCAGCGGAGGGGGACGGAGGATCATTTCGGAGAGCACCGATGGCAGAGCATCGGCCACCGAGACCAGTGAGTGGTCGGCCAGCACCGAATGAAGCAAGCTCGCCTTGGCTTGGTACTGGGGATAGGAATCGATCCCACTTGGTAGCTGATCGAGATAGCGAGCCACCGTAGGGAAGTGCTGACGCTGACTTGGAGACAAGGTACTGCTCATGAGCTGCGTCGCCCAAAAAACTGCTGGAGTGATCATGATCGCACACGGGGTACGACACTGTCACCAGGATCATCGCGGCTTTTGCCGGTCGATGGATCGGTTACCGCAGGAGCAGCCACACCAGCGCAGCCGCAAGCAAAGACAGGACCGAGAACACCAACACGCGCACCACCGGCAAGCGCAAGGAATCTACCAGGCGCAGCGGTGCCGTCTCCAAGATGATGCGGGTGGCCGGTGCCACTGGAAGCAAAGCCGAGACAGAGGGCTCTGTCTGCTTTGGCACGGGCGCGGTGACGTCGCAGTGAATCGGTGCCACCTCACTCGGCTTGAGCGCGACAAACTCGAGCGTCCTCGCCACCGAGATTCCCATCGTGCCCTCGCCTGCTTTGTCCTCCCACAGGTCTTCTTCCTCTAGGAAGGACGGAATCCGCGCCGTTCCCGACCGTTCCTCCAGAAGCCGCCAGGACTCTGGTTCATCGCCAAGCACAGAGCGCAAATGGACTCCCAGCTCGGCCCGATCCATCCACAACCCGTGCCGACGCGACAGCTCCAGCAGCTCTTCGTACCACTGCAGTGCCGAGTGAGGCCGCTCACTTTTGTCGAGAGCCAGGCCACGCAGCACGATGGCATCGGCATCCCGAGGCAGGTTCGGACAGAGCGTGGACGGTGGCAAAATCGGTGCGGCATACACCCGATTGGCGCTCTCTCCCTCTTGTCCCACAAACAGACGCTTGGCGGTGAGCAGCTCATACAGGACGGTGCCCAGCGAAAACAGATCGGAGCGCGGATCGAGATCCTCTTGCCGCGCCTGCTCGGGAGACATATAGCCAACCTTGCCGCGCAGCCGCAGGCTCGCTTCGACCGTGGAAGTTTGCGCAATCCCAAAATCGGACAGCTTCACCTCGCCATCCCCCGAAATCAGGATGTTGGCCGGAGAGATGTCGCGATGAATCACGCCAAGCGGAGCACCCTGGGGATCGCGCAGCTCATGCGCATACGCCAGCGCTTGCAGCACTTCTCGCACGATATAGAACGCTGCTGCCGCCGAAAACCGCTGACCACGACGCCGCGCTCGTCGCAGCAAAAGCTGCAAGTCCCCGCCGCGCACATACTCCATCACCAAGTAGTACTCGCCATCGAGAACCACCAGATCGGTGGTCCGCACGATGCACGGATGGAGCAGTCGCGATTGCAGCTCGGCCTCTGCCAGCAGCAGAGCGCGTAGCTCGGGCACGTGGGTTAGTTCCGGACGCAGCCGCTTGAGCACAATCGGCGTAGCAATTCCGGTGCGGCCAATGTGTTTGCCCAAAAATACGGTCGCCATGCCGCCCTGATTCAGGAACGGCCCGATGACGTACTGTTCTGTCGATGCGACCGAAGGAGTGCTAGAGCGGACACCTAGCGCGACAGATTCGACGGAAGACACGGCGACACACCTACGTATAGAGGAGTGGTCCAGGATCTCCGCGCAAACGACCTCGGAGCGGGACTAGTAGCCAGCGTCAGCGACTGCCGCCACCGCTGGCTCAGGATCGGCTTGTTTCTTATCGTCTTCAGGCGGACCTTCGGGAGGCATGGCCAGCTTGAGCCGCCGGTACTGCGATAACAGCAGACAAGCCGCAAACAGCGAAGTCACCACGAGCAGCGTAAAGAACTCGGAGTGCTTCCAAGGCTTCCAGTAACGACCAATGAACCCTGATAGATAGTTGCCAATTGCGGTAGCGATAAACCACACGCCCATCAGCATCGCCGTCATCCGCCGTGGTGCAAGCTTCGTGACCATCGACAGGCCCATCGGCGATAGGAACAGCTCGGCAATGGTGATGACGAAGTAGCAGCCAATCAGCCAGCCCATGCTCACCTTGCCGTGATCTCCGCCAAGCCACGACGCAATGACCATGATCCCGTACGACACGCCGGTCAGCAGCATGCCAATGCCAATCTTGGCAGGGGTGTTCGGCTCCAGGTTGCGAGCCCGCAGAAAGGTCATAAAGCGGACGACTATCGGGGTCAGGATGATGATGAACGCCGAGTTGAAGGCCTGGAATACGCCGGGAGGAATCTCCCATGACCACGAGCCCAACCGCAGCATTCGATCGGTGTTGTCGCGAGCCCAGAACGTCAGCGAGGTTCCGTTCTGATGGAAAGCCATCCAGAAGAACATCACGATCAAACACATGATGGTCAGGGCGATGATCCGTTGCCGCTCGACATGAGGCGGGTCGGGACGGTCTTCGTACTCCGCGGGCAGAGGCATGTCGAGCACTGCCGCCACCGAGGACCGCGTATCGCCCAGCGTCACGTGCTTGCGCAGCGCCGCAAAGATGATGAACGAAAAGGCCATGCCCACCCCGGCGGTCGCAAACGCCATCGACCAGCCAAACTTGGTGCGCATAAACTCGCCGACCGGACCCGCAAACAGCGCGCCCAGGTTGATTCCCATATAGAAGATCGAAAAGGCCGAGTCTCGTCGGGAGTCGCCCTGCGGATACAGGTTTCCAACGAGCGTCGAGATGTTGGGCTTAAACAGGCCGTTTCCAACGATCATCAGAAACAGAGCGGCATAAAACGCGGTCTGGTTCTGGATCGAAAAGACCAGATAACCAGCGCCCAGCAGCGCCGCTCCGCTCAAGATGGCGCGGGTGTAACCGAAGACCCGGTCCGCCAGGATTCCACCGAAGAACGGCGTCAGGTACACAAAGAACATGTACGCGCCGTAGATGCTAGAGGCCTCAGCCTCGGACATCTTGTAATACTCGGTGAGGTAGAGCGTGAACAGCGCCAGCATCAAATAGAAGCCGAAGCGCTCCCACGTCTCCGTGAAGAAAAGTACGTAAAGGCCGCGCGGATGCTTGCTCGCCATTTAGGTACCTCTCATTTGGCAATAGCCACGGGGACCTTGTAAAGACCTAAAATCCCACGATTTCCTAATTTTAGCGTCGAACCCAGCCCCGCGCTGAGCCCGCCAGATACCCAACCGCTGTTGTGGCACAGCACAGGGAACCGCTGCGCCCGGACGGGCAAGCCACACAAGGGGTCCAACCGAGCCCGAACAAATGTGCAGCAGGTTGTGTAGCTGAGTGGCCAAAATGCTGTGCCCCCTGTCTTGGTTTTCGGCCCAACCTGCGTGTATGTTCCCCGACCTTGCGAATTATTTTTGGAAGGACGAACAAAGTTGAAGGTTCTTAATCGATGCTGGCTGTGGAGCTTGGGCGCCGGCCTGACCCCGTTTCTTTTCGCATCCGCGTCCTTTGGCCAAGCGGCAGTGCCGGTGGTGCCAACCGGACATTCGGTCTTTGATCTGCATGCGAACCGAACCCTGGCGCACATCGAGCAGCGCGGAGGACTCGTACTCATCGGTGGCTCGGCAGGCTTTGCGCGCTATGCCCACTTTGGACGCCCGACCCCCAGTTGGAAGCTGCGTTCGGAAGTAGATGGCAAAAAGGTCGCACTGCCCACAACGGCGGCCAGGCTGCAGGTGCCTCTTCACCCAGGCCAGACCCAGAATCAAACGGTCTTCCTATCGCTCAAGAGCCCGAGCAAGTCCTCGCTCAAGATCAGCGTAGGTGGCAAATCAAGCGCTGCGGTTCCGCTCAACGAAGGCTGGCAACTGGTCACCGTGCCGCTGCCCGCCGACTCACTGCACGCGGGGGAAAACACGCTCAGCCTGACCTTTGCGCAGAGCGGCACGTTCGCGCTCGGTGGCGGTTCGGGTTCCCACAAAGCGGCAGCGGCCGTGGAGTGGATTCAAGTGGGCGGCAGCACTCCCCCAGCGAACGCGCCCCTTCCCAAGCTCTCCGATGGATCGAGGCTGCTGATTCCATCGGGTGGCGCGCTTCATTACTATGCGTTCGTTCCCAAGGGCGGTGCGCTGGCGCTAAAAGGGGATGGTGGAGCTTGCTCGCTCAAGGTGACGGTCGATGGTCCCCAGCCCGGCCAGCGTGGTGCAAGCCAGACCGCCAGCCTGGACGGAGTCCCCCTTTCGCTCACCAGCCATGCCGGAGAGATTCGCCGCATTGGACTCCGCGCCGAAGGCTCCTGCGACAAGCTCGCGCTCGACAAAGCCCAGCTCTTGGCTGGAGGTGCGGCCCCGCCGCCGCTCAAGATCGAAAAACCGCGCAACGTGGTGTTCTGGCTGTCCGACGATACCCGCGCAGACAAGTTCAAGCTGTGGAACAAAAGCTCGCGAGTCGACACGCCGGTGCTCGATGAGTTTTCAAAACGGGCGACGCGCTTTGCGGTGACGTACTCCCAGGGCAATGAATCGCGGGTCAGCCATGCCTCGCTGTTCACCGGCCTGTATCCGGCCACCCACAAGTTCATCTCGGACAAAGCGGTCCTACCGGACAGCTTCACGATCATCCCCGAGGTGATGAAGCAAGCTGGGCTGTACACCATCGCGCATATCGCCAATGGCTACATCACCAAGCGCTGGGGCTTTGGCGATGGCTGGGATGTTCTCAAAAACCACATCCACGAAGGCGGCGGGCTCAAGAGCGCCGAGCTAGTTGGCGACGCTAAGCAGTTTCTGGAAAAAGGCCCAGGCAAGTCGAAGCCGTTCTTCTTGTACCTGGGCACCATCGACGCGCACGTCTCGTGGCGGGCCTATGAGCCGTGGATCTCCAAGTACGATCCCACTCCTTATAATGGGCCGTTTATGAAGGGCTGCATGGACCCGCAGCTCGACAAGATCGTCGCTGGACAGCTCACGGTGACGGCGCGGGACCGGCAGCGCGTGCTGGCCCTGTACGAATGCGACATCTCTTATAACGATCATCACTTCGGCAAGCTGCTCGAGCTGCTCAAGCAGACCGGGCACGAAAACGACACGATGATCATCTACACCTCCGATCATGGGGAAGAGTTCTGGGATCACGGTCGCATCGGTCACGGTCAGTCCCTGCGCCAAGAGCTGATCCACATCCCGCTGTGGATCTACTACCCACCGCTGTTCCCAGGTGGCAAAGTCGTCGAGGAAGGTGCCGAGCTAGTGGACATTCTGCCGACGATGGCGGAGGCCCTCGGGCAGCCCATCCCCAAGGATGTGCAAGGAGAGTCGCTCATCTCGGTGGCGCAAGGCCTGGGTCAAGGCTATCCCCGCCCAGCGATCGCCAGCCAGTACGAGCTAGCGCATGTGATGCGGCTCAGTCGCTACAAGCTGTGGGTCGGGGGCTCGGGCCAAGTCAAGCTCTACAACGGTCAGGACGATCCCGGAGAACAGCACGAGCTCAACCAAACCGAGCCGCTGGCGCTGCGCTTTGTCACCGATGCGATGGGGATGTGGATGGCCTATCAAGGCCAGTGGAAAAAGTCGCGCTGGGGCGTCGCCAGCAACCATCGCCCCGAGCTGGCCGCCGATCTCGATAAGTAAGCTACTCGCTGGCAGCCTCGGGGGCGGAGGCTGCGGGGGCTACCGGTTCGGGCTTGCGAAGCCCAAGCTGGGATGAGGTCACAAGGTGCTGGCCGTTGTGATCGCGGCCTTTCCACAGCACCACCAGCCGTACGTAGTCTTTGACCGATTCCTCGCTGAACGGCACGGTTCCCAAGACGCCCGGACGAGATGGCAGGGTCGACAGTGTCTTGAGGATCTGTCGCTCACCCGATGCCTTTTCGCCCAGCACGGTCAAGCTACCGCTGCCGAGCTGCTCGTCGAGTAGTTTGATGATCAAACCCGATTCATTCGAAAACGACAGCCGCAGATCGCCGCGCAGCAGAAAGTCGAGCCCGACCTGGGCGAACTTGCCCACCGCAGGCAGCAGCGCACTCGCATAGTCGGCAAAGCACCGATCATCGAGAAACAGCGCACGGTCCAAGGACTCACTTTCATCCGAAGCACGCTGCTGCGTCCAGGCCAGCCAGTGCTTGGCCCAAGGAGTCGACAAGTAACCGCCCTGCCCGGCCAACTTGGTCCCAGCCGGCAGTACCTTGCGAGAGATCGAGTCCGTCGACAAATAGCTCTGCGCGGTCCGCTCTGCCAGCCCGCCGCCCTTGCCATCGAACAGCAGATCTCGAAACCGCTGTGGTGGCGCAATCTCGAGCTTCGAATCTGGCTGCGGCACCCCGGCCCGGCCGTAGCGTTCCGTGACATAGCTCGAATACCGCCCCGCCAGCACCGCGTGGAGATCGTTATGAACGTAGGCCGGATCACCGCCCTGCTCCAGCACCGCCAGCATCGCGCCTACGGACAGCAGCACTTCCACCAGCGCCGTCTCACGAGCCGCCACGGTTTCCGCCGTGACCGCACGCTCATAGGCATCCCAAAAAGCGGTCAGCCCCAGGTCGTTGTCGGCCGACTCAATCCAGTCAGGAGCAGCCAGGCCCGTACCGTCCATCGCTGCGCCCGAAAACAACTGCCGCAGCGACGAAATTCCCTGCTGCACTGCATCGGTCGAGGCCGCGACTGCGGTGACACCTCGCTGTCGACGCAGCCCGGTGCCAGTTTTTCCATCCACGAAGTGGTGACGAACGCGCAGCGCCGGATGGGTTTCCAAAACCGTTCCTGCCGAAAGCCAGCCCAAGACATGCTGCCGCAGCGGCGACAGGCTCTGCCCACCTTTGCGAGTGAGCACCTCCGGCGCATGACCCTGCCCCGCATCCAGGGCGCTCAGCCGCACGAACAAGTTGCGAGCGCGATCGGTAGAAAGCGTCGCTGGGTCCAATCGCAGGGGTTCGAAAATCCCAAGCGAGAGCGCAAACCTCTCGACCACCCGACGATGCAGCCGAGATTGCAGCGCCGCCTGTTCGGTCAACCCAGCCAGCGTGGTGGACCCCTCATACCCGTGGGCGGGCACCGTCGTTGCGACCGCTGCCGCCACCGCCACTGCCCCGTTCCATCGTCGAGAAATCCACATCCGCAACTTCAACTTCCTTCTCTACCCATGGCAAAACTGCCAATCAGTGAGTGTCGCTCGACTCCGACGACGACGCCGCCGCCGGCGCAAGCGTCACCGTTGGATCGGGTGCCAGCTGGGGTGCCGATTCTTGCAGCTCCAGTCCAGCTTGGATGATCTCGGCTTGAGCGGCTCCACGCAGCGCAGCCCCACTGCCCAAAAACACCAAGTGCCTTGCGTGCGACTCTCCCTGCGGAAAGCGATCAAGCCGGACCACGTTGCCGCGCTGCACGAAGTCATGACGCGGTGAGCGATCGTCGAACCGTACATCCGATCGATAACCGACAAATCCGGCCTTGTAGACGACCAGCGTGAAGCGACGAAGCAGCCCGGCAAACTGACGACCCGCCGGCAGGCTCGGGATGGAATAACTACCGTCGCTGCCAGTGACCGCTGTCACCGAATATGCCGACTCGGGCACCGCAATGCCACCGGCCTCTTGAAATGCCCATGTCCCGACGACCAGTGCGCTGCTCAGCGGACTTGCCGTACTTTGATCGATGACTTGGCCATCAAACGGCCCGATCAGGCTGCCAGCCTCTCCCGAACCGAGCCGTCGAGAGTAGGGTGCCTTCGCGACCGGCCCCATACAGCCCGGCAACGAACCCAATAAACCGAGAGCAGCGACGAACATCCCCACACCACGCAAGCGATGAACGCCGCAAACGAGCCTTTGCCAACGCGTGAACCGGGGCCACTGCATCACCACCGGCTGCCCTGCTCCGTCGAGAAGTTGCCGAACCGGCATCTCGACGCGCTCCGCAGTGCTTCCATCCTGTGCGCTTCGACTCATGTAGGGATAGAGGTTTTAGCGCACCTCGCATCACCCTGTAAACAGTCAGAGCGACCTTGGCGGCCTGGACCGCGACCTTTGCTGGGAATATTTTGGGGCGGAGCGGTGTAAACCCGGATTTTGGGCTTGGCTCGCCCCTTCACTGTCTAGTTAATATAGGGAGAGCAAGATCCCGGTTACCTCGCGATGGCACGGTGTAAGAACTGCGGAAAAGCCAATCGAGACGGCGCGCTGTTCTGCCAGGACTGTGGCAGGTCGGTCGACGGCCTGTCGGACAGTCCCGGTGGGGCAGTGGTGGGTAGCGTCGGCTCGACAGCGGCGGCAACCTCGATCCCGGCCGCGTCGGCTGAACCTCCCTTGGCGCTACGAGCACTGCCTGTTGGCAGCATCGATTCTGGCGGTTTACCGTCGGATAAACAGCCAACCAAGGACGAACGACTGCACGGATTGCCACAGGCCGCCAGCACCGACCAAGCCCCATGCGAGAGCTGCGGCGCTTCGAATCCGGTCTCTGTGTCATTCTGTCGAAGCTGCGGGCAGAACTTGAACAGCAAGCGCCAACCTCAGACCAAGATCGCCTGCGGGCACTGCGGACATCCGACGCCAGCGGGCTTTATGTACTGTCAGCACTGCGGCAATCGGATCATTCCGGAAGCTGCCTCGCGACCAGCACCTCCTCGACGAGGAAGCAATCCGCCGCAAGCCCCAGTCCGGCCGCAAGCCGCCGCACCCATCCCGACTGCGCAGCGCGGCCCGAGCGCTGAACCGAGTGCTGGGCGTGACAAAGGCTTGCGCGGTCGCGTGGTGCTCTTGCGACGCGATGGTAGCGATGGTGAAGTGCTGACGTTGAGCGGTGAAAGCTGCGATCTGGGTCGAACCACCCACCGCTGTTTTGCCGATGATCCGTATCTGGCCGCTCGTCACGTTCGGCTCACCCCGAGCCTGAGCGGAATCAAAGTGCGGGCTCTCGATACCGTAAACGGGGTGTTTTGGCAGCTCCGCGAACCACATGAGCTGCAGGCTGGCGATGTCTTCTTCGTTGGCCGCGAGCTGATCCGCTTCGAGCTGCTCCTGAGCGACGAGCGAGATCAACCCGCGGTCAGTGAGCAGGGGGTGCGTGTGTTGGGAAGCATTCCGCGCGAATCTTGGGGACGCCTGCGCCAGCTCACGACGGCAGCGGTCAGTCGTGACATTTGGCATCTAAGCCGCTCAGAAATTTTGCTGGGCCGGGAGGAAGGCGACATCGTCTTCCCCGACGATGAATTCATGTCGCGGCGGCATGCTCTGGTGTCTCGGGTCGGGGGTAAAGTACGCTTAGAAGACCAGAATTCATCGAACGGAACCTACGTGCGGCTACGCGGTGATCGCGATATCCAGCCCGGCGACGTCATTCGCTTGGGCGAACAAGTGCTCCGGTACGAGCCATAGGACCCATGATGTCGGACGAAAAACCCACCATCCAGGTCCGCATCGTTGGTGCCACCGACGTTGGGCTCATCCGCGAGCACAACGAGGACAACTTCATCATCGTTGACCTCGGCACCGGCGAGTCCAACTTCCTAGAACCGCGGGAGATCACGCTTACCGATAAGGGAGCGATGCTGGTGGTCTGCGACGGGATGGGCGGTGCTGCAGCCGGCGAGGTTGCGTCGCACATGGCCGTCGAATCGATGCGGCGGCAGATGCTCAAGTACGTCGGCGACGCCAATGTTCCTGACGGAAAAACCGCAGACGCATTGACCGGCTCCAGCGTTTCGCTGCCACCCGAGGCCCAGAACGAATCCAGCTTCCAGCGGATGTCACGTTGGCTGCGAGACTCGACGGCACGGGCCAACATCGAGATTTGGGAAGCAGCCTGCGCCGATCTATCTAAAAACGGCATGGGAACGACGCTGACCGGCATGGTCATCCTCGGTAACCAGATCGTCGTCTCGCAGATCGGTGACAGCCGCGCCTACCTTTGTAGATCGGGCACGCTGACGCAGATCACCCACGATCAATCGCTGGTGAACCAGCTTCTTGATTCGGGTCAGATCACCCCCGAGCAGGCCAAGCTGTTCGAGCACTCGAACGTCATCTTGCAGGCGCTCGGCGTCCAAGAAGACATCGAGGTCGTGCTGTCGAGCGAGACGCTGCGTCGTGGCGATCGGGTCATGCTGTGCTCCGATGGCCTCGTTGGTGTTGTCAGCGATGAAGAGATCCAAGAAGTGCTCGCCTCGACCGAAGATTTGGCCGAGACAGCCCGCAAGCTGATCGATCTCGCACGGGCCGGTGGTGGACCCGACAACATCACCGTCATCGTCGGGCAAGTCAGCGGCGATGGACTCCCCGCCCCCACGCCCGAGGATCATGCCAAGTATCAGACGATGACCCTGCCCGGCGAAAAGCCCGCAGAGCGTCGCGTCTTCGGTGAAGGCTATCAGCTAGGGCCGCCGCCGGGAACGCCCACGGGCACGCCCGAACTTGGCGTCGCGCAACCGGTAGCAAGGGTTTCGTTTGTGGTCTGGTTGGCGCTGTTCACGCTCGTGCTCACCTTGGTGGTGCTGGCGATCGTGCTGATTCCCAAACGAATCAAGCCGCAGGTCCGAGCGCAGTGCGCGGTGCTCGTCGAGCCCGCTGGGATGCAGGTCTGGGTCGATGGTGGCGGAGCGCCAATTGGGGTGACCCACAGCCCCAAAGAGCTTATGACGATCGAGCTGGGCGTCGGACAGCATCGGTTCGTGCTGCGCAACCCGTCCGATGGAGTCGAAAAGTCAGAGGCCCTGACGGTCAACGTCATTGAGGGCCTGCCGTGCAGCTTGACCCTGAAAGCTCTACCCAGCGCAGAGCCACCGAAGCCGGTTGTCGCCGTCGATGCCGGACTGGCGGTCGATGCGGCTCCAGTTCCCGATCTGGCCGCGCCGACCGTGGATGCCAGCGCCGCGCCTCCGCCATCCGGAAAGGTTGCGCCGGTGGCGACACCGACCGGTGATGAACCGGAAGATGATGATGCGGCGGCCAAGAAGCCGGAAAAGAAGCCCAAAAAACGGATCAAGGTCGAAAAGGCCCCTGGCGATCCGGTCCCGGCAGCCACTGGCGAGCCGAGTGTCCCACCGCCCGCCGCCAAGCCGGAAGGCTCGCCCGCCGCACCGGACAAGCCGGAACCGGCCAAGCCCGCCGCGGAACCCAAAGCCCCGGCAGAGCCAAAGGCTACGGAACCCAAGGCTGCGCCCGCTAAGCCAGCTTCCGACAGCAAACCCGCCGAAGCACCAGCCGCTACCCCCTAAATAAGTGTGAAAATTTTCCAGTGTGGGGGGTGCCACATATCCTTGCCACGTGGAGCTTGTTTCGCAGCGATCTGAGTCTCGCTTTGCCATTGCGGCCAGGGTCGGTTCGTTTTACGGAGCCGTGACGCTGGCCGCCGTGACCTGGGGCGCGCTTCGTGGGCACGCCAACATTCTTCTCGTCGATAACTCGGGGTCGGCAGCGGGGCTGCGCATGGGCCAGCTCTTATCGAGCGTGGCGCTCGGTGGCTCGATGGGACTTTTGCTGGTGCTGCTGACCCGCTACCTGCAAGAGCGCTTTTCGTGGGCGCAGACGCTCCACAACGAGTTCCGCCAGGTGCTCGGTCCGCTGTGTCGGCGGGACATCCTGGTGGTTGCGGCAGCTTCAGCCATCGGCGAGGAGTGTCTGTTCCGAGGCGCGCTGATGCTACATCTATACCAAGCGATCCCCGGACCAGCGGGGCTGCTTCTCGGACTCTTCGGCTCGGCGGGGCTGTTTTCGCTGCTGCACATTGGGCCGAGCAGCCGCTTTGTACCGTGGACGGTATCTGCGCTGCTGATGGGCGTGGTGCTGGGCGGGCTGTTCGTGCTGACCGGTGACCTGCTCGCCCCGATTGCCGTTCATTTCACGGTCAACCTGCTCAACATGAGCGACATCGTCCGCCGTGAGCTGCCGACGAAAGCCGCGCTAGCTTGACAGCGAAAACTGGATCTGACCGTCGGTGATCCGTCCGCGATAGAGCAGATCGAGCGCCTGATGATAGCTGTCGAGTGGCAGCCGCGCACCGCCCACTGGATTTCCCTTGGGCTCGACGGTCCACAGCTTCTGGGCAAACAGCGCCGCCTGCACCGACCGCGCAAACCCCGCCCGCTGCATCCAATCGAGCAGCCGAAAGCCTTCGATGGACTTGTTGTGACGCGTAAGCTCACTCGGGTCGAAGGTGCAGGAGCCCTCGGCGCGGTGACCGTAGATCATCACGCTGCCCCCCGTTGGCAGAACCTGCAGAAGCTGCTGCGTGCGCTCGCCCGGCCGTGACTCCAGCACCACGCTCACCCCGAGCGCCTGAAACAGCGCCGCAAGCTGCGTGTCCGAGACGTTGGTCGACATGTCCACCACATGCCGAGCCCCGATCGCTCGCAGTGCTGCCGCGTCCGTGGCCTGCTCGCACAAGTGCAGCATCGGCACGCCTCGTTTTTCGGCGCACAGCGCCAGCATTCGTCCGAGCGGCGTGTTGGCTGCGGTGTTGGCAATCGCCCGCGCCCCTTTGGCCCGTGCCGCCTCGATCAGCGCGTAGGCAAAAACCCCAGTGCTCAGGAGCGTCGCGCCCTGATCGTGCGGCAAAAAGCTCCGCAGCGGCACGCAGCGCCACGTCGGCACGCACACGTACTCGGCCCAGGTGCCATCACCGCGTTCCGGTGCCCCGCACACCACCCGTC
This sequence comes from Polyangia bacterium, assembly GCA_044228505.1. Lineage (GTDB taxonomy): Bacteria > Myxococcota_A > Polyangia > Palsa-1104 > JAEUJZ01 > JAEUKA01. Next base: position 13,121 of record JBGAUT010000029.1, on the reverse strand, counting down.
GCCCGAGCAGCGCCCGTGCGAGCAGCCCGCCGCCGCTTTGCACCACCACGCCCGAACACTCAAGGCCCGGCACCACCGGTAGCTGCCGGTGCGCACCATAGCGACCTTGCAAGAAAAGCACGTCGTGGACCGTGATCGGGGCCGACTGCACCCGCACCAGCACTTCCCCATGGCCCGGGACCGGAATCGGCTTGTTGCTGACGAACACCAGCGAGATGCCGTCATAGGCGCGCAGCTCGAGCGCCTTCATCGTGGGCTGTCTGGGAGGTGCCGGCACCGCCGGAATCACCCCGCTCATCCGCCCAAGGACCAGGATATCTGTAGAGGACGATGATTTTGCAGCTTCTCACCATGACCACGTCGACAAACGCCAGTCCGCCTGCCCCGTGACCGAGTCCCAAGCCAAGGGAAATTCGCCCCAAACCAGCGGGCAGCGCGGCCGGGAGGGGTTTGGACTTTTGGATGGGGGCTGGGCAGCGCTGCCACCACTTGCTTGCGGTTTTTTTGCGGGGGCCAGCAGAGCGGCCGCCCTGGTTTGGCGAATTTTTTCGTGGGCCAGCGCAGCGGCCAGCGGATCTTTGCGCGTTTTTGCGCAGGCCACCGCAGCAGCCAGGTCGGTTTGGAAATGTTTTCGGGCCTCGGCTGCGCGGCCACACTGATTCCAGCGATTTTTGTCAGGGCTGACTGCCGCGACCAACCCAACCGGTGCGCCACCTGGGCTGGCTGCACAAACGGCCCGTTCCGAAAAAAAAGCAGTTCCTCGACCGGCCGTTGTGCCAGCGCACGTTGTGCGATCTGGTGACTCCCTGGTCGGCAGCCGAGCGCCGCGGCCAGGAAAGTTCGGAGGTTGCTCCACTTGGGACCGCTGTGGTTTCCGATCCTGGAGCAGGTTTGTGTAGTGCTTACCTTAGTAAGCAGGAGGTTTACATGAACACGCACGAGGGCACGAGCGGATCGGAACGGAATCTGACGGTATCGGTGCAGACCCCCAAGGTGGTCTACAAGCGGGCCTCATCAGCCCCGGTCTATGGTCTGGGATTCATTGGAGCGGTGGTCTATTACTTCCAACATGCGACCGGCTTTTGGAACGGTGTCGCGGGGTTCTTTAAAGCCTTGGTGTGGCCAGCCTTGCTGGTCTACGAGTGCCTCAAAGCCCTGAAGATGTAGCACCAGGGAACTCCCGGACGCAGCCTGGATGGCTGTATGCTGGTATGCCTCGAAGTCCAGGTAGGCGACCCAGCCGAGGAGTTCCCCGTGGCCGACACCCCGCTTTTCTTCCGCACCGCCACCGAGCTGGCGATGCTCATCCGTGAGGGACAGCTCACCTCTGTGGAAGTGGTCGAGGCGCACCTGCGCCAGATCCGGCAGTGGAACCCGCAGCTCCACGCTGTGGTCAGCGTCCGCGAGGCCGATGCGCTCCGCGAAGCCGAGCAGGCCGATGCGGCGCGGCGCGATGGGAATCCGATGGGGCCGCTCCACGGGGTGCCGATCACGCTCAAAGACAGCCTGCGGGTACGCGGCGTACTGTCCACTTTTGGCGGCTTGCCTCCCTACGCGTGGCACCACCCGCGCACCGATTGCAAGGTGTCGGAACGGCTCCGACAGGCGGGTGCGATCGTCATCGGACGGACGAACCTGCCGCTCATGGCTCTCAATTGGCAATGTGACAATCCGTTCTACAAGGAAGGCGTAAACCCCTGGGACCACAAACGGACCCCAGGCGGATCATCAGGGGGGGCCGCTGCCGCTCTTGCTGCCGGGTTTGCGCCGCTCGATCTTGGTTCTGATCTGGGCGGCTCGATCCGTTATCCTGCGCACTGCTGCGGGGTGCTTGGCCTGCGAACCACGGTCGGACTCCTGCCCATCGATGACATCGGGCCGGAGGGACCACGGATGTCGTTCCACAGACTCCTGAGCCTTGGGCCGATGGCGCGCAGCATCGACGACCTCGCGTTGATGCTCGATGTGCTGACCGGCCCTGCGGAAGCTCGGCCCGTACCATCCTCGCTACAGGGCGAACGGCTGCGCATCGCGGTGACGCCTTCGCTGCCTTTTGCCGAGCCCGATCCGGCCACCGCCGCGCTCATCGAATCGCTGTGCATGGGACTGCGAGCGGATGGGCACGAAGTCGCAACTCCGGTTGCGCTACCCATCGACCCGGAGGCGGCCTGGCGGCTGTGGGGAGCCATCGCTGGCTACGAGCTGTGGAGCGGAGTTCCATGGCCCGCCAACAACCGCCTCTCGCGATCTCTGTTCGAAGCGTACATGCTGCGCTACAAGCTGGGCGATGGTCCCTTCACCAAGTGGTTCTCTGCGGGTATGGCCTTGAGTCATCGCGGCTATGAGGACGCGCTGGCCGAGCAGGAAGAGATCTTCCGCACCGTTTCCGACTTCTTCACACACTACGCGTGCTGGATTCTGCCTGTCTCCATGGGGGAAGCGATCCCTCGGCAGCATCGCGGCTCGCCCATTGATGTCAACGGAACCGCCGTTCCATACTCCCAATACCTGGGCGCTTACACCGTTCCCACAACGCTGTTCGAAACGCCGGTGCTGACCATCCCGATCGGGGTGGGCCGAGGGAATATGCCGATCGGGGTGCAGGTTCACGGGCCACGATTTGCGGACCGGCATCTTCTGGATATGGCCCAGCGAGTCCTGTCCAAATACGTCAAGCTCCGCATCCCGCCCGCGCTGCAAGTCCACAATGTTGCGCCCCGGACGCTGCGCAATCCCGAGCCAGTCCCTACCGTCGCGACTGATCGTACCTGAAACAGCGGAGCGCATCGAACCAACTCGTGTTGGTAAGGAGATCCATGTCCAAAGACAAGTCGATCCACGCAGCGGTCCCGCTAGCGAGTCATGACAAGCAGGCCGCTTTGGTCGAGCGGGTGATTCAGCTATTCAGCGAGCGTCCAGCCATGGGTGGCCTCGTCTCGCTCGAGCTGGCCCGCTTGGATGGTGAGCTTGCCTCTTCCGCAGTCGTCGATGAGCACGGGGTCCGTTTGACGCTGCACCTGATCGTGTTCGAGCGAGACGACCCCCGCAGCATCCGTGACCTCAAGGAGCAGGTGGTCTGGTGTGCTCCGCGGGCTGCGCTCGATGAGCTGCCCCGCTTCGAGGAATATCTACGCGGCTGGCTGTCGGCACTTGCGGCGCTGTCGCTGGACGAGACAACCGGCGAGCGACTGATGCCCCATGATCTGGTGTTTGTCGACGTCTGGCGGCTCAAGCGCCCGCGCACCGAAGCGGATTTTCGAGCGGCGTTCCTACAGAAGTCACGGCTCGGTCGGTTGCTCGGGCCATAACCCCGACCACGTGATCACGTCGGCCCCACACAGCGGAACGGTCGGACCGCCCGCCCTTGATCAAGACCGCTCAATGCGGTACGCTTAGCGGCCCCGTCGCGGCTGACTGTGGCTTTCGTCCGAGAAGGAGCCCCCCTTATGTTTGGTGTTCGAGCCCGCCTCCTGTTCCTGCTGACGCTTGGTACGCTGGGCGCAACTCCCGCACTCGCGGAAGAATCCAAGCTGGCACCGGTGCCCCTCGCTGGTCTAGCGGACTGCAAGCAGTACCAGAGCAGTGACAAAGAGAATGTGTACACCTTCGATGTTCGCGGGCTCTCCCTAGAACGGACTGGGAATGCGCACCGGTTCATTGTCTATGATCGGAAGGACCTTCTGCTGTGCCTGACCAACACAGATCACAACAGGGTGTACTCCACCTCGGTTGCGGTCGAGCAACTTCCGGCCAAGACCGACACCTCTGCGGACATTTTGGCGCTGGCTGGCGCGATCGCAAAGCTCACGAAGGCGACGGATGAGAATCGCGAGATAAGCGGTCCCACCCGGGATCAAACGGACAGCTTGAAGCGGTTTAAGGATCAGACGGCAGCCAACGATCTGTTCCTGCGGACCCTTTTTGACCCGTCGATCACGAGCAACCAGCAACCGTCTGTGCGAGAGCTGAGCGAGCGAAAGACACAGGCACTCACCAGCGCTGCGGAGCTTCGCGACCAGATCGACAAGATGAAGGAAGACGCGCAGAGGCGGCAGGAAGCAGCCAATGCGCTGGCGGCAGCGGAAGAAGCCAGAGAGCTTGCGGCCAATGAAGCTGTCGAAGCCCAGAAAAAGCGGAACGGAGTCGGAGGCAAAGCGCCGGACCCACTCCCTCCGAAGGTGGACACGACGCCAGGGATGACGCACTCGCAGCTACCGGTTTCGCAGCAAACCGGAGGAGCGGGCACGGTCATCAAGACAGCCGAGCACCAGCCCAACGCAACGCGCAAGGCTCCGCCTGTCCAGCGGCCCTTTGATGAAAACCAAGCGGAGCTGCTGGTCAAGCAACTGAAGCAGCAGGCGCTCGCCTTTGACAGGCTACTTACCCACTTTCAGGGCGCACAGCGGAATCTGTTTCGCAAGACCGGAGAGTTTGACCGCCGGATTGAAGTGACCATCTACGCGAGCACCGCCTCGCTGACAGTAACAGAGGGAACAGAGACAACCGTAACGAGCTACAACGTGGCCTATACGACCCCGCAGCCGATCGCCACGCTGGTGTTTGAGGCACGCTCGCGCAGCCATGCCCGTTTCGGAGTCGGCGCAGTCTATTCCTTCCTGGAGGAGCCTACCTATCGGGTGGGAATCGATAGCAATGGCACCCGGCAGATTCAAATCACGAGCAATGCCGCAGGCTTGATGCCCGTACTCACGCTGTCTCACTACTGGAAGGGAGTCGATGAGCGAGAGTTCTGCAGCCTGGGCAACGCAACCCGACTACAGGGCCCCTGCCCATGGGTAAACTATGTGTTCCCTTCGATTGTTGTCGGTCTGCCTCTGAACAAGACCCCGTTTTCACACTTCTTCGTGGGTGGTCAGTGGCAGCCGCTGTCAGGATTGTCCGTGATTGGGGGTGCCCACATCGGTAAGATCAAACGTCTGAGCGGCGGACTGAGCACCGGAGATGCGCCTCCCGATAACCCGAACTTCAGCATCGACAACGCAACCGAGGAATACTTCGGCGTAAACGGATTCATCGGGGCCGCGTTCACAGATGATCTTTTGATCAAGCTGTTCGCAAAGCTTCTCATCAAATAGGCAGGGACGCACAGAGAACAGCAGAGGACACCGACCATGGCCCCAAAGACTTCTTCCTGTGTACTTCACCGTGGAGCAGACGGTCCCCGCAAGCTGAACCTGAATCCAGAAAGTGGACTCCTGGTTCGCTCGCAACCGGCGTCACAGAAGCCGGGGCCGATCCCTCCCGAATGGATTCTGCCAAGCGGAATTCGAGCGAACTTCACGGAGTCAGAGCTCGCCCAAACCCCGACGCGGGACTGGCGCTGGGAGCTCAATCAACTCGAATACGTCATCGGCCAGGAAGACCGCATCCAAGTCGATGCTCCGGGGCAGTGGCCCTATTCCGCGCACGGACTCATCATCACCACCTTCCCGAACCGCCGCAGCTACATCGGCTCCGGGACCGTGATCCACTCGCGGCACGTCCTGACGGCTGCCCACAATCTATATTCCGCCGCACGGGGAGGCTGGGCACAGGATGTGGTGTTCGTGCCGGGAAAATGCGGCGACAGCGAGCCGTTCGGGCAGTTCATGGCGGTACGCTGCTTGTGCCCCACAGAGTACATTGAAGGTCTCAAGCCAGCATTCTATGATTATGGAGTGCTCGTCCTGCATAGAGATGTTGCACCGCAGACCGGTGCCTACGGACTGAAGGTGCTGTCTACCAGCGAACTCAGCGGCTGCCCGGTGACCATCGTCGGCTATCCGGGTGAACCCTCGCTGGGTTCCGGCCGCAAGCAGTGGCTGGGACAGAACCGAATTCACACGGTCAGCGATGAGCTGGTGACGTATGAGGTGGACACCTCTGCGGGCGAGAGCGGAAGCGGCGTATACATCCAGGCCGGCTCTGAGTACCTCATTGTCGCGATTCATACAGTCGGCTCGATGCTCGGGAACCAAGGCGTGCGCGTGAACATGCAGGTCTTCCAGGCCTGTCAGGAGTGGATGAGTCTGTCGTGAAAGCGACTCTGTTCAGGATTCCCTTATGAATGAGCTATTCCAACGCGCCGCTCGCATGGGTGCCCTGCTCGATGACAGCGCGCTCCAAGGTGATGTCGAGCACTTGCTGTCAGCTTGTCAGGAACGGACCTCGCCGCATCGCGATTCCGACGACCGGTTCCGAGTGTCTCCTGAGCTGAACCTGTACAGCCGCTCGCCCTTGCCTTTCAGTGATAGCAGCACAGAACGTCATCCGAAGCGTTTCCTAGGAACCTATCAGTCGTTCCGCGAGGTGCTGCGCAACCCATCTCGGTACTCTGTGGCACACGTTGAAGCGACCACTCGCTTGGTCAGCGCTGCTGCGTTTCCGGCATTTCCGATCAAAGACCGCAAGCTCACGATCGGCAGCAGTGCATTCTGGAAAGAACGGCTCCTCGCCGCGCAGCCGCAGCTCGCGAGAGCAGCTGAGTCTGTCGGATGTATCCTGCGATCCGAGCGCAACACCGTCCGCCCACTGGGGACCGCATGGCTCCTACTCCCCAGCGTCATTGTCACCAACCGTCACGTTGCCGGTCTGTTTTGCAACATCGTGGACCAGCGGCTCTCCTTTGCGCCTGGCTCCCCAGAGACGGTCTGGCTCGATGGCAGAGAACAGATCAACGATCCTCTCCACGATCCGTCGATTCGTTCGCAGCGAAGTGCCGCAGTCGTGGAGGTGCTCCACATTGATAAAAGCTATGATGTGGCCCTGCTGCGCATTGACGGAGCGGCCACAACGGGGTGGAGCCAAGCCGAGCCGATCCAGCTCGCACACGCACTGCCGACACCGCTCAAAGATCGCGAAGTCGCCGTGATCGGCTACCCCGACTACGAGCGCAACGTGCTGGGTACCGTGCCGCACGAATTCACCGATGAGGAGTACCAGCGCATCGTAGGAGTCCTCACCGAGAGCTTCATGCCGAACCAGGGCCGAAAGCTGGTGCAGCCTGGCCTGCTGACCGAGCTCGTCCAACGGGGCAGAGAGCCGCAGTTGCAGGTCCTCCGGCACTCCTGCTCAACGCTGGGTGGGAACTCGGGCTCCGTCGTACTCGACTTGAGCAGTGGGAAAGCCCTGGGCATTCACTACGCAAGTCCGGACTGGTTGCAGGACAGCGAGGCGGTGCCAGCCCCGGTTCTGTGCGAGCTACTGGCCCGGCTGCGGCTGGACGAACACCACTGATCGTTCCGCAACGGACAGGATCTGAACGCCTTCCCACGCACTTCCCCAAGCGAACAAGGAAGCGTCATGTCTCGTCGAAACCCCAGACCCAGCGGTTTCAGCTTCCATAGTATTTGTAGGATCTGCCGATTTGGATAGGGGGCGCAAGCGCTGTCGAAAACGCTAGTCCTGTCGACGGTTCAGCGAGTGTGGTATCCGTGCGCACCGCCGCAAGACGGTGGGATGAACGAGGATACGGGGTGGACCGGGAGTGTAGGGAGTGCGCGCGCGATCGCGATCAGGTGGCTACCGCAAGGGACGGAGCTGAACTTCGGGGGCCTTGCAGGAGTCGCGGACGAACTGGGTACAGGGCATCGGCGACAGATCTTTGCGCAGGCAGATCCGAACCTCGCGCAGATAGGCCCCGGAGCACTGCGCGGTGATGCTGCGATCGCTCAGGTGGGGATTGGCTTGGATGAAGAGCTGTTTGAGTTCGGAAAGCGAGGTCAGAACGGGCGCGGTCGGCTGGCGATACGGCTCGGGAATGACCAGCCCGGCAAACACCGTCTCGACCTGCCCGAAGTACGCCTCGGCGGACAGACCGCTGCAGGTGCCATGCTTTTGCCACTCGTGCTCGATGAGCTTCTGGCTGGGCATCATCTGGAGCGCCTTGTCCACGGTCTGCTGCGCGAGCTGAAACGTGGTCGCACACGACTCGGGATAGCCTTTTTCGTACTGCGGCCACAGCCCGTGGACGACGAAGCCGAAGCGACGGCCATCCCCGCACTGCTGATCGCTCGGCGCAAACTTGCGGGTGCTACAGAACTGCGGCGACCACGACAGCGACAGCACGTAGTAGTCAAACGAGCCACTCGGCCCCGGCCCAAGCGATGGAGCTTCATCCGGATCTTGTTGCTGCGGAAGGGTGCTTGTCGACGGTGGCTTGGGGCAGCCCAGGAGCGGCAAGACCAGCAGCGCACACGCGATCAGCGAGCGGGAAAAGGAGCGACGAAACTTCATGGGCTAATTAAGCTCCGACTGGCCCTCGCTGTTCAAGCCAGCAACGATCTTGGCGAGTGAAACGATCAGCAGCTCGGCCCTCGCCGCCAGGTCACGGCACTCGAACAGCCGCCTCCGAAGCACCGGCTTTTGGATGAGCGCGGAAGACAAGACATCGACGAGACACGGCAGACGCTTGGTTTCCGAGCACAGGCTGCGTAGCGAGGCACCGCTTTCGCCGATGCTCTTGGACAGCTTGTCGATCAGCAGCCGCAGCGTGTCGCGCACCGTCTGCCGATCGAAGCCTTCGATGATGCGATCTCGGACCAAATGTGCGCGCACCTCGCGATAGGAATGATCGGGAGGCAGTTCTTCGTCGATCCGCACCCGCCCAAGCCCTTCGAGCAAGATGTTGTAGGTTCCATCGGGGTTTTCGCGATGCGCAATGATCTTGCCCAGACCCGCCATCGATCGAACCGGCGGCCGCCCTTGATAGTCCGACTCAAAACCCGACTTGAGCTGGGCGATCGCCATCAATCCGTCTCCCGCCAGACACGCGGCGGTCATCTCGCGATAGCGCGGCTCGAACACGTACAGGGGCAAGATCGCTCGCGGGAACAGCTGCACCCGATAAAGTGGAAAGATCGGTAGACGCTGTAGCTTGTCACGGAGTCGCTCGCGGTCATTCCTGCTCTCGGTCATCGTACTGCTCTCACCATGGAAAGATGCCGCCTAGAGGAAAACTGCGCCTTTTGCGACATCTGTGCTCTCTGCGATAACGTCGGTGGCACTACCACACCGGAGTGGCGCGCAAGGTAGCGCGACCGTCTTTGACCTGGACGCGGAAGTACACATCGCGACAGCCTTGGTCGCGGGTGATGTTCTGCTTGCCGCCGAGGATTTCGTCACAAAACGTCTCGAAACTAAGTCCGCCAAGCGACTCGCCGCAGCGAACCTTGGCCGCCACGAAATCCGCGTACATGTGCGCAAGATCATCGGTTGGCGCTGGGTCCGCAGCAGGGGCTGTTGTAGCGATAGGCTCCGAAAATGCCACCGGATCGGCAGGCAGCGGCAACAGCATCGGTGCGATCGAGGCCTGATGCTGCTTGTCGAGCCGAGCGCGATCAATGGCCAGCAGGCCAAAGCCCGCTCCCAGCAAGAGCACCGACACCAACCCACCCCACAGTAGCGATCGCGAAGGCAACCCATGTGCCGCGCTGCGGACAAGCCGGGCCCGTATTGATGCCATGTGTGGGACTTGCCAGATCAACAGCTCGACACCTTCGACCGAGCCGGGTCGCCGGACCGAAAGCACGGTCGCCCCAGGGGGCGGGCCCGCACCAGCGCTCGTTACAAGCTGCCCAGCACGTCGCCAAGCGACCTCCACCCCCAGCGTAGTCCCCAGCCGCTCATCGAGCGGACGACCGATCACCAGCGCCCCCGCATAGCGATCGTGCGAGGGCGTTGTCAGCGGCGCGACCGCGACCTCGTAAAGGCGTCCCTCTTCTTCATATAGATCATCGAGCCGATAGCCGCGCAGCCCAAGCTGCACGAGCTGCCAACCCGAAAGCGAGTCCCCGTGCCGCGCTTCGCTCACCCCGACCCGCGACAGCACCACACCATCTCGATCCACCAACATCGCCAGGCCAAGCTCCCGGTGCTCGAGGAGCTTCCGCAGCCGTTTCTGAATCGATAGCCGCAAAAGCTCGGGCTCGGCCAGTCCGCGCTGCTGCTCTTCTAGGCCGCCGGTAAGGGTCGTATCGCCCGCCAACACCGTCGCCTGCTCAATCAGTTGCTCGGCTTCGATTCGAAGCCCAAGCTCTGCGGTCTGCCGGGTCTTCGAAAGCAGGGAGTCCCGCTGCTCGGCCATCTCGCGCTCGGCATCTCGCCACAGCAGCACTCCGCCGACCATAAGCGCCAGCAGCAGCAGCGACAGCTTCACAAGCCACAGCCGTGTCCACCACATCGGCTAGCGCTCCTCACCCAGGCTGACGTGAAGGGACAGCTCGCGACCGTCCCGCTCTACCACTACCTCTTCTTGCCACAACGAACCGGTCGGCATCCGCAGTCGCACCTGATAGCGACCCGGCGGGACATCGACCGTTGCTACCGCCACCTTGCCGACCTCGCTCAGCAAAAGATGAGTGGCCAGATGAAGCGGACGAAGCACCGTCGCTTGAGCCTGCGAACGCTCGCGGACGTGGAGCGACAGCTCACCGGACTGGGGCAATCTGAGCGACTGTGACGCCCCAGGTTCCAGACGCAGCGAAGGCTGCCCGGGTGGTGCCGGGACCAGCTCGATGGTCACCGGCTGCTCGTCGTCATTGCGGAGCTGTAGCTCGCCGCCCGGGGCCAGCAGCGACAGCCGTGGGAGCAAGCGCTGGCCGAACAAACGCAGCGTCTGCTGCTTGGGGAGTGGCACCACCCCGATCACTTGAGCAGGGAGCGGGGGCGTCGGCGGCAGAGGAATGATCTCCAAGACAGCCTCACGACGCGGATCGGGCGTCGGCGGCGCAATCGGCAAGATGCCATTTGGTCGCAGCCAAAACCCGAGCGGCCGCTGCGGTGCCGCTTGCCCTTGAAAATAGACAACGGTCCGCAGCGGTGCCGCCCTGCCCTGCACAGGGAAGCACCAACCGAGCGCGGCCAAGAACCACCAGCGAAGATTCACAAGACCCCGAGACATCAAACGAGTGCGAGGAAAGAGGGAGTTAAGATGCCGATCGGGACAGCCGATCCGTTAGGTTGCGGTGCTCCTCGTGCAGCGCCGCCGGCAGATGATCGCCGAACTTGCCGAGAAACTGTGCGCTGCGGGCTACTTCCTCGCGCCACGCCGCCACATCCACGGACAGTAGCTTTTCCATCGTGCCCGGAGCCAAATCTAGCCCTCGGGTATCGATCGCTCCTGGGGCCGGCAAGTGACCAATCGGGCTGTCGACCGCCGCGCCTTCACCGCGCACCCGTTCAATGATCCACTTGAGGACACGGATGTTGTCGCCGTAACCCGGCCACAGGAACTTGCCGTCATCACCCACACGGAACCAGTTGACCTGAAACAGCTTCGGCAGCTTGTCCACCGTCGTGCGCTGACCCATTTGCAGCCAGTGCGCGAAGTAGTCTCCCATGTTGTAACCACAGAACGGCAGCATCGCGAGCGGGTCATTGCGAACGACTCCGACCTGACCGACTGCCGCTGCGGTGGTTTCGGATGCCATCGTCGCGCCCATGTACAGGCCGTGCTGCCAGCTCTTCGCTTCGAGGACCAGCGGGGCCAGTTTGGCCCGGCGACCGCCAAAGATGATCGCGGAGATCGGCACGCCCTCAGGGGCTTCCAGCATCGGCGACACACTCGGGCACTGCTTGATCGGCGCGGTAAACCGGGAGTTCGGGTGCGCCGCCTTTTCGCCGCTCTGCGGGTCAAATGGCCGACCTCGCCAATCGGTCAGGCCCGCTGGAGGCTGCGGCGTCAAGCCCTCCCACCACGGCTCGCTGTCAGCAGTCAGCGCGACGTTGGTAAAGATGCTGTTCTTGCGCAGCGTGGCGAGCGCGTTCGAGTTGGTGCGCTTGCCAGTCCCCGGTGCCACGCCGAAGAAGCCTGCCTCCGGGTTTATCGCCCACAGCCGGCCGTCTGCTCCGTAGTGCATCCAACAAATGTCATCGCCCACGGTCGTGACTTTGTACTCATCCCCCAGGGTCGACACCAGCATCGCCAGGTTGGTCTTGCCGCAGGCCGACGGGAATGCCGCCGCGATGTAGGTGGTCTGGCCGTGCTTGTCCTCGATGCCGAGGATGAGCATGTGTTCGGCGAGCCAGCCCTCATCGCGCCCCATGGTGCTGGCAATCCGCAGCGCGAAACACTTCTTGCCCAGCAGCGCGTTGCCGCCGTAGCCCGAGCCAATGCTCCAGATCTCACGACGATTCGGGAAGTGACAGATAAACCGGCGCTCGGGGGACAGGTCACCGAGCGAATGGAGGCCCTTCACAAAACCGCCGCCGTGCTGGTTCAAGTGATCGATGGCGACCTGGCCCATGCGGGTCATGATTCGCATGTTGGCAACCACGTACGGGCTATCGGTGATCTCGACGCCGACTTTGCTCATCTTGGAACCGGCCGGACCCATCAAGTACGGAATCACGTACAGGGTCCGGCCGCTCATACAGGACTCGAACAGCGGCCACACCTTCCGCTTGGCGTCCTCAGGGGACATCCAGTTGTTGGTCGGTCCGGCTTCCTCGGCGGTGTCGGTACAAATAAACGTCAGGTGCTCGGTGCGAGCCACGTCGCTCGGGCTGGAGCGGTGCAAATAACAGCCGGGGTACGTCTCGCTGCGCAGCGGCAAAAGGACTCCGCTTTCGACCATCTCGGCCAGTAGCCGAGCGTTCTCTTCCTCGGAGCCATCGCAGTACACGACACGCTCGGGCTTCACGACCTGGGCAACTTCGTTTACCCAGCTTTGCAAAGAGGTAGGGACGTTCATACGGTTTCAGTCCTTTCTAACCCGGCACTGTACACAGCACGCAGTAGTTCCTAGACGGGCGATAGATAGCAGCGAATGGAGCGCCGGAGACCCTATCACAAACCGGTGCCGTACCGGCAGTGCCAGCGTGCTTTCACAGCAGAAACCAAAGGATGGATCGTCAGAAGCGTCGAGAGCGACTGCTGCCAGAGCCGGACTGAGGCAGGCCGGGAATGTTGCCCGATACCTGTGAGCGCGCCATGCTGAGCGAGCTGGCCAGTGTGCCGAGCGTGGCGAGTGCCTGATCTTGCCGCAGATCGTGCTGCTCGCGGTCGCGCATGTCCCGCAGGTAGCCATCGAGATCGCGCTGCCCGCCCACCAGCGCCAGCGCCCCGAGCATCACATCAATGATCGACTTGGGATCCTCAATGCGCAGAATATGATCGGGCG
>JBGAUT010000028.1:75629-76534 GCA_044228505.1 Polyangia bacterium | reverse complement strand
AATCACAAGGATGGGCTGAGCCGGACGGACATCGCGGGCCAGATGGGCGACGATGTGCTGGCGACGATTGGGGTGAAGCGTGACGAGCTGGCAGACAAGCTCCGTCAGCCGCTTGGCGAGTTGGTGGCCGACCACAAGATTCACACCGTCGGCGAGAAGCGGCTGATGCGGTATTACGAGGGGCCGAAGAAGTAGCCGCGCCCGCCACTCCCTACGAGCTGACCATCAGCAGCTTCACCGTCTGCGGATACCACTGACCGCCGCGCCTCGGAAAGTGCCCGGCCTGCGCCAGTCGCACACAGATTTCGCGCAGGCTGTGTCCCTGTTCCTTCAGATACAGCGCCAGCCCTCGCGGCGTGCTGCGGTCGTGATACACCGCCGAGCGCAAGAGATCCTGCACCGAGTGCCACGTATACTGCGCGGCCTTGAGCGGTCGCAGCCCGTCGGCGTTCAGTCGAGCCGCAATAAACGGCATGGTATGACCGTCGCAGCGCAGACGATACGCCGTCGTATACGCCTCGCGCTTGTCGTACCGAGCCTCGCTGACGACGGAGCGGGGCCTGTGAACCTGCATCGTCCGCAGAAGCTCGTAGATCTTCGACAGCGTCCACTCGCGAATCCGACCGTAGCGCGGCTTGATGCCCGCCTCGTTGAGCCGTCGAGAAATCTCCGCCATCGACACGCCCTCGCGATACCAGCCGATCGCCTTCTCCAGCCACGGATGCGTCTCGGGGTCCGGCACCAGCTTCGTCAGCTTGCCTTCCTTCACCGTCGCAAACCCGAACGGCACCTTCCCGTAGTGCCCGCCCTGCGCTCGAATGTGCTGAATCGTCGCCCGCACCCGCTCGGCGGTGTTCTGCCGCTCGATCTGACCGATGATCGCGAGGAATGGCAAAAGCATCCGC
>JBGAUT010000028.1:0-75621 GCA_044228505.1 Polyangia bacterium | reverse complement strand
TGTTGATCCCGTCGCGGATCGCCACCAGATTGCAGCCGTAGGGCTCCAGCAAATCCTCGTTGATCGTGCACAGATCGCGCAGCGAGCGGGTCAAGCGATCGAGCTTCGTGACGACCACCGCCGCAATCGAGCCGTCCGCATCCTTGATCGCCTTGGCCATCCTGCGGAACGCGGGCCGATCGGTGTTCTTTGCCGAGAAGCCCCCGTCGACAAAAATCTCAGCGACGAGCCAGCCTCGGTCCGCCGCGTAGCGCTCGATCTCTGATCGCTGCGCATCCAGCGAAAGCCCGTACTGCACCTGCATGTCCGTAGACACGCGGCAGTAACAAAACACTTTTAATCGGTGTTCAGTAATACGATCAGACGAGTTGTAGTGGCAAGTATGAGCCGTCTTCAGCTTCCGAGTATCCATGGCTTGTTCTCCGTCGGTGTGCGTCCTTTGCGCTCACCCGGAAACAAGTCATAGTTTTTTCGTAAGCGTCACGATGGATGATGCCTTTGGCGTGGGCTGTCGCCAGGACGTCGGTGATTTGGAGCGCGAGGAAGGCGACTTCGGACGGATTCATGGGCCCGCCGAGGTGTTCGATGCGGTGACCCAGCGACTCGCCCTTCAGGTATTCCATCACAATGTAGGGAATGCCATCGGGGAGTTGACCGTGGTCGGTGATTTGCACCACGTCCGGATGATCGACAATGTTGCTGGCGCGGGCCTCATTCGCGAAACGCATCGCGAACTCTTCATTGCGAGCCACCTCGGGGTGCAGCACCTTGATCGCAACATGACGGCCCAAGGTCTGGTGCAGCGCCTCGTACACCGCGCCCATCCCCCCCTGCCCCAGCTTGCGGATGATTCGGTACGGCCCAATCACCGCATTCTCTTCGAGCGTCGACATCTTAGTCTCTCAATCTCTCGCGAGGATGTATCTAGGCAGCCACGCCCAATCCATGGCGCTTACTGCCTATTTTTCCATCGAGCGAATTGAGTGGTCAATGTGCGCAATTTCCCTCACGACCTCGGCACGTCCCAGCGGTCAGCGCCCAGCGGCGAGAGAGAAGCTCGGAACGACTACAAGTGATACAGCATCAAGTAGACCAGCACACCGGTCACGGACACGTACAGCCACACCGGCCAGGCGTAGCGCACGAGCTTGCGGTGGTCATCGATGCGACCTCGGGTCGCCAGCCACGCCGCACGGAGAGCCAAGGGTGGAGTCGCAGCCGCCAGCGTCATATGGGAAAACAGCATCCCGAAGTACACGATCCGCAGCGCGCCCTCACCGGGATAGCGATGCGCACCGGTCAGATAGAAGCGGGTGAGGTAGCAGATCAGGAACACTGCGGACACCACCAGCGCAGACATCATGCATTTCTTGTGGGCGGCGGGCTTGTGGGCTTTGGCAAAACCGTAACCGGCCAGTAGAAACACGGCGCTCAGGCTGTTCAGTCCTGCGTTGACAGCGGCAAGGGTCTCACCGAGGGTCTGGGAGTCGCTCATACACATCCTTTGGCGAAGGCGTTTTTTGCCTCAGCGGCGCGAAGTGTTGATCAGAGCCAGGTCGATCCACAAGGGGTCCGCGTAACATCTCCGACATGCGATCCCGAGGACGACAGTGTCATCAGGGCCAAGTAAGCGGCCAAGCGGCGGTCTGCCGTTTACCCGAGGCCACCTTCCGAGTATCCTTCGGAGCAGTCGGGCATGTGCGCTTGTCGCCGGTCAGCCCGTGTGAGCATAGTTAAAAATGGAAGCTTCGGACCTCAAGCTGGTCGGTCTCCTCGGGGCCAACCTTCGATATCTCGATGAGCAGTATGAGCTACAGCAAAAATCCCCGTCGGCTGTCGAGCCGAGCTTTGCGGCTCTGTTAGACAGCGGCGACGCCACGTTCACCAGCACAGCCACGGCCAGCAGCGCCGGGCCCCATCCCCCGGCAGCCGGGACGGATCACGGCGAGACACTGCCCTATCGGGTCCAGAGTTTGGTCGCGGCTTATCGTCGCTACGGACATCTAGCGGCGCGGCTCGATCCACTGGGTTTGGTCGAGCCGGAAGGCAGCCCAGAGCTGGCACCTTCCTTTCACAACCTGAGCGACGCCGACTTGGCCAAGCCGGTGAGCGGAATCGGGGTGGCGGGGCTGCCGCAGGGCTCAACGGTGGGCGCGATCATTTCGCACCTCCGTACCGTCTATAGCGGCAGCGTGGGGGCCGAAGTCATGCACATTGATGACTCGCTCCGCCGTCAGTTTGTACTCGATCGGCTGGAGGGTCGAGCGAACCGCTTTGCCAGCAGCCGCGACGAGCAAATTCACATCCTGCGCCGGTTGGTCGACGCCGAGAGCCTAGAGCAATTTCTCCACACCAAGTACGTCGGGGCGAAGCGTTTCTCTCTGGAAGGCGGGCAGACGCTGATTCCTCTGCTCGACTACTTGTTCCAGTTTGCGGGCGAGCGCGGTGTATCGCAGGTCGTCATCGGCATGGCGCACCGCGGCCGACTCAACGTGCTGTCGAACCTGCTTGGGAAGACCCCACGGCAGCTCTTCGCCGAGTTCGAGGACATTCAGGCCGAAACGGTGATGGGATCGGGCGACGTCAAGTACCACATGGGTTACTCGACGGACGTAACGATTCGCAACGGGCAGAGCCTGCACCTGTCGCTGGCCTTTAACCCAAGCCACCTCGAAGCGGTCAACCCAGTCGTCGTCGGCAGAGTCCGCGCCAAGCAGCAGCGCATCGCCGATGACAAGCGAACCAGCGCACTTGGCGTGCTGGTCCATGGCGACGCCGCATTTGCGGGTCAGGGCCTGGTCACCGAGACGCTCAGCCTGTCGGGACTGCCCGCGTATCAAACCGGCGGCACCTTCCACGTCATCGTCAACAACCAGATCGGCTTTACCACCGACCCGGACGACTCACGCTTCACCCGCTACTGCACCGACGTAGCGAAGCTGCTCCAGACGCCGATCCTGCACGTCAACGGTCATGATCCCGAAGCGGTGATTCACGCCGTCGAGCTGCTGCTCGATTATCAGCGGGAGTTTGGCTGTGACGTCGTGCTGGACATGGTCTGCTACCGTCGCTACGGCCACAATGAATCGGACGAGCCGGGCTTTACCCAGCCGCTGATGTATCAGCGGATCGAAAAGCTGTCGTCGGTGCGGTCGCTCTATGCGCAGAGCCTGAGCGAGCGCGGCGTGCTGCCGATTGCCGAGGCCGATGCGATGGTCCAGCGCAAACAGGCAGAGCTGGAGCTAGAGCTGGCCGCCGCCAAATCGGCCGTCGAGCGCCCAACCGTAAACGCCGGAGACGGTCTGTGGCGAGGTTATCGCGGCGGTGCGGATAGTTCCGTTGAGGATGCCGATACCCGAGTCTCGGTCGCCGATCTGGCCCGAATTGCCGAGCGACTGTCGACCGTGCCAAAAGAGTTCGCGCCACATCCCAAGATCGAGCGACTGCTGCAGCTGCGCGCTGCGATGGGACGCGGCGAACAAGGGCTCGACTGGGGCATGGCCGAGCAGCTTGCGTTTGGCTCGCTGCTCCTCGAAGGGGTGCTGGTACGACTGACCGGTCAGGACTCCCGGCGCGGCACGTTTAGCCAGCGGCACGCAGTACTGACCAGCTACCGGACCGGCGAGCGCTATACCCCGCTGTGCAATCTCACCGAGGATCCGACGAAGCAAGGCGTGTTTCAGGTATTCGATAGCCTGCTGTCCGAAGCAGCAGTGCTGGGCTTTGAGTACGGCTTCAGCCTCGACTATCCCGACGCGCTGGTGCTGTGGGAAGCGCAGTTTGGTGACTTCGTGAACGGCGCGCAGGTCATCCTCGACCAGTTCATTAGCTCAGCCGAGGACAAGTGGCGACGACTGTCGGGTCTGACGATGCTGCTACCGCACGGCTACGAAGGCCAAGGGCCCGAACACTCGAGCGCCCGCTTCGAGCGGTTCTTACAGCTTTGCGCCGAGGACAACCTGCAGGTCGTGTATCCGACCTCGCCAGCACAATACTTCCATCTTCTGCGACGCCAAGTGAAGCGTCCGTGGCGCAAGCCGCTGGTGGTGATGTCACCAAAGAGCCTGCTGCGACACCCGGCGGCAGCCTCACCGATCAGCGAACTGTCCGAAGGCCGGTTCCAGTGCGTAATCGGGGACAACAAGGTCACCCCGAGTGATGTCCGACGGGTGATGCTGTGTACAGGCAAGATCTATTACGATCTGGTCGAGGAGCGGAAGCGTCGCGGGGACTCGCACACGGCGCTGTGTCGGATCGAGCAGCTTTATCCATTCCGGGCCTCCGAACTAGCGGCGCTGCTCTCACAGTTCTCATCGGCCCGAGAGTATGTGTGGGTCCAAGAGGAGCCTGCCAACATGGGCGCGCAGTCGTTCGTCGCCCCGCGACTGGCGGCGCTGCTCCCTGGTGGTGTCCGGCTGCGCTTCGCCAGTCGAGTCGAAAGCGCCAGTCCAGCGACGGGCTCATACAAAGCCCACGTCCTGGAACACAAGAAGCTGATGGATGAAGCGTTTGCGACGCCCATCCCGTAGTATGCGACGGTGCCTACCCGGTGCCGACTGAGGAAAAAGCGACATGTCGATTGAACTCATCATTCCGCCCCTCGGGGAATCTATCTCGGAAGCTGTAGTCGCCAAGTGGCTCAAGCCCGTTGGCGCAAAGGTCAACGTCGACGATCCGCTGGCCGAGCTGGAAACCGACAAAGTGACGGTGACTCTGCCCGCGCCGAGTGCTGGCGTTCTTATCGAACAGCTTGTGCAGGTAGGCGCATCGGTTCGGGTTGGGGCCTCGATCGGACGCATCGATCCAAGTGCCAAGCCCACAGAGCCAGCAGAAGTGACTGCCCCGGCCGCACCGATCGCCGCCAAGCCGACCGCTCCCGTTGCGACGATCCCGCCGCCCGCAGCAGCGGTGCCAGCGCCGACAGCCGCTGTCGCGAGCGCCTCGGTTCGTCCAGCGCTTAGCCCGAACACCCGCAAGCTGCTTCGCGAGCAAGGACTTGACCCAAGCACTGTCGCTGTGGCTCAGCCTGCTGCACCCGCTCGAGCCAGCGCCGCCAAAGCGCCGGTGGTGAGCACCTCCACTTTTGCCGAGGAAGTGGTACCGCTGTCACCACTGCGCAAGCGGATTGCCGAGCGGCTCGTCGAAGCCCAGCACACCGCGGCGATTCTGACGACCTTTAACGAGGTCGACATGAGCTACATCATGGCGCTGCGCAGCAAGTTCCAAGATGAGTTTGTAAAGAAGCACGGCACCAAGCTCGGCTTCATGTCGTTCTTCGTTCGGGCCTGCGCCGAAGCCCTGCGCGAATTCCCCGGCCTAAACGCCGAGATGCGTGGTGACTCCATCGCCTATAAGAAACACTACGACTTTGGCATTGCCGTCGGGAGTGGCAAAGGTTTGGTCGTTCCGGTGCTGCGTGGCGTCGACAAGCTCAGCCTGGCCGAGGTCGAAAAGGGCATCGCCGATCTGGCGCAAAAGGCCAAAGACAACAAGCTCCAGCTATCGGATCTGGCGGGCGGAACCTTCAGCATCTCAAACGGGGGGGTCTATGGCTCGATGATGAGCACGCCGCTGCTCAACCTGCCGCAGACCGGAATCCTGGGCATGCACAACATCATCCGTCGACCGATTGCCGTGGGTGATAGCATCGAGATTCGCCCGATGATGTACATCGCACTGTCCTACGATCACCGAGTGGTCGATGGTCGCGAGGCGGTGTCATTCCTGGTTCGGGTCAAAGACCGCCTGGAGTCCCCGGAAAAGTTCCTGCTCGGACTGTAGCGACCGCGCCGCCCCACTCACACCCCACCCCGCACCTCATCCCAAGGTGCAGCCTTCGTTCCTACAATATGATACATGTGAAAAGACTCTTATTCGCTCCGGCTAAGAGTGAATTCATCCGTACTCGTCGGAACGTAAGATTCTGGTAAGTCGACGTCAACTCCGATGGTCAGCCCGAGCTGTTGGTAGCGGGCGGAACCACTCAGCTTGTCGAGGTCTGGCATAAGAGTGGCGCACAAGCGTTTACGCGGCTTTCCCAGAAGTCCGTTCCGGGGGTTGCGTCATCCGTGCTGGCGGTGGATGTGAACCGGGATGGCAAGCTGGATTTGGTGGTCGCGCTCTCAGACCAAACAAACCTGGCGGTGCTGGCTGGACAAGGCGCAGGGGGGTTCGGAGCTGCGGTCACGGTCCCAAGTGGCACCACTCCGCGCTGGCTCGACTCAATCGACACCAACTGTGATGGGATGTCCGACATCGTCGCGAGCAGTGCCACCGAAAACAAGCTGGCACTCCTCTTCGGAACGCAGAGCGGTACGCTGGCGACACCACGCATCCTTGATCTCAGTGCGCATCAAAATGGAGTCGTTCCCTCGCTCGCCGTGGCCGATGTCAACTTCGACGGACTGGTCGATCTGGTGGTGGGAAGTACCCAGAGTCCGGCCTATCTGCTCATCTCCAACGTCTCTCCGTAGTCATCACGGAAGGTTGTCGCGACATCCTTGACCAGTCCATGTCAGAATCGAGCACTCTGCTGGCAAAGGAAATGTGACTGATGACCCCTGCTCACCTCTGTCGAAAGGCGCTGCTGCTGGCTCTGGTAGGAATCTATCTTCCTGCCATGGCGGCAGCGGAGAATCAGGATCCGGTGACTCCCTCTGTACCGATCCAGCGCAAGAGTCCGTTCGCAGAGTTGCCGGCCCAGGCGCAGCACATGCTAAACGCCTGGCAAGCCCCAGGAATGGCGATTGCTGTGGTGAAAGACAACCAGGTCGTGTTCCTTAGTGGCTTTGGTCAGCGACGAAAAGGGAACCTGGCAGCAGTAGACGCCCATACTCGCTTTGCGATCGCATCGCTGACCAAAACATTTACGGCAGCCGTGGTGGGCATGCTCGCAGAGGAAGGTAAGCTGCGGCTAGATGCACCGATCAAAGAGTCGCAAAGCGGCTTCACACTCCACGATCCGGTGGCGACCGAGCAGCTTTCTCTGCGTGACATTCTTTCACACCGCAGTGGAATGGATGAGTCAGCGGATCTACTTTGGTCGGGCACTGGTTACGATCGCACAGAGGTGCTCCGCAGACTGCGCGAAGTCCCCCAAGCCGCGCCGTTTCGCAGTCGATTTAGCTACAGCAACGTCCTGTATGTCTTGGCCGGAGAGCAGGCCGCTCGTGCATCAGGACAGTCTTGGGAATCGCTGATCCGGAGTCGCATCCTAGAACCGGTCCACATGACCGAATCTGGCGTTGGGATTCCGACCGCGCCCGATGGGAACATTGCCAGTCCCCACACCGAGCGAAATGCCGTCATCACTCCGATTGCGCCACGCATCCTGGACAACATCGCGCCAGCGGCTGGCCTGTACGCCAGCGCCACGGATCTTTCCCGCTGGCTGCAAGTCTGGCTCCAGCGAGGCCGCATCGAAGAAAAACAGATATTCAACAGTACTCTTATTGATGCCATGACGACCCCGCAGACCTTGGTTGGACTGCGACCTTGGGCCAAAGCGCTCTATCCGCAGAGTCACTTTCTGGCGCATGGCTTCGGCTGGATGCTCCAAGATTATCGCGGACAGCTGGTGGTCTGGAACACCGGAGGGATCGACGGATTTTCCTGCACACTGGCGCTCCTTCCGGAAGGTAAATTTGGAGTTGCGGTGCTCACCAACGTGCCGTGGACCGGACTGCCAGAAGCGATGGCCTTTCATCTTATCGACTCCTTTATCGGCAGTACAGGAAAAGACTGGAGCGGCATTCGTCTCAAGATGTCGAAGGACAGTCGAGCCAGACAGCAGGCGGCCCAAACTGCGCAGCAGGGCCAGCAAACCACCACCACCTTTCCGATTCCTACAGAGCGGTTTGTTGGAAAATACCAATCACCACTTCTCGGTGAGGCATTGATTACGGCCAGCCAAGACGGGCTACGCCTACGCATCGCAAAGTCGCTGACGGGTAAGCTCTCGCCTTGGCAAGCGAATCGTTTACGGTTGCAGTTTGATGATGCAGAGCTCGGCTCTGCGATGGCTAGCTTCACGACGAACCCAGATGGGTTCGTGCACGCGCTCACGCTAGACGAGCATGGCACGTTCACTCGCGTTCCACCGAACTAGCCCACGACGATTACAGACTGGCATCGAGTGGGGATCGTGATACATATTTCGTCATGTACGAAGTTTCTAAGAAGCTCCTCGCTCTGGCGGAAGATCTGAACACCCACATGCCGCTGCGACCGGGTGATTTCCGACTGGAAACGGATCGCTATGTAATCGTCTTTGGTGCAACCGAAGGGCCGCACGGAACCGTCGTCCAGCGATTCCGAATGGCCCCCGATGAAGTCACTGAAACGGTGACCGAGATTCGCGCTGCGATTCGCAAACAGGGACGAACGGAAGCACTGTTCGAAGTGGGTCCATCGGCCACTCCAGCGGACTTGCCCGCGCAACTTCAGCACTTGGGAGTGTCTCCGTTCGCGCTGGAACAGCAGACAGAGGCTCTCCTTCTGTCAGATCCTGCGCCGGGATGGTTGCCGCCCTGGCCGGACTCCATCAGGATTTCCCGTGTCGAAGATTTCGACTCCTATAGCCGCAGCCAACGGGTATTTTGGCAGTGCTTCGGCCACGTCCCCGAAAACTTTGAGGAGTCTGTTCGTAAGGACTACGCGTGCTATGAAGGTAGCCCGTTGTGGGTGCGATTTGCAGCGTCCATCGGAAGTGAAATCGTTGCTGCGGGCGATCTGGTGTACACCGAAGAAGCCGCGATTCTGTGCGGTGGTGCGACCCATCCAGACTTCCGTGGTCAGGGAGTCTACCGAGCACTTCTTGCGGCGCGTTATGAGGAAGCGTGTCGACTAGGGGTACCCCGACTCCTGACCCAAGCGGGGCACATGTCCCAGCCCATTCTGCGCCGACTCGGCTTTCAGCCACTATGCACGGTGAAGATCTTCCACGACCGCCTGTGACTGCTAAGATGTCTGGATGCGTACGTTACGCTTTATAGCCAAGCTGCTCCTACTGGCGCTGCTGTGTTTGGGTAGTACCGACATAGCGGCTGCCGAACAGGAGGCGTGGGGCAGCGTAGTAAGCGGAATCCGATTGGGTCTTTCGCTGACCCCTGCCCACAGTATATTGCCGTCGGAGCTAACACTTCTCGTGTCGCTCCAGAACACCACTTCGACACCCAAAACGATTCCGCTGTCACTGTGCGGATCGATCCCGTGGCAGAGCTACGGAAAAATTGCGGTGCGTGTCGATGGCGGCAAGACCTACCGGGTACGGATGCATGGGATGGTTGATCTCGCTAGCGTGCATGACCACTATCCACTCCGCATCGCTGCCGGAGAGCGTTTGGAAGCCAAGCTTTCGCTCACAGAGATCGCGCAGTTTCTCCCAGCAGAGGACTCCGATATCGGGCTTTCCGAGCAGCTACTTTCGGCGCGCCAGATCGAGCTATGGGCGGAGTTTGCTTCTGACGACAAGCGAAGTCTGAAGGTCGAATCAGGACACCTCCGAAGGCGGTTTGCGCTGACTCCCCTGGCGCAGCCACTGGGGAGCGCTTGCATTGCGCAGCTGGCCACGTCGGATGGTCAGGTTTGTGCGCTAAGCAGAGTGGGAACACCCCACTGCTGGGGAGACACAGCCCCCGGTTGGAACCCAGACACCAAGCGACATGAAGTGTCACGACCAAAGCCCATGACCAGGCTCCTACTGGGAGTGAAGTCTCTGGGGTTTGGTGCAAGTGGCCTGTGTGCAATCACCACGGACAGCGGAGTCCTGTGCTTGAGCGGCTGGAACAACTCTGTCACAGGTCAGCAGGTTATCCATCCAGCGCGGGTGGGCGGACTCCCAAGCGATTTGTCTGCGCTGTTTCTGGGACTCGCCGATCAGTGCGCCCTCACCTCCCGAAACAGCCTGTGGTGTTGGGGACGAATGACTCCGGCTGCAAACTCTGTCGTGACCGCAGGCCTTCTGCCAGCCACTGCCATGACTGCGCTTGGGGATGATGTCGCAGAGGTGTCCATCGGCTGGCAGCATGCATGTGCCCGCAAGCGCAGCGGCGCGGTGATGTGCTGGGGAGACAACAAGCTCGGACAGCTTGGCAGCGGTACTCTCACTCCTTCCGAAACTCCGATTGCCGTTACTGGACTCCACGAACAGGTCATCAAAGTGGTCTGCGGCTTAAACTACTGTTGCGCACTGCGCGCAGATGGAAAGGTCCACTGCTGGGGACAGAATCTGTACGGTGCCTTGGGCCGTGATGTCTCGACTGCGCACTCGACTCCGTTTGAGCTTGCCGAACTTGGTAGCGAGAACGTGAATCTGTTTGCAGCGCACAATCAAACGTGTGCACTCAAAAGAGACGGTCGCTTGCTCTGTTTGGGAGTGGTGGCACTTCGCGAAGAACTCCTTTCTACCCAGAGTCCGGTTCTGATTGATTCGCTGCCGACCGACGTTGCGGACGTTACGATCGGACCACGGGATGCCTGCGCACGAATGCGGAGTGGCAGCCTGTGGTGTTGGGGAGAGACCCTGCGCGCCATCGCCAGTCCGAATGCTCCCAAGCGACCCCAAGGTGCGAAGCAGGTCGCCGGACTCACAGAGGTCGCCAGTGTCCACGTGGGAAATTCGTTTCTTTGCGCACGCTCTCAATCGGGAACCGTACACTGCTGGGGAGACGGCTCGGGGGGTCAGTTGGGCGCGGGAAGCCTGAACATGACGGCACAGCCTGTGCGCATTGCGGTTCCCTGTAGCGAATAAGATGGTACGTATCGGTTCACCTACAGGGAGGTTCTCTTGCCAATCGTTCGCACCCATCCTTTGCGATCCCTACAGCACCCGCTGCGCCGCTCGCTGCGTAGCCGTGCCCACGGATTGCTGAGTGGAGTTGTGCTCGCGGGTTGTCTGGCGACCAGCGGCTGCGCGCTCCACCCCAAAGCACCGCCGCTGGCTGCTCAATCAGCACTGGCGACATTTTCGGTTCACAGTAGCCAAGGCCAGCTCTCGGCAGCCGATGCGCTACAAAACGGGCCGTTGGTCGTGCTGTTCTATCGTGGCCACTGGTGACCCTTCTGTCGTATGCAACTCGGGCAGTTGCAAAAGAACCTGACAGAATTTGAGCGACGCGGGGCCAAGCTGTGGGCGGTCAGTGCCGATCCCATCGAGGAAGCCGAGCGACTTGGCAAAAAACTGGAGCTTACGTTCCCGATTGGTGCCGACCCGGAGCTCAAGCTCATCCGCCAGTTCGGCGTTGAAATGGAAGGCCGGGAGATCGCGATCCCCAGCATGTTCGTCCTGGAACGCGGAACTGGACGGATTGTCTGGCGCTACATCGGAGAAACGATGTTCGATCGGCCCAAGCTGACCCCCATCCTGAGCGCAATCGAGCAGGCGGGCGGGCGAGCCAACGAATCATCCCCACCGACGAGTGATCCGTTGCACAAATAGGCCCTAAAAAAATGTAACATACCAAACATAGGGCGCGGGTATCGCTAGGAGACGGGCTATGGATCGACCCACTACTACATTTGCGCAGCTCGCTCGAAGCATCGCCATCAAGCATGTCTCCTCGACGACGATCGAAGCCGCGCTCGATGCCCTGGGAAGCAAGACAAGCTGTGTGATCGCCGATCTAACCGTCGAAAAGCGCAGCGCACTCATCAACCACTTCGTGCGCACGCTCCGCGATACCAGCCTGCAGACCGCAACCCGTCTTGAACATGCCCTGCTCGCAGCCGCAAGCTGTCGCTCCGCAGGTCGTCGCGTCATCGTCCTAAAGGATGCGATTTCACTTATCGCAGTCCGCAACCAAGTCCACCAGCTCGCCAGCACCGTCGGAATGCCTTGGAACGAGAGCATGCGACTACAGTCCGCGATTTCCGATCTCGCCCGCTTCATTGTCGAAAAGGGAGGCGGACGGATCGAGATGGAGGACACCAGCAGCGCGCTGTTTTTCACGATCGATTCGGTCTCGGATCTGGGTCCGTGCTCTCCGCCAGAGACGCCTACACCATCGTGGCTGGTTAGCACCATGAGCCTGGCCCAAGGATTCCGCGCTGGCCGTACCATCACCGGTACTCACTTTGAGTTTTGGCACGCCCGACCACAGTCGATGGTCGCGTAACCCTCCGCAAGAGGAACTCATGCCTATCGCTCTCGATGTCAACGTCCTGCCACGAGGAAAAAACTCGCGGACCCGTAAGCTCCACGAGGCCTTTTTTGCCGCTTGGCACGCCAAGCATCCCGATGGTCAGCGCGTCTCGCTCAACCTGGCAGAGGACTATCGCAGCCTGCCGGTCTTTGATGAGTGGGACATCACCGCCAAGTTCGAAATGATCTACGGAGAAGGTCAGCTGGATGAAAAGGGAGCCGAGCGCTGGAACGCCCTCACCCGGCTCACTGATCAGCTTCACTCAGCGGACCTGGTCGTGATCGCTGCGCCGATGTGGAACTTTTCGATTCCATGGCACCTGAAGCGCTGGATCGACTGCATCGTCCAAGGTCGCTTAACCTTCGAGTTCATCAACGGTCAGTTCCACGGTTTGCTCGGTGGGCGACAGGCGGTACTTCTGACCTCTCGCGATGGCCTCTACACACCCGGTACCGAGCTGGCGGCGCTCGACTTTCAGCTCCCGTATCTGCGCACGATTCTGGGATTTTTGGGATTTTCGCCGATTCACGAAGTGGTGGCCGAGCCGATGATGCTGGCCGGAGTCGATGCGGGCATGGTCGCACTACAGGCAGCGGTCGAAAAGGCCCACGCGCTCGGCCACACGCTGTAAGCCTGCTGCCGTCCGTTCACGGTTGCAAAAGACCATCCCCGAGCAGCGGCATCTCCAGCACTTCTCGCGTTCCGAAAAGTCCCAGCTGCCGCGCTGTATGAATGATCTGTTGCGCTGCATCCACCGACTGCATGTGCACCCTCACGGCGGACCCTTCCTTATCGGAGCTATCGGGGTCTTTGTGGGTCAGCTTGTCGAGCATGGCCTTCAACGCTCCCTTGTCGTGCGGATAGGTCTTGAGCTCGACATCCTGTGAATCGGCAATCTGACCGAGCTGCTTACACAGCCTAAGCGCGGTATGAAGTCCGCCCAGCTCATCGACCAGACCAATTCCCTTGGCATCTTCGCCGGTCCAAATTCGACCCTTGGCGATCTCCAAGACCCGCTGCTTATCGAGCTTGCGACCTTGCGCGACCTTGTTGGTGAAGTCCTCGTACACGCGATCAAGCCAGGCCTGAAGGCGCGCCCACTCTTCCGGTGTGTAGTCGCGATTCATCGAAAAGAAGCCCGCGTTTTTTCCAAACTGCACCGCCTCAAACGACAGTCCGATCTTCTCCCACAGCTCGCTTGGAACCATTTTGCCGCCGAGAACGCCGATCGATCCGGTGATGGTTGCTGGCTCCGCGACGATCTTGTCGGCAGCCATCGCGACGAAGTAGCCACCCGAGCCCGCAACATTGCCCATCGACACCACGACCGGCTTGCCGGCCTTGCGAGCACGTCCGACCTCTTGCCAGACCACGTCGGAAGCTACGTACGAACCACCGGGACTGTTTACGCGAAATAGGATCGCTTTGACGTCCTTGTCGGCGATCGCCGCCCGAAAACCCGCAGCGACGGTATCCGAGCCCATCGAGACATCTCCCGACAGCGGATCAAAAGAACTTTTGCCCCGCGCTACTCCGCCCACGCCGTAGATGAGCGCAATCCTAGGGCCCTTTTTGTGCAGAGGCTCGGCCCGCTCGCGATACTTGTGCAGATATAGAAGCTGCGCGCCTTGACCCGCTCGCTTCTTCGCCTCGGCGTAAAACTCGTCGTGATAGCCGAGCTTATCGACAAACTTGGCCGTCAGCGCCTCGGACCCCAAAAGGGGCCCCTTATCGATCGTAGCCCGCACTTCCTCGACCGTCAGCTTGCGCGACTCGCCGATCGCTCGGACCATCTGTGAATAGATGCCGTCGCCGATCTTGGTCATCGCCTCTCGCTGAGCTGGGGTCATCGACTTTTCGGTGAACATGTTCATCGCGTTTTTGTATTCCTTGCGATGATCGAGACGAGGCTTCACCCCAACCTTGTCGAGTACCCCGCGCAGAAACGGCGACTCCAGATAAAGACCCGCGATCCCGACATCGCCCGACGGCTGCATCCACACCTCGTCAAAGCCAGTCGCCAGGTAGTACGAGCCCGCACCATTTGCAAACTCACCGAACGTCTCCGAGAACACGAGGGCGAACTTGCCCTTCTTGCGAAAACGGACGATGGCATCGCGGATCTCTTGAATCGTGGCGACACCGAGCTTGGATGCACCAATGCGCGCCACCAAGCCGACAACCTTGGGATCGCTTTCGGCTCGCTCCAGCGTCATCGTCAGGTCGTGCAGCACCAGTCGCTCGCTGCCAGCGGCTTTGGCGATGGGGTCGTCAGGCTGGTACTCGATGACCTCGTGCTCCAGGTCTAGTTCCAAGATGGTCTTGGGCGGGACATCCTTTTTGCGAGTCATCGCCAAGAAGATGCAGCCCACCACCAGCAGGTAGATCACCGCAATCGCGCCCACCCACGTGAGGATCCGTCGAATCAGTCCGCGCATACGAAAATGCCTCCTTCTGACCGTCCGCAGCGGAAGCTAGCACGTTCGCGGCTACACAAAGACGATGTGCGACGAACCCGAGCAGACTCTAAACTAGGGAATCATCCCCACTCACGCACCACGGATCGGGAGCACTGCATGTTGATTAAGAAGCCGGACGATGTCTTGGGATCGGAGATCACCTCACGCGATCAGTTCATGAACCGACGTCGTTTTATCGCCGGTACCACCATGGCGGGGCTCGGCCTCGGGGCGGGAGCGTACCTGCTCGGCGGCAGTCGCAGCTCGCAGGCCGAGACGACCCAGAAGCTCACCGCAGCGCGTCGCGCCGACTTTTCGGTCGACGAGAAACCGAATCCCTACAAGGACGTAACGACCTACAACAATTTCTACGAGTTCGGGCTTAGCAAATCCGATCCGGCAGAAAACGCGCACACCCTAAAGACCAGACCGTGGACGGTAAAGATCGAGGGCGAGATCCAAAAGCCACGCACGATTGGCATCGAGGAGCTGCTCAAGCTGGCCCCCCTCGAGGAACGCGTCTATCGCTTCCGCTGCGTCGAAGCCTGGTCGATGGTGGTCCCCTGGATCGGCTACTCGTTTTCCGAGCTTGCGAAGCTGGTGCAGCCGACCAGCAAGGCCAAGTACGTCCAGTTTGTGACGCTCAAGGATTCCTCGCAGATGCCGGGTCAGAGAAGCTGGGCACTCGACTGGCCGTATCTGGAAGGACTGCGCATGGACGAGGCGATGCATCCGCTGACGCTGCTGTGCCTCGGGCTATACGGCGAGGTGCTGCCCAATCAAAACGGTGCGCCGGTGCGCCTGATTGTGCCCTGGAAGTACGGCTTTAAGAGCATCAAGAGCCTGGTCGCGATCCGTTTCACGGAGGACCTCCCGACCACAACTTGGGCCAAACAGGGTCCAAGCGAGTACGGCTTCTACGCCAACGTCAATCCAGAGGTCGATCACCCACGCTGGACCCAAGCCAGCGAGCGGCGGATCGGCGAGCTGCGACGCCGCAAAACGCTGCCGTTCAACGGCTACGCCGACCAGGTCGCCAAGCTCTACCAAGGTATGGACCTACGACGGTTCTTCTAGCCGAACCAGGGTCGCGATGAAGGGATGGGGGAGCGGGAAGCAAAGAGCGCCCGCTCGCGGCGGGCTGCTGACTAGTAGAACTTGGCGGTCAGACCCATGCGGCCGTAGATCGGCGCGTCATGGATCGGGAACAGGCGGTTGAACTTATCGGTGAAGAGCTGCCGCTCCTTCTGGAACGGCGCACCTTCGAGCATGCCGTACAGGCTCACGTTCGAGGTCACAGCCAGCTCGACCGCAGCCTGGAGCATGGCGCGAACTCCGACAAAGCGCTCCAGGACGCCCGTACCATCCACCTGGAAGTCCGGGTAGTTCGGATCGTACTTACGGGTGCCGTTGTACTGTGTCACCGCGTAGTACGGGCTCGGGTAGCTCGAGGTCTTGTCGTAGGACCGACCGACGCAGCGGTCACCCGTGTGCTCGGCTCCGCCACCCTCGGTGCTGTCCCGAGGATCGCCACGGCGAATGAACTCCGCCTTGTCGTTCTTGTACAGATCCTGAATTGACTCGACCGACGGACAGTGACGATCCGAATAGACTTGGACGTAGGCCTTGCCGGTGAGCTTGACCATGCTGCCAGCCAGGATCGTGACTGGCACGCCAAGCTCCCAGCTAAAGCTGTTGCGCTCGCGAGGACCACCGCCGCCACCGACCAGCATGTGCAGGCCGAGAGCAAACGGGCCACGACGAAGCATCTGGAAGCGGATGGTTCCCGTCGCTTCGTGATCGCTAAAGAAGTTACTGCGGAACTCGGTGCCGATATCGAGGCCCATCTCGCCCAGGACGCTGTGCTTGGCCTTCCACACACCGACCGTCAATCGAACGTTGCCGAGCCATGGATATCCACTGCCCATGTCCGCCGTGAAACCGCCGAATGGATTGGTCACTGCCGAAAACGAGGACAGGCCGCGACGGATTTCCTTCTTCTCGGCATCCGTCTCTTTGGCCTCTTTGACCTTGCTGAGCATGACACTGACCTGCTCGGTTTCACCCGAACGGACATTGAACTGCTCGACCTTCTGGTCATAACCCGGTAGCTGGAACTCGACGGTGTGCGCTCCAGCGCTGACGTTCTCGCGAGTCAGCGGCGTCTGGCCGACGAGCTGACGATCGAGCATAACGAAAGCACCCTTGGGTTCCGACGCAATGTAGAGCTTGCCGACGTTCCGGAGGTTGAGCGTCACCGTCTCAGTTGATCCAGCCGCAAGCGTCAATTCCTTGCTGTCCTGACCAAAGCCGTCCTTCTTGGCGACGACGATGACCTTGCCCGAAGCAATCTCCACACCCGCATCCGAGAGCGCGGCGGTTTCGTCGTAGCGACGGCCATTGATGTAGTACTGCGCGCCGTCGATCGGGTTTGCCATCACGATGCGAATCATGCCCACCTTGCGGGTCATCGCATCGCCTTCCATTTCGATGCGCTCGACGCGAGGCTTACCGGCTTCGATCTCGATCACCTTGGTCACCGCCTTGTGCCCCTTGGCCGTCACCGTCACGGAGTGCTGTCCCGGCGGCAGGCTGATCGGCTGACCGGGGCCGCCCTTGGCCACGCCATCGATCTGGACTTCGGCTTCCGCCACGCTGGTCACCACCATCAGGGTTCCGGCGGCAGGCGGAGGTGGCGTGGTGTTGGCATGAACTTTGGTCTGCTGGTTGCCCACGACCCGGACGTTCTGACGCCACGGTGGGGCACCGGCCTCGTTGCGACGAACTTCGACGACGTGTTCGCCCTCGGTGAGATTATCCACCACCACTGGTGCTTGGCCTCGCGGCTGACCGTCGACCACTACGTCGGCCACCACGTCCGCCGAGACGATCAGTGCACCGGTCTTCACGTCGCTCTGCATGATGACCCACACCGGGCGAGTCTCGGCAGCCTTGACCTCTACCGTCTCGGTGTAGACCTTCATTCCTGGCTTGCGGACCTCGACCAGGTGACGCCCGCCCGGTAGATCGACCAGCTGCGGCACCGTGCCCGCCGGTTGACCGTCCACGAAGATCTCAGCGCCCCGCGCCGCATCGTTCGTCGCCGGAAACTTGATATCGAGCCGAGCCGGAGCCTTCTCGAGGGTATACGAGAGCTTCTGCGCCGCGCCGATATTGACCTGCTGCTCAAAGGGCCGATAGCCCTCCAGCTCCAGCCGGAGCCGGTGCTGACCCTTGCCGATTCGAACCTTCGTCGCGGAGCCCGTGCGCTCGGCCTGCTGAGCGCCATCGACGAAGATGGTGGCACCCGGCGGGTTCGAGTCGATGGTAATGCGTGGCGCCACCTGCGCCTGCGCGGTGTGAGGGTGGACGATGGCCAATAAGGCCATCAACAGGGCACATGCCGTAATCCGGATAGGGCTAGCGAGCATCGGTACAGGTTCTCCTGCTCCAAAGTCGAGTGTTCGCTGCGCGATCTAATCGTCCTAAATACATGGGATCTCTACTCATGAAGGGTGATCGCAGGACAGGGCTGCGCAGCTCTTAGCTTGTAATTTCACCAAATATTTCGCTCGGGTTCAACAGTAACGGTACGGGTCGGTTTTTATGTTGGCTTGTCCGGACTCGGGTTACCCAGAGCCGACATTGACCTCACCCGCGACGCCAGCGTCAGTAGGACCAACACGCAAGAACACATGAGGATGGCGGTACACCCACTGTTGACCACAGCTTTGACCCGGCTGGGATCGCGGCTGAAGTTGTTCCAAATCGATTGCCAGCCCGCAGTCAAGGTCGTGCAACCAACTACAAGCATCGGCACTGCCGTCACCAATGCATACCGTCGCCGGTTCGGATGCATCCGCAATATCACCGCCGTTCCCACCGCCAGCGCCGTCGTGGCGAGCAGCTGGTTGGCAATCCCAAGCAGCGGCCACAGCGTCGAGATCGTACCGGAATAAAGAAACCCGCCCCAGAACATCACGACCAAGATCGAGGCACCCCAGACACCGGGGGCAAAGTCGTGTCGCGAAAAGCGTGCGTCGAGATGGCCCAACATGTCTTGCATCAGAAAGCGCGCCACACGAGTACCAGCGTCGACAGTGGTCAGGATGAACACGGCCTCGAACATGACGATGAAGTGATAGAAGTAGCCAAGCAGTGCCCGAGCCCCCGGGAGCTGCGAGAAGATCTGGGCGATGCCAGCGGCGAGACTCACCGAACCTCCGGTGCGACCACGCAGCTTTTCACCAACGAGCTGTGACATCAGATCGATTTCCACCGGGGTCATTCCGAGCTTTTGGAAGGCTGCCTCGGGGACGTTGATTGCGAAATAGTCGGCAGGATGCAGACAAGCCGCTGCGATAAGCGAGGTGATCCCGACCATGCCCTCCAGCAGCATCGCGCCATAGCCAATCGGGCGACAGTCGGTCTCTTTATCGATCAGCTTGGGCGTGGTCCCCGAAGCGATCAGCGAGTGAAAGCCACTGATCGCGCCACAGGCGACGGTGATGAACACAAACGGGAAGACCTTGCCTTTGATGATGGGTCCGCCGCCGTACACAAACTGCGTGAACGCCTCGATCTTGAGCTCGGGGTTTACCACCATGATCGCCACGATCAGCACCGACAACGTCCCCAGCTTCATGTACGACGACAAATAGTCGCGTGGCACGAGCAGCAGCCAGACGGGCAACACCGATGCCAAAAGCCCGTACGCGGCCACACACGCCACCAGCGCTCCGAACGACAGCGACAGATACGGTGCCAGCCGCGAGTGCGCCACGGTGTCGCCATAGACCACCGCAAACAGCAGCAGCCCCACACCCAACACCGATGCCAACGTCAGACGTGGCCCATGGCTTTCGCCGCGCATGATGGTCCCCATCAGCAAAGCGATCGGAATCGTCATCGAGATCGTAAAGAGTGCCCATGGGCTGCCCTCGAGAATCTTTACGACCGCGAAGCTCATCGCCGAGATGGCCACCGTCACCGTGAAAAAGATCGCCAGTGTCGCCACCGATCCGGCACGCCGACCAAGCTCCAACCGAGCCATCGCCGCCAGCGATAAGCCGCCCGATCGAACACTCGCCGACAGTGTCACAAAGTCATGCACAGCTCCAGCCAGTGTGACCCCGATCAGGATCCACAAAAGGCCCGGCAGAAAGCCAAACTGCGCCGCCAGTACCGGGCCAATGAGTGGCCCCGCGCCGGTAATCGCCGCAAAGTGGTGTCCGAACAGTACCCATCGGCTCGTGGGTACGTAGTCTTTGGCGTCGCGCCGAGCATGAGACGGCGTCTGTTTTGCGTCGTCGAGTGCGAAGATCTTGGCAGCAATAAACGCCGAATAGAACCGATAGGCGATCGCCAATATGCAGATCGCAGCGACGAAAATCGGTAGAGCGTGGATCCGCATGTCGGAAAGAGCCCTCCTAACGTGACAAGTGTCGACAGGACGTACTGCTAGAGCCCAGCCAGCAAGAAGCGCAGCGCAGCAGGGAGACGCCGAGCCCACGCATCTTCATTGTGCGCTCCACCCGGTTCTAAGACGTACTGGAGGTTTACTCCGTCGCGAAAACCAAGATCGCGGTAGGCCTGGGCCAGGTTCGCGGTGTTGCGCCAGTCATCCCCGCTGTCTCCGCCCGCATTGCCGCTATCGACATAGACCCGAATCGGCTTGGCGCTGCTGGCTTTGACCGCTGCAATGATGAACAGGTTATCCCACCACGTCGACGGAGAAAAAACGCCAATCCGGCCAAAGACATCGGGTTTCTTCACCCCCGCATACGCGGTAATCAGGCCCCCCAGCGACGATCCAGCCAACGTCGTCTTGCCGGCATCGCTCACCAACCGACCCTTGAGCTTGACCGGCGCTTCCAGGTTGGTCATCTGCGGCAGCAGTTCCTCGACAAGAAAGCGAAGATAGAGGTCACCACCACCGCTATCGAGATAGCGCGGCTCGCTGGTCTTCGAGGGTGTGTACTCGTACACTCGACGGTCGGTATTTTCGGGCCCGATCACCACGACCTCGGGCAGGCTATCCGCAGGATCGAGTGCATCGATTCCCGCATCGAGTGTCTGCGACACTTGCCAGGTCCGCCCTCCGAACGCATAGCGCGGATCGAGCAGGTTTTGTCCGTCGTGCATGCACAGCACCGGATAGCGAGCCTCTGGGTTTTCATCAAAGCTGGGTGGCAGATAGAGCCACACCCCACGAGAATTCCCAAGCACCGTCGAGCGAACCGCATCCAGCCGCAGATAGCGTCCTTTCGCGGTCACAAAGTGCGGATAGACATCAACTGTCTGCCCCGGCTGTGCCACGAAATTCTTTCCCCGAGCCCAAGTGGAATCGTCGAGGAGTGGCTTCCATTCGATCGCTGCCGTCGCACCTCGCACCTTGGTCTGGAACAGTCCATCGCCGACCTTGGTCATGGTCCGTCCAGCCGTCCACGAAAGACCCGAGCCATCACCGCGAACGCTGACCTTGGAATAGCGAGCATCGTTCCGTGGGTAGTGAACGCGCAGCACCGTATCGCCTGGCAGAACATTCACGTCGGAATCGGTAGCCGCCATGTCACCCGGTAACGCCAAGTCCACCGCACCCACTGTCGCCAGATCCGAGGTTGGCCAAGCGACCACTTCACCGCCCGCGTCAACATCGCCCCCCCCCGAGGCACAGCCACTCGCCCCGAGCGAGGTGATGATCCCCAGCCCGATTCGCAGACCAGATCGAAGCAGCCAAAATCGCTCACGACCACACATGCCCGGCACCATACCCGGACCGGCTTGGCCAAGCAAAACCATAAGCCCACTTAAGCACCGTCAAAATGCCCGCGTCCCCGACAAGCGGGACACGAAGTCTCGGGCAAATCGCAAAATCACCACATGTCAGAGGTTGTGGCAAAAGCTGCGCTCATGTTATGACCAAGCCTGCTATGTGCGCAGATCCGTCACCGCCAGCACAGCGGGGCTCGCTCTAGCGGCAGGCAAGGCAAACGCATGGACAAGATCGTCATCAAAGGGGCTCGCGAGCACAACCTCAAGAACATCGACGTCGAGCTGCCACGCGACAAGCTGGTGGTTATCACTGGCCTGTCGGGTTCAGGCAAGTCGTCGCTGGCCTTCGACACCATCTACGCAGAGGGGCAACGGCGCTACGTCGAGTCGCTGTCGACCTACGCCCGGCAGTTCCTTGAACAGATGGGGAAGCCGGACCTCGACTCCATCGATGGACTGTCACCGGCGATCTCTATCGAACAAAAATCGACCAGCAAAAATCCACGCTCCACAGTCGGCACGATCACCGAGATCTACGACTACCTGCGGCTGCTCTACGCCCGCATTGGCACCGTTCACTGTCACTCGTGCAACCTGCCGATCGCCGCACAGACGGTGCAGCAGATGGTCGATCGCGTGCTCAAGCTGCCGCAAGGGACGCGCTTTTCAGTGCTGGCCCCGATCGTGCGCGGTCGCAAGGGCGAGTGGAAAAAGGAGCTGGACGCGCTGCGGAGACAAGGTCTGCGCCGCGTCAGCGTGGATGGCGAGCTGTTCGATCTTTCCGAAGACACGATCAAGCTCGACAAGAACAAGGCCCATACCATCGAGGTCTACGTCGATCGCCTGGTCGTCAAAAACGATGTCCGGCAGCGATTGAGTGAGGCGATCGAGCTGTCGCTCCAGCTTGCCGAGGGAATCGTCAAGGTATCGCCCGTGCTGCTCGGTGATGATCCGATGCCCGAAGGCGTCGGCATCACCGATGAAAGCGGCGACATCATCTTTTCGGAACGGTTCGCCTGCATCAACTGCGGTGTCAGCTATCCCGAGATCACGCCCCGCCTGTTCAGCTTCAACAATCCCTCGGGTGCCTGTCCGGCCTGTGATGGCATCGGCGCCAAGATGTTCTTCGATCCCGAGCTGATCGTTCCGAACACCGATCTGTCGCTCCGAGAAGGCGCGATCGAGCCGTGGGAAAAGCGCAACGGACCGTTCTTTCAGCAGATCATCGAAGCCCTCGCGCTGCACTACGGCTTCGACATGACGGTGGCCTGGTCGGAGCTGCCGCAGAACGTGCGCGACATCGTCCTATCGGGCAGCAAGGGCGAAGAGGTCGAGTTCTGGTTCGAAAAGAACGGCCGTCGCCACACCTACAAAAAAGAGTTCGAGGGAGTCATTGCCAACCTCGAGCGGCGGCTATCGGAATACGAGCGGCGGCGACGCGAAGAAGGCACCGCCCCGGCGGGCTCGGACAGCTTCGAGGCGGCCTACGAAGAGTTTTCGCCATACATGAACAAGTCGCCGTGTGAGGACTGCCAAGGCACCCGGCTGCGCAAAGAAGCACGCTTTGTTCGCGTCGGTAACTTGCCGATCAACGACCTGACCGCCAAGCCGATTCGTGATGCCCACCGCTTCTTTACCGATCTGAAGCTCAGCTCGCGCCAGGCGGAGATCGCCGAGCGCATCCTCAAAGAGGTTCGCGAGCGACTCGGCTTTTTGGTCAACGTCGGCCTCGACTACCTAACCCTCGATCGCACCGCCGCAACGCTGTCCGGTGGCGAAGGCCAGCGCATCCGTTTGGCCAGTCAGATCGGCAGCTCGCTCGTTGGCGTGCTCTATGTCCTCGATGAGCCGTCGATCGGTCTACACCAGCGCGACAACCAGCGCCTGCTCGAAACGCTGTTTCGACTGCGCGACATGGGCAACACCGTCATCGTCGTCGAGCACGATGAAGACACCATCCGCGCTGCCGATCACATCATCGATATGGGTCCGCGTGCCGGTGTCCTCGGAGGTCGCGTCGTCGCTGCCGGTCCCGTCGGCGAGATCATGGCCTCGACCGCATCCCTCACCGGTGCCTATCTGTCGGGCCGCAAAAAGATCGAAGTCCCACGCAGTCGCCGTCAGTGTCAAAACCGCTACCTCGTTTTGAAGAACGGTCGCGAACACAACCTGCGCGAGGTCACCGCCCGCTTCCCGGTCGGCGTGTTCACCTGCGTCACCGGTGTCTCTGGTTCGGGCAAGTCGACTGTTGTGATTGATACGCTGCTCGCCGCGCTCAAGCAGAAGCTCAATCACTCCAAATGCCAGGTCGGCGCTCACGATGGCATCGAGGGTCTGCACCACATCGACCGCGTGATCGACATCGATCAGCTTCCGATTGGCCGCACCCCGCGCTCGAACCCGGCGACCTATACCGGCGTCTTTACCCACATCCGTGACCTGTTTGCCGCCCTGCCCGACAGCAAGTCGCGGGGCTACAAAGCCGGTCGCTACAGCTTCAACGTCAAAGGCGGGCGCTGCGAGGCCTGCCAGGGCGACGGCATCCTCCGCATCGAGATGCACTTTCTGCCCGACGTGTACGTCGTCTGCGAAGAGTGCGCCGGTCGTCGCTACAACCGCGAGACGCTCGAGGTCAAATACAAGGGTGCCTCGATTGCCGATGTACTCGACATGACCGTGTCGCAAGCCTGCGAGTTTCTCGGCCACATCCCCAAAGTGCGCCAGAAGCTAGAGACGCTGCGCGACGTCGGCCTTGGCTACATTGCGCTTGGGCAAGCTGCCACCACCCTGTCCGGCGGTGAAGCGCAGCGCATCAAGCTGTCGAAGGAATTGGCCAAAAAGGGCACCGGACGCACCGTCTATATCCTCGATGAACCGACCACCGGACTCCACTTTGACGACATCAAGCAGCTTCTCGAGGTGCTCAATCGCTTGGTCGACTCCGGCAACACCGTGATCGTCATCGAGCACAACCTCGACGTCATCAAGACCGCCGACTATGTGGTCGACATGGGCCCCGAGGGGGGCGAGGGCGGCGGACTGGTCGTGGCCTGCGGCACCCCCGAAGACATCGCCCGCGTCCCCAGCTCCTACACCGGCCAGTACCTCAAGAAAGTGCTCGCAGTCAGCTAGGACGATGCCGCGATGAAGATCCTGTCTTGCACCCCACTGGCGATTGCCGACGTCAAAGTCGTGCGTTTTGCTCGCTTTTGTGACGAGCGTGGTTACTTCAGCGAGCACTTTCGAGCGTCCGACTTTGCCAGCCATCCCGAGCTGGCGCAGGCGATCCCGCTGCCATTTGTGCAGTGCAACGAGGCCTTTTCGAAGCGCGGCACCCTGCGCGGCCTGCACTTCCAGTGGCAACCCAAGATGGGCAAGCTGGTGCGGGCCCTCCACGGACGACTCGTCGACTTTGCGCTCGATATCCGGCCCGGCTCCGCAACATTTGGCCAGATCATCGGCTACGACCTGCCCGCTCTGCGCGACCGTGACTACGCCGAGTGGATCTGGATCCCGCCCGGATTTGCACACGGCACGCTCCTGCCCGAAGAGACGGTGATTGAATACTTCTGCACCGCAGCGTGGAATCCGGCGGCCGAAGCAGGCATCTCGCCGCTCGCCCCCGATCTCGACTGGTCGCTCTGTGATCCGTCCCTGCGAGCGCTGTACAAGGAGATCACCGCGAGCGGACCACTCCTCGCCGACAAGGATCGCAGCGCACCGACCCTAACAGAGTGGCAGGCCGATCCACGGGCCGCGCTGGTGACTGGATAGGCAAGATCCGCGCTCGACCCGCTCACTGAGCGTCTGCACCGGCATCGGCAACCGGTGGGGACAGTAGATCCGGCGGCGGCGGTGGCGCTCCCGATGGAATGATCTGAAGCGCCCCGGCCCCAAGTCCCAGCAGCGAATGCAGCGTCGCGCCCGTCACAAACCCGGTGACGAGTAGCTCACTGCCTTTGACCACAAACTGAAGGTGATCGAGGACGGTCGAGATTCCCATCAGCTTGAAGCGCCAGTCGCCCCGCAGCTTGTCGCCAATCCCAAGCAGTGCCTCTCGAAGCTGGGCCGCTTCTTCGGGGGAACTGAGCACCAGTCGCCCCTGCACCTGCGGGTCGAGATCGGCAGACAAGGACAACTGCACCAGCGTCGGCGTCGG
The DNA here is from genome assembly GCA_044228505.1 of Polyangia bacterium. Lineage (GTDB taxonomy): Bacteria > Myxococcota_A > Polyangia > Palsa-1104 > JAEUJZ01 > JAEUKA01. Next base: position 50,089 of record JBGAUT010000028.1, on the reverse strand, counting down.
CAGTCCTCCGCGCAGCCGCAGCCGCTTTTGGACGTTAAAGATCTCGGCAGACAGCGGCGGCCCTCCCTTGGGCAATGAGCGCCGCAAGGCGGGAAGCTGCTCGACCAGGCTCGGCGGTGACGGCGGTACTCCAGCATCAGCGCTCGTGGAATCACCTGCGGGAGGAACCGGCGGCACCACCGGACGTGGCAGAAACGCGAGCAGGTCGGTCCCATCGAACAATAGCTCTCGATCGTCCCAGGTCGGCACCCGTCGCAAGGTGAGCTGCTCGTACAGCGACCGCAGCTTGCGACCCACGGCAATAAGCGCGGTCTGACTGCGCCGCTGTCCCGAGGGATCGGTCGTGGCAATCACCAGCACCTCTGCCGACTGAAACAGCGCCTCTGCCAGTGCGTCCCCCGAGGCGACACTGCTGCCCGCCACGAGCAGCCGCGAGTCCGGAAACGCCCCCAGGAGTCCCGCCACCGCCTGGCGATGGGGTGAGCGGGCCACCTCCGGCAGTCGCAGCAGCAGCCGCAGCCCCAAGTCCTGCTCCATCGACTCCGGCCCCACCCCATGGAGGCTGCGCAGCGCGGGCGTCTTGGGCTCGGCGGGCTTGCCAATCCGTCCGCCCGGTTCAGAAGCACGAGGACGCTCGGCCCGGTGCGAAGGCTCGCTGTCCTTGGGCGTCACCGGTGCTGGCGGCGCTGGCGGCGGCACAAGCAGCGAAGGCGGTGCCTTCCGCTTGGCGGGCACGATCTCCCAGGTCACCGGCGGTGGTGGCAGCAGCCGATCCAGAAGCGAGAGCGACGACAGCACGATCGCCGGCACGCCATGCAGTGCCAGCGACAGCCCCACCGCCCACATCGCACGCCGAAGCTGACTCGTCACCACGCTTGCCACTCTATGCCCACCCTAGCAAACCCGACCCCTAACAGCACCGACGAAAAGCGGTTGGGGCCCTGCTTAGGGCCTTTGATCACCACATCGCCTTGGTTGGGGGCCCTGCTTAGGGCCTTCGATCACCACATCGCCTTGGTTGGGGGCCCTGCTTAGGGCCTTCGATCACCACATCGCCTTGGTTGGGGGCCCTCTTGGGTCCGTGGGAGCGCGAGATCAGGTCAGTCGCGCAAACATCTGATGGGCGTACCGGGCGAACTCGGGATAGGTGTAGCGCGACCACAGCCGCCGATAACCCGCCTCCCCCAGCCTCTTTCGCAGCGCCGGGTCGGTCAGCCGAGCCAGTCCATCCCGTACCGCCTCCCAGGTGGGCGAAACCACCAGCCCGGTTTCTTCATTGAGTACCACTTCCGGCGCGCCGCCGACCCGAGCGGCCAGACACGGCTTGTGGTGGGCCATCGCTTCTAGGTAGACGATCCCGAAGCCTTCGTTGCTCGAGGGCAGCACCAGCGCGTGACAGCGAGCGAGCGCGGCATGCTTGTCCGCTTCCGACAGTCGCCCGAGGAACTGCACCCGGTCGGACACGTGCAGCTTGTCGGCCAGGGCCCGCAGCGCCGGAGTCGCCTCGCCTTCGCCGATGATCTCGTAATCGACCTGCGGCAGACTCGGCAGGCTTCGGATCACCAGATCGATGCCCTTGGGCTCGCTCGGGTGCAGCCGGGTGATGCTCACCACCCGCAGTCGCGGACTCGCTTGCACCGCCGTGGATGGCGTCGCCGCACTGTCGGCCAAGTTCGTTTCATCCAGCGCGTTCACGAGCCGCTGGCAGTGCCCGACCAGCACGCCCTGCACCTGACAGAGCTGCTGGAGCGTGTGCTCGCTGACCCCTGCCGCCACCGTGGCCTGCTGGAGCGCAAGCCTGCGCAGGGTGGGCAGCCGCGTCCACACATCGGTGCCATGCGCGATCACCCCAAACCGCCCGAACGGCACCCCGAGTGGCGACAAGTTCACGTGCCCCATCACCACCAACCGCCCACGTCCGAGGTGGCCAAGCACCGAGCGCGCAAACCGGGGCCGGTCGCCCACGCAAGCCGTATAGCTCGGCGGCTGACCGGGCCGATGCGCAAGCGTCCCAACAAAGCCCGGCTCGGCGTTGAGCGGGTCGGTCAGCGCCACCACATGCAACTGTCGCCCGTGCTCCGCCGCAAACTCGGCCGCAGCCCGGCATAACAACCGATTAAAGGAGGGAATACCGCCCGTTGCTCCAAGGAGGCTACTCAACGCCAGCAGCATCAGCGGCTAGGCCTTCCCAAGCACCCGCAACAGCCACAGGGTGACGCTGGGCACGTAGGTCACAAACAGTACGCCGATGGTCATGATCCCAAGGAACGGCATCGCCTCGCGATACAGATACGGCAGCGGCTTGTGGAACCGAGTCGCCGATAGAAACAAGTTCAGGCCCATCGGTGGACACAGGAAGCCAAGCTCCAGGTTGCACAGGAAGATCACGCCGAGGTGAACCGGGTTTACGTCGAACGCCACGCCGAGCGGGGCCACGAGCGGTACCAGCACCACAATCGCCGAGTAGATCTCCAGCACGCTCCCGAGGATGAGCAGGCCAATGTTTAACACCAGCAGGAACACCCAGCGCGAATGGATGTGATGCTGCACCCACTCGACCAGCTTGGTCGGTACCTCGGCTTCGACCAGGTAGTTGGTCAGTCCAAGCGCCACACCGAGTAGCACCACGACCGCACCCACCAGGGTCGCCGCATGGAGCAGCGCCGCCGGTAGCTCGCGAATCGGATGCATGTCGCGAAAGACCACCAGCTCAATGATCAAGGCATAGGCTGCACCAATCGCGGCCGACTCGACGATGGTGGCCACACCGGACAGAAACGAGCCCATGACCACAATCGGCACCACGATGTCCCACTTGGCCGCCCAGATCGCGGAACGCGCTTCTTTCCAAACGAAGGCCTGGCGCGGCGCATTGGACCTGTGACCCTGGTACATGCCGTAGAGCGATACCAGCACCACCAAGCTCAGACCCGGCAAAAAGCCTCCGATGAAGAGCTGATCGACCGCCACCGGGGCCACGGAGCCCGGCGCGCTGGCCGCGACCGAATACAGGATCACCGGCAAGCTCGGCGGAAAGAGCAGACCCAAGCTACCTGCGGCAGTGACCATGCCGAGCGAAAAACCCTTGGGATACCCGTCACGGACCAGCATCGGGTAGACCAGCCCCCCCAGCGCGAGGATGGTGACGCCCGAAGCCCCAGTAAACGTCGTGAAGACGGCGCAGACGATGACCACCATGATCGCCATGCCACCGGGAATCCAGCCGAGCACGCTCTTGTAGGCGCGCACCAAGCGGTGGGAAGACCGACCCGAAGCCAGCACATAGCCCGCGATCGTGAGCAGCGGAATCGCCGGGAGCGATGGATTGGCGACCAGCCGCAGCGTCTCTAGTGGCAGGGCTGCTATCGGGGTACCGGCTGAAAAGAACAGCGTCATGGCCAGACCCGCCATCACGACGAACACCGGCAGACCCAAAAAGAAGCCGATGCCCGTCGATGCGATGCCAAGCCACTTCACCAAGCCAACCAGCTTGTCCACCCGACCCACCACGCCTTGCAGCTTGGGCGAGTTGTCGTGCCCAAAGCCGATCACAAACATCGCCACCGCCAGCACAAAGACCACCCCACACACCACCCAGCGCAGCTTCTGTCGCCGTGGACTCATCGGTGGGTGCGGCTCCGAGTCTGGCGCGCCATGTCCTGACACAGCATTGGGATCGAGTGCCCGCCACGCCGCCCGAGGTGCCATCAGCCCAAACACCACCGGGATGATGATCTGGACGAACCACTTGTGAACGCCGCCCGGTAACAAGTCGTTGTCACCATTGGCTCGTTCGACCGCCACCATGCGCGCAGCGGCATAGGTAAGGACCAGCGTGACAAGCACAAACACCGTCGAACAAAAGCCCTCGGCAGCACTCCGCAGCGGTCCCCGAGGCATAAAGCCTGTCGTCGACAGTCCCAGATGTTTGCCACCCGCCACCGCGAGCAGCGCCCCAAGAAAGCCGATCCAGACCGTGCCGTTCTGAACGTAAATCGACGCCCACGCTAGCTCCGTCGGCACCAACTTATGCAACACAAAGCCGAACGAGTGAGTCAGCCATGGCATCCGCGCCGACTCGCGCAACATATCGGCCAAGCTGCGAAGGCTCGACAGCACTGGCAACAGCACGATCGCCAATGACAGGAAACAGATGAAAACTGTCTCGAGACGGGTTCCTGGGGGAGGTGCTTCGCCGGTTCCCTCCACAAAGTGAGGGCTTTCTTCGGCGACCTCCGCTTCCTTCGGCCCGCCGGGCGGCCCGCTGGAATCAAGAGAAGATGGCGAGGCTGCTAAGCTTTCAGGCGAGGGATCGACCATAGGAAGTGAAAGCAGTATACCAATAGAGAACGTATGGTACAGTGCCGTCACGTTTTGGGAACCAAAGGCAACCATTCATGCAAGTGCTGTTAGGGGGATGTCGTCGCTGGTTGGGCTCGGTGATCATTCCAGGTCTGTTGGTCCTTCTGTCGAGCGGTTGTTCCATTCGCGGCTATGCCTTAAAAGCGACAGCCGATGCGTTGTCCTCGACAGGTGGTGGTTACGGAACAGAGGACGACCCGGCCCTGGTTCGGCAAGCAGCACCGTTTGGTCTAAAGACGATGGAAACGCTCGCCGAGAGCCTGCCAACCCATCGTCCGATTCGCTTGGCGTTATCGAGCGGCTTTGTGCAGTTTGCGTATGCGTTTGTGAATCAAGACGCCGACCGCACCGCAGATAAGAACATCGGTCAGGCCAAGCTGGAGTGGCTGCGAGCCCGTCGGCTGTACCTGCGGGGTCGTAACTATGCGCTCGATGGGCTCGACATCAGCTATCCGGGCTTTCGCAAAGCGCTGTTGTCCGGCAATTCGGCGGAAGCCAAGGCTGCGCTGACGAAAGTGGGCAAAGCGGACGTGCCGCTTTTGTATTGGGCGGGTGCGGGATGGGCGCTGGCAATCAGCACCGCCAAGGACGACCCCACGCTGTTTGGGGACTTTCCAATGGTCGGAGTGCTCATGGAACGAGCGCTGGAGCTAGACGAGAGCTTCGATGAAGGCTCCCTCCACGAGTTCTTCGTGTCCTATGACTCGTCGCGGTCCGAAGATCAGGGCGGTGGTCCGGCGGCTGCGAAAAAACACCTCGACATCGCGCAAAAGCAAAACGGGGCCCGCAAGCTCGGCTCGATCGTGTCGTATGCCGAAGGCGTACTCCAAGCGCAGCAGAAGAAAGCCGAGTTCGTAAAACTGCTCGAGCAGGTGGTCGCCACCGACGTCTACTCCGAGGAGCCAAGCTGGAAAAAGCAGCGTCTCGGCAACATCATCGCGCAAGAACGAGCGCGCTGGCTCCTATCCAAGCTCTCCGATCTGTTCGCCGAATAATGGAGTCAGCGGTCCGAACGGTTCCGCCACCAAAATGTTTCTCGGCGTTCTTCGTCCTATCCGATAGACCCTAAACTTCTGTTGTAATAGAAGCGTGGCTCCACAGACTTGGCGCCAGCTCCCTCAAGGAATGTCCATGAAGAAACAAGGCCTGCTCACCCTTCTTTCCGCTGTGTGCTTGGCTGCGACGTCCCCGGCGCTCGCACAAGACAAAGTCGTCATCAAGCTCGCCACCCGCGCCCCGGTTGGTTCCACTTGGGAAACGCGCCTCAAAGAGGCTGCGCAAAAGTGGACCGAAATCAGCGGCGGCAAGGTCGAGCTGAAGATCTTCGCTGGCGGCACCATGGGTGACGAAGGCGACATGATCAAGAAGATGAACAACAACACGCTGCAAGCGGTTGGTGTCAGCACGGTTGGTCTTCATGTGATTTCCCCCGATCCGCAGGCGCTCGATCTGCCGCTGTTTGCGAAAAACCGTGAACAGTACCGCTGCATGCTGGGCAAGATGACCCCCAAGCTCGAAGCGCTGCTCGCCGACCCATACCGAGGTCCGGACAAGAGCAAGAAGCTGCCCGCAGTGGTGGTCTTGGCCTGGGGTGAGATCGGCTTCACCCGATTCTTTTCGACGGTTGCGCGCCCAACGCTGGACGACATGAGGAAGGCCAAGATGTTCGCGTGGGAAGGCGATCCCGACAGCACCAAGGCATGGGAAAAGGCAGGTTTTAAGCCGGTCGTGCTGAGCAGTGCGGACCTGGTTCCGTCTCTCCAAACCGGCAAGATCGACGCGCTGTGCTATCCGCCGGTGCTGGTGCTCGCGGGCAACATGCACAGCAAGGCCAAGTTCATGCTCGACATGCCGTACTCCTCTCTCACCGGTGTTACGGTGGTGAACAAGGACATCTGGGACAAGATCCCGGCGGACCTGCGGCCCAAGCTGCTCGCCGTGTTCCGCGAGGCCAGCGCCAAAATTGATCAGGACGTCCGCAAGATGGAAGACGACTCGATCGCCAAGCTAAAAAGCCAAGGCGTCACGGTCGTGCAGTCGGCGGATCCTGGCGCGTGGCAAAAGGCGATGGAGGATGTCTATCAGTTCGTGCGCGGCACGGTGGTTCCCGCGCAGGCCTTCGATGACGCCCGCAAAGCCCTTCGCGAGTGCTCGGACGCCAAGTGATCGACCCAGACTGTCAGCCGCGTGAGCCGCGCCCACCCATCGCGGGGAAGCGTCGCCTACGCGGCAAGATCCTGGCGGTCCGCTGGGGACTAAATCCAAACTCCAGCTCGCTTGGCGTCGACATCACGTTCCTTCTGTTTGGCCTGTCGATCATTACGCTGCTCACGCCGGTTCTAGGTTTCTTCCTTCGCTTCTACCGACAGCGCGCCGAGTCTTAGGCTCGCATCCACACGCTCCTTCACCGACGGGATCCATGGTTTACGACTTGCTGTCGTGAGAAGCTAGATCCGTCCGCGTTGTGCCGCGTTCTATGCGCATACCGCCTGCTTTAGGAGCAAATGTCGATGGAGCGCATCCGACCCACCCTCAGCTACCTTCTCGTTGCCAGCGCCTCGGCCCTTGGGCTATGGGCCGCTGTGTCTCTGCCCCGCCACGCCTCTGCGCCGATCGAAAAGCCGCAGCCAGTGCTCGTCACTGCGCCCAAGCCGGTGCAGCGCCCCCAGGTCGATGTGGTGTTTGTACTCGATACGACGGGCTCGATGAGCTCGCTTATCAGCGGTGCCAAAAAGAAGATCTGGGAAATGGCTCGCTTCATCGCCCAAGGTCAGCCCGCCCCCGAGCTGCGGGTTGGACTGGTCGCCTATCGCGATGTCGGCGATGAATACGTCACCAAGTTTTTTGATCTGACCGATGACATCGATGGCGTATATCAGAACCTGACCTCGTTTTCGGCTGGCGGCGGTGGCGACACCCCCGAGCACGTCGCCAAAGCACTCCACGAAGCCGTCTATCGCAGCAATTGGTCGGCCAGCAAAAACTCACTCAAGCTGGTCTATCTCGTTGGAGATGCGCCGCCACACAGCGACTATCAGGACGGACTCGACCACCGAGCAATTGCCCGCGAAGCCAAGAGCCGAGGAATCCGCATCAACACGGTTCGCTGCGGCAGCGATGATGACACCCGCGTCTCGTTCACCGAGATTGCCAACCTGACCGGCGGCGATTTTTCTACGATCGATCAGTCGGGCGGCATGGCGGATGTGAGGACTCCGTATGACGAGGAGATGGCACGGCTCAACCGAGCGCTCACCGAAACAGCGATCCCCTACGGCGATGCGGAACGACGATCGATGATTCGCAAAAAGGCCGAGCACAGTCTCGATGCCCCCGCCGAAGCGCAGGCGGCCCGAGCGGGTTGGTTCGGTCTGGCAAAGACCCGAGGCCACGCGGCTGCGGTGAGCGACGGCGATCTCCTCGACGATGTCGCAAACAACAAGATCCGCATGGACGCCGTGGCACCGAGCGCTCTCCCCGAACCGATGCAGGCCATGAGCGCCACCGAGCGCAGCCGCTTCATCGAGGACAAGCGCAAGGCCCGTGACGAGGTACTAAACCAAATCAACGGTCTTGCCGCCAAACGCGACGCCTACCTGAAAAACAGCGCAGCCCCAGCCAAGGGCGGCTTCGACGGCAAGGTTCGAGAGACCGTCAAAAAGCAAGCCGCCGATATCGGCCTCATGTACTAGCTACACGAACAGGCTGGAAATCGAGTCGCCGTGATGGATCCGCTTGATCGACTCGGCGAGAAGCTTCGCGACGGATAACACCTGAATCTTGGAACAGGCTCGTGCGGCAGCGGACAGCGGAATCGTGTCGGTGATGATGACATCCGACAGCACCGAGTCATTGATTCGCTGAATTGCCGGGCCCGACAGCACGCCGTGCGTCACACAGGCGAGGACACTTTTGGCACCGCGATCGAGGATGACCTTGGCCGCCTGGGTCACTGTGCCCGCCGTATCGATCATATCGTCGATGATCACCGCATGCTTGCCCTTCACGTCGCCAATGATGTTCATTACCTCGGACACGTTCGGCTGCGGACGACGCTTGTCGATGATCGCCATGGTCGACTCAATCCGCTTGGCGAAGGCCCTGGCACGCTCAACGCCGCCTGCATCGGGCGAAATCACCACCGTCTCTTCTCGGGTCAGTCCGCGATTGCGCAGATACTCGATAAAGACCGGCATTGCGTAGAGGTGGTCGACGGGAATATCGAAAAATCCCTGAATCTGGCCTGCGTGCAGATCAACCGACACCAAGCGATCGGCACCCGCAGCGGTAATCAGATCAGCGACAAGCTTGCTGGAGATTGGCGTCCGTGGCTTGACCTTGCGATCCTGCCGACCGTAGCCGTAGTAAGGGACGACAGCGACGATGGAGCCAGCCGATGCCCGCTTGAGCGCATCGATCATGATGAGAAGCTCCATCAAGTTCTGATTGACCGGCGAGCACGTCGGCTGGACCACGAAACAGTTGACGTTGCGGACGTTCTCTCGAATCTCTACGAAGGTTTCTCCGTCGGAGAAATTGCTCACCAGGGACGCGCCGGGCGAAACCTCCATCACGCTGCAGATCGACTCGAACAGCTCGCGATTCGCGTTACCAGAGAAGATGCTGAGGGCTTTGATCATAAGATGTGGTTCCCGGCACGAGCGATCCGCACCAACACCACGCCCGCAGTGCCCGCAGTTAGTAAAACAGTTGGGGCGGTAGGATTCGAACCTACGAATGCGGGTTCCAAAGACCCGTGACTTACCGCTTGTCGACGCCCCAAAAGCGCAGGCGGCCTCATACCATCGCGAAGATCGGGGTGTCAAGCGTTCCTTACGCCACACCGACGCTCAAAATCGGATATCGGGGTCGGCTGTAGTGACGCGTGGGTAGTGGTGGTCGCAAAACATGCCTCTCATCCCGCAGTTGGCGTTGTGGAAAGGGCGGCGTTGACCGGGTCGGTGAAGACTCGGTACTATGGATGCGAGGCGCTCCGCCCGAGAGCCTCATGAAGGGTGCGCGGTGGCCCTTTAGTGACATGCAGCAGACCGTCATTGATGAGCGGCAAACTCGGCACCGAACGGGCGACGGAGCGGGGTGGCCGCCACCAGAGAGACATGTCAGACACTTCGGCAAAGCAAGAGACTGGAACTGAAGGCGGCACCGAGTCCGCACTGCCAGCCGATGGGCCAGCCAGTGGGCCAGCGTTGCCTGGTCTACGCGGCCCTCAGGGTGGAGCGGTACCGCCCATGCAGGGCAGCGGTAGCGGCTCGATCTCGGCAATGCGTCCGGCGGGTAACTTGCCAGGGCTGCCTCCACCGCGAAACGCAGGGGCGATCGACGACGAGCACGAGCGTTGGCTCATCACCAAGGAAGACCGCATGGACTACGGTCCATTCTCGCTGCGCGACGTGAAGGCGCAGATCGAGCGCGGTTCGATCTCGGCTGAGCACACGATCACAGACACGGAGACGAACGACAAGCGGCGCGTCGCCGATCATCCACTGCTTGGCCAGATGTCCCGCGAGTGGACCGCCAAGCACATGGAACTCGACCGCCAGATGAAAGAGGAGGCCGAACGCGCCAAGTACAACCGCGCTGTCGTCAAGATGCTCGCAGGCATCTTCGCGGCAGTGGTGGTGGCGGGCTCTGGCATCGGCGTCTGGCTGATTACGAGGCCCAAGCCGCAGGTGGTCGCGAAGGCCGGCCCGCAGTTTACCGATGACCCGCTCAAAGGGTTGTCGATCGCGATGCAGCCGATGCCACCACCTCCACCGAAGAAAAAGAAGAAGGTGGGACCGAAGAACGGTCAATTCGACGACTCGCAGAATGTCGACTTTAACGACGGTGGCGATACGCTCTCCGCCGACGACATTCAGAAGACGATGATGTCCAAGTTCTCGGTGCTTTCGGGCTGTTTACGCGAAGAAGCGGCGCGAAGTCCGACGACGAAGAAGATCGATCTGGAGTTCATCGTCAAGGGCACTGGATCCGTGTCGTCTGTTCGAGTCAACGGCTCGACGAGTTCACCGGTTGCCGCATGCGTCTTCGCCAAGATGCAGTCGATTCAGTTCCCCGAGTGTAAGACCTGTGGCAAGACCGTCGCGGCCTTCTCTCTGACCCTCAAGTAAGAAGACCCCTGTTCGGACGCTTAGGTCGGGTACGACGCCGTGCCCCAACTGTAAGGTCCGTCTCGCTCGTTCGTTAAGACGGAGAAACAAGCTCGTGCACCCTGACCGGACAGGCCCGGACGACTCGATCGAGAGGAGCGCCCTGCTGCAGCGGGAGAAGCGCGCCATCGAGAAAGCCCAAGCCGGCGATCTGGCGGCACTGGAACCGATCCTTGGCTCGCACGCCGAGGCGTTGTTCATGGGCATCCTGGGTCGCGTCGGAGATCGCGCCCAAGCTGAAGACATTCTGAAGGACACGTTCGTGACAGCGCTCGAGCGAATCTCGACGTACACATTTCAGCAGCGCAGCATTTATCACTGGCTGCGGCAGATCGCCTGGAACAAGGTGATCGACTTCCATCGCGCTCAGGGACGGCGCAAACGGCTCTGTCAGTCCCTTAAGGCAGAACTAGCTGAAACCGAGGAAGCAACCGCACCGCTGCTCCTGTCCGCCGCAGAAGAACGGCAGATCGCCCACCGCCGAATTGAAGATGTTCTTAGCGGTTTGCATGCGCGCTACGCGACGGTGATCCGGCTCCGGTTGTGTGAAGAGAAGTCACGGACCACTTGTGCCGCCGCCCTCGGGGTTTCTGTCGAGACGTTTGATGTGCTGCTGCTACGCGCAGTCCGAGCCTTCCGAAAGGCGTATGGAGAGCCCGATGCTGGATGATCGTGAAGAAACCGTCGAGCCCCACGTGGCGCTTGATGATCCCGATGCCCCACCACGTAGCGATGAGATTCGTGCTGCTCAAGCCTTGCGAGAGTCGCTACGCGAAACGGAAGAAAGCAGCGATCACGATCCACTTCGTCCACTGAGCCGCCGAGACCCTGAGTCCCGATGGCTGGCCGCGCATCTGCGCTTTCCAACGGAGCTCGAGTCGCTGGGCGAACTCCGAGCCCGTGGCATCGCTCGCGCAGCCCGTGAAGCGGTGATGGCCAAACGATCGCAAGCGGAGCAGCGAAGCTCCACGCTTCGTCAGATCGGTCGATCGATTACCGGAACTGGCGGCCTGCTCCTCGCGGCAGCGGTCCTGCTACTGTTTGCGTGGGGCCTACTCGATCAGGGAAGCAAGCTCCGACAGTCTCCGTCCGTGAATGGGTTCAATCAAACTGCGTGGTTGCTCCGCCGATCGCTTCAGAGTGGCGAATCTCCGACGGCAAGACTAGACGCGATGCTGAAAGAGCGGCTTCACCAACGGCGAACCCAGGGGCTGCGCAATGGCGTCCGTTTGGTCAACCGCCACCACCGAGTGCAGTCCCAAAGTGCGATGACGGGCCGGGAGCGCGGTCAATGAGGAAGCGGACGAACCGGGCAGGACTGCTACTCCTGCTAGTCCTTGTGACGACTTGCAATCGCGACGAGCTATTTGCACGCTCCGATGAGTCTTTGCTGCTCCCACTCGGCGAAGCGCGAGCGCTGCACCGTCGGGCCGATCTCCACCTACTCGATGGCGAAGTGGCAGCCGCGATCGATGATGTCCGCGAGGTGTTGGCGATCCGCTTCCCGGCCGGCAGTCCTGAAGGGGAATATGCGATGCTGGACGCTCATGGCTGGCTCGCACGCTTGCTGCTCTCGCAGGGTGGCGAGGACGCCGAACGACAAGCGCTGGCGCAGATCGAAGCGGGGCGCAAACTGGCGACCCATGACAGCTTTTTCAGGGCCCACTTGGAATCGGTAGCGGCTGATGTCTACAAAGCACGAGCCAAGCGCCTGAGCGATCCCGCCGCGAAGAAAGAAGCGCAGCGAGAGGAACTGCGAGCCCATGAGCGAGCCATTGCGATCGACAGACACCTACAGCGAACCCTGCTCTCGCTACCCGATCTTCCCGAGGAGCACTGAGGCGATGAAGCTTCTGTCTAGCGTACCTTTGACGATGAAACCAGCCACGACTTGGTGGACGGTCACGGTGGGGCTGTTGGTCTACGCGCTCACCAGCACGCAAATTGGATGCGCCCATCAGCCGCAATCCGGTGCTGCCATGGAGTCTGCCCGAACAGAGATTGGCAAGTTGGAAAGCAGTTTGTCGGCTCGTCGCAGTCAGCTACCGACGGTCGCTGCTGCCCCGGCATCGCCCGATTCCGTCCCGTCGATCTCTGCGACCGCTGCCCAATCGGCACCGTCTTCTCGTTGCGATGGCGCGTGCCTGGCGGCCCAAGCGATTTGTGGTTACTCACGCCGCATCTGCGAGTTGGCCGAACAAATCGCCGACGAACCGAGCCAGCGTAGCTGCAAAAATGCCGAGCGCGAGTGCGGCTCCGCGAGCACGTTGTGTGCAAGCTGCCGATAGTCACGGCGTTGACACATCCCACCGGCAAACCCCATACTCCGCGCTATGTTCGTCGGGCTGACCCAGAGTGACTTTGCGTGTTATGAGGCACGCAAGTGGAAATCGAACGTCTACAACCGTGAGCGCCTCGAGGTGAGGCAAAAACTGCTGGCGCTCGGCCATGGCTGTGCTGGCCACTTGCTTGGCCCGGATGGAGCACCGCTGTTCCTTGAGGCCTCGGTTGAACATCCTGCGGTGTGGAATCACAAGCAGGTCGACAGCCAGAGCATCTATTTTTCGCGCAACGAAGCAGCGCGCAAACAGCTCGACGGTTTCATCGATCGACAGAAGCCGATTTCGACGCTGCTTGATGATCCAACGCCGCAGCGCAACCACCTGTTCTTGGGAGTGACCGTTGTGCACGAGTCACTCGATGTGGTGCTGAAGATCCACCCTGATGCGAGCGTCGATCGGCAAAACCTCGAGCACAAGCTCAATGAGCACTACGAAGCCGAGCGGCTGCTGGGTCTACTGCACGAGCTTCCCGAGGGCTTCACGATCGGTGTGTTGCCGGATCAGACCGCGCTAGGGCCAGACTTTGCCATCGAGCAGCTCGCTGAGATCATCAGCGCGCTGCCACCGCAGAGCGGAACCAGCGGCGGATTCACGATTCCGGGCCAGCCCGTCCACATGTTCGCGATCGGCAAGAGCATTCCTGCTGCGCGCTTTACGGAGCTTTCCGCTGACGAGCAGGCCGCTTGGGTGAAAGCCCAGCTCGATCTGCTGTTGCCGATCTACCGATTCATCGTCTGGACTCGCGACAACGACTTTGTTTCGATGGCCAAGGTGCTCGACAAAGAAAAGGCCGTGCGTCGCCAGCGAGGACTCCACAAGGGCGATCGGGTGCGCATTGTTCGCGGTATGCTGGCAGGAAAAGATGGGGCCGTGGCAGAAGTCGATGCCAAGGGCCAGCTCAAGGTCATCGTCGGCAAGATGGTGATAAAGATCGACGCCAGCGACGTGGAAAGAGCGAATGCATGACACCTTCTCGCGCCTAAGTCGGATTCCGATCTATCGACGGCTGTTTGCTCTGGCCCTGTTTTTGGGGCTGATCGTTGGGTTTCGGCACTTGGCGCTGGCGGGTGTAACGCTGGTCGTCCTGGCCCGAGGGCTGGGTGCCCTGGGCGGGATTCTCGGCAAAGCGCTGCGTCGCAGCGAGCGAACCGGCGTCCTTATCTGCCTGCTTCTGCTGGTCGTTGGGCTGATCTTGCTCGGCTGGCTGATGTTCCACGTTGGGACGCGCTACTACGCTGAGCTGATGGCCATCCGATCGGGTCGCCCGCTGACCGATCTGATGAACGAGCTGCAGTCCGAGGCGCTCCATCGCATGCCGCCGTGGATTCACTTCGAGGATCTGAAGGACAAGATCCCCGAGCTGATGACCCCGGCGATGACGTATCTGCGAGCGACCGGACGCATGCTGCTGCATCTATTGCTCGGGATCATCTTGGCGATTATCTATCTGCTCGACCGCAAGCCGGTCGACGAGATGCTCGGTGAGCTGGATCACGAGTCGGTGCTCGGAGCGCTGCGTCGCTACTTTGGTTTCCTGGGCGAGGCGGTGGTGATCACGATCACGCTCCAGTTCGTGGTCGCGATCGTCAATACGGTGTTCACGCTGCCGATCTTGGTGGTGCTGGGCCTGCCACACCTGCTCGGATTTTCGCTGCTGCTGTTCTTGTCATCGCTGGTGCCGGTGGTCGGAAACTTGGTTTCGGGCGTGGTGCTGATCGTCGCAGCCTATGTCTACAAAGGCCCCATCGCGGTCGGAGTGTTTGTCGCGAGCACGTTTGTCCTGCACAAGGTCGAGGCCTACGTCCTAAACCCGCGGCTCGCCGCACGGCACGTCAACTTGCCCTCGTTTGTGCTGATTGTGTCCCTGGTGCTGTTTGAGCACGCCTTTGGGCTGGTGGGCCTGTTCTTGTCCTTCCCCGCGCTCTACATCGCCATGAACATCAGCGCAGACCTACGCGGGGTCGCACTGATTGATCCGGTACTGGCCGAGCAGGAGCAGAGGCTGTCACACACCTCGCAGCCGGTGCCGGTACATGCCCCCACTCAATCGCACATCAAGACAGGTCCAGAGCCCGCTCGGGCCGCTGCAAAACGGCCCGCTGCCAAGAAACGCCGATAAATATCTGCCAATTCGCTGCATACGACGCATCGACAGCAGCCATCACGCCGATTTAACCTAATAGGAAGACTGCGAGTTGGGGAGCGGTTTGTCTTCTACGTTGACTGGCGCAACCAAGTCCATTTCCCGCACCTGTGCGGTATGTGGCACGGCCTACCTTCAAAGCGCCGGACACGTCTGCCCGCTCGGTGGCTCTACGGCCAAAGCGGAGGACGGGCTCGATGGCGCGGTGATCGATGATCGCTATCGCATCGACAAGATGCTGTCGAAGGGCGGCATGGGCATGGTCTACAAGGCCACGCATACCGTCCTCGACAAGCCGCTCGCGTTCAAGGTCATGCTCCAGCCTCAGGACGAGGAAGCGCGGAAGCGATTTCTCCTGGAAGCCAAGCTGGCGGTTCAGGTCCGGCACCGCAACATCGTCGATGTCGTCGACTTCGGCGTCCTGAGCACCAATCAGCCGTTCTTGGTCATGGAGTTTCTGGTCGGGCAGACCCTCGCCGAACTAATCGAGCAAGGCCCGATCCCGCCCGCCCGAATGTGCTTCCTCGCCGCCCAAGTCGCCTGCGGACTCGCCGAGGTTCACAAAAAGGGAATTGTTCACCGTGGTCCAGTCCAGTCCGCCAACCGCCCGCAATAGCTGCGGTTTTTTTGTGGCGAGGAATCGCTTGGGAACGGGGGAATGTCGTTGCGAGACGCCGCGCTTGATACGGCTGAACTCGCTAACAGCGACGAGAACCGTTTGACGAATCGTCGGATGTGTGTGACTGCGTCGCCTCGCGCTCCGCGTACCACTGATCCCGTGCCTCGATCCAATCGAGGATGAGCTTGCGCGCCTCGGCAATGGTAATCACCGTCTGCGGCGGGTTGTCCTTCTGGGAGTCTTCGAGCAGGTACTCGAGCTGTTCAATCACCACCTGCCCATCGGGATACATTTTCGCATTTACGTAGTTATTGGCCCAGTTCAGCTCTGGTGTCCCTGCCTCGGCACGGTCCAGCGCTGCAAGGTAGAGGTCTTCGCTACCCATAAAATCATGGATGAAGCCGTATAGAAGGTTGCGGCTCTGGTCGTCAGATACATCCTCGAGGATCGCGCTTGGGCTGGAAAACGGCGTGTCCTTATCCGCAGAGACTTTCATTTCTTCGGCCCCTCGTATTTTGGCCCCTTATATTCGGGTTAGGCTGTGCCGATCTTGCCCTTGGAATCGACCGTCATGTAGACCTCCATCCCCGTCGAAGTAGTTCCTTTGTATAGCCCAAGCTGCCTTTCAGGAACCCGTGTTTGATAGCTTTCCTCGATGGCCGACTCGACCTGCTTGGCCGTCCAGTCCTTGGGAAAAAACGTCGAGCGCGCACCTTTCTGTACGCCATCGATCGCGACGTTTCCGGAGTAGACACCATGGGAGTCAGGTGGACTCCTGGTGCCTTCGAGGATGTGGGTGCCCTTGCTCTGGTCGCAGGTTGGTTCGTAGTGCCAGCCTCGGGCAACGCCATCCTTGGGATTTACCTCGCCACGAAAGATGTGCCCTCGGCCTTTGTCGGTGAGAAGGCTCGCCGCTTCACTCGCGGCCTCGGCCTTCGTCGCAGCCGTTCCGGGTGATGGCTTGGCGGGAGCACTCGGGGCGGTGGGCGTGGCGGCGGGCCGGTCATGTTCGATGACATCGCGGACTTTGTCGCCCGAGCGGCTTGGTCACACCGTCGAGCCACAAAAGGCCGACGCTGCATGAGCGCTTGGCTGGATGACCGTATGGTTTCGCAGCGGCGCGGGGCCCCCCTTGCTTGCGATCATTTTTTCCGCGCCGAGGGCGTCGCGAAAAAAACGATCTCCAGTCGGCCCCACGCCTAGGGGCTCGAATAGAAAATCAACCGACCGCTAGACGCCCACCCGTTAACCCCGCTGCTGTGGGGCCGACCAGAGACCTTTTTTCAGCGGGCCGTAAGGACCGATGGAAAAAGCGTCGTCGGGAAGGGGGGCCCCGCAGCAAAACGTTCAACAAGCCCCGGCCGGCTCACAAACGCTTCTGGGAGTGGTTCTGCTTTATCCCAAAGGTGCTGCCGAGCGCGTCAAAGCGAGCGCAGTCCCCGAGCAGGCCGCAGGGAACGCCGGAAGCCAGCGCTGGCAGCGGCCCCGATGAGGCTTTGTCGGCACAAGCGACCGAGGGCTGCCCCACGATCGACAGAAGCCACAACAGCACGCCAAGCCACCGCACGGCGGGCACAGTAGGCAAACGGCAGAGCATCGGCAAGCGCAACCCAATCGACCAGCCTTGCCGTCACGAGACGGGAGCATTCCAGCGCCCAGAGTGACCGTGTACGCGGTTGTTGGGAGCGTTCCAGCGCCCAGAGTGACCGTGTACGCGGTTGTTGGGAGCATTCCAGCGCCCAGAGTGACCGTGTAAGCGGTTGTTGGAAGCATTCCAGCGCCCAGAGTGGCCGCGCAAGCGGTTGTTGGGAGCATTCCAGCGCCCAGAGTGACCGTGTACGCGGTTGTTGGAAGCATTCCAGCGCCCAGAGTGACCGTGTACGCGGTTGTTGGGAGCCTTCGAGCGCCCAGAGTGACCGTGCAAGCGCTTGCTGGGAGCCTTCCAGCGCCCAGAGTGACCGTGTACGCGGATTACGGGAGCATTCAGGTCAATTTGGACTCTTTGGGGGTCGTAAGATTGTAATGTCCGAGCTCGGTTAGGCAGCCAGTTGGCCCCTGTGGGTTCTCAACTCCAGTTGCGGGGAATGCCACCGAGCTTTGAGTCCGTTCCCTGCGCTACCGATAGAAAACTTCATTCGGGGAACATAATCTCTCTACTTCTCGACGGTGCTTGTGTTCACCGTGACCTCAAACCGGCCAACATCTTTGTCATCAAGCAGTCTGGGGTCGATGTAGTAAAAGTCGTCGACTTCGGCATTGCCACCCAGACCGCCAACACCCCTGGCAGTGCGCGTCTGACCGCCCCGGGCATGGTGCTCGGAACAGCCGAGTACATGGCCCCCGAACAAGCGCAGGGACTCCCCGTCGATGAACGCCTAGACCAGTACGCGCTAGGCTGCATTATGTGGGAATAGCTTCCCCGGTTTGCAAACTGCCGTCGGTGGATCGGCTGATTTGGGGCACCGTGCGCCGGTAATGCACCGAGCAATCTTTCTCCTCAATCGACAGCCCCGACTGGCGTGGCGCAGCCGTCGACCGGAATCCTTGGCACACCAATTGGCAACGCGCTAAGTTGCCCCCCGGTAGAACGGACAGAGGAGAGGAGCGGTTCGATGCAAGCCTGGCTGCCCAGCATTCACGGAGACCCCGGCCTGATTGCCTTGGCTCTGGTCGCAGCGATGGTAAACGGGGCCATCGGGTACGGCTTCTCCACGCTGGTTGTCCCAGTGGCTTTGCTTGCCTATCCGAGTAGCACGCTCACGCCAGGACTGGTCTTGGCCGAGATCGTTTTGAACCTGCTTGCGCTGCTCGTTAACCGCCGCGCCATCCCCGCAGTCTTTTGGCGAGTCCTTCCGATGATGTTGGCCTCTCTACCTGGCATCGCACTCGGAGTGACGCTGCTGAAGACGGCCAGCCCGAACACCCTTCGCTTCGCGACGTACCTCGTTTTGCTTCCCCTGGTACTGCTACAAGCAGCCGGGCTACGCCGACCCCTTTCCAAAGGCAGTCGCGCCGAGCTACCGGTAGGATTCGGTATCGGAATCCTGTATTCCTGCACAACCATATCGGGGCCGCCCCTTGGTCTACTTTTCAATAACCAGGGGCTGGCTCAGGATGAGTTTCGTGCCGCGATCAGTCTGTTTCGGATCACCGAATCGATCGCGACCGGAATCGCGTTTTCCCTGCTATCCGTCTACACCCCTGCCAGCGTGAGCCTGGCTCTGCAAATTCTGCCCTGCATCTTGCTCGGTCTTCCTCTCGGCAGACTCGCGGTGTCCATGATTGACCCCGAGTCCTTCCGCCGCATCTGTATGGCTGCCGATGCTTGGCTGATCAGCTTTGGGCTGTCCCGACTCCTTATGAGCTACGGAGGAATCGCTGCGCAGCTGGCCTACGCCCCAATGCTATTGGTCGTCCTTCTCGATGGAGTCATCCTCTCTCGATTCTTCCTGAAGCGACGAGCAGAGCGTGCGAAGCTCGTCCACCCAGCCGAACCATAAGCGAATGGGGGGTCGGCTGGCTCCGTATGGTACCATGGGGAGTTTAGGAGTGCCTTGGCTCTGCTTCCACCCGCACAATGAGGAGCCCATAGAGACGATGAAATGGTCCAACATTTGGCATTCCGTACCCATTCTGCCCGGCGCGACCAATCAGTGCTGCGGCTGTCCGACTTGGTCGTCTGCTGGATCCTGCAAAGCCCACAACGTCAAATGGGAATCGCCCGCCCTTCCAGAGACGTTTGCTAAGCCGTTCAAGACTGCATGTCCGACGGCGTATAGCTTCCCGTACGATGATCCCACGAGTACCTATACTTGTCAGGCGGCAACCGCCCAAGGCGTTGGCTACCAAATCACATTCTGTCCGTAGGGATTCCCATCTCTGTGCCCTAACAAGGTGTCGCGATGAAAATCGAGCTTCCGAACTTTCAGCCAGAGCTTGCCAAAGCCAGCACGCTACCCAAGAGTCTTTATACAGATCCGGCCGTGTACGCGCATGAGCAAGAGCGCATCTTTTCCCGAACCTGGCAGCCGGTGGGTCGTATCGAGCAGGTACAGAATCCCGGTTCCTACTTCACTGCGGAAGTTGCAGGCGAACCGATTGTAGTGGTACGCGACCGAGAAGGAATCCTACGCGCATTTTACAATGTATGTCGTCACCGAGCTGGACCGGTTGCCGTCGGATGTGGCAATCGACAGTCGCTGACCTGCCGGTATCACGGCTGGACCTATTCGCTCCGTGGTGAGCTGAGAAACACTCCGGAGTTTGAAGGCGTCGAGTGCTTTGCCAAGTCGGATTTCGGACTCCGTACGGTCGCTGTAGATACCTTCGGACCGATTGTATTTGTGAACCTCTGCACGGAGGCGACGGCTCTGGCCACTGTGATCGACGGAATTCCCCAAGCTACCGCACGCTTCTCACTGGAGCGATTGACGCTGTGTGAGCGTAAGGTCTACGAGGTTGCGTGTAACTGGAAGGTCTACATCGACAATTACTTAGAAGGGTATCACATTCCGATTGTGCATCCGGCCCTGTATCGCGAGCTGGACTACTCTGCCTACCGCGTCGATACCCATCGGTACTACTCCTCTCAACATGCGCCGCTGCGAAAAAGGACTGCATCCGACCCGAACGCCACCACGGGTCCGTACACAGACACCACTGCGGATGCGGAGGCCCTTTATTATTGGGTGTTTCCTGGGTGGATGCTCAACGTCTATCCTGACAACCTTCAGTTCAACGCAGTCATTCCGCTCGCGGTCGATCGTACGCAGGTCATCTTTGAGTGGTACATGCTGGCAGCGGGAGCCATGACAGAGCGACCTGTGGATGATCAGATGGCGCGAGATCCTGAGGCCGCACGAGCGGCGATCGCCAAAGGAATCGCCTTCAGTGATGTGGTCCAACAGGAGGACATCGACATTTGTGAAGCGGTTCAAAAAGGACTCCGCTCACGGTCTTACGATCGTGGTCGCTTCTGCGTGCAGCGGGAACACGGGGTCCATCACTTCCAGTCACTCGTCCACGAATTCTTGACGGAGCAGAGTCCGAGATCGTCCGTGGACCGCTTGCGTTAGACAAAGCATGCGTCTTCGAACTCTGGCCCTACTGAACCTACTGCTGGTGTCCTCTTCCGTTTCACTGGCCAGGGCGAACCGCTTTCCACCGCAAGCGATCCGACAGGCGGTCTTGGGCTGCTGGGATGTCGGCTATGGGATCACATTGTCGATGTCCGAGTACGGCAAGCACAGCCTGCTGGCAACCACGCGGTTTCCGCCGAATCAGCGCTGGAAGGACACGAAAGCGGAGCTCTCCCAGTTAGCGGTGTGGTCGGAACAGAAGGGCGCTTTCGAGGTTCAGTGTCGACCCCGCAGCCAACACGGCTCATTTTGTCTGCTGCGCCCCCATCAGGATGGGCTGATGGTCCACGTCTACGCCATTCGATATGGGAATCCGAATCTCGGCCACCTCACCGAGTCGTTTGTCTCTCAGCGCTGCAGCAAGTAAGCCAAGCTTGTCACCGCAACGTCTCTGGCTGATGGCCACCGCCATCCGTGACACCACGGGCAGAGGACTCCGTGAAGGGACTCCTTCAGCGCAAGAAACTGACTCGCCTTACCTCGGCTGCCACATGATCGGATGACAGATGGGCATAGATACTCGTCATCTTGAGATCACAGTGTCCCAGGAGCTTCTGCAAAGTCAGGAGTCCCCCTCCGTTCATGAGAAAGTGACTGGCGAAGGTATGACGAAGGGAGTGCCAAGGACTGGCAGGAGTTGGAATTCCGGCGGCAGCGTACAGCGGTGTCAGCTCGGGACGACGACACTTGACTGCGTGCCAGGTCGATCCAGGCTCATCGGAGATCACCGGACAAACGACTCCTTCTTTGGTTTCGGGACAGGCAGAGCGCCAGCCATGAATCACCTCGGCCAGCTCATCCGCCATGGGAATGTGCCTGGGCTTGCCACTCTTGGTCGTTCCCTCATAGCTACGTGAGACCGTGAGAACGCCCCTGCTCACATCGATATCTCGCCAGCGAAGTCCGAATACTTCTCCAACTCGCAGACCTGCGTAGATGGCCAGACGGACTGCCACCGCGAGCACCCTACCTCGCACATCGGTTCGGGAATCCACCGCGGACAGAAGCTGTCGCACTTCATCTGCCGTTAGATACTCCACCCGATGCTCTGCTCGTGGCTTACGAAGTCCAGCGAACGGATTCCCAAGCACAATTCCTTTGCGCCGCCCAAACTCAAATGCCGTGCAAAGAAACGTCAGCTTCAACCGCACCGTGTTCCCTTTGTAGCCCTGGCGGGTCAGTTGGTGGCGTAACTTTTCGGCATCTTCGACAGAGAAACTACCGGCATCGCATCCTGCAAGCTGCGGCAGCAACGTGACAAGCTGCGAGCGAATCTTGGACTCCCAAGCCGAGCGACTGCGCGCACGCGGCGGGTCGTACTCCCTATAAAACCGCTCCAGGAGCTGCCCGATGCTCAGGCGCGCCGGACGCTCAGCAACTCCCAGCTTTCCCCGGGCCACCCGCGCTTCGATTTCCACCAGCATCCGTTTGGCGTCAGTGATCGTGGGCTGTTTGCTGGCTCGCATCTTGCGTTTACCATCGCTATCGACCCAGCGGATGTAATAGCCGATAAAGCGACCGTCTTTCATCTTGCGGATCACTTCGCCCATCTTCGCAGTCCCTTCCGTGCCCCTTCCGCTCGCTTGCTTTGCTCGTCTGAACCGCTGGCGTTCGCTAGGTACGCAATTGCCTACAGCGACGGAAAGCGTCCTTAATCATTATGGATTTTAGTATTTTAAATTACAAGTGGGAAATGTTGACCGGGCGGGTTCCGTTTGATGGCGGGCATCCGACGGCGACGATGCTAAAGCATCTCACCGACCGGGTTCGACCGCCGAGTGAGATCGTCCCCAACTCGCGTATCCCTCCGGAGCTGGACCAGATCGTACTGCGCACGATGTCCAAAGACCCGGCGGGTCGCTATGCCTCGATGGCTGAGTTGGAAGAAGCGCTATCGGCTCTGTTTTCCCAGCTCAAGCAGCGCTCTCCTTCCACGGCAGGACTCCAGCTCATCCGCATGCCGGCAAGTCAGAGCCTGTCCACACGCCTGTTTGCCGTGGTGTCTCTTGGGACTGTACTCATCTTTGGCGGTGCCATGAGCCTGCGCTGGCTGCTGCAGCGCCGAGCCGGAATCGATCCCGTTCGAGTGACGGGCAAGCCATCAACCGTGGTGCACTGGCGGGTAGATTCTCAGCCGCAAGGTGCCGAGGTCTTCAGCCTACCCGATGGTCGAAAACTCGGCGTGACCCCATGGCAGAGCGAAGAGCCGCAGACCAGCGGCCACATCGAGATCGAGCTACGCAAGCCAGGATTTCTGGCCAAACAGCTATCGCTCAGCAAAAACACCGACGAGGACCGGAACGAGGCATTGGCTCCTCGCAGAGAGCCCAAGACAGCCCCCAAGAAGTCTTCAAAGAAGAAACGGACCCGCGAAAACAGTCAAGTGGATCTCATCACGGATTAGGTCGAGCCTCCGCCATGCTAAGCAGAAACAATGTCTTCGTTCAGCGCTGTAATAGAAGCATACTATACTCTTCTATTATCGCTCTATGGGTTCTGCTAGGTACCGGCAGTGCCCTCGCTGATGACTTTGATAGCCTGTTCAGGCGCGGCATGAATCTTTACCAGAAGAAGGACTTTGAGGGTGCCATCGAGGCCTTTCAGTCCGCTTATAAGCTCCATCAGTTTCCGCGTGTACTGCTGAACATGGCGCAGGTCTACCGCAAGATGGGAAATGCGCAGCAGGCTCTCGATTTCTATCAGCAGTACCTCAAGGCAGAGCCAAATCCGCCCCCGAAAATTAAGCTCGACGTCGAACAATACATCATCCAAACCAAAGCAATGCTGGAGGCCCCCAGCCTGCAAGCCGAGGAAGATCGTCGTCGAGAACCCGCGCCCACTGGTTATGATAAGCAGACCGGTCAGATGATGCCGTGGTACGTCGAAGTGCAAGAAGCGCAGAACAAGCGAAAAAAGAAGCTTCTGATTGGCATCATATCCGGTTCGATCGCAGCAGGGATCATCATTGGAGTGGGAGTGGGTGTCGGCCTGCACTATCGCAACAAGCTACCCGATGGACTTACGATCTTTGAATACTAGGTAAACCACCATGCCAAAGCATGCGGGCCTTGCGACTGTCACCTTGGCTCTTAGCTCTGCCCTCAGCATCGTTTCGTGCGGCGAACATGTCGTTGTCGTTGATCTGGTCAACCTCTCTGCAGAGACCTCCTCTGTCGCTGCCTACTATCGAATTGACACAGACGCGTATCACGCCAGCGCGCTACAAAGTGGTCAGTTTCAAATCAGCAGTCCGGTATTCGGTATCCGTCCACCAAGCAGTCGTGACGGTACGCTCGCAGTCCAGGTCTTCGCTTACAAAAACAACCTCCCCTGTGCGCTCAATAAAGGCAGCACTGAAGCCAAGCTGAGCACGGCGGGAAAGATCAACGCCACTGCTGTGCTAGATGTCATTCCGTTTGCGCCATGCAAGGCAAACGATGCACCCGTCAGTTATCCCGCAGAAGCCATCATCTGGGCTGGCACCGCAAGCAATGTCTGGATCGTGGGCAAAGACGCAGCAGTACTGCACTGGGACGGTACTTTGTTTCATAACATCGTTCTCCCAGACAGCATTGCTGGCACTCCCAGAGCGACCTGGAAAGCCGTTCGCGGGGATAGCCAAGGCAACACTTGGCTGGTGGGGGACCATGACTCTGCTGTACGAATCGATGCTGCTGGCAATCCAACCCGCTTGGCCCTCGATTTTGGGAGCTTGAATCAACTTCCGGTGACCTGGACCGGAGTCTATGCAGAGTCTGGAACGGCCTATCTGTCGGGCACCACCGACAGCGACGCACAGGGATATATCGGAATCTACTCTGCGGCCACCGGAAAGGTCACGGTGAACCAGGTCGACAAGGCACCGATCAACCTCTCTGGAAGCTCGTATGGACTCTATGCTGTCGATTGCTCTTCGCTGAACGACTGCTGGTACGTGGGCGAGCGCTCCCTGGTGATTCATTACACGGGCGGAACCAACTACGGACTCGTAGGAATCAAAAATGATGCAACCTGTGGTTCACCTCCCTCAGATATTTCGCTTCGCGGAGTCTATGCCAACGGAACGCTAAGCAGCGTCAAGATGGTCGGGACCGGAAATGCCGGTGGAGGTACGGGACGGTTCATCGCTCACAATGGAACGTGCTTTTTCGCAAACGACAAGGACCAGAGCAGTAGCTTCACGCCCGGCTCCTTGCTGGCAATCAGTGGTCGCCGTCCCGACGATTTGATCGTCTCAGGGAAAGACGCGATCTATCGTTGGCGTGCAAGTGGAGCGGCCCTGCTTACCGGGTACGAAAAGGGAACCTGGCAGTCTGCTTCCGCGCTCTCAGGCGGCTTTTTTGCGACGCAGGCCAGTCAGATTCTATACTCCGACCTCGCTCCGTAGGAACCCCTAGAAGCGCAGACCCGCTTCCAATACTGCAACGGACAGTGCGATCGCGCAGCGACTTCCAGAGTCGATCCCACAGCCGACATCCACGCTCAAAGCCGACGCAGCAAAGCGACCCCGGACAAAGCGAAGAGGAGAAATCCGAGTGGTGATCGCGAACGCTGCAGGCACTAAAATCGCGCTCTGGGTCGAGCTACTCACGCGGATGCTGTCGCCAACAAAGACGATGGCACCGATTCCTAATTGAGGATGCCAGCTACGTACCGAAAACTGTCCGGTGATTCCCAATGCGAGCGTGCCAATGCTACCGGTGTAGAAGCTGGTCCTGCCTTCGGTGTAAACTGTCCAGATCGAGTCGAGATCATAGCGGTAACCGAGTCCTCCGCCCACTCCAGCGATCAGCCGATTCGTACTGGAGAAAAACACGACGCCAGCGGGAACATAGATCTCGGAATGGTGAGGTGGACTCTCCGCGATCGATGATACCGACTCCGCTGCAGCGGCAGGATTGGCGGTCCAAACGAACAGCAGACAGAGGAGCACTCGCAGAGTCGACATCTTACTCCTCCTCGGACAGGGCGAAAGCCGCTGCGATCACAAGCTGGGCATTGCGGGCCAGGAATTCCGCATCGAGTGTCTCTGGTAGATCCGAGCTGCGGTGATAGTTCGGATTTCGAAAGTCCGCAGTGTCGGTAAGAAACAGAGCGCGCACGCCTTGTCGCCAAAACGGTGCATGATCCGAACGTAAAAATGCCGCCGCAGCCGCATTGTGACCATCACTGGGAGCCAAAAGACCCAAGATGCTGACGGGTCTAGGGAGTTCATTCGAGAGCTTGGTGACAGACGACAGAATGCCGGCACCAGGGTCACTTGCCAGGATCGCCAAAAAGTCTCCCACACTGCGCAGACCCAGTCCCGGAGGAGCAGACTGGCTACCCGGCTTGCTGCTGGCGTAGCCCACGCAGTCCATGTTGATCATCGCGGAGATCCGCTCCCCCTGATGACGCTGCGCGTAGCGATCACTGCCGATGAGTCCTTCTTCTTCGCGATCAAACGCAATGATGCGCACGCTTCGGGACAAGGACTTGGTGCGCAAAACTCGCGCTGTCTCTAACATCACCGCGATCGCGGAAGCGTTGTCATCGGCCCCTAGATGCCAGTTGTCGTAGTGCCCGGTGACCAGCACATACTCCGACTCTTTGCCATTTCCCAAGCGACCGGGAAGATCGACGTACAGGTTATCAGTGTCGATGTCGTTTTGGCTCTCTCGCTCATGAACCGGACGGAGTCCTTGGCTGACTAGGTAAGCGTCAATATACGATGCTGCGTTGTGCCGTCGCAGAGGCCGTCCTCCCCAGAACACCGATGCCACCGGCTCTTCCTTCTGTCTGGCCTTGATCAGCTCATTTACATGCCCAATGAGCAGTGACGAGTCCACCTCGCGGCCAGCACCCGCAGCAGCAGCGGTGATCGAAGAGGAGAACCCAGGATCCCGCTGACAACCGACCAGCAGACACAGTACAAGACCGACTCCTAGTGCCACGCGATTTCCGCATGAGACAGGATGGGATTGCGACTCTGGGGTGGTAATAAAGACCGACATCAGAAGCTCCACTCTAGCTGTCCAGCCAGGATCTGTAGTCGCAGGGCGTTGCCCCACTGGGGTAGATGAGTCGCGAGCTGCAGTCCCAAGGCTTGAAACGTAATTCGACGAATTCCAAACCGCAGTGGTGAGACTACGAATCCTACATATACCGGCCCTAGAGGACTCTGTTTGCTGGTGTACTCCTCTGGATTGTAGTTCGGATCGGGGTTCAGCGACGATGACATGAGACTGGTTCCGCCCATTTCAACGCCGGCAAGGGGTCGCCATACACCGATCAAAGGAGCCAACTGCAGGCCGACGAATCCCTCGATGCCAAAGCCGGAAGGGAGTCTGTCTACATGCAAAAAACGGAGCCCCGCTGACAGCGAGAGACCGACTGAAAAGCGCGCCCGATAAAACAGAGAAGCGCCTCCGGCCTGCAGAGGGAGTCCGGTACTTTGGTAGATGAAGAATCCGTAGTCTGCACCCAGCGAATGGACCACCCGCTTTTCGATCACGGATGGAGCGACCACGGGGTGCTGGAAGGTTGACGACGTTTCGGCTTGAGCTGATCTCGGACAGAGTCCGATGAGCAGCAACACGAGTAAAGGCCCAGCACCAAGTGGGTTCATGCCCCGTGGAGTAGCACGAGCGGCTTCAACCCGAAAATAAGTACGTGAATTCGCTTCGGAAGACTACTTCGGGTTACTTGCGCTGCGTGGCAGATCATCCGTGGACGACAGGCTGCTCGGAAGCTCACTTTGATGAAACTCCGCCATCACGGCACCGGCGATCGGCGCATTGGCGGTCTCTTGATTTGTGGTGGAGCGAGGCAACCAAACGGTAAAGGTCGTACCTTCCCCTGGCTTGCTGTCCGCAGAGATTGCGCCGCGATTTTGGCGGATGATTCCGTAACAGACAGATAGTCCCAAGCCAACGGAACGGTTGGTTGATTTGGTCGAAAAGAACGGCTCGAACAGTCGTTTCATGGTCTCTGGCGACATTCCGATGCCGGTGTCCTTGACCCGGATTTCTACGTAGTCTCCTTCAGTCAGTCCAAGCTTGAGAGCCGAGTCTCCTAAGGTGACATTGGTGGTAGAAATCACCACGCGGCCCTCTTTGGGAATCGCGTCACGGGCATTTAGGAGAAGCTGCATCATCACTTGTTCAAGCTGCCCGACATCGACCATCACCGACCATAGTTCGTCGCATAGCTCCATCGAGAGCTGGACTCCCTTTCCCAGAAGCCGCAGCAGGATCTGATTCATGTCTCGTAACAACTGATTCAAGTCACTGGTGCGAAGGGTGCCCTGTTGTCGACGGGAAAATGTCAGTAGCTGCCGGACCAAGTCTGCCGCTCGGGTGGCCGCATGTTTGATCTCTTTGAGATCTTCTTGGCCGGGATGATCTTCGGCAAGTGATTCGGCGAGTAGCTCGGCATTGCCAGTGATCACCACCAGCATGTTGTTAAAGTCGTGCGCAATTCCACCGGCCAAGCGACCGAGGGCCTCGGTCTTTTGTGCCCGCAACAAGTGCGCTTCCAAGCTGCGCCGATCGCGAATGTCACGAATAACGATCAGATACTGCGCAATCTGACCATCCTCATCCTTCTGCGTTGAGATCGTGAACTCGAGCGGTAGCTCTTGGTTGTCACCGATCACATAGGAGCCGTTCTGCACACTCTGTGCTTGGCCTACGTGTCGCTCGAACTCACGCAGAAAGCCGGGGCCGGTGAGTTCTTCCAGGGCCTTGCCGAGAATCTCTTTGCTCTCCACCTTAAACAGTCGCTCGGCGGCCCGGTTGGTGTAGCTTATCCGCAGCTCGGGATTCACGGCAACGACGGCATCGGCCACATTGGCGAGAAGCTCCGCCTGAAACTGCAGCTTGCGCTCAGCTTCCTTTAGCTGCGAGATGTCGGTGCCAGAGACAACCAGTCGGCGCACTCGTTGTTCGTCACCACGCTGTGGAACGGCGGTAATGAGAAGTCGCTGCGGATGGTCGCCTGAACGCCAGCGAGCTTCGTGGTGCTGTGTCTCGCCGATCGCCAGCGCCTTGCTAAGTGTCTCATCGGTCGCCTGCAGATAGTCTGTGGGCAAGACTTCGCGGGAACGCTTACCCAGCAGCGGACCTTTGGGCAAACCGAGGAGCTGATAGATGCGAGGGTTGAGCGCTGCCACCCGCAGCTCGTCTCCGTCATCCACATCGAAGACCGACACCCCAATATCGATGTCGCGGAATACATCGATCAGGAAGGTCTCTCGCTCTCGAACAATGGCGAGCAGGCGGTCGACCACCATTCCGCCCATCGCCAACACCACACAGCGACTAAATAGCTGCAGCCCGAGCAGCCACGCCGATCCAGTTTTCGGCCCTCCATCGACAGAGCCATTGCGTAGCGTCCAAAACACGCTGGCGAAAATGACGACCAGCGCCGAGAGCACCACCCCACGCCGCCCATACTGCAGGCCCAGCATCAGCATGGGGACAATCGTCAAAAACTGCCACGAACTGGACAGTGGACCGCCCTGAAAGCTCAGCGCCACCGAAGCCAGTACGCCAAAGGAGGCCAGCTGACTGGACCGCTTCACCGACTGCCGCTGAAAAGCGAGCGCAGCCCCCACCGACATGAGCAGCACCACAGACTGAAGCACGAAGATCCAGCGCGAGGCCGACTGAAACGAATGGATGGCCACCAACGGCAACGAGAGCAGGCCGATCACGAGCAACACCAACAGGCTCTGCCGAAACATCTTATCGACGGCGAAGCTGGCAATCGGTAGCCCGTCGATGCTGCTGTGACGTTCGGTGAAAGACAAGACCGAGCGACCCGTGGTGGACGATCCCAACGGAGGCGAATGACTCACGTCCACCGCTCCAAGGGGATCGACATAAACTGCGGAGTGGGCATCGCAAACCAATAGCCCTGCATCAGGTTGCAGCCCAGGCTTAGGAGCATGTCGCGCTCTTCGCCCGATTCAATGCCTTCGACGATCACCTCGACACATAGCTCGCGGCATAGCTGAACCAGCGACTGGGTGACGGCCTGCCGTCGGGGATCGTTGTGAATGTTCCGAATCAAACCCATGTCGAGCTTCGCCACCGTCGGACGAAGCTGCAAAAAACTCAGCAGTCCAGCGTAGCCCGCCCCTAGATCGTCAATGGCGACGCCGTAGCCAAGCTGGCGGAGCGCCAACGCATGCGCCTCGACCTCCCGTCGGCCCGAGATATCGGCACGTTCGGTGACTTCCAGGATCACCCGCGACGCATACTGGGTGAGTGGCGCGGAGGCCGAGGTGATTTCGGGATCCTCTAGGTCCGATGGATGCAGGTTGACCAGCAGCCGAGCTCCGTCGGGCAGCTCGCTTGCAGCAGTTGCCGCCAAGCTGCGAACCCGGCGACCCAAGTCGCGCAGTCGATCAAGCCGCTCCGCAGCCTCCAGCACCGATAGGGGATTTGGCAGCACGGGGTCCGACGATCGCAAGAGCGCCTCATAGCCCCAGATTCGCCGCTCACGCAGCGACACCACCGGCTGAAAGTGCAGCCGCATGCTCTCGAGAACCCGCGAAAACGCAGTCTGAAGTCCGATTCGATCGGCGGCCAGCGGATGCTTGGTACCCAACAAAGACATGGCCTGCTGCTTGAGCTCGGCCAGCCGATGCAACCTAGCCGCTTCGCGTACCGTTTCGACGAGAACACGATGATCGATGGGCTTGGTCAAGTAGCGCATCGCCCCCAGTTCGACCGCCCGCATCGCCGTTTCCAACGATGGGTTTCCCGTCGCGTAGATCACCTGCGAGGTCAGATCGCGGGCCCGAACGGCTTCGAGTAGCGCAACGCCCGACAGACCGGGCATGTTGATATCGCTGAGGATGACGTCGAAGCGCTGCTTTTCCAGGATTGCGAGGGCTTCGAAACCATCGCTGGCTTCGGTCACCTCCATCTCGGCTCGGCTGAGCACTCGCGTAAAGATGCGCCTCACGCTGGCTTCATCATCGATGACCAGTACCCGAATCGGCACCTGAGGCCCTGCCCCCTCGGACATCTACAAACCCCCAACTTGCCATCGTACGAGAGCGCGCCGAGGGCTGACAAGTTCTCATTTCGGCTGGTCGAGCTGCCGACCCAGCCAAGGAGGCAGTTTCGTCAGATCGGCCCGCGCACGCACGGCGGACAAATCGACGCCGCTGACGGTGTTGATAAACAGGACGCGTTTGCCATCCAGCCGTCCGGCGTCGGCAGCGTGAAGCAGCGCGGCCAGCGTCTTGCCGGTATAGGTGGTTTCCAGATACAGGCCACAGGTCCGAGCACGCTCGACGGCAGCTCGCGATGCAGCAGTGACTGCGCCGTATCCAATCCCCGGTCCAACGTAGCCGCCTTCGACGGAAAGCTGTGGTTCGGGATGCAGCGTCTCGCCTGCGAGTCGTTCGAGCAAGGACTGGGCACGTCGGGTCAGTAGGCGGACGCCCTGTTCGCTGGCGATAGGCCACGGCACCACCCGAACCGCAACCACCGACCTAGCAGCTCGTCCCAAACCTAGCCACAGTCCGGCTGCGGTGCCGCCCGTTCCCACAGTCACATAGACGACATCAAAAGGCGGTGAGTGGGTGGCTTCCAACTGAGCGGCAATCTCCAAACCTCCCGACACCCAGCCCAGCACGCCCACCGCCGACGATCCCCCTGCCGGAATCGTGAGCAGCGGTCCACTGGTCGCAAAACGCGCCCGCAGATACGCAAGCCCAAGTCCTGCAAACGTCCGAGCTGGCCACAGATGAGCCCCCGCTGCCAGTTGTCCGGCCAGTTGTCGCTGTAGATAGGGCGCTGTCTCGACGGTGAGTGGCTGCGGAAACAGCACCGTATCGACGCGCAGACCCAAGCTCTGTCCGTACAGCGCCACCGCCAGCGCATGGTTGGAACCCCACGCACCCAGCGTCAGCAGTCGAGGCCGCTCATCCTGAAACGTCGAGGATGTCTGGTCGCCAATGCCGCCAAGCAGCAGCTCCAGCTTGCGCACCTTGTTGCCACCATAAAGAGTCCCCGCTTGATCTTCGCGCTTGACCCACAGGTCGACCCGAGACGAGCACAGTCCGCGCAGTGGCTCCAGTGCCGTCGGAAACTGCCCAAGCGGACGAAAGGGCAGCCGGCCGACAAGTCCCGGAAAACGCGTGAACAGAAGTGACATGCATACATCCTATGTGTTAGACGCTCACAATTCTTGGCCGATCCGCCAACTTCCATGCAGGCTTCCCCCGTCGCTTCTGAAAACAAGTTCCCGTCGTTCCCACAGTCGTTCTGGGTCGCCAACGCGATGGAGATCTTCGAGCGAATGGGCTGGTACGGCTTCTATGCCGTCTCGACGCTCTATCTAACCTCGCCGATTGCTGATGGAGGCCTTGGGCTAAGTTCCAAAGATCGCGGCGTCATCCAAGGCCTGTCGACCTTCTTCCTGTATTTCTTTCCGTCGTTGTTTGGAACGCTCGCAGACCGCTACGGCTACCGCTTGATGTTCGCGCTGTCGGCGGCGGTGATGGTGCCAGGGTATCTACTGCTTCACCTACCGCACTCGTTTTACGGCTTCTTCTTGGTCTACATCTTGGTCGCGTGCGGACACGGAATGTTCAAGCCCGTGGTCTTAAGCACCATCGTCAAGACCACCACCGAGCAGACCGGAACGCTCGGCTTCGGAATCTTTTACATGATGGTCAACATCGGCGGACTCCTCGGCCCGCTGATCGCTGGCGTCGTGCGCGGTTGGAGCTGGGATTACGTCTTTTACGCCTCGGCAGGATGGATCGCGCTGATGGGCGTATTGTCGCTCCTGTTCTATCGTGAACCCCCTCATGAGCGCCGCCAAGAACCGCTCTCGGACGTGCTCCTGCGCATGGTCGCGGTCGTTGGGAATGCGCGCTTTTTTTCGCTCGTCATTGGCATGCTGCTGCTGCTGGTCATGGGGAGCAAGTGGTGGAGCTTTGGACGAGCCGCCACCATCGCTATGGGCTGGCTCCTCCTCCATCTCACATGGGACTTTTTGCTCGGCTCTGGCAAGAGTCGGCAGCGGGCTCCTTGGTACATGCAGAAACTGAGGGTGGGAGAAGGCCGATACCTGCTGTTCCTGCTCCTTATGTCCGGGTTTTGGACCTGCGAAAACCAGCTCGCCATGACGCTGCCGGAATACATTCGGGACTATGTAGACTCGAGCGATCTGGTGCGCAGCTTCGAGCCGCTCGCCTCGCTCATCAGCAGCACAATTGCCCGAACCGGAATTGATACTTCGTCTTGGTCGAGGGCGGTACTCGATCACGGACGGGTCAAGCCCGAGCACCTGATCAACCTCAACTCGCTCGGAATCATCTTCCTGCAAGTGGTGATCTCGTACGCCTCGCGACGGCTGCCACCGCTTGTCACGATCGTAAGCGGAGTCCTCCTGACCGCGATCAGCTTTCTTCTATTTGTTCCGTTCGGTACGCACGGCACCGGCTGGCTGGTCGTGATCGGCGTTCTGTCGTTTTCCGTCGGTGAGATGATGGCAAGTCCCAAGTCAAAAGAGTACGCCGGACGCATCGCGCCGCCCGAAAAAGTCGGACTCTACATGGGCTACTTCTATCTGAGCATCGCGCTTGGGAATCTATTTGGTGGTCTGCTATCCGGAACCGCGTACGAGGCACTCGGCAAGCGCGGAGCCAACAGACCGGATCTGCTGTTCGTGCTGATCGCGGCCCTGTCGGTGACAACAGCGCTTCTATTGTGGCTATACGATCGCTGGCTCAGGAAGCAGGCGGCTTAACCGGGGCAAGCACCGTCGGTTGACCATCCTTGACGGCGCGACTGTGGCAGTGACGTAAGAAGTCCTCCAGCGCACCGTAGTTGATGTTCACCGGACCATCGATTCCGATCACGGAGTCGCTGATCGTGCCTTGGCCTCGGGTCACCCCGAGCGCGACATTGGTGCGATCACCTCGGAAGGTGCCAAGCAAGATCACATCCTGGCGAATCTGGTTGTCATCGATGTAGCAGTCGGCGTCGGGGCCAGGGCCATCTTTGACCCAAACCGGCAGACGAAACGACCGCCCGATGGCTTGGTCATCCATCACAAACGCGCCGATGCGGAGCTGTTTGACCTCGTGACGAGCCCAGGCTGACAGCACGGTCAGCAAACCCGGCGGTGCCTCCATATCGAGGTACATCGAGAGGTGCTTTTCGAGGGACGGCCGTCGTGGCCCGCTCTCGATCGCCTGCACGAGGGCATGAGTAAATGGTTGAGCAGTAGGATTGGGCTTTTCGTTCATACGCAGCCCCATCATAGATCGCAGCGGGCGGCGTAGCCGAGTACTTTGTCGCACCAGTGTGGACGCATTTTGGTGGTGGTTGCGAAGCAGCCCTCGCTTGTGCGACGATAATCGGGACAAAATGCCGACTGCAGCCCATCTTCGTCGCTTCGCCATGGCCGCTGTGCTTTTGTTGTCACCACAAGCGGTGACGGCAAAGAACGAGCCGAAGCCCACCACACCAACCTGCTTACTCAAGTGTCCCGAGGGCTTTCACCCCACGCTCTACACCTGGGAGCTGCACCCCGAGCGCACCGTCTACGATGAAAACGGCCAAGAGACGGTCCCGGTCGATGGCGTCTGGAAAGTAAGCTGTGCCATTCGCTGTGAACAAAAAGTCGAAGGCGGTCCCAGCAAAGTCCACAACGACAAGACCGCACTTTGCAATGGCGGAGCCGAGCCTGCGCCGTTTTCGGGTCCGTGGCGAATCACCGGCAAGTGGGTCCGCGAGTGCGCCGCGATCCAGCCCGACACCTGCGGATTCCACTGCTATCCGATCAAAAAGCCGCCGCCGCCCAAGAAGAAACCCGAGGGCAAGCGCAGCAAAAAGAAGTAGATAATATTCCTAATATTAGGAATACTGTCCCCTATGGTGCGCTGGCTGATCCACGCGCTCGCTGCGAATCGAGTCTAGGCCGACCTCGGCACTCGGTCTCGCTTCATCGGGGACGTCGTGCCTTGGCCCGCTTGTTGGGAATGGGCTTCGTGGGGACTATGGCGCGAACGCGATGTTTACATCGACCTGCAGGGCGTCGTCGATCTTGACAAACATGAGGCTTGGTCGCTCGACCTTGAACTCATCCAGGCTCAACGACAGGTGCGCTTCGGCGCGAATGTTGGTCGCGCTGGCATAGGTCAGCTTGACCGGAACATCGAGGCTCTTCTTGACCCCATGGAACGTCAGCTCCGCCTTGAACGTCCGGTCCACCGTCGCAGGAAACGTCGTGGGCGGAGCAGCATCGCCTTGCGCCTTGAGCTCGACGAGCGGGAAGCGCGCCGCTTCGATCGTCTCTTTCATGTGGGAGTCGCGGTTGGCGTTGCCGGAGTCGAACGACTCGACCTTGGCACGCACGGCGACCTGGACTTTTCCATCGGAAAGCACGCGACCTCGGCCTTCCACCGACTTACAGACACCGTCAAACTTATGCAGCTTGTGCACCAAGTGATAGGTGATGGTGCTGTCCTTGGCGCTCACCGCAAGGTTGGTCGCGGTCGCGGCCGGAGCAGGGGTCGGAGCGGCAGCCGTTTGAGCAAAAGCCGGGGAGCCGCTCAGCAGCAGCGCCAACAAGATCGAACTACGCATGGTATTTCCTCCGCGAGGTATGACGTGGAATGGGGGCTCAAAAATTCCTACCATCAGAATACATAAGCCAGCGCTCCCGTCGCCAAAAATGCAAAGGTCGCTTGGCGACTCAGCAATTGCCAAAGAGCCCATCTCCGTTGGGCGAGCCGTCCCACCGCAATGATTGACCCGAGCACCCTCTGCGGCACCGGATGGCAAAGCGCAGCGTCCCCCCCGGGTGGCATCCGTTCCCCCCTGTCGCCCACAGATCCCGAGGCCCCCTTACACTTCCACCGTCGCTCCCGGTGAATTCCTAACCATTTCGCAGGGTTTGCGCTCCCTTCCCATTTCGCGGCCTGATCACGTAAGATCGAAAGCTTGATGGCGACCGCATTGAGCTTGGAGGGGGCCCGCATGGCGATCGGTGGCAAGCAGAACGGGTTCGGGGCACCGCGACTTCTCCGCAGTGTCCTGTTGGTGATGGGTATTCTGTGTCTGTACCATCGCACCGCCTCGGCGGCCAGCGTGCTCATTGTCGAACCTCAGTTAGAAGGCGAAATGAGCAAAGACGATCCGGCAATGCTGCGCGCTGCCACGGAAGCCGCTCTCAAATCGCAGCAACTGAGCTTGATCGCTGCGGCAGATCTGGAAGCAACGCTCGCTGGAGAAGCGCAGCTTCAGGGCTGTCATACAGAGCTGTGCTACGAGCGACTCGGACGGTTGCTCGACAGTCAGATGGTCACACGGTACCGGATCAAGCGGACTGGTCCCGCAGGCAAAGGGGCCTCGTCTTGGCGACTCAGCGTGGAAATCCTCGATGTCGAAGTCGGTGCCACGGGTGCCAAGCTGACCGAGGAATGCCAAAGCTGCACCGACAAACAGGCCGCCGAAAAACTCGGCGACATGGTGAAGCGCGCCGTGATCGAGTGTGTCGCCAAGCCCCGTGGTGGCCTCGATATCCGATCCGAGCCATCCGGTGCAGCGGTATTTGTCGATGGGACCGAGCTGGGAATCACTCCCTACAAGCGCACCACGTTTGCCGGAACCCACAAAGTCGTACTGCGCCACGTCGGTTTTCGATCCGAGCAGATCGATGCGGTGGTGGAAGACGGACAGAAGCAAAAGATCGAACGCAAGCTGGTGACCGGCAACGACCCAGTTGCCACCATGGAAAAGACCCCGGTCTATAAAAAGTGGTGGTTCTGGGTTGCCATCGGCGGCGCTGCTGCGGTAGCTGCGGGTGTCACCGCAGGCGTAGTCCTTGGAACCAGAACGACCCAGCCGACCACGATGGAGCGGATGGTTCCCAGCAACACGTTCACGTTTACGTTCTAACGCTCCGCTGGCGTTGACTTGGCCCAATTGGCAATTGGCAGCCAACGCGCCCAGCAGGGGAATCGACTCTCTTAGCGTAAGGAGGCTGTGCGATGGCAAACCATGGACGCTCTCACTGGCAGTCCCGACTCCGTAACCTGCTGGCTGGTCCACTAGGACTCCTTTGGGTCCTCTTTGCGCTTATGTCCTGTGGTGATCAAAACACCACCATGATGCAGGTCGAAGGTCCACTGGTCCGCATCCGGGTTAGCCCGGTCGATCCCGGTGCCATCAAGGCAGTCCTCACAGTCTCTGCACCGGACCCCACCGGCCTTCAGATCGATCGCACCACCACGTTTAACTCCGCACCGTTTGATCTCCTTGGGGTCTCCTTCCCCATCGGAACTCGCGTCCAGGCAACCTTCAAGGTAGAGCTATTTGGACCGAACGACTGCCTCCTGGCCACTGGCACTGCAATTGCGAACATCGACAGTGATGGCGTACTCGATATCACGCTGAACGTCACGACGGTTCCGCTGTGTGGGAACGGAGCCATCTTGACGGTTCAGGTGGCCAACATCGGAGCAGGAATCGGTACCGTCACATCCAACCCCAATGGCATCAGCTGTGATGGGCTCGGCAATGGCTGCACCGTCACGGTCATGAAAGGAAAGCAGTTCACCCTCACCGCGAACCCGATGGCGGGTACGTTCACCGGTTGGTCGGGCGGCGGCTGCACCGGAATGGCACCGTGCATGGTGACCGTCAATCAGGATACCGTGGTGCAGGCTGCTTTCTCGACTTGTCGGGGCTGGTGCAAAGAGATGCTACCTACTTCGTCCGTCAGTGCCAACCTGCTCGGGGTCGGTGGTACAGCTCCCAGCAACGTGATGGTAGTTGGCGAATCTGGCGCTGCGTTTGTATGGGATGGCGCGATGTGGAAGACCGTGCAGCTCCCACCTGCAGCAGCAAGCAAAACGCTCCGTGCAGCAGCAGGAAAACCCGCTGCAACCGTCACCTATGTGGCGGGTGATGGCGGAACGATCCTCAAGTGGAGCAGTGGCGGATTCACGCAAGTGACCAATCCATCCACGGCAAACCTTCGCGCCATCGCGATCGGCAACAACTCTTCTCCGAACACCTTCTTCGTTGGCGATGGTGGTGTTTCGATGATTCTGTCGAGCGGCGGATCTCTGGTCACCGGAAATCTAGCGGCCGGAACCGCCAATCTACTGAGCATCTGTCAGCTTCCTGCCAAGACTACCTATGACCTGTTTATCGGGGGTGCTCCAGGCAGTGGCGGTGGGACTCGCGGCTTCGCAGCAGAGTGGGACGGTGCGGGCAAGACCACCGTGCAGATGGCTTCGGGAGGCAGCATCATGGGCAACGTGAACGCCATGCTATGTGGCAGCACGTCCTTCCATTACGCTGCGGGCGATGGTGGCGTCATACTCCAACGAGCGGTCTCCGCAACCGGCAAGGGGTCCGAAAATAGCTGGACCACGGTGATGAACACCGGTGCCGGAACAAGTGGCATCCGCGCCATGTGGTCAAGTGGTGACACCTTCGTCCTCGCGGTCGGTGATGGCGGAATGATCTTGCAGTGGGATGGAGCAACCTGGAAGCAAATGACTTCAGGAGTGACCACCAACCTCCGCGCCGTCTTCGGAACCAGCCCCACCAACGTCTACGCCGTCGGCGATGGCGGCACCGTGCTGCATTATTCGCCGTAACGACCGACTTTGTCGGAACCGACTCCCTCTCCTACTTCGCCTTGTGCACCGCCAGAATCTTTGCCACAAAGTCATCGACCGGATCGGCGAGTCCTTCCAAGCGACTGGACAGAAGTCCGGCGCGATCGAGCAGCGTCAGCACCGACGAGTGATTGAAGTTCCCATCATCGAGCTTGCGATACTTGATTCCCAGCACTGCCGCAAGGTCACGGATGCTGCTGTCTTGGGTTCGCACAAAGCGCCAGCGCTTTTCATCGACCCCCTGTTTGGTCGCAAGCCCTTTGAGCACAGCGGCGGTATCGCTCTGCGGATCAAAACTCACCAGTAGCACCCGCAGCTCAGCGCGGACCTCCGGAGGAAGCTTGTCCTCGATGCGCTGGATCTTGCTAATCAGCAGCGGACATGCGTTTGGGCAGTGCGCATAAAACATGCTGATGATCACTGGATGACCCGCGTAGAACGCGAGCGGAATCTTGTGTCCATCCTGATCAGACAGCTCGGCTTCTAGCTGATACAGAGACTCTCCCAGCGTCGCTGGAGCAGCAGGGAGCGCTTGATGTGCAGCTCCCGTTGCGACCATCGCCGGTGGCTTCGCCAGATCAATCCCACCACCAGGACTCGCGCCATCCGATTGCTTTTTACATGCCGTAGTACCAATCAGGAGTAACGGAACAAGGAGTCCCCATCTCATGGCTTGACCTCAATGGTTGGAACAAGATCCGCGGCGCAGCGGAATCCCAGGTTGCGACTGGAATAACGCGCTTGCAAAGAGCTGCGGAAGGCGTATCGCATAAAACTAGCGTAGTCCTGTTTGGTTCCGCTCCCAATGGCCGCTGCGCCGCAGAACAACATTCGATCACTCCCCCCACTGTCACGACTGTCACCGCTCATCATGGTGCTGCTAAAGTCGAGCACCCACTCCCAAATGAGTCCATGAAGATCAAAGACTCCATAAAAGTTTGGTGATGAGTGTCCCACCTTGGCCAGGGTTTTCGGAGTCGGGATTGCGTACCAGTCCAAGATTCGCTTGCGCCATTTTTCGTCCTGCCGGGCATCCGCCTGCGTCTCACTGGCTGAAGCAACATACTCCCACTCGGCTTCGGTTGGGAGTCGGCCGCCACGTGCTGCACAGTACGCCCGCGCCGCAAACCAGCCGACATTGCTGACCGGCTGCTCAGCCAGCGCCGTTTTGCCAAGCTCCGTCGGCGACTGCCAGTGTCCCAGATACTCCGAGTCCACCATCAGTCGCGGCGCACGATCTCGCTGCCACCGTGGATTCCTTTTCACAAACGAAAGGAACTCGGCGTTGGTCACAGGCAAACGATCGATGAAGAACGATGAAATACGCACTTCATCGGACTCTTTTTTGTCTTTGGTGGCTGATGATTCGCTGGACAAGCTGACGCTGGCCTTGAACACTCCGGCAGGAATTTCCACCATCTGTGGGGGTGGAGTGGATGCCTGGACCAGGCTCGGTTCGACGCTAGCAGTTGCGCCAGCGAGAACCGAGACCATCCGTGCGAAAACAACCAGCCGTCCCACACCCCACATCGTGAACACTGGGACTAGTGGCCAGCGCCCGGAGCGCGCTTGGTGCTGTTGCGAACCTGGGTGACCTCTTGCACAGATACCGCGTCACCACTGTTGCCAAAGGCGTTGCGAACGTAGGTCAAGATGTTGGCCAGCTCGTCATCCGCCATGTGGCTCATCGGTGGCATCACCGACGCATATTCCTGACCATTGACGACCACCTTCCCAGACAGACCGTTGAGCAGTACTTCGATCGAGCGCTTCTTATCCGCCATCAAGTAATCACTCTTGGCGAGCGGTGGGAACACCTTAGGAATTCCCTGTCCTTCCATCTGGTGACACGTCGAACAGGTTCCCAGAAACAGCGCCTTACCCGCTTCGATCTGTCCCGCCTTGGTCAGCTTTCCAGCCTCGGCAGCCTCCGCAGCTTTTGCGATGGGCTCGCTCGATCCGGACTTTTCGGCCACGTACACAGAGTCGACTTCTTTGCCAGAGTAGATTTCCTTGGCCTGTTCTCCCTCGGCTTTCATCATCCCGAGCGCGCCCTTGTTGAAGGCCCGGAAGATCGAGTGATCGACCAGCACATAGGTTCCGGGGACTTCCATCTTGAAGTCGACAATCGCCGAACCACCGGCCGGAACGATCGTGGTCTGGACGTTTTCCTGAAAGCGCGAACCACCTTCGGAGTAGACGCGATCGAAGACCTCACCAATCACGTGGAAGCTCGACACCAAGTTCGGTCCGCCGTTGCCCACAAACAGCCGCACCTTCTCTCCGACCTTGACTTTGAGCGCCTTGTCACCAAGTAGCGCACCTTCGGTACCGTTAAACACAACGTAGGTCGCGTTCTCTTCGATGGCCTTCTGCATATCGAAAGGCTGGAGCCCCTTTTCGCGGTACTTACCGACGGTGTAGAAGTCTCCCTGAACGACGTAGTATTCCTTATCGACCGGTGGCAATCCTTCCGGCGGCTCGACAAAGATCAGTCCGTACATACCGTTGGCAACGTGCATGCCAACCGGCGCAGTTGCACAGTGGTAGATGTACAGACCTTGGTTGAGCGCCTTGAACGTAAACTGTGATTCGTGTCCGGGAGCGGTGAAGGTTGAGGCCGCACCACCACCCGGACCCGTCACCGCATGCAGATCGATGTTGTGCGGCATCTTGCTGTCGGGATGATTGCGAAGATGCAGCTCGACGGTATCACCTTGACGCACGCGAATGAACTTGCCGGGAACCGTCCCCCCAAACGTCCAGAAGGTGTAGTTCACACCATCTGCGATGGGCTTGACGACCTCGCGGACTTCAAGCTTTACGATGATCTTCTTGGGTTCCTTGCGATTGATGGGAGGCGGCACATAGGGCGGATCGGTCAGAACCGCTTCGACCGGCTCACCCACCGGGG
Organism: Polyangia bacterium; assembly: GCA_044228505.1. GTDB lineage: Bacteria > Myxococcota_A > Polyangia > Palsa-1104 > JAEUJZ01 > JAEUKA01. Next base: position 8,754 of record JBGAUT010000028.1, on the reverse strand, counting down.
GTCCAAAGTCTCCTTTGGCCGAACCGAAGGTCTCTTTTTCCAAGATGGTGCCAGGCGGAATCGCTGGACCGGGTGTCGCGGGCTGATTGCAGGAAAGGACTGCCAGCAAGCCCAGGGTTTTCCATTTTGAGATCGTCATGGTCGTGTCTCCCAAGAGTGTTCCCAGTTCACTTACGCCGCCTACCCGGCAAGCTGTGCGTACAGAGAGCCAAGACTTCCGACCAGCTTGTGAGCGTGTGGCAAGATCTGATAGTGGCCAGCACCAAACATCTCGGCGAGATGGGCTTTGGCGCGAGCATCAATCGCTAGCATGCGAACAAACATGCCTTGACCGCGTGCCTCGTGGATGGCTTGGCGACAGTCGGCAATTCCGTAGCGTCCTTCATAGCGATCATAGTCGGTCGGTTTCCCATCGCTGATCAGCAATAGGAGCTTCTTCCTAGCCGTGATCTTGCCTAGCTCACGGGTGGCATGACGGAGTGCCGGACCAATCCGTGTATAGCCGCTCGGCTGCTGCGATAGGAGTCGTGCATAGCTACCCGTCCAGGACTGCGCGAAGTCCTTGTACGTGATGTAGCGGCAGTCCTCGCGAGTGTTCGAGTAGAACCCTGCCAGGGCGACCTGATCCTCGAACCCTTGCAGGACATCCCCCAGCACGATGATCGCTTCACGCGCCAGATCCAGCACGCGATGGTTTTCCACCCACGAATCCGTAGACAAAGAGGAGTCGATGAGAATCAGCGTGGCGAGATCACGCTGCATCGGACGCTGCGCCAAATACAAGCGATCGGGAGGAGTATGCAAAGAGGCCAAGCTGGCATGTCGATCCACGATCGCCTGCAAGTCAATCTCCGGGCCCTCGTACTGACGGTTCTGCCACTTCCGTTCATTGCGCAGTACGGAAAGCCGCCGCCGCAGTTCGGTGAGCTGTCTCCGATGTTTCTGTCTCACGCTTCCTAGGTAATGAGTAACGATATCATTCGGCAGTGACTTTTGTGCGCGACTCGCAAACACCTGACAAAATCCAGACTTATAGCGACGATGTGCCTCATCCCACTCGTCATACCGAAACGCGGTCGTCTCATCCTGCTGCGCTTCTTCCAAGTCCTCACTGTCCACATCCAGCAGGACATCGGCGCGATAGACCGACTGGGTCCGCTTGTGAGAACGAACGACCGTACGTAGGTCTAGCTCTGACAGTGCGGCGGCGTGATCGGCCAGCTCATCTTCCCCATCCAGCGGCTTGGTTCCACCACGATAGTCGTCAGCGGTCTTGACCTTTTCAAAGGCATGAGTCAGCGGGTTTTCCGCCAGACTGTCTTCTTCGACCTTGATCTTGCGAACCTTCTGGCGAACCTGCCCCTGTAGCTCTGTGCCGCTGGGCAAGGACTCTGCCGGAGCAACGGGACGCTTACCTTGGCTACGTGGTCTGGGCCGCTCGGCGGGAAGCAGCAGTCCAATCACCTTGAGCACCTGATCCGGCGTCGATAGCTCCGGCGTATCAAACAGCGCTGCGAACAGAGGCCGCAAGCCAGGCAGCTCACGCTCCATCGTGGCCAACACCACCGGCGCGACCAGCAACGACAACGTCACTTGTTCTTCGGAGCCGATCGAACAGGAAGCCGGCAGACAGAGTCCGCTTTGAAACACTTGGGAGGCATACAGAGCGCGGAGTAGGTAGGCTTTCTGATTGTGCAGCGGATCGACAAACACATCCATGATGCGGGGAAGCAGCACGGTCTGGCCGATGACTCCCCCGACTCCTTCTGCCTCTTTGATATCGATGGGAGCGCCGGTCAGCGCACGGCAGATCACGCCCAGTCGATTGCGCTCGTTCCCAAGCAACGCGGCTTGGCCGAGCGACTCGTGATCTGGCTTGCGAACCAGGCGCTGCCACAGTCTATGTCCAAAGCCAAACAGCGCCTCGTCCCAGCTCACGGCAACTCCTTTTGCTCAGAAAATCAGAGCGGCCAGATCGCGGAGTGCTGTCACTACTTCGCTGTCATCACTGAGCGGTTGAACGATACCGACATCGCAGGCCAGACGCGGATTCAGACCGGAGTGAATCAGCCGTGCAGTGCTCACCAGCAAACGCGTCGACACCACTTCGGTCATGCCCAGTTCCTGAAGGTTGCGCAGCTTGTGGGCAAGCGTGACCAGCTTGTGAGCGATTGCTGATTCCACACCGGTCTCTGTTTGCACGATCTCGGATTCCAGCGACTTGTCGGGATAGCCAAACGACAGACCCAAAAATCGCTGCCTCAGCGACGGCTTTAACTCTTTGAGTCGCTGCTGATAGCCGGGGTTGTAGCTCGCGACCAACATAAACTCCGCAGGTGCGGACAACGTCTCATCACGGCGATCCAAAAAGAGCTGTCGGCGATGATCCGACAGTGGATGCAGCACCGCGATTACGTCTTCCCTGGCCTCGGCAATTTCATCCAGATAGAGCACTGCACCGCGCCGCACCGCCCGCGTGACCGGACCGTCTTGCCACACGGTATCACCGCCTTGCACCAGATACCGTCCGAGCAGATCTGCTGCCGCCGTATCTTCATGACAGGCCACCGTGATGAGCGGTCGGCCCAGTCGATGCGCCATGTACTCGACAAAGCGGCTCTTGCCACAGCCAGTCGGTCCCTTGATCAAAAGAGGGAGTCGCTTGGCATAGGCATGTTCGAAGACAGCAACCTCTTGACCAACCGGACGAAAGTACGGCGCAGCCGTGAGCATTTAGGCATCACTTCCGGGCTGCTCGGGAATCACGTCCCCCACCGGCAGACCGTAGCGAATGAAGTTGATGATCTGCGCGCCGATGCCAAGCGTGAACAGACTTGCGGCCAAAACGAGTCCGAAGAAGTGAACATGCAGCTCCTTCTGAACCGTTAGGAAGTCGAGCCCAACCCGCCGCTCAAGGACCACCTGAGTGATGCCCGCAACCGCAAACGCCAACGTCATCGCGATCATTCCGATGTTGGAAGTCCAGAACGCAAACGTCGCCATCGTGGTGTCATGCAGCTTGCGCCCGGTCAGTAGCGGCATCGCGTACGAGATCACCGCCAGCACAATCATCGCGTATGCTCCCCAGAACGCCATGTGTCCGTGCATTGCCGTAACCAGCGTACCGTGGGTGTACATGTTGACCTGCGGCAGCGTGTGCGCAAAGCCCAGGAATCCCGCGCCCACAAACGACATCACCGCGCAGCCCACCGTCCATTGCAGCGCGTTCTGATTGGGATGCGTACGGCCTCCCTTACGCGCCATGGTGATCGCATAGATGGCCATTCCCAGAAAGGCGACCGGCTCCAGGGCTGAGAAGATGCCACCAATCATCAGCCAGTAGCGCGGCGTCCCAATGTAGTAGTAGTGGTGGCCGGTACCGAGCACTCCCGATAGGAACGTGAAGCCAATGATCACGTACAGCCACTTTTCGATGACCTCGCGATCGATGCCAGTCAGCTTGATCAGCAGGAACGACAGAATCGCGCCCATGATCAGCTCCCACACGCCTTCGACCCACAGGTGAACCACCCACCAGCGCCAGTAGGAATCGATCGTCTGGTTGTCGGTGTCGATCATTCCTGGCAGATACAAAAGCGCCGCCATCAGGAGTCCAAAAAACAGCACCAAGCTGGTCGTGGTATGGCGCTTTCCCTGCCAGATCGTCATGCCGATGTTGAACATGAACAGCAGCACATCGACCACCACCAAGTAATCGAGCGGACGCGGAATCTCCAGGAACTTGCGGCCTTCCCACCAGTTGAAGTGAAAGCCGATGATGGCCACCACACCGACGATAACGAGTGCACCAAGCTGCAGAAATGCCAGCTTTTCGGAATACAGCTCACGGCCCGATTCCTCGGGAATGATGTAGTAGGCAGCGCCCATGAATCCGGTGAGCAGCCAGACCACCAGCAGGTTGGTATGGGTGGTCCGTGCGGTGTTAAACGGAATCACGTTGTGCAGCACGTCGTAGCCCATGTGGGCAAACGCCATGATGAAGCCGTAGACGATCTGCAGCGACAGAAGCAGCATGCAAGTGGCGAAAAAGTAGTACGCCACTTTTTGTGATTTGAACCTCATGGTGTCTCTCTCCAACTCCGGTGACGTAGCGCTACTTCTGTTGCGATAGGAATGCCGAAAGCTCAGTGATGTCCTTATCGGTGAGCGGCAGCTTGGGCATCTTGGTTCCAGGCTTCACGGCCGCCGGATCACGGAGCCAGTTGCCGATGTAATCCGCCGTCAGCCGCTTACCCACTCCATCGAGCGATGGACCCACGATGCCACCCTGTCCCCCCATGGTGTGACAGGCCACGCACATCTGATTAAAGACAAACGGACGATCCGAAGCCTGCGCCACACCGCCTCCGGTAGAGGTCACCGGCACCGCCATCTGAACCAACGTCGGCTTGGCGGGGAATCCGTTCAGATCCATCTCGCCAATCCACTTGAAGAACGAGATCAGGTTGTCGATCTCACCCTCGGTGAAGTTGTACTTCACCATCTTGCGCTCACCAGGATACATCGCCTGCGGATCCTTCAGCAGTGCGCGCATAAACCCTGGACCGCGCCGCTCATACACCTTGGTTAGCTCCGGTGCATAGTACGCCCCCTCGCCAAGGAGGGTGTGGCAGCCCATGCAGTTGTTCTTCTCCCAGAGCTTTTTGCCAAGTTTGACCTGCTCCGTCAGATTCTGCTGGTTGGTCTGCTTAGGAATCTGTCCCAGCGTGTCCACCGTGAGCCCGATGAAAAAAGCCGCGCATAGGAAAGTTCCACCAAGGAAAAACGCACGAGCTGCTGACTTCGATAACATGGGTGGATTCATACCACGGGCTTGGGTCAATGATGAGGCAATTTGAACTACAAATTTTGCCTCAACCGGTACATGGAGCATGGGCCCGTTTGCCACGCAGCATCTAGGAATGCTTCTAAATGACTGAGGCCCGTCCGTAAGTGACCTAAGTCACCGTCGCCGCCCAAGCGCTTCCGCAACCAAGCTCGCGCCGCTACAGGATCACCGTGGTGGTCGCACCGAGCCGAGCGAGCAGCTCACGATAGAAGACGAGCGCTCGATCGGTCTGTTCTTGATACGCCAAGCAGCCCCACAGGATCGACACCGTCTGGGTCGTCCCTTCGTGGGTCTTGGTCCGCTGTGCGTCCTTCACCGCATTTGCGCACGGACCTTCCGAATCACACAGACACAGCAGGCCCGACAAATCGATGGTCTGTCCCGAGGCATTGAAAACGTAGGATTCGCCCTCTTTGGCCACTCGAATCGACAGCGGTGGCTTGGCCCGGGACAAATCAATGACGCTGATCGGTAGCCCACCATGAAGAGACACGACGTTGCAGGCATCTACCGCCGCGTTGATCGAGCCCAAACTTCCATCAGAGGCGATGCGTAGCAGGTATTCCGAAGCCGGCTTGCCACGTCCGGTCGGCTTGTACCCACCGTGTCGTAATAGATCACGAATCGCCGTCCGCAGCGCGTCACTCGAGGACAGCGGGGCCGCAGAACCGAGAGCAAGCTGCTCGGTCAACCACCCGGGCGATGGCAATTCACCGAGTGGCACGGGAAAGTGGGTGACAAAACCCCGCCCGTACAACAGCGGATGAGAACTCACAGAGACGACCAGCTCGCTCATGGCTGCGCACTATATCAGCGCAATCGCAAGAACAAGACGAGTGTTTAGCTGCCGTCCTTTTCGTCGCTGCTCTCGCGCTCACCGCGTTCATTGCGCTCTGGACTGCCGCGCTCCAGGGTTCGATAGAGCGTCCTCCGATCGATTCCCAGCACCTCTGCCGCACGCTTTTTGTTGCCACCTTCCTGCTGCAAGATCAGGTTCACATACCGCTGCTCCAGCTCGGCCAGCGTAGGCCGATCATCGACCAGACTGCCTCCCGAGCGCGGCAAGCTCCGGGCCTCACTCCCAAGCAAATCAATGGGCAGGTCCGACGGTAGCACGATTCCGCTTTTGGACAGAGCCAGCGCCCGCTCAATCACGTTTTCCAGCTCGCGAACGTTACCGGGCCAGTCGTAGCGACGCAGAAGCGCCATCGCTTCATCGGCGACTCCGACCGAGCTGCGCCCTTCGCGGTCGCCGTACTTGGCCAAAAAGTGTTCTACCAAAAGAGTAATATCGTCCGGCCGTTCCCGCAGCGGTGGCAGCCGAATCGTCACCACGTTGATGCGGAAGTAGAGATCCTCGCGGAATCGCCCCTTTTGGACTTCTTCATCCAGATCGCGATTGGTCGCGGCAACGACTCGCACATCGACCCGCAGCGGCTCCGTGCTGCCCACCCGACGAATCTCGCCCTCTTGTAGTACCCGCAGAAGCTGCGCCTGCATCTTGGGATTGATGTCGCCAATCTCATCCAGAAACAGCGTGCCGCCCTGCGCTTCTTCAAAGTAGCCGCGCTTCGAGTGCTGCGCGCCCGTAAACGCTCCTTTGACGTGACCAAACAGCTCCGACTCAAGCAACGACTCGCTGATCGCCGTGCAGTTCACCGCCACAAACGGACCCTGTGCCCGCGTCGAGTGGTTGTGAATCGCCCGCGCCACCAGTTCTTTTCCCGTTCCCGATTCACCAACCACCAGCACAGTCGACAGCGTGCTCGCCACCCGCGCCACCAGTTTGTAGACTTCCAGCATCGCCGGGGACCGGCCCACGATCTCGCGAATCTTGCCTCGCGCTTCTTTCGGTTTTTTGGTCCCTTCCTCTGCCAACCGTCTCCGCTCGAGCGACCGCGCCACGCACTGGAGCAGCTCTTGCGGCTGAAACGGCATCTTCGAGATGTAGTCGTATGCCCCCTGCTGAATCGCCTTCATCGCGTTTTCGACATCACCAAATGCCGTCATGAGGATCACCGGCGTCTGTGGCTGATGCTTCTGAACCGCCGAAAGCACATCCAGACCATCTGGTCCGTAGCCGAGCCGTACGTCGCTGATGATCACATCGAAGGGCTGACTCTCCACAAGTCGAATGGCCTTATCGCCGCTCTCGCACAGCGTCACCCGATAGCCTGCCGTCTGCAAAAACTCCCCAACCACCTTGCGGAACTGCTCTTCGTCCTCGACCACCAGCGCATGCGATGAAGCCATGGCCGCACCTTAGCACGCACCCTGGCCCGGTCCGCTTCCGTACGCAAGCCCACGACGGCATTCGAGTAGTTGTGGGGGCCTAACCCTTGGGGGCACCTAGCCCTTGGGGCACCATCCCTGTAACATAAACGGTCTTATGCAGCCCTGGCAGCCCCTTGGTAAGCACCGCTTCCGCGTCGAAGAAGATCTGGTCTTCGTCATCGCCCAGGGCGAGATCGACGCCGACGAGATCATCTCCCTGTGTGAGCACGTGTTTCAGATCTATAAAAAGTACGGCCACGTCTACGAGATCGTCGATGCCACCGCCGGGGGTTCGATGAGCGCCGAAGCGCGACGCCGCAACGCCGAGTGGCTCCGCCGTAATCCCTTCCAAGTCCTGGCCGTCGTCTTTGGTGCCAGCGGCCTATTGCGCACCGTCTTTTCCCTGATGACCAACGCCTTGCGACTCCTAGGCCGAACCGAAGTCCAGACCCACTTCGTAGCCAGCGAGGCCGAAGCCCGAGCCTTCGTCGCCCACCACCGAATCACCCCCCCCAAATCCCCCACCCCGTAGCCGCGCAAGCAATCCCAGCCCACGCGCCGACCGGACCAGCCAGCTGGGCAAGCGCGCCACACTGGCCAAGACCCGCTTGTCCAATCTTTGCGCCCCTCCCACACCGTAACCGTGCTAAGAGCCGGGCCATTCCCTCTGTGATTGACCTTGGAGGTCTTTATGCCCGTCGCGAAAAAGCCCGTTCCTAAGAAGTCTGTTCCTAAGAAGTCTGTTCCTAAGAAGTCTGTTCCTAAAAAGGCTTCCGCTAAGAAGACGACTCCTAAGAAGTCTGCTCCCAAGAAGACGACTCCTAAGAAGTCTGTTCCCAAGAAGACGACTCCTAAGAAGTCTGTTCCCAAGAAGCCTACTCCTCCTTCTCGCGTGGACCCGACGAGCGATGCCGCCTTGCGCGCCCTGCCGGTCGACTACGCAGCCTGCCCCGATCTGCCAGTGGAGATTGCCAAGAGTGAGCTGGCCTCCCTGGCCCGTCTCGCCCAGGCCAAACAGGCCCAGCTCGTGCGGGTCGGAATCCCGACCGAGGCGCTCGCCTCCCTCGCCCGCTTTGCGACACGACTGTCGGCGCTGGAAAAGGCCTGGCAGACCGTACGCGGGAGCGTCCATCTGTCGGCGAGCGAGCGCAAGCTCCTCACCGAAGCCGAAGCGCTCGATAGCAAGCTCCTCGCCGGGGGACGCTGGGCCCTGCGCGGCGACAAAAGCGCCCAGACCGAGCTGACCCGCATCGCCGAGGGCGCCAGCCTCACCGATACCATCTCGGACCTCCGCGACCTGTGCGACTTTTGGAAGAAGCACGAGGCCCAGCTCGGCAAGACCGACATCACCCCCGCCGACCTGTCCCGCGCTCGTCAGCTCGCCGACAAGCTAGAGGCCGCCGCCGCCAAGGAACAGAGCAGCCTCACCGCTTCCGAGGCGCTCGATCTCCGCAACCGCTGCTTCTGGGCCGCCGACGAGCTGGCCAAGGAAGTCCGCGAAGCGGGCCGCTACGCCTTCCGACTCCAGCCCAAGATCGCCGCCCAGTTCACCTCCCGCTACCGAACCGCAATCCAGCGCCGCTCCCGCACCAAAACCAAGCCCCCCGCGCCCACCCCAAACTAATCCACCC
>JBGAUT010000027.1:0-77526 GCA_044228505.1 Polyangia bacterium | reverse complement strand
ATCATGAGCCACTGGATGAAGATCCCGATGGCAAGCCCGATCCCAAGCCCGGCGAAGAGTCCGGTGAGCTGGGCGATGAAGAGCTGCCAAAGAAACAGTCCGACCCCGTCCATCTCGCTTCGTTCCGTCCATATGCATTCCTGGGACACGTCAGTGGATTCCTCCGTTCAGGTCGTCTGACCAAGTTGAGCGACCTCACGTATCGCGAAACTCCCGAGCGCCCGCCTCGAACCGCGTAGTCTGTCGAGCGAGCCAATCTGTGCAGAGTGCGCACCGCGCTAGCTCTGCAACTGAGCTCTCGGAATGCCGATGCACCGAGAGCGAAACCGTATCGGGAGTTACGATGAAGAGTACTGTACCGAAGACCGCTCAGGGTCATGGCTATGCCGTGCCTTCACCCTTCCCTGAGCGAGTCCGTTTGATGCTGTCCGCGTGGAAGGCCGACTGGGCCGATGCCTATCATCAGCCCAAACTTCCCAACATCCTTTCCGCAGTGACTGTTGCTGCCGTGGCGATGCCGCTCAATTTGGCGCTGGCCGTGGCTAGTGGACTGCCCCCTGCTGCAGGACTATTCTCTGGTGCTATCGGCGGATTTATCGCGGCCTCCTTTGGAGGGACTCCGCTTCAAGTGACCGGACCCGCCGCCGCTCTATCGCTGATGGTGCTCGCACTGTCTAAGCAGTTTGGTGTCATCGGTGTTGCGGCGGCCTGCTTGATGATCGGAATCCTCCAGGTCGTCCTGGCTTTTGCGGGTGCCGGACGACTTGGTAAGTACGTTCCAGAGAGTATCCTTGCGGGCTTCACCACTGGGGTTGGAATCAAGCTGCTCGACAGTCAGATTCCCGAGCTGCTCGGCTTTCCCGAGGTCGTAAACTATCAAGTGATCGATCTGGCAATGATGATGCACCGTCCGCAGTGGCTGCATCACGTGTCTTGGTTGGCGGTGGTTTCGGGCCTGACGGTCGCGTTCTCGATTGTTGGTTTGGCCAAGTACAAGCGGGTTCCTGCGGCAGCACTGTCTGTTGCTGTGGTGACCTTTGTGTCGGTCTATGTTCATTGGGATGTACAGCGAGTCCGTGACATCGGCGAGGTACTCCCGATGTTTCCTAAACTGTCGATTCCGATCGTGGATGATGATCGCTGGTTGGATCTGGCTGTAGCGACGCTGCCGCTGGGTTTGCTGGCTTCGCTGGAGTCTCTGCTCTCTGCGCAAGCGCTGGATCGGATGGTTAAAGACCGTCGGCCCCATGAACCCAACCTGGAGCTATTTGGCCAAGGACTTGCCAACACGGCGGTCGGTCTGTTTGGTGGTCTTCCTGTCACTGGTGTGGTGGTGCGTTCGGGCGTGAACGTACAAAGTGGGGCCACCAACCGACTGTCTTCTCTGCTTCACGGACTTCTGCTGGCTGGGTTGGTGCTGACGCTGGCACCTGTGATCAGCAGCATTCCGCAGGCCGCGCTCGCAGGACTCTTGTGCGTGGTGGGATTCCGGTTGGTCGAGTGGCGCACGTTGCTCGAACTGGCGAGAAAGGAAAAGCTCGAAGCGGTAGCGTTCTCTGCAACAGCGCTGGGGACAGTGAGCGGACACCTGATGACCGGACTGGTGGTCGGAATGGCCATTCATGCGGTTGGTCTGTATCTGCACCGTGGCTCGCGTCGGGCATCCATGGCTGACTCTGCGGCCCGAGCACGTGGGGTACGTGCGATGTTGGGAAGAGAGCATGCGCAAGCACGGAGCACTGGTCATAGCGATCCGCTGCCGACCCATCATCGCTGGCTCCGTCACATCCGACATGAAGGAGTCCGGGCTCCCACTGCCTATGTTCATCCACAGGGAACTGTGATTGGGAAGGTGGTGCTTGGAGATCATGTTCACATTGCGGCGGATACCTCTGTGCGGGCTGATGAAGGATCACCGTTTTTCATTGGCCCCAACTCCAACATCCAAGACGGAGTGATTCTGCACGCGCTCAAGGAAAAGTATGTAGAGGTCGCGGGTGAGGAGTGGGCGATCTATATCGGCAAAGATGTATCGATCGCGCACAACGCATTGATCCACGGGCCCTCATACATCGGAGATCACACCTTCGTGGGATTCAATGCGGTGGTTCATGACTCTGTCATCGGCTCCGGTTGTTACATCGGAATTGGAGCGATTGTCGTCGGGGTGGAAATTCCCGATGGTCGTTTCGTTCCACACGGAACGATCGTGGACACTGCCGATGCAGTGGATCGATTGCCTTTGGCCTCTGAACATCATCGCGAGTTCAACGAAGACGTGGTCGAAGTGAATCGTGGCTTGGCGAGCGCTTATGCCGCTGCCGATGCGCTCGATGAACAGCGCAAGGAAGACGATGCGATGGCTCGCGAACTAGAAGTCAAGCCCTGGCAAGATCGATGGTTGATTTCCCCTCACACAGAGAGGTTCTAATGTTTACCGAAGGAATGCTACTTGGGGCCGCGCTGCTGGGCTTTGTCCTGTTGGCACGGAGTTACGTCTACGTCATCGAAGGGGAGGTCGCTGTCCTGACCCGTTTTGGTAGGGCGGTGCGGAATCATCAAGGCACGCTGTCCGTGCTGGCTGCGGGACTCCATCGCAAGTTCCCCTGGGACAAGGTGCTACGGGTGAGCATCAAGGAACAGATTGTCGAGCTAACCAGCGACGAAAATCGCGCAGTGATGACCAACGATGGGATTGTCATCCGTTATCAATCCGCCCTTCGATTCGCACCGCTCAACGACAAACTGGAACACTATCTGTTCGGTCTGTCCCGACCGATCGAGCACCTGGTGGGAACCTTCACATGTCTGCTGCGCAACGAGATCGCCAATTTCCGGGCTCCCAGGCGAGAAGGTACCTACGGTCTGTCTACGCTCACCACAGCGGAACAGCTCATCGATGATTCCTTGGGGGCCTATGCGCTGATTCGCCGCGAGCGCAGGACGTTAAATGAACGCGTTACTGATGGTGGTAAGCGATTGGTGGGTGACCACTTCGGGGTTCGACTGGAAGCGATCGATGTCATGAACTTTGAGCCTCCCGACGAACTGCGTGACTCGCTCAATACCGTGGTCCAGGCCAAAAACGATGTCGATGCGGCACTGTTTCGTTCCGAAGGAGAGTGCCAACAGCGTCTGTTGGCGGCACAGAAAGGGGTCGAGATTGCACGGGAGCGCGCCCGCGCAATCGAAGTAGAAATGGTCGCGCTCGGATCGAAGCTCAATGAGCTAGAGCACAATCAGGTGCTGGATGACTACGTGGCTCGACGACGCGCTGAAGTCCTGTCCGAGTCTCGTCATGTCTATGTACGCGGGACCGCTCAACCGTCGAACACCATGATGCGCAGTGCAGAACAGAAGGTGACACCATGACTCCCTGGCTTCCACTTATACTTGGAGCGATCACACCGATCGCAATCACACTGTTCGTCTGGGGACTCCTGCGGGCTGTCACCGTAGAGGTCGAAGATGAAGAGGTGATGCTGGTTGAGCGCTTTGGGAAGCACGTTGCCACCCTCAAGGAACCGGGACTACATGGGCTACCCTCAAAGCTTCTACCGTGGGTGAGCCTTCGTCGCGTATCGTTGCGGCGCGACTTCCTACAGCTTTCTGACGTACATGTTGCAGATCGAGAAGGAACCACGGTGATAGTCGATGTTTGGATCGACTATCGGATAGTCGATCCCTTCAAAGCTGAGTATGCGGTAGCCCAGCTCCAAGCATCGCTGCACAGCCTGGTGATGCATGCAACTTTGTCGCTCCTGGGTCGACGCACGTTTTATGAAATCCTGTGTGATCGATCGGAACTCGGCGAGCTACTTACCAAAGACATCCGACCCGATACCGAAAGATGGGGAGTCTCGATCGAGCTGGCATTTATCCAGAAGGTGAGCCTGCTCCCGGAGGTCACAACACGGATTCTGTCCACGATCTCGGCGCGATTGGGAAGGGCACGTTCGGAGTTGCAAGAAGTAGGTCGACTGGCAGTTGCTACCATCGAAGCCGAAACCAGTGTGAAAGTGGCGAGTCTGCTGGCTGAAGCAAAAGGTCAATACCCACTCGCGGTGGGTCGCGCCATGGCGGAATTGGGAGCCCGACCGAAGGTTCTTTCGGCCTATAACGAGCTGTATCGGCTCTCACTGCTGCGGCCTCACCGGGCGACCGCCTTCATTGGATTCGAAGACGAGGGAATGCGCGCCGTGGATGCGGCCATGCTGCCGCCGCCACAGCAGTAACCCCCCGAAACCGACTACTTGCCCGCGAGCAGCTCGGTCTTCAGCCCGTCATCAGCGGGCTTGCTACCGATCCAGTTTAGGAACATCGCATCTGCGAAGTCTTTTCCTTCAATGGTCACCGAGCCGCTTCCCTGCATCGAGATGGTGGTGCCTTTGCCCGGAGCGTAGGACACGGTCATCACTGTCCCGTTTTTGGCATCGCCAATCGCTGCAGCAATCTTGTCGAGGTGTGGTTGCAGAGACGCCGCCTTCGACGCAGAGTTCTTTTCAAACCCTTCCTTGAACGCACCGACCAGCTTGGCCTTTTCGACCTCGCGTAGGAATGTCATTTTGACCACTCGTACTGCATCGGACTTGATGATGGCCGCGGGGTCGGTCGAGGCTTCTTCTAGGTACAGAGCACCGACATAGACCTTCACTACGAACTTCTTGCGGATTCCGGCACCGTTGAGCTTGAGGGTCTTTCCTTCGACGCTGATCGTCTCGGCAACCTCGACTCCGGCAACCGGACGAGCCAGCACGGGACTTGCGGCAAACAGCACAGTGGCCAGGGCAACGTGAGCGAACTTCATGGGGACTCCTCTTTTATCTTTGTAGTGTAGGCGAAGCGTAGCTATTTCTGCTGTGCGATCTGAAGCAGATGCCCCGCTGAGTAGGCGCTAAACTCCGGGGCGTACATCGACTGAATGGTGGCAGGGCCGACCCGGAAGCGACCGGAGAGGTTGGCGCGCAGGCGATACTTAAAGGTGTACTGACCAACGGGGAGCTGCTCGAAGAAGAAGTTGGTTCCGCTGTCACGGATCTCTTCATACCAGCCGATTCCCTGATCCCACTTGTAGCGCGATACGGTGGTATCCGGCTCCATTCCTGCGGCACGGGGGTCGCGCAGGTGCACGTACTCTGCGGCGTGCTTGGTCCGTAGTGAGAGCTGCACCTCGATCTGGTCGCCAGGCTGAATCACCGTTCCCTCTGCCAGGGGCGACAGCGTCCATTCCTTGCCGTTATTTTGGCGAAGGAAGTACTTTCGCTCGACGTGAAAGAAGTCGCCGCTCCCTTCGGTCGGGAGCTTCTCGGTCGAAAAGTGCCAAGTGGTCGAGGCGAACATATAGCCCTTGGTGGCTTTCTCGACCTTCACGGTGTGGTGCTTCTGCGGCTCAACCTGTGCCCCCGGAATGATGATCTGGGTCTTGCCAACGTACTTATCTGGATCAAACGCAAACGACTGCACCATCGGTCCGACCGACACAGTCGCCTCCTCGCGGACTCCCAACGCCTTCTCTGTTCGTAAGTAGTGAACCAGAGAGTAGATGACCTCTGCGGTGGCTCGCGTCGACTTCCACTGGCTGAGTTTCTTGTTTATAAGGAGCCACAGCACCAGGCCATCCTTTTTGGAATTCTGTGGGTCGATTTCCATCAGCACTCGCAGCGCAAACGCGTGCGATTCAATGGTGTCGTTGTACCAGAGCCAGGAGCGGTCCTCAGGGGCCCAGAACGTCCCTTGGTCTTGCACCGTCTTGGCAGAGTCCATCACCGAGTCCCAAACCAGCTTGGCATCCTGCGGTCTGCCCATCCGTTTGAGAGTGAGCGCGAGCAGTCCCTTGATATACGGAGAGTGTTTGCGCCACTTCTTAAACGTATAATCAAGGATCTCCTTTCGTTCGCTCATCGTCAGTGCATCACCGGTCCAAGAGGAATCGGGATATGCGGTGGCCACGTAGTTTAGGAGGGTGAGAAATTCCCAGCAGCACTCCTCTTTTTTCATCAGCTTGACGTAGTCATGCCGGAAGTGTTCGGCCAAGTACTGCCAGCCGCGCTGCACCATCTCTTTGGGAATCTCGACCTTGAACTCGGTCGCCCTTGCGAAGCCGCTCATCAGGTACAGCGTCATGTACGGACTTGGCGGACCGCCCGGGAACCATGGGAACCCGCCTGAGGAAGTCTGTGCCTTCTTGAGCTTTCCTAACGCCGAATCCCGTTGAGCCTGCGCAATCTGTGGGTTTAGCGTATTTATCATTGGGAGTCCGGGATCGCGACCTCCCTTCGATAGCTCCAGCCACGGCGATTCCTCTAGCGTCATCTTGCGATTGGGATCATTTGCATCCCAACTATCAAGCTGTGTGGTTCGCTTGCTAAATTCTTCCGCCGACTTGGCGACCTGTGGGAATTCGCGGTAAACAGACGAGACAATTCCGGTCGAAAGGAATCGATTGAGAGTCTGTTCCACGCACTCGTACGGATAGGTAGTGAGGTAGGGCAGGGCCTTTAGGACCGTGTAGAAGAGCTGGGTATCGAGCGTCACCACCAGTTGTTCGTTGATTCGAGAAGGATCGTCGTTGCGCTTCAGATCCTCAAACGTCATGGTCCGCGAGTCTTTGTCTCGCAGTGTCACAAAGCGAGACTGGGTAAGGTGCATGCGGCTCGGCAGCACGGGCAAGGGACGAAGTTCTCCGTCGGAAAAGTCGCCCGCTTGCGCCGTTACTTTGAATGAATAGATACCTACTTTCGGGGGCGCGGCCATCGCAAAGGTCAGACTGGTTCCTTTGCCTGGTTCCACCGCAAAAGGTTGACTCGCAGTACGGACCTGGAACAGCGGAAGTACACTCTGCTGCGTCTCTGGATCGAGGATTTCGAGCAAGAGCTTGCCCTTGAGAGGCTTGTCTCCTGCGTTGTTCACCATGACCTTGAGATCAGCGCTATCGGCCTCGCGGAAGAAGCGCGGCAGATAAGGACGAACCATCAGTTCCTTGACGGTGCGGACCTCGCGACGCTCGCTCGCGCCCGAAAGATCCTGCGTTAGCGCATGTACCCACACATTCCATGAAGTCACAGAGTCGGGGACTGTGAACTCAATCGCCGCGCTGCCATCAGTTTCGGTCAAGAGCTGCGGCACAAAGAACGCGGTTTCAGAGAAGTTCGATCGCAGCGTACTACCGGAGTCCCCTGCCTTATCCGCTGTGGGCTGGTCAGCGGCGTCCGGACTCTTGGCTTTGTTTTTGGCCAGACTGTCCTTGCCGTTGTCGGCCTTCGCTTCCGGTTCCGCTGGCGATTCCTTTCTCGATTCCTCAAGAGCAGGTGCCGCCGCAGCCATGGGTGCAGGAGGAGGCGAACCAGGTGCCATCGCTCGCATTCCTCCCCCAAAGGCCATTCTGCCGCGCATTCCCGGACCGCCGATTCCGTAGCTGTCTGGGAACACCAACTGGTCCTCCGATAAGGAAGGCACAGAGACGCTTTGCCAAATACTGTTCGAGTACACCCACTGCGGATGCTGACTGTCGAGGTTGACCCGACCATAGGAGATACCCGTCCGGCTCGGATAGAGGCTTGCGATTGAAGGTGGCGAGTGCGGCGCGAAGACATCCAGGCTGCGGTCGTACATATACGCGAGCAGCTCGACCAATCCAGGGCCGAGGATGTTGTTCTGTGGACCGCGCACCGTGACGCGCCAGGTTTCCTTCTGGCCGGGACGCAGCTTGTCTCGGAACGTCGAAAACGCCAGCTTGAGATCTTTATTATCCCAAGGAACAGAAATCGACAGGCTGCGCGCCATGTACTGATGGTCTCGAATCGCCCAAACCTGAATGCCGATGCCGCCGCGATCCGCCTCGCTCATCGGCAGTTCTAGAATCGTGGCCGGGCTGGCCGAAACGATCCGTCGTTCGAGCAGTCGACCATCGCGAAACAGCTCCACAAATACCGTTTGATTGGGCAAGCCGGAGCCAATCAGGATTCGCGCCTTGTCCCCGACAGAAACCTGACTTCGCTCTGCGGACACCAGAAGGGGGAGCGGTAGCTTGCTGCTGCTGGCCGAGACGACCACTTCTTTCCACGCTTCGGCGGTTGCTCCAAACTCATCTTGGGTCTTGTAGCGCAGCCGATACGTGCCAACCGGCAGCTCCGGCAGCGTCACCACCGCATTGCCATCGGCACCATGGCTGATCTTGCCCTGGGCTTTGAGCTCTCCATCGGCAAATGTCGCCAATATCGATTCACTCTGACGGCTGCGATCCCAGCGCGGAAACTGTCCGTCGCCCGGTGTGCGGTAGCGGGTCGGCTGGCTGGGGTCTGCGGGCGGTGTCGGGCGCGCTTGCTCGGCGGGCGGTAGTGTCTGACTCGGTTCCGTGAGCGCAAATAGCTCGTAGGATCCCTCGCCCGCACGAGGTATCCCATCCAGGCTGTGGCGACGAATGGTCAGCTTGTCTTGTCGGCCCTTGAGGATGAATCCGACTTCGCTCGCAATCGTTGCTTCGACTGCCACGAAACCGAGTCGGAAGCTGCGTTTGGCCGATCGCGTCTCACCACCCTCATCGGTGAGGTCCGCGCTCACAGCGTAGGAGTACGTGAGGTACTTGCCCTTGCGCTCATCGGCTTCGGGAGTAAAGAGGATGTCAAAGCTGCCATCGGCCCGTAGCTCCGAGATGCCTGATCCCACCGTCTGTTCGTTGCTGCCGCCCTCTTCGCTCCCACCAAAGCCGAAGTATCCCCACCACCACGGATAAAACGTCTGCCTTTTGATCCGCCACTTGATCTTGCCCTGCGTCACCGGCAGCCCAAAGTAGTACTTCGCTTCTCCGGTCAGCGTCGCTGGTCGGTTGAGCCGTAGCGCCACCGTGGGGTCTTTGAGGCTGACTTCGAACGTCGGGCGCTTGTATTCCTCGACCTTGAGGTAGCCGTGGCCTGAGTAGTTGGTGGTTTCGATGCGCCAGTTCCCGAGCAGTCGCCCCGTAGGAATCACGAACTCACCGGCCGCTGTACCAAATTCGTTGGTATGAACCTGCTCCGTGGCAACCACCTGGCTGTTGGGGTCGAGCAGCCGCACTTGCAGAGCAGTCCGCGGCACCACCTTCAGCTTTCCTTCGTTGTGCTGACCCTCATAGGCGACGATCTTCCACAGAATCTTCTGATTCGGGCGATAGATGCTGCGATCGGAAAACACCAGTGCTGCGCGGTGAAGCCCGGGTTCGTGGTCGTAGCCCAAGTAGTAGCTGTTTGGGTCGACCGAGCGGTCTTTGCCATACTCGGCCAGCACGAACACGCCGGTGTTGCCGACCGATGGGAATCGAGCCAGGCCGGTCTTGTCGGTCTTTTGTTCGGCAATGCTCTTGTGCTTCTCTTGCCAGTTCTGACGGTATAGATGGACCTGCGCGCCTTCGACCGGCAGGCCGGTTTCTCCCGAAACCACCGTTACATCGACATGGCTGCCACGAGTCCGACTCTGAATCACCAGGTCGGTCACAATCAGGTTCATTGCCTGAACGCGGTTCGCCCCGTCGCTAAAGTCCGGCAGAAACGATGCCATCACCACGTAGGCTTTCGGCCCTGACAGTGGTGGCGTCACAAACGTGGTGTGCGTTTGATAGTCCGGCGTTAAAGGCAGCTCTGCTGTCCATTCCACCGACGGTCGCCGATTGACGATCGACCGCATCTCCTGATAGCCCCAGAGCAGGTTGTAGTCTTTTGATGACTCGACCCGCGACTTGAGATCCTGCTCATAGGCTCGGAAGTACAGCTTGCCCAGGTTCTTGTGGGTGACTTGGATGGACCGCCGACGCGCCCCATCGATCAACATGCTGGTGATCTGGAACTCTGGCGCTTCGATGCTCTGGACCATCGCTTGACAGCGAAGTCCGCCGTACGAGCTCGGGAACGCCTGCTGTCCCTCGATTGCGAGGGCTCGTGCCCGAACGAGATCACCGGTTTCACGTACGAACTGCGCCAGCACCGACTGGCCTCGTGCCCACCACTCACGCCCTTTGTTCGCTGGAAGCAGAGTCTTTTCGAGGAAAGAAATGATGGCATCGCGGTCGGCCTTCTCGCGAAACGAGCTGTGCAACTGCTCTGTGCGCACGATTCGTGCTTCGAGTGCCGCATCGCTGTGCCCTTGCGCAAGATGCCACGACTCCAGGTCCGCGAGCGCCCGCACGATCTTGGTGAGTGGGTGGACGCTGGGATCATCGAACTTACTGCCGCCATCCGCCGTCGCTGGATCCTGCAGTAGCTTGGCAAACGGCAGCCGAAACACCTCGTTTAACTGCTCCGGCGTCCAGCCCTCAGTGTTGGCTAGGTGCGACACAAACAGATAGGTCAGCGCATCACGCAGCGTGCCGCGAATGTGCGCAGGATAGCTATTCGGCGTCACATAGGGAGCCAGCGACTTTACCGGCAGGTTGCCCAGTTCGGACCGACGCTGCCACAGTCGTTCATACGACCGCGCCGCTTCGAGGAAGATCTGCTCCTTGGTCCACGCTTTGAGATCGACCGGTTGCTTGCTTTCGACCTTTTCGCGCCGTCCAATTTCCCACGAATACGCCGACAGATACGTCATCAGCGAGTGCGCGTAATACAGCTCCAACGCCGCTTGCGACAGCGAGTCCTTGGGCCATGGCTGTTCACGCAAGAACCGTACTGCCGTCTCATAACCGTGTAGGCCCACCTGAAGCTGGACGTCCTTGATGAGTGTCTCGGTCCACTCCTCAGCGTTGCCTGTGCGCTGGGCGGCATCGCGGATGCTGGCGATGAGCGTGCGTGCCTCTTCCAGCTTTTGATCCTCGATGAGCTTGTCGACCTTCTTCCACTCTGAACTTCGGGGCATGCTGGTCCTTCCTGGCGGGGGCTTGTCGGGGGTAGGCACGGTGGCGGCGTGGGCGTCGCTCACCGGATGAATCTCGTCTCGGTTGCACGCGGAGTGACCAAGCAGCATGGCCGAAAGCAGGACTGGCACCCATCCCAACCGTAGACACAGGCTTCGCGGAGGCTGAAACATGGCAAGAGAATACCGCAATTCCCAAAAACCGAGCAGCGAGCGCTCCGTTCGCAGATCCGCTCAAAGCTTGCAAATCGTGGGTAGCTTTGTATCCTGGCCGCGAGAAACTAGGCTTGCTCGGTCTACATCAACCCCTACAGAAATAGTTTTTCTGTGTAAGCTGTGCAACCAATCGGTCCCAGGAATAAAGACCGCTGGTCAGCCATTTCATCAAATACAGAACCAAATAAGCCATGACTCACGAAGGTTCCCCGGAGAGAGGTTTAGGAATGAATAAGACAGGCGTCATCTTGGGTACTCTCGGTGCCCTGATTGTCGGCTTCCTTGTCGGGCAGCGCGTGCATCTCGACAAAGACACCGATACGAGGCCCGTTCCCACGGCAGCCCCAGACTCATCGGTAGAGCGCTACAAAATACAAGTAGGCAATGCCCCGGTCACCGGCTCCCCAACGGCCAAAGTCACCATCGTCGAATTTTCAGACTATCAGTGTCCGTTCTGCTCGCGGGTCGAGCCGACCCTCGAAAAGCTGAAGCGCAGCTACGGCAAGGATCTGCGGGTCTCCTTCCGTCACAATCCACTGCCGTTCCATCCGAATGCCGCACCGGCAGCGCGGGCCGCGATGGCCGCACGCGAGCAGGGCGATGACAAGTTCTGGGCGTTCCACGGCAAGCTGTTCCAAAACCAGGACAAGCTGGATGACCAGCACTTTGAGCAGTTCGCCTCTGAGCTGGGCCTCAACGTCGCCAAGTTCAAGTCCGATCTGGGACAGAACCGCAGCAAGTACGACGAGCAAATCCAGCGCGACCAGGCCGAGGCCTCCAAGTTCGGTGCGCGAGGAACGCCAGCGTTCTTCATCAATGGCCGGCCGCTATCGGGCGCTCAGCCCTACGACAACTTCTCCAAGATTGTCGATGAAGAACTAGCGACGGCGAGCAAGCTACTCAAGGCGGGCGTCAAGCCCGAGCAGCTCTACGCTTCGCTCATCCAAAACGGCAAGGAGCAAGCCTCGGCGGACAAGCCCGCTCAGCAGCAGGCGAAGCCGGAGTTTAAGCTCCCCGACCCGAACGTTGTTTTCAAGGTTCCGGTTGGCAACGGCCCTGTCGTTGGCCCGAAGACCGCCAAGGTCACGATCATCGAGTACTCGGACTTCCAGTGTCCGTTCTGCTCGCGGGTCGGTGGCACCCTCGCCCAGATTCGTAAGAACTTTGATGGCGATGTGCGGATTGCCTTTAAGCAACTGCCGCTGCCCTTCCACAACAACGCTCACATCGCCGCCGAGGCTTCGCTGGCCGCGCACGAGCAGGGCAAGTTCTGGGAGATGCACGACAAGATGTTCGCCAACCAGCAGGCGCTTGATAAGGACAGCCTCATCAAGTACGCCTCGGAGCTGGCACTAGATGTCGGCAAGTTCAAGGCTGCGCTCGAGACCGGCAAGTTCAAAAAGCAGGTCGATGACGAGCTGGCTGAGGGGAACTCCTTCGGTGCGCGTGGCACTCCGTCGTTCTTTATCAACGGCAAGCCGTTCCATGGCGCGCAGCCCTTCGACAACTTCGAAAAGGTCATCCAAAACGAGATCAAGCTGGCCAATGCCAAGCTGCAGACTGGCACGGCTCCCGATGCCATCTACGCCGAGCTGACTAAGGACGGCAAAGACAAGGCCGAGGCACCGAAGCCTGCCGCACAGCCGACTCCTGCCGAAGACAAGACCGTGTACAAGGCGCTGATTGGTGACGCTCCGATGAAGGGCCCAGCCAACGCCAAGGTCACCATCGTCGAGTGGTCGGACTTCCAGTGTCCGTTCTGTTCGCGGGTCGAGCCGACCATCACCCAGCTTATGAAGGAGTACCCGAAGGACGTTCGGGTGGTCTTCAAGCAGCTTCCGCTGCCGTTCCACAACAACGCTCATGCTGCTGCGGAGGCCGCGCTGGCCGCTCATGAGCAGGGCAAGTTCTGGGAGATGCACGCCAAGCTGTTTGCCAATCAGCAGGCACTTGATCGTCCGAACCTCGACAAGTACGCCCAGGAACTGGGCCTCAACATGAAGAAGTTTGCTGCCGCGCTCGACTCGGGCAAGTACAAGGCCAAGGTCGATGCGGAGCTGGCCGAAGGCAACAAGATTGGCGCAAACGGCACTCCGGCCTTCTTCATCAATGGTCACAGTCTCTCGGGTGCTCAGCCGATCGAGGCCTTCAAGGCCGTCGTCGATTCCTCGCTCAAAGAGGTCGACGCGCTGCTCAAGGCCAAGAAAATCCCGGCCGCTAAGGTCTATGACGAGATCATGAAGAGTGCGGTCGAGAAGGCCGCTGCTCCTCCAGCGGCAGGTGGTGACGAAGAGAACGACAAGACGGTCTACAAGGTTGATCCGGGCGACGGTCCCAGCTTCGGCAGCAAGAATGCCCCGGTGACCATCGTTGAGTTCTCGGACTTCCAGTGCCCGTTCTGCTCGCGGGTGGTTCCGACGCTGAAGAAGATCAAAGAGACCTACAAAGACAAGGTCCGCGTGGTGTGGCGCAACTATCCACTCCCGTTCCACCAGAACGCCAAGCCCGCCGCCGAGGCCGCTCTGGCTGCGCACGCCCAGGGCAAGTTTTGGGAGATGCACGACAAGCTGTTCGAAAATCAGCAGTCGCTCGATCGGCCCAGCCTGGAGCGCTTCGCCGGTGAGATTGGCATCGACGTGTCGCGCTTCAAGGCCGACCTCGACTCGGGCCGCTACAAGGCCCAGGTTGACGCCGACTTTAACTACGGCAATAGCCTCCCCGGTGGCGGCATGGGCACCCCGACCTTCTTTATCAACGGTCGCAAGATTGCCGGCGCGTATCCGTTCGAGAAGTTCGACGCCATGATCAAGGAAGCGCTCGCCGCCAAGGGCAAGTGATTCCCCGCTGGTCCCATCCGCCGCTTCCCATCCGCTGTCCGCGCTTGACCCGGCTATAATGGCCGGGTGACGGTCCTTCAGAGTACGGCGGAGCCTCCCTCCCTTTCGAATTCACCTCATCAGACTTCGGTGGCCACTAGCTGGCTCGCGAAGATGCAAGCCCCGGTCGAGGGGCTGATGCGAGCGCTCGATCACTGGTTGACCGACTCACTGCATGCCGGGCCGGCGATGGTGGGTCTGGCTCACTTGCTGGTGATCATCTCCCTCACCGTTCTTCTGGCCTGGCTCGGCGGCTGGCTGTGCCGCTGGCTGAGTCGACGTCTGCTAGAGGCAGGCAGCGACTTGGCCTCGCAGCTGTTGGCGCTGTGTGCCCGGCCACTGCGCTATGTGGTGCTGTTTGTCGGTCTGTCCGAAGCCGTCGAGGATGCCTGGCCGGCGATGCGTGGTCCTGGTCGCTGGGTCGCAGGCTCGCTGTTCGTCCTGGCGGTGATCGTCGGTGTTCGCGGTCTTGGGTCGCTGTCTCGACTGCTGGTCGAGCTGGTGGTTCGTCCCAAGCTAGAGGTTCCCGAAGAGTCCCACGCCGAGAGCACTCCCGGTACTCCGCGCAGCAGCTCGGGCCGGGCGCTGGTTCCGCTTCTGCAACGACTCGCCCAGGTGGTGCTGTGGCTGGCCGGGCTGATCCTGATCCTGGACCACTTCGGCCAAAACGTATCGTCGGTGGTTGCTGCCCTGGGCGTAACCTCGCTGGCGATTGGTCTGGCGTCGCAGCAAGCGCTGTCGAACATCATTGCCGGGCTGGTTCTGGCGCTCGACCATCCGTTTCGGATTGGGGACCGCATTCGGCTGCCGGGCGGCGAGGGCGGCGAGGTGCTCGACGTTGGGATGCGCTCGACGCAGATTCGGATTGCGGACGGTAGCGTGCTGATCGTGCCGAATGCAGACCTGGTGGCAGCCCGCCTCGTCAATCTGTCAAATGATCAGGCGGTGCGTGCAGAGGTGAGACTCAGCGTGAGCGCGCTGCTCAACATCGATGAGCTGTCCCAGTTCTTGGAGCAGCAGACCGCTGTCGCAGCCGAAGAATACCTGGTCCGCCCGGCACCACGAGTACACCTGCTGACGGTGTCCGATAAGGTCGACTTGGCACTCATCTTCTGGCTGACACGGCAGGCGGACGTGCCGCTGGTAGAGGAGCGACTGCGTCGGATTGCTCTGCGCAAGCTACAAGAAATCGCCGCGCAGACCCCGCCTCAGCCACGTCCCGCGTAGCACCTAGCCATGAGGCAGCGCCCGCTTGAGGATTTTGCCAGCGGGTGACAGCGGCATCTCCTCGATGAAGCGAAGGTTCTTGGGGACTTTGTAGCGGGCCAGCTTGCTGCGCAGAAACGCCAGTAGCTCTTCCTCACTGGCACTCTCTCCGCTGTGCAGCACGACAAAGGCCCGCCCGACCTGTCCCCATTTTTCGTCAGGCACACCGATTACTGCGCACTGCTTGACCGCTCGGTGTTCATACAAAGCCCGCTCAATCTCAACCGGATAGACGTTCTCGCCCCCCGAGATGAACATGTCTTTCTTGCGGTCGACGATAAAGAAGAAGCCATCCTCATCGACTCGGGCAATGTCGCCGGTGTGAAACCAGCCGTGCTCGTCAATGGCCCCTTGCGTGGCTTTGGCGTCCTCGAAGTAGCCCGAAAACATCGCCGGGCCTTTGAGGAGCAGCTCTCCCGCCTGTAAAGGCGGCAGATCTCGACCCTCATCATCGACCACCCGTGCGCCGACAAAGGCATTGGGTCGACCGATCGATCCGGCTTTGCTGTGCGCAAACTCCGCACCCATGCTGAAGCAGCCCGGACCAAACTCGGTCATCCCGAATCCTTGTTTGAACGGGATGTCATGGATGCTGCGAAAGGCGTGAATCAGCGGCACCGGCAGTGGAGCACCGCCACTGGTTACAAACCGCACCGATGCAAACGAGGTCTTCGCAAAGCTCGGTGAGTCGAGCAGCATCTGATACTGCGTCGGCACGCAGAAGAACATTGTGACCCGCTCGCACTCAATGAGCCGCAGCAGCTCCGCCGCGTCCCACTTGCGCATCAAGATGACCTTGCCGCCCGATAGGAGCAGCGGCAGTGCATAGACGAGCAGCCCGCCGGTATGAAACATCGGCGTATGCACGACCGTGACATCCCCAGGCACAAGCTCATGAATCATGGTCGTGAGCGCGTTGTGGGCAACCATGCGGTGCGAGATCATCGCCGCCTTCGGGAGCCCGGTGGTTCCTCCGGTGCCCAGCAGACACAGGATGTCTTCGCTCCCTGGGCCATCGCCCGCCGCAAACCACGCTGGGCCATCGAGGCTCGACTGCGTCACCACCGCTTCAAAGGATACTGCGCCATCGTCCGTAGCCGCCGCCGCTCCAGTCCTCAGGTAGCTGCAAAGGGCCGGATGATGGGTCCGTAGGTAGGCCGCGTGCTCAGCGTATTCGGGGCCATAGACGAACGCTTTCGGGCCAGTCTTGGCGACGACCTCGTGTAGTTCGCGAGGATGTAGGCGGTAGTTGTAGGGCGCAAAGATGGCCCCGAGCTTGGCGCACGCGAGCAGCAGATCGATGTACTCCACGCCGTTTTGGGCGAGCAGCCCCACCCGGTCACCCTTCACCACGCCCTGGGCAGCCAAAAAGTGGGCCAGCCGAGTGGCGCGGAGGTTGAGCGCTACATAGTCGAAGCGACCGCTGTCCCCACGCTCGACATCGACGATGGCCGTACGTGAGCCGAAGTACACCGCAGAGCGCGCTGCATAGTCGACAGTCTGGGTGAAGCAGTCACGATACGCTGCGCCGGTCTGCGTGGTGGGTGCCGGGTGCGAAGGGTTCACAGGAGGCCTCCTTATGAAAGGACACGAGCGCCCACAGGCTACCAAACCGAACCGGTACAGACCAAAGCCTGTGTGGACACGACACTCCGATTCGCCACGCAAACCCTACCCAGTGGGTCGCTTACCCAAAGCGAAGCGTTGCTTCACCCAAAACGAAGCGCTGACCGACCCAAGGCGAAGGGTCGTTCACCCAAAACGAAGCGATGACCGACCCAAAGCGAAGGGTCGCTTACCCAAAGCGAAGCGCTGACCAACCCAAGGCGAAGGGTCGTTCACCCAAAACGAAGCGATGACCAACCCAAAGCGAAGGGTCGCTTACCCAAGGCGAAGGTTCGTTCACCCAAAGCGAAGGTTCGTTCACCCTGGGGCCCGCGTGTTAGACCTCATGCGCTGGGGCGGAGGGATTCCACTTTGGCTGACCCGACCAGATCGGATAAGATCGCGACTCCCCCCTCTAGAAACTGAAGGGTAGGCAGGATTTATGCAGTACGCCCATCGTTTGGCGGGTCGACCTTGGCTGGCTCGGCTGGGTTTTGGCGCTCCGCTCGCAGCGCTGCTGGTTTCCGCCCTGTCACTTGGATTTATGGCCTGTGGGCCCAAGCTATCCGCAGTCAGCTCTGTGGCGAGCATCGAGGTGGTGCGAACACCCGTGGAGCTTGCGGGAGCTTCTGGGCACCACGCTGTCAGCGGGGAAGAGCGGGCTACCGTTGGTCAGACACTCATCGTGGCAGAGCGCGCTCAGGCACTTTTGCACCATGACGTCGGTGCTCGGCTGCTGATTGACGGCGGCGGCGAGGTCGTGGTGACGGACAGCGGCATCAAGCTTGCAAAAGGTCGCCTATGGGTGGATGCCAAGGGCGGTGGTCACGTCGAAGTGGTGGTGGGTGAGCACAAGCTGCTGGCTTCGTCGGCGGGCTTCGAGGTTTCCGTAGGCAGCGGTCCTGCCCGTCTAACCGTAGTCCGTGGCGAGGTCGCCTACGTCGGGGCGAGTCGAGGGCTGGTCCATGCTGGCGAGCAGCTCGCGCTTGAGGCGGGCGGGGTACCCAAGCTGGCTCCGGTGGCACTGTGGGACGACTGGACGGGTGGCCTGGCGTGGCCGGATCCTCGGGTCGGGCGTGGGGCACCTGGTCTTGGTGAGGTTGGGGCGCGCAAGCCTGGTAACTTGGGCGAAGCGCGCTTTCCTTTGTCGATGAATCGTCTAGAGGTGCGGGTTCGCGTCGAGGACGATCTGGCGATTACGACGGTGGAGGAGACCTTTTTTAACCCCGCCGATGCCACGCTGGAAGGAATCTTCCGGGTTCGGCTGCCAGAGGATGCGATCCTATCGCGCTTTGCGATCGATCGCCGAGGTCGCTACGTCGATGGCTACGTCAAGGAACGCGAGACGGCGCGGCGCGATTATGAGTCGAAAGTGTACGAGGGATCGACCCACGATCCCGCACTGCTGGAATGGGAGGCGCCGGGGCAGTTCAAGGCGCGGCTGTACCCACTGCCACCAGGCTCGACGCGCAAGGTGCTGTACACCTATAGCCAGTGGTTGCCGTTTGGGGGTCCGGGGAACTCTCTACGCACCTATCGCTTCCCGATGGGAGCGGCAGCCGGTGCAGGGGCCCCGATCATTCAAGAGCTGGACATCGAGGTGGATGCCAGCCGCTCGACGGCCACAGAGGTTCGTTCGGGACTCGGGGCGGTGCTTTCGGAAGACCACAAGCGGGTGGTGATGCAGCGCACCGACTATGTGCCAAGCGCGGACTTGGTGGTGGAGCTGCTCGGTGCGAATCGGCCCGAAGATGTGGCTCGTGTGTATCGCGTGAGCCATGAAGACCCGCCGAGGCCCGGTGGCCACTCTACGAAGGCGGAAGATGACTATGTGCTGATTCGGACCCTGCCCGCGCCGGTGCCCACTGCGAGTGAGCGGGCCCCGGTCGATCTGGCGCTGCTGGTGGATGTCTCGGCGGCGACCGATGCGACCCACTTGGCGATGGCGCGGACGTTGATCGAGTCGGTGCTGCGGCGGCTTGGTCCTGATGACCGCGTGGTGCTGCTCGGGGCGGATCTCGACGCGCATGCAGTTCTGACCAGCCGCTCGGGCAAGAAAGAAAAGCCGGTACTGCCGACCTGGACTGCGATGGGGAGCGAGACGTCAAACCAGCTCCTCGAACAGCTCGGGCGGGCGACCACTGGTGGCGCGACCGACCTGGGACGAACGCTCAGTCAAGCCGCCGCGATGCTGGTGCCGAATCGGCTTGGCGCGGTGTTGTATGTGGGTGACGGCAAACCGACGGTCGGAGAGCTGTCTCTTGTGGCCTTGCGGGAGCGACTGGCCAGCCTGCCGCAGCCGCTTCGGATGTATGCCGTTGGTGTGGGCGATGAAGCCAACCTGGATCTGCTCTCCGGTCTGTGTGATGCGAGCGCGGGCCAAGCGTTCCGGGTGGGTGACCGTAGCAGTGCCGCCGAGACAGCGCTGCGTGTGGTGACACACCTCAGTCGTCCAGCGGTGAGCAAGCTCCGCGTGGATGTCGGTAGCTCGCTCGACCGGGTCTATCCGCGTGAGACGGTGGCGGTGCGGGCGGGTGAGCCGCTTTTGATCCTGGCGCGGCTCAAAAAGCGCCTGCCGCAGAACATCACCATCGAAGGGGTGCAGCTTGGGCAGGCCTTCAAGCGGACCTATCGCCTGGAGGGACACAACATCGACAACACCTCGGATCTGCGGCTGCGCTGGTCGCAGGCTCGGCTGAGTCAACTCCTAGAGGGCGGTGCCACCGTCGAGGAAGTTGCTGAGCTGGGCGTTCGTCAGAACCTGATTACGCCCTATACCTCGTACTACGTCCCGAGTGAGGAAGAGGTGTCGTCGCTGGAGCGGACGATTCCCGAGGTTCGGGCCGCGGGCTGCAGTGGTCGGTCGCCAATGTCGTTTAGCAAAAGCGAGTCGGCCCCAGCCGTAACCGGGGCTCCTGCCCCGATTGTGGTGGGTGACGAAGCTCCGCCACCTCCACCGGCTGAGGGTGCGATGGGGGGCCGGAATCGTGCCATGAAGCAGGGTGAGAGTGAGCGTCGCCGGGAAAGGCGAGACACCAATGAGGACGCCAAGATGGCAATGGCCGATGAAGAGGCCAAGCCTTCGGTACCACAGGCCCCTGCGGCAGCTCCCAAAGCGTCCAAGCCACGGGATGTATCTGAGCTGGCGGCGATAGAGGTTCCTGCCCCGGAGAAGAAGAAGATGAGGCGGGCCGCCAACAAAGACAGTGACAAACTGGATCTGGATGGCGATGACTTTGGGTCTGCTGGGTTTGGTCTGATTGGCACGGGCAAAGGCGGCGGTGGCGTCGGCGAAGGGACGATTGGGCTCGGCAATCTCGGAACCATCGGACACGGCTCAGGAGGGGGTGGCTATGGCGCAAAGTCCGGTTCGCTGCGGGGCCGCAAGGGTGGGGCACCCGAAGTCGTGCCCGGGACCGCTGAAGTACGCGGCGCGCTCGACAAAGAGCTCATTCGCCGGATCATTCGTCGCCACCTAAACGAAGTGAAGTTCTGCCAAGAGCGGGAGCTGGTGCGGGGGGGTCGTGCGACAGGTCGCATCGTGCTCCAGTTTACGATTGGCGGCGAGGGCACTGTGCTGGCCAGTACCATTCAGAGCTCGACGGTGGGCAATCCAGCGATTGAGCAGTGCATGGCCCAAGCGGTGCGGCGCTGGGAGTTCCCCAAGCCTCGCGGCGGCGGGGTGGTGGTGGTGAGCTATCCGTTCATCCTGCGGTCGAGCGGCGATGACTCGGGCGGCGGTGGCTATGCCGAAGCGGTGTCGATCCCAGCGGTCGAGATCTCGACCCCGGACGTGACGGTGCTCGTGGGCATCATGACCCACAGGCCGAAGGGCTGCTCGGCGGCGTCCACGCAGCCTCTAGATGAACGACGGCAGCTCTGGAAGGAGCGACTCACCGGCGGTGTCCGCAAAGCGATGGAGGTTCTGCAAGATGCGGTGAGCGGCTGCGAAGTTCGGCGCTGGTCCGAGCGTCGCGAGCTGTTGCGGCTGATGCTGCGCAACGTGGGTGGGCCCCAAGGCATGGTCGAGCTGTATGGCAACTTGTCCGATGAGCCCGATGATCAAGAGTATCTGCGTCATGCGATTCTCGGCGAGGTGCGCAGCCCGCGTGATCTGCGGGTGGTCTATGACGGACTTGGGCTGGGGGATGAGGAACGGGCGGTGCTGGCTCAGGAAGTGGTGGCCAAGGCCAAGTCGCTGCCTGAGCGGCTGACTCGGCTAGAGGAGCTGCTGGCGAAGTGGCCAGGTGACATCAAGCTGCGAATCTTGCGGATGGAGACCGAAGAGTCACTGGGCGAAGCCGAGTCGGCGCGACGCACGGCAGAGGAGATTCGTTCTGATCCGTATGCCGATGCGCAGGCGCGGACCTCGGTTGGTGAGTTGTTTGTGCGTTTGGGCGATGAGATTGGGGCGCGACGGGCCTTTTCGGAGATCGTCGAGTTTGCTCCGCAAGACCCACTGGCTCGTAGGCGGCTTGGGGACTTGTATCGGGCGCATGCCTGGTACGACGAAGCCTACCGTCAGTACGAGACGCTGCTGGCACTTCAGCCGGGAGACAACTCGGTGCTGATTCTACTGGCTGCTGCTGCGGCGGGTTCCGGCAAGGTGGAAGAGGCACTGGGACTGGAAAAACGAGTCGTCGGCGATGCCGAGCCGGGCAGCGAGAGTGGACTCGCGAAAGTTGCGCTGCTGTGGTCGAGCTTGAGGCTGGCTGAGCTGCGTGATCAAGCGCGAGTGCTAAAAGGCAAGGACACCGCCGAGGAGCTGGCGCTGCTTGACCTGCGAGCCCGGCAAAGTGGTATCGAGGGGCTGTATCGTCCGGTGCGCGTGCTGCTGACGTGGGCTCACCCCGAGGCGGATTTGGATCTACGGGTGGCTGCGCCGGGTGAATCGGCAGGGCCGGCGATGGACTTGGCTCCGCAGTTTGGTCTGCTTGGTTGGCATAGCCACAAAGATGCCACCCCGCTCGGGGAGTACTCAGTCGAGGTGCGTCGTCAAGACCGGGCGCGAGCCATTGGCTACGACGTAGTGCTGACGGTGATTGTGGGTGAGGGCCAGAAGGACGAGAGGCTGCTGAGCAGCAAGTTCAAGATGGCCGGCGAGCTGGACTCGCGTCGGTTCCTGCTCCGTGATGGACGGCTGCTGCCACAGTAAGAGGTCGCCATGGATATGCTTCGATTGAACTGCAAAGACATGATGGGCCTCGGGCGGCTCGTAACGGAGCGGCTCTTCATATGGGCGGCTGCGACGGTGATGATGGTCGGTGCCTGCACCAAGCCCACCCCGCCGCAGCCCACGGTGGCTTCGGTAGAGGCGAGCCGCGATGGTGCGACGATCAAGCGGGCGAAGGTTACGCTGCCAATCGGTCGGAACCAGCGACTGGAAGCGGGTAGCGAGGTGACTACGCCTGCGGGGGTGCGTGCCTCGTTGTATCTGGATGCCGGAGCGTGGGTGCTGCTCGACCAGGGCAGCACGCTGGCACTGCTCGACAAGGGGATAGAGGTCAGAAGTGGCCGCGCCTGGGTTGATGCTCGGGTCGGGACCGATGTTCCGATTGTCGTGGCGGGCGTGTCGCTCGCGGCGCAGCGGGCGGGCCTAGCGGTGACCATCACAGACGGTGGTGCGAAGATCTACTGTGCCAGCGGTCAGGTGGCCTGGAAGTCGGCAGAGAAGTCAGGTCGCTTGGAGTCGGGTCTGACGTTGCTGGTCACCGGGAGCGAAGCCAAGCAGACGGCGCAAGCGCTGTGGGACGACTTCACGCTGGGCCTAGCGGAGCCGGGACCGCTGCGGGCGCTGGAACCAGCCGGTGTGGGACAGCTCACGGCGCGTCCAGCAACGGGGATAGGCACGGCCCGCACCCCGCTCATCGTTCGGGGGCATGACGTAAACGTCACGATTGATGGGGACTTGGCGACCACGACAGTGGAGCAGACTTTCTTTAACCCACGTTCGGAGTATCTCGAAGGCCTGTATACCGTGCGACTGCCGGAGTCGGCGATTCTGGAGCACTTCTCGGTGGCTGAAGGGGACCAAGCGCCTCGTCGTGGCACGGTGCTTCCAATGGACCGCCAGGGCAGCGGCGTATCCGGCTTTACGGCCAACCTGGAGTGGGCGGGCGCGGGCCGCTACCGAGGGCTTGTGCGCAACATCTCGCCCGGCAAGGTGCGGCGGGTGGTGCTGCGATACCGCGAGTGGCTGCCGCACATCCCTTACTCGGACGCTGTCCGAAGAACGTATGTCTATCCGATGGGCCAAAGTGCCCAGATGCAAGCGGGCTCGCTGTCGAACCTGGGTGAGTTCTCGCTGACGGTGGACGTTGCGCGAGCACAGGCTTCCGTGCTGCAAGCCGGGATGGGGGCCCAGATCGACGGTGCGGTGGTGACGCTGCGGCGCAGTGACTTCAAGCCGTCCTCGGACTTTGTGCTGGATCTGATCGATGGCAAAGAGCGGGTCAGCGAGCGGCTGATCGGCTTCCGTGGGGATGAGCTGGACGGGCAGCGCTATCTGCTGATTCAGCCGGTGCCAACGCCGGGCAAGCCACCCAAAGGTCTTGATGTGGTGCTGCTGGTGGATGTCTCGGCGGGAACCGATGAGGCGCGGCTGAGCTTGGCCAAGAGCGCGGCGCAAGCGGTACTCAAGCGTCTGACACCCGAGGACCGAGTGGCGGTGGTGGCGGCTTCGCTTGGCTCGGTGACGCTTGGCAGCGAAGCGATGGCAGCGGCGACCAAAGAGCGAATCGAGCAGCTCGATGCGCAGCTTAGCAAGCAGACGCCAGGCGGCGCGACCAACCTGCAGAGTGCCTTTCAGCGGGCGGTGGAGCTTCTGCCGCGTGGCCAAGGTGCGGTCATCTACATTGGCGATGGCCGTCCGACGGTGGGCGCGCTGACCCCGCGTGAGCTTCGAGAACACCTCCAGCGCTTGGGCGAGCTGCCCCGCTTCTTTGCGGCGGCAGTGGGTAGTGACGCGAACGTGCGGCTCTTGGAGTCACTGTGTCACTCCGGAGTGCGCTCGGGAGTGGTGCGAATCGAGGATGCTCCGGACGCCTCGCGGGCGGCACTGTACCTGCTTGAGCGGGTGGCCCAGCCGAACTTGACCGGCGTTCGGGTCGAGCTAGGTGAGGGCGCGGATGTGGTCTATCCCGATGAGCCAGTGACGATCGAGAGCGGTGACTCCCTGACGGTGGTGGCCCGGCTGCGTGCGGACCGAAGTCCGCCGCAGAAGTTGACGGTGCGGGGCCTACGCGATGGCCAGCCGTTTGTAGAGCAGCGTGACGTAACGGTGCGATCGATTGATGATGGCGGTGATCTGGCGCGACGCTGGGCGCTGCTAAGAATGCAGGGACTGTTAGAACGGGCTTCCGGCAAAGAGGCGATTCTCGACATTGGCAAGCGGTTCCAGGTGGTGACTCCATGGACCGCGATCGTAGTGGAGCCATCGGGTGGGGAGACGTATCGACCGCTGGTGGGCGAGCTAGAAGCCGGTCAGTTTGTACCGCCGTCTCTGCGGGGCCAGGCACCGCAGGACGCGGCGATGGTGCTTGAGCCGGGGGTTTCGACGCAGAGCGTTCGTACGGTGAGCGTAAGCGAGATGTATGTGCGAGCACTGGCTGGACAGAGCAGTGCGGCCAGGCTGTGCTACGAGCGGCGGGCGGCGGGCAACCCTGGGCTGTCGGGTCGCGTCGAGCTAAAGGTCAAGCTCGGCCTCGATGGGCTACCCAAAGACGTCAAAGTCACGTCTTCGACGCTGCGCTCCAAAGAGATCGATTCATGCATCGAGCGGGCACTCATGGCGGTGAAGCTGCCAGCGGCTCCAGATGGCAAACCGCACGATGTCGATTACGCGCTCCAGCTTACTCAGCGAGAGCATGACGATGGCCCGCAGCGGTGCAGTGCGGCCTCGCGGGCATATCTGCAGGTGCGACGGTCGCTGTGGCGAGAGCGCTTGGCCAGTCATCCCGGCGTGGAAGGTGGCATGACGGTGTTTAAAGAGGCCGAAGCGCGCTGTGAGCTAAAGACCTGGCTGGATCGACGGGCTCTGATTGACATTCTGCGCGTCCACGTTGGTGCCACCGCGCAGCAAGTCGATCTGTACCATCGCTTCAACGACAGCGAGCACGCCCAAGAGGTTCAGTCGCACCTGCGGCGAGAGATCCTGCGGGCGGTGCGGACGGAGGCGGACATCCGGGCAGCGCAGAGTGGGCTGGCGCTGGATGGTGGAGTCGATCAGGAGTTGCTTGCGCAAGAGCTGAAGAAGGCCAAGACGATCGATGATCAGCTTGCGGTGGTGCGGCGGTTTTTGGCGCTGTTGCCGGACTCTCTGTCACTGAAGCTCAAGTTGCTGGCACTGGTGGAGGAAGCGAGTGCGGGGAAGGGCTTGTCACCGGCCGGCAAGCAGGCACTGTTTGCGGAGGCGAACAGGCTGATTGAGTCGCTGCGCATCGATCCCGGTGCCGATGCAGCGGTTCGGCAGGCGGTTGGTGAATACCTGATTCGTCGTGGAGAAGGTGCCGAAGGGGCCCGGGCCCTCTCGGAGATTGTCGAGTTTGCACCGTTTGACCCGTGGGGACGGCGGCGGCTTGGCGATTTGTATCGCGCTCACGGATTTTTTGATTCGGCGTACCGGGAATACCAGGGTCTAAGCTGGCTTCTGCCCCAAGATGAGGGGGTGATGCTGCTGCTAGCCGATGCTGCCGCTGCACTAGGTCGTACCGATGAAGCGCTGCGGCTCACCAGTCGGGTGGCCGAGGCCGTGGGCGCTCAGAAATCCCAGAAGGGGGCTCCGGCGTGGGCGCGGGCGCTGTATGCGGTCAGGTTGGCCCGTCTGATCAGCGAAACGGGAAAAAAGGGTGACCAAAACTTGCTGGGGCAGCTTCGCGTGCGGGGTCGGAGTGACGGAATCGTGGGCTATGCGGGCAAGCTCCTCATCGCGGTGACTTGGTCGCATCCAGACGCGAAGCTAGAGTTACAAATTACGCCACCCGGCCGAGGAAACGAGCCGCAGCGGGCCGGAATCCTGGGGGGCGAGGTGGGGATTGAGGCGCAGCGCTATGATCGTACAGATCCGGGAGAGTGGCGGATTCGGGTGATCAAGCCCGGTGGCGATGCCAGCGCAGGCGAGTATCAG
This sequence comes from Polyangia bacterium, assembly GCA_044228505.1. Taxonomy (GTDB): domain Bacteria; phylum Myxococcota_A; class Polyangia; order Palsa-1104; family JAEUJZ01; genus JAEUKA01. Next base: position 51,618 of record JBGAUT010000027.1, on the reverse strand, counting down.
GGCGAACTGACGGTGTTGCAGGGTGCCGGGACGGCGGAGGAGCTGGTGCTGCGGCAACCGCTGTTGCTGAGCGCGGCCAACGGGGCGACGCGGGAGTTTGTGCTGCGTGGCAAAGAGCTGAGCCCAGCCAAGCAAACGGGCGGGAAATAGCGTCAGTCGGGCCGGGAAGTGGGGTGGGTCGCTTGGGGGCACGGCGGCTCGGTCAGGCACCGTCCGGCCGTGAGTGCGTAGACTAGCGAGGCTTGGGAGCGTCTTTACCCTGTGTCGACAGAATCTGTGTGATTTTGTCTCCCATCACTTGAACGTGTGGCATGAAGTTCATGGTGATGTGATTGCCTGGGATGTGATGGACTGCGCTGCCGCCCTGGGCGAGCCGACACCACGGTAGGTCTTCGCTGTCGCTGGAGCCTTCTGTCTGCTCCAGCGCCGCAAACAAGGTCAACCTGCAAGCGATCGGCTGCGGTCGATAGCGAGCCAGCGCGTTCAAGTTGATGCGCGATAGCTTGAGGATCTGCTGCGCTTCCGGGAGGGAGACGTTGGGAAACAGCTTGTTGGCCTTCTTGGCGCGCTCTACGAAGTAGCGAATCTGTTCGTCCGGCAGGAGCTGCTTGAGGTCATCGAGTCCGTCCGGAATGTTGACCGCAACCTTGAGCAGATAGGCCAGTACCTCGGAGTCCTCTAGCTCGTGCTGAGGGAGCCTGGCTGGGTCGGCGGTATCGATCAGGAACAGACCATCAATCTGTTCACCGGCTCTCAGCAGATTTTGGGCGATCTCATAGGTAAGCGCACCTCCAAAGGAAGCTCCCCCTAACAGATAGGGGCCACTGGGCTGCCGCTTGCGAATCTGAGCGGTGTAGTGCTTGCCCATCTTCTCGATGGTGTCGAGCGGTTCGATCTGTTCATCGAGTCGCTCTGCTTCCACTCCGTAGATCTCATGCGGGGCGCTGGTGGCCAGAGCCAGGGCCAAGTAGTTGAAGACGTGACCGCCGGCTGGATGGACCAAAAACAGCGGCTGCTGCGGGTCTCCTTCTTTGATGCGAACCAGGCAGCGGGGGAGTACATTCTGCGGCGCTTTGATCTCAGACTTGCTGGCTTTGGCACGGGTGATGATCTCGGCCAGACCGGAAATCGTCGGACTCTCTAACAAGCTGTGCGGAGACAGATCCACACCGACCGCATCGCGTAAGCGTGCCGTGAGCTGGACCGCGAGCAGAGAGTCTCCTCCGATGTCAAAGAAGTTGTCATGAATGCCGATCAGCTTGATGCGGAAGAACTTCTCCCAGATGCCGCAGATGGTTCCTTCCAGATCGCTGCGCGGTGGCACGTAGGCTGTTCCGGTGGCCGGTCGAGCCTGTCCTTCGGTCGACGATTGCTCTGGCATTCCGTCCGGTTCATGTAGCTCGGGGTCGCCGCTGCTTTGCATTCGCGAGTCCAAGCTGCGCATCGACACCACCACCTGGGCCGCGTTGCCAGCCAGTACCCTGCGGAATACGTCTAGGCCTTCGGAGCTAAGCAGTCCTTCGCTGAGCACTGGACGCCGGGCTGTGCCATCGGTGTCTCCCACCATCATCGACAGCGGTAGCTGCATTTCGACCGAAGCGCTGGCATTGCGCTTGGGAAGGTTTATCACGACTTTGCCGATGTGCTTGGCCCGAGCCAGCAGATCCATGGCCTCATCCAGCCGACGCAGAGAGTAGGCCTGGCACGGCAGTGGACGGAAGACGCCTTCGCCAAGTAGTTGCAGGATTTCTGCGAACATCTCTTGGTAACCAGGGGTTCCTGGATACAAGTTGACCACAAAGAACGCGGCTCCCTTTTCTAACAGAGAGAGCGGAATCGGAGTGTTGGCCAGAACATCACGTCGACCTATCTCCAGGAATCGTCCAAACGGTGCCAGGACCGACAGACTCTTGGGAATGAACTCTCCGGCCAGGGAGTTCAGTACGACATCAACGCCAGAGCCACCGGTCTCCTCCATAATCTGTTCGGCGAACGTCACAGATCGAGAGTCATAGACATGCTTGATTCCAAGCTGAGTCAGAAACTCTCTCTTTCGTGGGCTCCCAGCGGTGGCAAAGATCTCTGCGCCAATCCACTGTGCAACTTGAATGGCCGCAAGACCGACTCCTCCTGTTGCCGCGTGAATGAGTACTGATTCACCCGCTTGGAGTCGTCCCAGTCGGTGGAGTCCATAATAGGCCGTTAGATAGGCGATCCCCAGGCTGGCCGCCTGTTCCCACGATAGGTGCGCGGGCTTGGGAAACACCGATGAGGCTTGCACGGTGACCATCGCGCTCAGGCACGGCCCCTCTGTCGCGATGACTTCCATTCCTGGCGTCAGTCCCACAACATCAGGGCCGACATCGATGACGACACCCGCGCACTCTAGACCGAATGTAATCCCGGTAGGCGGAGCAGGAATGACACCGAGAGCTTGCAACACCTCCTTGAAGTTCAGAGCGACTGAGTGAACTTCGATTTCGACCTCGCCGAAGCCAGGTGGTCGACGGCTGGCCGGCTTTACCCCAAGCGTCTCGAACATCCCGGGCTTGTCCAGGGTGATCGAAAAGTTGGTCCAATCCAAAAACGGTCCGTTCGGTCCATTCTGTGGGAGCTTCATGACGACACCTTCACCAGCACGTAGTCTTCCACCTCAACCAGTACACAGCCGTCTGTGTCCATGATCGTCAGGTGAATGTGCATCAGCTCGCGGCCTCCTTCGCTGGTCTGTTCATAGGCGGCGTAGCTGTAGACGCAGCTTAGGAGTGGTCTGAGTACACGGATTTTTCGATAGGCAAACGGCAGATAGTGAACCGGACTCCGCGTAGCGACGAACCCAGTTGCGGAGTCGAGTATCGCCGGGTGGAGCATGAAGACATCGAGATCCGACTCCAAAGTTCTTGGGTGCTGGATGAGCGCGAGTCCTCGGCCTCGACCAAACCTTGCTTGGAGCAAGTTGTTCCAGCGTGGACCAAATTCCATCGGTCTCTGTTTGGTCGTCATGGTCTGTTCGGCCAAGTTGAGCTGCTGGGGGGTGTCGTGAACCAGTCGCTCAATGTCATGGCGAACCATGGGTGGCGAGGGAATCGAACCGATGCGTCCACTTGCGTGGGTCTGCCAGTTTCGCTCCGGTGAGGGACGACTCTCGATGGTAAACTCGCACTCATCGCCCTTTCCGGTGGGTCGTAGGATGGTGCGGAGTTCCGGTTCGGCGTCTTCTGCTGCAATCAGCGGAGAACGGAAAGAGACATCGCGCAGTTCGACGGCGGCCACCGTGGCCAAGTGTGCTTCAAAGGCCGCTCGTGCTAGCTCTAGGTAGGCCGTACCAGGAAGCGTCGGTTTTCCCGCGACGCGATGTTCGGTGAGCACCCAGCGCTTGTTGCCAGTTATACGGGTGGCATAGACTTCTGCGCCGTGTTCATCGACCATGAAGCGATCGAACAGTGGATGTGCCAGCTCGCGATACTGCGAAGCCGTTGCCGATTGGTGAGCAGATGCCTGCGGGTCGATCTGACCTCGGGCACGAGCGGCATCGACAGCCATTCCGACCTCCCGCCAGGCATCCCAGTTGATCGATGCCGTGAGGCCTCGGCTGCGTAATGAGCGATGATGTGCGAAAGCGTCGATGAAGGCATTGGCTGCGCTGTAATCGGCTTGACCGAAGCCTCCCACTATCGAGTTCAGTGAAGAACAGAGGACGAAAAAGTCTAGGTCTCGCTGCTGGAAGATTTGATCGAGTACCAGCGTTCCCATGACTTTCGGCGCGAGTACCGCCTCTGCAGCTTCACGACTCCGGCGCTGGATGACGCCACCACCTGGTACTCCGGCTGCATGAATCACGCCTCGGATGGGACCAAAGCGTGACACCGCTCCATCCACCGCAAGCCGCATGGCTTCCAGGTCAGTGACATCTGCACAAACCACCATGACCTCTGCGCCCAGTCGTTGCAGGTTTTCAAGCTTGCTGAAGCGCTGCTTGAGCTCTTGGTCCTTGATATCGCTGGGTTCTGGCGTACGCAATCCCGGCCACTGGCTGGAGCCGCGAACCGGGTTCTTCGAGCTGGATCGGGCCGTCCGTTTGTTGGCCCCATCGAGATGTCCAGCCAGTCCGGTCCGACTGATGAGTAGGAGCTTGGCCTTGTAGCTGCGCGCCAAGTACTCTGCCAAGATCATGCCGATTCCACCAAGTCCTCCCGTGATGAGGTACGTTCCTCCCTGGCGAAGACGTGGTAGCTCTCCAGTTGGCTTGGGAATCCGGAGCGGTCGGTACTGTAGGACGTAGCGAACCAGCCCCCGATAGGCGACAGTTGGCTCCGTGGTGGTGGTTAGCTCGGCGATGATTCGTTCAGCCAAGGACTCCTGATCGTTTGGACTTACATGATCCAGCGCCAGATCAATGTGGCGGCAGGTCATGTTGCGATATTCCTGCGGAATGACTTTGCAGGGGCCACTCACCAGAGCGCGATCCGGACGAATGTGCTGATCATCGCTGAGTACTTTGCAGGCGGCGCTCGTGATCACGTCGATGCGCAGCGATTCGGTCTGCACTTGGGAACCAAGTGCGCGGGCGAGCTTGGTCAGACTAAAGAACGATAGGTTCTGAGCTTGCTCGATGCTGCGGACGGATGGGGCCTCTGCATCGGCACCGGTGTTCCACATATGGACGATTCGGCGCGGGCTCTTGTCGACTCGGATTAGCTCCTCGATGAGGCGTGAATAGGAGTCCGCACTGCCCGGTGGAATCGAATAGTCATCGAGGTGATCGTGCGCAAACTCCGTTCCGATGCGGACCGTGGTCACGGATTGGCCCTGCTGCCGCAGCCGCCGGGTAATGCTAGCGCACAGCGGGTGATCATTGATGAGTAGTAGCCAGCTCTGTTGCTCGCGCAGCGGCACCGATTGAACCTGCTCGGTCTGTCGCCAGGTTGGCTGATACAGAGCTGAGTCGACCTCTCCTCCTTTTCCTTTTGGCGCAGGAGCTGTCTGTGGCTTGGGAGAGCCCACGATTTCGACCGCTTTGTGGACCGGATCGATCCAGAATCGCTCTCGTTCAAAGGGATACGTGGGCAGCTTTACCCGCTGACGGCGTTCGTTTTTGTAGAGCGACTTCCACTGCACCGTACAGCCCGCAAGCCATAGCTTCCCGAGCGCATGCAGCATGCAAAATGTGTCCGTCTGAGTTCCATCCGGGCCGCGCAGAGAGGACACAATGACCCGCTTTGCGGTGGGGTCGGGGTGCTGCTTGGCCAAGATGCTGAGCGTGGAACCGGGACCAATTTCGAGGAGTACCCGATCGGGCTCTTTCAGCAGGAACTCCATGCCGGGAGAAAAGCGGACCGCTTGGCGAATCTGCTTGGCGTAATAGTCCGGATCGGTGGCTTCCTCTGCGGTGATCCAGCGTCCGGTGACGTTCGAGATGTAGCGAAGCTGCGGTGGGTGGAGTTTGATTTTCCGCACTCGCTCAATGAATGGCTGGAGCATCGGGTCCATCATCGACGAGTGGAAGGCGTGAGAGGTCTGGAGCCGCCGACCTCTGAGCTTGTCTGCGCTCAGCCGCTGTTCCAGCTCGATGATGGCGGGCTCTGGACCTGCGACCACACAGTGGGAAGGACCGTTGATGGCAGACAGAGACAGAGAAGGAGGGAGCATCTCCCGTACCTGCTCTTCAGGCAGCGGCACCGCCAGCATCGAACCTGGTGGCATTTTCTGCATCAATGCACCGCGCTGCACGACCAGCGTGGTGGCATCGGCCAGCGACATGACGCCTGCCAGACACGCCGCCACCAGCTCTCCCAACGAGTGTCCAATCATCGCGACCGGCTGAATCCCAAGGTCCATCCAGAACTTCGCGAGCGAGTACTCGATGGCAAACAGGGCAGGCTGGGTAATCGAGGTCTGGACGAGCTGCTGCGCTGCCTGCTCCTTCTGGGCATCAGAGGGGAATAGAATCTGTCGCAGATCACAAGGGAGCTGGGGCCGAAAGTGATCGCAGCAGAGGTCAAGCTGCTTGCGAAACAGTGGCTCTCGTTCGTACAGCTCGCGACACATATTGACGTACTGCGAGCCCTGTCCCGAAAACATAAACACCACACCCGGAGCACTGCTTGGCGCTTCTGCGGATAGCATGCGCTTCGGATCTTGGCTGTGGAGTGCGGCAAGCGTGTCCGCTGGATCACTCCCTAGCACGAAGCGGCGATGGCTCATCCCCCGTCGGCCGAGCTGCAAGGTGTAGCCCACATCTGCAAGCGACAGATCGCTGTTCGCTTCCAAATGGACAGTCAGGTTACGGGTCATGCTCTCCAGTGCGGTGCGGCTGCGGGCAGAGAGCAGCAGTATTTGCCACGGGCGACCCGGATCGGGCTTGGAATCGGGTTGCGATGGGGGTCTAAGGCTGGGTGGCTCTTCCAGTACGACGTGAGCGTTCGTCCCACCGATTCCGAACGAGCTGACGCCCGCTCTCCGGGGGGTGTCCGTGTTGGGCCAAGGCCGCAGTGTGGTGTTCACAAAGAACGGACTAGAGACAAAGTCGATCTCGGGATTGGGAGTCTCAAAGTGTAGGCTGGGCGGAATCTGTCCGTGGTGGACAGCCTGCGCGGCCTTGATGAGTCCGGCGATTCCTGCGGCGGTTTCCAGGTGGCCGACGTTGGACTTGACCGATCCGAGTGCGCAGTAACCGCTTCGCTTGGTGCTGGCCCGAAACGCTTGGGAAAGGGCTGCCACTTCGATCGGATCCCCAACGGGAGTGCCGGTACCGTGGGCTTCGACCATTCCAATGGTGTCGGCATCGATCTCGGCCATCTCCAGCGCTTGGGTGATGCAGTCGGCTTGGCCGTGGACGCTTGGTGCGGTGTAGCCCACCTTATCGGCACCATCGTTGTTGATCGCCCAGCCGCGAATGACCGCCACGACTTGATCGCGATCGCGCACCGCGTCCTCGAGTCGTTTGAGCAGGATCACCCCGAGTCCGCTGCTGGTCAGCGTTCCCTTGGAACTGGCATCAAAAGCCCGGCAGTGGCCATCGGGAGAGACCACCAATCCCGGTGTGTACAGATAGCCAATCTTCTGCGGCGTAGTGATCGCAACCCCACCGGCCAGCGCGAGGTCACACTGAAAGTCGGTCAGACTTTGACAAGCCACCGCCACCGAAACGAGCGAAGTGGAGCAGGCAGTCTGAACCGTCACTGCGGGACCGCGCAGGTTTAGCTTATAGGCGACCCGGGTGGTCAGTCCGTCCTTGTCGTTCGCAATGTGAATTCCGTAGTCGCCGACGTTTTCACGTAGCTCCTGGTTACCGATCAAGTTCTGGATCAGATAGGTATTCCCAGAGACGCTCCCCGCGAACACACCAACCGACTCTGTCCCGCTTCCTGGGGCATATCCTGCGAGCTCCATGGCCTCCCAGCAGCACTCCAGAAACAATCGATGCTGAGGATCCATGATCTCTGCTTCTCGAGGACTGTAGCCGAAGAAGCGAGCATCGAAGCGATCGATATCGGGCACGACTCCGCGTGCGCGAACGTAGTTTGGATTGTTGACCAGCTTGGGGCTGATCCCGACCTCTAGGAGTTCTTCTGTGGAAAAGAAGGAGATTCCTTCCTTGCCACCACGGATCATTTCCCAGAACTGATCGACGTTGGCTGCGCCTGGGAATCGTCCCGCCATACTGATGATGGCAATTCCTTGTAGCGATTCATTACTCATCGCGCTGCTTCCTCCCCTGTGCTCGCTGGCGCTGGAGCGCGGCTGCTTCTTTGCGAAGACGACCGCGTTCCTGACTGCGAGCAGTGTCCTCGCTCTCCACCTGAGCATTCCCCGTGAGGAATGCCGTTAGTGCTCCGATACTAGGATACTGGAATAGAGTCAGAAGAGATACCTCTTTTCCGAGAACCTCCCGGAGCCTTGCATGAACCTGTGCCATCTTGAGAGAGTGACCTCCCAAATCGAAAAAGTTGTCAGCAAGACCGACGCGATCAACGTGCAAGACTTCCCGCCAGACCTGCGAGATCTGCTGCTCTAGATCGCTCTTCGGTGCCTGGTACTCGACATGCGTTCGTTGCGGCTGTACCTGGCGCTTGGCCAGGGCTTGACGGTCGACCTTTCCGTTCGCGGTCTGTGGCAGCACGGGAAGGGCCACATAGGCGGACGGAATCATGAAGTCCGGCAGCCCGCTCTGGAGCTGACTGCGCAGGGTGCTGGGGCTCGCCAGCTCTGTTCCGCTTGGGACGACGTAGGCCACCAGTTCCTTGCTGCCGTCAGGCTGACTGGCCGCGACCACAGCCGCATCAAGTACGCCCGGACAGAGTCGCAGCGCGGCTTCGATCTCTCCGGGTTCAATGCGGAAGCCCCGGATCTTCACTTGATGATCAATCCGGCTTAGGTACTCCAGTCTTCCATCGGCACGGAAGCGACCCAGATCACCACTTCTGTACAGTCGAGAGGGCGGCTGGCCGGGCCGGGTTGCCACAGGACTGGTGATGAAGCGCTCTTCAGTCAGCTCGGGACGGTTCAGATAGCCGCGTGCGATGGCGACGCCCCCAATGCAGATCTCACCCGGAATTCCCACCGGCACCGGCTGAAGGTTGGCATCGAGCAGGTGTATCTCCGAGTTGGCGACCACGGTTCCAATCGGTGGTGGGTCATCGGTCAGCGTACATTCGCCGAGTGAGGCGCAGATGGTCGCTTCGGTCGGTCCATAGGCATTCCAGATGTGGCGACGGTTTTGTGGACTGGCCCAGCGCGAAACGAGTGACAGCGGCAGCGCTTCTCCGGCAATGACCAGCGTGGTGAGCTCGGGCAGCGGAGCGACCGGCAGTACCGCCAGTACCGACGGGGTAATGGTCAACATCGTGATCCGCTGCTCGGAAAGGAGGGTGGTCAGCGCGGGCCCTGGCAACAGCTTGTCTCGTGGGGCCAGCACCAGCGTTCCGCCACAGAACAGCGCGTTAAAGACCTCGTACAGCGTCGCATCGAAGCTCAGGCTGGCGAGCTGAAGCACCCGACTGTGTGGTCCCAGTCCAAAGCGCTCGATCTGCGCAGTGATCACGCTGCACAGACCGCGATGTTCGATAAGGACGCCTTTCGGCTGCCCCGTCGAGCCGGAGGTATAGATGACGTAGGCCAAGCTGCGGGCTGTGCTCCTCGGTTCGAGCCGTGTGTTCGGCTGCACCTGCCAGCTTCCTTCATCGAACAGCAGCGTCTTTGTGCGCGGGGTTGGGAGCTTCGCGGACAGCGCAGACTCCGATAGCAGCAGCGCGAGGTTGGCGTCCTTGGCCAAAAGCTCTAGGCGGTCTTTGGGATAGGTCGGATCGAGTATCAGGAAGGCTCCTCCGGCCTTCAGGATCCCGAGCATGGCGATGATCAGCCGAGGCGAGCGTTCCACGCAGACCCCGACAATTTCTTCCGGATGAATGCCCTCTGCGAGCAGCGCGTGAGAGACACGGTTGGCCGCCTCGTCAAGCTGTCGATAGCTCAGCTCTTGGCCTTCGAAGTGCAGGGCGATCTGGTCGGGAGCACGGTCGACCTGAACCGTGAACAGCTCGTGGATGCACGGACCATCTGGGAAGGGCGCGGTTGGGGCACTCCAGCTGGTCAAGGCAGCTCGTTCTGTGGCAGTCAGAAGCGGCAACTTGGCGACGGACTGGTCGGGATTATCGGCGATTCCGGCGAGCAGTGTGACGTAGTGACCGGCCATCCTGGCAATCGTCGACGAGTCAAACAGCTCGCTGCGGTAGCCGAAGCGTCCGACCAGGCCGTGGGGCACCTCGACCAGCTCCAGGCTCAGGTCGAACTTGGCGGCGTCTAGCTCGACATCGAGAGAGGTCATCGCCCAGTCGACACCCAGCTCTGGCGTCGCTGGATCGAGGATGAAACCGACCCGAAACAGCGGAGTCTCTCCTGGATGTCGCTCGGGATTGCAGGCCTCGACGACTCGCTCGAATGGAACGTCTTGGTTGTCGAACGCCGACAGCGTCACCTCGCGAACCCGGCGCAGCAGCTCTCGGAAGGACAGCGTGCCGCTCATCTCGGTGCGCAGGACCAGCGTATTTGGGAAAAAGCCGAGCAGCGGTGCCAGCTCCGGCCGCTGACGACCGGCCGTAACGATGCCGACGACGACTTCCTGCTGCTCGATATAGCGATAAAACAGCGCCTTGAGCGCCGTCAGCAGGGTAATAAACAGGGTCGCCCCTTCGCTGTGACCGAGTCGGCGCAGAGTTTGGGTCAGCGCCAGCGGCACGGACACCAGTTCGCGTCCGCCCCGAAACGTGGGGTTCGGCGGGGGCGCGTGGTCCTCGGGTAGCTGTAGCCTGGGCAGCGGTGCGGCGAGTTGCTTTTTCCAGTAGCTAAGCTGTCGTTCGATAAGCTCGCTGCTGAGCCAGCGCCGTTGCCAGATCGTGTAGTCGAGATACTGCACCGGCAGCGGCGGCAGCGGCGACTTCTCGCCTGCGCAAAAGGCCCGATACAGCTTGGCCAGCTCGACGTTAAAGACGCCGTAAATGGACAGTCCATCGGCGATGATGTGGTGGAAGGTCAAAAACAGCCGGGCATCTTCATCGTCGACGATGAGCAGGACAAAACGCACCAGCGGACCGTTTACCAAATCAAAGGGCCGATGTGCTTCCTCGGTACAGCGCTGCATAAACGCCGCTTCCCGCTCCTGCTTCGGGAGTGCACGCAGATCGGCGATGGGTAGCGGCAGCGGTTTCGGGGAATGGATGACCTGGACAGGCTCACCCTGTGTGACGTGGAAGCTGGTCCGCCACACCTCGTGCCGGTTGACGATCTCGGTGAGCGCCCGCGATAGGGCTTCGGGATCGACGCTGCCTCGGAAGCGGACCGTGACCGGCTCGTTATACGAGGGTGCATCGGGCAGAAGCTGACCCAGGAACCACAGTCGCTGCTGGGCAAACGACAGGGGCAGCGGTCCCTCTCGTGGCTCGGGGACGATGTTTGGAATGGTGAGTCCACGGTGACCCGGTCGCAGCGATTCGAGGTGTCGCCCGAGCCCCGCAACGGTGGGTGCCTCGAACAGAGCCCGCATCGGTAGCTCCAGATGGAAGACCTCGCGGATGCGGAAAATCGCGCGCGTAACCAGCAGGGAGTGACCACCTAGCTCGAAGAAGCTGTCATGAACCCCGACTCGCTCGACTCCGAGTGTCTCAGCAAAGATCGCGGCCAGCTCTTCTTCGATGTAGGTTCGCGGCGCGGCGTACTGTTTGCTGAGGCTCTGCTTGAGCTCGGGAGAGGGCAGGGCTCGACGGTCTACCTTGCCATTGGGAGTCAGTGGGAATTGACCGAGCACCATCAAGTGCGCCGGAACCATGTAGCTCGGGAGCTTGCTTTCGATAATCTCGCTCCCGTTTGGGAAGTGGACAGACAGTTCCCGATTCCGGGAGACAGCCCAGGGGCAGTTCTATTCCGGACGACTCCTTTTCTGGGATTCATGAAAGAGGGGGCTGTGAAACCACGAGGTGGTCGAACTTGACTTTGAGGAGGGACTCTCTAGGCTCTCCTCTTCCCTTCCGATTGGGACGACGCTCCAGCGTCGAAACGTCTACATCTAGTGAGTGTTTGGTGATGAAAAAGGCCTTGGGTGCGGTTGTTGCTGTGGTGGCTCTGTTCTTGTTGGTTTCTGCGGTGCGCGATGTGGTCAGCGGCAAGCTGGCGATCGGAGCGGCTGTGGTGATTGGAGCGCTGGTGGTTGGCCTAATGCTTCTGGCCAAGCGACTGTTTCAATCGGGAAGCAACCAGCTCGTTATCTTGCGAGAAGACGGCAGCGTGAACTCACTCGATGCGAGCTATCTGAAGAATCCGCACCTCCGCGTGGGCGAAGCGGTGGGTCCAGGCGATATGCTGGGAGTTACTAAAAGTGCTCTGCCCAAGGGAGCGGCCAAGGCTGCGCTCGAAGTCGGTGAGAAGCTACTTTTCGCCAAACAGTATGCCGAGGCAATCGCTGCATTTGAGAGCGCGATCCTCAAACATCCAGAGACTGCGGCACTGGCTGCTGCGAACATCGGGGCGTGTCGCTTTATGCTGGGCGAGTACCAGGAGGCCATCACGCTGTACGAACGCGCCAAGCTCCTGGGGGCGAATCCGATGATGATGGATGACAACATCCGCGAGGCCCAGCAGAAGCTGGCGGCCTAACCAGCCAGTTGGGCTCCGTCCGCACCGCTAGGACGGGGTGGCCAGCGATGGATACACCGGACAACCCGCAGGGAACGGTTGATTGGAATCGAACGGCTTGCCACTCGCGGCGGCCTGATTTTGTCGACACGTCTCCCCTTGGCGACAATGGACCAGCCGTGAAATGGCCTCATTGAGAGAGGCTGCGACGGTGTCTTGAAGATGCGGACAATAGACCGCGACCGTGAGGAGTAGCGAGCGACGCATGGGCGGGACCGTATCACAGTCGATAGCAGCCGTGGTGACACTGTGGACCTAGCAGTGGACCTTCTGCCATCCACTCCCAGGAGCGTGGGCGGAAGACCGGGCCGTGCCGGCTATTCGCAGCAGGCCACTGCGCGGGTGGTGGAGCAGTCCGACCCTCGTGACACGCCGCCGCTTGTGTTGACCCAGGTGCCGCCGTAGGAGCTGCCGAGTGTGCTCGTCCAATCACTACATGCGTAGTTAAATGGGAGTCGGGCGTGATCAGGAACACCGGTGTTGGTGATATCGCCCGCTAAATTGCCGCTCGGATCGAGCCATGCACCATCGGTGGGCGGAGTGGTCGGGGAGCTGCTGCGCAGATACTCGGTGGCATGGCACATGTGGGAACCCGCAAACTGCGTTGCACACAATGCGTGCATTTTGTGGCGACCGCCGGCGTTGCCGTTGGTTGTGCTCGTCGTGAATCCAGCGAAACGGACCTTGGCGACTCCTTTGCAGCAAGCAAGAGGTCGCGATGTCGAGCAGTCTGATCCGCGAGAGATGCCGGCGCTCGCATTGACCCAGGTACCTCCGTACGAAGAGCCCAGCGTGCTGCTCCAGTCCTTACAAGCGTACTCATGCGGATAGCGACCGAACTTGGGAGATCCGAAAGACTGGATTCCTTTGCCATCCCCCGTCGAAGGATCTAGCCAGGCACCGGAGGAAGGTGGAGCAGTTCCGGAGTTTGCCACCAAGTATTCCGCCGCATGACAGAAGTGAGAGCCCGCGAACGCTGCTGCACACAGCGCATGCATTCCGGACCGTCCATTGGTCACCGCACCGGTGTAGGTCGTTACGGTAAATCCAGCAAAGGCCGGACTCTCTTCGGTGTACGCTCCGCCGGTCCCTGCGGGGCCAGTCGGTCCTTGCGGTCCCGGATCGCCACGCTCTCCTTTGGCACCCGGATCACCCTTGGCACCCGGATCACCCTTGGCACCCGGATCACCCTTGGCACCCGGATCACCTTTTGCTCCCGCAGCGCCGTTCATTCCGGGATCACCCTTTAGTCCCATGGGACCTGCGGGGCCAGGAGTTCCGGTGTCACCTTTGTCACCTTTGTCACCTTTGTCGCCCTTTGCACCGGGCTGACCAGGAGTTCCGGTGTCGCCTTTGTCGCCAGAGTCCCCCTTTTCGCCCTTGTCCCCTTTCATTCCCGCTGACCCCGCTTCAGGATTCGGAGTACTACATCCCACCAGCGGCAAAAGGAGTCCTACGCACAGCGTCCAAGTCAATCGTCGCATTGACACATCTCCACGTTCACTTTGATGATGGCTGGGAACCTAGCTGCTCTTTACGCGCAGATCAATCGCTGTGCCGTTCTGGATGCGCCTGGGCTGAGAATCGATACATGGAAGACACCGAAACTTCCCGAGGACTTCCCGTAGCGATGGAAACCGCTCAGTCTTGTGAGGGAGTGGACCGCTAGAAGTTGCTTTCGATAAAGCTACGGATGCGGCCCGGCAGCTCTGGATCGTTGGGGTCGGTCTTGGGGACAAGGTAGGCGACCAGGCGCTTGTCACCTTGGCGGGCTTCGCGCAGCTCGATGAGCGCAGACTGGACCTCGGGGTGCTGGGTGATCGCTTCTTCGATCTCGCCAAGTTCGATGCGAAAGCCTCGGATCTTGACCTGATGGTCGATTCGTCCCAGGTACTCGAGTGAACCATCGGGACGGTAGCGAACCCAGTCGCCGGAGCGATACAGACGGGCACCACTTGGGCCCTGGGGATCGTCGATGAAGCGCTCGGCGGTAAGCTGAGGACGGTTGAGATAGCCCCGTGCCACGCCGCCACCACCGACCAGCAGCTCACCGGCAATTCCGATTGGCACGGGCTGCAGCCGACGATCGAGGACACGCAAGCGCAGATCGGGAATTGGTACGCCAATGACGCTGCCGGGACGATCGCAATCGGAGCGACGGATTCGATAGTAGGTGACGTGAACGGTCGTTTCGGTGATGCCGTACATGTTGACGAGGACGGGGCGATCCTCACCGTGACGATCGATGAACGGGCGCAGCGCGCCCAGGTCGAGCGCCTCCCCTCCGAAGATGACCTGGCGCAGTGAGAGCGGGGTGTCCGCTAGGTCGGCCATTGCCTGCTCGGCGGCAATCAGTTGATAGAACGCCGACGGAGTCTGGTTCAAGATGGTGACTTTTTCGCTGCTCAGCAGGCGATAGAACGACTCCGGCGAGCGGCTGACCCAGTACGGGACGACGACCAAGCGGCCGCCGTAGAGCAGAGCTCCCCAGAGCTCCCATACCGAGAAGTCGAACGCAAAGGAGTGAAACAGACACCATACATCCTGCGCCGTGAAGTCGAACCAGGGCTGGGTGGCCGAAAACAGCCGCACCACGTTGCGATGGCTGACCTGCACTCCTTTGGGATTTCCCGTCGAGCCAGAGGTATAGATGATGTACGCCAAGTGGTCAGGCTGGACCTGGACCGGAATGCGCGGTGGCGGTGGCTCGTTGTCGAGGCTGTGGAGCGTCGGTAGGCTGAGCGATACGACAGCGCCGTCATAGGAGCTAGGGAGCACCCGTCGCACCTGTTCCTGGGCTACGACTACCGCGACCTTGGCGTCCTCTAATAGGAAACGGATGCGATCACGAGGGTAGACCGGATCGAGCGGCAGATACGCGCCGCCCGCCTTGAGGATTCCGAGGATTCCGACCACCAGCTCCAGCGATCGCTCGGCGCACAGTCCGACCGGCTGATCCGGGCCGACCCCCAACTCGCTTAGCTGCGCAGCCAATCTCTCGGCAGCACGGTCTAGCTGCGCGTAGGTGAGTCGCTGGTCCTCATAGACCACCGCCACCACATCGGGCGTAGTGCGCGCCATGGCCGCAAACATTTCATGCAGACAAGTGGTGACTTCCGGCTGGGCGATTCCACCGGTCCAGGTCGCAAGCAGCTCTTGTTCGGCGCTCGGCAACAGCGGCAGCAGGGCAATCGGCTGCTCTGGCTGTTCCACCATCGCTGACAATAGGACGGTCAGGTGTTGAGACCAGCGCGCCATGGTCGACTCGTCGAATAGGTCGCGGCTGTACTCGAAGAAGCCGTGAATCCCATCGGGCCGTCGTTCCATCTGAAGCGAGAAGTCGCACATCGCGGTTCCGTTGTGAGCCTCGAATCGGCTCACCGACCACTGCGATGGCAGGTCGGCCCCTGGTGGATCGAGCAGGCACATCACCTGAAACAGAGGCTGCTGGCCCAAGCTTCGCTCGGGACGGAGATCTTCGACGAGCTTTGGGAAGGGGAGTTCGCTGTGGTCAAGTCCGGCGAGCACCGTCTCACGCACCCGCTTGAGCAGCTCGCGAAAGGACGGCGAATGGGCGAGATCGATCCGCAGCACGATGGTGTTAACAAACGGTCCAATCAGACCCGATAGCTCGGGTCGCTGCTGGGCCGAGACGACGCCCGCAATCGGTAGCTCCTCTTGCCCGGTGTAGCGATGCAAAAGCGACGCAAGCCCTGCCACGAGCGCCATGTACAGCGTCGCGCCTTCCCGCTGTGCCAGTGCCAAAAGACCGGCACTCAGCTTGGAATCGAAGTGAAGCGGCAGGCGAGCACCACGAAAGCTCCCTTGGGCGGGCCGCAGGTGGTCTGTCGGAAGCTGTAGTACCGGCAGTGCCGCGAGCTGTTTGCGCCAATATTCCAGATGCGGCGCGAGCTGCTCCGGTCCGAGTTGGGTCTGTTCCCAGGCGGCATAGTCGGCATACTGTAGCGACAGGCGCGAAAGGTCAGGTCCGCCCTGCTGCTGCTGCGTATAAAGCTTGAAGAGCTCCGGTAGCAGAACACTTGCGAGCGACACCCCGTCGAAAATGGCGTGGTGGAAGACCAGCAGCAAGCGATGCTCATCCGGTGCAAGACAGACCAACTGGGCCCGTAGCAGCGGCGGCGTATGCAGGTCAAACATCTGCCTCGCGGCGTCATCATGGAGCGCCCGCACCGCATGACTTTGCTCCGACTGCGGTAGGTGGCGCAGGTCGTGATACGCGATGGGCAGCGTCACCTCATCGTGGATCCGCTGACACGGCATTCCGTTTTGCATCTCGAAGGTGGTGCGGAGAATCTCGTGTCGCACCAGCAAGGCTTGCAGTGCCGCCGTCAGCGCATCGGTATCGAGCGGACCCCGGATTGTGACCGCGTAGGGTTCGTTGTAAAGCGGGCTTGAGGCATGCAGCAGGCTGGTCAGCCAGATCTGCTCTTGCGAAGAGGAAAGCGGCAGTCGCTGTTGCCGATCCGCGATCGGAATCGCTACGACAGACGCCGCGCCTGCGGTGGACAGATAGGCCGAAAGAGTCCTCGCCGTGCGGTGCGCAAACAGAGTTCGTACCGGCAGACTGACCCCCAGCCGGGTGCCGATGAGCGCCGTCACTTGCGCGGCCCGCAGGGAGTGACCGCCTAGCTCGAAGAAGTCATCGGTGGCACCCACCTCATCGAGACGGAGAACCGACGCAAAGATCGCGGCAACCTGTTGTTCCAGCTCGCCAACCGGGGCGTGGTACGGTCCCAGCAGTGGCCGAGCCGTCCCCGGTGGAGGCAGCGCGGCGCGGTCGATCTTGCCGTGGGTGGTGAGCGGAAGCGCCGGGAGCGCAACGAACGCCGATGGAATCATGAACTCCGGCAGCCGACTTCCCAAGAAGGCCCGCAGGTTCGACACAGCCAGGGCCGCTTCCGGATGCAACACCACGTAGGCACACATCCGCCGGTCACCGGGTTCATCCTCACGAACAATGACCACACACTGCGACACGCTGGGATGGCGGAGCAGAGAGGCCTCGACTTCTCCTAGCTCGATGCGGAATCCGTGCAGCTTGACCTGATGATCGATGCGGCCCAGAAATTCGATCTGACCATCGGCACGAAAGCGAGCGAGATCGCCGGTACGGTACAGTCTGTTCCCGGGCTCGGGGTGATAGGGGTCGAGCAGGAATCGCTCTTGGGTAAGCTCTGGTCGGTGTAGATAGCCTTTGGCCACGGCAATTCCACCAATGCACAGCTCTCCTGCTTCTCCGATGGCCACCGGCTGTTGGGCTTCATCCAGGATGTAGACGCGGGTGTTGGGAATCGGTCGTCCGATTGGCGGAGTCGTCTCTGTGACATCCTCGGGTCGCAGTCGTGCCAGGGTGACGCAGACCGAACCTTCCGTCGGTCCGTAGGCATTCCAGAACTCCCGACCCGGTGCAAACCGACGTACCAATCGAGCGGTGCAGGCCTCTCCGGCGCTTAGGAGCACGCGTAGCGTCGGTAGTTCTATCTCCGGCAGAGAAGCCAGTACTGAGGGCTGCAGCGTCGCCACCGTGACCCCTGCCTCGTTGATGAGCCGAGCCAGAGACTCTCCGACGAGGAGCTGATCTTGCGGCACGAGTACTAGCGCCGCGCCCGCCCCGAGTGCCATCAGGATTTCCAAGATCGATGTATCGAAACCAAACGCGGCGAACTGGAGCAGTCGGTCGCTCGGGAGAATGCCACACAGATCAATGTGCGCTCGCGTGGTGTTGTAGGTGCCGCGATGAGGAACTTCGACACCTTTGGGAATTCCCGTCGAGCCCGAGGTGTAGATGATGTAGGCGACCTCGGTCGCCGCGATCGCGAGGTCCAGGTTGTGCGGACTCTGCTGGGACAGCTCCGCCTGAATCGAATCAAGACACAGAGTTGGATTGGGAAACGATGGGAGACTGGTCACAAGCGGCGCTTCGGTAATCAGCAGCGCGGGTGCAGCGTCGGACAGCATGAACGCCATCCGTTCCTTCGGATACGCCGGAGAGATCGGAACGTAGGTACATCCGGCTTTGAGGACTCCCAAAATGGCCACGACCATCTCGATCGAGCGGTGCAGACACAGAGCGATTCGCTGTCCGCTGCTGGCTCCGTGATTCAGCAGAAAGCGAGCCAGTTGATTGGCTTGGGCATTGAGGGTTCGGTAATCCACCTGCGCCGCACCACAGACGAGCGCCGTGGCCTGGCCGTCCTTGGCAACGTGTTCCTCAAAGAGCTGATGCAGACAGCGATCCCGTGGGTAATCTGCCGTCGCAGAGTTCCACTCAAATAGAATTTTCTGTTGCATCTTTTCATCAAGATGATTCCTGACCATTGCGATTCCCCCTGACACTTACCGGTGCGGTGGATGAAGCGGAGTCTTGAGCCCACACCGGGAACTTCCAACCAGTCTAATTCAGAATGAGCTCCGTGCAGAACAGAAGATTGATTTTTCTTGCGGACAGAATGGGCACAGTTGTGCCAAAATACGAAAACGGCATAAAAAATATTCCCATGAATAGACTGGAAGGCTGATGTTTTGCTGTTCGGTCTTGATGTGACGGTATGATCTAATATCTACATATCTGGTGCTGAACGTGGTGGTCGGGTGTCCAATTTTCGGCTAATACGAACGGCAAAGACTGGGATTTCTGACGGTGATTCATTCGAGGTGGCACGGTTTGTCAAGGCAAATGGCGATCGGACGAGGCGGTCGTTTATTCGTTTTCGGAGTCCGCTAGCAGATGAACTATGGTTATAAATGTGAATATTTTATATTGATAAATAAATCCCACTGATTGATGATCAAATGGTAGGGTTTTCCAGGGTGGGTGTGATCCAACGCACATAATGAGGCGCGCTTGGGGTTGTGATCAATCGCACAAATTGATTCCTGGCAGGGTATTGGGTCGTCGGATGGATTTCCGCCAGAGGACCGGCTGCTCCTGATACGCTGTGGCCAGAACGTTCCTAGTGGAGGCTCCGATGATCCTTGTTGTGGGTGCTAGCGGTACGATTGGCCGAGTGGTGGCGACCCAGCTTGCTGCCAAAGGAGAGAAGGTTCGAGCAATGACTCGGGATCCGGAAAAGACCCGTGCTCTGCCCGGATTTGAAGGCGTGTCTGTCGTCGCAGGAGATCCCTCTGATCCTGCGAGCCTGGTGCAGGCCTTTGCCGATGTCGATAAGGTGCTGCTGATTCCGCCCAGTGGCCCAAGCTGGAATCAGGGGGAAAAGAACCTGATTGATGCGGCGCGAGCGGCGGGAGTGAAGTATGTGGTGAAGGTCTCTGCCATGGGGGCAGATCCGGCACACCCGTCGATGTCGCTGTCCTTCCATAGCCAAGGCGAATCGCTACTTCGTGAGTCTGGAATTCCTTTCACAGTGCTCCGTGGAAATTCCTTTATGCAGAATTTCTTGGTGTTTTATGCACCAAGCATTCGCAGCGAAGGGTCGATTTATCAGTGCACCGGAGACGTTCCCACCGCGCTCATCGACACCCGCGACATTGCCGATGTGGCCACCGCGCTTTTGACCTCTGGTTCGGCGGAACACCACGGCAAAGTCTACGAACTGACGGGTCCGGAGTCGCTTTCTTATTCCCAAGCGGCTGCCAAGATCGGTGCGGCCACGGGACGTACGGTCCGCTACATCGATGTACCTCCTGATGCGTATCAGCAGGCACTGGTCGGATTCGGACTGCCAACGTGGGCCGCAGAGGAGGTGGTGAACATCTATGGCCGTAGCTTCTACCGAGAAGGCGGGGGTAGCAAGGTCACCAGCGTCGTACGTGAGATCCTGGGGCGTCCGGCGCGCAGCTTTGATGAGTTTGTGAAGGATCATGTGATCCAATTCACACCCTGATACGAACCGCTGCTTTTGTGACGCTGAAAATACTCTTCCAGCAAGTCCCATTTCCTCGGTAACATGTGTTCTAGTCGAGCGGTTGTTTGATCCGCAGGCTGGGAGCCTATTCGGTGCAGGAACTGACGGTCGGAAGCATCTTTGTCAATCGGTTCCAGATAGAGAAGCGGACCCAAACGGGAGGGATGGGTCACATCTATCGGGCGAGGGACCGCCAAACCGATCGGATGACTGCACTGAAGCTGATGCGTCACGAAGCGAGCAGCGTCGAGCTGGACCGCTTTATGCGAGAGGCTCGCACGCTATCGGAGCTACGCCATCCCGGAATTGTTTCGTACGTCGCCCATGGAATCAGCAGTGAAGGGGTTCCGTACCTGGCCATGGAGTGGCTGGAAGGCGAAGATCTCGGACAGCGTCTTCGTCGGCAACCGCTGACGCTGGACGAGGTGATGATCCTGCTGCGAAATGTCGCAACCGCCCTGGCTGCGGCCCATGAGGCGACGATATTTCACCGAGACATCAAGCCGAGTAACCTCTTTCTGCGCGACGGAAACGTAGAGGGAGTGGCGCTGATTGACTTCGGACTGGCGCGGCGGGCCTTCAGCGGCGGAAACCTCACCCAGACCGGAATGGTGGTGGGGACGCCAGAGTACATGGCCCCGGAACAGGCACGTGGCGATCGCCAGATTGGACCGAGCGCCGATATCTTCAGCCTGGGCTGTGTGGTGTTTGAGTGCCTGACGGGACAGCCTCCGTTTGTGCATGAACACATCGCTGCGGTGCTCGCCAAGATCCTGTTTGAGGAGCCGCCTCCGCTCAGTCGGGCTCGTCCCGACCTGCCCGCCGATCTGGGGAACTTGGTGGCGCGGATGCTCGCCAAGAGCCCGCAGAACCGCATTGCCAATGCCATCGAGCTTAAGAAGGAACTGGACGCGCTCGGTCAGATTTCATCGGGTACGCCGCCGACCCGGCGAGCCGCGCTAAGCTCGGGTCCAAAAGCGCCACCCGTAGATGGCGAGCAAATCCTGGTGAGCGTGGTGATGGCCCAGAGCAATCATCCGCAAGCAGAACCCCGGGCGACGCTCGACTCCTCTTCCGCCGAGTCGCATCGAATCCAAGCGTCGGCGATTCGTGACGAGCTGGCGCAGCTTGGGATTACCGTGGACTGCATGGTCGACGGCTCCGTGATCGCGACGCTGTCTCGCCAAGGAGCACCTACCGAGCAGGCCATCCAAGCGGTGCGCTGTGCGCTCATCATCCAGGACCGGTATCCCAACGCCCTGGTCGGCATGGCCACGGGTCGGGCCGTGATGGATCAGGGCTCGCTGTTTGGCGAGGTACTCGGGCGCTTGGCTTCCATGCTGGAGACCGCGCAGCATCTACGCACTCCGGTGCGAGGTTCTGTCATCATTGATGACACCTCGAGTCGGCTGGTCCAAGATCACTTCACTCTGGTGCGGCTGCCCTCGGGCATGATCACGGTGTCACGGTCCAGCCCAATGCAATCGGACAACTCCCGGGTGGTACTCGGGAAGCCGACGCAGTGTGTGGGTCGTGAGCGTGAGCTGAGTCTGCTTGAGGCCTCGTTCGTGAGCTGTAGTGAAAATGACACAGCCACAGCGGTGCTTGTCACAGCCTCCGCTGGTATCGGCAAGTCGCGGCTGCGGCACGAGTTTCTACGTCGGATTCAGGCTGCGCGGGCGGATTTGCTGTTGCTCCATGGCCGAGGCGATCCGATGGGCATCGGCACCTCGTACGGCCTGCTTGCGCAAGCGCTGCGTCGCTTGTTCGAGGTGAAAGAGGGCGAGGATCTCACGACTCGCCAAGAAAAAATATCCGCCCTGGTCACCCAGTACGCCGAAACGGAGGAATCCCACACCGTCGCTGCATTCCTGGGCGAGATGTGCGGGGTGTCGTTTCCTGACAACGTGGTGCTGCGTGCTGCCCGACAAGATCCCCGCGTGATGGCGGACCAGATCTCGCAGGCATTTGTGTCCTTTGTGCGGTGGCTGACCCGGCGCAATACGGTGCTGCTGCTGCTGGAAGACATCCACTGGGGAGACGCGCTGACCTGCAAAGTGGTGGACAATGCGCTACGTGAGCTGGGCGATCGTCCCCTGATGGTGCTGGCCCTGGCGCGTCCCGAGGTTGAGGATCTGTTTCCGAAGCTGTGGGCCGACCGAGCGCGACAGGATATTCGTCTGGGACCGCTGCCCAAAAAGGCGTGCGAGAGACTGATCCAGCAGGTAATGGGAAACAAGATTTCGCCCACCATTACCGCTCGCATCGTGGAGCAGTCCGCAGGCAACGCACTGTTTTTGGAAGAGCTGGTACGGGCTGTTGCGGAAGGCAGAGGAGAGGAACTACCAGAGACGGTGCTCGCGGTCCTGCATGCTCGCTTGATGCGGATGCCAGCCGATGCGCGAAGGGTTTTGCGGGCGGCCAGCGTGTTCGGTGAGACCTTTTGGGAAGGCGGTGTACGTCGGTTGGTGGGTCGAGATCGCGGCAGTGATCAGTTTGCTGGATGGCTCCAGATCCTGACCGAATCCGAAATCATCTCCCAACATCGCGAGACGCGATTCCCAGATGAAGTGGAGTTTAGCTTTCGCCACGGCTTGATGCGTGAAGCCGCCTACGAGATGCTTCCTGAAGAGGATCGCAAGGCCGCTCACTATCTGGCCGGTTGCTTCCTGGAATCTGTAGGGGAGCGCGATGCGGTGGTGTTGGCAGAGCACTTTGAACGCAGCGGTGACTTGATCCGTGCGATGGGACACTTCCTGTATGCTGCGGAGCGGGCGTACGAAGCGAACAACTTGGAAGGAGTCCTCCGTTGTGTGAGCAGAGGGCTAGCATGCGGAGCGGAGGGAGAGACCCGCGGAGCCTTCCTATCGTTGCAGTGTGTGGCGTGGTTCTGGCGTAACGAGCTGGATCATGCGCTGACTGCGGGCTGTGATGCCATCAAGCTGCTGAGTGAAGGAACGCTGCACTGGTTGCGGGCCGTCTCGATGGCCACGGCGTGTGCGGCGGCGCTTGGCAAGGGCCAGCTCGTCGCAGAGCTATCGCTTCTGTTTGGCAGCGTGGCACCATCGCGAGACATCATTGGCAGCTATGTCGAATCAAACACGATCCTCTTGATGATGCTCGGCATGATCGGTGATCGCGAAATGGCAGAGCTGTTTCTGTCTCACGTGGAACGGACAGGGGGATCGCTTTCTCAAAGCGATGGCTACGTCCGCGCCTGGATGAACTATGGCAAGGGTCGTCATAGCAACGCCCTCCAACCGACGCCGAGCGCTAGCGTGAAGTACTTCCGGAACGCGGTGGACTCCTTTCGTGAGATCGGGGATCGGCGCATGACCTCGGTTGCGGTAGGGGATCTCGGTTATGCCTTGGGGCGCATGGGCTACTCGAATGAAGCAGAGGCCTGCTTCCGGGATGGGCTGACAGTTGCCCTCCGCCTGGATGAACCGATCACCATTGTGTGGGTACAGATGCTGTACGCGCTGCTTCTCGCCGAGCGCAACGACCCTGCGGCTCAGCAGGAAGCGGAGCGGCTGGCGTTTAGTGTCCTCAACAGCATTGGGAATCACTCCTATTACGCGGCCTTTGCGCAGTGTGCGCTGGCTGCTCACTTCTACGAACTCGGAGACAGGGTCAAAGCCGAAACGGAAGCTCGCATGGCCCTCCAGATCTTCAAACCACTTCGGAGCAGCGCACCCGTCGCATACTTAGCCCTGGGACGTGTGCTGCTGATGAACGGACAAGTTGCTGAGGCAGTTGCGGTGATCGGGGAAGGAATCGAGCTCATCGACTCTCTTCATGGAACCGGTGGGAGTGAGATTCCGCTGCGACTTCTTTGGGTGGATGCACTCCGAGAACTGGGTGATGAAGCTCGAGCGGCGCAGGCGTTGGTCGAGCTAAACCGTCAGCTCGCAGCTCGACTTCTGGACATTGAGGATGCCGCGCACCGAACGAGCTTCCTACGGCGGCATTCACTGGAAAACGCTCGCCGCATTCTGTTTTAAGCGCCACCGCGGCGCGACGCGGGCTGTGGCTGGCGATTCCCTGAGCACATTTTCCGGTCACGCTGCTTTTCAGCCGCTATTCTTGGCCGAACATGAGTCGGCGTGTTCAGCCAGTTCCGGTGTTTCACTTCGATGGGAACCGGGTGTCCCAGCGGGTCGAGCAGGTCTGCGTCGAGTCTCCGCTGCAAATCCTCTTGCGCAGCGGACAGGGTGGTGCCGCACAGCCGCTGACAATTACGATGCGAACTCCGGCACAAACGCGAGCGGAGCGAGACGAAGATGATGCCGACTTGGCGCTCGGTTTTTTGGTAGGAGAAGGTCTGGTTCGCTCACCGTCGGAGGTGCTGGCGGTCGAGACCCCCATCGGGGATGACAACTCGGTGGTGGTAACACTGCGTGAGGGTGTGGAGTTGCCAACGGCGCGACTGGCGCGGAGCTTCTTTTCGACGAGCGCCTGTGGGGTGTGTGGCAAAAGTACGCTCGATGGGCTTATCTCGACCCCTAGCGAAAGCCTGCGTCCGGACTGGCCCAAGGTGCAGCTTGCGGATCTGCCCAGGTTGCCGATCCTGCTTCGTCAAGCGCAGGCGACGTTTGAGCGAACGGGAGGGCTGCATGCGGCGGCGTTGTTTGACTCCGATCTGCGCCTGGTTGCGCTTAGGGAAGATGTCGGACGACACAATGCCGTCGACAAGCTGATGGGCTCGCGACTTCGCGCCGGGACGCTGCCGCTGCACGGTCACATCCTGCTTGTCTCGGGCCGGGCCAGCTTTGAACTGGTGCAAAAGGCCCGGATGGCGTGCGTACCGGTGTTTGTCGCGATCGGAGCCCCATCGAGCTTGGCGCTGGAAGTGGCGCGCTCGGCGGGAATGACGTTGGTGGGTTTTTTGCGCGACCAGCGAATGAACGTCTACTGTGGGGTGGAGCGGTTGCACAGTGGCCAAGGTCCGCTTTGGCGCGACGAAGAAGTAGACGATAGCGAGGACGGTCCAGCATGTCAGACGCCAATCAATCCAGCAGTGGGGCGCAGACTCCCGACGATTCCAGCGAAGTAACCCTTGCCACCCGAGCGGAGCAAGCAGGGGGCACCGCTGCAATTTTGTCGACGCTGCACGAGATTCGTCGCAACGACACCGGACTTTTGCGCGGGATACAGACGCTACTCAAGGTCAATCAGCCCGAGGGAGTGGACTGTCCCGGCTGCGCGTGGCCCGAAGCGGCGGGTGAGCGAAATGAGATCGAGTTTTGCGAAAATGGAGCCAAGGCGGTCACTTGGGAATCTACCCGTCGTCGCATCGACGCCGCGTTCTTCGCCCGTCACAGCATCGCCGAGCTACTGAGCGAGAGCGATTATGTCCTCGGTCAGTACGGTCGTCTCGTCGAGCCAGTCTATCTACCACCGGGCGGAAGTCACTATCAGGCCATTTCTTGGGATGCCGCATACCGACTGATTGCCGACGAGCTTGGCAAACTGTCATCTCCGCACGAAGCGGCATTTTACACCTCGGGACGAACCAGTAACGAAGCGGCGTATCTGTTTCAGCTCCTGGTAAGACAGCTTGGGACGAACAATCTTCCCGACTGCGCCAACCTCTGTCACGAGTCGAGCGGGGTGGCCTTAAAAGAGACGGTGGGCGTTGGCAAAGGCACGGTCCAGCTGGAAGACTTTGAGCAAGCCGACGCGATCTTTATCCTCGGACAGAATCCGGGGACGAATCACCCACGGATGATGTCCACGCTGCAAAAAGCAGCCACCCGAGGCTGTGAGATCGTCGCGGTCAACCCGCTTCCAGAGGCGGCGCTTTTGCGCTTTGCCCATCCACAGAATCCGACCGAGCTGCTCGGTGGCGGTTCGACGATTACCAGCCTGTTTTTGCCGGTGCAGATCGATGGTGATGCCGCGCTCTGTAAGGGCATCATGAAGGAGATTCTCGATGAAGAGCGCAAGCGGCCCGGTAAGGTGTTCGATTGGGAATTCATTCGCCAGCACACCTCCGGTATCGATGCGCTCATCGCGGATCTCGATGCGGTGACCTGGGCTGAGCTTGAGTCCGGCTCCGGCCTCCGTCGTCCCCAGATTCGTGCTGCCGCCGAGGTCTGGCTCCGTTCCCGTCGCATCATTGCCTGCTGGGCGATGGGGCTTACGCAGCACAAGGCGGCGGTGGCAACGATTCAGCAGGTCGTGAACCTGCTTCTGCTGGGGGGCCACATTGGACGACCCGGCGCGGGGCTGTGCCCAGTGCGTGGTCACTCGAATGTTCAGGGTGATCGCACCATGGGAATCACTCCCAAAGTAGAGGAGGGGTTTCTGTCTCGTCTGGAGCAGCGCTTTGGGTTTGTGGCGACGCGTCAGCCGGGCCTTGATACCGTAGGTACGATTGAAGCGATGCGGCAAGGGAAGGTGGCGCTCTTGTTTTCCCTGGGCGGCAACTTCCTATCGGCGACTCCCGACACCGAGGTCACCGCAGAGGCGCTCCGCCGTTGCCGTCTGGCAGTTCATGTCTCGACCAAGCTGCACCGTGGACATCTGATCAGCGACCATGGTGCGCTCATTTTGCCCTGTCTTGGACGAACAGAGCGCGATCTTCAAGCGACTGGACCGCAGTTTGTCACCGTCGAAAACTCGATGAGTGTGGTCCATCGTTCGCAGGGACACCTAAACCCGGCTTCTGCGCAGCTCCGTAGTGAGGTTGCGATCGTCTGCGAGCTGGCCGATGCGGTACTGGGCGGACGCAGTCGGGTCGACTGGCTCCGTCTGCGCGACAACTACGATTTGATTCGTGATCACATCGAAGCGACGATTCCCGGCTTTGCGCACTTTAACGGACGGGTGCGCGGCGGCGATGGCTTCATCCTGCCGAACACAGCGCGGGAGCGGAGCTTTGTAACAAGCTCTCACAAGGCGATGTTTACCGTCGAGCCGTTGCCTCGTCACGACTTACTGCCGGGGCAGCTATTGATGATGACGATTCGTACCCACGATCAGTTCAACACCACGATCTACGGACTCCATGATCGGTATCGCGGCGTGTTCGGTGGCAGACGGGTGATCCTGATGAATCAGGAAGATATCCAGAATCGTCACCTGCAAGCGAAGCAGCTTGTCGATCTGCACAGTCACTTTGAGGCAGAGACGCGAACGGCGCGGCGCTTTGTGGTGGTTCCCTATCCGATTCCGCCAGGCTGCACCGCGACCTATTTTCCCGAGACGAACGTACTCGTTCCCTTGGGAAGTCGTGCTGATAAGAGCCGTACTCCAACCTCTAAGTCCGTCGTCATTACTGTGACTCCGAGTGACTCCTAATAAGAGTCATTTCACAAGATTCTTATTGGACTGAATCAGTGCAGCCAAGCGCTCCGCGATCTGATCGCGGGCGCGTCGGAATCGAGCAAGGAGTTCCTCCGCAGCGAGATCCTGATTCTCGCTGGCCGGATCGGGAATCGGCCAGTGCAAGCGCTCGACCGGTCCTAGATACACCGGACAGACCTCTTCAGCACACAGCGTGATGACCATCGTCACCGTGGCCGGATCAATCTCTGTGACGGACTTGGAGTACTGTCCGCTCAGATCAATTCCTCGCTCCTTCATGACCGCGATCGCATATGGGTTGACTCGGGTCGGCTGGCTGCCGGCGCTCTGCACCAGGACTCGAGTTCCAAACAGATGGCGGGCGAGACCTTCGGCCATTTGACTTCGGGCAGAGTTTGCAACACACAAAAAGAGCAGGCTTGGCTGGTTCTGCTGACGCTGTTCCAAGAGCTGACTCCTGTATCAATCCGCTGTCTGTCTGTCCCGGACTAGGAATCATTCAATCGGCCGGGAAGACCAGTCAGGAGAGCTTGGCGGATCCGGAGAAAAATCGTCGCTGGGCCCATAGCGAAACATGGACTAGACCGATGAGGGCTGGAACTTCTACGAGCGGACCAATGACGGCTGCCAGCGCCGCCCCGCTGTGAATGCCAAAGGTCGCCACCGCTACCGCAATCGCTAGCTCGAAGTTGTTCGACGCAGCAGTAAAGGATAGCGTGGCACTCTGCTGGTAATTGGCACCAATGCGTTTGCTCATCCAAAATGACAGCCCAAACATGATCACAAAGTAGAGCAGCAGCGGCACCGCAATTCGCAGTACATCGAGCGGAAGCTGCACGATCGTCTCGCCCTTCAAAGAGAACATCACCACGATGGTAAACAGCAGCGCTACCAACGTGAGAGGACTGATTCGTGGCACAAACTGCGACTCGTAAAAGGCGACTCCCTTTGCCGCGACCAGAATCTTCCGGGTGAGAAAACCAGCCAGAAACGGGACTCCCAAGTAGATGGCGACGCTCTGTGCGATCTGCGCGATCGAGATGTTCACAATGGTGCCTTGCAGTCCCAGCCATCCCGGCAGCAAGTTGGCGAAGAAGTAGGCGTAGACCGAAAAAAACAGCACCTGGAAGATCGAGTTAAACGCCACCAGTCCCGCGCAGTACTCCGTGTCTCCTTTGGCGAGATCATTCCAGACAATGACCATCGCGATGCAGCGGGCGAGTCCGATCAGGATGAGTCCGAGCATGTACTCGGGACGATCTCGCAAAAAGACCACCGATAGCCCGAACATCAGCAGCGGTCCCACGACCCAGTTTTGCAAAAGAGACAGTCCCAGGACGCGACGGTTGCGGAAGACCTTACCAAGCTCGTCGTAGCGCACCTTGGCGAGCGGGGGATACATCATCAGGATCAGCCCCGCAGCGATCGGCAGCGACGTGGTGCCAACACTCAGGCTCTGTAGCGTGCGCGCAAAGCCGGGTGCCAGGAATCCGAGCGCGACACCGATTCCCATCGCGAGGAAAATCCACAAGGTTAGGAATCGGTCCAAAAACGAAAGCTTACGGACCACTACAACATCTGTCGTTGGCATATCAGTCCACGAAGGTTGGGTTCAGCATCTCGGCTGCGTTGCGGAGGCTGCTTGAGGGCACTGGAGTCACGAACGGAATCGCACAGACCGTCGCGCATCACCGACCAGCCTTCGCTGTCCCCACACCGCGATCGCAAGCGAGAGCAGGGTGGTGATCGAAAGAGCCATCAGCGCGGAAGAGATTCTATTGGCTGGCGTAATCACACCAAGCAGCATGGTCAACGTAGGCAACACCACCGGTACCACCGCCACAAGGGGCAGTGCGGCGCGCAGATAGGCTCTCTGCAGCGCGGTGGCCGCGATCGCACCACACTTGGGACAAGGAACCAGCGGAAGTGCTTTTTGGGCTTTCGCGGTCAGCGTCTTTTGGGCCTGTTGCAGAGCGGCTGCGCGGAACGCCGGGCTGCGACCACCGATCGGTTCGTCATCTGCAAAGGCATCGGGATCTTGAAACACTACCGGCGCGCTATGGCGACAGCTCGGGCACGCAAACTGCGCCTGACAGGTCTTGGGGTAGAACAGGATCTCGGTCGGCGCTGCGCTCGCGGCCATTAGTAGCTCTCGTATCCCACGGTGAATCCGATGCTGGAGATCGAGCCAACAGAGCTTACGCGGGCGTCGTTGTTGAGCGGCAAAAACAGGGGCTCTGCTTCGAGCCGGAGCGAGATGGCCCGGCCGCGACCGCTCGTGGACGGCTTGAGCGCGATATCGGCCCCGAATCGGGCCAGGAAGCCTCCCGCGAAGTTCGAGCCACCGTAGCGATCGCTACCGGCAAAGCCGAGTGCTGGACCCCCTGACAGCACCCAGATGCGCAGAAAATGAACCTGTGCGAGCATCGCCGCGTTGATCTTGTAGGCTTGGAACGACGGACCCGCCATGCCGGTAAGTCGAGCTTCTCCGAGCAGCGCAAACTGGGGATGGAAGAAGTAGCCCATGCGTGCCGACGCGCCAAAGGCCGCGCCACCGACTCCCTGACCGTAGCCTGGCTCGGCAATGATCCCGGCACCCGCCATCGCCGAGATGCCCCAAGTAAAGCCACGAGGCAGTGGCGGAGGCTCTGGAATTACGACGCCTTCAGCGGGTGGTGGTGGGGCCTCGGCAAAGGGCGGGGCTGCTTCTGCCACAGGGGGAGGAGGAGGCGGTGGCGGCATCGCGGCGTCCGAACAGATGCCGAGAGGCACCGGCGCAAAGCGGGTGACCTGGCCTAGCTCGGGATCGGTATATTCGAGCGATACCTCGACCGGATCGTTCGTCTGGCGACGGAACATCACGATTTCGCCGTGCTGTCCCTGATAGCCCTGGAACATCGCAATGCCATCGCGGCTAAAGTGAAAGCGTGTCAGCGTCGGATTTTCGCCGAGCCGCAGCGGCTCGCGAGTGCCGGTGGCAAAGAACTGGGTTGTGATCGAGCAGCCCGCCTGGCCATAGCCCGCAAAGTTGGTTTCGGTCGATGAGAACATCAGCCGCCGAAACACGAACTTGAGCGGAATCACCATGCCCTGGCTGGTGAGCAGCTTCTGACCATCGCGCAGCACGATCGTGAACACACCGGTGTCTTGACGGTGCTGCTCGAAGGCCAACTTCACCTGTTCGCGCAGTCGGTCAAAGCGCTTCTTCGATTCCGGATCGCCTTCCTGAACCGGAATCGCTGGGAGTACCTCGAGCGAAATACGCTCGCCCGGACCAGTGGAGCCATCGAAGCGAACCTGCCACGCCTTTTGCAGCGTAGGTAGCGCGCCCGTCCGTCCGGCTTCGGCAATGTCGCGCTCAATCTGGGCGATGTCAGGGTTGCGCTCCTCGGCATGCGCCGATGTTACCGTCGAAACATCAAGCAATCCGGCTTGAGCCAATCCGATCGAGAGGAGAGAATACAAAAACCGTCCGTGAAACCGCTTCATATCGCCTTGGGTAGCCCACACTTACGTCCAGATCAAGAAATTCGGAGTAGTTCCCCAGAAACCTGGCGGGAGGCTCCGTCTCGGGTGCGCGCCGCTCACCGATGCCTAGGACTCCGATGCTTCGACCAGTGTTTCCAGAGTCGAATCGCGCTGTTCCTCTCCGGCCGTGTTTCTCGGTGCGGCAGCTCCCCCAGCTTGGGGGTCGGTTTTCAGCACAAACAGAGCGCGACGTCTGTTCGATCCGCATCACAAAAGAGCGGTCCGTTCGCTGGGTCTGCCGCACTGGGCTGATATCGGCGCAGTGGTCGGCAGTTAACACCACAACACCGCCAAACGGAGGATGCAGGGGGATCCCAGCGGCGCGATTGCGGACCAAGCTTCCACAACGAAACAGGAATTGTCCGCAGCGTGTTCTTATGTGGCACGCATCCCAACTAAGTCGTCGAACCACTGACCACTCTGTTCATCCCAAGCGATGACACAATGGTGACAATCAGCGATGACACAATGATGACAATCTTTGATGTTACGGACGCAAGCGGCTGCGCTATTCTGTGTCGATGGAAGATGCCCTAGCTGCCTTGAAGACAGAGTTCCGCAACCGAGGCTGGAACCGTCGTCCGGTTGGTCCAGTTGTCTTCGAGCTGGCCGTGCATGTCTTCTTGGCTCTGTTTGGAATCGCTGTATTTGTCTGGACGGAGCCGCTGTGGCTGCGTGCGCTGGGTATGCTGATCTCGACGTATGGCTCGGTGGGAGTCGGAACGAATACCCACACCGCCACGCACTATGCAGCGAGCAAACATCGCTGGGTGAACGAAGTCCTGGCCTACTTCGGGTATCCCTTCTTTCTGATGTTAGGGGCTACGTTCTGGCGCTATCGGCACATTACCTTGCATCACGCGAATCCGAACGTGATGGGAATCGATGGAGACGCAGACTTTACGCCAGTGTTTGCCAGCACCGAGGAAGAAGTGCAGCAGGGAATCGGCTTCTTTCCTAACCAGCAGAGATTCGTGTTTCCATTTGTTGCTTGGTTGAACAGCTATCTGCGTCAGATTGGGAGCTGGCGACACCTGCTTGCGATCCTTCCGGACAAGAGTCGCCGCAAACCGGCGCACTGGGCGGATCTCATCGTGATGTCTTTGCATCTAGTGGCGTGGTTTGTGATCCCATCGTTCTTCTTTCCGGTTACGCATGTGATCGGTTTCAACTTGCTGCGCATCGGTTTGCTTGGCTATCCCCTCTACTGCATTTTGGCCCCTGGCCACTATCCGGAAAAGGCGTTTTGTGTTGCCAAGGGAGCGTGGAAGAAGGACTTCGTTTTGCTGCAGACAGCGACGACCATCAACTTCCGTACCGGATTTTTGGGAGCGTTGGTCTGTTCCGGTCTCCAGTACCAGATCGAACACCATCTGTTTCCTGGATACAGTCACATTTACTACAAGCGGATGAGTCCACTTGTGCAGGAATTCTGCGAACAGAACGGCTATCCCTATCGGATGTACGGCTGGGCGGATGCAGTCCTGCAGACCTTCAAGATTTTTGGCAAACCGAAGCATGTTTATCGCGACATCGATGAGCTTCGAGAAGCAGCCCGACAGGAAGTCTCGGAATCCGTCGCGTCGTAACCGAGCCGTTTCACAGCAACATTGGGGGGAATCATGGCAGGGCATTCGAGTTCGGATGAGGCACGCCGTGTGCGCGCTGAAAGCGTCGTGCGCGAGCTGTTCACAGAGGCCGGAATCGGCTTTGAGGGGAAAAACCCAGGAGACATCGTAGTCAAAAATCCACTGTTCTACGAACGACTCTTGGCCGAGGCGTCGATCGGTCTTGGCGAGTCCTACATGGACGAATGGTGGACCTGTGAACAGCTTGAGCTGTTCTTCGAAAAAATTCTCCGCGCCGACATGACCAAGAAGATCACCGGCAACTGGCGGATGAAGATGATCACGCTGCACGCGATCCTGTTCAATCGGCAGAGTCGGGCGCGAGCGTACGAGGTCGCAGAGAAGCACTACGACATCGGCAACGATCTGTACAAGGTGATGCTAGACAAGCGCCTCGTCTACACCTGTGGCTACTGGAAGAACGCGAAAAACCTGGAACAAGCGCAGGATGCCAAGCTGGATCTCATCTGTCGCAAGGTCGGTCTGCAACCGGGCATGACCGTGCTCGATCTGGGCTGTGGTTGGGGCGGTCTGGCGATGTATGCGGCAGAGAAGTACGGCGTCAAAGTCGTCGGTGTGACCGTCGCCAAAGAGCAAGTGAAGCTGGCGCGGGAAATGGCGGGAAATCTGCCCTGTGAGTTTCGCTTGCAGGACTACCGCGATGTCTATGGACAGTTCGACAGAGTGTGGTCGATCGGACTCCTAGAGCACATCGGACACAAGAACCATCGCAACTTGATGGAAGTCGTGCATCGCAACATGAAGCCGGACGGAGTTGCGCTCCTTCACACGGTGGGCAACAACGAAAGCCTGCTGCACGGGACTCCGTTTATCGAAAAGTACATCTTCCCGAACGCCTGTGCTCCATCGATCGCTCAGCTTGGGAAAGCGATGGAGGGACTGTTCGTGATGGAGGACTGGCACAACTTCGGGCCGGACTACTATCACACGCTGATGGCCTGGTGGGAGAACTTCAAGAACGGCTATCATCTGCTCGATCAAAAGAAGTACGACAGACGCTTCTATTTGATGTGGCAGTGGTATCTGCTATCGGCAGCCGGAAGCTCTCTGGCTCGTGATGGACAGCTTTGGCACCTCGTGATCA
The DNA here is from genome assembly GCA_044228505.1 of Polyangia bacterium. Lineage (GTDB taxonomy): Bacteria > Myxococcota_A > Polyangia > Palsa-1104 > JAEUJZ01 > JAEUKA01. The sequence goes on along the minus strand of JBGAUT010000027.1, from coordinate 17,977 downwards.
CCAAGACCGGACGGAAGCAGCCAGACTGTCGGTTTTCCTAAGGGTGCCGGACTGCTCAACAGAGTCGGTCTGGTCGCTCCGGAGGCTAGCTCCGCCGCAGTAGGAATCGGATCAGGAGTCCGGCCGCCGCTCCGCACAGCACGGCGACCAGCGAGCCGTAATAGATCACCGCCAGAAACGGCTTGCCCAGGTAGCTGTAGGCCCAGTCGGCACCGCGAACGCCATCATATAGACCCCACACAAGCCCCACCGTGGCAGCCAGTAGCGCCGTGGAGAGCAGCGAGATGAGCGCCGCCAGCGAGCCGATAAGCGGCGCGAGCTGCCACGGACTTGCGGCAATTCGAGGACCGGCGACTTGGCCGATTCGAAAGGCGACCAGCGACAGCACCACCGTCATTCCGAGCAGTGTCAGTACAAGGTGTGGCACCGACTTGATCAGGTTCGCCAGAATCAGACTGAGCACCACCACGCAGCCCACTGCGGTCCTGCCGCCCACTGCACGGGCTCGTTCTGCGGCGGCTGCGCTCACTTCATCGCGGTTCATCATCCTAAGCGTATCCCCATCGCCGGCGCAGCATCCAGTTGAGACCGAAACAGGTGACAGCGATCACCAGAATCAAGGGGTTGTCCCACAGCGGCAGATCCCGATGGTCCCGCACGTGCTCGATGTGCGGCGGATGGAAGTACAGACCGGATAGCGAGTCGCCGGGCCGCTTGTGTTCCCCAGCGCTGATCTCGCTGACCAGACGCAGGAGTCGGTCGTCGGCCTCGGGCGCTTCCAGTTCGCGACCAATACCGCGTACCAGGAAGACATCACTGTCGTCAGTGGGCCTGCCTGCAATGACGGCTCTGGCCACCACGCGGTAGCCTCCTTCGGGAAGCTGTGGCCATTCCAGACTGGCGACGCCATCGTCATCGGTCCGAATCGTCTTGGACAGCGCACTCTCTTGAAGCGGTTCGGAGGTAGCACCCGACTCCGTACCGGCAATTCGCTGGAGTGACAGCGACACTTCGACTCGCCCAACCGGCTGATAGTCGGGACCGAGCGCCCGCACCTCGACCCGGACCGGCTGACCTCGGCGCAGCTCACTTTCGGCCACTTCGACGCGGAGCAGGCGCAGCGATGGATCGCGAATCAGCCAGCGAATCGCCTGATCGAAAAATCGCTGATAGGTGGTGTTTCGCCCGTCTCCCTCGCCAACTTTGGCGGTCGCTTTTTGCACTGCTGCCGGCGTAAACGCCCACTTCCAGGTCGAATCGGCCTGCAGCGCCAGCGTCCGTCCTTTGCCAAGCTCCGCAACGCTGAGCAATGGCATCGGATTGCCGTCCTGGTCCTTGAGCTTGGGATGGCTGAGCAGCACCGTCGCCTGCTGCCGCGCCTTCTGCACCAGGTTGAGTCCATCGAGCGGTGGCACCTCGGCCCAGCGCTGGGCATTTTCGCGCACATCGAGGTGCAGCGCCGTCACCACATGATTGCGTCCCGCGGGCGTGAGCTTGGGGACAAAGGAATCGGTATCAATCAGTCGGGACGCCGAGCCGCCCGACAGCTCATCCGGACTTAAGACCACCGGCAGGATCTGTGACAGCTCCGATCCGTAATAGCCGCCAGAGCTGAACGATAGATCGCCGCCGATCATCGCCACCGAGCCGCCACCCTCGACAAACGGCACGATCGCCGGTTGCAGGAACTGCGAGCAGTAGGCGCTGTAGTTGAAGTTCTGGAGGATCAGCAGATCGAAGCTGCGAAGCTGCTCTTGAAACAGCTCTTGGCATGGAAACGGGATGAGCGAGGTTTCCTCGGATGGCGCGAACTCGATGTCGCTCGGCGAGCGGAGGATGAAAAAGGCGACCAGGTCGATGTTCGGGTCACTCTTGAGAGCGGCGCGGAGAAAGCGAGCGTCCCAGCTTGGGCGACCGGCGACGTGAACGACCCGGATTTTCTCGCGGACCACTTTTAGGACGAAGGCGCGGCGGTTGTTTTCGCTGATGGCTTCGCCGGGCTGGACCGGAACGCTGATGTCATAGAGAAATTTACCGACGCGGTCGGGAGTAAACGGGAAGATGACGCGGTACTCGCGCTGCTCGGGCTGGACTTCGATGTCGACGGTTAGGATCGGGACGCCATCGCGACGAAGGGTGACCGGCAAGTGGCGACCGCCCCAGCCAGCGGCTTTGGCACCGAATACTTGCAGACGGGCTTCGACCTCGACGGCGGTCCGAGCGAACGCAAACTGATCGGCGAGAACGCGGGTGAGTGCGATATCTCGAAGGCCGGGTTTGCCGACGGCGACCGTGTGGACGGGGACATCGAGGGCGCGCAGGAACTCTTGGGTGTCGGCATCGAGGCTGAGCTGTCCGGGCTTGGGTTCACTTTGACCGGCGCTGAGCCGCCCGTTATCGAGCCCATCAGAGAACAGCACCACCCCAGCGAGATCTCGACCCTCGAAGCGCTGCCGGACAGCGGACAGGGCTTCCCGAATCCGCGTCGAATCGGCCCGTAGCGAGTTCACATCGGGATGGGTGACGCTGTCCCATGTCGACGACTGCAGACGGTCACCGAACGTGAAGAACTCAACTTTGTGATCGGTTCGCCACTTGTGGATGGTCGTCGCTTCGGCTCGCAGATGCGCTGCCGCTCGACCGGCTCGTGTCTCTCCTCCGCCTTCCTCGGCCAAGCGCATCGACTCGGAGGCATCGACGATCACCGCGATGTGATTGGGCATCCGGCTGACGTTGCGCAGGCGAATGGTCGGCTGGAAGAACAGGAACAGCGTCGCCAGAATTCCCATGGCACGCAGCGATAACAGCAGCAACCTGCGTCGGGGCTGTTCACCCCGCAGCGCCCGAAACGCCAGACCGAGCACGACGACGACGATCGCCAGAGCGACTACCCGCCCCGATAGGCTGCGGGGTGCCAAAAGCGCTAGCTTCCACTCGTTCCAGTCTCCGCCGAGGAGGTTCATGGCTACCGATTCACCGGGGCTGGGCTGGTGCTGGGAAGCTGCGGCTGCCAGGCTCGCCGACGCATTATGAACGGGACGTGGACTTGGTCGGCTTTGTAGTCGAGACAGAGCGCGTACATCGCCAGGTTGACGCCGAGTCGGAGCGACTGCTCGCGCTGCACCTCACCACCCGGGACGACGTCATGCAGCCACTGGCCGTAGCGATCGCGGGCCCAGGCTCCGCCGAGATCATTTTGGCTGTAGACGATCGCAGCGCGGCCGCGAAGCTGCACCGTTTCGACGTAGGGCAGGGCGATGACGCGACCGACGGGCACGCGCAGTAGATAAAACGAGCGAAACAGGACGTGGTCCTCGGGCAGACGGGTGAGTGGTGCTTGCGGAAACAGCTTGCCGAGCAGCACCCGCACCGACTGATCGAAGGCTCCACCGGCGCGACCCTCGGCACTGTCGATGATGAGCAGGCCGCCGAGCTGGAGATGCCGACGCAGGTTCGCCAGCTCCTCGTCACTTGGCAGCGGAAACGCCCGATCCCCGGCGAGGTACAAAAGTGGATGGCGATGCAGCGCGGCGGCGTCACCCAGATGCACCGTCGCCACCTCGGTGCTTACCTCAATCGAGGTGCGCTTTTCCAGCTCCCACAAAAGCCGGGACAGCGCTTCGGGCCGGGGTACCGACTGAGCGGGCGGAATTCCGGTGAGTGCCACCTGCGCCAACTCCAGCCGATCTTGTCCCCCAAAACCCGAACCAACCGACGGAAACAGGAGCAGCCCGACGCACAAAGACATAAGGACAAGCCGAAGCACACGCCACCCATCCCCCGGCAATGGACCGAGTAGGTGACCGAAGCGGTGGCTGACAGAATTGAGCCAAAGAAGAGAGGTTAGGTACACGAGCGACGGTTTAGTTATAACGAATTTTGAGGGTGACTAGCGCGCTGCGCTGCCGATTGCGGAGCCGCCGACGGCGAGGATGGACTTAAGGTCTTCGTCGTTGAACATCAGCTGGCCGCCGACGTAAAAATCGCGACCGAAGGAGCCTTGGCCGCCGGGCGGGCGATCGTTTATGACATCGTCGACGCCGGCCAGCACGTACATGTTGCGGTAGAACTGCACCGTCGAGTAAATGCGCAGCCGGGGCCAAATATTGGTGCGGGCGTCGAAGGCGTCGACCTTGAAGGTCAGTCGCTCTTTGAACAAGTCGATATCGAAGCCGATGCCACCGGTGCTTTCCTTGATTCCGTAGCGCAGCGTCAGGATGAACCACTTCGGATCGAGGAACAAACGCTTGGCAAACTGGAACGAAATCTTGAAGGCGCGGGTGATCTGGACCAGGTCCGTCGTCGTCGTCAGGGGCTTCGAGGGATCATCGGTGGTGGTGACCGAGCGCGAGAAGGTGCGGGTCATCCGAGGGTCGTCGATCAGCTCGATTTGATAGTACTTGTCGGGGCGTGCTTGCAGACGGACCTCGACGGCGTTTTTGAAGTCGTTCGAGCGAATGTAGTACTCGCTACGCAGCCCGACGATGGTCTGAAGCTGGCTGAAGCCACGGACCAGCTCGGAGGCGTCGGAGGTGATCTGCTCGACGTTGTTGGCGATGGCGTCATCGACAAGGAGCCGTCCGACGGTGCCCTTGCCCTTGCGGATGTCGCCGGTGATGTGGTCGACGTTGCCGAGCGCGTGGTTGAGTGACTCGACGGCAGAAGACAGCTTGTCGAGGTTCTGGCGCAGCTTGGCCCCAGTCGAGTCGACCTCTGATGAGCCTTTGCCGACCAGGTCGCGCAGTCCTTCAGTGACCTCACGAACGTTGGCGAGCGAGATCTGCACGTCCTTGGCCGATTGACCGGAAGTGATCGAGCGAACGTCTTGGGCAATGCCGTCGACATGCTTGAGCAGCGTCGCGATCGCGTCCGAGTTCTGCGCCACCGAGTCTTTGACCTCGCGGGCGATGTCCTGCACCGGCCCTTGGGTGAGCCGCTGCACATCGCGGAGGATGTCGCGCACGATCGGCAGCGTCTCGTTGACCTGATACAGGATGTCGCCGGTGGTCACTGCCTCGACGACGTTTATGACCTGATCGCCGCTCTTGAGCAGGCTGTTTTTCACCATCTGTCCCGACAGCGGATCGGGCGACTGCGGCGTGCCGGGATCGATCTCGATGAAGTATTCACCGAGGAGCGAACTCGACTTTTTGTAGATGACGGCGTTTGACCACAGCTCGACATCAGGCCGCATCCGGATGCTGACCCGAGCGTAGGTTCCTTGCAGACGGCGCTCGGCGATCTCGCCGATGATGAGGCCCGCGATCTGGACGCGAGACTTGTCCACCAGGCCGGTCGCGTCGCGAAACAGTGCCCACACCACCGGGCCTTCTTGGCCGCGCACACCTTTGGCAACGAAACGATAGGCAACGGCGCTCAGCACCATGATGAGGATGGTGGTCAAGCCGACTTTGAGGGCCGCGCTGGCGGTCTTCATGTGTGTACTCCTTGCGGTGCCGCCTGTTTGGAGGAGAGCGCCGCCCAGACCGTTGCCAAGTTCAAATCACATCATCCACGATTAGGTCTTTTTCGTCACATGGCGTCATCTGTACGGCACCGCTGGTCTCGATAAACTCACGCAGCCACTTGTGACGACTGTTGCGAAACTCGTTCGGTGGCCCACTTTCGATAATCACCCCACCGTACAGTGCCGAGATGCGATCGCCGATGCGAAACGTTGACGCCATGTCGTGGCTGATGATGACGCTAGTGACGCCGTGCTCGCGAGATACATCGCGGATCATGTCGTCGACGTTCTTGGTCGACACCGGATCAAGTCCCGTCGTCGGTTCGTCGTAGAGTAGGATCTTGGGCTTCATCACCAGCGCCCGTGCCAGACCGACGCGCTTGCGCTGACCGCCTGACAGCTCAGACGGAAACTTTTGGAGCAGCACCTGTGGCAGCGCCAACTTGTTGAGCTGGGTGACGGCGATCTGATGTAGCTCGGCCCGCGAAAAGAAGCGCCGCTTGCCCGGCTTGCCGTGCTTGTCCTCGGCAATGCTGTCCGGATCACCGTGCTCGACCAGCGGAAAGACGATGTTTTCCTCGACCGTCAGCGAGTCAAACAGCGCCGCGTATTGGAACAACATCCCGAACTTTCTGCGCAAGCGGTTGAGCTGAAACTCGTCGAGAGGCACCAGATCTTCGCCGTCGACGTAGATGTTTCCTTCGTCGGGTTTCAAAAGACCCATGAGGTGCTTCATGATCACCGACTTGCCCTGGCCCGAGCCGCCGATGATGACGTTGATTTTGCCGCGTTCGACGTCGAGGTCGATGCCGCGCAGGACGTGATGGGGTCCGAAGGTCTTTTGGACGCCGCGTACGCGAATGTGGAAGCGCTCGCTTGGCAAACTGGCATCCTCGTCGGGCTTTGGCCACTTTAACACCGCCATCGGCTAGCCCTTCTTCGTAAACAGCGTCAGCCACATATCGGTCAAAAAGTAGTCGAGAACGAGGATCGTCACGAAGCTGCCGACGACCGAGCGAGTGGTGGCGACACCGACTCCTTTGGCACCGCCCGAAGCGTTATAGCCCTGCTGGCAGGCGATGAGCGTTAGCACGCAGCCGAACACCACCGACTTGACCATGCCTTGGGTGATGTCGTTGGGATCGAGCAGCCACTGTGCTTTTTCGATGAAGACGCCTCGGTCGACGTTCTGGACCCCGACGGCCACCGCGTACGCACCGAGCATTCCGACGCAGTTAAACAGCATCGCCAGCATCGGCACCATCACGGTTCCGGCGATGACTCGCGGCACGATGAGGTACTGCACCGGATTGACCGCCATCGTCGCCAGCGCGTCGATCTGCTCGGTGATCCGCATCGAGCCCAGCTCGGTGGCCATGCCGGCACCAGCGCGGGCCGAGACGACGATCGACGTGAACACCGGGGCCAGCTCCCTGGCGAGGGCTAGACCGACGGTGGCACCCGTAAAGGCTTGGGCCTGAAACGTCCGCAGTGCCGAGGAAAGTTGCAGCGCAAACACCGCGCCGACGAACAGTGAGATGAGCAGCACGATCGGCAGAGACTCAAAGCCAATAAACACCATCGCTTCGAGAAGCACCGCAAATCGATACGGCGGTCGGAGCGACCAGCGCAGCACCGAAAACAGCAGCATGATGTGCTGTCCCAGCGTTTCGATGAATCCGACGAGGAGGCGCAGTGGCGGCAACCACAAACGGTCCGTAAGTGCCGCCAGCCGCTCGAGCCACATGGCTACATGCTACCGCAAAGCAGCCTAGGAAAAACGCTCTATCCCAGCGCGACGGTGAAGGAAAATGCTGGACTGCAACCACCGTGGCTCACCGAGAGTATCATGAATGAGGCCGCTCTCGTCGACAACCGAGCGACTGCGGCCCTAATCAAACCACTGGGGGGACAGGATGAAACGCAAGACTTTGCAGCGCTGGGTTTGGAGCTCGCTCTTTGTGCTGGCAACCGCAACTTGTGACGGTAACGGCATCAACGGCAGCGGACTTTGCACCTCGGGAGTGGACACCGATGGCGACGGACTGACCGATGACATCGAGTGTCTGCGCGGTACCGATTCAAACAATCCTGACAGCGATGGCGATGGTGCCACCGATGGCGCAGAGGTCGCGGCAGGTGCCGATCCACTCGCCCAAGACAGCGATGGCGATGGTCTGTCGGACGGTGTCGAGCTGGCCTATCCTCGGACCTGTGTTGCTTCCGACTACCTAAACCAGCGTCGTCCTCTGGTGTCGTGTACCAGCAGCGACCAGTGCCTGGCTGGTGAGACGTGTAATGGCCTCGATCCGACGAAGAAGGACAGCGATGGCGATGGCGTGCCCGATGCGGAAGAGGACAAGAACCTCGACGGCACCATCGGCGTGCTGACCGGTGAAACCGATCCACGGCTGTTTGATACCGACGGCGATGGACTTTCGGACAAGTTTGCGGGCTCGCGCATCTGTCGCCCCGATGGGCTCGCGATGATCACCCAGATGACGTTGCCCCAAGCGAGCATTCAGGTCGGCTCGGACCCGGTGCTGGGAGCGGCCAAGCCGTTTCAGGGAGCAACCGGCAGCGGTCTAGCCTACGACGATCCGGCGGCGGCGGTCGCAGGTCTGGTGGTGTCGCGACCGACGGTGCTGGCTAACATCGATGCGGACCGAATTGACCTCGAGACCAAGATCTCGACCGCGCTTACAGGCAAGGGCTACACCGTTACAGGCGTCTTCATTGGCCGCAAGTTCCAGACCCACGAACAGAACGAGGCCACGCAGTCGACCTTCCGCGTCGTCAAGGCCGCTGTTACCACCTCGACGGTGCGCGATGATCTGGTCACTGCACTAAGTGGAGCCACTGCCCCCGCCGGTGGCACCGTAACGGCAGTCGGTCCGTTTTACCTGGACGTAACCGTTGTGCGTCGAGTCAGCGGGCTGACCAACGATGTCATCATCGCGGTCTCGCCCACCGCGCAGTATGACGACCGCACCAAGGCGACGGCCATTCGCGCCAACGACCTCACCAATGCCTCGGGAGTAGCGGTCAGCCAAAAACAGATCAGCTTCCTGTGTCAGGGCATCGACACGACCCGCAACTCGACCGCTGACATCGTCTGGACCGTCGACGTCTCGGTGTCGATGGGCGACAACCAAGTTCGCTTGGCCAGCACCGCTCAGGAGTTCTACAAACGCCTCCAGGCCGCTGGCGTCGACTTCCGCGTCGGTATCTTCACCGCCACCGCGCCCACCGATCCGCAGCTTAGCCTGACCACCTATCCCGGCTGGGGGAGCGGCTTCAAGTTCATCTCGGGCACCGATCCCGACGGTCCCCATCAGGTCTGTCGCCAAGTCACCGCGCCTGCCTCGGGAACGAACGGCTTTTGTCCTCAAGACCTGAACAAAACCAACGACCCGATCGGCCCGTTCGGCCCCACCAGCGGCTCCAACGTCAGCGAGGAGCCCGCCGCCGCCGTCGTGCGCATCAACGACCTGTTCAAGAAAAATGCCGTCGCCGGGGTGAGCAATCCCGACTGGAAGTGGCGCGATGGCGTCACCAAGGTGTCGTTCTTCGTTACCGACGAGTACAACAACGACTGGCTGCGCTACTTTGCGACCACCAAAAATCCTGACACCAACACCGCGTGGGGAGCGACCTATTCAGCGACGGTGCTCCAGGGCATTGCGGACTACTTCAAACAGAACCAGATCATGGCGTTCGGACTGCTCCCATATCTGTCGACCCGCGAGTGCAGCGCCAACAGCTCGAACGATCTGCCACGCTGTCTGGTCGAAAAGCTCGGCGGTGCCTGGCTCGATATCAACAAAGCGCAAGATGCCGACGTCCAGGCAGCGATGAACAAGCTCGTCGATGCCATCGCTGGTGCCTCGAGCCAGTTCAAGCTGTCACGGACGCCGATTACCTCGACGATCAAGGTCACGATCGGAAGCCGCGATGTGCCACGCTCGCGCATTGACGGATTTGACTACGATCCGGCGTCGAAGTCGGTGGTCTTCTTCGGCAACAACTATCGTCCACGAATCGGCGATCAGGTCTTCATCTCGTATCGAATCTGGATTGGCTCTCTCGGGTAGCCGATGGGGCGGGGCTTGAGCGCCTGGGTCAAGCCCCGTTTAGCGCAGGTGCAGGCGGCTCTTGGCAAAGCGAGCGGTGATTCCGACGAGCCCAGGGGTCTGCGCAATGTGCTCCAGCACGCTCAGCGCCTGCGCTTTGTCTAGCACCTCACGGCGAATTCCGAGCATGAGAGTGGCCTTGTTGACAGCGTCACTGGCCTTCTCGTTGCCGAGGGCTTGGGCCAGGAGCCTGGCCAGATCAGCACGGGAAACTCCTGGTTCTGTCATCTGGCTTGTCACGTGTTGCACGTGTCCCCTCGGGTTTGGTGTTATTTCGGGATGGCTAGCACCACGGTCGTGGTGTTGTGAAACCCGGACAGATCTCCGGCGTCGAGCGCGATCTCGCCGTAGGTTTCAAAGCCGGCGAGCGGTACCCGACCTAGCTCTTCGTAGATGCCGGCGATGGCCGTCTTGAACTCGTCCTTGAGGATCAGGTTGCGACAGATGCAGTCGAAGACCACCGCCCCGGCGAGAGGAGCACCGCCGACTTGAGCCAGTGCGCGACGAGCAGCCTCGCGGGCGCTGTCAATCTGGCGGGATGGTTCGCTCTCGGTGATGCGGATGACGCTGCCCTCGGGGATTCCGCAGGCGAAGCCAATCGAGTGATCACCGACGCGGAACAGCGGTGCGCGAATCTTGAAGGCGTCGCCTTGAGACAGTCCTGCCTCGAAGCGCAGCAGATAACCACCAACGTCGCTGGCTGGCATCTGGGTGGGATCGAAGCCGAGCTTGTCGGTCGCTGCGCGGGTGCGCTCGACCCAGACTTCCCAAGCGGGCCGACCGTCGATCTCGTGGACGACACTGCCTTCGGCACGGGTGACGGTCAGCGGGGCTGATAGCGGCTCGTGGCCATGACAGACCCCGACGCCGAGCGGCTGCTTCGAGAACACCGTCGCGATCACCACACCATCGGTGATCACCCGTTCTCCCAGAGAGACGTAGGTACACTTGAGGGCCAGGTCGTCGCCCGCAGCGGCACCAGCGAGACGCAGATCGAAGCCCATCAGTCCGGCGGTCATCAGGGCTGCTTCCTCGCTGCTGCCAGCGAGTGGGTCGAGCAGCAGGATCGCGGTGCGATGGGGGTAGCCGACCACGTGCAGCGGCATTCCTTCCAGCGCCTGCACCACCGACACCTCCGCTCCTGCCTTCAGCCCGGTGGCCGCGCCGGAGAAGATGCGGAAGTCGCCGCACAGCGCAAAGATTACCGCCGAGCCTTTGGCATCACCGCTCTCGATAAACTCACCCGCTGTCGAGGCTCCGAGCACCGTACTGCGCGGAAACGCCGCACTGACAGTGGGCATCAGCTCGCCAAGTGGCTGTTTGGTCGAAGCGAACACCATCACCAGCGCGGGCGTGTGGCCTGCTAGGTCCGCGTTCACCTTGGCGATGAGCGTCGTCGCAGCCTGCGCTGCATCCCCACTTGCCATCGCGGTAGCAACTTTAGTTTCCATCATCCGATGCCCCCTCCTTTCACAGTAGGGACGAGCGTGTTTGGCGGCAAGCATCGCTCGTAAGCTCGGGTGTTTGTGAGGGAAGTGCGGGCCGGATGATACTGAGCACCGAGGAGAGCGCTGGGTACATTCCACACAACAGAGGTGCGAGTCGGTCCTCGCTTCTGCTAGTTTCATGCTCTGTATGCAACAAATGCTGAAGCACAACGGTCGCGGTCCGCGTCGAAAGAGAATGCCGATTCGGGAGGCGCTGTGGATCTGTCTGTTCTGCTTATGCCGGGTCGCGTGGGCCGACGAACCAACCCCGGTGGTTGCGCCCGCTGCTGAGTCGCTCGAGGAACCACCGCCGAGTGGCTACACCCTCGATGGTGCTCGTGCCAAGCCCAAGGATGCGGTGCCGTTTTCGGGTGTGGTTCGCGAAAAGGGTTCACGCGATCCAGTCTCCGGCATTCGAGTCACCGCCACACCCTGGCGAGAACTACCGCCCCAGCCCGGCGACAAACCGAACAAGAAAACCAAGCCCAAAGGCGAAGCCACCGGCGAACCGTACGAAGTCACTACCGACGCAGACGGTAACTTCTTGTTCGAGGACTTGGCCCCCGGCATGTATCAGGTGCTGCTGCGGGGCGGTCAGATCCAGCGCACCGAGAGCATCGAGACGCTGGCAGCGGGCAAAAAGACCACCATCACCTACTACGCCCCGAAACGGCAGAGCCAGTTCGAGGTCGTGGTCCGCGCCGAGCCGCTCAAAAAAGAGGTCAGCGAGCAGGTTCTGTCCGTCGAGGAGCTGAAGCGCATCCCCGGTACCCAAAACGACGCCATCAAAGCCGTTCAGAATCTCCCCGGGGTCGCCCGCGCTCCGTTTGGTGGCGGGCTGCTGGTCGTCTGGGGGTCTGCCCCGGCGGATACTCGGGTCTACGCCGACGGAGTCCAGCTTCCTCGTATCTTCCACTTTGCCGGCTTTCGCAGCACCATAAACTCTGAGTTCGTCGAGGAGCTGTCGTTTAAGCCCGGTGCCTACGGTGCCGACTTCGGACGCGGCCTCGGTGGCATGATCGACGTCACCACCCGGTCGCCCAAGAGTGATCGCATCCATGGCTCGGTGACGCTCGACTTGATCGACGGCTCGCTGACGCTGGAAGGGCCGGTGACCAAGAACCTCTACCTCGCCGGTGGCGTGAGAGTGAGCTGGATCTCGGTGTTCCTGCCGCTCTTTAACCGCTCGCAGTTTCAGGTGTCGCCGTTTTACTGGGACTACCAGTTGTCGATGCGCTATCGACCGACGAAGGCCGATGACATTGACGTGTTTATCTTCGGCTCGACGGACAACCTGGAGGCTCGGGTCAGCGATCCCGATCCCGCGATCAACATCTCACTCGATAGTCGGCAGTATTTTTCGCGCGCACGGATTCGCTGGACCCATCGCTTTTCGTCGGCGACGCAGCTTGTAGTGATGCCGTCGATTGGCGGTGATGTAACCCGCTTTGACACCGGAGACGGTGGTATTGGCACCGTGCAGTTTAAGCTAGAGGGACTCACCCTCGGCTATAACCTGCGTGCAGAGCTGCGCCACCGCTTTGCGCCCTGGCTGAACGTCGTCGGTGGTGTCGACTTCGAGGGCAGCCGTAGCTCGTTCGAGGTGGTGGTGCCGCCGATCCCGCCCGGTGGTGGCGGCAGCAGCGGCGAAACCAACGGCCAGGCCGGCGGCTCGGCGATTACCCAGCTTGACTCGGTGCGCGATCAGTCGGTGCTGCACATCGTCCGCACCGCGCCCTATGCCATCGCCCGCTTTGACCTACTCGACCGACGCTTGACGGTGTCACCGCAGCTTCGCCTGGAGTCGGCGTACATTCGCTCATACGACGGCGATGTGTCCCGCACGGTGTTTTCGCCCGAGCCGCGCCTGGTGATAAGCGGCCAGATTGTCCCCAAGTACTTCCTGCTCAAGTTCGGCGTGGGCGCGTATTCGCAGCTTGGTCAGCCGCAGGAACTAAACCGCGCATTTGGCAATCCCAACCTCGATCCGCAGCGAGGCACCACCTACGTTGCCGGCTTCGAGAGCGAGCCAACCTCGACGCTGTTCATTCAGGGTCAGTTTTTCTACAAAGACCTGCGCGCTCTCATCGTGTCCGACCCGGTGCTCAAGTACACCAACTCGGGACTCGGGCGCGTCATCGGTGGCGACTTTCTGCTGCGGCAGAAGCTGTGGCACGGGCTGTTTGGCTGGCTCGCCTACACCATCTCGCAGTCGGAGCGGCGGACCTCTCCGCAGGATCAGTGGCGACTGTTCCGCTACGACCAGACCCACATCCTGACCGCCGTGGCGTCCTACAAGCTGCCGTGGTGGGGTATCGAGGTCGGCGTTCGCTTCCGCTACGTGACCGGAGGGCTGTATACCCCGACGGTTGGTGCGATCCGCGATACCTTGCAGCAGACCTGGGTGAGCGTGCAGGGTGGCGTCTACTCCGACCGGCTTCCGGACTTTCACCAGCTCGATGTGCGCTTTGACAAGACCTGGGTGTTTAACCGCTGGAAGCTCGGGCTGTACCTGGACATTCAGAACATCTACAACCGCTCAAATGCGGAGCAGATCACCTACGGCGGACGGCAGGATTATCAGTCTTCGCTGATCACCGGGATTCCGTTTTTCCCCAACATCGGTCTTCGGGCTGATTTCTAGGTTGAGAGGGCGGCACATGACATGGATGACTCGATGGCAGAGCCTGACGACGGTGCTGGTACTGCTCTGTACCTCGCTTTTGGGCTGCGATAGCGACATCGACTCCGACACCCTGGTGCGCGAGCTGCGGATCTTGTCGCTGCGAATTGGCAGCACCGAACCATTCAGCGTGGCCGATGCGCAGGCCGAGGTAAAGCCAGGGCCGGGCGGACTCGACCTGGTGTTTACGACCGATCACCTGGATCTCAACGCGTTTGTGGCCGCACCCACCGGACCGGGTCGGCGAATCGCTGCCCCCAGGCCGCTTATCTACGAGTGGTTCCTGTGTGTGGGGCCGGCGTCTCTGTTCAATCAGGGCACACTCGATCCGGGGTGCCGCAAGTGGCTGCCGGGAGATCCCGATCCGATGAAGAGCAGCTCGCTGCGCTATCTCGGCAGCGGCCAGACCTTTGCCTTGCCCACGGCGGCGCTCAAGGACGTGGTCGGAGGCGTGCTCCAGCTCCTGCTTACGGGAGGTCCAGGCGGCGGCGGTACGGTCAAGCTACCCGAAACGCCGGTGTCGCTGCTGCTGCCGCTCATCCTGCGGGTTCGCGTCGATGGGGGAGATCCCAATGACATTCGGGATCGCGAAGTCGGCGTCACCTATCTGCGGACCTGGGTGGCGCTGCCGGGAATGACGCTGCCCGCCCCCAACCTGAATCCTGCACTTGGGGAGCTGCTGGCGGGGCCGGACAAAGACGGAACCAAGACTGCGCTCATTCCGTGTACGGCGATGAGCTGTCCCAAAAACAAAGTGAAGCGGGGAGCGGACCTGTTCCTGATCGGTGGTTCCGTGGCGGGATCGGCGCAGACCTACGTTCGCGCCGATGACACCGAACAGAAGATGCGGACCGAGACGATGCGCTATAGCTGGTTTGCCACCGATGGCGAGTTTGACCGCGAGCGCACCGGCGACACCCAGCCCGACAACTTCTGGAACAGCGAACCCAAGCGACCCGCGCCTGCGGAGGCGACCTCGGCGACGCTGTGGCTGGTCGGACAAGAGGAACGTGGCGGTGCCGACGCCCGCGCCTATGAGTTAGAGCTCACGAACTAGGTCCGGGCGGACGAGAACCCAGACCGGCTCGCCTGCTTGTGCTGGGTGAAACGCGCTATACTCGCAAGCTATGCCTGATTCGATGCAGCGTCGTGCTCAGCTAGAGCAGGTCTTTCAATCCGAGCGGGGTGTGGAGGTTCTCAACTCGCTGTCCGGAATGAAGCCCGACGACCTCGATGATCTCCCGTTCGGTGCGATTCGTCTCGACCGTTCGGGTCGAATCTTGGCCTTCAATCGCGCCGAGTCGCGCCTGTCCGGATTTAGTGCCGCCGGGGTGATCGGCAAGAACTTCTTTACCGAAGTGGCACCCTGCACCAACGTGCAAGAGTTCGCCGGGCGCTTCCACGAAGGAGTCAAGCGGCGCAAGCTCCACGCGGTATTTCAGTATCGCTTTGACTTCAAGCCGCGTCCGCGAGAGGTCGCGGTCACGCTGTATTACCACGAAGCCACCGACACGATCTGGGTGCTGGTTCGCGGCGGCGCTGCGGACGAGTAACCACAAGCCGCGCAGACCCGTGGGCGCGGTCATGAGCGAATCGTAGAAAACTTGCCTCGGTGGCGCGGCTGCGCTGAAGTCGTCCGTGCGACGGGACCATGTCAGGGCCCGAAAGCGGACCAGCGCGTGAGCAAGCGAGCCCCAAAGCAGCATCCAAACTCGATCCCAAGTCGCGAATCGGAAGCGCTCCACGCTCCGCCTCGGTCTACCGCAGCGAGCAAAGGGAAGCCGCGACGGTCGCGCAAGCTGGCGGCCCATAGCGAGCTGGCGCTGGTGTGGGGACTGCTCTACGACCTTGTGCGCGCTCCGGTGTTTCTGGTGATGCTGCTGCTGGGCAGAGCCAAGCTGCGGGATGCGCTCCAGCCGATTCACAGAGTCTCGCACTTTGTCCTTTCAGCGCGGGCGACCGCAACGCTCATCGGGCTCAACGTGCTGTGCTTTGCGGTCGAGCTGGTCATGCAGCGGCGCTGGCCGATGGAGCGCTTCCTAGAGACGTTTGCGTTCTCTCCGCAGGTGCTGTGGCAGGGCCGCGTCTTGCCGATTGTGCTCCACGTCTTTTCCCACGCGAGCTTGCCGCACCTTTTGTCAAACATGATGGCGCTGCTGGTGTTTGGCCGCGTCGTCGAAAAGCTGCTTGGCCCGCTGCGACTCCTGATGGCGTACGGACTGGCCGCGGTGGCCGCTACGCTGACTTCTTTGCTTGCGCAAGGGCTGTCCGGTCAGTACGTACCGACTCTGGGGGCCTCAGGTGCCGTCGCCGGACTGATTGCCTTGGGAGTCTTTTTGTCCCCCCTGTCGATCACCTTCGAAGCGCTGATTCCGATGCCGCTGTTTTTGGTCGGCTGGCTGGCGATGGCCGGAGACCTGCTCGCCCTGTGGATGAAATCGAGCGACTCGGTCGATCATCCCGCGCACCTTGGCGGCTATCTGTCGGTCGTGCTCGTCTATCGACTCTTACCATCCAAGCTCAAGGCCAAGGCTCGCTTCGGACTCCTGCTGAACGTACTCACGATCCTGTTTGCGATCGGGATGTGGTACCTCACCCGCAGTGGCAGGCTCGCATTCCCTGCGCTGTCGTAACGAGCAGTCCTTCCCGCGCCTGGTGTTGCGATTCCTTGGCTGCGTACGGTCCGGGGTATAACGCAGCCATGAGGGTTGTACCTGGTTGCCTGGCTGGTCGCGATGTGGTGAGGCTCCTGCTGCTCGTGGTCCTGTCTATTTCCTCGGGATGTTACCGCTTTGGTCGCCTTCCCAAAGGGGTGGAGCAGCGGCCGCTCGACCTTCAGGTGGGCAAGCTGCTGCAGCACTACACCCTGCTGTCACCGAGCCCGCCACTGCTGCAACCGATTCGGCGGCCAGCGGTGGTGGTGCTGCATTCCGGCTTTGACGGGGATGAGTCGAGCGCGGCCGAGCTGGGGCGGCGGCTGGCCTTGAAAGGGGTGACCGTGGTGCTGCCCGCATATCGAGGCGAGGTGCGCAAACTCGACGGCAAGCGCAGTGAAGGAGAGATCGAGTTCTGCCATGGTGAGGTCCACGATGCGCTAGCTGCGGTGGCCTGGCTTCGCCAGCAGCCGGGCATCGACCCCCATCGGGTGGGAGCGATCGGTGCCTCCCATGGGGGCTGCATTGCCCTTGTGCTCGGTGAGCGGGATCCGCAGCTCCGGGCGCTCGTCACGCTGTCCGCTCCGGTGGCAGCCGAGCCGCTGCTGCGCTACCTGCAAGAGCGGCCCGCCGAGACCTTCTTTTACAACGGCATCTTGGGAGAGCAGCTTACGTCCTATATCAAAGGATCTCCCGACGAAGCACCGCAGGCTTATCTTGACCGCTCCCCGCTGTTTCAGGTGGAACGGTTGAAGATGCCGATCCTCATCATCCACGGTACCGCCGACAGCATCGTTCCAGTCGCCCAGGCCTGTCTGCTCGCCCAGACCCTGCGGGCCACCGGTCGCGCTGTTTCCGTCACCACCCTCGACTCGGCAGGCCGAGAGACCGAGGATGTCGTCTCTCCGTGCACGCCCCCCCTTCCCACCAGCAGCCGTCCTTCTGCGGGTACCACTCCCAAGACCGCGCCGCGCACCGAGCTATTGTTTTTGGAGCAGCAGAATCACATCTACGGAACCAAACCGAGGAAGGCCGCCCATGAGCGGGCCCTGCAATTCCTACTGACAGAGCTGGCCGAGCCGACTTCGCAGCGGCCTCTGCAGTGAGTCCTTTACCGTAGGTGGGAATTTGTCGGTGGACCGACGGTACTTCTTGTTTCAGAGAAGGAAGAAACCGGCGGTTTCTCCCTTCGACCCACTTCCCTTGCGGAGAGCTCTGCGCTGGGTCTTCACCCCCCAACCCCCTCAAGGGGCGAACCCACCCCAGCCCGCCCTGGCGAGGGCGGGAGTGAATGGGGGGGTCTTGGCTCGGCTTCGCCTTTGCGTCGGCTTTGGGCGAGGGCGGGAGTGAATGGGGGGGTCTTGGCTCGGCTTCGCCTTTGCTTCGGCTTCGCCTTTGCTAAGACTTTGGAGGATGTGCGGGAGTGAGGGGGAGATCTTGGCTTGGCTTCGCTGACACCGATGCGAAGTGAGGGCGACTGCGGTTTCCGGGTTCCATTGGGAATGGAGTCCCATTTCCGGTCTGCGTTCTCGCTTCCATTCGCGATGGAACCG